>CAVQCR010000020.1:0-63883 GCA_963711055.1 uncultured Actinomycetota bacterium | reverse complement strand
CGTCTCATAGCCTCTAGTTGCGACACAAGGCATCCAGCACTTAACGTTTTGCTTCGAAGGAACGATGCTCCTTTCAAGCGTGAACCTCATAGTGACGTACAGTTGACCAGCGGTGTGGTCCTTCGACAACACGGCCAATTTGCGCTGCACCCACTCGTCCTCGGCTCCAAACCCCTAGCGGCGTAGCCGCGGGGCGTTTCGCGTGCGCGCGATGCACCGTCCGCCACAAGCTCGGAAGGACCCCTGTTGGCAGCCTCGCGCAGCGCCTCAGTTACCGCCTTTGGTCCCCGTCGTGTCTCCTTTGCTCGCATCACCGAGCCACTAGATCCCAGCCTCCTCGCCCTGCAAACCGAGTCGTTTGACTGGCTGCTTGGCAACGAGCGCTGGCGTGCCCGGCTCGAGGCCGAGAAGAAGGCGGGGCATAAGAATCTCCCGGAGCAGCCCGGCCTCGAGAGATCTTCGAGGAGATCAGTCCCATCGAGGACTTCACCGGGACCATGTCGCTCTCGTTCCGCGATCACCGGTTCGAGCCGCCCAAGTACTCCGCCAGGAGTGCAAGGACAAGGACATGACCTACTCCGCGCCGATGTTCGTGACCGCGGAGTTCATTAACAACTCCACTGGCGAGATCAAGAGCCAGACCGTGTTCATGGGCGACTTCCCGCTTACGCCGGCCAAGGGCAATTCATCATCAACGGCACCGAGCGTGTCGTGGTATCCCAGCTTGTCCGGTCGCCGGGCGTCTACTTCGACCGCCAGGTCGACAAGACCTCCGACAAGGACATCTTCAGCTGCAAGGTGATCCCGTCCCGCGGTGCCTGGCTGGAGTTCGAGATCGACAAGCGGGACGCGGTCGGCGTCCGTATCGACCGCAAGCGCAAGCAGAGCGTGACCGTCCTGCTGAAGGCGCTCGGCTGGGACGAGGCACGGATCCTCGAGCGGTTCGGCCAGCTCGAGTCCACGCGGGCCACCCTGGAGAAGGATCACACCACCGGCCAGGATGACGCGCTGCTCGACATCTACCGCAAGCTGCGGCCCGGCGAGCCCCCGACCAGGGGAGTCGGCGCAGGCGCTGCTGGAGAACCTGTACTTCAACCCCAAGCGCTACGACCTGGCCAAGGTCGGCCGGTACAAGGTCAACAAGAAGCTGGGGCTGGCGCAGCCGATCAACCAGGGCACGCTGACCGAGGAAGACATCGCCGCCACCATCGAGTACCTCGTCCGGCTGCACGTCGGCGAGGAGGAGATGAAGTCCGGCAGCGACAGATCCCGGTGAGACCGACGACATCCACCACTTCGGCAACCGTCGCCTGCGCACCGTGGGCGAGCTGATCCAGAACCAGGTGCGCCTTGGCCTGGCCAGGATGGAGCGGGTCGTCCGCGAGCGGATGACGCCCGAGGACGTCGAGGCGATCACGCCGCAGACCCTGATCAACATCCGGCCGGTCGTGGCCTCCATCAAGGAGTTCTTCGGCACCAGCCAGCTGTCGCAGTCCATGGACCAGACGAACCCGCTGGCCCGCCTGACGCAGCAAGCGGCGGCTGTCCGCACTCGGACCCGGCGGGCTGTTCGAGGGAGCGGGCCGGATTCGAGGTTCGCGACGTGCACCCCAGCCACTACGGCCGGATGTGCCCGATCGAGACGCCGGAAGGCCCGAACATCGGTCTGATCGGCTCGCTGTCGTCCTACGGCCGGGTCAACGCGTTTGGCTTCGTGGAGACGCCGTACCGCAAGGTCAAGGCCGGCAAGGTCACCGACCAGATCGACTACCTGACTGCTGACGAGGAAGACCGGCACGTCATCGCGCAGGCGAACGAGCCGATCGAGACCGACGGCAGCTTCACCGGCGACCGCGTGCTGGTCCGGCGCAAGGGCGGCGAGGTCGACTACATCAAGCCCGATGAGGTCGACTACATGGACGTGTCGCCGCGCCAGATGGTGTCGGTCGCGACCGCCATGATCCCGTTCCTCGAGCATGACGACGCCAACCGGGCGCTGATGGGCTCCAACATGCAGCGCCAGTCTGTACCGCTGCTGCGCAGCGAGGCTCCGCTTGTGGGCACCGGCATGGAGTACCGCGCCGCTGTCGACGCCGGGGACGTGATCGTGGCCGAGAAGGCGGGCGTGGTCGAGCAGGTATGCGCCGACTACATAACCGTGGCCAACGACGACGGCACCAGGACCGACTATCTGGTGGCCAAGTTCCGGCGGTCCAACCAGGGCACCTGCTTCAACCAGAAGCCGGTCGCACTTGAAGGCCAGCGAGTCGAGGTCGGACAGGTCATCGCCGACGGCCCGTGCACCGACAACGGCGAGATGGCGCTCGGCCGCAACCTGCTGGTCGCCTTCATGCCGTGGGAGGGCCACAACTACGAAGACGCGATCATCTTGTCCCAGCGCCTGGTGCAGGACGACGTGCTGTCCTCGATTCACATCGAGGAGCACGAGGTCGACGCCCGCGACACCAAGCTAGGCCCGGAGGAGATCACCAGGGACATCCCGAATGTCTCCGACGAGGTGCTCGCTGACCTGGACGACCGGGGCATCATCAGGATCGGTGCCGAGGTAGTCACCGGCGACATCCTGGTCGGCAAGGTCACGCCCAAGGGCGAGACCGAGCTGACCCCGGAGGAGCGGCTGCTGCGGGCGATCTTCGGCGAGAAGGCCCGCGAGGTCCGCGACACCAGCCTGAAGGTGCCGCACGGCGAGTCCGGCAAGGTCATCGGCGTCCGCGTGTTCACCAGGGACAACGGCGACGAGCTGCCGCCCGGCGTGAACGAGCTCGTCCGCGTCTACGTTGCGGCCAAGCGCAAGATCACCGACGGTGACAAGCTGGCCGGCCGGCACGGGAACAAGGGCGTTATCGCCAAGATCCTCCCGGTCGAGGACATGCCGTTCCTGCCCGATGGCACCGCGGTCGACATCGTGCTCAACCCGCTCGGCGTGCCTGGCCGAATGAACGTCGGTCAGGTTCTGGAGACCCACCTCGGCTGGGTGGCCGCCACCGGCTGGCAGATCGACGGCAGCGACGCCGACTGGAAGAACCGGCTGGCGCAGATCGGCGCCGACGCCGCCGCGGCTGGCAGCAAGGTCGCGACGCCCGTCTTCGACGGCGCCAAGGAGGAGGAGATCACCGGCCTGCTCGCGAGCACGCTGCCGAACCGGGACGGCGACCGGCTGGTCGGCGCCACCGGCAAGGCTCAGCTGTTCGATGGCCGGACCGGTGAGCCATTCAAGGACCCGATCTCCGTGGGCTACATCTACATCCTCAAGCTGCTGCACCTGGTGGACGACAAGATCCACGCCAGGTCGACAGGCCCGTACTCGATGATCACCCAGCAGCCGCTTGGCGGTAAGGCCCAGTTCGGTGGCCAGCGCTTCGGTGAGATGGAGGTCTGGGCACTGGAGGCCTACGGCGCGGCCTACGCGCTCCAGGAGCTGCTGACCATTAAGTCCGACGACATCCTCGGCCGGGTCAAGGTCTACGAGGCCATCGTCAAGGGCGAGAACATCCCCGAGCCTGGCATCCCTGAGTCTTTCAAGGTGCTGATCAAGGAGATGCAGTCGCTCTGCCTGAATGTGGAGGTGCTCTCCAGTGATGGCGCGGCCATCGAGATGCGTGACACCGACGAGGACGTCTTCCGCGCGGCGGAAGAGCTCGGAATTGACCTGTCCCGGCGCGAGCCGAGCAGCGTCGAAGAGGTCTGATCCGCCACGAGAAGGTCAGCCACTCGACGGCCAGCCACGAGATACCTAGCCACGAGACGTCCGACGAACTACCCCAGGGGAATACAAACGTGCTAGACGTCAACTTTTTCGACGACCTGCGGATTGGCCTTGCCACAGCGGACGACATCCGGACGTGGTCGCACGGTGAGGTCAAGAAGCCGGAGACCATTAACTACCGGACCCTGAAGCCGGAAAAGGACGGGCTTTTCTGCGAGAAGATCTTCGGCCCGACCAGGGACTGGGAGTGCTACTGCGGTAAGTACAAGCGCGTCCGCTTCAAGGGCATCATCTGTGAGCGCTGCGGCGTCGAGGTCACTCGGGCCAAGGTCCGTCGCGAGCGGATGGGTCACATCGAGCTGGCCGCTCCCGTCACCCACATCTGGTACTTCAAGGGTGTTCCGAGCCGCCTCGGTTACCTGCTCGACCTGGCGCCGAAGGACCTGGAGAAGGTCATCTACTTCGCCGCTTACATGATCACGTACGTGGACGAGGACGCCCGCGCTCGTGACCTGCCGAGCCTCGAGGCCAAGATCACGGTGGAGAAGAGCCAGCTTGAGCAGCGCCGGGACGCCGACATCGAGGCGCGGCAGGCGAAGCTCGAGAAGGACCTGGCCGAACTGGAGGCCGCGGGCGCCAAGGGCGACGCGCGCCGCAAGGTCCGGGAGTCCTCCGACCGTGAGTGCAAGCAGATCCGGGACCGGGCGCAGCGGGAGATCGACAGGATCGAGGAGGTCTGGAACAGGTTCCGCAACCTGAAGGTGCAGGACCTGGAGGGCGACGAGCTCCTGTACCGGGAAATGCGGGACCGGTTCGGCCGGTATTTCCGCGGCGGCATGGGCGCGCAGGCAATCCAGGAGCGGGTTGGCAGCTTCGACCTCGAGGCCGAGGCCGCGAACCTGCGCGAGATCATCAGGACCGGCAAGGGCCAGCGGAAGGCCAGGGCGCTCAAGCGGCTCAAGGTCGTGTCGGCGTTCCTGAACACCACCAACAGCCCGCTGGGCATGGTGCTCGACTGCATCCCGGTGATACCGCCGGACCTGCGGCCGATGGTTCAGCTGGATGGTGGCCGGTTCGCCACCTCCGACCTGAACGACCTGTACCGCCGGGTCATCAACCGGAACAACCGGCTGAAGAGGCTGCTCGACCTGGGCGCGCCTGAGATCATCGTGAACAACGAGAAGCGGATGCTGCAGGAGGCCGTGGACTCGCTGTTCGACAACGGTCGCCGCGGCCGCCCGGTGACCGGTCCAGGTAACCGGCCGCTCAAGTCGCTGTCCGACATGCTCAAGGGCAAGCAGGGCCGGTTCCGCCAGAACCTGCTCGGCAAGCGCGTCGACTACTCCGGCCGCAGCGTCATCGTGGTCGGCCCGCAGCTCAAGCTGCACCAGTGCGGCCTGCCGAAGGAGATGGCGGTCGAGCTGTTCAAGCCGTTCGTGATGAAGCGGCTGGTCGATCTCAATCACGCGCAGAACATCAAGTCGGCCAAGCGGATGGTGGAGCGGGCCAGGCCGGTCGTCTGGGATGTGCTCGAGGAAGTCATCACCGAGCACCCGGTGCTGCTGAACCGCGCGCCGACCCTGCACCGCCTCGGCATCCAGGCCTTCGAGCCGCAGCTGGTCGAGGGCAAGGCGATCCAGATTCACCCGCTCGTCTGCACCGCATTCAACGCGGACTTCGACGGTGACCAGATGGCCGTGCACGTGCCGCTGTCAGCCGAGGCGCAGGCCGAGGCCCGCATCCTGATGCTGTCCACCAACAACATCCTCAAGCCTGCCGATGGCAAGCCGGTGACCATGCCGACTCAGGACATGGTCATCGGGATCTACTGGCTGACCAGGGAAAAGGACGGTGCTCCGGGCGAGGGCAGGATATTCGGCAGCCTGGCCGAGGCGCTGATGGCCTACGACCGCGACGACCTCGACCTCCAGGCAAAGATCACCATCCGGCTGGCCGATATCACCCCGCCGCGAGGGTTCACCCCGCCGGAGGGCTGGGAGCCCGGCAGGGCGCTGCGGCTGGAGACAACGCTCGGCCGCTGCCTGCTCAACGAGACGCTGCCGGCGGACTACCCGTTCGTCAACTTCGAGGTCGGTAAGAAGCAGCTGTCTGTGATCGTGAACGAGCTCGCCGAGACCTACCCCAAGGTTGAGGTGGCGGCGGCGCTTGACGCGCTGAAGGATGCCGGCTTCCACTGGGCAACCAGGTCCGGCGTCACGATCTCGATCGAGGACGTGGCGGCACCGCCAAACAAGCGGGAGATCCTGGACACCTACGAGAAGCGGGCCGAGAAGGTGCAGCGTGAGTACGAGCGCGGCCTTATCACCGACGACGAGCGGCGCCAGGAACTCATCGAGATCTGGACGCACGCCACTGCGGATGTGGCGACCGACATGGAGAAGGCCTTCCCCGAGACCAACCCGGTCTGGATGATGGTCAACTCCGGTGCCCGTGGAAACCTGATGCAGATCAGGCAGATCGCAGGCATGCGTGGCTTGGTGTCCAACCCCAAGGGCGAGACGATCCCGCGGCCGATCAAGTCCAGTTTCCGCGAGGGGCTGTCGGTGCTGGAGTACTTCATCTCGACGCACGGTGCCCGCAAGGGCCTCGCCGACACCGCGCTGCGTACCGCCGACTCCGGGTACCTCACCCGGCGGCTGGTGGACGTAGCGCAGGACGTCATCGTGCGCGAGGAAGACTGCGGTACCGACCGGTCGCTGCCAATGCGGATCGCCCAGAAGGGCACCGACGGCATCCTCCGCAAGCTGCCGAACATCGAGAACACCGGCACCGGGCGCACCCTGTCCGAGGATGCCGTGGCGCCCGACGGCACGGTGATGGTGACTGCTGAATCGGACATGACCGAGGCCATGATCGACGCGCTCGTCAGCGTCGGCGTGGAGTCGGTGCGCACCTACTCGGTTCTGGTCTGCCAGGCCAAGGTCGGTGTCTGCGCTAAGTGCTACGGGCGGTCGCTAGCCACCGGCAAGCGGGTCGACGTGGGCGAGGCGGTCGGTATCATCGCCGCTCAGTCCATCGGCGAGCCGGGTACCCAGCTGACGATGCGTACCTTCCACACCGGTGGTGTGGCTGGCCTGGACATCACCCACGGCCTGCCGCGCATCCAGGAGCTGTTCGAGGCCAGGATTCCCAAGGGCCTGGCGCCGATCAGCGAGGTCGATGGCACGGTGCGGATCGATGAGCAGGACAAGTCCCGCAAGATCGTGATCGTGCCGGACGACGGCTCGGAGGAAGTGCCGTACCAGGTCTCCATGCGGTCCCGGCTGAAGGTCAGCGATGGCGACCACGTCCGGGTGGGCCAGCAGCTCATCGAGGGCGCGGTCAACCCGCACGAGGTGCTGCGCATCCTCGGTTCCCGCGAGGTGCAGCTGCACCTGGTGCACGAGGTCCAGGAGGTGTACCGGTCTCAGGGCGTGTCGATCCACGACAAGCACATCGAGATCATCATCCGGCAGATGCTCAAGCGGGTGAACGTGATCGAGTCCGGCGACACCGAGCTGCTGCCCGGCGAGCTGGTCGAGCGGCCGAAGTTCGAGGAGGTCAACCGCGCCGTCGTCGAGGCGGGCGGCACCTCGGCGGCAGGCCGTCCGCAGCTCATGGGCATCACGAAGGCGTCCCTGGCCACCGAGTCGTGGCTGTCGGCGGCCTCCTTCCAGGAGACCACCAGGGTGCTGACCGACGCGGCGATTCACGCCCGGTCGGACTCGCTCGTGGGCCTGAAGGAGAACGTCATCATCGGCAAGCTGATCCCGGCGGGCACTGGCATGCAGCGCTACCGCGGCCTGCGGGTCGAGCCGACGGACGAGGCGAAGGCGGCCGTGTACCCGCCCGCGTCCTACGACAGCCCGGCCGACTACTCCTTCGGTCAGGTATCTGGCCAGGCCATTCCGCTCGAGGAGTACGACTTCGGCGCCTACAACAGATAACAAGGGAACGGGGTCGTCCTTAGAGCTGCTGGACGACGATGCTGCGGGCCCCGCGGGTCAATCGACCTAGCGGGGCCCGCGGCGTTTCCGGGCCGCTACCTTGCGGCCCATCCGGCCCGCGCTGGCCATCGCAGTCAGCGCGGCGGCGTCCGCGGGCGCGGCGGCGTTCTGGTCGTTGTTGAAGTAGGCGAAGACATCTGCATCCGGCTGCCAGTTGTCGGCGACGCGATGCAGCCAGGTGCGCAGTGCCTGCCGTCCGTACCGCGGCCACGGTTGCGCCGCTCCTTCGTGTAGTCGCAGGTAGCCCCAGCCGGCCGTGCGCCAGAGCGGACCCAACGGACGGCCACGCCGGTCCGACCAGCACAGCGCGGCGTCGTGCTGGCACAGCAGCTGCCTGATCTCCGCGGTGAACCAGGATTCGTGCCGGAACTCCACGCATACTCGCAGCTTGCCGTCATGCCTTCCGGCGGGGCGGTACTGAACGGCGAACTGGCGGAGGGTCTCATCCAGCGCGCCAGGATCGGCCAGCATGTTCGGCGGAAGCTGCACCAGCACCGGGCCGAGCGTGTCCCCGAGCTGGGACATGCTCTCGATCAGCCGGCCGACCGGCTGCGCCGGCTCGCGCAGCCGCCGGACATGCGTCAGGTACCGGCTGGCCTTGACCGCCATCACAAACCCATCAGGCGTGCGGGCACGCCAGTCTGCGAAGGTCTTCGGCGCGGCCAGCCGGTAGAACGTGCCGTTGTTCTCGACGGTCGGGTAAGCCGCGGCGTAATACTCGAGCCACCGGGCAGCCGGAAGACCTCCCGGATAGAAGGATCCCCGCCAGTCGCGGTACTGCCAGCCGGAGGTGCCAACGAGAAGCGCGATAGCTGGCCTCCCTCTTTCAGGTTGCAGGTTCCGCGCGGGCTAGGTCCAGTCGTCGTGGGCTTGCTCCAGGCACCGGGACTGCCTGGCCTCTCTGCTGTTCCAGCGTAGGCCTGCCCCGGCCCGTGAAAGATCCGCCCGGGCGGCGCATGTCAGCTCATGCCCAGTGCACGAGCGTTTCCGCGGAATACCCGCAGCCAGCCGCGGGTTACATATCACGCTGATACACGAATTGGCCGTCTTGCCGGTCAGCCTCGACTAAGCTAGCCTCCGCGGAGGGCTAGAAGCCGGCCCGTTTTGCCAGCACGCCAAGGGTTAGGTAATCTAGTTCTCCGTGCCCATGCCTTATGGGTGCGTGCACGTCTGTGTGACCGCGGTCTCCCGGCCAGGTGCCAGGAAGCTGCGGTGCCCGCGAAGTACAGCGGGCCAGGCGGGCAGCGAGACTTCCCTTCCGGATTCCGGGCTCGCGGTGTGTCTGGGGCAAACGGTGTCCAGACAGACGTGTCTAGACCAGTGGGCCCGGGTGAGTCGCGAACGGCGCGGTTTGGCCGGGCGACACACCCGACCGCGGGGGGCGGACGGGCAAGGAAACCAGCAGGCCAAGCACGTCCTAGGCCGCGCCCAGAGCGCGGCAGAGCGACATGGCCGAGTTGCGAGACATGGCCGCGTCGCGAGACGTGGCATAGACAGGCCGCGTCAACCGGCGCGGCACCGGCTGGCGCAGGCCAGCAGGTACAGGCGACAGACAGACAAACCAATAGCGCGCCGGACGGCGCGTGGCAGAGAAAAGACGGAGACGCGTTGCCCACGATCCAGCAGCTAGTCCGCAAGGGCCGGCAGGACAAGGTAGCCAAGAACAAGACTCCGGCGCTTAAGGGCAGCCCCCAGCGCCGCGGGGTATGCACGCGCGTCTATACCACCACGCCAAAGAAGCCGAACTCGGCGCTTCGCAAGGTGGCCCGAGTCAGGCTCACCAGCCAGATTGAGGTCACGGCCTATATCCCCGGCGTCGGGCACAACCTGCAGGAGCACTCGATTGTGCTGGTCCGCGGCGGCCGGGTCCGCGACCTGCCCGGTGTCCGCTACAAGGTCATCCGCGGCTCCCTGGACACCCAGGGGGTCCGCAACCGCAAGCAGGCGCGAAGCCGCTACGGCGCGAAGAAGGAGAAGAGCTGACATGCCGCGCAAGGGCCCCGCGACCAAGCGGCAGCTGGTGACCGACCCGGTCTACGGCTCGCCGCTCGTCACCGCGCTGGTGAACAAGGTGCTGAAGAGCGGCAAGCGGTCGCTCGCCGAGCGGATCGTCTACGGTGCGCTCGAAGGCTGCCGGGACAAGACGGGCAACGACCCGGTGGTCACTCTCAAGCGCGCTCTGGACAACGTCAAGCCGACGCTCGAGGTTCAGCAGCCGCCGTGTCGGCGGCGCGACCTATCAGGTGCCGGTCGAGGTCAAGGCCTCCCGGAGCACCACGCTGGCGCTGCGCTGGCTGATCACGTACTCGCGCCAGCGCCGGGAGAAGACCATGACCGAGCGCCTGATGAACGAGTTGCTCGACGCCAGCAACGGCCTCGGGGCAAGCGTGAAGCGCCGCGAGGACACCCACAAGATGGCCGAGTCCAACAAGGCATTCGCTCACTACCGCTGGTAGCGAGCTCCCAAGACCAACAAGGAACGAGGATCACTAACAGTGGCCGCGACACAGACCGCTACCGAACTCGCCAACGTCCGGAACATCGGCGTCATGGCGCATATCGACGCGGGCAAAACCACGACCACCGAGCGGATCCTGTTCTACACCGGCATCAACTACAAGATCGGCGAAGTCCACGAGGGCGCTGCCACGATGGACTGGATGGAGCAGGAGCAGGAGCGCGGCATCACGATCACCTCGGCCGCGACGACCTGCATGTGGCGTGACCACACCATCAACCTGATCGACACGCCTGGCCATGTCGACTTCACCGTTGAGGTGGAGCGATCGCTGCGCGTGCTCGACGGCGCCGTGGCCGTCTTCGACGGCGTGGCCGGCGTGGAGCCGCAGTCTGAGACTGTCTGGCGGCAGGCTGACAGGTACGGTGTGCCGCGGATCTGCTTCGTGAACAAGATGGACCGGGTCGGCGCTGAGTTTCACCGCTGCGTGGAAATGATCGCTGACAGGCTCGGTGCGACCCCGCTGGTAGTCCAGCTGCCGTGGGGCGTCGAGTCCGACTTCCGCGGCGTGATCGACCTGATCAATATGCGCGGGATGCTCTGGCAGACCGAGGGCAAGGGCGACACCTACGACATCGTGTCGATCCCGGACGACCACGCCGAGGCGGCGCGGGAGTGGCGGGACAAGCTGGTAGAGACCATCTCCGAGAACGACGAAGAGATGATGGAGCTCTACCTGGAAGGCAACGAGCCCGCTGCCGACCACCTGATCGCCGCGATCCGCCGCGCTACCATCGCCGGCAGCGTGACGCCGGTGCTGTGCGGGAGCGCGTTCAAGAACAAGGGCGTGCAGCCGATGCTGGACGCGATCGTCGACTTCCTGCCCAGTCCAGTGGACATCCCGTCGATCAAGGGCCACGCGATCGGCGACGAAGAGACCGTCATCGAGCGGCACGCGGACCCCGCCGAGCCGTTCGCCGCGCTCGCCTTCAAGATCATGTCCGACCAGCACCTCGGCAAGCTGACCTACATCAGGATCTACTCCGGCACGCTCGAGGCCGGCACGCAGGTGCTTAACTCGACGAAAGGCCGCAAGGAGCGGATCGGCAAGATCTACCAGATGCACGCGAACAAGCGCGAGGAGCGCCCGACCGCGATCGCTGGCCAGATCGTCGCCGTGATGGGGCTGAAGGACACCACCACCGGCGACACGCTGAGCGACCAGGGCAAGCAGGTCATCCTGGAGTCGATGACGTTCCCGGCCCCGGTCATCAACGTGGCCATCGAGCCGAGGACCAAGGCCGACCAGGACAAGCTCGGCACCGCTATCCAGCGGCTGGCTGAGGAGGACCCGACCTTCCAGGTCCGGACCGACGAGGAGACCGGTCAGACGATCATCTCGGGCATGGGCGAACTGCACCTGGAGGTGCTGGTCGAGCGGATGCGCCGGGAGTTCAAGGTCGAGGCCAACATCGGCCGTCCGCAGGTCGCCTACCGCGAGACCATCCGCAAGAAGGCCGAGAAGGTCGAGTACACCCACAAGAAGCAGACCGGCGGTTCCGGCCAGTTCGCCCGGGTGATCATCAACCTGGAGCCGACTGGCGGCGACGGCGGCGGCTACGAGTTCGAGAACAAGGTCACTGGTGGCCGGGTGCCGCGGGAGTACATCCCGTCGGTGGACGCAGGCTGCCAGGAGGCGGCTGAGTTCGGCGTGCTGGCCGGCTATCCGATGGTGGACGTGAAGGTCACGCTGACCGACGGCGCCTACCACGAAGTCGACTCATCCGAGCTTGCCTTCAAGATCGCTGGCTCGATGGCCTTCAAGAAGGCCGCCGGGCACGCCGATCCGGTCTTGCTCGAGCCCGTGATGGCCGTCGAGGTGCGGACGCCCGACGACTACATGGGTGAGGTCATCGGCGACCTCAACAGCCGCCGGGGCCATATTCAGGCCATGGAGGAGCGGTCAGGGGTACGGGTCGTCCGGGCCCTTGTCCCGCTGTCTGAGATGTTCGGCTACGTGGGCGACCTGCGCAGCCGGTCCCAGGGCCGGGCGGACTACAGCATGCAGTTCGACTCGTATGCCGAGGTTCCGCCCAGCATTGCCAAGGAGATCATCGCCAAGGCACGCGGCGAATAGACAGAAGTAACGACGATCCGAATCAAGCAGCGCGCGTGAGCGCCTGGCCCCATCTCGGTGGGGAAACGATCGCAACGAGGAGACACAAGTGGCGAAGGCCAAGTTCCAGCGGACCAAGCCGCACGTCAACATCGGCACCATCGGTCATATCGACCACGGCAAGACGACGCTGACCGCGGCGATCACCAAGGTGCTGCACGACAAGTATCCCGACGTTAATCCCTTCTACGCGTTCGACCAGATCGACAACGCGAAGGAAGAGAAGGAGCGCGGGATCACGATCTCGATCTCGCACGTGGAGTACCAGACTGACAAGCGGCACTACGCCCATGTCGACTGCCCTGGTCACGCTGACTACATCAAGAACATGATCACCGGTGCCGCGCAGATGGACGGCGCGATCCTGGTGGTGGCGGCTACCGACGGCCCGATGCCGCAGACCCGCGAGCACGTGCTGCTGGCCCGCCAGGTTGGCGTGCCGTACATCGTGGTGGCGCTCAACAAGGCCGACATGGTCGACGACGAGGAGATCCTGGAGCTCGTTGAGCTTGAGGTGCGTGAGCTGCTCACCACTTACGAGTTCCCCGGCGACGACGTACCGGTGATCCGGGTATCCGCCCTGAAGGCGCTCGAGGGTGACGCCGAGTGGGGCGCGAAGGTCGTCGAGCTGATGTCGGCCTGCGATGACAGCATCCCGGAGCCGGTCCGTGAGATCGAGAAGCCGTTCCTGATGCCGGTCGAGGACGTCTTCTCGATCACCGGCCGCGGCACCGTGGTGACCGGCCGGATTGAGCGCGGCGTCATCCACACCGGCGACGAGGTCGAGATCATCGGCATCAAGGAGAAGCCGTCCAAGACCGTGGTCACCGGCGTCGAGATGTTCCACAAGATCCTCGACGAGGGCCAGGCGGGCGACAATGCGGGCCTGCTGCTTCGCGGTACCAAGCGCGAGGACGTCGAGCGCGGCCAGGTCATCATCAAGCCGGGCACCAACACCCCGCACACGGAGTTCGACGCCCAGGTCTACATCCTGTCCAAGGATGAGGGCGGACGGCACACGCCGTTCTTCAACAACTACCGGCCGCAGTTCTACTTCCGCACCACCGATGTGACCGGTGTGGTGCACCTGCCGGAAGGCACCGAGATGGTGCTGCCCGGTGACAACACCGAGATGAAGGTCGACCTCATCCAGCCGATCGCCATGGAGGAGGGCCTGCGCTTCGCTATTCGCGAGGGCGGCCGGACCGTTGGCGCTGGCCGGGTTACCAAGGTCATCAAGTAGTACGACGGGCCCGGGGGAAACCCCGGGCCCGTTCCACGGCCGCCCGCAGCACGGCGCGGCACGACAGCGGCACGACACGAGCGAAGGACATCGAAGCCACATGGCGGGACAGAAGATCCGCATCCGGCTCAAGGCCTATGACCACGAGGTCATTGACAGCTGGGCGCGGAAGATCGTCGATACGGTGATTCGTACCGGCGCCAAGGTCGCCGGCCCCGTGCCGCTGCCGACTGAGAAGAACGTCTACTGCGTCATCCGCTCGCCGCACAAGTACAAGGACTCGCGCGAGCACTTTGAGATGCGCACCCACAAGCGGCTGATCGACATCATCGACCCGACGCCGAGGACAGTCGACTCGCTGATGCGGCTTGACGTGCCGGCTGGCGTCGACATCGAGATCAAGCTGTAGCGGAAGCCCGGAGAAGGAAAGCACCGAGATGACCAAGCAGATCAAAGGGGTCCTGGGCACCAAGCTCGGCATGACCCAGGTCTTCGCCGATGACGGCAGGATGGTTCCCGTCACGGTGGTCGCGGCCGGCCCATGTGTCGTCACCGCGGTGCGGACGCCTGACGCTGATGGCTACTCAGCCGTGCAGCTTGGTTACGGCGAGATCGACCCGCGGAAGGTGACGAAGCCGGTTGCCGGGCACTTCGCCAAAGCTGGCGTGACCCCGCGCCGTTACCTGGTGGAGCTGCGTACCGACAACGCCAGCGACTACACCCTCGGCCAGGAAGTAACGGCCGAGACCTTCGCCGCGGGCGAGCTGATCGACGTGACAGCGACCAGCAAGGGCAAGGGTTTCGCCGGCGTGGTAAAGCGCCATGGCTTCAAGGGCCTGAGCTCCTCGCACGGCACCAAGCGCAAGCATCGCGCGCCGGGCTCGATCGGCGGCTGCGCTTACCCTGGCCGAGTATTCAAGGGCGTTCGCATGGCCGGCCGGATGGGCGGCGAGCGCACGACCACCCCGAACCTGACGCTGCACGGCGTTGATGCTGGCCGCGGGCTGCTTCTTATCAAGGGCGCGGTCCCCGGCCCGGCGGGCGGGCTGGTACTGGTCCGCAATGCCGTCAAGTCCCCAGTTAAGAGTGAGGCGAAATGAGCCCGGCCCAGACGAGCTCCGGCGCTGAGGGCACGGCGGCTGCGAAGCCGCGTGCTGCTAAGGCCGCGGCGACGGCTCCCGCCGCTGCGCTGCCGGCCGAGATCTTCGACGCCAAGGTAAACGTGCCGCTGATCCACCAGGTGGTCGTGGCCCAGGAGGCCGCTGCCCGCCAGGGCACGCACGCCACCAAGACCCGTGGCGAGGTCCGCGGCGGCGGCAGGAAGCCGTACCGGCAGAAGGGCACCGGCCGGGCCCGTCAGGGCTCGACCAGGGCGCCGCAGTTCGCGGGCGGTGGCGTGGTACACGGGCCGCAGCCGAGGTCCTACGAGCAGCGCACGCCCAAGAAGATGAAGGTTGCGGCGCTGCGCGGCGCTCTCTCGGATCGAGCCAGGCACGATCGCGTGCACGTGCTCGCCGGGCTGGTCGACGGCGACACGCCGAAGACCAAGACGGCGCTGTCGGCGCTCTCGGCAGTCACCGGGCCGACCGCGCACGTTCTGGTCGTGATCACCAAGGGCGACCACGTTTCCAGGCTCAGCCTGCGCAATGTTCCTGGCGTGCACGTGCTGGCAGAAGACCAGCTGAACACCAGGGATGTCCTGGTGAGTGACCATGTCGTCTTCACCCAGGAAGCACTCGACCGCTTTGTCGCCCGGGCGACGGCTAAGCAGGAGGACGCACGGCAGTGAACAAAACCGTTAACCCGCGTGACATCCTGCTGCGCCCGGTCATCTCGGAGAAGAGCCTGCGGCTGGCCGACGACGGCAAGTACACGTTCGTCGTAGCGCCAGGCACGCACAAGACGCAGATCCGGCAGGCGGTTGAGGCCACCTTCAATGTCAAGGTGACCGCTGTGAACACGATCAACCGGCAGGGTAAGCGCCGCCGGACCCGGTTCGGCTGGGGTAAGCGGCCGGACACCAAGCGGGCCATCGTCAGTCTCGCCGCTGGCGACCGGATTGAGCATTTCGGCGGACCGGTCAGCTAGCCGGCGATTCCTAGGAGCTTAGGTAGATGGGCATCAGAAAGTACAAGCCGACGACCCCCGGCAGGCGGGGCGCGAGCGGCGCTGACTTTTCCGAGGTCACCAGGGGTGAGCCGGAGAAGTCGCTGGTGCGCCCGCTGCACGGCCACGGCGGGCGGAACGTGCACGGCAAGATCACCACGCGGCACCAGGGCGGCGGGCACAAGCGTGCTTACCGGCTGATCGACTTCCGGCGCAGTGACAAGGACGGCGTGCCGGCCAAGGTCGCGCACATCGAGTACGACCCGAACCGGACCGCCCGAATAGCGCTATTGCACTACGCCGACGGCGAGAAGCGCTACATCATTGCGCCGGTCGGCCTGAAGCAGGGTGACCGGGTGGAGAACGGCCCTGGCGCCGACATCAAGACCGGCAACTGCCTGCCGCTGCGTAACATCCCCACCGGCACGATGGTGCACGCCATCGAGCTGCGGCCGGGCGGCGGCGCGAAGATCGCCCGGTCCGCCGGGTCCGGGGTGCAACTGCTTGCCCGCGAAGGCAGCCGGGCCACGCTGCGAATGCCATCTGGCGAGATCAGGCTCGTCGATGCCGCCTGCCGGGCCACCGTCGGTGAGGTCGGGAACGCAGAGCAGGGCAACATCAAGCTCGGCAAGGCGGGCCGCAGCCGGTGGAAGGGCCGCCGCCCCACCGTCCGCGGTGTTGCGATGAACCCGGTCGACCACCCGATGGGCGGCGGCGAGGGCAAGACCTCCGGTGGCCGGCACCCGGTGAGCCCATGGGGCCAGCCAGAAGGCCGCACTCGCCAGGCGCACAAGCCCAGCGACCAGATGATCACCCGTCGGCGCGCCAAGAAGAAGCGGTAGGAGCACTCACCGATGCCTCGTAGCCTTAAGAAAGGTCCCTTCGTGGACGACCACCTGATGAAGAAGGTGGACGGCCAGAATGACAAGGGCACCAAGAACGTCATCAAGACGTGGTCGCGCCGCTCGATGATCGTCCCGGCGATGCTTGGCCACACCATTGCCGTGCACGACGGCCGCAAGCACGTGCCGGTCTTCATCACCGAAGCCATGGTCGGGCACAAGCTGGGCGAGTTCGCCCCGACCCGCACCTTCCGCAGCCACGTGCGCGACGACCGGCGCAGCAGGCGCTGACCGCGGCCAGGAACTACAGGCCACGCAGATACCGACCAGACAGACACAGGCAAGCAACGGCCGACACGAAAAGAGCGAGACTGAGATGGAAGCTAGGGCTAAGGCGCGGTACGTGCGCGTCACGCCTCGGAAGGCCCGCCGCGTGGTGGACCTGATCCGCGGCATGCCCGCTGACCAGGCGCAGGCAACCCTTGCCTTCGCCCCGCAGTCGGCGAGCGACCCCATCGGCAAGGTGCTGGCCAGTGCCATTGCCAATGCCGGGCACATGAGCCACCTCGATGCCAGATCGCTCGTTGTGAGCCGCGCCTGGGTGGACGAAGGGCCGACGCTGAAGCGTTTCCGGCCGCGGGCTCAGGGTCGCGGTTACCGGATCAACAAGCGCACCAGCCACATCACGGTCATCGTTTCCGACCGGGGCAGCGCGACAAGCGGTGCGCCGAGCAGCAGGGAGAGGACCCGCTAGTGGGCCAGAAAGTGAATCCGCACGGGTTCCGGCTAGGCATCACCACTGACTTCAAGAGCCGGTGGTACGCCAACAAGCTGTACAAGGACTACGTGAAGGAAGACGTCGCCATCCGGCGACTGCTGCAGCGTGGCATGGAGCGGGCCGGAATCTCCAAAGTGGAGATCGAGCGCACCATGGACCGCGTTCGGGTGGACATCCACACCGCGCGGCCGGGCATCGTCATCGGCCGTCGCGGCGCTGAGGCTGACCGCATCCGCGGCGACCTGGAGAAGCTGACCGGCAAGCAAGTGCAGCTGAACATCCTCGAGGTCAAGAACCCCGAGGTCGACGCGCAGCTGGTCGCGCAGGGCGTGGCTGAGCAGCTGTCCAGCCGCGTGTCGTTCCGCCGCGCCATGCGCAAGGCGATGCAGACGGCGATGAAGAGCGGCGCCAAGGGCATCCGGGTGCAATGCTCAGGCCGTCTGGGCGGCGCCGAAATGTCGCGCTCGGAGTTCTACCGCGAGGGCCGCGTGCCCTTGCACACGCTGCGGGCCGATATCGACTACGGGTTCTACGAAGCCCGCACAACCTTCGGCCGGATCGGCGTCAAGGTCTGGATCTACAAGGGCGAGGCGGCCGCGACCAGGGCTGAGCGGGAGGCCGCCGCGGCTGCGCTGCGGGCCGGCCAGCGCCCGGCCGGCGGTGGCCGGGACCGCGACCGGGACCGGGAGCGCCCGCAGCAGCGGCAGCCCCGGCGCAGGCCAGGCTCTCCGGACGGGACTGACCGCCCGGCCGGGGCTGCTGCCGGAGCCGAGGCATCCGATGTCGTGACCGAAGCCTCGGCCACGTCAGGCGAGGAGGGCTAGTCATGCTGATCCCGCGGCGGACCAAGCACCGCAAGCAGCATCGCCCTGACCGGTCTGGTGCGGCCAAGGGCGGTACCAGGGTGGTCTTCGGCGAGTACGGCATCCAGGCGGTGGAGCACTCGTACGTGACCAACCGCCAGATCGAGGCCGCCCGAATCGCCATGACCAGGCACATCCGCCGTGGCGGAAAGGTCTGGATCACCATCTACCCGGACCGCCCACTGACCAAGAAGCCGGCCGAGACCCGGATGGGTTCCGGCAAGGGCGCGCCCGAGTGGTGGGTCGCGAACGTCAAGCCGGGCCGGGTGATGTTCGAGCTATCAGGCGTGCCGGAGCCAGTCGCCAGGGAAGCGCTCCGCCGGGCCATGCACAAACTTCCTATGAAGTGCAAGTTCGTTAAGCGAGAACTGGGGGAGGCGTGATGGCCAAGGGACTGGCAGCCGCTGACCTGCGGACCTCGACTGAGGAAGAGCTGGATCTGAAGCTGACCGAAGCGAAGATCGAGTTGTTCAACCTTCGCTTCCAGGCCGCCACCGGCCAACTGGAGAGCCACGGGCGGCTGCATGCCGTTCGCAAGGAGATCGCGCGCATCTACACGGTGAAGCGCGAGCGCGAGCTCGGCATCGTGGTCGTGCAGGAGGAGTCAGACGATGAGTGAGGACACCACGGCGGCGCAGACGCGCGGCTACCGCAAGGTCCGGCAGGGCCTGGTGGTGCAGCGACAAGATGGACAAGACCGTCGTCGTCGAGGTTGAGGACCGGGTCAAGCACCCCAAGTACGGCAAGATCATCCGCCGGACGAAGAAGTACACGGCGCACGACGGCGAGAACGCCTGCGGCGTTGGCGACCGGGTGCTGCTAATGGAGACCCGCCCGATGTCAGCGACCAAGCGCTGGCGCGTCGCGGAGATCTTGGAGAAGGCCAAGTAGCAACGGGTACCGGCGGGCAGCTAGCCCGCCCGGCCCGGCCAGAACCGCCAGACCTCCGAATCCCGAATTTCAGGGGCAGGCGCGTGAAGAAGCAGGAGTTGACGTGATCCAGCAGGAGTCGCGGCTCAAAGTCGCCGACAACACCGGTGCCAAGGAGATCTTGTGCATCCGGGTGCTCGGCGGCTCGAGCAGGCGATACGCGGGCATCGGCGACATCATCGTCGCCACCGTCAAGGATGCCCTCCCGGGCGCCGGAGTGAAGAAGGGCGACGTCGTGAAGGCCGTCGTGGTGCGCACGCGCAAGGAGCGGCGCCGAGGCGACGGCTCCTACATCCGCTTCGACGAGAACGCCGCCGTGCTGATCAGGGACGGCGGAGACCCGCGCGGCACCCGCATCTTCGGCCCGGTTGGCCGGGAGCTGCGGGAGAAGCGCTTCATGCGGATCATCTCGCTAGCGCCGGAGGTGCTGTGATGGCCGGGCCAAAGAAGACGCAGCCGGGGAAGGCACGGCGCATGAAGATCAAGAAGGGCGACAAGGTCGTCGTCATCGCGGGCAAGGATCTCGGCCGCGAGGGCACGGTCATCTCGGCCCACCCGGACACCCAGCAGGTCCTCGTGCAGGGCGTCAACATGATCAAGAAGAACACGAAGGTCAACTATCAGGGCCGCCGCGGTGCCAAGGAAGGCGGCATCGTGCATCAGGAGGCCCTGATCCACGTCAGCAACGTCCAGCTGATCGACCCGGACTCCAAGGCTGCGACCAGGGCCGGTTACCGGATCGACGGGGACAAGAAGGTCCGGGTCGCCCGGGCCAGCGGTAAGGAAGTCTGATGGCTGCCACCACGACCAAGAAGGCCGCTGCTGGCGGCAGGGCCGCCGCTGACACGGCCAAGAGCGGCGCGGCTAACGGCGAGCAGCGCGTGCCGCCGCGGCTGAAAGAGCGCTATCGCGCCGAGATCGCCGGGGCCATGCTCGAGGAGTTCGGCTACCCGAACGTCATGCAGGTGCCCACCATCACCAAGATCGTGGTGAACATGGGCGTCGGCGAGGCGGCAAGGGACGCCAAGCTTATCGATGGCGCGGTCCGGGACCTGGCCATCATCACCGGCCAGAAGCCCGCCGTGGCCAGGGCGCGCAAGTCGATCGCGCAGTTCAAGCTGCGCGAGGGCATGCCCATCGGCGCGCACGTCACGCTGCGCGGCGATCGGATGTGGGAGTTCTGCGACCGGCTGCTGTCGATCGCGCTGCCGCGTATCCGTGACTTCCGCGGCCTGTCCGACCGGCAGTTCGACGGTCGCGGCAACTACACCTTCGGGCTGACCGAGCAGCTGATGTTCCACGAGATCAACCCCGATCAGGTGGACAGGCAGCGCGGCATGGACGTGACCATCGTCACGTCCGCGACCACCGACGCTGAGGGCCGCTCTTTGCTGCGGCGCCTCGGCTTCCCGTTCAAGGAGAACTGAGCAGTGGCGAAGAAGAGCCTCATCGCCAAGGCCAACCGCAAGCCGAAGTTCGAGGTGCGTGGCTATACCCGGTGCACGCGCTGCGGGCGGCCGCGGGCCGTGTACCGCAGGTTCGGCCTGTGCCGGATCTGCTTCCGGTCGCTGGCCCACCGCGGCGAGTTGCCCGGCATCACCAAGTCCAGCTGGTAGCGCTGCCATTAGCGCTGAACAGCAAACACAACCAGGCGCGCGAGCGCCGACGCAGATAGACAGTCCTGGGCGCGACCAGCGCCCACTGACCACGCCGCAGGTCCGCGAGGAAACCGCGGCGAGGAGGGCCATCAGGCCATGACCATGACCGACCCGGTCGCAGACATGCTGACGCGTCTGCGCAATGCCAACTCGGCCTACCACGATTCAGTGATCATGCCGCATTCCAAGATCAAGGTGCACATTGCGGAGATCCTCCAGCAGGAGGGCTACATCGCCAGCTGGAAGGTGGAGGACGCCGAGGTAGGCAAGAACCTCGTGATCGCGCTGAAGTTCGGGCCGACCAGGGAGCGTTCCATCGCGGGACTCAAGCGCGTGTCCAAGCCCGGCCTGCGGGTGTACGCGCGCAAGGACAACCTGCCGCGCGTACTCGGTGGGCTGGGAGTGGCGATCATCTCGACGTCCGCAGGCCTGATGACTGACAAGCAGGCGAAAAAGAAGGGCGTGGGCGGGGAAGTCCTCGCCTACGTCTGGTAGGGAGCCAGCTATGTCACGAATCGGACGGCTGCCAGTCGTGGTCCCGGCTGGCGTTGACGTCACCATTGACGGCCGCAAGGTCCATGTCAAGGGCCCGAAGGGTGAGCTGAGCCTGGAGGTAACGGCTCCTATCGAGGTCGCTCAGTCCGACGGCGTGATCACCGTGACCCGGCCCAGCGACGAGGGCGAGGTTCGCGCTCTGCATGGCCTTTCGCGGTCCCTGATCGCCAACATGGTCACCGGCGTCACCGAGGGCTACCGCAAGACGATGGAGATCGTCGGGGTGGGCTACCGGGTTCAGGCCAGGGGCCAGGACCTGGAGTTCGCGCTCGGCTTCAGCCACCCGGTCCCGGTGCCGGCCCCGGACGGGATCACCTTCCGGGTCGAGACGCCGACCAGGTTCGTCGTAGAAGGCATCGACAAGCAGCAGGTCGGCGAGGTCGCCGCTAACATCCGCAAGCTGCGCAAGCCGGACCCCTACAAAGGCAAGGGCGTGCGGTACCAGGGTGAGCAGATCCGCCGCAAGGTCGGGAAGGCTGGTAAGTAAGACATGTCTGGCACCAAGACCAGGGCGCACGGCCGGATCACCGGCCGCACCGCGCCGCGCATTTCCTCGCTCCAGCGGCGGCACCTGCGCGTGCGCAAGAAGGTCGAGGGCAGCGCGGTCCGGCCCCGGCTTGTCGTGACGCGCTCGGCCCGCAACACCTTTGCCCAGCTCATCGATGACACGGCGGGCAACACGCTCGCATCTGCCTCTACCCTGGAGGAGTCGATCCGCGTGGCGGCCGGCGACAAGTCAGCCAAGGCCAAGCAGGTCGGGGCGCTGCTGGCAGAGCGGGCCGTGCAGGCGGGCATTAGCGCTGCAGTGTTCGACCGCGGCGGTTACGCCTACCACGGCCGGGTCGCCGCGCTCGCTGACGGCGCGCGCGAAGGCGGGCTGTCGCTATGACCGGCCTTACCGGCCTGTGCACCCAAGCAAAACTGCGCACCCAACGACAGAAGAGGAAGATCTGATGGCAGCAACACCGCGGCGCGGCGCCGGAGGCGGCGGCGAACGGCGCGAGCGCCGCGACGACCGCCGCGGGGCGGGCGCCGAGAAGGGCACCACCTACCTCGAGCGCGTGGTCACCATTAACCGGGTGGCCAAGGTCGTGCAGGGCGGCCGCAGGTTCAGCTTCACGGCGCTGGTCGTGGTGGGTGACGGCAACGGCATGGTCGGCGTCGGCTACGGCAAGGCCAAGGAGGTTCCGGCCGCCATCGCCAAGGGCGTCGAGGCGGCTAAGAAGTCCTTCTTCCGGGTGCCCCGCATCGCCGGCACGATCCCGCACACCGTGCAGGGCGAGGAGTCGGCAGGCGTGGTGCTGCTGAAACCTGCCAGCCCCGGTACCGGCGTCATCGCGGGCGGCCCGGTCCGCGCCGTCCTGGAGTGCGCGGGCATCCACGACGTGCTGTCCCGGTCGCTCGGCTCGTCCAACCCGATCAACGTCGTGCACGCCACCGTGACGGCGCTGAAGAGCCTGAACCGGCCGGAGGAGATCGCGGCCAGGCGCGGGCTGCCGATCGAGCACGTGGCCCCGGCCGCCATGCTCAGGGCCCGTGCTGCCGCGGCTACCGGCGCAACCGCCGGCGCTGCCACCGCGACCGCGGCAGAGAACAGCTGAGGCGGAGCGACGACACCATGGCAGACCTGAAAGTGACCCAGATCAAGTCGAAGATCGGTGGCCTAAAGGCGCAGCGGGACTCGCTGCGATCGCTTGGCCTGCACCGCATCGGCGACGTGGTCATCAAGCAAGACCGGCCCGAGATCCGCGGCATGATCAAGGTGGTACGCCACCTGGTCACCGTGGAGGAGGTTGACTAACGATGGCAGACACCGACGCCACGGCCAGCAAGGCCGTGCAGCCGGGCAAAGCAACGCCGGACACTACAGCGCCGGACACTACAGCGCTGGGCGGCCGGGCCGGTCTGAAGATCCACCACCTGAGGCCCGCTCCGGGCGCCCGCACCGCGCGCACCAGGGTTGGCCGCGGTGAAGCCTCCAAGGGCAAGACCGCCGGCCGCGGCACCAAGGGCAGCAAGGCGCGCAACCAGATCCCCGAGGGGTTCGAGGGTGGCCAGATGCCGCTGACCCGGCGGCTGCCGAAGCTGAAGGGTTTCTCGAACGCCCGCTTCAAGACCACCTACCAGGTCGTTAATCTGGACCGGCTAGCCTCGCTCTATCCATCCGGCGGCGAGGTCAACCCGGAGAGCCTGGCCGCCAAGGGCGCGGTCCGGCCGGGCGAGCTGGTGAAAGTGCTCGGTCAGGGCGAGATCACGGCGGCGCTGCAGGTCAGCGCGCACGGCTTCTCGTCCACGGCACGCCAGAAGATCGCCGCGGCGGGCGGAACTGTTACCGAACTGTGAGATGACCGCCGCCGTAAGTAAGGCCCGGGTCAGCTTAGACTCCGCTGGCCCGGACTGGCGTGTGTCCGGCCGCGTGCTTCCGGCGTGGCTATCGCAGCTAGATAGGCAAGTTAGACTTTGCGAGCGTTGTCGCTACGGCGGCTGGCGCGGCTGTCCCGCGACTGGGAGCGGCAGATGACGTTGAACTATGGAGTAGGGGACGGCGCATGCTGACCGCGTTCATCCGGGCGTTCCGAACGCCTGACCTGCGCAAGAAACTGCTCTTCACGGTGTTTATCATCGCCGTGTTCCGGCTCGGACAGCAGCTGCCGACGCCAGGCGTGTCGCACGCGGCAGTGAACACCTGTCTGGCCGGGAGCAAGCAGACCGGCATTTTCCAGCTGCTCAACCTGTTCAGCGGCAACTCGCTGACGAAGCTGACGGTGTTCGCGCTCGGCATCATGCCGTACATCACCGCCAGCATCATCCTGCAGCTGCTCGCCGTGGTCATCCCGCGGCTGGAGGCACTGCGGCAGGAGGGCCAGACCGGCCAGGCGAAGATCACCCAGTACACCCGGTACCTCACCGTCGGCCTGGCCGTCCTGCAGTCCACCGGCATCATCGCGCTGGCCCGCTCCGGCAACCTGATCCCCGGCTGCACCGCCAAACTGATCCCGAACCCGTCGGTATTCACCATCACCACGATGGTCATCGTGATGACTGCTGGCACCGCCGTGATCATGTGGCTGGGCGAGATGATCACCGACCGCGGCGTCGGCAACGGCATGTCGGTGATGATCTTCACCCAGATCATCGCCGTGGTGCCCGGCGAGCTGAACCTGATCCGGGAGAACAAGGGCCCGGTCGTGTTCATCCTGGTGCTGATCATGGGCGTGGCGGTCGTCGCCTTTGTCGCCTTGATGGAGCAGGCGCAACGGCGCATCCCGATCCAGTACGCCAAGCGGATGGTCGGCCGGCGCATGTATGGCGGCACTTCCACCTACATTCCGCTCAAAGTCAACCAGGCCGGCGTTATCCCGGTCATCTTTGCCTCGTCGCTGCTCTACATTCCGCAGCTGGCCGCTCAGCTCTTCGGCCACAAGGAGAACGGCCAGCTTGTGCCAACCGGCTGGGCTGGCTGGGTCGAGAACCAACCTGGCCGGGCAGAGCGCCACGGCGGCTTACGCTCTCGGGTTCTTCCTGCTCATCGTCTTCTTCACCTACTTCTACGTGTCGATCACCTTTAACCCGACCGAGGTGGCGGACAACATGAAGAAGAGCGGCGGTTTCATCCCTGGCATCCGGCCAGGTGGCCCGACGGCTGGCTACCTGAGTTACGTGCTGAGCAGGCTGACCGCCGCCGGATCGCTCTACCTCGGGATAGTGGCGCTGATCCCGATCATCGCAATTGGCTTGCTCGATGCCAACTCGCAGTTCCCGCTCGGCGGTACCAGCATTCTGATCATGGTGGGAGTCGGGCTTGACACCGTGAAGCAGATCGAGAGCCAGCTGCAGCAGCGCAACTACGAGGGCTTCCTGCGGTAGTGCGCATCGTCCTCGTCGGGCCCCCCGGTGCGGGCAAGGGGACACAGGCCCAGTTCATAGCCTCACACCTGTCGATCCCGAAGATCTCAACAGGCGACATCTTCCGGTACAACGTCAGTACCGGCACTGAACTGGGGCAGCAGGCGAAGGCGTTCATGGATCGCGGGGACCTGGTCCCGGACGAGGTCACCATCGCCATGGTCGAGGCCCGGCTGCTGGAGGATGACGCGCAAAGCGGCTTCCTGCTGGACGGCTTCCCGCGGAACGTGTCGCAGGCCGAGACGCTGCGCAAACTGCTGGCTGGCTGGGATACGCGCCTCAATATCGTACTGGAGCTCGTAGTAGACGACGACGAGGTGGTCCGGCGGCTTTCCGGCCGCCGGACCTGCCGGGTTTGCGGACGGATCTGGCATGTCCTGTTCGAGCCGCCTGCCAGGGCAGGCTTGTGTGACGACTGCGGCGGCGAGCTCTTCCAGCGCGACGACGATCGCGAGCTGACGATCCGGCACCGGCTCGACGTCTACGCCCAGCAGACCCAGCCGCTGATCGCCTTTTATGCTGACGACGGCATCTTGCTCGGCATCGACGCCACTGGTCCGGTGGAGGAGATCACCGCGCGGTCCATGGCCGCCTTGCGCCGGTTCCTCCTCTGAAGCCGGCATTGCCCGGGCGCGGTACCGTGAAGAGCAGTGCAGGGGAGGCGCTATGCGGCTAAGACGGGACGAGCCGATCCAGATCAAGACACCGGCCCAGATCGCGAGCATGCGCGAGGCCGGGCTCGTCACGGCGGCGGCGCTGCAAGCCGCGGTAGCCGCCGTGACGCCAGGGATCAGCACGGCCGAGCTCGACGCGATAGCGGAGCGAGAGATCCAGCTGGCGGGCGCCGTTCCCTCCTTTAAGGGCTACCACGGCTACCCGGCGACGATCTGCACGTCGGTCAACGAACAGATTGTTCACGGCATCCCCAGTCCGCGGCAGATACTGCAGGACGGGGACGTGATCTCCATCGACTGCGGCGCCATCGTCGGCGGCTGGCATGGCGACTCTGCCGTTACCGTTCCGGTCGGGCGGGCGGTTGGCGCCACGCGGCCGGCCGTTGGCGCTGGCCCCAGCGCGGCGGAGCTGTCCGGCCTGCTGAGCGCCTGCGAGCAGGCGCTCTGGCATGGGCTGGCCCAGGCAGTGCCCGGACATCGGCTCTCCGATATCTCCCACGCGGTGCAGTGCGCGGCGCGCGCGGCCGGTCCGTACGGGATCGTGCGCGAGTACACCGGCCATGGCATCGGGACGCAGATGCACATGGACCCGGCCGTACCGAATTTCGGGCGGCCCGGCCACGGGCCGGTGCTCCAGGAGGGCATGGCGCTCGCGATCGAGCCGATGCTCGTGCTCGGCCAGCCGCAGACCAGGCTGCTTGACGACGAGTGGACGGTTGTCACCGAGGACGGCAGCTGGGCGGCCCATTTCGAGCACACCGTGGCCATCACGGCGGATGGTCCCTGGGTGCTGACGGCGCCGGACGGCGGCGCCAGCGGGTTCGCGACACTGGCGGGGCGGCAGCCGCGAGCGCGTCCCGGCCGGTGCGCGCGAGCAAGTACAGACGCGGGAGTAAACGTGGCATACGACCCCAATATCCGAGCATCTGACGCGGACCGGGACCGGGTTGCCACGCTGCTCAGAGAGCACCACGCCGCAGGCCGCCTGACCGCGCAGGAATTCAGCGAACGGCTCGATAGTGCATTCGCCGCCAGAACCGTGGGAGAGCTGGACGAGCTGCTGAAGGACCTTCCCGGCATCGACCTCTACCGGCTCCCCGACGCGCCGCTGACCCGTCAGCCCAGGCAGGTGCAGCGCCCGCCGCCCCGGCGGGGTGGCGGCCATGGCGGTTCGGAAGCCTGGCGAGCGGCCTGGGGCAGCTGGTTCACCTGTACCCTGATCTGCTTCGTGGTGTGGGCCCTGTCCGGTCGCGGCTACGTATGGCCGCTGTGGGTGGCCGGGCCCTGGGGCGCGGTGCTCGCCGGCAGCTGGCTCACGAACGCGGCCGTCCGCAGCGGCCCGTCGCAGCCCCGCCTGGGCGACGGCCATAGGCCGGGAGAGCTGCCAGGCGGCGACTCGACCTCCCCGGCCTGGCCTGGAAATAGAGCCGCTGCGCCGGTGTGGAATATCACCACGGCCTTCGCGGTTGTAGCCGGGGATCACCGGCTGAACGGACTGGGTTCGCGTTGAGAGCCGACCTGAAGTAGACTTTCCCACGGCCCATGGAGCTATCGTCAGCGTGCTGCGCTAATAGCGTTCACGACGACTGCAAGTCAGCCGGGCCGCCCGTCCCTGGATCTCCAACTGGCCGGGCGATGATCAGCCTTAACCACAAGCGCCAGCTTGCAGGCACGACAGCAAGCTGGCCGTAACAAGCAGCGAAGCGCGGAGGGCATGGCCAAGAAAGACGGCGCCATCGAGATCGAGGGAACGGTCGTGGAGTCGCTCCCGAACGCCTTCTTCAGGGTGGAGCTGGACAACGGGCACAAGGTCCTCGCCCACATCAGCGGCAAGATGCGGATGCACTACATCCGGATCCTGCCCGATGACCGGGTCGTCGTCGAGCTGAGCCCCTACGACCTTAGTCGTGGGCGGATCGTCTACCGGTACAAGTAAAACGAGCAAAGCAGGCCGGGAAACCGGCTCGCCACAGGAGAGACCAGGCAATGAAGGTCAAGCCGAGTGTGAAGAAGATCTGCAGCAAGTGCAGGATCATTCGCAGGCACGGCCGGGTCATGGTCATCTGCTCTGATCCGCGGCACAAGCAGCGTCAGGGCTGAGGCCCGGACCGGACTGTCCAGGCAAGCTCTGGATTAGCCGACAACTTAATCAAGCACGCACCGCAATCCGCTGCCGGCTAGCTCCGGCAGCGGAGCACCCCCGGAGGAGGCCGGGGCCGTGTCCGGGCAGGGACGCGGAGCGGCGCGCACGACCTCCGCATTGACAGAAGGAGAACTGCCCGATGGCACGCCTCGTTGGCGTCGACCTCCCGCGTGATAAGCGGCTCGAGGTCGCACTTACCTACATTTACGGCATTGGCCGTACCCGAGCATTCGAGACGCTGGCCGCCACGGGTGTGAGCGGCGACACCCGAGTCCACTCGCTCAGCGATGACGACGTCATCCGGCTGCGTGACTGGATCGAGGCCAACTACCAGGTCGAGGGTGACCTGCGCCGCGAGGTTCAATCTGACATCCGGCGCAAGATCGAGATCGGTTGCTACCAGGGCATCCGCCACCGTCGCGGGCTGCCGGTGCACGGTCAGCGGACCCAAACCAACGCGCGTACCCGCAAGGGCAAGAAGAAGACAGTGGCCGGCAAGAAGAAGGCCGGCAAGAAGTAGTCCGCTGCGGACCGCTCCCGCCGTCGATCGCGGGTTGCGGGCACGCAGTAGGTCCGACCACCTCAGCAAGGTAGAGGGAGCAGAATGCCTCCGAAGAGCCGCACCGGCGTCAAGAAGGTACGCCGGAAGGAACGCAAGAACATTGCGCATGGCCACGCGCATATCAAGAGCACCTTTAACAACACGATCGTGTCCATCACCGATCCTGGCGGCAGCGTGATCTCCTGGGCTTCGTCCGGGCAGGTTGGCTTCAAGGGCTCGCGCAAGTCCACTCCGTACGCCGCGCAGATGGCCGCCGAGGCCGCGGCGCGCCGGGCGATGGAGCACGGCATGCGCAAGGTCGACGTCTTCGTAAAGGGTCCTGGCTCCGGCCGGGAGACCGCGATCAGGTCGCTCCAGGCGACCGGCCTTGAGGTCGGATCCATCCAGGACGTCACCCCCGTTCCGCACAACGGCTGCCGCCCGCCTAAGCGGCGGCGGGTCTGAGGAGTAAGCAACACACATGGCTCGATACACCGGTGCGGACTGCAAGCGCTGCCGCCGCGAGAAGACCAAATTGTTCCTGAAGGGCGCCAAGTGCGACTCGCCCAAATGCCCGATCGAGATCCGGCCGTATCCGCCGGGCGAGCACGGGCGTAACCGGCCCAAGGAGAGCGAGTACCTGCTTCAGGTCCGGGAAAAGCAGAAGGCCAAAAGGATCTACGGCGTGCTGGAGAAGCAGTTCAGCAACTACTACGAGGAAGCTGCGCGCAAGCGCGGCAAGACCGGCGAAGTGCTGCTGCAGATCCTGGAGACTCGCCTGGACAACATCGTCTACCGGGCTGGCTTCGCCAAGAGCCGGGACATGGCCCGCCAGCTGGTCGGGCACGGGCACGTGCTCGTCAACGGCAAGAAGGTGGACATCCCTTCCTACCGCGTCAGCGACAGCGACATCGTCGAGATCTCGCCCAAGTCCAGGGAGCTGACGCCGTTCATCGTGGCCAGGGCCGAGGCTGGCGAGCGCACTCCGCCATCCTGGATCGAGGTCATACCAGACAAGATGCGCGTACTAGTGCACACTCTCCCAGTCCGGGCGCAGATCGACACTCTTGTTCAGGAACAGCTCATCGTCGAGTATTACTCGAAGTAAGCAAGCCGGCCTGGCGGCCCGAACCGCCAGCGCCAGTCTGCAGGTGGACCGCAGGCGGCTATGGCGGCCAAGCGCCCCGGGTCTGCGGGCAGTACCGCTGGTGGCCATCCGCCAGCGAGAGTCGCGACTGTCATATAGCGGGCAGCGCGGAAAGGAAGAGTCATGCTCATCGCCCAGCGCCCCGGCCTCGCCGAGGAGCAGATGAACGAATTCCGGTCCAGGTTCGTTATCGAGCCGTTGGAGCCAGGGTTCGGCTACACCATCGGAAACTCGCTGCGCCGTACGCTGCTGTCGTCGATCCCCGGTGCGGCGGTAACCAGCATCAGGATCGAGGGCGTGCTGCACGAGTTCTCGACGGTACCCGGCATCACCGAGGACGTTACCGACATCATCCTGAACCTCAAGGAACTCGTCGTCTCCTCAGAGCACGATGAGCCGATGCACATGTACCTGCGGAAGCAGGGTCCCGGCCCGGTCACCGCAGCCGACATCGCGCCGCCGGCCGGCATCGAAGTGCACAACCCCGACCTGCACATCGCCACCCTGAACGGCAAGGGCAAGTTGGAGATGGAGCTGACGGTCGAGCGCGGCCGCGGCTATGTTTCCGCCGCCCAGAACAAGCAGCCTGGTCAGGAGATCGGCCGAATCCCGATCGACTCCATCTACTCGCCGGTGCTGCGGGTGACCTACAAGGTCGAGGCGACTCGTGTCGAGCAGCGGACCGACTTCGACAAGCTCATCCTCGACGTCGAGACCAAGGCCAGCCTGCGTCCACGGGACGCGGTCGCAAGCGCCGGCAAGACGCTGGTGGAGCTGTTCGGCCTGGCCAGGGAACTGAACCTGGACGCCGAGGGCATCGACATCGGGCCGTCGCCGACGGACGCGGCCCTCGCCGCAGACCTTGCGCTGCTGATCGAGGAGCTGAACCTCACGGTTCGTTCCTACAACTGCCTCAAGCGTGAGGGCATCCACACTGTGGGCGAGCTTGTCGCCAGGAGCGAGCAGGACCTGCTTGACATCCGCAACTTCGGCGCTAAGTCGATTGAGGAAGTCAAGCAGAAGCTCACCGACATGGGCCTTGCGCTGAAGGACTCCCCGCCCGGATTCGATCCGGGCTCGGCGGCCGACAGTTACGGGGCCGACGATGAAGAGGATTACGTCGAAACCGAGCAGTACTGACAGGCCAGATGCCTGCCGGTACTCAGTCGCCTGTCAGTACTGAACCGAGGAGAATTGTCCGATGCCCACGCCCACCAAGGGCCACCGACTCGGCGGGAGCCCGGCCCACCAGCGGCACATGATGGCGAACCTGGCCACCGCGCTGTTCGAGCATGGCAAGATCACGACGACCGAGGCCAGAGCGCGCAGGCTGCGCCCGCTGGCCGAGCGGCTGATCACCTTCGCCAAGCGCGGTGACCTGCACGCACGGCGCCAGGTTCTTACCGTGGTGACCGACAAGAGCGTGGTGCACACGCTGTTCGCCGAGATCGGGCCGAGCTTCGCCAGCCGCGACGGCGGCTACACGAGGATTACCAAGGTGGGGCCGCGCAAGGGTGACAACGCCGCGCTGGCGGTTATCGAACTGATCCGCGAGGAGGCGGAGCCTAAGACGCGCCGTCGCCGGGCCCGCCGGGCTCCGGCCGTCGCGCCGGCCACGGGCAGAGCGGGCCGCGGTCAGGCCGTCACGACAACGGCCGACGAGGCTGCTGTGGCCGATGAGGCCGGGGTGGCGGACGAGGCTGCTGTGGCTGATGACGCCGGGGTGGCGGACGAGGCTGCTGTGGCTGATGACGCCGGGGTGGCGGACGAGGCTGCTGTGGCCGACGAGGCCGGGGCGACCGACGAGACGGCCACCGACGCGTAACGAGGAGCCAGCAAGCGAGCCCGGCCGGTCGGATCCGGCCGGGCTCGTCTTGCTCCGGCTCCGTATCGACGTCAGTTATGACGGCTCGCCGTTCCATGGCTGGGCCACCCAGCCCGGCCTGGAAACGGTCCAGGAGACGCTCGAAGCGGCCCTGTGGCGGGCGATCGCGCTGGACGAGCCCGCCGCCCTGACCGTCGCCGGGCGCACTGACGCGGGCGTGCATGCCCGCGGCCAGGTCGCCCACCTCGACGTTCCGGCGGAGAAATGGTCGTCAGCAGCGGACTCAGCTCTGCGCCGGCTGGCCCGCCTCCTGCCTCCAGCCATCAGGGTGCAGGCCATCGGACCTGCCCCGGACGGGTTCGACGCGCGGTTTTCGGCGCTCTGGCGGCGGTATACCTACCGGGTTTGCGACGATCCCAGATTCGCCGACCCGCTCCGCCGTCAGGACACGCTGTGGTACTCCCGTCCGCTCGACCTAGACCGGATGAACGAGGCAGCTCAGGCATGCCTGGGCGAGCATGACTTCGCCGCGTTCTGCCGCCGTCGCGAGGGCGCGACCACGATCCGGCAGTTGCTCCGGCTGGACTGGACGCGCGCCCAGCCCGGCGTGGCCGTCGCCACGGCGTGCGCCGACGCGTTCTGCCACAACATGGTCAGGTCCCTGGTGGGCGCCCTGCTCAGCGTCGGCGACGGCGGCAAGCTGCCCGCATGGCCGGGCGAGGTGCTCGCGGCCCGGCTGCGCGTTCCGACGGTCCGGGTGGCGCCTCCGCATCCGCTGTGCCTGGAGGAGGTCGGCTACCCGGACCCCGCCGAGATGGCTGCCCGCGCCGCCGCGACGCGGCGCACCCGGCAGCTCGATCATTAGCCAGGGAAGACGGCCCGACAAAGGCGCGCCCGGCAGGTCAGATCCGGGTCTGCTCGCTTTGCTCCGCTGAGTAACTAGCGAGCGGCCGTTCGCCCACCACCCCCCGTTCCCCGGAAGATGCAGGCTTACGGGGTTCCGGTGGCCATCCGGGTGGCGAGGCTGACGTTCGCGGTCTTGTCCAGCATCTGGGTCATGAACCGCACGAGCTCGGACCGCTGATAGGTGTTCTTGGGCTTGCGCAGGTCTGTGAACTCGGCCCAGATCAGGATGAGGTAGTGGCCTTTGGCCGCGGCTTCCTCGATACCCGTACCCTTGCCGATCTTGCTCGTCGGACCCTTATGCGCACGCAGCTGGGCGACGAAGTTGACGGCACCGGCCGAACTTGCCGCTTTCTTGGCTGCCTGCCCGGTTTTGAGGTTCAACACTCCGATGGTGCCCATCATCTTCAGGCCCGCACCCAGGTAGGTAGCACGCACGACCTGGCTGCAGCCGCCCGCGCTAATGGCCGACTGGAGACCCGATCCGACCACCGCAGCGCCGCAATGCCTGCTCTCGCGGCTCACGGTGCGGGTGACAGTGTCGCCGCCGGTCGTGAAGCTGGCCGGGTACAGCTGGGCAACCGTGAGCGGCTGCGGATCTGACCCGCGCGAGCCGATGTGGCCGTAAACGCCGAGGGTCGGGCTTGGCTGCGGTGCCGGGGTGGTCTTGCCGGACTTGTGCAGGACGGTGGATTGAACAACCTTGGCCGGGTGGTGCAATACCACGTAGGTCAGGGCGCCGGCGGCCGCGAGCACCAGGAGCAGGGCTGCCGAGAACGCCACCTTTACGCTGGCCGGCCGCTTCCGGCGGGAGCGCTGAACGGTGTGCGGGCCGGTATGCGCCCCAGGTCCGCGGCCGGACCGGCGCGTTGCGCCGGCGGCTCTGCCCGGAGCAGTTGTTCCTCCGGCAGGTGCGCCGCCTGAGCCGCCGGCGACCGCAGCGGCACTCGCATCTCCGGCTCCCGGGGCCGCGCCGCCGGCGGCGGCACCTGTCACCCCGTCCCCAGCCGGCCCGCGCGTGCCTGCCGCACGCGCTGAGGCTGTGGCTCCCGCGTCGCTTCCTCCAGCGGCGGTACCTGGCCCGGGTGGCAATGCCACCGGCTGGCTCGGCCGCTCCAGGCCCGGCGCCGGTCCACGCGGGAACGGCACACTTGAAGACGCCCGGTCATTGCTGGGCCGCGACGACGGCCCGGCTCCCGGCCGGGCCGGCATCGTCCAAGTGCCCGTCGCCCGGCCGTCCTCTACGGCCTGCCACGTCTGCGTGGATGTGACGTCGGCCGCAGGGTCACTGACGGCGAGCACCGAGTAGCCCGGATCGGACCGTGAACCCAGTTGGTCGCGTTCGGCCGTGTTGCGGTCAGCCTGCTGTCCTGGCTGGTCGGACTGACTCCTCGGGCGGACCGGCTGGCGGTTCCAGGCTGCGAACTGGCCGGGAGGGTAGATTGGCGGCGGCTGGCCTGGGACCGGAGGATAACCGCGGACCGGACCCTTGCCGGCAGCCCCGCCGGCCGGAGAGCCGTACCAGGACGTCCCGGTGGCTGCCGTTCCGCCCTGCGTGGCCGCGGGTCCGCCGGCCGGGGCCCTACCGCTGTCATAACCCGGCACGAACACCGAACCGGTATCTGGCGCCGCATCGGCGCGTCGCTGGTCCGCCGCCGGGGGTCGGCCGGTCGGCCGCTGGCCGGGCGTTACCTGCCGCCCGGGCGCCCCCGGCCATTCGGCGGAGGGCACGGTGCCGCTGCCGCCGGCGGACGGCCGGGCATGCGCTGCGGCCGGTTGCTGCGGCGGCTGCGGCGATGCGTCCGGCCCGCCGCGCCCCGACCGGTGGTCGCGCCGACGACTGTCCTGCTGGTCGGGGTCGTCGGCGGATCTGCGCATGCGGCGAGCGTATCGCTCCGCAGAACCAAGTTCGGCTCGTCACGTTTTTCTTTGCAGCAACCTATTTCCGCGCCCTGCCCGCCGCCGGGCACGAGTCACCCGGTGGCCCGAGCGGGCCAGCTACCGGGAGGATGGCTGGCCACGTTCCCAGTAATATCGGCGGGCTGAGGTGGCCGCCAGGTCCAGGGACCGGGGTGGCCGGGCCTGAACTGTTGCAGGTGACCCGCCGTCGGCTGCGGGCGCAGCTGGCGGCTCGCTTTGACCGTTGCCGGTAACGGCCGGTATCCTTGCCAGGCATCCATGTGTGCTGGCATGCCCGCTGGACCCGTCTCGGGTGAGTGAGCTGCGGCCGGTGCCTGCGGATCCCCGCGTCAAGGCAGAACACGTACTCAGCGCGGGCCAGATTCAGGACTCACACGCGAAGGCTTATGACTGTGCGCACTTTCAGCCCGAAGGCCGCTGACATCCAGCGGCAGTGGCACGTGATCGACGCATCGGACGTCGTCCTCGGCCGGCTGGCCAGCCAGACTGCGGTGCTGCTGCGCGGCAAGCACAAGCCGATCTTCGCGCCGCACGTGGACACCGGCGACTTCGTCGTGATCGTCAACGCGGCAAAGGTCGCGCTGAGCGGGAACAAGCTGCAGGACAAGATGGCCTACCGGCACTCCGGTTACCCGGGCGGGCTGCGATCGATGTCCTACGCCGAGCTGATGGCCAAGAGCCCGGAGCGGGCAGTCGAGAAGGCCGTCAAGGGCATGCTGCCCAAGAACGCACTGGGCCGGCAGATGCTGCGCAAGCTCAAGGTGTATGCGGGCCCCGAGCACCCGCACAAGGCACAGCAGCCGGCGCCATTCGAGATTTCGCAGGTCGAGCAGCAAGGTGGCCGGGCCACCAAGTAGCGCGACGACAGTCAGAGCCGGGCAAGGCAACTCAAGCCAGGCAAGAGAGTCAAGCGGGAAGCACGAGGAAGAAAACGTGGCCGAGTCCACCGAGACATTGGATGCTGGCGCGGAGGCCGACCTGGCCGCCGAGGAGCACCTGTCGGAGTACACCACCCAGACCAGCGACGCGCCCAAGCCGGCTGCGCGCAAGCCGGTGGTGACCGGCAAGGCGCTGGGCACCGGCCGCCGCAAGGAGGCCATCGCGCGGGTCCGCATTCAGCCGGGCAGCGGGCAGTGGAAGATCAACGACCGGTCGCTGGAGAACTACTTCCCGAACAAGGTGCACCAGCAGCTGGTCAGTGAGCCGCTAGTCACGCTCGGTGCGGACGACCAGTTCGACGTGATCGCCCGGATTGACGGAGGCGGTGTGAGCGGGCAGGCTGGAGCGCTCCGGCTTGGCATCGCCAGGGCGCTGATCCTGGTGGATCCGGACAGCCTGCCGATGCTGAAGCGTGCCGGGTTCCTGACCAGGGACGCGCGGGTCACCGAACGTAAGAAGGCCGGCCTGAAAAAGGCCCGCAAGGCTCCGCAGTACTCCAAGCGCTAACCGCCGCCCGCACGGCACCGGGATCGCGGCGGGATGGGTCAACTTTTTGGTACCGACGGTGTCAGGGGCGTCGCAGGTCGCGAGCTGACCGCGGGCCTGGCCCTGAGCTTGTCCGCAGCCGCTGCCAGCGTGCTTTCTGGATCAGGCGCATTTGCCACCGCTAAAACTGCGCACCGGCGGCCGTTCGCTGTCGTAGGCCGGGATCCGAGAGCTTCGGGCGAGTTCCTCGAGGCCGCGGTCGTGGCCGGGCTGGCCGCCAGCGGCGTCGATGTGGTCAGGCTCGGCGTCATGCCCACTCCCGCGGTTGCGTATCTGACCACCGAAATGGGCGCCGAGTTTGGCGTCATGCTGTCGGCGAGTCACAATCCGGCGCCCGACAACGGGATCAAGTTCTTCGCCCGCGGCGGCGTGAAGCTTCCGGACGCGGTCGAGGACGAGATCGAGGCGCGGCTGGCTGGCCAGCCTGGCGCTAGTCAGCCTGGCGGTGGGCGCCCTGGCGCTGGGCAGCCTGGTACGGGTGCGCTTGGGCCCTTGGGCGTGCCGGAGGCCGGGTTCGGGCGCGTGCGGGACGCGGCCGACGAGGGCGAGCGCTACCTCACCCATCTGCTGAGCACGGTGCCCGACCGGCCTGGCGGCCCGCTGGCAGGCCTTCGGGTCGTGGTTGACTGCGCGCACGGGGCGGCGGCCGCTTATGCGCCGGGCCTGCTGCGCCGCGCGGGCGCTGAGGTGATCGCGATCGGGACTGAGCCGGACGGCCTCAACATCAACGAGGGCTGCGGGTCGACCAGCCTGGGTGCGCTATCGGCGGCGGTGCTTGACTATGGCGCTGACGCCGGCATAGCGCACGACGGAGATGCCGATCGCTGTCTCGCCGTCGACGCATCGGGCCGGGTCATCGACGGGGATCAGATCCTGGCCGTGCTCGCGGTCGCGCTCAAGGCCGACGGCAGGCTGGCCGGCGACACCGTGGTCGCCACGGTCATGACCAATCTCGGCTTCCGGCACGCGATGCGCGGTGTCGGCATCGACGTGGTCGAGACGCCGGTGGGCGACCGCTACCTGATAGCGGCCATGCTCGACGGCAAATACGTCCTCGGCGGCGAGCAGTCGGGGCACATCATCATGCTGGACCACGCAACAACCGGCGACGGGCTGCTGACCGGGCTGCAGCTGCTGGCTGAGACAGTACGTCAGGACCGGCCGCTGGCCGATCTGGTCAGCGTGATGACGAGGTACCCGCAGGTGCTTATCAGCGTTCCCGGCGTGAACAAGGCTCGCGTTGCCACCTCTCGAGAGCTAGCCGAGGCCGTGGCCGGCGCGGAGGCAGAGCTAGGCGAGGCTGGCCGGGTGCTGGTCCGGCCGAGCGGCACCGAGCCCGCGGTACGTGTCATGGTCGAGGCCGAGGACTCCAGCCAGGCGGAACGTCTCGCCGCGCAACTTGCCGACGCGATCAGAGACCTGGGTTAGCCACGCGCTGGTGGCGCGGCTGCGGCAAATGCCAAAATCTGGCCAAAACGGGCGGCAGGCTTCGCGGGAACAGGAGCGCCCAACCTCCTTTCATCGATTTCGCACGCTTTGCAGACCGTTTTAGTCGGGTTTGTTACTGCGGAATCGATGGAAAGAAGGGGCCGGAGCTTGTTTGCCGGCCTCGCGATGGCCAATCGAGCCTGAGGCCTGAGGCGCGGGTGCACCTCGTGGCAGGCTTAACTCATGATCGTGGGCATCGGCGTCGACATCGCCGAGGTCGCCAGGCTGGAACAAGCTCTCGCCAGGACTCCCGAGCTTGCCGCCCGGCTGTTCGCTGCAAGCGAAATGGGCCAGCCCGTCCGCTCGCTGGCCGGTTGCTTCGCGGCCAAGGAAGCAGTGGCCAAGGCACTCGGCGGCCCGTCGGGGCTGTTGTGGACAGATGCGGTTGTCGGGCACGACAGCCTCGGGCGGCCTCAGCTGGCCATCTACGGGTCGGTGGCGGCTGCCGCGGCGCGGCTGGGCGTCACGTCCTGGCACCTGTCCATCAGCCACGACGGCGGCCTGTGCGTCGCGATGGTCGTCGCTGAGCGATGAGACACCCTCTGTCAACCTCACGCCGCGGGTTTGAGGGCGTGTCCTTTGAGGCGGTTGGCGGCGTGGGTCTTCTCGTCGTAGCAGACGCCTTTGTCCAGGCAGTGCCAGAGGACTTCGAGCCAGCGGTTGCCGAGTTTGCGCAGCGCGGCGTGGTGGGTGTTCCCGATGGCCATCTTGGCGTCGTAGAACTCGCGTGCCCATGCGGACTGGTTCAGGCTGCAGAACGCCCATTGCTGGACGGCCTCGCCAAGGTGCCGGTTGTAGGCCAGGCGGCGGGCGATGGTGAACTCGCTGCGCCCGGACCGGCGGGTGACCGGCGCGCGTCCGGCGTAGCATTGCAGGGCGTTCGGCGTGGTGAACTGCTCGAAGTGCTCGCCGATCTCGCCGGCGACCCGGGCGGCGAGACGATCACCCAGGCCAGGCATGCTCAGGTAGATCTCTCCGCCCGGGAACGCCTTCCCCGGGTCGGGGTCCTTGGGGGTGTGATCCCGGCCGGTGCGGGGGGCGCCGAGGAGCAGCTCGCCCATCCGCTTCTCCCAGGCCCTGCGCTGGTCGCGGAGCAGCAGCAGCTGGCCGGCGGCCAGGCGGATGCTGCCGGCTTTGGCGCGGGCCAGCTCGGGCCGTACCGGCAGCCGGGGCTCGGCCATCGCCTCGGTCACCCGGTCCGCGAACCGGCCGGGCCAGCCGTGCCGGGCGGACCGGGCAAAGGTCTCGATCTCCTCGCGGGCGGCGGCGGCCAGTTCCCCGGCCGAGGGCCAGCGTTCCAGCAGCTTCAGAACACCGCTGCGCCGAGGTCGCCGCCGGCGATGTCGATCGCGGCGGGGAACACCGCGAGCAGGTCAGCGCGCAGCCGGTTGCCGATGCGCCGCTCGTCGCGGGAGGCCCGCTCGTCGTCGCGGGCGATCGCCCGCAACTCGGCCCCGATCTCGCCGTGCGGGATGAGCTGGCGCAGGTCCAGGTAAGAGTCCAGTGCCATCAGGCAGCAGATCCGTGCGTCTTCGGCGTCGTCTTTCTTGCGCGCCGGGCCGCGGCGCCGCGCGACCAGGTCCGGGTTCACCGGCAGCACCGTGAACCCCGCATCGGCCAGGGCCTCCACCAGCGGCCCGTGCCGGGTCTCCAGCACCACCCGGACCTCCGCCGGATCGGGTTCCAGTTCCAGGCAGCGGGCCACCAGCCGGGCCACCCCGGCCGGGCCATGATCGACCCGGAACTGCTCGAACACCCCCCGGCCCGCAACACCCAGGGCGACGTCATGGAACGACTCCGCCCAGTCCACGCCCACGCCAAGCACGCGCACCACCTCCAGGAACACGACGATCGCTACGGGCCGAGGAGGCACAGCGCCGTGCTGATAGACCAGTCCTCACCGGGACAACACCCTCGCGGGCTTCGGGCCTCCGCCGGTCACCCCCGGGGACGCCGTCTCATCTCAGTCCTCATGGGACAAGCGGCACAAGCGTTCCCCGGGAGTTCCCGATGACAAAAGAAGGTAGTGCTATCAGCGGCTTGCGGAAAGAACAGGGGGGTGACCGATGAGGAACGCGCACACGGTGGCGGCAGTGCGGACCGCCGAGCAGGCGCTGATGGCGAAACTGCCCGAAGGGGCGCTCATGCAGCGAGCCGCCGCGGGCCTCGCGTCGGTATGCGCGAGCCTGCTCGCCCAGGTCTACGGGTCGCGCGTGGTGGTGCTGGCAGGCTCGGGCGATAACGGCGGAGACGCGCTATATGCGGGCGCCCGCCTCGCTGGACGCGGCGCGAACGTCGCTGTGATTGCCGCCGGTTCGCGGCTGCACGAGCGCGGCCAGGAGGCCCTGGTGGCGCGCGGCGGCTGGGTAGTAGCCGCAGCCGAGGCAGCGACCCGCGACACCGAGGCCAGGGGCATTACGGCGGAGGCACGTTCCGCGATCGCCGCTGCCGACCTGATCATCGACGGCCTCACCGGCATCGGCGGCCAGGGCGGGCTGCGACAGCCCGCGGCCGAACTCGCCGCACTGGCCGAGCAGGCGCGCACCGATGGAGCCGTCGTGGTTGCCGTGGACCTGCCGAGCGGAATCGACGCCGACACCGGTGAGGTGCATGGCGCCGCCGTCCTGGCCGACGTGACGGTGACCTTCGGAACCTGGAAGCCGGGCCTGCTCATCGACCCTGGCGCCAGCTATGCGGGGGCGGCCGAGCTGATCGACATCGGCCTCGGCCCGTACCTGCCCGAGCCAGCCGTGATGGCGATGCAGGCCGCCGATGTTGCCGCGATCTTGCCGCGCCCGTCGGCCGAGTCGGACAAGTACCGCCGTGGCGTGCTCGGCGTGCTCGCGGGCAGTGAGCAGTACACCGGTGCCGCCGTGCTTTCGGTTGGCGGGGCGATCAGGGGCGGCGCGGGCATGGTGCGGCTGATCTCAGCGCCTGCCACCTTGCAGGTAGTCAGGCAGCACTGGCCGGAGGCCGTACTGTCGACCGCGGACGCGAGCCAGCCGCAGGACACGCTGCAAACCGCCGGCCGGGTTCAGGCCTGGACCGCCGGGCCGGGCATGGGCACCGGTCAAGGCGCCCGCGCGATGCTCGCCGCGCTGCTGGCGACCAGCCTGCCGGCGCTCGTGGACGCCGACGCGCTGACGGTCATCGCCGCGCACCCTGATCTGCTGCCTCGCGAGGCGCCCACCGTGATCACGCCGCACGCGGGCGAGCTTGCCCGGCTGCTGGCCGCCGACCGGGTGGACATCGAGGCCCGCAGGCTGCATTACGCAACTGCGGCTGCCGCTCAGCTTGGCGTCATCGTCCTGCTGAAGGGATCCACCACCCTCATTGCGCGGCCCGAACCGGGGCAGCCGGTCCTGGTCAACCCGACCGGCTCGAGCTGGCTGGCCACCGCCGGCTCGGGCGACGTGCTGTCCGGCCTGGCCGGCTCGCTGCTCGCCCAGGGCGCCGCGCCTGCACTCGCGGCGGCGGCGGCCGCATACTTGCACGGGATGGCCGGCCGCCTGGCAGCCCGAGACGCCCCCATCGGGGCGGCCGACATCATTGCGGCGCTTCCCGCTGCCATCCGGGCGGTAACGATCGCAGGTCCCGATCAAGGGAACGGGCTCCGGCGTGGCCAGCGGTCATCAGCCGGTGCGCGGTCTGTGGACTGAACGCCTCTACCGCACTCAGGCCGCTGTTAGCGGGCCACGCCAGCGGCCTCCGTTACTAGCTCTCTGCTGCTAGCTCTCTGCCTGGCCGCCGAGATACCGGCTGAGGAACCTGTCGGCCGCGGCGAAGAACTTCAGCCTGTTCTCCGGTTTGGCGAACCCGTGGCCCTCATCCTCGAACAGCATGTAGTCGTGGTCGATCCCTGCCTTCTCCAGGGCAGCCACGATCTGCTCGGACTCAGCCTGTTTCACCCGCGGGTCGTTGGCCCCCTGGGCTATTAGCAGCGGAATCCGGATCTGCTCGGCCGCCGACAGCGGGGAGCGAGACCAGAGGAAGTCCTTGTCCTTCGCCGGGTCGCCGACCCGCCGGTGGAACTGGGCAATCATGGGAGCCCAGTACGGCGGGAGCGTCTCGATCAGAGTGATCAGGTTGGACGGGCCGACGATGTCGACGGCGCAGCGGTACAGGTCGGGAGTGAAGGCCGCACCCGCAAGTGCCGCGTATCCGCCGTACGAGCCGCCCATGATCGCGACCCGCGAAGGGTCAGTCCAGCCTTGGCTGATGGCGTGCGCGACGGCATCGCTGAGGTCGTTTTGCATATTAGCGCCCCATTCGCGGTCGCCCGCGTTCAGGAACGCCTTGCCGTAGCCGGCCGACCCGCGGAAGTTCACCTGGATGCACAGGTAGCCGCGGTTGGCCAGCCACTGGGCCTGCGGGTCGAAACCCCAGGCGTCGCGCGCCCATGGACCGCCGTGCACCAGGAGAACCGTGGGGAGATCCGTCCGGTCCGGCCCCGGCGGGAAAGTGAGGTATCCGTCGATAGTCAGGCCGTCACGGGACTGATAGCTGACCGGCTCCATGGCCGCCAGCTCGTATCTGGACAGTTCCGGCTGGTGCTCGAACAGGAAGCTGCCCGTGCCGGTCGCAGTGTCGTAGGCGTAAAACGACACCGGGCCGGCATCATTGGTGAACGCCACCAGCCAGACCCGGTCGGCGTCGTCGGCGTCGGCGAACACGGGATCACCGGGGTGCAGCGACCGGATAGCGTCCAGATGCCTGGCCACCGACGGGTCAAGCACGCGGTACTCCGACCTCGCCTTGAGGATGGTGACGATCTGGGGCTCGCGGGTGTCGGGATTGAGCCGAACACTGCTGACATCTGCGGCCGGATCCTCGGCCAGGACCTCGGTGGCGCCGGCGGCCAGCTCAACCCGGATCAGCCGGGCCGCTTCGGCGTCTACCGAGGACACCAGCAACAGCGATCGGCCATCAGCGCTGAACGCGACCGGGCCCGTGGTCAGCGAGTCCTCGGCCGGGATCACCAACAGCTCCCGCCAGTCGCCATCGGGGCCGTCGCGGACCACGAGCGACATCGAGCCATCGGGCTGGGGCCGCAGGCCGGCCCGCACGACCAGTTGCGCGTCGGCCAGCATTCCGATCAGCCCAGGATTGACCAGTTCCTTAGTGAGCTCGCCGGCCCGCAGGTGGAGCCGGTATACGTCATGCAGCTGCGGGTTGTCCTTGTTCAGCCCGATCAGGATCTCGTCCGGGAAATCACGCTCGGTAGCGATCAGCTCGGTCTGCACGCCGTCGAACGGAGTGAGGTCGCGGCGCTGCATCGTCGGCAGGTCGACGTCATGCAACCGCCAGTTCTCGTCGCCCCCGGTGTCTTGCAGGTACAGCAAGTGCCGGCCGTCGTGGGCCCAGGCGAACTGGCGGATGCCCCGGTCGGTGTCGTCCGTCACGACGCGCGCCGCATCCCATTCCACGCCTTGGGCCGGCCTGACCGGGGCGACCCAGACATTCAGAACGCCGTGGTAGGGGGCAATCCAGGCAAGCTGCGAGCCGTCCGGAGATAGCCGAGGGCTCACCCGTTCGGGGTTGCCGAACAGCACCGTCAGCGGGATCAGATCTGCCATGCCGCTTGCTTATCACGAAGCAATGACTATCGGCGAACCGAGCCGCTGCCGGATAGCGCGGCCGATCCGGGCGCTGGGGCTGGCACACTGGAACGTCATGGACGGTAGGCCGGAGGCCCTGATCGACCTGGACGCGATCCAGGCGAACGTGGCTGCGCTCTGCAGGCACGTCGGGGCTGCCCAGGTGATGGCCGTGGTCAAGTCCGAAGGTTACGGACATGGCATGCTGCAGTCTGCCCGCGCCTCGCTAGCGGGCGGTGCGACCTGGCTTGGCGTGGTGCACGTCGGCGACGCGATCGACCTGCGCAAGGCCGGGTTCACGGTGCCGGTGCTGAGCCTGCTCGGCAGTCCGGACGCGCCGCACGCCGATGCGATCGGGCACGACGTCGACCTGACCGTCGGCACCGTCGCCCTGGTCGACCAGATCGCCCGCGCAGCGCAGGACGCCGGCAAGCCCGCGCGGCTGCATCTGGAGGCCGACACCGGCATGTGCCGCGGTGGTGCGACTAGTGCCGACTGGCCTGGCCTGGTGCATGCTGCCCGGGCCGCCGAGGCGGCCGGCCTGGTGCAGGTGGTGGGGCTCTGGTCGCATTTCGCCTGCGCCGACATTCCTGGGCATCCGTCGATCGGCCAGCAACTATCCGCCTTCCGCGATGCCGTGGCCCTGGCCGAGCGGGCGGGCATCCGGCCCGAGGTGCGGCACATGGCCAATAGCCCGGCGACGCTGACCGTGCCGGAGTCCTACTTTGACTTGGTCCGGCCGGGCGGGGCCGTCGTCGGCCTGTGCACACTTCCCGGCGGCGTCCCCGACTGGCTTCGCCCGGCGATGACGCTGCGCGGCAGGCTGGTACAGGTCAAGCGGGTGCCTGCCGACGTCGGTGTCTCGTATGGGCACCTGTTCGTCACCAGCAAAGAGACCACGCTCGGGGTGTTCCCGCTCGGCTACAACGAGGGCATCCCGCGGCACGCCACTAACAAGGCCGAGGTCCTGCTCCGCGGCAGGCGGTTCCGGATCGCGGGCACGGTCAATATGAACCAGATCATCCTGGACTTGGGCGATGAGCCCGCCGAGGCAGGAGACGAGGTCATCCTGTTCGGTCCTGGGGACCGCGGCGAGCCGACCGCGCAAGAACTGGCGGATTTGCTGGGAACGATCTCCTACGAAATCGTCACAAGGTTTACTGGCAACGTACCGAGAACTTACTCTTGGGTAACAGCAGCCGGCGATCCGGCCGCGGGCAGCGTGACGGCCGCGCTGCCATTGAACGGGAGAACCGATGGCCAAGTGGCGGCGGCTTACTAGCGTCGCTGGCCTTGCCACCGGGATCGCCGCCGCCGGGGCCGGAGCGGTGATCGCCGCCGAGAAAGTGGCTGTTGGCCGAATCCGGTTGCGCCCGGACCAGGCACGGAACGAGCCGTTCGGGCAGTTGCGCGGACGCTCCGTCACGGTGGTTGCCGACGACGGGGTGCCGCTTCACGTCGAGATCAGCGGCCTTGAACGGGCGCCGGTAACCATCGTGTTCTGCCATGGCTACACGCTGAACCAGGACGTCTGGCACTACCAGCGCCGCGACCTCGCCGCCGATGCCCGGCTGGTGTTCTGGGATCAGCGAAGCCACGGCCGGTCTGGTCGCAGCGACCCAGCGCATATAGGCATTGAGCAGCTCGGCCGGGACCTGGCCGCCGTGCTCGCGGCGACGGCACCCGGCCGGGGCCCGGTCGTGCTGGTCGGGCACTCGATGGGCGGCATGACGATCATGTCGCTGGCGGCGCAGCGCCCGGATCTGTTCGGCACCAAGGTCATCGGCGTCGTGCTGCTGTCGACCACGGGGAACATGGTCGATGCCACTAGCTGGCTCCCCGCGCCGCTGCGCCCGATTGCCCGGTTGGCCGTGCCGGGACTGCTGCGCGGCTCGTCCCAGCCCAGGCGCGCGGCGATCATCGAGCGGATCAGGGAGGCTGGTGGTGATCTTGCCTTCCTGTCCGCCCGCTTCATCGCCTTCGGCGATCCGGATGTCAGCCCGGCCGTCGTCGACTTCCTCGAGCGCGTCATCCGCGCCACGCCCGTCGACGTGGTCGCCGACTTCTACCTGGCCTTGCTCGAGCACGATGAGCGCGCGGCGCTAGGCACGCTCGGCAAGGTCCCGACACTGGTAATGACCGGCGAGGATGACCGGCTCATCCCGGCGCGGCAAGCGGCCGAACTTGCCGCTGCTATCCCGGGTGCCAGGCTCGTTCGCTTGTCGGATACTGGCCACGTGATCATCCTTGAGCGCCCCGAGGTAGTCACCGAGGAGATCGCCGACCTGGTGGCGCTCGCCCTTGACATGACTCCGGTCCGGCGGCGTCCGGCGTGACCAGCCCGGCCCCGGCCGTTGACGAGCTGCTTCTCGTGTCCACGGCGGACCAGATGCGCGACCTCGGCCGCAGGCTCGCCGGCCTGCTGCGGGCCGGTGATCTGGTCGTCCTGTCCGGGCCGCTCGGCGCGGGCAAGACTACCCTGGCCCAGGGCATCGGTGCGGGTCTGGGCGTGCGCGGGCCGGTGACCTCGCCGACGTTCGTGATCGCCCGCGTGCATCCGAATCTAGGCACCGGGCCGGACCTCGTGCATGCCGACGCCTATCGCCTGGGCAGCCGGGCCGAGGTCGACGACCTGGACCTGGATGCCGACCTCGCCACCTCGGTGACGGTGGTGGAGTGGGGCGAGGGCCTGGTCGAGGAACTTGCCGACAGCTGCCTCCAGGTCGGCATCCAGTCGGCCGTCCTGGACTCCGGGCACGTGGGCAGTGGTCACGCGGCCGAAATCGCCGGTGGCGAGGCCGAACTCGCCGCAGAACTTGATCTACCGAGGACGGTGCAGGTCCGGGCGTTTGGCCACCGGTGGCTAGCGGCAGCTGGCACCGCCCGTACGGTGCTGACCGGCGAGCCGCACGGCGGCTGAACCGTTCCGAATTGTCCACGGCAGCACTGTTCGCGCTACTACACTGCGGGTAATTCTCGCCGTTACGCCGTGGCTAGCCGCGGTCCCCATCTGCCTACAGGAGGCGTGCCGTGGCCCAGCAGGGCTCCCCGCCCCGTCGCCCGTCGCGCCAGCCAGGTCCTGAGCACCGCAGCCGCGGTGACCGCCTGCCTCGGCCGAAGCGGGCGGACCGTCCGGACCGGGGTGGCTGGCAAGCTCACGAGCCGTTTGAAGCTGACACCGATGCCGACCTCCCGCCGTGGGCGGAGCCGAGCAGCTATCTGGAACGGCCCGGCGGCTCCCGGCCACGTCCGTCCGGGCAGCGCGGCGGAAGCGTCAAGGACCGATACGCCGACCCCTATGCCGACCAGTACGCCGGTCCGGACGCCGGCCCACCAGGCCACGGGCGTCACCAGGACCGCGATTACCAGGACCGTGATTACCAGGACCGTGATTACCAGGACATTGGTCACCAGGACGGTGGTCACCAAGACGGTGATCACCGGGACACTGCTGACCAGGGCACTGGCTACCAGGAGACCGGGTACCAGGACACCGGGTACCAGGACGCTGCTGACCGGGACAGCGGCTACGACGATCCTGCCCACCGTGACGGCGGCCACAGGGCCGGCGGTAATGCGGATCGCCGCCACGAGGGCCCCGCCGGCGGGGGCGAGCACTATCAGGGCCGCCGCCGCGGACCAGGCACGCTACTCAGAGACGATGAGGACGTACGCGGCGGCAGCTACGAGCCCGCTGAGACCGACGCTGAGCCGGACGTTCCCGGCCCCGGCCGCGGCATTTCCCGCCGCAAGGGCCGCGCAGCGGCGACCAGGCTGCGCAAATCCCGCCGCCGGGTCTACCGCTGGTCCGGGATCGCCATTGTCATCGTGCTGCTGGCGGCCGGCGGCGTCTGGATCTTCGGCCGGTCGACGCCAGCCCCCACGCTGTGGGTGACGAACCTGCTAGCCGGTGAGTACAAGTCCGTTCCCAACGCGTGCACCGCCGTGAATACGAACGTGCTGGACGCCTACCTGCCGAAGTCCGGCCGAACGCAGCGGGTCTCGGTCGGCACCGGCACTGACAGCCAATGCAGCTATAGCTTCGACAAGCAGCCGACATTCATCGTGCTCCAGATCACCGCCGAAGCGCTGCAGCCCTTTGCCGCGGCCGGGAACAACGGCAGCGCGACAGCTAATGCGCAGCTTGCCTTCGCGACTGCCCGGCAAGTGCTGGCCCGGCCGCCGAAGAGGTCCCCGCTGCCGCCGGCCACGATCACTCCGGCGGCCAGGCTCGGGCAGCAGGCTTTGGTCGCCATCCAGCACGAGCATGTCAGCGGTATCGGCACCGACGTGGTCACGATCTTGACTAGGCAACGGAACGACTTGATCACGGTGTCATGCTCCGGGCAGGAATCTGGCCATGGGTTCGGACCGGTGTCGGACGCCACCCTGACGGCGTGCGCGAGGGCGATGGCCGCCAACGTGCTGAACAAGGCCGAGAGCGAGCCAACGGCCTGACTGACGGCCGGGGTAGCGGTTCGGCAGCATTAGGCTGAGCTACCGTGCTGCTGCTGGCCTTCGATACCGCGACGCCGGCGGTGACCGTGGCCCTGCACGACGGCGCCGGCGTCATCGCCGAGGAATCCGCCGTCGACGCACGCAGGCACGGCGAGCTGCTCGCGATATTCATCGAGAAAGTGCTCGGTAGCGCCGGCGCCGGTACCTCCGACCTGACCGCCGTCGCGGTCGGCACCGGGCCCGGTCCCTACACTGGCCTGCGCGTCGGCCTGGTCACTGCCCGGGTCCTGGCCAGCGCCCTGGGAGTCAGGCTTGATGGCGTTTGCACCCTTGACGTGATCGGCGCGCAGGCCGCTGCCGGGACTGGTGGGTGTGACTTCCTGGTCGCGACCGATGCCCGCCGCGGCGAGGTCTACTGGGCTCGCTACTCGCCGTCCGGCGTCCGGCTGGCCGGGCCTGACGTCGGGCCGCCAGCGGCGCTGCCGACTGGGCTGCCGGTCGCAGGAGAGGGTGCGTTCCTGCATCCCGAGCTGGCCGGGCAGCCCCTCGGCCCGCGTTTCCCGGCGGCTGCGCAGCTGGCCGTCCTGGCCGCCCGCCGCGCGGTCGCGGGCGAGCCGCCATTGCCAGCTGAGCCGCTCTACCTGCGCAGGCCTGACGCGCGGGAGCCGGGCCGGCCCAAGCGGGTGACGCCATGACCAAGCCGGCGCTCCGGCTCATGACCAGAGCTGACCTGGACACGGTGCTCCGCCTTGAGGTTGCGCTGTTCGGCCCCGAGGCGTGGTCGCGGCAGATGCTGACCGGTGAACTCAGCCAGCAGCCTGATAGCCGCCACTACCTCGTCGCCGAGGACGACGAGGGCATCGTCGGCTATGCCGGCCTGCTGGCAGCTGGCGGCCAGGCCGACGTGCTGACGATCGCGGTAGCCACCAGCCGATGGGGTCAGGGTATCGGCACCGACCTGCTCGCGGCGCTGCTGGCAGAGGCGCGACGGCGCGGCTGCACCGAGGTGTTCCTGGAGGTCAAGACCGATAACACGCGGGCGCAGCGGTTGTATCACTGGTGGGGATTCACCAAGATCGGCATCCGCCGCGGCTACTATCAGCCGTCTGGAGCCGACGCGATCGTGATGCGGCGCGATCTGGCCGTAGCGGCTGAGGCGGAGCTGGCGCAGGCAGGGCAGGCGGAGCAGCTGGCGCCGCGCGCATCCCGCCGGGGCGAGGAGGCCCGATGACGGCGCCTTTGGTACTGGGCATCGAGACATCCTGCGATGAGACCGGAGTTGGCCTGGTTCGGGGCCATGAACTGCTCGCGGATGCGGTCGCGTCGAGCGTCGATGAGCACGCCAGATTCGGCGGCGTAGTGCCTGAGGTCGCCAGCCGGGCCCACCTGGAGGCCATGGTGCCGACGGTCGACCGCGCGCTCGCCAACGCCGGGGTCCGGCTCAGCGATGTCGACGCCGTCGCTGTCACCGCTGGGCCCGGGCTGGCGGGCGCGCTGCTGGTCGGGGTGTGCGCGGCCAAGGCCTACGCGATGGCGCTCGGTAAGCCGCTGTACGGCGTCAATCACCTGGCCGCGCACGTGGCCGTCGACCAGCTTGAACACGGCCAGCTGCCGACGCCTGCCATCGCCCTGCTGGTCTCCGGCGGGCACTCGTCGCTGCTGCTCGTGCCGGACCTGGCCGCCGACATCGTCCCACTCGGCGCGACTATCGACGACGCGGCGGGCGAGGCCTTTGACAAGGTGGCCAGGGTGCTCGGCCTGCCGTTTCCCGGAGGTCCTCAGATCGACAGGGCAGCGGCGGCCGGCGACAGGAACCTTGTCGCCTTTCCGCGCGCCAAGTACCGCGACGGAAGCAGCGATTTCTCCTTTTCCGGCCTGAAGACTGCGGTGGCCCGCTGGGTGGAGGCGCGTGCGGCGGCCGGCCAGCAGGTTCCGGTCGCCGACGTCGCGGCGTCTTTCCAAGAGGCGGTGGCGGACGTGCTCACCACCAAGGCGATCGCGGCGTGCAAAGCACAAGGCGTCGGTCATCTAGTCATCGGCGGCGGAGTTGCGGCCAATTCCCGGCTCAGGGCGCTGGCCGCGGAGCGATGTGCGGCGGCTGGGCTGGCGCTGCGGGTGCCGCGGCCAGGCTTGTGCACGGACAATGGCGCCATGGTCGCGGCCCTGGGCGCGGAACTCATCGCACGCGGCGTGGCGCCGTCGGCACTGGACTTCGCGGCTGACTCCTCGCTACCCATTACGGCCATTACGGCCGCCTGAACATGCGGCGGGCGTTCCCTCACCAAGGTTTCCTGCCCGCGGCGCAGTCGCCCGCCACCGGTAGCCGCGAACCCACGTGCTTGATCGGTACTGCGTCGCAGCCGGCGGGCTGACGGGGCAACTTGCGCCTGGCCAGGTTTGACGAGCCAAACGGGGGAGGCTACAGTTCGGAACTGGCACTCACTAGGGTAGAGTGCTAACACGACGAGGTTGGTCTGGCACCCGCGACGGCAGGCCGACATGGTCGACTCTCTAATTCAGCTAGCCCTTTCCGAAGGGGGAGGTCAGATCGTGACGACCGCCACCAAGGTTGTTCTGAAGCCGCTCGAAGACCGGATCGTGGTGCGCCCGCTCGAGGCCGAGCAGACCACCGCATCCGGCCTGGTGATTCCTGACACTGCCAAGGAGAAGCCCCAGGAGGGCGAAGTCCTGGCCGTAGGCCCCGGCCGTTTCGACGATGCCGGAGCCAAGCGAGTCCCGATGGACGTCAAAGTCGGCGATGTCGTGCTGTACAGCAAGTACGGCGGCACTGAGGTGAAGTACCACGGCGAGGAGTACCTAGTACTCTCCGCCCGCGATGTGCTCGCCATCATCGAGAAGTAGCGAGCGGATTTCGCGCGCGGGCCTGGCCCGCGCCGGGCGGGCGGCTGCCTGTCCGGCACCGCCCCGGCTCGGTTCGCGGCTCGCGGAGGAGACTCCTGCGATCGGCGGCCCGGGTCCGGGGCGGTGGCGTGAAACCAGGACTTAGTTACATCCAGCAACAGATCCACACAAGGACACTGAGGTAACCAGATGGCCAAGAGCCTGGTATACGACGAGGACGCGCGGCGCGCCCTCGAGCGCGGCGTGAACCGCCTCGCGGACGCCGTCAAGGTGACGCTCGGTCCTAAGGGCCGCAATGTCGTCATCGACAAGAAGTGGGGCGCGCCCACGATCACCAACGACGGCGTCACCGTCGCGCGCGAAATCGAGCTAGAGGACCCGGCCGAGAACCTTGGCGCTCAGCTCGCCAAGGAAGTCGCGACCAAGACCAACGACGTGGCCGGTGACGGCACCACCACAGCGACCGTGCTGGCCCAGGCCATGGTCGCCGAGGGTCTGCGCAGCGTTGCGGCCGGAGCCAATCCGATCGCGCTCAAGCGGGGCATCGACGCGGCCTCGGCTGCGGTCGCTGAGGCACTGCTCAAGTCGGCCCGAGACGTCGAGGAGCGGAGCGAGGTCGCCAACGTGGCGACGATCTCCGCTCAGGACGCCAAGATCGGCGAGGTGATCGCCGAGGCGTTCGACAAGGTGGGCAAGGACGGCGTCATCACCGTCGAGGAAGCCCCGACGATGGGCATCGAGCTCGAGTTCACCGAGGGCATGCAGTTCGACAAGGGCTACGTCTCCGCGTACTTCGTCACCGACCCCGAGCGGATGGAGGCAGTCCTGGAGGACGCCTACATCCTGCTCACCAGCGGCAAGATCTCCTCGATGGCGGATTTCCTGCCGTTGCTGGAGAAGATTGCCCAGACCAAGAAGCCGTTGCTGGTGATCGCCGAGGACGTCGATGGCGAGGCGCTGTCCACCCTCGTGGTGAACAAGATCCGCGGCCTGCTGAACGTGGCCGCAGTCAAGGCACCGGGCTTCGGCGACCGCCGCAAGGCGATGCTCGAGGACATGGCCGTCCTGGCCGGTGCGCAGGTCGTGAGTGAAGAGGTCGGCCTCAAGCTGGACCAGGTCGGCCTGGACGTGCTCGGCCAGGCCCGTCGGGTAGTGGTTACGAAGGACAACACCACGATCATCGACGGCGCTGGCGACCAGTCCGCGGTCGAGGAGCGGATCCGCCAGCTGCGGACCGAGATCGAGAACACCGACTCGGACTGGGACAAGGAGAAGCTCCAGGAGCGCGTCGCGAAGCTCGCGGGCGGCGTTGCCGTGATCCGGGCCGGGGCTGCCACCGAGGTCGAGCTCAAGGAAAAGAAGCACCGGCTTGAGGACGCGATCTCCGCCACCCGGGCCGCCATCGAGGAAGGCATCATCCCCGGCGGTGGCAGCGCGCTGATACACGTCGCAGCTCAGCTCGGCGACCTGGGCAAGACCGGCGACGAGGCAACTGGCGTTCAGGTGGTCAGGCGTGCTCTCTACGCGCCGGCTCGGTGGATCGCCGAGAACGCAGGTGCCGAGGGCGGCGTCGTGATCGCGCGGATCGCCGACATGCCGGCCGGCCACGGCTACAACGCGGCGACCAACGAGTTCGGTGACCTCATCGCACAGGGCGTCATCGACCCGGTCAAGGTGACGCGCTCGGCGGTGCAGAACGCGGCATCGATCGCGGGCATGCTGCTGACTACCGAAGTGCTCGTCAGCGAGAAGCCGGAGCCCGAGACGGCACCGGCCAACGGCCACGGGCACGGACACCAGCACTAACACGGGCGGCTCGCCGCCTCTGCGTACCACCCGGCCCCGTCACCGCGCCAAGCGCGGCGACGGGCGCCGTTGCCGCGCGCCTTGTCACTCCTCGGCGCGTGCGCACTGGTCCGGATGCTTCACGGTCGCGGCCACTGCCGACGACTGGTGCTGCGGGGAATGTAATCCTGACATTGTGGTCTTGTGCGCACTCAGCATGTCATCAGCTCATCAGAACATTATTTCTAGGTCTACAGTGAGTGTTTGACGCGTCAGTTGCAGATACCTTGAGTAGCCGCTGCATTAGCTCTGGTGGCGACATTACCTTCGTGTCGGACCGACACATCAATGTAACCTTTCCGTTGCCTTTTTTGATGTTGCCTTTACCTCCGCTATGGGGAATCACGCCTTCGTACGGATGGACGCGTGATACCGCCACTGAGCAGGGGGACCGGGTGGAAGCGCAGCTAGATGGGGCCAGACACGCCAACGTGGGCAACCTGACCGACCTCGCAGCACGGGGCCAGCCTGCCGCAATAGATATGCTGCTACGACAAATTAGGCCAATGGTAGTCCGCTATTGCCGGGCTCGCCTGAGCCGTATTTCCGGGCATTATCACGCTGCCGATGATGTCGCTCAGGAAGTGTGCATCGCCGTCCTTTCCGCGCTTCCGCGTTACCAGGACATGGGCGGCCGTTCGATTCATTCGTGTTCGGGATAGCGTCGCACAAAGTGGCGGACGCGAAGCGGTCCGCCGCCCGGCTGGCCATTCCGACGGAGGACTTGCCCGACGGCCCGGACGACCGGCCCGGGCCGGAGGAGACCGCAGTCGCCTACCTCGAGGCCGAGCGCGCCCGAGCGCTGCTTGCCAGGCTGCCGGTCCACCAGCGCGAGCTGCTGGTGCTGCGCGTGCTGTCGGGGCTGTCTGCCGAGGAGACCGGGAACGAGCTCGGCATGTCGGCAGGCGCGGTCCGCGTTGCGCAACATCGCGCGCTGGCGCGACTGCGCGCCATCGCCGTTGAGGAATCGATCGCCTAGCCATTGCGCCAGCCTGGCGCAGCCGAGGCGAGCCGTGCCCTCCCCCCAGGGTCAGCCGGCTCGCCGACCGCCAGGGCCGCCGGATCCTTGCTCCCCCGTGGCAAGGATCCCGGCCCTGGCAGGATCAGGGACCTTGCCGCGTGGCAGGGATCCTGGTCCAGGCCACGGCGGCTGGGATCCGCCGCCCCCCAAGGATCCCAGCCGCCGCGGCCGTATGGCGACAGGGCAACCGGCTCGGCGCAGGCAAGGCACCGCCGGACACGGGCGGGCAGGGCACTGGTAACGATGCCTGGGGCACGCGGTTACTAGGATGTAGTGATCCCAGCGCCCCGGCAGACGGAATGTGAGATGAGCGACGACAAGTTCGGCCCGCCCGCCCTGACCTTCGATGACGTTCTGTTGCTCCCCGCACATTCCGCTGTAATGCCCAATGAAGCGGACACTACGGCCAGGCTGACGCCGCGGATCTCGCTGCGGATCCCGCTGGTTTCCTCGGCCATGGACACTGTCACCGAGGCCAGGATGGCGGTGGCCATGGCCCGGCAGGGCGGCGTCGGGGTGCTGCACCGCAATATGTCCGTCGAGGAGCAGGCCCAGCAGGTCGACATGGTCAAGCGGTCCGAGGCTGGCATGATCACCAACCCGGTGACCTGCGGGCCGGAGGCGACGCTGGCCGAGGTGGACGAGTTGTGCGGGCGCTTCCGGATCTCCGGCGTCCCTGTCACCGATGATGACGGCGTCCTTGTCGGCATTGTCACCAACAGGGACATCCGCTTCGAGTCCGATCACCGGCGCCGGGTAGCCGAGATCATGACGCCGATGCCGCTGGTGACTGCGCCCGTCGGGGTGACGAGGCCGGAGGCGCTGCGGCTGCTCAGCACCAACAAGGTGGAGAAGCTGCCGCTGGTCGACGCGGTGGGTCGGCTCCGCGGCCTCATCACCGTCAAGGACTTCACCAAGAGCGAGAAGTTCCCGAACGCGACCAAGGACGCCGAAGGCCGGCTAGTCGTCGGTGCCGCGGTCGGTGTCGGCGAGGACGCCAAGCGCCGGGCGCAGGCGCTGCTCGAGGCGGGCGTCGATTTCCTCGTCGTGGACACCTCGCACGGGCACGCCCAGGCGGTTCTCGACATGGTCGCCCAGGTGAAGGCCAACTCCAGGGTCGAGGTCATCGGTGGCAACGTGGCGACCAAGGCGGGCGCGCAAGCCCTGGTCGACGCGGGCTCCGATGCGGTGAAGGTAGGCGTCGGGCCCGGCTCCATCTGCACGACCCGCGTAGTGGCCGGAGTGGGAGTGCCCCAGGTCTCGGCCATCTACGAGGCGTGGCTGGCCTGCCGCGAGATGAACGTGCCGGTCATCGGCGACGGCGGCGTGCAGTACTCCGGCGACATTGCCAAGGCCATTGCCGCGGGCGCGGACACGGTGATGCTCGGCAGCCTGCTGGCCGGATGCGAAGAAGGCCCTGGCGAGTTGGTCTTCGTCTCCGGGAAGCAGTACAAGCTCTACCGCGGCATGGGATCGCTGGGTGCCATGCGCAATCCCGAGCGCGGCGGCTCCTTCTCCAAGGATCGCTACTTCCAGGACGACGTGCTGCGCGAGGACAAGCTGGTCCCGCAGGGCGTGGAGGGTCAGGTGCCGTACCGCGGGCCGCTGGCTGCGGTCGCGGACCAGCTTATCGGCGGGCTGCGCGCGGCCATGGGTTACTGCGGCGCACGGACGATCGCCGAGCTTCAGCAGGCGCAGTTCACCCAGATCACCAGCGCAGGACTGGTCGAGAGTCACCCGCACGACATCCAGATGGTCGCCGAGGCGCCCAACTACGGCAGCCGGCGAAACTAAACCCGGCACGCTAATCCTGGCTGCCGGGCTCGTTCGCGGACCCACGGTGGGAGAGCAACGTGAGCGTGGTAGAGATCGGGCGCGGCAAGAGCGGACGGCGGGCGTATGCGCTCGACGAGATCGGCATCGTTCCGTCACGCCGGACCAGGCATCCCGAGGAAGTGTCGATCGCCTGGCAGATTGACGCGTACCGGTTCGGGATGCCGCTGGTCGTGGCTCCGATGGATAGCGTCGTCTCGCCGGCCACGGCGATCAGCGTCGGCAAGCTCGGCGGACTCGGCCGCGCTTGACCTGGAGGGCCTGTGGACCAGGTTCGATGACCCCGAGCCGCTGCTGGCCGAGGCTGCCGAGCTTGACGACGAAGCGGCGACCAGGCGGCTCCAGCAGATTTACGCTGAGCCGATCAAGGAGGAGCTGATCGGTCAGCGGATCGAGCAGATCAGGGCAGCCGGGGTCACCACCGCGGCCCGGCTTTCGCCTCAGCGCACCGTGCGTTACTACAAGGCTGTTATCGATGCGGGCGTTGATATCTTCGTGATCCGCGGCACGACCGTGTCGGCCGAGCATGTGTCGGGCACGGCGGAGCCGCTGAACCTCAAGCAGTTCATCTACGAACTCGACGTTCCGGTGATCGTTGGCGGGTGCGCGACCCATACGGCTGCGCTGCACCTGATGCGGACCGGCGCGGCGGGCGTGCTGGCGGGATTCGGCGGCGGATCAGGCCACACGACGGCGGCGGTACTCGGCGTCGCGGTCCCGATGGCAACGGCCATCGCCGACGTGGCCGCGGCCCGGCGAGATTACCTGGACGAGTCGGGCGGCCGTTACGTGCACGTCATCGCCGACGGGGGCATGAGCCGCAGCGGCGACATCGCCAAGGCGCTGGCGCTCGGCGCCGACGCGGTGATGGTCGGGTCGCCGCTCGCACGGGCGTCGCAGGCACCCGGCCACGGGTATCACTGGGGCAGCGAAGCGCACCATCCCGACTTGCCGCGCAGCGCGCGGCTCAAGGTCGGCACCATCGGGTCGCTCGAGCAAATCCTGCTCGGGCCGTCCACCACCTCGGACGGCTCGATGAACCTGATGGGCGCGCTTCGCCGGACCATGGCGACCTCGGGGTACTCAGACCTCAAGGAATTCCAGCGGGTGGAGGTCGTGGTGACCCCCAGTGCCACGACGCGCTGAGATCCGGGTCTGGCCCGGTGGCCGGTCGTCACATGGCGGCAGCAACGGGCAGAACGGATCGGCCGATCCGTCGGCTGCCACGACCCGGCTAGGCCCGGCCGAACGAGCGGCCGCGCTGGCGGCGCTGGCCGATACCGAGCATCAGGTGCTGGTGGTCGGCGGCGGCGTGGTCGGGGCCGGGGTTGCCCTGGACGCCGTCACCAGGGGACTGACCGTCGGCCTGGTCGAGGCGAGGGACTTCGGCTCGGGGACCTCGTCGCGATCAAGCAAGCTCATTCATGGCGGGCTGCGTTACCTTGAACAGCTCAACGTCTCGCTGGTGCGGGAGGCGCTGAGCGAGCGGTCGCTGCTGCTGCAGCGGCTGGCGCCGCACCTGGTCCAGCCGGTCTCGTTCCTGTTCCCGTTCACCCACCACGGCTGGGAGCGGGCCTATGTGGGCGCCGGAGTGACCGCCTACGACATGCTCGGCCTGTCGATGGGCCAGACCAGGGGCTTGCCGCGGCACAAGCAGCTCACCAGGCACGGCGCGCTGCGGCTGGCGCCGGGGCTCAAGCGGTCCGCGCTGACCGGCGGGCTGGTCTACTGGGACGCCCAGGTCGACGATGCCCGGTATGTCGTGACGCTGATGCGGACGGCGGCCGGGTTCGGCGCGCATGCGGCATCGCGCACCCAGGTCACCGGATTCCTGCGGGAAGGGGAACGGGTCACTGGCGTCCGGGCTACCGATCTGGAAACCGGCAACGAGCTAGAGATCCGGGCCCAGCAGGTAGTGAATGCCACCGGCGTGTGGACCGACGACATCCAGGAGATGGTCGGCGGCCGCGGCACCATTAACGTCCGCGCGTCCAAGGGCGTGCACCTGGTCGTGCCCCGCGACCGCATTCACTCCAGCACCGGCATCATCGTGCGCACCGAGGTCAGCGTCCTGTTCGTGATCCCGTGGGGACGGCACTGGATCATCGGCACCACGGACACGGACTGGTCGCTGGACAAGGCGCACCCCGCCGCGAGCCGCGCCGATATCGACTACGTGCTCGGCCAGCTGAACAAGGTGCTCGCCGTGCCGCTCAGCCGCGATGACGTCGAAGGCGTCTACGCGGGCCTGCGGCCGCTGCTGGCCGGCGAGTCGGAGTCCACCTCCAAGTTGTCGCGCGAGCACACGGTTGCGCACCCAGTTCCCGGCCTGGTGATGATCGCGGGCGGCAAGTACACCACCTACCGGATCATGGCAAGGGATGCGGTCGACGCGGTCGCGCACGGGCTTGACCGCAAGGTCGCGCCGTCGTGCACGGACAGCGTGCCGCTGGCGGGCGCCGACGGCTTCGTCGCGATGTGGAATTCCCGGTACGCGCTGGCCCACTCGTCCGGCTTGCACGTGGCCAGGATCGAGCATCTGCTGCACCGGTACGGCTCGATGATCACAGAGGTGCTGGCCCTCATCGCGGCCGAGCCTGGACTGGGCAAGCCGCTCGAGGGGGCCGAAGACTACCTTCGCGCGGAAGTGGTCTACGCCGCCTCGCACGAGGGCGCGCGTCACCTGGATGACGTGCTTGCCCGGCGCACGCATATCTCCATCGAGACCTGGGATCGCGGACTGTCGGCGGCCGACGACGCGGCGAACCTGATGGCCGGCCCGATGAAATGGAAAACGCGCCAGGTCGCCAGGGAAGTGGAAAACTACCGCGTCCGGGTCGCCGCCGAACGAGCCTCCCAGGAGGCCGACACGGACCAGGACGCGGACGCGATCAGGCTCGGAGCGCCAGAGATCGTCCCGGTCGTGGTAGCTGAGACGACTGCAGGCTGACGGCGCCGGCCCACTAGCTAGACTTCGGCCCATGCCCCGACCACGCGTCCTTTCCGGCATCCAGCCCACTGCCGACTCTTTTCACATCGGCAATTACCTGGGCGCGCTCCGCCAGTGGGTGGCGCTGCAGGAGACCCACGACACCGTGTACTGCGTGGTCGACCTGCACGCCATCACGGTGCCGCAGAAGCCTGCCGAGCTGCGCCGCCGCACGAGGGTTGCCGCCGCGCAGCTGTTCGCAGCGGGGCTGGACGCGGACCGGTCGATCGTGTTCGTGCAAAGTCACGTACCGGAGCATCCCGAGCTGGCCTGGGTGCTCGGGTGCATGACCGGGTTCGGCGAGGCCAGCCGGATGGTGCAGTTCAAGGACAAATCGGCCAAAGGTGGCGCGGACGCCGCCAGCGTCGGGCTGTTTACCTACCCGATCCTGCAGGCGGCCGACATCCTGCTCTACGACGCCGACCAGGTGCCGGTCGGCGAGGACCAGCGCCAGCACCTGGAGCTCACCAGGGACCTGGCCCAGCGGTTCAATCACCGGTTCGGCAAGACTTTCGTCGTTCCCGGCCCGTACATCCTGCCCGAGGTCGCCAAGATCGCTGACCTGCAGGATCCGGTCGTCAAGATGAGCAAGTCGGCGTCCGCGCCGCAGGGAATCATCGATGTGCTGGAGCAGCCGGACGCGATCCGCCGCAAGATCATGCGCGCGGTGACAGATGCCGATGGCGAGGTACGCGCCGACGAGGCCGCCAAGCCCGGCGTCACGAACCTGCTTCGCATCTACTCTGCGCTGGCCGGCGAGCCGGTGGGCGAGCCTTGAGCAGCGGTACGCGGGTGCCGGGTACGGCGCCTTCAAGAAGGATCTGGCTGATGTCGTCGTCGACTCGTTCGCGCCGATCCGGGAGCGGACCGAGAAACTGCTGTCCGACGAGGCCGAACTGGACCGGTTGCTTGCGGTCGGTGCAGCCCGGGCGCACAAGATTGCGGCGGCGACGATGGCGCGAGTACGAGACAGGGTCGGGTTCTTGCCGTCGGCGGTGGAGTGACGGGCGGCGGTACGCGGGCTGCCTAGGCCTCGGGTGCACGGCCCGCGGGTGTGCCTAAGCAAGGCGGCCCGCCGGGTGCCCGAGCGGTCTGCGCACCGGGGGGCCGGTTCGACCACGTTCCCTCGATCATGATGTGTGTTGGCCCGATACCTGGGTAGCTGGCCGGCGCAAGTGCAACAGTCTCTGCTTGCGCAAGGAGTGATCATGATGGCTGGGACGACGTTACCGCTACGAGTCCGGCGCAGCCGCGGTGCGCTCAGCGGCGTGCTGCTCGTGCTGCTGGGCGTCTGGGGTGCGCTTATCCCGTTCGTGGGCCCGTATTTCCACTACGCGTATACGCCCGACCGCACCTGGGCGGTCACTGCGGGGCGGATGTGGCTGGAGGTGCTGCCGGGCGCGGTGGCGCTGGTGAGCGGAATTGTCGTGCTGGTCAGCCGGCTGCGGCCGCTGGCGGTGTTTGCCGCCTGGCTCGCGGCGCTGGCCGGGGCGTGGTTCGCCGTCGGCAGTGTGGTCGCCGCGCACTGGACGACGCTGCCGGCTGCGGGCACGCCGGTTGGCGGCTCCGCCAGGATGGCGCTCGAACAGATCGGCTTCTTCACCGGCCAGGCGCAACGCGCATTGGTGAGTAACAAGCTCGAGCCTGCGGTCAAGACGCGTGCAACCATTGCTCGCATCAGGCCCGCTCAGCCATCGCGCCGACGCCCGCTTCCGGACCGGGCGGGCTGTTACCGACCTCGCTATCTGACGATCAGGCGGCACCGCTCCATGAGCACGGTTCGGCTCCGGTCGATGACCACGGCGCTGACTGCCTCGCCGTCTTGGCCGATCCTGACCGCGATCTACCACCGTGTCAGACGGTGCAACTGTTAACGGTCCGTGACTGTCCGCGAGTGGACAGGCGCACGCAAAGCCGCCGATCTGCGTGGGCCGCGGACCGATGCGGATCAAGGCGAGGGTCACCCAGATCTGGGCATTCTGCGTGCCAGCCGTGGTGTCAGTGATCCGTGATGGCACGTGTCCTGTGGCTGGGCAGCGCTGATGGGGTGCTCGCCGCGCGAGGGCGGGGTGGGCTGATCCCGGTACCTGGTTGAGCGGTGACGGCGGGCGGCCGTAGGTTGATGGGAGTCGGCTTGCGGGATAGGAGTGTCATGGGTCGCGGCGGCGGATCGGCGCGTGTGCACCCGGACGACCGGGGGGTGCCTGCGGAGGTGCAGCTGAGGCTGCGGGTCAACGGGGTCCCGCGGGAGCTTTGGCTGGATCCGCGGGTCACCTTGCTGGACGCGCTGCGGGAGCGGCTGGGGCTGACCGGGACCAAGAAGGGCTGCGACCAGGGGGCGTGCGGCGCGTGCACCGTGCTGGCAGATGGCAGGCGGGTGCTGTCCTGCCTGATGCTCGCGGCCACCTGCGAGGGGCGCGACATCACCACGATCGAGGGCCTGGGGCAAGACGGTGGCCTGCATCCGGTGCAGCGGGCGTTCATCGCCTGCGACGCGTTCCAGTGCGGGTTCTGCACGCCGGGGCAGATCCTGTCGGCGGTCGCGTTGCTGGCCGAGGGGCGGGCGGGCTCTGATGACCAGGTCCGCGAGTTCATGAGCGGCAACATCTGCCGGTGCGGCGCCTACCCGAACATTGTCGCGGCGATCCGCATGGCGGCGGGGGATCCGGGCCGTGCACCCGTTTGAGTACATCCGGGTCACCGACGTGCGCCAGGCGGTGGCGACGGCCGCGGCCGGCCCGGCCGCGGCGTTCCTGGCCGGCGGCACGACGCAGGTGGACTTGATGAAGGACGGCGTGCTCGCCCCGCAGGTGCTGATCGATATCACCCGGCTGCCGCTGCGCGGTGTCACGGCGGGCGGCGGCGTGCTGCGCGTGGGGGCGCTGACCACGATGGAGGAGCTGGCCGCCGATCCGGTCGTCACCCAACGCCTGCCGGTGGTCCGGGAGTCCCTTCTCCTGGCCGCCTCGCCGCAGTTGCGGAACATGGCGACGGTGGCGGGGAACCTGCTGCAGCGGACCCGCTGCCGCTACTACCGGGACCTGAGCTGCGCGTGCAACAAGCGGGCGCCGGGATCCGGCTGCGACGCGCTGGACGGGCACCACCGCATGCACGCGATCTTGGGCACCAGCGAGCACTGCATCGCGACCCATGCCTCGGACCTGGCGGTAGCGCTGGTGGCGCTCGACGCGGTCGTGCACGTCCGCGGCGCGGGCGGTGAGCGCGCGGTGCCGCTGACCGGGTTCTACCGTACGCCCGGCGAGGATCCCAGCGTGGAGAACGCGCTTGAGCCGGGCGAGCTGATCACCTCGGTGGAGGTGCCGCTGCTGCCGGAAGGAGCGCGGTCGGGCTACCTGAAGGTCCGGGACCGCGCCTCGTATGAGTTCGCGCTCGCCTCGGCGGCGGTGGCTCTGGTGATTACGGACGGGGTGATGCGTGACGCCCGTGTCGCCCTCGGCGGCCTGGCCACGGTCCCCTGGCGGTCCCGCGCGGCGGAGGAGGTCTTGCGCGGGGCTCCGGTCACGCCCGAAGCATGCGCCGCGGCGGCGGAGGCGGCGTTGAGCGGCGCCTCCCCGCGCTCCGGCAACGCGTTCAAGGTGAAGCTCGGCAAGCGGACCGTGGCCCGGGCTTTGTCGCTGGTGGCGGGCCTGCCGGGATGACAACGGCTACCGAGACCGCCGGGCTGGTCGGGGCGGACGTGGACCGGGTGGACGGCCCGTCCAAGGTGACTGGCGCGGCGCGGTACCCCGCGGACTTCGGCTTCGAGAACCTGGCGCACGCGGTCTTGGTGCAAAGCACGGTGGCCGCGGGCAGGATCCGCCGGATGGCCACCGCCGCGGCCGAGGCCGCGCCCGGGGTGCTGACGGTGATCACCCACCGGAACGCGCCGCGGCTGGCCAGGGCGCCCGGCGGGCTCGGCATCGGCCCGCCGCCGCCGCTGCAAGACGACCGGGTGGTCCACCATGGCCAGCACATTGCCGTGGTGGTGGCGCAGACCCTGGAGCAGGCGGCCGCGGCGGCGCGGCTGGTCGAGGCCGACTACGAGACGGCTGAGCCGCTCCTGGACCTGGATGACCCGCGGGCCGAGCGGGTCGACAACGCGGCCGGCCGCGACGTATCGCGGGGTGACGTCGCCGCGGGGCTGGCTGCGGCCGAGGTGATCGTGGCCGCCACGTACACCACGCCGGTCCAGACCAACAATCCGCTGGGGCTGTTCGCGACCATCGCGTCCTGGGACGGCGATCTGCTGACGGTGCACGATTCGACGCAGGGCCCGGCGTTTGTCCGCACGGCGCTCGCCGTCGCGTTCGGGCTGCCCGAGACCGCGGTCCGGGTGCTCGCGCCGTTCGTCGGCGGCGCGTTCGGGGCCGGGCTGCGGACCTGGCCGCATGTCGTCCTGGCCGCGCTGGCGGCCCGGGTGGCAGGCCGCCCGGTCAAGCTGGTGCTGTCCCGCGCGCAGATGTTCACCTCGGTCGGCTACCGCCCGCCGACCGTGCAGCACCTGACGCTGGGGGCCAGGCGCACCGGCGAGCTGGTCGCGATCGATCATCAGGGCATCGAGCCGACGGCGCTGGAGGATGACTACGCCGAATCGCTCACCAGAGCCACGGCGGTCCTGTACGACTGCCCGAACCTGTCCGGGCGGACCCGCCAGGTGCGGCTGAACGTGGCCTGCCCGACCTGGATGCGCGGGCCCGGGGAGGCTCCCGGGGTGTTCGCGCTGGAATGCGCGCTGGACGAGCTGGCCTGCGAGCTGGGCCTGGACCCGGTCGAGCTGCGGCTGCGCAACTACGCCGAGGTTCACCCGCAGACCGGCCGGCCGTGGTCGAGCAAGGCGCTGCGCGCGTGCTACGAGCGCGGGCGCGGAGCGGTTCGGCTGGGCGCGCCGCACTCCCGAGCCGCGCTCGATGCGCAACGGCCGGTTCCTGGTCGGGTACGGGATGGCCAGCGCCTACTACGGCTACGTCCAGGCGCCCTGCCAGGCCAGGGCGTCGCTGGGCCTGGACGGGGTGGCGGTGGTGCGAAGCGCGGCCACCGACATCGGCCCCGGCACCTACACGGTCATGACCCAGGTCGCCGCCGACGCGCTGGGCCTGCCGCTGGACCGGGTCCGGTTCGAACTCGGCGACAGCACCATGCCGCCGGCGCCGCTGCAGGGCGGATCCGGGCTGACCGCCGCGCTCAGCAGCGCGGTGCACACCGCCTGCCGGGAGCTGCTGCGGGTCTTCGTCGAGCTGGCGGCCAGCAGCCCAGCCTCGCCCCTGTACGGCTGCGGAGTCCAGGACGTGACCGCCGCCGACGGCCGCATCAGCCCGGTCCACGCCAGCGGCCCGGCGCCGGGTGAAACCTACACCGATATCCTGGCCAGGCACGAGCTGGCCGAACTGTCCGCCGACGGCGCCAGCGCCCGGCGCAGGGACCTGGACGCCGAGCCCGGCATCTTCGCCGCCAAATTCGCCGAGGTCGAGGTCGACCCGGACCTCGGGCTGGTCCGGGTCAGAAGGTTCGTGGCGGCCGTCGACGGCGGCCGCATCCTCAACCCGAAGACCGCGGCCAGCCAGATCATCGGCGGGACCGCCGGCGGGATCGGCATGGCCCTGCTGGAACAGACGGTATCCGACCCGCGCACCGGGCGCATCGCCAACGCCACGCTCGGCGACTACCTGGTCGCGGTCAACGCCGACGTCCCCGACATCGACGTGATCTTCGTCGGCGAACCAGACCCGATGAACCCCATCGGCGTCAAGGGCATCGGCGAGGTCGCCATCGTCGGCGTCGCCCCAGCCATTGCCAACGCCGTCTTCCACGCCACCGGACAGCGGATACGGTCCCTGCCGATCACCGTCGAGCAACTCCTGTGAAAGGGACGGCCCCTTTGGCTTTCCGCTGGTGCTACGACAGCC
>CAVQCR010000019.1:0-342158 GCA_963711055.1 uncultured Actinomycetota bacterium | reverse complement strand
CTGGATGCCGTATTCGCCGCTAAGACACAGAGCGACCTCAGCCGGACCACCTATGACCTGCCGCACGTCCGGTCGGCCGGGACGCCGCTGCCTCCGTCGCGATCGCGCCCGGCCGCCCGGGCGGCTATCGGCTGGACCGGCCAGGACCAGAACCACCACGCTCGCGGCCGCATGCGGAGCGGCCTCGCGCTGTTCAGCACGCTGATCGCGGCCCTGGCCAGCTTGCTCATCGTTCTCGATTACCTGCCGCACCTGCGTTTCTTCCCGAGCCGGCTGGGGATCCTGCTGGCCATCTTCGCGGTCATCCGGGGACTACTCCGGCGGGTCTTCGGCGGCGGCCGCGGACACTGCGGACGAAAGCCCTGGTAGCAGGGCTGGCCCGGTCAGCCCGAAACCGGCGCCCGGAGCGGCACCACAAGGTAACGGAACGGGGTCGCCTGGGCGGCCGGTCCCGGCGCCCGCTCGTGCCGGCTGGCGGAATCAGCGACCGCGTCGTGCCCGGCGCCCCCGTTCCCCCCTGAATCAGCTGCTCCGGTAACAGGGCCCGCTTCGCCGCCGTCGGCCGCCGCATCTCCATCGATCCAGGTAATCAAGGCCGGCTTCGCCGGGCTGGTGAAGTCAAGCCGGATCCGGCGGGCGCCGGGGATCTGCTGGCCGGCTTCGCCGCCGGCTGCCTGGCCGCCCGGTGCTTGCCCGCCCGGTGCTTGCCCACACAGTGCGGCCGCGGTCAGCCCGTCGAGAAGATAGTGCGGATTGAAGGAGATCACCTGGCTGGTCCCGGTGAAGTGCATCGGCACCGACTCGACGCCGCGGGCCCGGCCATCGGACTGCGCCTCTACCACCACCACGTCCGGGCGGAATGCCAACTGCACCGGGGTAGCCCGGTCGGCGACCAGGGACACCCGGCGGACTGCCTCGGTGAACGGCGCGGCGGGCAGTTCGGCTCGCGCCTCGAAGCTGGCCGGGAAGCGCGACTCGTACCTGATGAAGTCCGTCCCGATCAGCCGGGCTGTCAGCCGTCGCCCGCCGCCTTCGAAGCTGATGATCCCGTCGGCCGGCCGGGCACCGCCGGGGACCGCGTGACCGAACGCGATCGTTACCGGCTTGCCCGGTCCCATCGTCCTGGCGACATCGGCCAGGGTCCGGGCCGGAACCAGCGCGGACGCCCGGATCTTGGGGTCGGCAGGCATCCACGGCACAGTCCGGACGGCGAGTCGGTACCTGTCCGTCGCGGCCAGTGTCAGCGCATGGCCGTCGAAGTCGATGTTGACACCGGTCAGCATCGGCAGCGTGTCGTCGCGGCTTGACGACGGTACGACCTGGGACGCTGCCGATGCGAGCACGCCGCCGTCGACAGTGCCAGCGACCGCGGGCAACTCCGGCAGTTTCGGGTACTCCTCCAGTGGCAGCGAAACCAGTGCGAACTCCGCGCTGCCGCAGGTGAGCACGACCAGGCCGGTTGCAGTCGTGAACTCGACGTCGTCCGGCGGCAGGCTGCGCGTGATATCCGCCAGCAGCCTGCCTGGCACCAAGGCCGTGCCGGGCTCGCCGACCTCGGCCGGCAACTCGACCCGGGCGGAGATCTCATAGTCGAAGCACGACAGGGTTAACCCGTCGGCGCGCGCCTGCATCAGCAGCCCGGACAGAACCGGAACCACCGGCCTGGTCGGGAGTTCTCGTGCCACCCACGCTACGGCCTCACCAAGCACATCACGATCGACCCTGAACTTCATGCGACGTCCTCCCGCCCGACCCGCGGTGTTCCTCCGATAGTCGCACGCCCTGCCGACGGCGCAAACCGCTCCGGTCATGGCGGTGGCCGCTTCGCGCCCGGAAACGATCGAGGAAAGCTGGGTGGCGACCAGTTATCTTTCGTGTGTCGTCAGGTAACGAGGGCGGGCGGCACCGCCGCCAGCGCGGCCTCGATCGCGGCGGCCAGCGCGCGCGCCGATTCGGCTGTCAGTTCCACCGCTACCCGGGCGGAAGGGCCCCGCGCCGGGTTGAGGAAATCAATGTTGAGCGTGTGGTCGGCCATCGCATGCACGGGGTGGTCAAAGTACACCGTGGCGTCCGTCAGCGCGAACCAGCCGCTGGCGCCCTTGCCGCTGCCGGTGACCTCAATCTTCTCGGTGTTGTAGGTACACATGCGAGTTCCTCGGCTTCCGTCGGTTTCCTCAGCTTGCCAGGTAGCGGCCGTAGAAATCCCAGATCCGGTGCCAGCCGTCGTTGGCGGCCTCCGGCCGGTAGGCCGGCCGGTTCACGGCGAAGAACGCGTGGCCGGCGCCGTCGTAGGTGTGGAACTCGTGCGTCTTGCCGGCCTCGTCGAGGATCTTCGACAGCGCCGCGGTCTCGTCCGGCGCCGGGTACTGGTCGTCCGCACCGAACAGGCCGAGTAGCGGGCAGGACAGGTCCTTGGCCAGGCCCGGGATGGGCACGGCCGTCAGCTGCCTGCCGTCAGGCGGCGGGTTCAGGATGAACGCGCCGTAGCAGTCGACGGCTGCGTCCAGTTGGAGGCTGCACGCAGCCAGGAACGACTGGCGACCGCCGGAACAGTAGCCGATCACGCCGACCTTGCCGTTGGAGCCATCCAGGCCGCGCAGGTAGCCGGCCGCTCCCCCGACGTCGCCGACGAGGCGCTCGTCCGGTACGCCGCCCTTGGCTCGCGCGGCCGCGGCCGCATCATCCGGGCTCGCGCCCGGCGCATCACGGTAGTACAGGTTCGGCATGAGAGCGGCGTAGCCGTTGGCCGCGAACCTCCTGACGATCTCCTTAGTTGCCGAGTCGTAGCCAGGCATGTGGTGGATCACGACAACGCTGCCGCGCGGGCCGGGCCCGTCGTCTGGCACGGCCAGATAGGCCTCGATCTCATCGCCACCGAATCCGGTGATGCTGATGGTCTTGGCGGTCAGTGCTTCACTCATTCGTGTGCTGGTCTCCTTCGCGATTAGCCGTGCATGTTCGTTTTTGCCCGCCGGTGCTCCGCACCGGTTCCATCCTGCCAGCGGCGGCCACCGGCGTTTCCGCTGGAGTCCGGATCGGTGATGGGGGACGATTGTCGCAGGCAGTCGCCACCTGGGGGAGAGACTGGCGAATGAGTCCGGCAGCGATCGCGTTCGTGATCGTCTTCCTTATCGTGGGCCTTGTGCTTGGCTGGTTTGGGCAGAAGGTGAGGGCGGCGCACAGCGATGTGAAGGTGGCCAAGACCAGGCTGTCGGGCGGCCGACGGACGAGGTGGCGAAGCAGCGTCGTAGTCCTGATACTTGGCCTCATTACCCTGCTTGCCTTTGCGGACGTGCTGCGCCCCTGATAGCAAGTGCCGTCCGCCACGCCGGCACACTAGGCAGTGATCGGAGGCGATCGTTCATGTCCGTCGCAAGCTTGCTCGTCGATGGCTTCGGCCGCATTCGCGAGGTCGCGCACGAGGTGCTCGACGACCTCGACGACGCGGGCCTCGAATACCGCCCGGACAGCCAGGCGAATCCGATCTGCTGGCTGATCTGGCACCTGACCAGGGTCCAGGATGACCACATAGCCGGAGTCAGCGGCCTGGAGCAGGTCTGGTTCTTGGGCTGGGAAGAGCAGTTCGGCCTGCCACTGGATCCCGGCGACATCGGCTACGGACACGATCCCGATCAGGTGGCAGTCGTCCGGGCACCGCGCGACCTGCTGGCCGGCTATCACGACGCGACCTATGAGCAGACGATCGCGTTCGTCAGCGGCCTGACCGACGCCGACCTCGCCAAGGTCGTGGACCGGCGCTGGGATCCGCCGGTAACGATGGCAACGCGGCTGGTCAGCGTGCTGTCCGACGACCTACAGCATGCCGGGCAGGCGGCTTACATTAGGGGCCTGATCGAACGCAGCTAGCCCGGCCGCGCTCGCCTGGCGAAGGCGGCAACAGTTGAGTTTCTAAAAGATTGACAACTTCAACTGAGCACAGTAACGTTTGAGGCGCTCAACTATTTAGCAGCTCAAGCCAAGAAGAAGGCAGCTCAGCCGTGACCGATCAGTCCCGCCCCACTCAGCAAGACTGGGACCTTGGCAACGGCTGTTTCGAGCTGATCGGAAACATCGTCGGCCAGGCGGAGCAGTTGGCTCAGCGGCTGGGCGTGCCGGTACCGTTCGTCAAGGCGCTGCACACGCTCGATTGCCCGATGGCCATGAAGGAACTGGGTAAGCGCATGCATTGCGACCCGTCCTTCGTGACGCTGGTGGCCGACATGCTGGAGAAGCGGGGACTGGCCCGCCGCGAGCCGCACCCGGCGGACCGCAGGGTCAAGAATCTCGTGCTCACCGAAGACGGCCTGGCGCTGAAGTCCAAGGTTGAAGCGGAACTCAGTTCCCGGATGCCGTGGAACCAGGCCCTCGACGAAGACGAGCGGGCGCAACTTCTTGCCTTGATCCGCAAGATGCTCGGTGCCGACTGCAGCCGTCCAGGTAGCAACGGCAGCTGGGCAGAGACAGGCAAGTCAGGAGCTGAAGGTTCGGGGCCGGACGCCGCCGGGACGGCTGGTCTCAAGGAGGTCGCGGGCAGCCTGGCTAGCCTGCTCGTCGCCGGCCTGCAGAAGCATTCGCCAGAACCAACCCCTAGCGGTCGGTCGCCCGGCTTCGACGGGGGAGGTGAATAGGCCCGTGAGCCCGGCAACAGCGGCCAGCTGATTCCAGCGAGTCCGGCCGACTCGTCCGTAGCTCACTTAAACATCCGCCAGCGCGCAGAACTCCCGTTGGGGAGGAGTCAGTCTCCGCGCCTGGATTTAACGCGGCCCGTAACAGGTCGCTAATCCCAAAAAGCAACGTCGTACTGATCACCTATGGTCACGTGCGCCCGTGTCAGATACGTACTGTAACGAAGGAGTCACTCGCACATGCCTGCCAAGTCATCGGGACTGACGCAGCAGCCGGGCAGTACCACCGTGTTGACCGGCTCGCCCGCTAGCGCCTCCGCCCCGGCCCACCGCCACCTCGGCCTAGCGCTTGTAGTCATCGCCGCGGCTCAGCTGATGGTCGTGCTCGATGCCACCATCGTTAACGTCGCACTGCCCCACATCCGGGCCGCGCTCGGCTTCTCCGACTCCGGCCTGGAATGGGTCGTGAACGCGTACGCGCTGACCTTCGGCGGCTTCCTGCTGCTCGGCGGCCGCGCAGGCGACATCCTCGGCCGGCGCAAGGTATTCGTCGCCGGCATCGCTTTGTTCGCGCTCGCTTCTCTGGCCGGCGGACTCGCCACCAGCCAGGAGTGGCTGCTCGCCGCGCGCGCGATCCAGGGGTTCGGCGCCGCCATCGTCGCGCCCACCGCGCTCTCGCTGATCACGACCACGTTCCCGGAAGGCCCGCGCCGCAACCGGGCCATGGGCGTCTACGCCGCCATGAGCATTGGCGGTGCGGCCATCGGCCTGCTGGCCGGGGGCGCGCTCACGTCCTATGCCTCGTGGCGCTGGGTGTTCTTCGTAAACGTGCCGATCGCCCTCGTGGTCGCGCTCCTGGCACCGCGAGCGCTGGCCGAGTCTGAGCGGCACACTGGCCGGTTCGACTTGCCCGGGGCGATCACTGGCACGGCCGGCCTGGCCGCCCTCGTCTACGGCTTGTCCAGCGCGGCCACGACGGCGAATGGCGTCTCGCACTGGGGCGACACCAAGGTTCTCGCCTCGCTCGCGGCCGCGGTCGTCCTGCTTGTCTCGTTCGTCGTCATCGAGTCGCGTAGTAAGCATGCGCTGCTGCCACTGCGGATCTTCAGAGATCGCAACCGATCCGGCGCGAACCTGATCCTGCTGTGCGTCGGGACCGCCCTGTTCGGCATGTTCTTCTTCTTGACGATCTTCGTGCAGACCGTGTGGGGCTACAGCCCGGTCAAGACCGGTGTGGCCTACCTGCCGATGGTCGGGACGATCATGCTCATGGCCGGAGTCAGCTCCCAGCTGGTCGGCCGGATCGGTGCGCGGCCGCTGCTGATCGCCGGCTCGTCGTTCGCGGCCGGCGGGATGTTCTGGCTGTCGCGCATCACCGAGCACAGCACCTATGCGGGCGGCCTGCTCGGCCCCATGATCGTGACGGCGGCCGGCCTGGGCATGCTGTTCATGCCGCTGACGCTGGTCGCCTTGAACAAGGTCCAGGAGCGCGACGCTGGCGTGGCGGCCAGCCTGGTGAACACGGGCCAGCAGGTCGGCGGCTCCATCGGCCTGGCCATCCTGGGCACCGTCGCCTGGACCGTAGTGGCCAACACCGCGCGCAACTCGGCCGCAGCAGCCCACGCGGCGGCCGCGAAGGCGGCTGCGGCCGGCCACGCGATCAAGCTGACAGCGACTCAGCTGGACGCGGTAAGGAAAGCCATCACCGACCACTCGCTGGCTGTCGGGTTCTCCCGTGGCTTCGAGGTGTCGGCCAGCGTTGCCCTGCTTGCGCTGGTCATCACCCTGGTGATGATCCGGGTGACGCGCAAGGACCTCGAAGGCGTCACGCCGCCGATGATGGGCTAGGTAGCGGGAACGGGGTCGCCGGCCACCGGCGGCCCCGGGCTCGCAAGCAGTGGCCTGGCCGGGACCGCGTTCCCCGGCCAGGCCACTATCGTCAGGGCCGACCGCGAGCTCGGCTAGCACTCACTGGAGATGGTCCTAAGCCTGATACGGCTCAGTTCGTTGTGTCCGGCGGGAACTCCACAGGGTACGGCTGGCCGGAGTCGGCCGAGCGGCTGACGTCCCGCCATCTGCGGTCGTCGCCCAGGAGTTGCTCGTCAAGCCGGATCGAGGCCTCGGCCGCAATCACGCCGAGCGGCAGGTGGTAGGGGATGTAGCGGCGCTTTGCGACCCTAACGAGGATCTCGGCTGCCCGAACGGGATCGCCTGGCGGACCGTCGGGGTTCTGCCGCACGCGCGTGTTCATGGCGCCGACAGTTGCGGCGTACGCCTCGGGGATGTCGCGGACGATCATAGAAGATCCGGCCCAGTCCGTCTTGAAGCCGCTCGGCTCGACGACGATCACCTTGACGCCGAACGGCGCGGTCTCGGCCTGGAGCACGCGGCTGAAGCCATCGATTGCGAACTTGGCGGCCTGATACGAGGCGATGCCGGGCGATCCGCCGACGCGTCCGCCCGTAGACGAGAACTGCATGACAAGTCCGCTCGCCTGCTCGCGGAGCACCGGAATCGCCGCCTTCGAGACGTTGTAGACCCCCCAGAAGTTGGTCTCGAACTGCGCGCGGAAGTCTTGATCCTCGGTGGTCTCAATCGGTGACACGTTCGCGTAGCCGGCGTTGTTGACGATCACATCGAGCCGGCCGAAGTGCTCGCGAGCCTCGGCGATCGCCGAGCGAGCGGCCGTCGCATCGGTGACGTCGAGTGCGATCGGGTGGATGCGGTCACCGTCCTCGGCAACCAGGTCGGCGAGTTGTTCCGGTCGGCGGGCGGTGGCGGCTACGAGGTCGCCGGCCTCGAGTGCGGCGCGGACAAGCGCGCGGCCGAAGCCGCGCGAGGAGCCTGTGACGAACCAGACCTGCTGCATGCGGTTCAGTAAAACACCGTGCTCTTAACTGACCGAGCCCCGGGGCATCGACGTTTGAGCGTCGGGTATGACGCACCGCCCGCACCATCGCGATTCAGGCCGGACCGCGCACCATCACCGCCGCCGGGAGTCTCCCGCGGCGGTACCTACCAGTGCTGTACACGGCTGCTCGGACGCTTGTTCCCGGTCACGGCAGGTGGGCTGGGATGGGCTGGATGCGGGGACCACGCCCGGCTACTGCGACCGTTCGCCGATACGACGCGCGCAGGGCTGCGGCGTCGGCGCGATCGGTGCGCCAGGCGGTACCGGCAGGGAGCACCACGAAGTCCGGGTGGCGGACCCAGATCGGCACGTAGTGAATGAAAGTGACCCGCGCACCGCGGCCGTCCACAGTGACGGTGAGCAGCACGATCATCCCGTCTTGTGTCGCGGCTGGGCAGCAGGCACTGGTCTGATCGGAGATCAGGTTGCCTTCGCCGAAGACGACAGCCTTGCCGTTGATGAAGCGGATGGGCTGGACGACGTGCACGTGCTGGCCGACGATCGCGGTGATGTCAGGTGAGCGGGTGAGCCTGCTGGCGAGCCTGAGCTGAAAACTGCTCGGCTGTGCGACGTACTCATCGCCCCAGTGAAGGTTGACGATGACCACCTGCGCGCCATCCATTCGGGCGCGGTGCGCGTCGGAGAGGATCCGCGCCGCGCTGGCCAGGTTGACCGACCATGGATGCGGCAAGGGAATGCCGTTGGTGAACTCGGTGTAGGCCAGGAACGCGACGCGGACACCGTCGACTGTCATGATCAGCGGCGTCCTCTGCGCAGCCGCCGACGAATAAGAACCGGTATGCAGGACACCGGCACGATTCAGCGCGCGGATCGTGTCGTTGACTCCCCGCTGCCCTTGGTCAAGGGTGTGATTCGAAGCCGTCGAGCAAGCACGCCAGCCGGTCTGATGGATTGCGGTAGCCAGCTCGGGCGGCGTGTTGAACACCGGGTAGCTGCTCGGCGGAGCCGGCGTCATCGGCGTCTCGGCATGACACAGGGCAAGAGCTGCGCCACGGACGTAGGGCTTGATCTTGGCGAACAGCGGAGCGAAGTTGTAGTGGCGGCCGCCACCCAGCACCAGCGCTCGCTCCCAGATTGGCGTATGGATCAGCAAGTCTCCGCTCGCCTCGACGACGAACCGGATCACGTGGTTCTCGCTGTGGTGGTGCAGCGGGGTCGCCACCTCACGGGGCTGGCTACGCGGGACATCCTGGCCGCCTGGGCTCCCGGTTGCGCACGCGCCGGCACCGAGCGCGAACGCGCACGCGCACGCGCACGCGCCGAAGAAAACGATCGGGCGCCGCCACCCGTTGAGGTACCTGGTCACGTGCACCGCCTTCCTCCGCGGCCCGCCGTGCTCCCGGGTCGAACCGCCCTCCGGTCTCGTACCGGCGGCCGCCCGGCCGCACAGCTGCCCGGATCATGAACGCAGACTCCGACGGGAGATCAGGGACATTGGCCCGCAGGTCGCGGGACGAAGGTCATAAACCCGGCCGGCGTGTGCGCTCGCCGGCCAGCCCTCACCAAGCCAGGCCAGCCGGCCGCTCAGTTGCAAGGGCCCGAGGTCCGCAGCCAGAAACCGAGGCTGACCTGCAGGAACGCTGGCTCCCGCGATAGGACTCGAACCTATAACCTGCCGGTTAACAGCCGGACGCTCTGCCGATTGAGCTACGCGGGACCGTACGGCGCGCGCTCCCTGCCCGGACCCGGCTCAGGTGATCAGCGCCGCGCGCACAAGGGTAGCGTACCGGCGCTGCACCCGGAGCAGCCCAGGCCAAGCCAGCGCATAACCGGCCCGGCAGCCGGGCATATCCGCCGGTCTGATGGGCATGACGGGGAAGATCGGCGCTACTGGCACATCGGGGGAAAGCACGGGAAGCCGCCAGAGACGCCTCATGAATTTTCAGGAGAGGTCCAGATGCATCTGTATCGAGTTACCTTTGTCGCCGGACTGGCCATCGGCTTCGTCGCCGGCGCGCGGGCAGGCCGGGAGCGGTACGACCAAATGGTCAGGTTCGCCCGTACTACCGCGGAGAACCCAGCGGTCCAGCAGGCTGCCGCGGCCATCCAGGCGCAAGCAACGGACGTCCTCAGCTCAGCCGCCAAGAAGGTTGGCGACGGGTTGCAGGAGTACGTTCCCCACCTGGCCCACTCGGCCGCCCATACGGTGGGGGACCACATTCCCGGCCTGAAGCACCGAAACAGCCACGGAAACGGGTACGGCCAGCCGACCTCAGGCGGCGGAGCGGGAAGCAGCGCTTTCGCAGCGACTACCAACAGTCACATCGGCGAGCCGCCCCCGCAGCGGCCGTAGCAAGCCGCGCGGCCGCCTGCGCAGGTCAGACCAAGTACTCGCGCACTATCAGCGACTCAACGGCATGCTTGACCTGCGCAAACTGCGGGAATGCCGAGCGGCGCTACCCCGAATATCCTTCACTGACGAACCGGGCACCTGACGTCCAGCGGTCCCGCCGCGAGCCGGTAACTCGGCGACGGGACCTGACCGGAACAGAGGTCCCGGCTATGTCCGATCGTCCCAGCCCGCCCACCAGCCCGCCACCGACACCCGGCCACCCGTTCTTCAGGCCGGGCAACCCGTTCGCCGACCAGGACGCTGCGGCCTGTGCGGGCGGCCCGAAGCCAGCCACGGCGCCAAGTCCGAATACATGGCCGAAGCCGAAGCCCAGGACGGGCTACTGCTCGACCGGCTGGCCGGCATCGGCCGCCAGCTCGACGCCGCAACCATCACCGAGCGCGAAGCCGCCGACATGCGCGTCGCCGCTTTCGAACATCACCTAGCCACGTGCCGGAACCTCCGCATAGAGCACTTCGGCGAGTAGGGAGGACCCATGTCGACCATGGTCGCCGTCGTCGCGTGGCCGCTGCTCGTCTGGTGGCTAGTGTCGCCATTCTTGGCATTGGCGATCGGCGCGCGCCGCAGACGGCCGCTCGCGGGCTGGCTGTGCGCCCTGGTGCCGCTCGTCGGCCCGTTCCTGGCGGCGAGGCTGCCGCGCCCAGACCGTAAGGCCCGGCGCGACCGTGCGGGCGCGGCTCCCGAGGCGATCGAGGCCCGCAAGGCACCGCTGTACCCGATCAACGCCAGCAAGTACCCAGCGATAGAGGAGAAGAAGTAAAGCGAGCACCTGGGCGCCCCGCTGGCTATGGCTGGCGGGGCGTTCTGCTATCCGGGTTGTGGCGACGGCGAGCAGGTCGCCGGGCAGCGGGTAGCACCACCAGTTCGGCAAGCCTCGATCAGTCACTCATCTAGTAGAACATAAATTTGAAAAATAAAGTCGGCCGGGTTCTTGACTAGAGCTGGTGATCTGACGTTATGGTGCTGCTGTGCGTGCAGGGGAGATCTTGGCCGCAGTTGAGGCCGGGCTTCGGCATCAGCACCGTAGCCGCCCAACGGTTTACCGGCGCGAATGGACCATCGGCGTCGGCGCCACGCGCATCGACATCGCCGCCATCAATGGAACTATCACCGGGTGCGAGATCAAGAGCGCGCGAGACAACTTCGACCGACTACCTTCGCAGGTCCGCCTCTATAGCGCTGTGCTTGACACCGCGATCCTCATCGTGGAGGGTCAAGCGGCTGCGTCACGCGCAGAGCAAATCGTGCCCGGTTGGTGGGGCATTTGGTGCGCGCGGGAGACGCCGCGTGGCGCGGCCCTAGACGTTATGCGAGTAGCCGGATCGAACCCTGCTCCTGAGCCTCTGCCAATTGCGCAGCTGCTGTGGCGCGATGAGGCATACGACATACTCACGAGGCGGAGCCTCAGCACAGGCCTGCGAAGGGCGACCAGGTGGCGGCTCTGGCAAACACTGGCGGACCAATTGCCGCTGGCAGATCTGCAGCGCGAGGTACGCGCAGCGATCAAGGTTCGTCCAGAGTGGTGATTCGCCGCACCACGTAGTCGAGATGGTGCGCGGTACCTAGCGCCCGCCACGTGGAGGCGTTCCCCGGCCCTTGTCCGTTGCTGCGCGGGTTGGCGATTCGGGCGTCGGCATTGCCCAGGGCTGCGCCAACAAACTCCGGGTGCTGAGCGATCCTCTCGCACACGTCGTAGAACCGTTCGTTAGCGCGCGGGTCGTTTCGAGCCCCCTTGAGGACAAGCCACTTGTCGGCCACGGCATAGCGCAGCTGCGGAGATGCTCGGTATGGAAGTCCCGTCACAAGAACCGGATGAGTGACTGCGTAGTCGCCGAAGATCGGAGCCCGCGGCAATCGCCTGCGTTCCTGCAGCCGGTCGTACAGGGCGGCGTCATATCGCGGAAGCTCACCGATGCTCCACGGGCTAACCTCATTCAGGTCGCTGGGAAAGGCTCCGGCGGCGACGATTACCTGCCGCCACTCGTCGGCAGCTGCTAGCCCGCGGAGGAGATCAGCAGCGAGGCGCGCGCCTGCCCGGACGGCCAGATCCCCGATAACGCTGCCTAGATCAAGCACCAGATCGACGTCAGACGCTCTGAGGGAGAGTTCGCGCAGAAAGCCCGTGAGGGCCTCGTCGATGTCCTCGTAATCCTCGTCGAGGTCCGCATTGCTGAGGCGAATGCCGATACCGCAGCGCAAGTCGGCGTGCAGCATCGCGGCGTCCAGGCGGGCCTGCGGACCATCATCGAGTCGCAGCGTCGGCGTAGCCCTGACGCCCTGATCGAGCGCCTCCAAGATCGAGAATCCAACAGCACCGATGCCGTCCCGCAAGTCAATCTCGGTGGCCAGCAGCCCAACGTCGAGCAGCAACCGCTGGCCGGCCCAGGTTCGGAGTTTCTTTGCCGCCTTCTCGATCACTGAGCGAACGGCGGAGCGCCCAAAGGCCTCGTCGTCGGAGCCAGGCACTAGCTCCAGCAGGGGCAGAATGTGCTGCCTAGTCGCGGGTTGGATCAAGCTGAGCGCCGTCAGCTCTCCCTGCCGTCCCTTGAGAACAGGCGTGTACACCACATCAGGCACGCCGACGCACCTCCCCTGCATAAGGTTCGTTCGGTCTGCTGTCAATCGGTCGACGCCGTGGTCCCAGCCTCAGCTCGCCGCTGCTCTCGGACTCACTGGGCTTCACGTTGCTTCCCGCTGCGGCTTGCTGGGCTTGAACGTCGGACTCATCCAACCGCTCGATCACCCATTGGCGAATGAGAGCGCTCGGCGCAATCTCGAGCTCCTCGGCCAGCTGGCGGAGTCGGCGGAGCTTAGATACAGGAATCCTTACCGCGTAGACCTGGGATGGATCAGCAGCACGCTTACGCCCGCGCTGCCCGCGCATAGGCGCAATCTCGCCCCGTTCCTCCGCCTCCGCACGTGTCTCCGCCTCGGAGGCCTCGCGAGCCAGGACCTCCCTCATGCTCTCGCTCATCATCCCTCCTCGTATCTCTTGATCTCCGATGGCTTGACCTCCCAAGCCGTAGCTCCCCACCAGCGCGACTGCGGCGGACGGTCCTTGGGCGCAACGATCACTGTCACGGCGAACCCCGCCATGGCGGAGTAACCCGTGACCTTCACCGTCAGCCCGGACTGGCTACCAGCCGACCGGACCCAACGCCGCTCGTCCTGGCAAGCCTCAGTCGCCCACTCGGTCTGAACATCCCGCTCATCGTTGCCCTTGCGCCCGGAGCGCCGTCCTGGGTCGTGCTCGCCGACCTCGGACCAGTCGATCTCCTCAAAGACAAGGTCCGCATACGGAACGCCCTCGTAGGCGTGTTCGCCGGCTGGCATGACGTCATGTTACCGATCTGTATTACGGAAATCAAGGACTGGGTAAGATTACCGTATTACGCCTTTGCTTGGTGGCGGCCACCAGCGCAGCTCGGAAAGTCGTACCAGGCGTCGTCCTCGACTCGGCCGTTCCCAAGGCGATCGAGGCCCGCAGGGCCCGCTGTATGGAACAGGACTGACAACCGGTGCCCCGGCTAGTACGTCAACCACACACACCCGCAGAACGGAACCCCCACCATGACCACATCGCACAAGACCCGGCACGGCTACCGCCCACCCGCAAGCAACGCACGATCGGCTGCATCACGGTCTTAGCCTTCGCGATCCTGCTCGTCGTCGTGATCCTTGTGGTCGCTGGCGGCGGCGGCAGCGGCGGCCCGAAAGCCGCCTGGAAAGCGCACGTCCAGAACCATGTCGTCATCAACCCCGCCGACCTCGCCGTGACCGTCCGCGTCACCAACACCGGGAAAGCCGCAGGCACGCCGACCTGCACCGTGCAGGCACAGGACCCGTCCGGCGCTTACACCGGCGTCGACGTGGCCACCCCGACCAAGCCGATCGCGGCGGGCGCCTTCGGCGTCTATGTCGACAACGTCACGATCACCAGTCAGGGCGCGCAGTACGTCACCCAGGTCACGGTGAGCTGCACGGCCTGAACCTTCCACCCTGGGACGGAGGGAGCCCCGGGCATGTCGGCCGTCGTCGCTATCGTCGCTGTGCCGTTGCTGGCCTGGTGGGTTGTGGCGCCGCTCGTGTCGCTGCTGATCGGCCTAAAGCGAGGGCGCCCGTTCCTCGGCTGGCTGTGCGGGCTGCTGCCGATCTTCGGGCCGTTCCTCGCGGCGAAGCTGCCGCCGCAACGGTAGGGCACGTCAGCTCTGATCGCTGTCCGGATCGTCCCCGTCAGTCGGTTCCCTGGCGGGGACGACGCCTATCTGCGGCATCGAAAAGATGAGGCCGGTTCCGGCCATCTGCTCCTGCACGAGGGCCCACGCCTCCGCTAGTTGTTGCCGGCGGCGGCGCTCCCGGCGATCAGCGCCGGGGAGGCGGGGCAGGATATCGGCCTTCCACACGTAGCCGCGCAGGTAGCGGGGGGAGTCGCGGACGTAAGCGAAGCACAGGCGGGCGGTTAGGCGGCGGCGGGTCATAACCGGGGACGCGCCGCGCCGCGCCGGTCCGGGACCACGGGCCCGGCAACATTCGCGTTGCGCGTAGCCCGTCGGGGGCTTCCCGGCGTCTTGTTTCAGCGGGAAGGTAAGGGATATGGGCATACTGTGGCGGCTGCTGGCACCCAAGAGCGTGAAGCGAGCGCGGCGTACGGTCCGGCGAGCCGCCCACCCAGTGCGCACGGCAAGCTGGGCGGCATCACCGAAACCGGTGAAGCAGGCGAGGCGCGCCGCGTTCAAGGTGGCGCACCCTGGCGCGGCGATCGAACTGGCAGTCAGTGACCAGATCGTGAACTCGTTGCGGGGCGGTGCCCGAAGTCGCAGGCTGTTACCTGTAAAAGCGCAGGTGACGGCGCCAGAACCCGGGAAACGTCAGACGAGATATTCGCGCAGCATCTGGGCGCGGCTGGGGTGGCGGAGCTTGGCGAGGGTCTTGGACTCGATCTGGCGGATCCGTTCCCTGGTAACTCCGAACTCCCTGCCAACTTCCTCCAGCGTCCGCGGGTGACCGTCGGTGAGGCCGAACCGCAGCTGGATGATCCGCCGTTCGCGGATGCTGAGGTTATCGAGGACCTGGTCGAGCTGATCCTGCAGCATGATGAACGCGGCCGCTTCCATCGGCACGACCGCGTCGGCGTCTTCGATGAAGTCGCCGAGATCGGAGTCCTCCTCGCCGATCGGCGACTGGAGTGATACCGGCTCCTGGGCGATGCGCTGGATCTCGGCGACCCGGTCCGGGTGCAGGCCCATCTCGGCCGCGATCTCATCCGGCGTGGCCTCACGGCCGAGGTCCTGATGCAGCTGCCGCTGGACGCGCGCCATCTTGTTGATGGTCTCGACCATATGGACCGGGATCCGGATGGTGCGGGCCTGATCAGCGATCGCGCGGGTGATCGCCTGCCGGATCCACCAGGTCGCGTAGGTGGAGAACTTATAGCCCTTGGTGTAGTCGAACTTCTCCACCGCGCGGATCAGGCCGAGGTTGCCCTCCTGAATCAGGTCGAGGAAGACCAGGCCGCGGCCGATGTACCGCTTAGCGATCGAGACAACCAGTCGCAGGTTGGCTTCGATAAGACGTTGCTTGGCCGCGATCCCGTCGGCCGCTACCAACATCAGCTCGCCCATCAGCGTGCCCGCGCGCGGTGACTGCACGTCAGCCTGCAGCTTTTCCTCAGCGAACAGCCCGGCCTCGATGGCCTTAGCGAGCTCGACCTCGTCGTGCGCGGTCAGCAGCGGCACGCGGCCGATCTCTCGCAGGTAGATCCGGACAAGGTCACCGGTCACCGCCCGCCGTGCCTCGGCCTGAAGTTGCCGTGGCGAGAATTCCTCGGCCTCCTGCGCGGCCTCGATGACGTCAATGCCCTCGTCAGCCAGGACCTTCAGCACGCTGTCGATGGCGTCCGCCGAGAGATCGCAGCGATCAAAGGCGGCGGTCAGATCTGTCATCGAGACCGATCCGCGCTCCCGCGCCTGTGCGATGAGGTCGGCTACCTGATCTACCGGGGGTGCAGCCGCAAGGCTCATGCAGCCAGTGTGCATCTGGAATCCGCTGATCAGCGGACTCAATATTGTCACCAAAGCGTTAGTAGCGCAGAAACGCGATCTTGTGGTTAGAGCGCTCCCGCCGCGCGCTCGGCCAAGCACCTTGCGGCGCTGCTCCAGCGCGACCAGATCGCCGAACATCCTGTTGTACTCGGTCTGCTCAGTGACGGGGCTGAGGCGCTGGAGCCGCGACTTGACGGTCGCGATGTCGCGGCTCACTGCCAGCTCCTCGACCCGGGCAAGCACGCCCTCAGCGAACCTAGCGTCTGCTTCGCCAGTGGCACCCGGAACCTCGATGGCTTCCACCGCGAGCCTGGTAATGAAGCCCCTGGCATTGTCGTTCGGAGCCGCGGCGCGCAGCCGCTCGGCCCACTCCCGCGCCGAGCGCGCGCGGGTGACGCCGCCTTCGGAGCCGATGAGCTCGCAGACGGCGGCGTGCGCAGGCACGGTGAACACCGCAGGCGCCAGTTCATCGAAGGCTGGTCCGCACAAGGCCGGCCGCTGGATGGCCAGCTTCAGTGCCTGGCGTTCAACATTGACCACCGGGTCATTCTGGTCGTAAGGGCTGCGCGGTGCGCCCTGCCGCGAGCTGGCGGTGGCAGCCCCGTTGCGGGCCGACGCACTTCCGGCCTGCTCGCCCGCTGCCGGGCCGCGGGGAGCGAAGCCGTTCGCGTGCTGCCCGGCCTGCGCCGCGTTCTCCTGCACCGGGTGCCCTTGGGCAAGACTGCGCCCTTGCGGGACCCCGTTCCCTGCATAGCCTGAATCCCGCCCGCGCGCGCGATCGGAGCCCTGCGATCCCTTCCCGCCGGTCCCGGCGCGACCCGCCTGCGCGAGAACCCGCTCCAGCACGAAACCCTCGTCCATCATGCCGAGCCAGCGGTCCAGGCTGACCGCATACAGTTGCCGCAGCCCGCGATCCTTGATCCTGGCCACGATCGGCGCGGCCGCATCGAGCGCGGCCAGCCTCCCCTCGGCGGTCTCCAGGTTCTGGTCCTCGATCGCGCTGCGGATGGCGAACTCAAACAGCGGCACTCGCTGCGCAATCAGGTCGCGGACCGCCGCGTCACCGCGCGCCAGCCGCAGGTCGCACGGATCCAGCCCGTCGCCTTGCACCGCCACGAACGTCTGGGTAACGAACTTCTCTTCCATGCTGAAAGCCCGCAGCGCAGCGCGCTGCCCGGCGGCGTCACCATCGAAGGTGAAAATCACCTCACCGCGGAACTGGCTGTCGTCCATCAGCAGCCGCCGCAAGATGGTGATGTGGCCGTCGCCGAAGGAGGTACCGCTGGTCGCGACGGCCGTGGTAATGCCCGCCAGGTGGCAGGCCATCACGTCGGTGTATCCCTCGACGAGCACCGCCTGCCGGCGCTGGGCGATGTCACGCTTGGCCCGGTCCGCCCCGTACAGGACGGAGCTTTTCTTGAACAGGATCGTCTCCGACGTATTCAGGTACTTGGGCCCGTCTTCATCGGCGGCCAGCTTGCGCGCGCCGAAGGCGATCACCTCTCCGGTGACGTCGGCGATCGGCCACATCAGCCTGCCGCGGAACTTGTCGATAAGGCCGCGGCGGCCCTGGCTGGCCAGGCCGCCGGCGAGCAACTCGGCCTCGGTGAACCCGCGCCCGCGCAGGTGCCTGGTCAGCGACTCCCAGTCGGCCGGCGCGTAGCCGACACCGAAACGCTGCGCATCTGCCAGCTCGAATCCGCGCGACGACAGGAAGTCGCGCCCGGCCACCGCGGCCGCAGTGCCGAGTTGCTCGGCATAGAACTCGGCCGCCGCCCGGTGCGCCTCGATCAGCCTTCGGCGCTGGGACTGCTCCTGGCCGGGAATGTGACCGCCCTGCTCGTACCGCAACTCGATACCGGCCCGGTTCGCCAGCCGCTCGACTGCCTCGGTGAAGCCGAGGTTGTCGATCTTCTGCACGAACTTGATGACATCTCCGCCCTCGGTGCAGGAGAAGCAGTACCACAGCCCGCGCGCTGGCGTCACGTTGAATGACGGGGTCTTCTCCTCGTGGAACGGGCACAGTCCCTTGAGCGAGCCCCCGCCTGCGCCCCTGAGCTGGAGGTACTCCCCCACGACCTCCTCGATAGCGGAACGCTCCCTTACCAGGGCAATGTCCTCGTCGCGGATCCGGCCCGCCATCTCCGCCCCTCCGCCGCTTTCGATCGTGCTGCCCGGCCGCCGCGTGCGCCCCGTTGCTCGCGCCCGCGGCGTGCTTCCGCTGCTCGCCCAGCCTAGTCGTGACGCAGCTCCCGCCAGCGGAGCAAACCACCCAGACCTGGTAACTTCGCGGCGTGCAGCCACTACTTGTGCTCTGGGACGTCGACTACACGCTGGTTGCCGCACCCGGCGGTGCTGAGCTATATCGGCTCGCCCTGGCTGAACTCTACGGGTTGCCACTCCCTACCGGGCTGCAATCGATGGCCGGACGCACCGACAGCGCGATCGCACTCGAAGTGCTGTCGCTCGCCGGCGTGCCGGACGCCGAGTCCGAGGTACCCGGATTTCAGGCCGTGCTAGCGCGGCTGGCGCCGCGAGCCCACGAGATCGTGCGGGACCGTGGTCGCGTGCTGCCGGGCGCTGCAGCGGCCATCGCGGCCCTTGCGGATCATGCCGGGCGGCCCGCGCTGGATGGTGACGGCCAGATCATTCAGTCGCTGCTGACCGGGAACATCCCGGCAATGGCCAGGGTGAAGCTGAGCGCGCTCGGCCTGACCGCGTACCTTGACCTGGACATCGGCGGATACGGCGACGTCAGCCGCATCCGCGCCGACCTTGTGCCGGTCGCGAGGCGCAACGCCGCTGCCCGCTATGGCGGCAACTTCGCTGGCCGCGCCACGGTGCTTGTCGGTGACACGCCAAGCGACATCGACGCGGCTGTCGCGCACGGAGCCCGGTCCGTCGGAGTCGCCTCGGGGCAGTTCACCGAGCTGCAGCTCGCCGAGGCGGGTGCCGATGAGGTGCTGCCCGACCTAGCCGATACCAGCAAGGCCGTGAGCGCAATCATCACGGGCCGACCGTGACTCGCTGGATGTCGGCCCGGCGCGCCAGGCAGCACCGGCGCACGGGGCGCCCGGCCGACGGAATCAGAGCGTTACCAGCGTTCTGGCGAGGTCGTCGTAGCCAAGCTCGGGACGGTTCGGCCACAGTTCCCAGTGCATCGCGCCGATCTCTAGCGGGTCCCGGCCGTGGTCGTAGTCGGAGAGATCAGCGATCGGCTGCAGCCGTATCTCGTCAATGGCGATGCCGCAAGCGTGCACGATCACGTAGACGCCTGAGTAGGCCAGGCTGAAGCCAGACTGCCAGCTGGCGAGCCCTGCCGTGCAGGCCGGCTCGACGCCCCACTGCGTCTGCGGCCAGTCCCGGTAGCGGTTCGCCTGCTGACTGGCATACCTGACTAACGACTCGATGAGCCCGTCCGGCCGGGCACCCGGAGCCCTGATCTGGTGCAGCGCCAGGTTGATCTGTGCATAAGTGGTGTCGAAGGCAATCTCGCGGACGGGATCGGCGCCCGTCGAGCTCACCTCTGCGTCGTACCGATCACGCGGCAGAGTACAGGTCAGGACCATGGCCCTGTTGCTGGCATGACCGAGGCGAACGCCCTTGAACCGGTCGGCGCTAGGGCCGGGAATTGGCTCAATCCAGCGCCGCGACGGCCAGGCCGCGTCGAGCCCCCAGGGAACGAAGTCGATGACGCTAGTTTCCATGCGTGACACCTTCTCACGCTCAGTAGCCAGCAGGGCTGAGGCGCGGGAAGGTTTCGCCTCACGTGCCTGGAACCGCGTGCGGCATGCCGCCCATGCCGGATACAATCCGTCACTTCGCCGGCCGGGCGGTCACCAGGACCGACCGGCGGCCGTGGCTAACATCTGCGGACGGTACCGCCGAATCGGTAATGCCGGTCACAACCCATCCCGCCTGTTCGAGCATCATCAGGTGCTCGGCAGCTGGCAAGATCGTGCGCCAGGGCTCCGCCTCGCCAGTCCGCCGCCGGGCGTTCGCCGCCGCCACCACTTCGGCCGAGTCCAAGCCGTCGGCATGAGTGGCCAGGCTCGCCACCAGCACGCTGTCCTCCATGGCGCGCGTGGCGAGCCCGCCCAGCAGTTGGCGGCAGGTCATCTGATCGAGATAGACAAGCAGTCCCTCGCAGATAAACAGGCTCGGCAAATCCCGATCGTGCCCGCACCGTTCGAGCACGGCGCCGACCTCGTCGGTGCGAAAGTCAGCCGCGGCCAGCGTCACGCCCAGCCGGCTCGGGTCGTCTTGCCAGCCCGGCCCGGTTGGCCCCCGGCCGGCGACGGCCTGCAATCGCCGGAGCTTGTCGGCCTGCGTAGCGGGATGGTCAAGCTCGAAGTACCGGACGCCATCGGACCGGAAGCGCAGTGCCCTGTCGTCATAGCCTGCCCCGCAGATGACGATCTGGCGCACGCCCGCGGCGATGGCTGCCAGCACCTGCTCGTCGACAAATCTGGTGCGCGCTTCGATGCCTGGCCGCAACCACGACGGCGGGCTAAACGTCATGCCAGCGCACAGGACGCCTTGCGCGTCCGGATCGCCCTCGGGGGAATGCGGCCGGTCAAGCCCAGCCCTGGTCAGCGCGACCGCTTGGCTGGTCCTCGATAGATTCATTCGCCTGCTCTTACTACCCTCTGGCTCTGTGCTGGACTAAGTAAACTAAATTCTAAGTGATAGCGTACTAGATGTGAGTCAGGACCGTTGCCAGGAAGTCGGCTTGGTGGCTGACACGACGCTGCCACCCCCGGCCGATGCGCGGCGGGCCGCCACTGCGGTCAGGCGCGCAGTCATCACTGTCGGCCGCACGCTCCGAGCCGAGCGAACTGCCGACGGCCTCACCTCGCTCGAGCTCAGCGTCCTCGGCCACCTGAACCGGCGCGGACCGCTGACGCCGGGCGACCTGGCGGCGGCCGACAGCGTCCAACCGCAGTCACTCACAAGGACGCTGACGAGGCTGGCAGCACGCGGCCTGCTATCCAGGCAGCCGGACGCGACGGACGGGCGGAGGTCGTTGCTCGCCATCACGGCAGTCGGTGTCAGCTCCCTGCACAGCGCAATGGACCAACGCGACCAATGGCTAGCGGCCGCCATGGCGGCAAATCTGACCAGCACCGAGACCGAGCTGCTCCGGCTCGCCGGCGAACTCCTGGAACGCCTCGCCGACGCGCCGTCGGCACAGCCGGGCCGACGAGGCCTCCACCCAAGCGACTCTCGTTAGGGCATGGGGCGAGCAGCCAGCAAAGTTCCACTGATTTCGGCCTCCGCAAATCGGGCAGAACCCGACAGCAAAGCGGCCGATATCGGTGGAACGTCGAGGATCCTGAGAACTCCCCGGCCGGAACTAACCATGGTCGCCTGCCATAGCCGCTGGTCAGGTGCCCTTGGCGTAGAGCCGGTGATGCCAGGCCACGGCCGAGGTGTCGGTCAGTGAGGCGATCTGGTCGACAACTGCGCGCAGCCGGCCGCTGTCGTCGGCCGCCTGCTCGAACTCTGGCCGGAACATCGGGTCCAGGGTGACCGGAGCGCCCGCCACGACGGCCTCCGCGAGCTCGGTTATCACCTCGCGCTCTCGCGCCTGCGCGGCCTTCGCGCCAGACCGGCTCATGACATAGTTCGCTGTCACGCCCTTCAGCAGAGCGCACTCAAGCCGCTGTTGCCGCGGCACGGACAGGCCCGCTTCATAACGGGTCACCGGCGGATGGCCTTCGGGCCGGGTTGCCTGCTGGGCCGCCCGGCACAGGCGGCCAATCAGCTCGCTGGCCAGGTTCTTGACCGCCGCCACCGACACCGGACTGCCGTCAAACTCAGCGGGCCAGCAGTCCAGGCTTACCAGCCCGGCGAAGATCTCGGTGAGCTCGGCCGAAGTCGTGCTGCCCGGCGCGCAGTATGCGGTGAGTGTCAACTCGGCCACCGCCTGCCGTTCGCCCGGATCGCGGAGCTGGCGGAGCGTGACCAGGCCCGCATGCAGGCCGTCTTCGAGATCGTGCACCGAGTAGGCGACGTCGTCGGCCCAGTCCATCACCTGCGCTTCCAGGCACGGCTGACCTTCAGGAGCGCCGTCACGGATCCACGCGAACATCGCCGCATCGCTCGCGTAGGCGCCGAACTTGCCGGCTGCGCGCGCCCCCGCTGGGTCAAGCGCGGCGGGTCCGAGCCACGGGTACTTCAGCGTCGCGTCCAGGGTCGCCCTGGTCAGGTTCAGGCCGGCCCCAGGCACCTTCGCTTCCAACCGGGTGAGCAACCGGAGACTTTGCGCGTTCCCTTCGAATCCTCCGCATCCAGCGGCGACCTCAGCGAGTGCAGTCTCACCGTTGTGACCGAACGGCGGGTGGCCGAGGTCGTGGGCCAGGCAGGCGGCATCGACGAGGTCGGCATCGCAGCCGAGCGCGGCGCCGAGCTCGCGCCCGATCTGCGCGCACTCCAGCGAGTGGGTGAGCCGCGTGCGCGGGAAATCGCCCGAGCCGACCGCTACTACCTGCGTCTTGGCGGCGAGCCGGCGGAGTGCAGCGCTGTGGAGCACCCGGGCGCGATCCCTGGTGAAGGGATCGCGCCCGTTGCCGTTGCTTGCGCCGCCGGCCGTCTTCGGCGGCTCGGCAGCCCACCGGGCCGCGGCCAGGTGGTCGTACCCGCTGGTCACCTGCTGTCGCTGCCCCCTGCGGTCGCCATCACGGCCGCGCGCCCGGCTTCCAGCCGGGCCACCGGCACGCGGAACGGCGAGCAGGACACGTAGTCGAGCCCGGCCTCGTGGAAGAAATGCACCGACTCCGGGTCGCCGCCGTGCTCGCCGCAGACGCCGATCTTCAGGTCCGGCCTGGCGGCCCGGCCTTCCTGCACGGCGATCTTGACGAGCCGGCCGATGCCGTCGACGTCGATCGTCTCGAACGGCGAGACGCCGAACACGCCCAGGTCGATGTAGCGGCCGAAGAACGACCCCTCCACATCGTCGCGGGAGAAACCCCAGCCCATCTGGGTCAGGTCGTTGGTGCCGAAGGAGAAGAATTCGGCCGCCTGCGCGATCTGGCCGGCCGTCAGCGCGGCCCTGGGCACCTCGATCATCGTCCCGATCAGGGTGTGGACGGATGTGCCGGTCTCAGCGGCGACCTCGGCCAGTACCTTCTCGGTCTCCTCACGCGCGGCTTCCAGCTCCTGCACCGCACCCACCAGAGGGATCATGATCTCCGGCCGCGGGTTGCCGCCCGCCTTGACCCGGTCGACCGCCGCGTGCGCGATCGCGCGCACCTGCATCGCGTACAAGCCAGGGATGACCAAGCCCAGCCGGACGCCGCGCAGGCCAAGCATCGGGTTCTGCTCGTGCAGGCGACGGACGGCCTCCAGCAGCTTGTGGTCTTGCGCCGTGGCGCTGTCACCAGCCAGGGCGACCTTGACCGACAGCTCGGTGAGGTCGGGCAGGAACTCGTGCAGCGGCGGGTCGAGCAGCCGGATGGTGACCGGCAGCCCGTCCATCGCCTCGAGGATTTCCACGAAGTCACCGCGCTGCAACGGCTCCAGTGCGTCTAGTGCCGACTTACGGGTGGCCTCATCGTCGGCCAGGATCAGCCGCTCCACCAGTTGCCGCCGCTCACCGAGGAACATGTGCTCGGTCCGGGTCAGCCCGATGCCCTCAGCACCGAATCGCACCGCACGGGCGGAGTCCTCGCCGGTGTCGGAGTTCGCCCGGACTCCGAGCCGGCGCCGCTCGTCGGCGTGCGTCATCAGCCGATGCACGGCGCTGACCAGCTCGTCGGCCTGCGGGTCGAGGTTGCCCTCGAAGTACTCCACGACCGGCGACGGGACTACCGCGACCTCGCCCAGGTACACCACGCCGGACGTGCCGTCGATCGACACGACGTCGCCCTCCCGGACCACCACGCCGTCGGGCGCGGTGAACTGGCGGGCGCTGACGTCCACCTCAAGCTCGTCCGCGCCGCAGACGCACGTCTTGCCCATGCCGCGGGCGACCACTGCCGCGTGGCTGGTCTTGCCGCCACGGCTGGTCAGGATGCCCTGGGCGGCGATCATGCCATGCAGGTCGTCCGGGTTGGTCTCGCGCCGGACCAGGATGACGTGCTCACCGCGGTCCGCCCACTCGACCGCCACGGCCGAGTCGAAGACGGCCTTGCCGACCGCCGCTCCGGGCGACGCGCTGACCCCCTTGGCGATCTTCTTGACGTCAGAGCCAGCATCGAACCGGGGGAACATCAGCTGAGCGAGCTGGCTGCCGGTAACCCGGGTCAGTGCCTCGTCCATATCGATCAGGCCCTGGTCAACCAGCTGGGTGGCGATCCGGAACGCGGCCGCCGCGGTGCGCTTGCCGACCCGGGTCTGCAACATCCACAGCTTTGCGCGCTCGATCGTGAACTCGATGTCGCACAGGTCCTTGTAGTGGTTCTCCAGCGTCTGCATGATCTGCATCAGCTCGGCATAGGACTTGCGGTCGATCTTCTCCAGGTCCTGGAGCGGCACCGTGTTCCTGATGCCGGCCACCACGTCCTCGCCCTGTGCGTTCTGCAGGTAGTCGCCGTAGACGCCTTGCTGGCCGCTGCCCGGGTCGCGGGTGAAGGCGACGCCGGTACCGGAGTCCATGCCAAGGTTGCCGAAGACCATGGCCACGATGTTCACCGCGGTGCCGAGGTCGGCCGGGATCCGCTCCTGACGCCGGTACAGGATGGCCCGGCCGGCGTTCCAGGAGTTGAAGACCGCCCGCACGGCCAGGTCCATCTGCTCGCGCGGGTCCTGCGGGAAGTCGCGGCCGGTCTTCTCCCGGACGATGGCCTTGAACCTCTCCACCAGGCCCTGCAGGTCCCCGGCGTCGAGGTCCAGGTCGTTCTTGGTGCCCTTGGCCGCCTTAGCCGCGTCCATGGCGTGCTCGAACTCACCGCCATCGATGTCGAGGACCGTCCTGCCAAACATCTGTATCAGCCTGCGGTAGGCGTCCCACGCGAACCGCTCATTGCCCGCCTGCTTGGCCAGGCCATGCACGGACTCGTCCGACAGGCCGATGTTGAGCACCGTCTCCATCATGCCCGGCATGGAGAACTTGGCCCCGGACCTGACGCTGACCAGGAGCGGATCGGCGTGGTCGCCGAGCTTGCGGCCCATCTTCTCTTCGAGCTGGGTGAGGTGCTCGGTGACCTCGGCCGCCAGGCCGTCCGGCACAGTGCCATGCTCGAGGTAGTAGCGGCACGCATCGGTGGTGATGATGAATCCGGGAGGAACGGGGAGACCCAGGTTGGTCATCTCCGCCAGGTTGGCTCCCTTGCCGCCCAGCAGATCCTTCAGGTCCTTGTTGCCCTCGGTGAAGTCGTAGACAAGCTTCGGCACTGCTCTGCACTCCTCAGATGCCGCCTAAGCGCCTCGAGCCGGGCGCGGCGCGGCTCAGTGATCTCGCGGCCAGATGGCCCTCACACCGAGCCTATCGACCATTTCACGGAGCCGGGACGACGGCTGCCGGACGAGAAGTGAACAACTTCTCCTTGGCAAGCAGCGCAAACGCTGATGGTCGTCGCTGATATGTGGACGCAGACTCCGTGACGGCCGGGTTGCACCGCCCGACCCGGCCGCGCCTGGTACGGACGGGGCCGCGACACTGACACGACGGGGTATCGCCGGTGAGCAGCGGCTAGTTGGCGTGCCTGTTACCTGGTAGCGCCTAGCTCCCCCGCGCGAGGCTGGCGCAACAATGACTGCATGCCGAGAAACGCAGTCGTGGGCCTGCTGCATCCGGGCGAGATGGGCGCGGCCGTCGGGCGATGCCTGGCCGGCTCCGGGTCTCAGGTGCTGTGGGCCTCAGCAGGGCGCAGCCCGCAGACCGCGGCGCGGGCCCGGGCCGCCGGGCTGACCGACGTAGGCACTGCCCGGAAACTGGCAGCTGAGGCGGGCATCATCGTGTCGGTGTGCCCGCCACACGCGGCGCTCGACGTTGCCTGGGCCGTGCACGGATTCACTGGCCTCTACGTGGACGCTAACGCCATAGCGCCCGATACCGCGCGCGAGGTCGCGCAGCTCATCATCGGTAACGGCGGCAGTTATGTCGACGGCGGCATCATCGGCCAGCCTCCCGTTACCGGAACAATCTCGCGCTTGTACCTGTCCGGCGAGCACGCGACCGTGGTCCGTGACCTGTTCGAAGGGACGGCGCTGGAGCCCCGCATCGTCCATGGCCCGGCCTTCGGCGCTTCGGCCGTCAAGATGGCCTACGCGTCCTGGACCAAGGGATCGGCGGCGCTCCTGCTCGCCGCGCGCGCACTGGCCCAGGCGGAGGGCGTCGAGGAAACGCTCCTGACTGAGTGGGCGATTTCGCAGCCGCAGCTGGCCGAGCAGTCGGAGCGATCCGCTGAGTCGGGAGTCAGCAAGGGCTGGCGCTGGGTAGGCGAGATGGAGGAGATCGCCCAGAGCATGGCTGCATCCGGCCTGCCGGATGGATTCCACCAGGCTGCCGCCGAGATCTTCCGACGCTGCCCGCGATTGCCGGCCGCGCCAGCAATCGAGCCGCCAATCGAGGCGGTGCTCGCCACGCTGACCGGCGGCAGTCCGGCGACCGGCTAGGCCGCGGCCACGAGCCGGTCGATGGGCGGATATAGACGTTCTGCCGTTTGCGCCGATAGCCTTCGGCTCCGCTGGTCGGCTCAATCCGGGGGTCAAGCTGTGAGCTTCCTGTCAATCGACGAGATGAAGGATGTCTCGCTTCCAGCCCGGTTCCGGCGGCAACGGCGGATCATCATTCCGGTCCTCGTCGCTGTGCTTGCAGTGGGGGCGTTCCTGCAGTGGGGCCCGATAGGCCTCGGCAACGGTCCATTGCTTGTGGGCGGAGCTGGGGGCACCGCCACCGTGTCCGAGCCGAACCCAGCACCGATCGCGGACATGATCCCGATCGCTTACTCCGGTTCCGGTCTTGTCACCATTGATGGCATCACTGTTGTCAACAGGACCAGCTACCCGTCGCCGCACCTTGTCGCGGTCGAACTAGTGCTCGCTGACCTGACGCAATGCACGTTTGGACAGGCGCATGCCGCTGCCCACGGTTTCGTGGTCTCCACCTGCGGCACAGCAAAGTACGTAGGTCCGCTCATGGGACAGGCGGTGGGCCAGTCTAAGAACGCCTCGTTGGATTACGCAGCGGGCTTGGAGATGAGCGCTCCGAAGTCGGGCGGATGCTGGGTGATGTCTGACGTTGTCGTCCACTACCACATCGGCATCCGGCATTACTCCGCCGCAGAATCCGATCGCATGGTTGTTTGCGCGGGTAAGAACGCTGCAGGCGCAAGCGAACACCATAGACGCCGGGGTCTGATGCGCAGGCGCGAGCCAATATGACTGCGCGGTCATCAGCGTGATTCCACCGAAACGTCACGCGCTTCCTTTAGCGTCAACTCGTGAGCTTTGATGTCAGCGCCGGTGCCTATGGGCGGTTCATGGGCCGCTACTCCACGCCGCTGGCGGTGAAGTTCGCCGACCTGGCGGATCCGCGGCCAGCCGACCGCGCGCTCGACGTTGGCTGCGGGCCAGGGGCGCTCACAGCTGAACTTGTAAGCCGCCTTGGCGCTGGCGCGGTATCCGCAGTTGATCCGTCTGAGCCCTTTATCACCGCTGTCCGCGAACGATTCCCGGGTGTGGACTCCAGGCTGGCCGCCGCCGAACTTCTGCCATACCCGGACGACGCCTTCGACCTGACGCTCGCTCAGTTGGTAGTCCACTTCATGCAGGATCCGGTAGCGGGCCTTCGCGAAATGGGCCGCGTCACCCGGCCGACCGGAATCGTCGGAGCCTGCGTCTGGGACTACGGCGGACAAAGAGGGCCGCTCTCGTTGTTCTGGCGGGCCGCGCGTGATCTTAACCTGGCCATTACGGACGAGTCGGGATTGCCTGGGGCCAGTGCGGGTGACCTGGCCCGGTTGTTCGGTCTGGCCGGGCTTACCGGCACCCGGACTACGGCGCTGACCATCCGCGTGGCACACCCCACTTTCGAGGAGTGGTGGGAGCCGTACACCCTCGGCGTCGGTCCGGCCGGAGCGTATGCAGCCTCCCTGACCCCACAGCATCGGGTCGAACTGCGGGAGCATTGCCGGGAGCTCCTGCCCGCAGGACCGTTCGAGGTCGCCGCCACAGCCTGGGCAGTGCGATGCCGGTTATGAACCACCCAGCCGGACCGTAGATAGGCGCCCAGATGTCGAGCGTCCTGTCGCTTCAGCAGCCGGTCAGCCGCTCCGACAGGTAGGGGACCAGGCTGTCGATGCCGATCCGCTCCTGTTTCATGGAGTCCCGCTCGCGCACCGTCACTGCCTGGTCTTCCAGCGACTCGAAGTCAACGGTCACGCAGTACGGGGTGCCGATCTCGTCCTGGCGGCGGTACCGGCGGCCGATCGCGCTTGCGTCATCGAACTCGGTGTTCCAGTGCTGGCGCAGCGCCGCGGCGATGTCCCTGGCCTTGGGTGACAGGTCCGCGTTCCGGGACAATGGCAGGACGGCAACCTTCACCGGAGCGATCCGCGGGTCGAGCCGCAACACCGTCCGCTTCTCCATGTGGCCCTTGGCGTCCGGCGCCTCGTCCTCGGTGTAGGCCTCCAGCAGGAACACCAGCAAAGACCGGTCGACCCCGAGGGCCGGCTCGATGACGTACGGGATGTAACGCTCGTTCGTCTCCGGGTCCAGGTAGGACATGTCCTGGCCGGATGCCTTCGCGTGGGTGGACAGGTCGAAGTCGGTCCGGTTGGCGATTCCCTCGAGCTCTCCCCACTCACTGCCGGGGAACTCGAAGTGATACTCCAGGTCGACGGTCCGCTTGGAGTAGTGCGACAGCTTGTCCTTCGGGTGTTCGTAGCGCCGCAGGTTGTCCTTGCTCACGCCCAGGTCGAGGAACCACGCCTCCCTGGCATTCGATCCAGTACTCGTGCCACTGCTCGTCGGTACCGGGCCTGACAAAGAACTCCATCTCCATCTGCTCGAATTCGCGGGTGCGGAAGATGAAATTGCCGGGCGTTATCTCGTTGCGGAACGACTTACCGATCTGGCCGATGCCGAACGGAATCTTCTTCCGCGAGGTCTGCAGAACGTTCTTGTAGTTGATGAAGATGCCCTGGGCGGTCTCTGGCCGCAGGTAGGCGAGCCCGGACTCGTCCTCGGTCGCGCCAAGGTAGGTCCGAAGCAGGCCGTTGAACATGCGCGGTTCGGTGAACGCGCCCTTGGTCCCGCAGTGCGGGCAGGCGAGGTCGGCCAGCCCGTGCTCCGGTGGCTTGCCGTCGTGCTTGTCCGCGTACGCCTCGATGAGGTGATCGGCCCGGAACCGGAAGTGGCACGACTGGCACTCGGTCAGCGGGTCCACGAACTGGGTGACGTGGCCGCTGGCCTGCCACACCTCGGGCGCCAGGATGACGCTGGAGTCGAGGCCGACAACGTCGTCACGCAGCGTGACCATCGTCCGCCACCACTGGCGCTTGATGTTGTTCTTCATCTCGACGCCCAGCGGGCCGTAGTCCCAGGCCGCGCGCAAGCCCGCCATAGATCTCGCTGGACGGGAAGACGATGCCGCGCCGCTTAGAGAGGCTGACGATGGTTTCCATGTGATCGCTGCGGCGTGCCATTATTCTCTCCATCCGGCTGGCGGTCGGCGGCCTGGCCTGTGCGGGGTGCCTGTCACCCCTGTTGACGTGCGCGAAACCCGTGAGACGGGTGGCGGTGCTGCCAGCTTAGTGGCACCCCGGCCCTGCCGTCGCATGACTTTCAGTGACCGCCGCCGGACAAGCCCGTGCTAACCGGCGGTAACCTGGGCGGCGATCCGTCGTGACAGTTGACCGAACGGCCAGGCAGCCTGGCTGAAGGGACTAGGGGTGAGCAGCAACCGGCCATCCAGGCAGCGGGTGAGGCCGCTGCCCAAGGGTGACGCTCTGTTCACCCCAGGCGCGTCGGCTGCCCGGCAGGCCACCGAGAGGCGAAGCGCCAAGGCGCTGCTCTACCTCCACCAGCTGCCTACCTGGGTGGCCCCTCTGCTCATGGTCGTGCTGCTGATCACAGGGCTAGCCGTGCGCGGACCCGGCGGCGGCGCCGCGCTTGTGCGGCGTGGCCGCGGTCCTGGCCTGGCTGGCTGCCCTGTCCTGGCCCCGGCTGTCGGCGGCAGGCCGGACTGGGCCGGGTGCTCGCCGTCGTGGTCGTGCTCGGCGTCGCCGCGTTCCAGGCCACCCGCTAGCCTGCGGACTACTCCGCCTCGCCGGCCTTTCTCGAAGAGGCTGACCGCTATCAGGCCGGCCACGAACACGGCCACCATCCCGATGAGCAGCGCCAGTTCCGAGGTACTGACGGCGGCGTGGCTGCCAGGCGTGAGCACCACGAGGATGCGCCGGATCACCGCAATCAGCCCGACCACGATGAAGGGCTGGGCGACGAGCCGATGCGCCCGCAACGACAGCACGACCGTGTGCAGGATCTCCACGATGATCAGCACGAACAGGACCTGATCGAGCAGGCGCGGCGCCCCGTCCGCGACCGAGCCGTAGGCTCCGTCGATGAAATCCACGATCCCGGAAATGAGCAGCACCGCCGCCAGGACTATCAGGATCAGCCCGACGGTGACAGTGACGATGTCCTGCGTTCGCTCAAGGAACCAGATCGACCCTCGGACCGTGGGCATACCCGGCCAGCGGGCGTCACGGGCCGTCGGCAAGTCACTTTGATTGTTATTAACGGCCGACATGCCGGTTATTGTGTCAGTCCGCCTCACCCAGCGATGTCTATTGACTGAGCCGACCGGTACGAGCACGCCGGATCCTCGCCGAGCGGGTCGCCGGTCGCAGCGTAAGCGCGGGCCCTTGATCCGCCGCACAGGTCGGCGTACTCGCAGCGGCCGCAACGGCCGGAGAACTCAGCCGCGCGAATAGCGCGCAGCAGCGGGTCATCCCGGTAGATCGTGCGCAGCGGCCGGTCGCGCAAGTTGCCCAGGCCGATAGGCAGGAACCCGGCCGGGTAGACGTCGCCATCGTGAGCGACGAACAGGATGCCCTTACCGTCGCGGGTCGGCGCGGTGTGCGCGCTCGGCCGGGACACCGGCGGGCCGAGCAAGTCGGTGAGCCGCCCCGACAGCTCGGCATACAGGGCTCCGCCCGGCGGGAGACCTCCGGCCCGGCGCCGCGCGGCAATCCGCCGGAAGAACGGAGCCTCCACAGTCCGGACGATGACGCCGTAGTGCGCAGCGTCGTACAGGAAGTGGCAGATTTCCTCGTATTCGACCGGCGTGACGTCGCCTTCGGCGATGCCGCGGCCTACCTGCACCAGGAAGAAGACCTCCCAGATGCTGGCACCGCTGCGGACGGTCAGGGCGGCGATATCGGCAAGCTCGGCCGCGTTACCCGCCATCACAGTCGTGTTGACCTGGACGGTTACGCCCGCATCAGCGAGCGCCCGGATGGCGGCGACGGTCGCGTCGAAGTGACCGGCGATGCCGCGGACGCCCTCATGGGTCGCTGGCCGGGCGCCGTCCAGGCTGATCGACACCGCCCTGATGCCGCTGCTGGCGATCCTTCCGATGACCTGCTCGGTGAGCAGCGGCGTCACCGACGGAGACAGGCACACAGGGACGCCAAGGCTGCTCGCGTAACCGGCCAGCTCAAACACATCGGGCCGGATCAGGCAGTCCCCGCCGGTCAGCACGAGGATCGGGTACGGCCGGCCGAATCCGGCGACCTGATCGATGAGGTCATAGCCTTCGGCCGTGCTCAGCTCCCCCGGCAGCGACTGCGCCGTCGCAGACGCCCGGCAGTGCCTGCAGGCCAGCAGGCAGGCGCGCGTCGTTTCCCAGAACACCAGCATCGGCCGCTCGGCGTAGTCAGGCCCGGTGCGGATGTGATCGGGTTCGCCCGCCTGCTTCAGGAGGGTAACGGGTTCCGGCAACGCTGTTGCAGCCATCCGGGCAGCCTCCGCCGTCTCTCGGGACACATAATCGCCTCCCGATTACAGCGGATTACCGCTATGCCCGGTAAGGGCCCATAGTCCCGCCTGCCTCCCGGCAAAAGGCTTCGGTGCCGAACACGGCGCTCTCGGGCGAGGACTTGGCCGTATCGCGCCGACCCGCCACGAAGGCCAGCGCAGCGTTGACGGTGTCCTTCTTCGTTGTCGTGCCCAGTTCCCTGGCGGCGAGTTCGAGTGCCTCGTCGTCAATGTCGATCATGGTCTTCATATAGCCGGTGATACATCCACGGCAATACCGCTAGCAATATTCGCTATAGCGACCTCAGTGCGGTGTGCTCGGCAGGTCCCGGCAGCGGGTTCGGTTCGGCGCCGCCGTAGCGGCGGTCCCGGCTCGCGTAGATCTCGCAGGCATGCCACAGATGGCGCCGGTCAAAATCGGGGAACAGCGTGTCCAGGAACACCATCTCCGCGTACGCCGACTGCCAGAGCAGGAAATTGGATGTTCGCTGCTCCCCCGACGACCGGACGAACAGATCGACATCCGGGATCTCCGGCTCGTCGAGGTAACGGCCGATGGTCTGCTCGTCGATCTTGTCCGGCCGTAGCCGCCCGGCGGCGACCTCCAGCGCGATCGCCTTCGCCGCGTCGGCGATCTCGGCCCGGCCACCGTAGTTCACGCAGAACTGGAGCGTCAGCACCGAGTTGCCCTCGGTCATCCGCTCGGCATCCTCAAGCTCGGAGATCACGCTGCGCCACAGCCGCTGGCGGCGGCCCGCCCACCGGACCCGGACGCCCATCTCGTTCAGCTGATCGCGGCGGCGCCGGATGACGTCCCGGTTAAAGCCCATCAGGAACCGGACCTCATCCGGCGATCGCCGCCAGTTCTCAGTGGAGAACGCGTACGCCGACAGGTAGGGGATGCCTAGCTCGATGGCGCCCATGATCACGTCGAACAGGGCGCTCTCGCCGGCCTTGTGACCCTCGGTTCGCGGCAGGCCGCGCCGCTTAGCCCACCTGCCGTTACCGTCCATCACCAGCGCGACGTGCCGCGGCACCAGCTCGCCAGGGATTTTAGGCGGCTGTGCGCCAGCCGGGTGCGGGTACGGCGACGTAACGTTCCGGCTCATCGGCATCGGTCCCCGGTGATCAAGCGTGCTCCACGTGCTTCAGCGACCGGATCGAGTGCTCCAGGTGCCATTGCAGGTAGGCGGCGGTCAAACCGCTGCACTCTACCTGGTGCCTGCGGTCGCTGGCATCGGCGTGCGCCCAGTCGCCCCGCAGCAGCGCGCTCATCAGCGCCAGGGTCGCCGCAGACGGCCTCGCCGCGCCCGGCGCGCGGCAGGACTGGCAGGTCAGCCCGCCCGCAGCCAGGCCGAACGCGCGCAGGCCACCGGAAGACTGCGCCTGCGCGGCCGTCGTCCCGCAGACCGCGCACTCATCCAGCGCCGGGGCATACCCGGCCACCGCCAGCGACCGCAGCAGGAAGGCATCGAGAACCAGCCGAGGGTCATGTTGAGCCTCGCCGAGCGTGCGCAGTCCGCCGACCAGCAGGAGGAACTGCCGCAGCGACGGCTCCTTCTCGACCGGGGTGAGCTTCTCGGCGGTCTCGAGCATGGCAGTGCCGGTGGTGTAGCGGGGGTAGTCGGCGACGAGCTGTTCCCCGTACGGCCGAAGCGTCTCCGCCTGCGTGATCACGTCCAGCGATCGCCCCGTGTACAGCAGCAGATCCACGTGGGTGAACGGCTCCAGCCGGGCGCCGAACCGCGACTTGGTCCGCCGTACGCCCTTGGCGACCGCCCGGATCCGGCCGGACCGGCGGCCCAGTACCGTGACGATCCGGTCGGCTTCGCCCAGCTTGTGGGTGCGCAGCACGATGCCGTCGTCACGATAGATGGCCACGTTCCCATTCTCGCCCACCGCGGACGCATGGCTGCCCGCCCGCCGCGCCGGCGCCGGGCGGTCGTCCGCCCGACCCGCAGGGCCGCCGGGCGACAGTCAGCCTGCGGCGGCTCCCTCTTCGGTGAGCCAGATCACGTCGTGCGCCTGCGCTTCGGTCAGGCCCAGGCAAGCCGCGATCTGCCGGGCAGCGTCCCGTTCCTGCTCCGACAGCGGGCCGTCGGCCAGGCCGACCCGGACCGCATCGGCGAGGAACCACTCCGGCGCAGGCATCGTCAGCTGCCCGGCCAGCACGGTCAGCGGCGCCAACACATCCCGATCGGGCTCAGCGGCGGCGGCCAGGTCCGTTCCCAGCGCGGCGTCGTCATAGCCGGGCAGTCCTGCTGCCTGGACGACGTCGATGGCACGGCTGCGGGCCGGGCCGCTGGCTTGGTCCCCGGCTCGCAGCATCAGGGTGACCGCGGCCAGCGAGCCGGCCGGGAGCGCTGCCTGCATTTGCGCCGACGTCGGCAGGGCCAGCACCTCGATCCGGTACCGCGTCAGGCAGCCCGTGCACTGGACGTGCTCGGCAACGCGATCCAGCGGGATAACCGGGACGAACAGGACGTGAATCCAGCGCCGGGCCGTGCAGCTTTGATACTCGCGATCCCCACCGCATCGATGGCAATGCAGCGTGCCGCTACCAGTGGCACGGAACCGAAAGCCACGCCCCAGAAAACTCAACGACGACTCCCCCCGCGGGCTAGTCCCCAGCGTCCTGCTGGAACATCGTCCCAGGTGAGCAGATCATCACACGCCCCGGCGCGACGGTCACCCGAATCCCGTAAAAGCAGCATGGCTTCCGTCGCGTGCGCCGTATCACCCGAACGCCCCAGACGCTGGCATCGCTGCGGCCAGCAGCCGGGTAATCGCCCAGCGCACGCGCTGGTATTCGGTCGCGGCCAGGCACGACGAGAGTGGCGAGATGGCCGGACTCACCCAGCTGAATGTCGATCCGGACGTTGCGGGGTGAGCCTTCCAGGAGATGACCGCCGTGACGCGGCCGCGTCGGGGGCACCGGCTCGGGCTGCCGATCAAGGTGGCGATGCTGGCCCGGCTCCGACTCGCGGTCGACGATGCCGCCAAGCTGCCGCGCACCCTGACCGCGGCCTTCCTAAATGCGTTGTCCGGTCTCCTGGCCAGGCTGTTGACTGCTGGAATGCACATCGAACGTTTCGACGCCAGGGCCGACAAGGAGCGGCTGCGCGGCTGCTTCGAGATTGTCGAGTCAGGCCGGCCATACGACGAGCCGGCATTGCCGGCTCGGTCATTTGCGGGCTTCAGCACCTGGTGGGCGCACGGGTTCGCCAGCAATCCGCGACAAACGTGGCTGGCCACCGACGACGGCGGAGAAGCGGTCGGCTGCTATCTGCTCATCCTGCCTGAGCGGGAGAACCTCACGATGGCCATGTGCGTGCTGGCCGTCGCGCCGGACAGTCGCCGGTCGGGACTCGGAACCCAGTTGCTTACTCATTGCGCGGGCCAGGCCCGGCTCGCTGGCCGATCGCGGCTGGCCGGCGAGGTCACCGACGGCTCGCCGGGCGCAGCGTTCGCGGCCGCCGTCGGTGCTGCCGGCGGCATGGCCGAGGTGTTCAGAGTCCTCAAGGTCGACCCGGGCCTTCCGGCCAGGCTCAGCGAGCCGGCCGCAGAAGCTGCTCGGCACGCCACCGGGTACACGCTGGTGCCCTGGCTGGGCGCGACCCCTGAGGAGTACATCAACGACGCTGTCCAGCTCAGTGGCGCCATGGCCGATGCGCCCAGTGACAATGAACCCGAGTTCTGGGACGCCGACGTGATCAGAGACGCGGAGCAGGCTGGCGTGGCGGCAGGATTCAGGCTCTACTCGGTTGCTGCCCGGCATGACCAGTCAGGACAACTGGTTGCGCTGACCCAGCTTCGGACCGATCCGGGCAGCCCCGGCTGGGGATTCCAGCAGCTAACCGCCGTGCTGCCGGAGCATCGCGGACGCAGGCTCGGCTTGCTGGTGAAACTCGCCCTGCTCGACCAGCTAGTCGGCCGCGAACCCGGTGTCACCGCCATCCTGACAAGCAACGCCGGGCCGAACGAGCACATGATCGCCATCAATGAGCAGCTCGGGTTCGAGGTGCGCTCCGTGCACCGGTCCTGGGAACTGGACCTGACGACGACGGCGTGACCGCGCGCTGACATCTTGCTAGGCACCCGTGCTCAGACTCACGCTCAAACTGGAATAGCAAGATAGAACCAGGTCATGGGATCGTTGCGTTACTTCGGCTACCGTCTATAAGCGCCGAAGCAGCGCGATGACAGTCTGATGCGCGCCAGGTCTGATGCACGACTGGTGGAAGGAGGCGCCGTTGTCAACGCGAGGCGGTCGCCACTCGCCGGCCGGCCGGGGTCGTGAGCGGCGCGAGGCGGACGACCTGAGCGCGTACGGGGCCATTCTCGACGAGCACGAGAAGCACGTTTTCGAGTATTGCAGCCGGCTGGTTGGCGATGACGCCGCAGCCGCGAGCGCCACCGAAACGGCCATGGTCGCGGCGCAGTCGCTGCTGGCTGATCCGGACCGGCTCCGAGCCTGGCTGTTCGCCTTGGCGCGGCAGGACATCGCGGCCAAGATCCGGCCGTCCGACCAGAACCAGGAAACCGAGGTACTGGATCTGGTGTACCGGCACGGCATCAGACCGGGAGACCTGCCTGCTGTCCTCGGCGTCTCGCCAGACCATGCGTCGGAGATGCTGGCAAACGCCCAGGCCCTGGCAGACGCCCAGGCCCTGGCAGACGCCCAGGCCGAGGTTGACGCGCCCGCGCTGGCATACGCGGCCGCGGAAGTTGACGAGCGGGCCGAATCTGACAGACAGGCCAGCCCGGACGAGCCGAACGCGGTTGACGAGGTCGGGCCCGCATTGGCACCGGGCGCGGATGCGCTGCCAGACCCCGGGTCCGTAGAGGCATTCGCTGCCCTATTTGATGCTTACGCGAGGCATGTCTTCGACTACTGCAGCGGCCTGCTTGGCGATCAGGCGGAAGCCGCGGAGGCCACGCGGGTGACCCTGATCGCTGCCTGCATGCTCGTCGAGCGTCTCGACAGTCACTTCCGCGTGCGCGCATGGCTGCTGGCGCTGGCGCGCGCGGAGTGCACAAGCAAGAATCCTGGGCGAGCTGAGTCGCTGCCTTCTGACGGTCTGGGCCGCTCTGAACGGGTCTGTTCATGGCAGCGCGACAGCGACGAGATCGCCGGCACCGGCGCGGATGAACTGAACTCCGATGTACGTGCTTCGGAAGGGCTCGAAGGCCCGGTGCTTGCCGAGCTGAGCAGGTTGCCGGTGCAGCAGCGCGAGGTACTTGAGTTGGTGTACCGGCATGGCGTGTGGCCGGCCGAACTGCCGGCCATCCTTGGCATCTCCGCGGACCACGCGCAGACGTTGCTGACCGAAGCCGTGAGGAGCTTCGAGCAGTCATCGTGGTTCCGCGCTGATACTGCGCAGGAGCCGGGTCACGATGTTGTCTCTTGGCGGCCGGGTATTGAGCAGCTAGCTTCCCTGCCACTGGCCAGCTTGCCTGCCTCGCTTTGGGGGCGCACATTCAGGGCGGTCTTCGATCCTGGTGCTGGCTCGCACCGGGCTGCGGTCGTTGCGCGCCTGGGGCCGTTCGGACCGGATGGCTTCCCGCGGCACGAGACGCTATCGGTCGACCCGTCAGGCAAGCGGCTCGTGCTTGCCCCACTGTTGCTAGGCGCGATGCTCCTGGCGCTTGTCGCAGCAGGCGCAGCCGTCTACTTCTATTTCTCGAGCTCACCGGATGCGCTGGCTCGTATGCATAGCCGCGTCCTGGTGCCTCACCCGGCGACCAATCCGCCTGGCTCATCGCAGGCAGGACCGCATCAGATACGGCGTGCACCACCATAGGACGCACCTGAAAGGGCACTCCGCTGCCGGCGCGCTGCCCCCAGCAGCTAGCCCGGCGCCCCCAGTACCGCACCGATCGCAGACATCACCAGCTCCCCGGATAACTAAGCCCGAGCCACATTCGTCCGCATCGCCCACTAAGCGCCCATCGCCATCGTCGACGCCATCCAGCTCGCCCTCGCCGACTCCGGCGCAGTCGTCCTCCTGACCGGGCCGAGCCGATGCTCCCTGGAGCGCCTCAGCAAGCTCATGCTCTGCCTTCGTGACACACTCAGTCGTAGAAGCCGAGCCGCCGTAGCTGCCGCGGGTCCCGCTGCCAGTCCTTGGCCACCTTGATCCGCAGGTCCAGGTAGACGCGGCTGCCGAGCAGCGCCTCGATCTGGCGCCTCGCTGCGGTGCCGACTTCCTTCAGCCGGGCGCCCTTGGCGCCCAGCACGATGGCCTTCTGGCTGGGGCGTTCCACGTACATGATCGCCTGCACGTCGACAAGGTCGTCGCGCCCGTCGCGCGCGCCCATCTCCTCGACCACCACGGCGATCGAGTGCGGTAGCTCGTCTCTGACGCCCTCGAGGATCGCTTCCCGGATCAGCTCGGCAACCAGCTGCTGCTCTGGCTCGTCGGTCAGGTCGCCGTCGGGATATAGCGGCCGGCCGGGCGGCAGGTGCGAGACGAGGACGTCGGCCAGCACGTCGAGCTGGAATCCGTCCACCGCCGACACGGGCACCACGTCAGCCCAGTCGCCCAGTTCGCCAACGGCCGCAAGCTGCTCGGCCACCTGCTCGCGTGAAGCCTGATCTGTCTTGGTCACGATTGCCACTACCGGCGTCTTGCCGACGCCCGCGAGCTCGGCGGCCAGGTACTTGTCGCCCGGCCCGATCCGCTCGTTGGCCGGGATGCACAGGCCGATGACGTCGACCTCGGTGAGAGTGGAGCGCGCGAGACTATCGAGCCGCTCGCCGAGCAGGGTCCGCGGCCGATGCAGGCCAGGCGTATCGATGATGACCAGCTGCGCGTCCGGCCTGTGCACGATGCCGCGGATCGCCCGGCGGGTGGTCTGCGGACGGCTGCTGGTGATCGCGACCTTGGCTCCGACCAGGGCATTCATCAGGGTGGACTTGCCGACGTTCGGTCGGCCAGCAAAGCACGCGAATCCCGACCGGAATCCGGTCGACGCCTGGGCTGCTGACGAGCTGGACGGGGGCACGTTGGTGATTCTCCCCTACTGCGGCGCTCCGGCCCTAACCCGGAGGACTGGCCGGCGGTCTGGCGCCGACCAGCGTGCCGAGGGCAAGGCCGACCAGAACCAGGCCGGCAACTGCGGCTACGGTTAGCCGTTCAGCTAGCACGACGAGCCCGAGAATCGCCGCAACCACCGGCTCGGCCAGCCCGAGAGTAACCGCCACCGGGGCGGCCACGGTTCGCAGCCCGCGGCCATAGGACAGGTAGGCCAGGACCGTGGTCACGACGCCGAGGTAAGCGGTGACGGCAAGGCCGCGGCCAGTGAGCACCCAGCTTGGCGAACTCCACGCAAGCAGCGGTGACAAGAGCACGGCCGCAGCGCCGAACAGGAGGCCCATCACCGCGGTTTCGGGGCTTCCGGCCGAGATCAGCCTGGCCGCGGCCACCGCGTAGATCGCGTAGCAGAGCCCGGCTGCGAGGGCCAGGCCCACCCGGCCGGCCTGGCGCCCCCAGTCGCGGCTCCTGCCGCGCTGGCGCCGCCAGGATGACCGCTGGAAATCAGCACGGTGCAACCCGCGACGGCCGATGCAGTGGCGATACCCCACCTACGGCCTAGCCGCGATCCGCCGGTGAGCCTGCTGAGCGCACCGGTGAATACCGGCGCGCTGCCAATCGCGACGACCGTGCCGATCGCGACGCCTGTTTCCCGGACCGCGGTAAAGAAGCAGACCTGGTAACCGGCGACCGCCGCCGCCGCGAGCAGCAGGACGGCACGGGAAACCAGTCCGCCCGACAGCAGGCTGACGACGGCCCGGCGGCTCCCCGCCGTGGCGAGCGCGATAACCAGGAGCAGCAATCCGCCCAGCGCTATCCTCGCAGCGCCGACCGAAGCGGGGCTGGCGTCAGCCGGCGCGAGATGCGCGGCGGTCCCGGTAGTTCCCCAGGCTGCCGCGCCCAGGAGCACTCCGACCGCGCCCGGCGCCAGCCGCGGCCCACGTTCGCGCACCGCCGTGAGCCGACTCAAACGCGCCGACTGCAGCCAGCCATCGAGCGTTGCCATCGCCTTATCGTGGTGGATTTTCAGCAAACAGAGGAGCCGTCAAGGACGCATGACCGCGACGATGCTGCCGTCGGGCGCGGCGTGGAAGACGACGGCGCCCGGCCCAAGCTCCCGCACCGCGGCGATGTCGCCGGGATCGGCGTTACCACCATCGCTGACCAGCGCCGCGGCCTCGAGGTTCTCCGCTCCGCTGGACACGGCCATGGCTACCGCGAGCTGCAAGGCTGACAGCCGCAACGAGGGCAGTGCGATAGCGGCGGCGGCGTAGGTGCGCCCGGTCTCGTCGCGTACTGCGGCGCCCTCGGCAGATGCAACCCTGGCGCGGGCCGCGCGAGCCAGGGTGATGATCTTGATGTCCTCCGGCCCGGCTTCTTCGAGGCCAGCGTAATCAGGGCCGGGTTCCTCCGGCCCAAGCTCGGTCACGCTGCTGATCCTAGACCGGCGGCGGCTTGCTCGGGCCGATCCGTTCGCGTCACCCGACGGCCTGATCATCGGCCGGCTCGATGTGCTGCACGGTGACGGTACCTATCCGGTTGCGCCGCCCGGTCAGGTTTTCGGGCCGTCAGCCGCAGCCCCGCCACAGTCAGCCGCCGAGCCGGCGATCGGCACCTTAACGCCTGATTACGAAACGTGCGACTTCATGTCTTGAGAACATATGACTTCATGTCGAAGTTCTCGTATACGCCATTGGTGGAGCAGATCTCCCAGCCGAACTCTACGTCCAGGTCCGCCGCGTTGCGTGAGATCCAGCCGTGCTTCTTGAGCCAGCCGAAAATGGCCGCTAGATGGGTGACACCCTTGTGGCTATTCGCGAACACAAGCGAGTACGTTACGTTGCTTTGATCTTTTCCTCCGGTTGCCCAGAGGGCGAAACGTTTCCCGTAGATGCTTCCGTGGGCCGCCATATTGCCAGCCGGACGCTGGCCGTGATTATCCACCCACACCATGACTTCAGTGTCGTTGTTCCAGCCCTGCGGCTGGCCGTTGTCCTGGATCCAGATGTCGTAGGCCGCCTCGAAATCGCCCTTCGCTGGCTGCGATAGGTTGTACCTTCCCACCAAGGTACGCAGCCTGGAGATCGATTTGTATTCGAGCACTTGATCATCTGGGTAGGACAGGACCGCAGTGTTGCCCTTGGCCTGGTCAGAGCGGACGCCCCAGTGGGTACCGGAGTCGGCCCAGATCTCCTGGGGCCCGCATGGGCAGTTCCACCCGTTGTTGCGGACGTCGTATTTCCCGTAGAACTTTGCGCCGTTAGGCGACCAGCTGTGCCATCGGGCCGCTGGTGCGGCGGTGGCCGTGCCCGCGCCGACGATCAGCAGTGCCGCCGCGAAGATGGCAGCGCCAAGTCCTCTGATGATGGTGAATCTCGTGGAGCTTGATGATCTTGCTGTGCGCACTGCTGGCCCGCCGGTAGCTCGTCGTGTGACCGGGCGATACCGGCCGAGGTTTGCCCCAGCTTTGCCGGGCAGAGCGGGATTTTGACATTACATTCTGGCAAGCCAGCTGTTTGAGATTTTCTCGGAATTCAGCCGGTATCTTGGGCCAGGCTTCGGCGTTTCGAGCCGCATGTACGGGCGTCCGGCACTGAGCTTGGGCGCGGCCGTAAAGTCTTGCAGTCGTGCCTATTCGGGCGGCTTAGCCCTGGCAGCGACCCCGTTCCCGTTCGGAACCTCGCTGTTGGAGACACTCCCGGCGCCACCCGCCGGCTGCTTGTCGGCCGTCACAGCGGACGCGACTACCTGGTCGGCCGGCTCGATGTGCTGCACCGTAACGGTACCGATCCGGTTGCGCCGCCCGGTCAGGTTTTCGGCCGTCAGCTGCAGCCCCGCGACAGTCGCCGTCGAGCCGGCGATTGGCACCTTGCCCAGCCGGTGCGCCAGCAGGCCGCCGACAGTTTCCACATCTTCGGCGTCGATGCTGACGTCGAACAGCTCCTCAAGTTCCTCCACCGACAGCCGCGCGCTCACCCGGGCCGAGCCGTCGTCCAGCCACTCCACTGGCGGGCGCTCCCGGTCATACTCGTCCGCGATTTCGCCGACGATCTCCTCCAGGATGTCCTCGATGGTGACCAGGCCGGCCGTGCCGCCGTACTCATCGATCACGATCGCCATGTGCACATGCCTGGCCTGCATCTCCCGCAGCAGGTCATCGACCGGCTTGCTCTCCGGCGCAAACGTGGCCGACCGCATGATCGAGTCGACCGTCTCGACCGTCTCGCCTTCCGGGTGCTCGTGGATCCGGGTCATGATGTCTTTGAGGTAGGCGATTCCGACGACGTCGTCCAGGTTCTCGCCGATGACCGGAATCCGGGAGAAGCCGCTGCGCAGGGCGAGCGACAGGCCCTGCCGGAGGCTCTTGCCGCGCTCGACGAAGACCATGTCAGTCCGCGGGACCATGACTTCCCGCACAATGGTGTCCCCGAGCTCGAACACCGAGTGGATCATGGCTCGTTCGCCTGGCTCGATGATCTGCCGCTGTTCCAGCAGGTCGACCAGGCCGCGCAGGTCCTCCTCGGACCCGGACTGGCCCTCACGGCGGGCGGGACCGGGCGTCAGCGCGGCGCCAGCGGCGGCGAGCAGCCGGGGCAGCGGCCCGAGCAGCCTGATCACCGGGCGCAGCACCGCCGCCGCGGCAATGGCCACCTTGACCGGGTAGTGCCGGGCAATGCTGCGCGGGATCAGCCCGGCCAGCACGTAGCTGGCGACCGTCATCGCGACCGCCGTGATCAGGAAGGCCTTCCAGGTCACCCCGAACAAGTGGACGAGGAACGCGGTCACCAGTACCGCTGAGCTGATCTCGGCGGCAACTCTCGCCAGCAGCACAATTGATAGGTAACGGGGCGCGTCCGCCAGCACGGCCTGCAACGGCTCGCCGGCCTCACCCGCCGATCTGCCAAGTTCCTTAGCGCCCGCCCTGGAGACGCGCAACAGTGCGGATTCCGCGCTCGTGCACCAGCCAGCCAGGACCATCAGCGCGAACGCGGCCACCAGCAGCCAGCCCATGACCGATCACCCAGGCCCTTCGGGGCGGTCCTGGCCGCGAACCCCGCGGTCGGGCGTGTCGGCCGGGGCGTCGGCCCTCGCGGCTTGCCAGGAGGCCAGCAACCGGTCCTGCAAGCCGAACATTTTCGCGTGCTCCTCGGGCTCGGCGTGGTCGTATCCGAGCAAGTGAAGGATTCCGTGTGTGCACAGCAGGTCGATCTCGTCCTGCATCTCATGGCCGGCCTCGGCGGCCTGCACCTCGGCTACCTGCGGACAGATCACCACGTCTCCAAGCAGGGCCTGCCCAGCCTCGGCATCCCGTCCGCCATGATCGCCATGCGCGGCGCTACCAGGCTGCGGAAGCCTGAGTTCATCCATCGGGAAGGCCAGCACGTCAGTCGGCCCGTCCTCGCCCATCCAGCGAACATGGAGCTCGGTCATGGCGGGCTCGTCCACGAGCAGGACCGACAGCTCCGCCAGCGGGTGAACGCGCATGTCATCAAGTACATGCCGGGCCAGGGCCGCCAGCATCGACTCATCGACGTCGACGCCCGACTCGTTGGCGATCTCAATGCTCACATGGGCCCCCGTCTGGCCACGGTCACCGGGTTATGCACCGTCACCGGGCGCGGTAACCATCCCGCCGCTGCCGCCCGGCCGGGAGCCGCCCCGGCTCGGCGCCCGCCTGCCGATCGTCATACCGCTCGTAGGCATCGACGATGTCGGCCACGAGCTTGTGCCGCACCACGTCGTGGCTGGTCAGCCTCGAGAAGTACACGTCATCAACGCCGTCCAGGATGTCCTGGACCAGGCGCAGGCCGCTGGCCGTCCCGGCCGGCAGGTCGACCTGGGTGACATCACCGGTGACCACGATCCTGGAGCCGAATCCGAGCCGGGTGAGGAACATCTTCATCTGCTCAGGCGAGGTGTTCTGCGCCTCATCCAGGATGATAAATGAGTCATTAAGGGTTCTACCCCGCATATATGCCAAAGGGGCGATTTCGATCGTGCCGGCCGCCATCAGGCGGGGGATCGAGTCGGGGTCGACCATGTCATGCAAGGCGTCGTACAGCGGCCGCAGGTACGGATCGATCTTCTCGTAGAGGGTGCCCGGCAGGAAGCCCAGCCGCTCGCCCGCCTCCACGGCCGGTCGGGTCAAGATGATCCGGTTGACCTCTTTGGCCTGCAACGCCTTAACCGCCTTGGCCATGGCCAGGTAGGTCTTGCCGGTGCCGGCCGGGCCGATCGAGAACACTACGGTGTGGTTGTCGATGGCGTCGACGTAGCGCTTCTGATTCAGCGTCTTGGGGCGGATGGTGCGGCCGCGGTTGGACAGGATGTCCAGGTTGAGCACCTCGGCCGGCCGTGCGCCGGTCTTGCGCCTGAGCATGGACACGCTGCGCTCGATGGAATCGGGGGTCAGCTCCGCGCCCGCGCCGACCAGCTGGAGGAGCTCATCGAACAGGCGCGCAGCAACAGCTGTCTCCTGAACGGGCCCGGTAATGGTGATCTCGTTGCCCCGGACGTGAAAATCCGCGCTGATCGCGTGCTCGATCACACTCAGCAGCTCGTCGCCCGATCCAAGCAGGCTGACCATCGACTGGTCGTCCGGGATCACCATCCTGACCTGCGAGCTACCGTCGGCGGTCTGGCCGCCCTTCGGCGTATCGGTCGGATTATCAGTCAATGGCTCTTCCCTGCCGCGGCCCACCCCTTAGGCCGGCCCGTTCACCATGATATCCGGCTCACCCTCGTCTAGCCTGGTGGCCACGTCATCGGCCTGCCGCCCAGAACGTGGGCGTGCACGTGGCCGACGGTCTGGCCCGCGTTCGCGCCGGTATTGAAGACCACGCGGTAGCCGCCCTCCGCGATGCCCTCGACGACCGCGACCTGGTGGGCATGCGCGATGACCTCTGCCAGCAGGCCGTCCTCGGCTTTCGCCAGCTCGCTCAGGCTGGCGTGGTGGGCACGCGGGATAACGAGAACGTGTACAGGTGCTTGCGGATTGATGTCACGGAACGCGACGGTCCGATCGTTGCTGGAGACTATCGTCGCGGGAACATCGGCTGCGGCAATGCGGCAGAACAAGCACTCGGACACGGTGCGGATCTTAACGTATGCCGGGTCCGAGACGCTTCCGACATATATGGTTGCAGCACTGCGAACCCACGATGCACCACCCCTCTGGTGCAACGGCCTCGCCAGTTTCTGGCTTTCCGTCGCCCAGGGTGAGTAATGCGCGGGAGCTGTTATGAGGCATGAGATGGGCGTGGGGGGAAGTGCAGAAGGCTAGGCGGGCGGGTCCAGCACCGGCACCTGACGAAGATCCGTGATGACAGCGGGTGAACCTTCGGACGTCGCTGCGCGTCCAATTCACGTGACAGAAACCCTAGTGGCAGATGTTGCCCTGGGTTCAGTTCCGGTCGATCTGGAAGCAGACCGGGCAGTGACGGATCTCTACAGAGCGCATTACCGGTCGCTGGTTCGCCTCGCAGCGCTGCTGGTGCGCGACATGGGAACGGCGGAGGAAGTGGTGCAGGACTCGTTTGTCGCGATGCATGGCGGCTGGCGCCGGCTGCGGGACAGCGAGAAGGCCCTGTCCTACCTCCGGCAATCGGTGGTCAATCGATCGCGATCCGTGCTCAGGCACCGGGTCGTCGTGGACCGGAACTCCCCCAAGCCTCCGCCGGACATGCCCAGTGCCGAGCATGGCGCGATCGCGCTGTTCGAGCGGACGGCCGTGATCGCGGCCCTGCGGACCCTGCCCGGCCGACAGCGCGAAGCGCTCGTGCTCAGGTTCTACGCGGATATGTCCGAGGCGCAAATCGCCGATGCCATGCAGATCAGCCGCGGCGCGGTCAAGAGCCACACCGCCAGGGCGATGCAGGCGCTGCGCACAGTGCTGGAGCGTGACGTATGAGCGCGCACGAGCACGAGATGTTCCTTCACGCCCTGCGCTCGGCTGGCGACTCGATCGAGCCGCGGTCGGACGGGCTGGACCAGATCCGGGCCCGGCTGCGCCGTCGGCCGTACCCGCTGCCGGTCGCCTGGCTTGCGGCGGCCTGGATGCGGCTGACGTTGCGGCTGCCCGAGAACGCATTCTCGCCGTGGCAGCTGGCCTATTCGGCCCGACGTCAGGTCGGGGGCAAGCTGCGCTCGGTATCCGAGCGGTTCCGCAGCGTGCCTGAGCCAGCCTCGGGCACGCTGCGCTCGATCTCCGCCTGGTTCCTGTCCGAACTGCCTGAGCCAGCCGCCGCAGACGCGCGGGCTGGCAAATCCTCGACATGGAGCCTGCTCCGCCCGCTCGCGGCCTTCGGGGTCGCCGTGTTCATCGTCGCCGTCGGCGCGTACGTGGCGATCCAGGTTCCGGCGTTCGTATCGACTCAGACCGGGAACAGCCAACAGCAGGGCCACGGCGGCGGCGGCTCGCAACCCGGCGGCGGCGGCGTGGCCGGAAACTCCAGCGCGCGCATCCCAAGCCCTGGGTCCGCTGGCTCGCCGACGCCGTCAAGGTCGTCGAGAACCCCCGAGGCGTGCATTACGCTGCCCGGTCCTTCCGGCGGGGCATCTCGGTCGCCATCACCGACAACGTCAGGAAGCCAGAGCGCATCACCGACGCCAACCGGTTCGGGGCCGTCGTCGTCCGGCTCGCCGACGCCGACGCCATCTGCCACGCCAACGCCGAGCAGCAGCTCGTCGCCTGGCGGAGTCGGCCAGCCCACGGCGGGAGAAAGCGCAGCCGCGGGCCGAGCAACCACCGACGCGCTGATCCTGCCTGCGCAGCCGGCCGTACCGAGCGTGCGATCTACTAAGTCGCCGTGCGGCACGCCACGTCCGAGGAGATCGAAGAAGCAGCGGGCGAACGGGCGGCCGGACGCGACCCCCAACCAGGGTCTGGGCGGAGTATTCACGCCGGCGAAGCCATGCCAGCCACCAGTCGAGCGGCTCCGCCTGAGGGAAACGCATGCCGCGCCGAAGGCACCGGCCGACCACGTGCGCGGCCACCCGGCCGCGTGGCTGCGGCGCTAGCTGTCCGCCCTTGCTGCAGCCCAGCGAGCAGTGGCGCTGAGCAGCACGCCCGCCGCGACAGCGCCCGCCGTCGAGGTCCGCAGCACCGTCGGCCCGAGCGTGCAGGCGACGGCTCCAGCGGACCGGAAGGCAGCAGCCTCGGCCGGGGAAACACCTCCCTCGGGGCCAACCACCAGCACGATTTCAGCGGCCAGCGGCAGCTTCACATCTGTCACGGAGGTTCCCGCGGCGGGATCGAGCAAGATGGCCAGTGACGCGTCCTGAACGCGCCGGGTCGCCGCGGCCAGATCCGCCTGGCCCGTCACGGCCGGGAACCAGGACCGCCTGGATTGCTTCGCGGCCTGCACCGCGGCCGATATCCAGCGCGCCTGCGACTTCGCAGCCCGGTCGCCCCGCCAGATCGCCACGCACCGCTCCGCCGCCCACGGCACGATAGTGTCCGCGCCGACCTCGGTCAGCAACTCGACGGCGAGCTCGCCTCGGTCTCCCTTGGGTATCGCTTGAAGCACCGTGAGCAGCGGCTCCGGCCGCGGCTCGGTCCGGCGGCCCAGCACCGTCAGTTCCAGCTCGCCTTGGCGAGCTACCGCAACAACGCATTCGGCGACGTGGCCGATGCCGTCGGTGATGTCGGCACGCTCGCCCACGGCTAGCCGCCGTACCGTGCTGGCGTGGCGGCCTTCCTGCCCTCCGAGCACGATCCGGTCCCGCGCCAGGTCAGGAGTGGCAGCAAAGAACACTGGCGGTCTCACGACAGGCCGACCCAGGCCGGGGCCGGCAAGCGGTCAGGTCAACGCCCTCGTCAGCGCCCGTTGAACGCATCACGGAGCCGGGAGAAGAAGCCCTGCTGACCCGGCGCGAACTTGCCCGGCGGCGCTTCCTCGCCGCGCAGCTTGGCTAGCTGGCGCAACAATTCTTCCTGCTCCGGCTCGAGCTTGCTCGGCGTCTCCACTGTGACATGGATGATCAGATCGCCACGGCCGGAGGCGTTGAGCCGCTCCGTTCCCTGTCCATACTTGGGGATGGCCTGGCCCGATTGGGTTCCGGGCCGGATGTCCAGTTCGGCCGGGCCGTCCAGGGTTTCGACCTCCAGCGTGGCGCCCAGGGCCGCGGCGACCATCGGGATGGTCACGGTGCAGTGCAGGTCGTCGCCCTGGCGCTCGAAGATGGGGTGCGGCCGTTGCACGATCTCCAGGAAAAGGTCGCCGGGAGGCCCGCCGCCCGGGCCGGTCTCGCCCTCGCCGGCCAGCTGGATATGCGTGCCGTCCTCGACACCCGCCGGAATGCGCACCTTGATCGTCCGCCGGGTCCTGACCCGGCCGTCCCCATCGCACTCCGGGCACGGCTTGCGGATGACCGTGCCGAAGCCCCCGCAGCCAGGACAGGGCCTGGAGGTCATCATCTGGCCGATGAATGACCTGGTGACCTGGCTGACTTCGCCGCGCCCGTTGCAGATGTCGCAGACCACCGGGTGCGTGCCCGGCGCTGTGCCCTCGCCTGAGCAGGTGGGGCATACCACTGCAGTGTCGACGACAAGGTCCCTGGTGGTGCCGAACGCGCATTCCGACAGGTCCAGGTCGACCCGGATGGTGGCATTGCGTCCGCGCCTGGCCCGGCTGCGCGGGCCGCGAGGCTGCGCGCCGCCGCCGAAGAATGCGTCCATCAGGTCGGTGAACGGGAACCCGGCCGCGCCGAAGCCGCCTGGCCCGGCGCCGCGCGCCGCGTAAGGGTCAGCCCCGAGGTCGTACATCTGCCGCTTCTCCGGGTCGGAGAGTACCTCGTATGCCTGAGTAACTTCCTTGAACCGCTCCTGGAGGTGCGGATCCGGATTGACGTCCGGATGCAACTCGCGCGCCAGTCGCCGGTACGCCTTCTTGATCTCTTCGGGGCCAGCGTCCCGGCGCACGCCCAGAATGCCGTAGTAGTCGTTCGCCACCGGCATTCCTACGACTCCGCCAGGATCTGGCCTACGTATCGTGCCACCGCGCGTACCGCTCCCATCGCTGTCGGGTAGTCCATCCGGGTCGGGCCAAGCACTCCGAGCCTGGCCAGAGCGTGCTCACCGGCGCCATAGCCGGTAGTCACCAGTGACGTGCTGCGCAGTCCCTGTACCTCATTCTCCGATCCGATTCGGACCGTGACCGCCGGATGGTCGCCTGACTCACCGAGCAAACGCATGAGGACCACCTGTTCTTCCAACGCTTCGAGCACCTCATGCAATCCCCGTGAGAAGTCGGCCTGAGTCAGGTTCGCCGCACCTCCCACCATTACGCGCTCCTCGTGCCGCTCTACCACCGTCTCAACTATGACGGAAAACACCGCCGCAGCGTTTTGCCGCTCGGTCGACGCAACCCGCTCGGGCAGGTCGGCGAGTACGGTCGCAACCTCCGCGAGCTGGCGACCGTCCAGGGAGGCGTTCAGCACCGCGCGCAGCTTGGTGAGCGAGTCCTCGGCGATGGGAGCCGGGAGCTCAACCGTGCGCTGCTCCACCCGGCCGGTATCGGTGATCAGGATCAGCAACAGCCGCCTGTCGGTCAGCGGCACCAGCTCGAGGTGACGCACCGTCGACCTGGTCAGCGACGGATACTGGACCACGGCAACTTGCCTGGTCAGCTGGGCCAGCAGGCGGACCGTGCGCATCACGACGTCATCAAGGTCGTACGCGCCGGTCAGGAATGTCTCGATGGCCCGGCGCTCGGCGGCCGAAAGTGGCTTGACCCCTGATAGCCGGTCCACGAACAGCCGGTATCCCTGGTCGGTCGGTATCCGGCCGGCACTGGTGTGCGGCTGGACGATGTAGCCCTGCTCTTCCAGCACAGCCATGTCGTTGCGGATCGTGGCCGGGGAGACATCCAGGTTGTGCCGGTCAACCAGGGACTTCGAGCCGACCGGCTCGTTGGTGGAGACAAAGTCCTCCACGATGGCGCGCAGGACCGCGAGTTTCCTGTCGTCGAGCACGCCATCACCTCCTTGGCACTCTTGGACCTTGAGTGCCAAGTGTATTGCTGAACGAGGACAAAGGCACCGACATGCCTTGACCGGCCGGTCAGGATACCTACGCCGCGCCGAGCCGCGTTCTAGCTGGTGAGGCCGCGGATGACGGCGTCGGCCAGCAGCCTGCCCCGCTGGGTAAGCCGGACCGTGCCCTTGTCGAAGGCATCCCGGCAGGCCAGGCCATCCTCCACCGCCTGGGCTGCGGCTACGAGTCCGCCGGGTGCCAGGTCTGCGCCGCGGGCACCCCGCCGCCAGCCTGGTCGCGAGCATCACCCGCTCGGTGGCCCGCTCGCTGTCGGTGAGGACTTCCCTGGCCTGGCCGGGGCTGATCCCGGCAGTGATCCGCTGCGCGTAGGCGGCCGGATGCCGCACGTTCCACCAGCGGGTGCCACCCGCATGACTGTGCGCCCCTGGCCCCACTCCCCACCAGTCGCCACCGGTCCAGTACAGCAGGTTGTGACGGCACTGGAAGGCCGGCCCGGCCGCCCAGTTCGAGACCTCGTACCAGGTCAGGCCGGCCTTGCCGAGGACTTCGTCGGCGATCAGGTAACGGTCGGCGAGCACGTCGTCGTCGGGCATGGGCAGCTCGCCCCGCCTGATCCTGGCGGCCAGCCGCGTCCCGTCCTCCACGATCAGCGAGTATGCCGAGATGTGGTCTGGCCCGGCGCCGAGGGCGCTGCCCAGCGAACGCTCCCAGTCGGCGTCGCTCTCCCCTGGCGTGCCGTAGATGAGGTCGAGGCTGACCTGCCTGAATCCCGCGGACCTAGCCCAGCGCACGCACTGCTCGGGGCGGCCCGGCTGATGTACCCGGTCCAGCACGGCAAGGACGTGCGGCACCGCGCTCTGCATCCCGAGCGATATCCGGGTGAATCCGCTGTCGCGAAGCTGGGCGAGCACCCCTTCGTCGACCGTCTCCGGATTGGCCTCGGCCGTGACCTCGGCACCGGCCGCCAGCCCTAGTTCGCCGTCGATGGCGCGCAGGATCGCCGCGAGGTCGGATGGCGGCAGCAGCGTCGGCGTTCCGCCGCCGAAGAACACGGTCTGGACTGGCCCGGCCCGGCCCGCCAGGGTGCGCGCGGCCAGCCGGACCTCCTCGATGGCGAGCCGCGCGTACGACTCACGGGAGGCCCCGGACCCCAGCTCGCTGGCTGTGTAGGTGTTGAAGTCGCAGTATCCGCACCTGGTCTGGCAGAACGGAACGTGCACGTAGACGCCGAAGGGGGCAAGGCCCAGCCTGCTGACCGCCTGCTCGGGCAGGCTGCCATCGGCGGGCACCGGCTGACCGTCTGGCGGCTGGCCGGGCACAGTCAACGGCCCCCGCTGGCTCGGGTCAGACCCGGGCCAGCACGGCCGCGCCGATCTCGTCCCACTTCCAGCCCCGCCCCTCTACCGCCAGCAGCCTGCGCATGATCTCGCGATCACCGTAGTAGGCCTGCATCGACTCGGTGACGGTCACGGCCTGGTCCGGTCGGCTCAGCACGATCAGGCCGTCCCCCGCGCGCACTGTGCCCTCGGCAAGCACGCGCAGGTAGGCCCCCGGCTTGCCGGCAGCCGCAAACCGCTTCACCCACTGCGGCTCGCCGAGCCAGGACTTGAAGGTCACGCACGGGATGCGCGGCGCCGTGATCTGCACCAGAGCGGAGCCAAGCTGCCAGACCTCGCCGATCAGCGCCGAGCTGATGTCGATTCCGGCCGTCGTGATGTTCTCCCCGAAGATGCCGTTGCGCAGCTCACGCCCGAGCCGCTCGGTCCACCAGTCCAGGTCCTCCCTGGCATACGCGTATACCGCCTGATCGACCCCGCCGTGATTTTCCTTGTCGGCGTATTCGTCGCCGTCCAGGCCAAGTGTGCCGATCGCGACCGACCCGGCGGCCGGCTGCTTGTCGATTCCTGTCCGGCCGAGCTTGCCGCCGATGAGCAGGCTGGCCTCCTTGCCGCGGTTCACTGAGACGACCCGTGCAGCTGACATGCCTCGACGCTAGCCGACGCTTTCTAGCTCGGTCGACTGAAAATCGGCCCGCCCGGTGACGTGCCTTTCGCCCCGCCCGGTGACGTGCCTTCGATTCGTGCTATTTAGGAGGTTTACGTAGCTAGTACGAGCACCGCATAGGGCGCTCAGGCCCCAGCCCTTGGCCGCGAAACATATCGGGTTAACTCTCGCCACCGGCTCCCTGCTCCCCCGATACTTGGCGCAGCGACGGAGCGGCGTTTACTAGGCCAGGGGGCAGTTATGAGCACAGGCGGCGGATTCAACGATCAGCCGGGCTTCGGTCAGCAGGGACCCAGTGGCCGGCCGGGTCAGGGAGCACCAGGCCAATACGGACAGTCGGGGTGGCCGGGTCCCGGCGCACCGGGCCAGGGCGGCCAGCAAGGCTGGCCGGGCTCAGCAGGCCCTCAGTATCCCTACGGCCAGCCGGATCCCTATGCCCAGCCGGGCGCGCCCTGGCAGTCGATGCCACGCCGAACGAACTCACTCGCGATCGCCGCCCTCTGCTGCGCCATCGGGCAGGTGATTGCCGGACCGTTCGCGGGTATCCCGGCCGTCGTCCTCGGCTCGATGTCGCTGAAGCAGATCCGCCAGACCGGCGAAGACGGGAACGGCATGGCGATGACGGGAATAGTTCTGGGCATCATAGGAACGTTGCTGTTTGTGGTAATTATCATATTCTTTATCGCGTTTTGGCACCACGTGAACTCGCAGTTCAACAACGTCAACAATTTCAACCCCTAAGCCCTGGCGTCGGGTCGGCAGAGAGACAACTCGATGACCTCAGGCGATCGTGGCGATACCGGGGGCGAAGCCGTGAACGACGCTGGCCCGTTGCCGGCGCCGCCGTCGGATTTAGGCGCGAGCCAGCCCGGCCAGCACGACACGGCTCGATGTCGACATGGACCGGTTCGGCGAGCCCGAACAATTCGGCCAGTATCCCGGATATCAGGACCCCCGATATCAGCCGCAGCCCTTCGGCCGGGGATCACGCACCAATCCGCTCGCCATTGCGGCGCTGGTCTGCGGAATAGGCCAGTTCTTGCTCGGCCTGCTAATCGTGGGGAACATCCTGCTGGCTATCCCGGCCCTGGTGCTCGGCGTGGTCGGGCTTCGCCAGGTCAGCAGTCGCGGCGAGCGAGGCCGAGGCCTGGCGATCGCTGGCATTGTTCTCGGCGCCCTGGGCATCGTGTACTTCGGCCTGGTCCTGATCTTGATCGTGGCGGGGGTAAGCGCGAGCAACTAGCCGGACCCAGGGGTCGCCTTGTCATAGTTCAGCGCAGCGGCGAGGACGGGGTCGGCGCCGGTCAGCCAATCCTGGAGCGTCGGCGCGACCGAGATGTTCGGGATGCCATATCTCCTCTGGCGTGGATTCACGACCTTTGTCGTGTACTGAATCACAATCCCGTAGTGCGGCAAACGCAGCGAGTTGTTGTCGTTTCCGAACTCATCGATCGGGTCAGCCACCGGCTGCCCGATGAGTAGCGCTCTCGTCTGGTGGTTGAGGTCGTAGGCATCAATGCTGGCGGATGAGGCTGTGAGGTCGTTGACGAGGCCAACTACGCGACCGGGCCGATCGATGCCCGGATCAGCGACGATCCCATGAATCAGCGCCTGGAATGGCGTGGTGTCTCCGCCGCCGTTGTCCCGCAGATCGACGATGAGCCGGTAGTCCGGATGTTTTCGTAGCACCCGTAGTGCCTGGGCGGCCAGATGCGGAAAGCCAGAGCCGGTCACGCATCTGTTGTACTTCAGGTAGACGGCGTGCCGGGAGCCCAGTGTCTCCATCCAGTAAGGCCGGCTTCGATGCTGTTGGTATAGCGACAACGGAACAGCAGCTATGCGCGGAATCTTGGGCAGCCAGCCGAGGCCGACGGAGTTCAGCCGAAGCGTCCGCAACCCGTCCGCGGTTTGCACCGTCAGCTGCGCCCACGACGGCGAACGCGTCAGACCCAGCCAGTACAGCAGATCCGAGTCGTTCAGGTATCCGGGCGATTGTACGGATATGTTATCAAGCCCGATCTCCCACGCTCGGGCGATGCCCGGATCCTGGTAGTGATTACCGCTCTGACCCGGGCCAGTACCTGCACGATCGGATGCCCGTTCACCGCGACTAGACGCGCCCCGAGCGCGGCTCTTTCGGCAGCTGGCACCGCGATCAAGTACAAGCCGCCACCAATCCATTGCAGGTTCACGGGATAGATCGCAGCCGGCGGGAGCACCAGCGAGGTCTCGTCGTCGTGCAGCATGGCCACCAGCCGGGCCATGCCGACGACCACTTGACCGTTGGTCAGCCGCGGTATCCGCGCTTCGAGCCGGGCCGCCGCCGCTTCCCACGCCGCTCGGCGCACGTGCGTCAGCCCGTCAACGTGCACGAGTGGCAGTTCGCGGGCCAGGTAGGCGACGTCCTGCTGCCACTGTCTGTCCCGGACCGACAGCGCGGGCCTACGGCTGGCCAGCACCGCCGCCGATATGCCGGCGATCGCCAGCAGGGTCACTGTCACGGCCAGGGCTAGTCCCCGATTCTTCAGGGCAGCTAGCAATCCTCCGCCGCGTCCACCGTTCTGCGCCTTGCGCGATCGATGCCTCTGCGCGCTCGCTGTCGCCGGAGCACCGAAGGCGTCCCCGTTCCCCTCCGTTAACGGGCTCATACCTGGATAATGCTCCACCTAGCGGACCATGGCTACCTATGCCGCAGGTGGCAATTACTCAGCGCTTCTTGTCCGGTGCTTGCTCGGTGGACAGGGCGGCCACGAATGCTTCCTGCGGCACCTCGACCCGCCCGATGACCTTCATCCGGCGTTTGCCTTCCTTCTGCTTCTCCAGCAGCTTGCGCTTCCGGGTGATGTCACCGCCGTAGCACTTGGCCAGCACGTCCTTGCGGATGGCGCGGATGTTCTCGCGCGCGATGATCCGCGACCCGATCGCGGCCTGGATAGGCACCTCGAACTGCTGCCGCGGGATCAGCTCCTTGAGCCTGGCTGTCATGCTCAGGCCGTAATCGCGGGCCTTGTCGGCGTGCACGATCTGGCTGAAGGCGTCGACCGGCACGCCCTGAAGCAGTATGTCCACCTTGACCAGGTCGGCTTCCTGCTCGCCTGCGGGCTCGTAGTCCAGCGAGGCGTAGCCGCGGGTGCGGGATTTGAGCTGGTCGAAGAAGTCGAAGATGATCTCCGCGAGCGGCATCGTGTACCGGATCTCGACCCGGTCAGCGGACAGGTACTCCATTCCGAGCAGCACGCCGCGGCGGCTCTGGCACAGCTCCATGATCGCGCCAACGTAGTCGGTGGGCGCGAGCACCGTCGCCCTGACCACGGGTTCGAAGATCTGGGCGACCTTGCCCTCGGGAAACTCGCTCGGATTGGTAACGATCATCTCGGTGCCGGACTCTGTTGCGACCCGGTACACCACGTTCGGCGCCGTCGAGATCAGCACCAGGTCGAATTCGCGTTCCAGCCGCTCCCTGATGATCTCCATGTGCAGCAGGCCGAGGAAGCCGCAACGGAAGCCGAAGCCCAGCGCGGTCGAGGTTTCCGGCTCGTAGACCAGCGAAGCGTCATTCAGCCGGAGCTTGTCCAGCGCGTCCCGCAGTTCCGGATAATCGTCGCCGTCCACCGGATACAGGCCAGAGAACACCATCGGCTTGGGGTCGGCATATCCGGGCAGCGCCGCGGTCGCCGGGTTGGCGACGGTGGTCAGCGTGTCGCCGACGCGGGCTTGGCGGACGTCCTTGACGCCGGTGATCAGGTAGCCGACCTCGCCTGCGGCCAGTCCGTCCGAGGGCACCGGCTCGGGCGAGATGACCCCGATCTCCAATGTCTCGTGCACGGCCTTGGTGTTCAGCATGAGAGTCCGCTCGCGCTTGCCCAGCCTGCCGTCGACGACCCGCACGTAGGTTATGACGCCGCGGTAGGTGTCGTAGACCGAGTCGAAGATCAGCGCCCTGGCCGGCGCTTCCAGGTTGCCGCTCGGCGGCGGTACCTGCGCCACTACCGCGTTGAGCAGGTCCTCGACGCCCTCGCCGGTCTTCGCCGAGACTCTCAGCACGTCGCCTGGGTCGCAGCCGATGATGTTCGCCAGTTCGGCGGCGTACTTGTCCGGCTGGGCCGCAGGCAGGTCGATCTTGTTGAGCACGGGGATCAGCTGCAGGTCGGCGTCGAGGGCCAGGTAGAGGTTGGCCAGGGTCTGGGCCTCGATGCCCTGCGCCGCGTCCACCAGCAAGATCGCCCCTTCGCACGCGGCCAGCGACCTGGACACCTCGTAGGTGAAGTCCACGTGACCGGGCGTGTCGATCAGGTTCAGTACGTACTGGGTGCCGTCCGGGCCGCGCCAGGGCAGGCGCACCGCCTGGCTTTTGATCGTGATGCCGCGCTCGCGCTCGATGTCCATCCGGTCCAGGTACTGGGCGCGCATCTGCCGGCCGTCCACGACGCCGGTGAACTGCAGCATCCGGTCGGCCAGCGTGGACTTTCCATGGTCGATATGAGCAATAATGCAGAAATTACGGATGATCGACTGCGGGGTCCGGGCGGGCTCGGGCGCGGACAGCTGCTTCGTCGGCTGCTGCGGCGTAACTGACACAGTGCATCCGCCAGGTAGATAGTCGGCTCGGCCAGGTCGTGGATCTGCGGCTAGGCCGGTAGATCGCGCCGCACCTAGCCCGGAAGCCGTCGGCGCCCCGGCCAGCGCTGCGCGTCACCGGCAGATCTTTCTCGCACCTATCGTTGCATGCCGGGCCGAGTGCGCTCACCACAGCTACCTGCGGCACCCATCGGGATCCGCCAGCTTCGGACGACCCACCGCGACCGGAACTCGCGCGGAACCCTCACGGGCGCCGACCCGGAACCGACCCGGAGCTGGTCGCGACCGGCGATGGCAGACCCGCGAACGGGCTGAGTTTGAGAGGCCAGCGAATTCTCGGCTATCCTTACCTACTGGCTGCCTGCATGCCCGCGTTTGCCGCGTGCTTACCGCGATGTGCTTGCTGCCCTGTGTTAGATGCTGATACTGTGTTCGCCGTCCCGGGTTAGTTTCGCAGCGCGGGGCGCGACGCCGCGAGCCGCCCGGTACGGCTCGTGCGGGGCACCACAGACCACCTAGACCAGACCTTAACGAGGCATTCGCGTGGCAAACATCAAGTCCCAGATCAAGCGCAACAAGCAGAACGAGAAGGCCCGGCTCCGCAACAAGGCGGTCAAGTCCGAGCTGAAGACGTCCGTGCGCAAGTTCCGCGAGGCTGCTGAGGCTGGCAATGCCGAGGCTGCCGAGGCCGCGATGCAGGCCGCGTCCATCAAGCTGGACAAGGCCGCGAGCAAGGGCGTCATCCACAAGAACCAGGCTGCCAACCGCAAGTCGGCAATCGCAAAGCGGGCTGAGCAGCTCAAGAGCGCCTAGGCTTCCGCAGGACCTGGACGGCTGGCTCGCCGGTAAGGCTTGAGCCGCCGCTTTCCGCGTCACCCTGGGCATGACGCACGGCCGGGCTAGCCAGCCTGCCGTGAGCCGGGAGAGCTTCCATGTCCAGGCTGGCTGCTACTAACGTCAGCGTTTCCTTCGGCAGCCTCGCCGTGCTGGATGGCGTCAGCCTCAGCATCGGGCCCGGCGACCGCACCGGAATCGTCGCCCCTAACGGGGTCGGGAAGTCCACGCTGCTCAAGGTCCTTTCCGGCGAGCTCGAGCCGGATGGCGGCACCGTGACGAGATCGCCAGCCACGACGACCGTGCTCCGGCTGGCCCAGGAACCTGACATCCGGCCCGGCGAGTCGCTGGCTGATCACCTGGCCCGCCGCACCCAGGTCGCGGCCGCGCAGGCTGCTCTCGACGCGTCCGCGCAGGCGCTTGCCCGTGCCGACCGCGGCGCTGACGATGCCTACGACCTGGCGCTCCAGCGCTGGCTGGCCCTGGGTGGAGCTGACCTGCCGGAGCGCATGGCTCAGGTCAGCGCAGAGCTCGGGCTGGATGCCCGCCTGCTGACCGGGAACGTAGCCGAGTTGTCCGGCGGCCAGAAGGCAAGGCTCGGGCTGGCAGCGGTGCTCCTGGCCCAGCCCGACATCCTGCTGCTTGACGAGCCGACCAACGACCTGGACGACCAGGGCCTGGCTTTGCTCGAGGCCCGCCTGCGGCGGAGCAAGGCCGGGCTCGCCCTGGTCAGCCACGACCGGGCCATGCTCGCGGCGGTGGTCAGCCAGGTGGTGGAGCTGGACGAGTTCACCCGGCACGCGTCGGTGTACTCCGGCGGCTGGGACGCCTACGTGGCCGAGCGGGAACTGGCCAGGCGGCGCGCGGCCGAGGCCTACGCGGCGTACGAGGCGGAGCGCGACAAGCTGGCCGAAGCGGCACGGCAGCAGCGGCAGTGGGCCAGGTCCGGTGCGCAGCGGGCGGCCAACCCGCGCAACCAGGCCGATCCCGACAAGAACATCCGCGCTTACCGCATCGCGAGCGCACAGAACACCGGGGCTAGAGCGGCCAAGACCGACAAGGCGCTCAGCCGGCTGGAGAAGGACGCTCCGGACGAGGTACGCGAGCCCTGGCAACTGCGGCTTGAGATCGCCGAGGCGAAGCGGGCCGGCGACGTGGCAGTCGCGCTGACCGGCGCGGTGATAAGCCGGGGCGAGGTGACCCTGGGCCCGGTCAGCCTGACCATCGGGCCGGCAGACCGGATCCGGATCACCGGCCCCAACGGCTCAGGCAAGACCACGCTGGTCGACGCGCTGCTGGGCCGCCTCGCGCTGGATCACGGCCAGCGGTACGCCGGGCCGAGCGTCGTGTTCGGCGAGCTGGACCAGACCAGGCGAGAGTTCGCCACCCAAGCCCCGGTCGTGGAGGTGGTCCGCGCGGCCGCAGGGCTGGGCGAGGAAGAGGCCCGGACGCTGCTGGCCAAGTTCAGGCTGCGCGGTGACGCGGCCCTGCGCCCGTCGAGCGCCCTGTCGCCCGGCGAGCGGACCAGGGCCGGCCTGGCCCTGCTGCAGGCTCGCGGAGTCAACTTCCTGGTGCTCGACGAGCCGACTAACCACCTGGACATCGAGGCGATCGAGCAGTTGGAGCAGGCCCTGGCGGGGTACTCGCGCACGCTGGTCCTCGTTACCCACGACCGGCGCCTTGCCAGCGCGGTCCCGGTCACACAGACCATCGACGTGACAAGCCTGCACGCCACGCAGTGACGATGAAGGCTGCCCACCTCAGCCACGGCGATCGCCGGCATCGTCAACACCATGACGATTTCAGTGCCTTTGGCGACCGAGATGCCCGATTTGGGTCACTGAAAGCTACATGGTGTCGGCGATGCAGGCGTCACCGATAGCGAGATGTCCGTTTTAAGGTTAGCGAGTCGCGGAGCCGACGGCCTGGCGGCAGGCCACGATCGTGGTGATAGCGCGTTCCAGCGCATATCCGGCGCTGGCCCCCTCGCCCTTGACCGCAGCGTCGGCCTCGGCGACCGCAGCGTGCGCCGCGGCGAGCCCTTCCGAGGTCCAGCCGTGCAGTTGCTGGCGCGCCTTGTCGATTTTCCAGGATGGCATGCCCAGCTCCGCGGCAAGCGCGTTCGGGCTCAAGCCGCGGCCAGCGGCGCCGACCAGGCCAAGCGTGCGCAGGCCCTGCGCCAGCGCGCTTGTTATCAGCACTGGCGATGTGCCGGTGGCCAGAGCCCAGCGCAGCTGCTCCAGGGCGTCGGCCAGCTTGCCCTCGCAGGCACGGTCTGCCACCGAAAACCCAGTCGCTTCCGCCCGGCCGCGGTAATACTGCGCGACTGCGGCCTGGTTGATCACGCCCGTGGTATCCGCCGCCAGCTGGCTGCACGCAGAAGCCAGCTCCGCCAGGTCGTTACCGACCGCATCCAGTAGCGCCCGCAGGCCGCCGTCGTCAGCCTTCTGCCGGCCTGCCGGAACTCACCGCGCAGGAAATCCATCCGGTCGCTGAAGCGCTTGATGCTCGGGCAATCGACCCTCCTGGCGCCGGTCTCAGCCAGGGCGGCGAGCAAGGCCTTGTTCTTGGCGCCGCCAGCATGAGTGACGACCAGGAAGACGTCCGGCGCGGGCGCCTGCGCCAGCCTGGTGAGCTCAGCCGACACTTCCTTGCCGGCGTCCTGCGCTCCCTTCACCACGACCACGCAGCCGCCGCCGAACAGCGACGGAGCCGTCAGCGCGGACAGTTCGCCGGCCGGCAGGCCGGCGGCGGCGACCACATGCACGTCGACGCCACCGATGTCGCCCGCGTCTTCCGATGGCTCGCCGACCGCACGTGAGGGACTTCACGGCAGCGCGGACGGCCCGCTCGACCAGCAGTTCCTCGTCGCCGACGATCACCGTGACCTGGGTCGACGCGGCTGGCGCGCCCGGCGTGGGGCTGCGTGCGGGTCCTGAAGCCATGCAGGCAGCTTGCCATACCGCGCGAGGCTCCGCCCCTCGCGCAGCCCGGAGAACCCATGTACGCCCGCGAAGAGCCACCCACGGGGCCGCGGGAGTCGCGGCAAGGCCGGGCTCTAGGCCGTGACGGGCTCGCCGCCGCGCCAGACGCGGATTGGCTTCATGCCGTATGACCAGGCGAACGCGCCCTCGTGGTCGGCGTCCCAGGCAACGATGTCGGCTGCGCGCCCGCGGGCCATCGCGCCCCGGTCGGGCGCCCGCAGCGCCTGCGCGCCGCCGACGGTCGCGGCGCGCAGCGCCTCAGTGACGCTCATTCCGAATGCTGAGATGGCCAGGCTGATGACCAGCGGCATCGAGGTGATGCCATTGCCTCCGGGCGAGTGCGCTGAGCCGAGCGCCACCGGGACGCCCTTGTCGAGCAGCGCGCGCACCGGCGGCACCCGACGGGAGTCCGACGCCGTCGCCGGGCACACCACGGCGACTACGCCGGCTCGGGCGATCGCAGCCACATCATCATCACCGGCGCCGTACAGCAGGTCAGCCGACGCGCAACCGAGCTCGGCCGCGAGCAGGGCCGCGCCAGTGCGACCGTCGCAGGCATGCAGCCTCGGCAGCAGCCCGACGGCCCGGCCAGCGTTCAGGATCCAGCTGGCTTCGTGCGCGGTGAACCCGCCTTCGCCGCAATAAGCGTCAATGCTGTCCGCGCCCGCCGCGACCGCGTCCGCGCACCAGCTGCCGACCGCGTCGACGTAATCGTTGCGCCGGCCGAAGAACTCCGGCGGCACCGCGTTGGCCGCCATGAAAGTAACGTGCACGCGCGGCATGCCCGCTTCGTTCTCCAGCGAGCGCAGCAGCCGGACGTCGGCCAGTTCGCCATCCCTGGTCAGGTGGTAGCCGGTCTTCGCCTCGACCGTTGTCGTGCCGCTGAGCAGCCATGCGCGCAGCCGCTCCCGGACGCCGCTGCACAGCGTCCACGGGTCAGTGCCCCTGGTGATCGTGACGGTCGAGGAGATCCCGCCGCCCGCCGCGGTTATCTCGCTGGACGACGAGCCGCCCGATCGCATGGCGATCTCAGCCCACCTGTTGCCGGCGTAGACAGGATGGGTGTGGGAGTCGATCAGGCCGGGCGTGACGAGTGCGCCGCCGAGATTCTCCACGTGGTCGACGTCGACGATGTCGTGAATCACGCCCGGGATGCTGGCTGGCAGATCGGAGGCCGGGCCGACCCAGGCGATCCGGTCGTCCTGGGCGAGGATCGCGGCGTTGCTCCACACTTCCGATCCGGTCCAGAGCCGGCCGATGTTCGTCAGCAGGCGCACGGTCACGCGGCACCGCCCAGCTGAGGATCGCTGCAGCCCAGCGGGACTGGGTCGCTGCCGCGCACGGGATCCCGAGCAACCATGCGGCCTCTCCTACCGAGCGTCGGACAATGGCGTGAACCTGGCGGAACGCCAGGCGAAACAACGTCTACCGCGACTACCCATTTAGCCTGGCGTGGTTAGCGAACACCAACATATCGGTTGAGTCACGGTATTGCACAGCCGGATGTCTGTAAAGGCCCGCATAAGCATCGACTGCAGTCGCGGTGTGCCATCATAACCGCCGACCGCCCATGCGCCGCGCGTGACCCGCCGGCAGCCTCGCAGGTTGGCGTGACTGCGGCTAGCGGGCTTGCGGCCGCCAGAGCGCGCGACCGCGCCGCGCCAACGATGGCCGCAGCCAGCGCGTATGTCGTCAGGCCACGTTCCCTTAATAGCGGTTAAACGTCAGCCGGGAAGCCGGTTAACCGCCCAGCGGAGCGTGCAGATGAACGTGCATCTGCATTACGCAATTGCACCGCGGATTCAGCGAAATACCGCACTGCAGCCCTGGCAAATCGCTAATGACCCGTATTCGTCCGGGCGAAGCCGGCCAGTTCCGCGGCGAGCCCGAGCGGCACCCTCGCCGTCAGCTCGGTGCCGTCACTGCCGTGGTCGACGGTCAGTACCTCTCCCTCGTCGTGGGCGCGCGACAGCAAGTCACCACGGTCATACGGGATCTTGACGCTGACCTCGCGGAACTGCCGCGGCAATAGCTGCTCGATCTCGGCAAGCAGCTTGTCGATGCCCTCGCCGGTATGGGCCGACACCACCACCGACTGCCGCTCGGCCAGCTGCAGGCCCTCGAGCTCTATCCGGTCCGCACTGTCCGCCTTGTTGATCACGACGAGCTCGGGCACGTCGCTGGCGCCCACCTCGGCGAGCACCTCCCGGACCGCGGCGAGCTGCGACCGCGGGTCGGCGTCGGATCCGTCGACCACGTGCAGGATCAGGTCGGCGTCAGCGACTTCCTCCAGCGTCGACCGGAACGCGTCGACGAGCTGATGCGGCAAGTGCCGGACGAAGCCGACGGTGTCGGTCAGCGTGTACGGCCAGCCGGACGGGGTCCTCGCCTTGCGGACGGCCGGGTCGAGGGTGGCGAACAGGGAATCGTCCACCAGGACCTGCGCGCCGGTCAGCCGGTTCAGCAGGCTCGACTTGCCGGCGTTGGTGTAGCCGGCGATCGCCACCGACGGCACCGACACGGCGGCGGCGCTGGCCGCGCTGCACCTCGCGGCCGACCGACATCTCGGCGATCTCGCGCCGCAATTTCGAGATCCGGGACCGGATCCGGCGGCGGTCGGTCTCGATCTTGGTCTCGCCAGGGCCGCGGCCGCCGATGCCGCCGTTACTGCCTGCCCGGCCGCCGACCTGCCTGGACAGCGACTCGCCCCAGCCGCGCAAGCGCGGCAGCAGGTACTGCAGCTGGGCAAGCTCAACCTGCGCCTTGCCTTCCTTGCTGCGCGCATGCTGGGCGAAGATGTCCAGGATCAGCGCGGTGCGGTCGACAACCTTGACCTTGACGGCACTCTCCAGGCTCCGCAGCTGGCCGGGCGTGAGTTCGCCGTCGCAGATGACCGTGTCAGCTCCGTGCGCGGCAACGATCTCGGCCAGTTCCCGCGCCTTGCCCGCTCCGACGTAGGTAGCGGCGTCCGGCCGGCCGCGGCGCTGGATCAACGCGTCCAGTACCTCCGAACCGGCTGTCTCCGCCAGCCGGGATAGCTCGCGCAGTGAGTTCTCCGCCATCACCAGCGTGCCCTCGGTCCAGACCCCCATCAGCACGACTCGCTCCAGCCGGAGGGCCCGGTATTCGACCTCGCTGACGTCCTCAAGCTCGGTCGACAGTCCGGCTACGCGCCGCAGCGCGTGCCGCTCCTCAAGGTCGAGCTCGCCGTCCCGCGGTTCAGCCTGCGCTCCGGGGAAGATGTCGGTGTCCGGGTTTTCGTTCGATAGGACGCTCATGCCACCTCTACCGGGCCTGCCAGTGGCCCGTTGAATGCTCGTAAGTCATATGTCGTATTACGACGGAAAATTCATCTGATCCGTCACCCGCTGGCAGCGGGCTTGACGCTGATAGTGCCACGGAGTGCATCCGCACACATCTGATTAACTCCTGGCAGCCCTGGATGTGCCCGCCGATCTCGGTAGTGCGCGGATGGCGCGGTGATGTGAGTAATGTGCCACGCCGGGCTCGGGGTTTCGGCCAGGACCGCATGGGCTACCGTCTGGTGCAGCGGCCGGACACGAGGCCGGACGCTATCGGCCGGATAGTCGCGGCCGCCCAGGCCGATGGCGGCGGCCGGGGTGGCCGGACGGTAAGGAGCAGCGTGCAATGACAAGCGGTGTGGAGATTGCCGGTCCATCGGGCAGTCGGTATGACGAGATCCTTACCCCCGAAGCGCTCAGCCTCGTCGCAACTCTGCAGCGTGAGCTGGGCCAGCGCCGTCAGGAGTTGCTGGCAGCACGCGCAGCACGGCAGCAGGAGCTGTCGGCGGGGGCCAGCCTGGACTTCCTGACAAGCACCGAAGCAATCCGGGCGGATACGTCCTGGCAGGTGGCGCCTGCCGCGCCCGGCCTGATTGACCGGCGGGTGGAGATCACCGGCCCGACCGACAAGAAGATGACGATCAACGCCCTGAACTCGGGCGCCAAGGTGTGGCTGGCTGACTTCGAGGATGCCAATACGCCGCTGTGGGACAACATGATCACAGGGCAGCTGAACCTGAAGGACGCGCTCGACCGCACTATCGACTTCACCAGCGACGAGGGCAAGGCCTACCAGCTACGGCCGGACGAGGAACTGGCCACCATCGTGGTCAGGCCCCGCGGCTGGCACCTGGATGAGAAGCACCTCCTGATCGACGGTCGTCGGGCGTCCGGCAGCCTGGTCGATTTCGCGCTCTACTTCACCCATTGCGCGCACCGCCAGCTCGCCAAGGGCAAAGGCCCGTACTTTTACCTGGCCAAGATGGAAAGCCATCTGGAGGCGCGGCTGTGGAATGATGCTTTCCTGCTGGCACAGGACGCACTCGGCATTCCGCAGGGCACGATCAGGGCAACGGTCTTGATCGAGACGATCCCGGCGGCGTTCGAGATGGACGAGATCCTCTACGAGCTGCGCGAGCACAGCGCAGGACTCAATGCGGGCCGGTGGGACTATCAGTTCAGCATCATCAAGAAGTTCCGGACCAGGGGACGCGAATTCGTGCTGCCGGACCGGAACGCCGTGACCATGACCGCTCCGTTCATGCGGGCCTACACCGAGTTGCTGGTCAAGACCTGCCACGCACGCGGCGCGCACGCGATGGGCGGCATGGCCGCGTTCATCCCGAACCGGCGCGATCCCGAGGTCACTGCCACCGCCCTGGCCAAGGTTCGCGACGACAAGACCCGCGAGTCGAACGACGGCTTCGACGGATCCTGGGTGGCCCACCCCGACCTGGTGCCGCTGTGCCGCGAGGTATTCGACGGAGTCCTGGGCGACAAGCCGAACCAGATCAGCAAGCGGCGCGATGACGTGCACGTCAGCGCGGCGGAGTTGCTGGCCATCAGCAAGACTCCGGGCCAGATCACCGAGGCCGGCCTGCGCAACGACATCAACGTCGGGCTGCAGTATCTAGCCAACTGGCTCGCCGGGAACGGCGCCGTGGCCATCTTCAACCTCATGGAGGACGCGGCAACGGCGGAGATCTCCCGGTCGCAGGTCTGGCAGTGGCTCCACAACGACATCGAGCTGGCCGAGGGGCCCACGGTCACCAGGGATCTGGTGGAGCAGATCATCGGCGAGGAACTGGCGACGATCAAGGCTCAGCTCGGCGACGCCTTTGACACCGGCCGGTACGAGCAGGCCACCTCGTTGTTCACCGAGGTCGCGCTGGCCGACGATTATGTCGAGTTCCTGACGCTGCCCGCCTACGAGCGGATGCCGTAGGCCGGCCGCTCCGGCGGGTCCGGCCCGGCCGAGGCCCGGCAGGTCCGGCCTGGCCCGGCGGCTCCGGTCGGCCGTGTGCTGTCGCTCGCTCGGCCGAGACTGGCACGAATGCGGCCGCCACCAGCGGAAACACAGCCACCACGGCGAACGAGGCGGCAAACCCGGCCGACCCGATGGTCAGCGCGAGCACCGGCGGCGTAGCGGCCGCGAGCGCGTTCTGGCCGGTGTTCTGGATGCCGAGAGCCCGGCCAGCCCAGGACGACCCGGCGTACTCGGCTACCGCCGTGAAGGCAAGTCCGTTCGTGCTGACCGCCGCGACGCTGCACGCCAGCAAGATGGGAACGGCGGCCACAGACCCGGCAGCGGCGGCCACTGCGAGCCCGAGCATGCCAACGGCGGTGCTGACCGCCAGGATTCGCATCGGCTGCAGCCGGGTGCCCGCCCGGTCCGACCAGTAACCGGCGGCCAGCCGCGAGATCGCGCCGCAGGCTTGGGCGACCGCGAGCAGACGGCCGGCCGAGACCGCGTCCCAGCCGCGCGCATCGACCAGGAACACCAGCGCGAACGTGGCGACGGTAAACTGCGGCACGACCAGCAGCGCGCTCGCCGCATGGATGCGCCACAGCACTGGCTGCCGGTAAGGCGAAGCCGGGCGCGCCGGCCCGGCCTGGCTCGCCGGGGAACCGCCAGGCGCCGCGACAGCAGCGCCATCGGCCCGGACCGGGTCCCGCACGAACACCACCACGAGGGCAGCTGCCAGCAGGCAGAAACCGCCGAGCACGGTCAGCGGAACGGCGGTGCCGCCAGCACCAAGAGCGGGCAACAGTGCCGCCGCAACCGCCACTCCGAGCGGTTGGGCGCTTTGCCGGATGCCCATGGCCAGACCCCGCTCGTGCCTGGCGAACCAGCCGAGGATCAGACGGCCGCTGGCTGCGAACACCGAGCCGCCGGCGGCTCCGGCCAGGCCGAGGCAGACAGCTAGGCCGACATAGCCGTGCACAGACCTCGCGGCGATGAGCACGATCCCGGCCAGGCCGAGGCCGACCGCGAGTACGGCCCGCTCCCCCCTCCGGTCCGCAATGGCACCCCAGCCGATCAGGGTCAGTAACAGGCCGAGGGTTGGGCACGCCACCAGGAAACTGGCCCGCAGCAAGGAAAATCCGTCGTGGCGCAGCGCCGGGATCAGGTAGGCGATGCCGTACTGGAACGCGCAGCCGGCCGTCATGGCAATCAGGCCGACTAGCAGGATGAGCCAGCGCCGGCGGTGGCCGCTGCCATCCGGAAGGTTCTGGCTGTTCACATAATGATACTAACTGTCCAGATAATGAGACAGCGCCATAACCGGGCGAGCGAGGACAGCCAGAAAGTGGCGGCCGTACCCCAGGCGAGGGATGCTGGAATCATGGACAGTGCACTCGCGGCGAGGCTAGCGGGGATATGCGGCGGCGAGAACGTCATCACCGACCCGCAGGAACTGCGCACTTACGAGTGCGACGGCCTGACAGCGCACCGCTGTAGCCCTGGCTTGGTAGTCCTGCCGCGGTCAGCGGCTGACGCGGCCGCGACGGTTCGCGAGTGCGCCGCCCGGAACATCCCTTTCGTCGCCAGGGGTAGCGGAACCGGCCTGTCCGGCGGCGCGCTTCCCCGGGCCGACGGCGTGCTGATCGTGATGTCGAAGATGCGCAGCATCCTCGCGATCGACCCGGTCAGCCGCCGGGCCATCGTCGAGCCGGGCGTGACGAACTTGGCCGTCAGCAAGGCGGCCGAGCCCTACGGCCTGTTCTATGCGCCCGACCCGTCGAGCCAGATCGTGTGCTCCGTTGGCGGGAACGTGGCCGAGAACTCCGGCGGCGCGCATTGCCTGAAGCACGGGTTCACCGTCCACCATGTCACCGGCCTGGAGATCGTGACCCCGAGCGGCGAGCTGACCTGGCTAGGCGACGGGACCGGCGCGGCCCCTGGTTATGACCTGGTCGGCGCGTTCACGGGCTCCGAAGGCACGCTCGGCATCGTTACCAAGATAGTGGTCAAGCTGACGCCGATCCCGGAGGCGGTTACCACGCTGCTGGCCGCGTTCACCACGATGGGCGCGGGCGGCGCCGCGGTATCAGCGATCATCGGCTCGGGCATCCTGCCTGGCGCTATCGAGATGATGGACGCGCTGGCAATCGAGGCCGCCGAGGCCGCCGTGAACTGCCGGTACCCCGAGGGCGCGGGCGCTGTCCTCATCGTCGAACTCGACGGGCCGGCAGCCGACGTCGACGCGCAAACGGCCGCGGTCCGGGAGATCTGCGCAGCGCAGGGCGCATACGAGATCAGGGCCGCGCAGGACGCCGCCGAGCGCGCGGCGATCTGGACCGGCCGCAAGTCGGCGTTCGCCGCCGTCGGCCGGATCAGCCCCGCTTACATCGTGCAGGACGGGGTCGTGCCCAGGACCGCGCTGCCCCAGGTGCTCGACCGGATCAGCGAGCTGTCGGCCGAGCACGGCATCCGGGTCGCCAACGTGTTCCACGCCGGCGACGGGAACCTGCATCCGCTCGTGCTGTTCGACGACGCCATCGCGGGCGAGCAGGAGGCGGCCGAGAAGCTATCCGGAATGATCCTGGACCTCTGCATCGAGCACGGCGGCTCCATCACGGGCGAGCACGGCGTCGGCGTCGACAAGTCCCGCTACATGCCCAGGATGTTCGGCGCTGATGATCTCGACACCATGCAGTTGCTGCGGTGCGCGTTCGATCCGGCCGGCCTGTGCAACCCAGGCAAGGTATTCCCCACCCCGCGGCTGTGCGGGGAGGTGCCGGGAGTGCGTCACGCCCCGCATCCGCTGGTCGCAGCGGGCCTGATCGATCAATTCTGAGGGAACGGGGTCGTGATGACGGGCTCGGCCATGGCAGCAGGCAGTGTTCCTGGGCAGCTCACCGATGCCTGTGCCGACGTGACTTCGGCCGGACCAGCCGATGTCGTCGCGGGCAGGCCGGCCCGCTACACAGCCGCCCCTGCTTCCACCGCCGAGGCCGCGGCATTGCTGCGCGCCGCCGCCGCGCTCGGCCTGACTGTGGTTCCGCGCGGTTCGGGCGGCAAGCTGGACTGGGGCGCCGCTCCCGCCTCGTGCGACCTCATTATCGACACCCGACGCCTGGACCAGGTGATAGAGCACGCCGCCGGTGACCTGGTCGTCAGTGTCCAGGCCGGGATCTTGCTTGACGACCTCGCTAAGGTCCTGTCCGGCGCGGGCCAGCGGCTCACGCTCGATCCGCCGCTCGGCGGCACCATCGGCGGCGTACTCGCGACCCAGGCTGCCGGTCCGCTCCGGTTCCGCTACGGCGCTCCCCGCGACCTGCTCATCGGCATCACTGTGGTCCGGGCCGACGGCACGGTTGCCCGCTCCGGCGGCAAGGTCGTCAAGAACGTGGCCGGCTACGACCTCGGCAAGCTGTTCGCCGGGTCGTACGGCACCCTCGGCCTGATCACCGAAGCCACCTTCCGCCTGCACCCCCAGCCAACGTCGGCCCGGGCCGTCAAACTCGATTGCCCCGATCCCGAGACTGCTGCTGCCGCCGTGCAAGCCATGGCCAGCTCGCCTCTCGCGCCCTCAGCGGTCGAGTTGTTCTGGCCGTCAGCCAACAGCCCGGTTACTGTCGGCACGCTGCTCGAGGGCGACGAGGAAAGCGCCGCCGGTCGGGCCGATCGGATGGTCGCCTTGCTCGGGGACCGTGGGCTGGCAAGTGTCGAGCGTGCAGTCGGCGCGTTTACCTTGCGCCGGCTGCCGGTCGACGATCGCGAGCGCACCCCTGGCAACGGCACCACGCTCCAGTTGGCCTTCTGGGCCGGTCAGCTAGCTTCGGTGCTGAGCTCGATCCGCACGGCCGCTGACGCGCAGGGTCTGGATCCGGCCGTCGCAGGATCGGCGGCAGCCGGCGTGCTGCACGTGGGCCTGCCAGGCGAAGCGCAGGCGGAGGCGGTTGGGGGTTTCGTAGCGGAGTTGCGGAGCAGCTTGAGTGGCGCGGGTGGCGTGGTGCCGGTAGCGGGTAGCGCGGTGGTGTTGCGGGCACCGCCTGAAGTGCGGGAACTGGTGGAGTTGTGGGGGGCGGTGCCCTCGCTGGGGTTGATGCGCGCGGTCAAAGAGCAGTTCGATGCTGAGTACCGGATGGCGCCCGGCCGGTTCGCTGGCGGCATCTGATGGCGGAAGGCGATGGTCGCTTGCTCGATCCGGACGGTGAGCTGCGGCAGCTGGCGAGCGACTGCGTGCATTGCGGGTTCTGCCTGCCGGCCTGCCCGACATATCAGCTGTGGGGCGAGGAAATGGACTCTCCTCGCGGGCGCATCCACCTGATCAGCCAGATCCTGGACAGCGGGCAGGGAACTGAGGCGGCGGCCGAGCATTTCGACCGGTGTCTCGGGTGCATGGCCTGCATGACGGCGTGCCCGTCTGGAGTGCAGTACGACCAGCTGATCGAGGCGGCGAGGAACTGGGCGGAGCCCGAACCCGCGTGCGCTAGCGAGACGGCCGACGGCCGACGTGACGGTCCCGCCGGGGAGCTTCGGCCGACGGTTCTGCCAGCCCGGTCCCGCCGCGATCGGGCAGTCCGGGCTGCGATCTTCGCGACGTTCCCGTATCCGAGCCGGCTCCGTGCGCTGCTTGGCCCGCTGCGTGCCGCTCAGCTAACCGGCCTGGACCGGGTCGTGGCCAGCAGCAAGGTGCTCCAGCGCTTCGCGCCCGAGGCGGCGGCTGCCCTGGCCGTCGCGCCGACCCCGAGCCGGGGGACGGCGCACGCATCGCGATGGCCCGGCCGCAGGCCGCTCGGCCGATTGGCGCGACGACGCGCGCAAGGAGCGCGCGTGCCGACTCGGACTGCAGCTGCAGGATCACGCCGCGCGGTCGTCGGCATGCTGACCGGCTGCGTCCAGCAGGTCTTCTTTCCTCAGGTGAACGCAGCCACGGCCAGGGTCTTGTCCGCCGAGGGCTGCGACGTCATCTGCCCGCCCGGCCAGGGCTGCTGCGGCGCGCTCTCACTGCACGGCGGCCGCCGGGCCGAGGCGGCTGCCTTCGCCCGCACGACCATAGCCACATTCGAGCAGGCAGGCGTCGATGCGGTGATCGTGAACTCGGCCGGATGCGGCTCGGCCATGAAGGAGTATCGTCGCCTGCTCGCCGGCGATCCGGCCTGGGCGGAGCGCGCAGCGGCTTTTAGCCGCAGCGTTCGTGACCTCAGCGAGTACCTGGCCGAACTGGGGCCGGCTGCAGCACGGGCAGAACTACCGCTGACGATCGCCTACCACGACGCGTGCCACCTCGGCCATGCCCAGGGAATTACGGCCGAGCCCCGCACCCTCCTGCGCGGCATCCCCGGCGTCACCATGGTCGACATCGCCGACGGGAGCACCTGCTGCGGTTCAGCTGGCATCTACAACCTCGTGCAACCGGAGGCAGCCGCTGAGCTAGGTACACGTAAGGCCAAGGCCGTTCTCGCGACCAATGCCGACCTGCTGGTCTCAGCGAACCCCGGCTGCTCACTGCAGATCGCCAAGGCCATGGCCGCAGCGGGCCATCCACTTCCGGTGGCGCACATCGCCGAGGTCCTAGACGCCTCCATCCGGGCACTGCCAGCCCGGGCACTCACTACTGATTCTTGACCAGACGCCGCTGCCGAACGAGTGCTGTCCCGCGTCCCGCTTGCCTTAGCCAGTCAGCCGGAAGCGGTTGGTGCCGCGACCATAATCGTGTACTGGCAACATGGCGTGCCGGAGGTGCGTACCTTGCCGCTGGTCACCTGATACGCCCACAGGTGCCCGCCGCCTCCTTGGTAGAGCAGCCATGACCCCGTCGCTGACCAAGCCGTCCTGGCGAAGAGATAGGCGGACGATGCCGGGACGACTCTGGGCCGCCTGGAAGGTCTGTCGAGCGGCACCGCGTAGAGACGAACCCGGCCTTGCCCCTGCGGCCACACAGCCGCATAGGCGGCTATCATCTGATCTCCAGGAGAGATTGCGCTGACAAGGTCGAAGCCGTTAGGTACCCAACCGGCAGTACCCGGCGGTGCCGGGATTGAGAGCAGCTTTCCGGTCACGACGTTGAGGACCCGCAACATCTGGCAGGTTTCATAGCCTGCGCTGGCGTCGTAGCTCGATCCGGCGGCAGTCACGTGTGAGCTGCAGCCTGTTCCGTAGGCGACGAGGCGTGACGAGGCATCGAAGCCGTCAGAGATACCGGGCGAGTACGGCAGGCTTATGGGCGTGCGTCCGGGATTCCACAGCGCCAAGGCGACGCTGCGACCACGCGCTGCCTGCAGAAGCAGGCCCGCATCGGTGCCCCGGACCACCGGCAGGCTCGCTCCGCCGGGCAACGTGATGGGCGGGTCGGGCGGTCCTCCAGTAACCGACACCAGCCGCGCTCGGATCGCGCCCCGCATGCTGTTGGCGATCTGGAAGAGCCAGATGTGGCCAGCCCTCGCGGCCGCGGCGAAGAACGGCGTCGAGCCCAGTACACGCGGCCTCCCGCTCAGGTCGTCCCTGAGCGCAGTAGTTCCGTTGCCGACGTAGACAAGCCAGTGGCCTACCTGTGCAACCAGCGGCTGGTAGTCGCCGGCGGCGATGGCGGGCGCCTGGCTTCGCGTGAGCCGGCCTGTGCTCAGATCGTCGATGTAGGCCGCAGGGCCGCCCTGGGGGCCGAAAGTCGCAGCACCGACCGGCCACATCACCAGCGTCGTGTCGACGCTGGGCAGGAACGGCGCTGGTGCGCTGGCGTGTCTTGCCGCCACCGTAGGCCTCGGACGACTGTGCGGGGCGGGGCGACTGGGGTGACGGCTGCTCGGCCCGCGCAAGCCAACTACCACGCCGGCGGCGCCAGCAGTCACCGCGACGATGGCGAGGATTGCGGCGAGATAGCGGCGGCGCTGGCGCCTGCGCGCCTCCTTGATCAGGACTTCCGGGTCCATCCCGGCACGGGGCCGCCAGCTAGCGGGGGCGGCCTTCATGACAGCTCCCAGGACACCTGCTCGATAATCTGGGCCAGATCTTCCGGCCGGTAGCCGTATCGCCGCGCCACTTCGACCAGCTCACGTGCCTTCGAAACCACCGCGCTGCGCTCCGGGGCGATCCCAGTCACCGACACTCCGCGGCCGCGCCGGAATTCAACCAGTCCCTCGTCGCGCAGCATCCGAAGCCCCCGGAACACGGTGTTGGCGTTGACTCTGAGTACGGCGGCCAGGTCCCTGGCCGGCGGAAGCCGCTCACCGGGGCGCGCTTCGCCGTCGGCGATGGCTCGGCGGATCGCCGCAGCGACCTGCTCGTACAGCGGCACCGGGCTGGAGTGATCAATCTCAACGGTGGGTTTAGTACTAGGCACATTGGCATCATAATTGTTCAGGGCCATGCATGCCAGGCCGCCTGCCCACGATGTCACTGTGACGTCACGTACGAATTGACGTGACGTCCACACGACTTGACGTGACGTCATTCATGGCGTCATAATGATGTCATGGACCTCAGCTCGTATTCCGAATCGCTCCGCCGGGAACTCACCGCCATAACCCGGTTCGCCGGGGAGGACGTCGCCAGGGCGGCCGAGATGCTGGCGGAGACGCTGGACTCGTCGGTGCGGCTGGCCCTGCTTGACGTCCTGTCGGCCGCGGCCGACGAGATCACCGCCGCCATCGACGGCGCGACCATCGACGTGCGCCTCTCCGGCAGTGAGCCAGAGTTCGTCGTCAACGTCGACCACGGGCCGGAGGAGCCTGGCCCTGAGCCGATGCCGACGAAGCCGGCACAGCGCGGATCACGCTGCGTCTTTCGGAGGGGCTCAAGGCCAGGGTCGAGGCAGCCGCCGCAGCCACGGGCCAGTCGGTGAACGCCTGGCTCGCCCATGCGGTCAGCCGCAGCCTCGATGACCAGGCCGGCCGCGGGCCAAAGTCGCGGCCACCGTTCCCGCCAGGCAAACCCGGCAGGCCGATCGTCGGCAAGCGCTACACCGGCTTCGCACGCAGCTAGCCGCCATACCACTCCCCCCTCTCTCCGTCGTACAGGTTCACAGAAGGGCACTGCCATGACCAACTGGGATTTTCCATGCTCGGACCCCGTCGACATCAGCATCGACTCATGGGCATCCGGCAGCATCGTCGTCGCCGGCGAGGCGACAGCCGAGGTCACCGTCGAGGTGCTGCCGACGCGGAAGAGCGGCGACATCGCTGACCTGATCACGCAAGTGCAGGTGAGCTTCGAGGACGGCCAGCTGTATGTGCGCGGTCCACGGCTGGGCTCGTTCCGCCGCAACAAGGCCCTCGATCTGATCATTAAGGCCCCGGCCGGCTCCAGCTGCGCGGCGAAGACCGCTTCTGCCGACCTATCGTGCGTCGGCGAGCTGAGCGCGCTTGCGATGCATACGGCCAGCGGCGATGTCACGGCCGCCTGGATTACCGGGGATGTCAACGTCCAGACCGCTAGCGGCGACGTGCTGCTGAACAAGGCGGGCGGAAACCTGGCCATCAACACTGCGTCGGGCGACATCCAGGCCACCCAGATCGACGGCGACGCACGGCTCAACAGCGCCAGTGGAGACGTAGCCATCGGCTATTGCTCGCGCTCGATAGCCGCTCATACCACTAGCGGCGATATCGAGGTCGGCGCCGTAGCCGGTGGCCGACTAGAGCTCGCCAGCACATCGGGGGACATGGCAGTCGGCGTCGTGCCCGGACTCGGTGTCTACCTCGACCTCGCCAGTACCAGCGGCGATATCCGCAGCGACCTTGAGCCGGGCGATGACGAGAGCGGCGAGGCCGCAGCCACGGTCGAGATCAAATGCCGGACGCTGAGCGGCGACATCAGGATCCGCAAGGGCCGGCCCAGCCAGCGGCCAGCTGGCGAGCTTGCCGCCACGGCGCCCGAGACCAGCGAGCGCGTCTCTGAATCCCGCAGCGAGTAACCCGCGGTTGCCACTACGATCACGAAGGGAACGAGTCGGCATGAATCAGCACCTGCTTGAAGAGCTGGCGCGTCAGCGAGTGAGGGAGCTGCGCGCGGCGGCTAGTACTCAAGACGCTCGGCAGAGCGCGCCACTCCGGGCAATCCGCATCCGGACCGGATGGACTCTCGTACACCTCGGGCTCCGGCTGGCCGTCTCGCAGCCTCGGCCGACGGTCACGCCCCGTCCAGCGGGTTCCTGACCGGACTCACGATGGGCCCGACCCGACCGGCGACAGGTCAGCGAGCCAGCTGGCCGACAACTCGCCACCAGCGACGATTCCCGCAGGACCGGTGAGAAGGCTGGCCGTGCTGCTCGGCAGCACGGCCAGCCTTCCGCCGGGTACGTGTACAGTCCACGGCAAATCCGGCCCGTCCGGCCACTCGCCGACTGCCGCAGCCGCGGCGACGGCAGCCGCCACAGCGCCGGTTCCGCACGACAGCGTCAGGCCGGATCCGCGCTCATGCACCCGCATCTCAACCTCACGGGGCCCAGCCGCCCGCACGATCTCCACATTCGCGCCGCCTACCAACTCCGCCGGCGCCAGGACCCGAGGACCGCTGAGATCCACATCCGCCACCGGCTCGTCGATAATGCAGGCCAGATGCGGATTACCCACCGAGATCGCCAGCCCCTCAAGCTTTCGGCCGCCCGCCTCGACCGCACCACTGCCAACGACGGTCGCGGCCCCCATATCCACGGTGAACTGCCCATCGGCCTCAACCCAGACCGGCCTTATCCCCGACCGTGTAGCCAGCCGGAGCGTCGGCCCGCTCGCCAGCCCGGTCTCAATCAAGTACCGGGCAAAGACCCGGACCCCGTTCCCGCACATCTCCGCAACGCTCCCATCGGCGTTGCGATAGTCCATAAACCACTCAGGCCCCTGCTCCCCAACGGCCGCAGACCGAACGACTCTCAGTACGCCATCCCCCCCGACGCCGAAACGCCGGTCACACAATCGCCTGACCAGCTCGGTGGTGAGGTCAATCTCCCCGTCCGGGTCAGGCAAGATCACGAAGTCATTCCCCGTGCCCTGCCCCTTGGCGAACCGCATGCTCCCGATGCTAGCGGGCGGCATGAGCCACCCTGGTGGCGTTATCCCTCGCCACCAGGGTGGTTGATGCTGTCCGCTAGCCCGGACCGGATCACCTCAAGGGCCCGAGCCTGGCAAGCCAGAACCCGCCTGCAGCCAGGTAATACGCGGATCGCGCCTGAACCACGACTCCTGCCTGCGCACGAACCTGCGGGTCGCCTGGATCGTGTGGGACGCGGCGTACTCCAAGCTCCACTCGCCGGCCAGGAACCGCAGTACCTCCGCATAACCGAGCGCGCGGCTCGCCGTCCTGCTGTCGCGCAAGCCCGCTAGCTCTAGCTGACGGACCTCGTCGACCAGCCCGAGCCGCAGCATCCGGTCCACCCGGTCGGTGATCCGCTGATCCAGTTCCGCCCGTGGCAGCTCGACTCCCAGCTGGATCGCCGGGTATACCGATTCGTAGTCGGGAAGAGTCGCGCTGAATGGCCGACCGGACACCTCGATCACCTCGAGGGCCCGCACGATCCGGCGGCCGTTCCCCGGCAGGATCGCGGCCGCGGCCGGCGGGTCCGCCGCCGCCAGCCGCGTATGCAGCGCGGCCGGGCCCAGCTGAGTCAGCTCCTTTTCCAACCGGGCACGCAGGTCAGGATCCGTACCGGGAAACTGCAGCTTGTCGATCGCGGCCCGCACGTAGAGCCCGGAGCCGCCCACCAGGATGGGCGTGCGCCCGCGGCGGCGGATACCGTCGATCGCGTTCCTGGCAAGCACCTGGTATTCCGACACGCTGGCCGCTTGCGTCACCGGCCAGATGTCGAGCACGTGGTGTGGCACGCCCGCTCGCTCGGACATCGAGAGCTTGGCGGTACCGATGTCCATGCCCTGATAGAGCTGCATCGAGTCCGCGTTCACGACCTCGCCGCCGAGCGCGTGAGCCAAGGCCAGGGAAAGCTCGGACTTGCCGGCCGCGGTGGGACCCACCACAGTGATCACTGGCCGTAGCATTGCATCAGTTTGGCAGCGGAGGGTACCTTCCTGCACACGTGATGTGGCCACGTGGCCGTGCTGTCCGGGGGGAAGCAAATGACACACGCCGATGACATCGCCGCGCCCGGCGGCGACTACGACTTCGACACCGACGAGGACCTAGACATTGACGACGACGAGTACGACTTCGGTGACGAGGACACCGAGGCTGAAGAGCCTGGCTGGGAGGCTGAGGCCGAGGAACAGCGCGCCTAGACCTGGCCGCGGCTAGCGGGCCGTCGGCGCGGGGCCCCGAGTGACGGCATTCCCAGCAGAACCGGCCTGCTGACCGGCTGGCTGCTGGGCGACTGGCTGCCGGGCGGCCGACGGCCGGCCACATCTCCGGCGGCGTCTGCAAGCCCGGTTCCGGCTCCGGTGGCCGGAGCCTGCCGCATCGCCCAGTTGTCACCGCCCCTGGTGCACCGCAGGCCCGCGACACCGCTGTCGGCCAGCAGATAATGCGGGGACGCGCTGGTCACGACCGTCGTTACGACGTCTCCCGGCCGAGGGGCGGGTTCGGGCGGGGTGAAGTGCACCAGGCGGTTGTCCCTGGCTCGCCCCGACATGCGGTGCGTAACGCTGTCCTTGCGGCCTTCGCCGTCCGCGACGAGCACTTCGACCTCGGTGCCGACCAGCTTCAGGTTCTCCTGCCAGGACACCTCGGCGACGAGCGAGGCCAGCCGCTCGTAGCGCTCGGCGACGACGGCTAGCGGGACCTGGTCCGGCATCTCCGCGGCTGGCGTGCCGGGACGGATCGAATACTGGAACGTGAACGCCCCCGCGAACCTCGCCTCGCGGACCAGATCCAGCGTGTCAGCGAAGTCCTGCTCCGTCTCACCAGGGAAGCCCACGATGATGTCGGTCGTGATGGCGGCATCGGGCATCGCGGTCCGGACCCGGTCCAGGATCGACAGGTACTTGTCGCGGCGGTAAGCGCGCCGCATCGCCTTCAGCACGGCATCCGAGCCGGACTGCAACGGCATGTGCAGCTGCGGCATGACGTTCGGCGTCTCCGCCATCGCGCCGATGACGTCGTCGGTGAAGTCACGAGGGTGCGGCGAGGTAAACCGCACTCGCTCCAGGCCGGCCACGTTCCCGCACGCGCGCAGCAGCTTGCCGAACGCGAGCCGGTCGCCGAACCCTACGCCGTAGGAGTTGACGTTCTGGCCGAGCAGCGTGATCTCCAGCACCCCGTCGGCCGCCAGTGCCTCGATCTCGGCCAGCACGTCACCAGGCCGGCGGTCTTCCTCCCGGCCGCGCAGGCTCGGCACGATGCAGAACGTGCAGGTGTTGTTGCAGCCGACCGAGATGGCAACCCACGCCGTGTACGGCGACTCCCGGCTGGCCGGCAGCACCGACGGGAACCGCTCCAGGGACTCCAGGATCTCCACCTGAGCCTGCTGCTGAACCCTGGCCCGTTCCAGCAGTACCGGCAGCGATCCGATGTTGTGGGTGCCGAACACCACATCAACCCATGGGGCCCGCCGGGTGATTGCCGCCTGGTCCTTCTGCGCCAGGCAGCCGCCGACGGCGATCTGCATGCCCGGCCGGGAGTTCTTCACCGGCAGCAGATGGCCGAGATTCCCGTAAAGCCGGTTATCGGCGTTCTCCCGGACCGCGCACGTGTTGAACACGACGACGTCGGGATCGGCCCCGGCCGCGGCACGCCGGTATCCGGCTGCCTCGAGCAAGCCGGCCAGCCGCTCGGAATCGTGCATGTTCATCTGGCACCCGTAGGTGCGGATCTCGAAGCTTCGCTGCGTGACGCCGGCCATGCCCTCTAGGTTAGATGCCCCAAAGCCGGCCGGCGGCCACGTGGCGGCTCCGGCAGGCTCTCGGCCGCCACCGTCGCGGCCGGTTTCCCACCTCGCGTCACCCCGAACAGGACGAATGGCCCGAGTGTGGATTCGCCGCATCTGTTGGTCGTCCGGTAGGGCACCATATGCGTATGACAGAGAGCGGGAACGAGGTCGTGTCCGACCCGGCAGTGACTGACAGCATCGCAGCAGATGAGCAGCTCAATGCACAGGTCACCGCTCCCGCGGTCCCATTTGGAGAGTGGCCGTCCCCCATCACGGCGGCCGAGATCGCCACCGCCCAGGTAACCGGCTCTTTTCCCACGATCATCGGCAGCGATGCCTGGTGGCAGCAGGGCCTGCCGGACGAGGGCGGCAGGACCACGGTCGTGCATAGTTCGGGCGGCAAGCAGACGGCGCTGCTACCTGCCCCGTGGAACGCGCGGACGCGTGTGCACGAGTATGGCGGCCTGGCCTACCTGCCCATCCCCCGGTCGGCGCTGGCGGGCCAGCGCGGGGGTAAGTCGGCCCGTGGGCACCAGATCCTGTTCGCCAACTTCGCCGATCAGCGCCTGTACCTGACCGCTCCGGGCACGGCTGCCGGCGAGGCTGACCCAGCACCGCTGACCCCTGATCCGGCCGCGGTCCCGGCCGCATCGGGCACCGGCACGCTCGGTGCCGCAGACTTGCGGTACGCCGATTTCGCCCTGTCCCCCGACCAGCGCGAAGTCTGGTGCGTGCAGGAACGGCATGACGGCGGCAAGGTCAGCCGGGCCATCGTAGCCGTGCCGCTGGATGGCTCCGCGGCTGAGAAGCCCGATGCGATCCGGGCGCTGGTGACCGGTTCCGACTTTTTTGCCTATCCCACGCCATCGCCGGACGGCAACTGGCTGGCCTGGATCTGCTGGAACCACCCGCATATGCCGTGGGAGGGGACCGAGCTGCGGGTCGCCCCGGTACACAACGGCGTGCCCGGCAAGGGCAGGCTGCTGACGGGTAACCAGCGCGAATCAGTGCTGGCGCCGCTCTGGCGGGACAACTCCCGCCTCTATGTCGCCACCGACTGGCCTGGCTGGTGGAACATCTACCAGCTTGGTCTCAGCGGCGAGCCGCCGATGGCGCTGTTTCCCGCGGACGAGGAATTCGCCGGGCCGCTCTGGCAGCTCGGCGCCCGGCCGTTCGCGCTGCTCGGCGACGGCGGGCTCGCGGTCATTCATGGCGCCGGCGCAGCCCGGCTGGCGATCCTTGATCCCGAGTCCTGCGAGCTGAAGGACCTGGACACGCCGTTCGCGGAGTTCGACATGGCGCTATCGGCGGACGGCGGGACGATCGGCGCCGTGGCCGGCGGCCCGGCCACGGCGCCGGCCGTGATCAAGGTCGACGCCGCCACTGGCAAGACCGAGGTGCTTCAGCGCGACCCTGGCGAGCTTCCGGACGAGGCTTACCTGCCAGTACCCCAGCATGTGGACTTCGAGGGCCCGTACGGCCAGGTCGTGCACGCGCTGCTCTACCCGCCGGCGAGCCCGGACGCCAGCGGCCCGCCCGGCGAGACGGCACCGTACGTGGTCTGGGTGCACGGCGGCCCGACGGCCCGGGTGTCGGCGACGCTCGACCTGACGAAGGCATATTTCACCAGCCGGGGCATCGGCATCATCGATGTGAATTACGGCGGCTCCAGCGGTTACGGCCGCCAGTACCGCGACCGGCTTCGGCGGCAGTGGGGCGTGGTCGATGTCCAGGATGCGATCGCCGCGGCTCGCTGGGTCGCCGACCAGGCCGGCGCGGATCCGGCCAGGATCGCCATCCGCGGCAAGTCGGCCGGAGGCTGGACGGCGCTCGCGGCGGTCACCACGGGAAGCAGGCGGGGGGTGGTCTTCAGCGCCGCCGCTTCCTATTACGGTGTCTCGGACCTGCGAGGCTTCGTGGAGCAGACGCATGACTTCGAGTCCCGCTACCTGGACGGTCTGATCGGGCCGATGCCCGGTTCCGAGGCCGTCTACGAGGAGCGGGCCCCGGTCGGCCACGTGAACGAGGCGACCTGCCCGGTCCTCTTGCTGCAAGGGCTCGACGACCCGATCGTGCCGCCTGCGCAGTCCGAGAGCATCGTCGCCGATCTGGCCGCGCATGGGATCCGGCACGCTTACATCGCGTTCGAGGGCGAGTCGCATGGCTTCCGGAAAGCGGAGACGGTGATCACCGCGCTGGAGGCTGAACTGTCCTTCTACGGCCAGATTCTCGGCTTCACCCCGCCCGGCATTCCGCAGATCACGATCAAGGCGGGCTAGGGCCGTCGGGCCGGTTCGCTCAGGCGGCCCGAGCGGGCTAACGACCGGGAGGACTCACCGGCGCCGTTACCTTCATCGTTGCTTTATCGGGCGAACTCGATGGCGCGGGACTCCCTGATCACCGTCACCCGGATCTGGCCGGGGTAGGTCAGCTCGTCCTCGACCTGCTTGGCGACATCGCGGGCGATGACCTGGGCCTGGATGTCGTCGACATCACCGGGCTTCACCATCACCCGGATCTCGCGGCCTGCCTGCATGGCGAACACCTTCTCGACGCCATCCTGCGCCATGGCGATGTGCTCAAGCCGCTCGAGGCGCTTCACATAGGCTTCGAGCGATTCCCGCCGGGCACCAGGGCGGCTGCCGCTGATCGCGTCGGCGGCCTGAGTCAGCACGGCCTCCACCGTGCGGACCTCCACCTCGTTGTGGTGCGCCTCGATGGCGTGCACCACGTCGTCGGGCTCGCCGTACTTGCGGGCGATCTCGGCGCCGATCAGCGCATGACTGCCCTGGACCTCGTGGGTGAGTGCTTTGCCGATGTCATGCAGCAGCGTGCACCGCTTCATCAGCACGGGGTCGAGACCAATCTCGCTGCCCATCATGCCTGCGATGTGCGCGGACTCGATCAGGTGCTTCAGCACGTTCTGGCCGTACGAAGTGCGGTAACGCAGCCTGCCCAGCAGGTTCGTGAGTTCGGGGTGCATGTCGGTGATGCCCACGTCGACCAGCGCGTCCTCGCCAGCCCGCACGCACAGGGCCTCAATATCGGCCTTGCTGCGCTCGTATGCTTCCTCGATCCGCTGCGGGTGAATCCGGCCATCCAGCACCAAGCGCTCCAGTGTCAGCCTGCCGACCTCGCGGCGAACCGGGTCGAAGCACGACAGCAGGACTGCCTCGGGCGTGTCGTCAATGATGAGGTTCACTCCGGTGACCGACTCGAAGGCACGGATGTTGCGGCCCTCGCGACCGATAATCCGGCCCTTCATCTCGTCCCCCGGCAGGTGCAGCACGGAGACGACCGACTCGCTGGTCTGCTCACTGGCCACGCGCTGGATCGCCAGTGTGACGATCTTCCGCGCGCGCTTGCCGCCTTCACGCCGCGCCTCGCCTTCGATGTCGCGGACAATCAGCGCGGCCTCGCGCTTGGCCTGGTTCTCGATGCCGGCCACTAGCTCGGCCTTCGCCTGGTCCGCGGTCAGCCCGGCGACGCGCTCAAGCTCGGCTCGGCGCTGAGCAGCGAACTGATCGAGCTCGGCGCTTCTCACGTCGAGTTCTGCCGCCCGCTCTTCCGCCTTGCGTGCCAGTTCATCGATGCGCTGTTCCCGCTCGCCCAGCCGGTCCTCGCGCCGCTCAAGGTCAGCGCGCAGCCGGCGGGCCTCTTCCTTAGCTGCCTTGGCTTCAGTCTCTGCTGCCCGGCTGGCTGTCTCGGCGTCGTGCCTGGCAGCCTCCGCCTCGCGGCGAGCGGCCGTGGCCTCAGCTGCCGCAGCTGCCGCTGCCTTGCTGACGATGGCTGCCGCTTCCTGCTCGGCTTTGGCCTTGAGATCGGCCACGTAACCGGCGGCATCAGCCTGAAGACGGGCAGTGTCGGCTTCGAGGAGCTTGACGCCAGCTTCGGGTCGCCGGGGCCCGGTGCCCAGCGAGCCTCCGCGCCGAAGCACAACGACCAGTACGGTCATAGTGCTGATCGCGGCCAGGCATCCGATGATCGCCAGTGCGAGCACAGCGCCGCTGTTCACAGACCACCCCTCTCTTACCTGGCCCGCGCACATCGCTTGCCGTCGGCAAGCACGTATGCATGCAGCGAGGGATTACCGCCCGAGCAGCGGCTGCCCGGTATTCGCGCTGGCTGCGGATTCGCTGCCACGGCGCCGTAGTAATCAGGCCTGATCCATCGCGTTAGTCGGGCTCCGTACGGCAGAGCCAGACTCGCGAGCCTTGGCAGCGACACCGTTGATGCCACCGCACGGGCATCGGCTTGCCGCCTCATCAGGAGCGCTCCGGTCGCCGCGGTTCGTTCCCGCGCGCCGAGCGCTAGATCAGCGCCATGCCCTCCTCCCCGCGGGCCACCGGCCTGGCCGGCGGGCGGTCAATCGCCGCCGGTCCACCATCGCCCGCTCACTCGTTCCCAACTGTCAAGGCCCGACGGCAGCCGGGTCGATCAGCCCTGCCGTCGTCGTGCCGCTTTTCTATCTTCAGTGTTTCCACACGCCGAACTAGGTTGCACGGAGCAGAAAACCTCGCTGCCGTAAAGCTAAGCGCTTATAACGATTTGAGCAAGCACCTGCGGATGATCTTTGGTCGAGTTCGCCGGCGACTAGATCTCGACGGCTTCGACGTCGTAACCGGCTAGGTCGGCGCTGTCGGTGTCGTCGGGCTCGCCGAGCTCGGGCATGTCAGCGAGACCGTCGAAGGCAACAGGGCCATCTGCGCGCTCGTGCTCTAGCGCCTCGCGTACTACGCGGTAAGCCAGAGCCGGTCCGTAGCCCTTGCGCGCCAGGATGCCGACAAGCCGTCGCATCCGCGCGGGCGCGGGCATACTCGCGGTCGCCGGGAGGCGCCTGGCTACCAGTTCGCGGGCGGTGGCAAGCTCCTGGTCAGGGTCGAGGTCCTCGAGCGCGGCCCGGATATCCTCCTGCGCCACGCCCCGCTGCCGTAGCTCCGCGCCCAGCGCCCGGCCGGCCAGCCCGCGGCCAAGGTGGCGCGACTCGACCCAGGCTCGGGCGAACATGCCGTCGTCGATCAGCTTCACCTCAGCGAACCGCGCGAGTACTGCCTCAGCCGCGGCCTGCGGCACCCTGCGCTGGCGCAGAGCGGCGGCGAGCTGCGCCTTAGTCCGCGGTGCGGCGGTCAGCATCCGGAGGCAGATCTGGCGGGCAATTGCCTCCGGATCCGCGTCCGGACCCGCCGCTGGGTCCTCGTCGGGGTCTGCTTTCCGGCGGGCGTCGCGACGGATTTGCTGGTCCGCGAACGGACGGCCATCCGAGCCAGCCCTGCGATCGCCCGCCGCTGGGTTGGCGGAGGAGGTTGTTTGCGGACCGATGCCGTAACCAGCCCTCCAGTCAGCTGCTCGGGTCGCGCTCGCGCGGCCGGAAGCAGATCGCGCTTTGGCGGTTCCAGCCCTGTCCGGGCCGCTGTCGCCTGGCATCGCGGTCCTACTCAGCGCGCAGGCTCGTCACCGTCGCAATGCCCGGAGTCGCGACCGGACTCCCGGCATCCGCATCGAGCTTCGCGCCGACGCCGAGCTTCTCCTTGATCTTCTTCTCGATCCCGTTGGCCAGGTCGGGGTTGTCGCGCAGGAAGTTCCTGGCGTTCTCCTTGCCCTGACCCAGCTGGTCGCCGTCGTAGGTGTACCAGGCGCCGGACTTGCGCACGATGCCCTGCTCTACGCCGAGATCGATGAGGCTGCCCTCGCGGCTTATTCCGTGACCATACAGAATATCGAATTCCGCGACTTTGAAAGGGCTAGAGCACTTGTTCTTTACGACTTTTACGCGCGTCCTGTTTCCGACTGCGTCCGTTCCGTCTTTTAGCGTCTCGATCCGGCGAATGTCCAAGCGAATTGACGCGTAAAACTTCAGCGCCTTTCCGCCCGTCGTCGTTTCGGGGCTGTTGTGGACCATGACACCGTCGACAAAGTAATTGTGGTTGCCTTCCACCTCGATGTCGAACCTGTTCATCGAACGCGTCGGCGGCTTGACGTGGACATCGAGGATCCGCGCTGGCTGGAGCCGCAGCTCAGCCTCGGCAAACTCCGGCTGTACGTTGAACTTGCCCCGGAACCGCGGCAAGAGCTTGTACTCCATCGAGGGGTGAACGAACGGAGCTATGAGCTTCTGGAACTTCTCAGTACTGGCTGTGTTGAATACCAGGACAGCTTTCCTCGCCGTGCCCGCCGCGCGAAGTCTTACGTCCAGCCCGTGAGTGTCACGCAGGTACTGGACTAGGCGTTCACGTGATCCTAGGCTCATCGCTTCGACGCAGATCTCGATCCGGCCGGATCCGCCCTGAGTTCGCTCCTGAAGGCCTTTGGAGCGAAGTGTGAAGTTGCCATCGTCCAGGTACCAGATCGCCAGCGTGAGAGGTGTCAGCGCCTTCAGATAGTCCCAGGTCAGATGTTTCTTTCCGTCGCCGAAGTAGACGACATCATGCAGTTCAGCGAGCTCGGGCAAGGGCATGAAGTCGGCAAAGACGGCGCCCTTTCTGTTCACTGTCCGGGAGCACTCGATGTTGCCGAGCAGCGAAACCTTCCAGTTCAGGTAGGCGGCCTGCTTGACGCCGTGCCCCAGCCGGAACCGCGTTCCCGATCTGCCCCGACGGTTTGGCGACAGATTGCCGTCGCCCATCAGCGAGCCGAGAACTACCTGCATCTGCTGGCCGCTCAGTCGATGCGGCTCCGTAACCAGGAGTCGATCACCAGCCATGAGCTGGCCGGCCGACCGCCAGCCGCCAGGTGTCCGGACTAGGTGGTTCTCCGTGGCCGCGAACTGAGCCCTCCCGTTGCCGCCTGACTTGGCGACCGTGAACTGCAGGAACTGGTCAGCTGGCCCGTTGTTGAACCAGTTGACGATCTTGCGTGGGACGATCTGGCAGGTCTCAGGATCGTAGGAGAGGACTTCGACATCCATACGCTGATTGACAATTTTGCCGATCTTTTCTTGACTGCCATCAGCTAGGGTACATTCGGGTGCCGTATGACATGCATCCGAACATGACGCCTATCTTTTCTCTCAGCTGATTAATAAAAATAGCTGTGGTCTTTGTCTGGTTAAGCGCGCCGGCTATTTTCCGGAGCGCCTGGGACATAAGCCTGGCTTGCAGGCCGACGTGGCTGTCGCCCATCTCACCCTCGATCTCGGCGCGCGGCACCAAGGCCGCCACCGAGTCGATGACGATGACGTCGATGGCACCGGAGCGGATAAGCATGTCGGCGATCTCCAGCGCCTGCTCGCCGGTGTCGGGCTGGGATACCAGCAGCGCGTCGGTGTCGACGCCGAGATTCTTCGCGTACTCGGGGTCCAGGGCGTGCTCAGCGTCGATGATCGCCGCTATGCCGCCGGCCTTCTGCGCGTTCGCGATGGCATGCAGGGCGAGGCTCGTCTTCCCGCTGCTCTCTGGCCCGTATATCTCGACGATCCGGCCCCTTGGGAATCCGCCGATGCCGAGTGCGACATCGAGCGAGATAGAGCCGGTCGGTATCACTTCAACGGGTGCGCGGGTATCGTCGCCGAGCCTCATGATGGCGCCCCTGCCGAACTGCCGCTCGATCTGCGCGAGCGCGGTTTCCAGGGACTTGTCCCTGTCGCCGCCAATGCCCTTGCCGCTACCCGCTCTGTCGTTCGGTGCCATCTGAGACTCCTGTGGGGTGGGACCGAGGGCTACGCCGAGCCGCTCGCGTGCGCATGGCCTAACCTGCCTGCCGGATCCGGCGGACCGGCGGGGCAGCCTGTCTGTCTGCTGGCGGAGACGTTACGCGCCCCCTCTGACAATTGGATCCGTGAAGCGCGCCTCGCACTCGTGGCTGCCGTGGGGTGCGTGGAGCCGTCCTACTGTAACGAACAATTGTTCGATCATGAAGCGGACACGCCGGCCTGGTGGGGGCTGAGATCCTTGATCGCATGGTGCAGCGCGGTGTGGAGCTAGTCGGCGTGCCCACGAACTCCAGCGGCACGATCGACGGGGTGGCGCGGGCGCCCGCGGTGCTGCGGGCGCGCGGACTGGCGGCGGCGCTCATGAGCCAGTCAGGGTTCGCCGATTCCGGCGATCTCCTGCTCGAGACTCCGCAGCGACGGCGTGGCGCCTCAGGCCTGCTCGCCGAGGACGCGCTGATCACAATGATCGGCCAGGTCAGCGCTGCAGTCCGCAGTGCTCGCTCCGGCGGCCGGTTCCCACTGGTGATCGGCGGCGACTGCCCGGTGATTCTCGGGGCGCTGGCCGCGCTCCAGGACGAACACCCGCAGCCCGGCTTGCTGTTCGTCGACGGACACGAGGATGCGTGGCCGCCGTCCGCTTCGCCGACGGGTGAGGCAGCTGACTGCGAGCTTGGGCTGGCGCTGCGGCTCTTCGACGCAGATCTCAGCCCGCGGCTGCACGACACTCTGCCCAGGATTCGGCCAGAAGACGTCGTTGCGGTCGGTCCCCGTGACGAGGACGAACTCGCCGCCGCGCGCATCCCGTCACTGGCGGGTCGGCTGCGCCGACTGATCCGCCCCGCTGAGCTTGCCGCGACCGACTGCGCGGTCGCCGCAGCCGCCGCCGTGCAGCTCCTGCCAGCACCGTGGTGGCTGCACGTGGACCTCGACGTGCTCGCGACCACCAGCCTGGCCGCGGTGGATTACCGCCAGGCCGGGGGCCTGACGTGGGACCAGCTGAGCCAGATCACGTCTATGGCTCTCGCCGCGGATGGCTGCGCAGGCTGGTCAGTGTGCATCTACAACCCTGACCTTGATCCGGATCGCCAGGGCGCGGACGAGATCATCAGCTACATCGCGCAAGCGATCAGTACGGCCCGCCATAGCCCCGACGTGCCGCCTCACCTTTAAGCGCCATCCGCCTTTAAGCGCCATCCGCCGCGTCCCGTCGCAAGCCTTCCGCTGTGTATTCGACGATCAGGTCGCTTACCGACAAAGCGCGCGCTTCGGCCCTGGCGGCGAGCCGCTCAGCGAGCACGATCGGCATCACAATTGTGCGACGGACGTAGTCATCGCTCTCCCACACCGGATCGCCTGTATCAGGCAAGCTGCCTCCCTTCCGTCACAGTAGAGGCTGGCATTTCCACCTTGACGTACCGGCGCAGGATGCGGTCGCTCAGCAAGCCAAGGCAGCTCAGATTCGGGAAGCCGGGTCCTTGCGCGAGCCCGGCGAGGACCGGCAGGTGGAGCGGCGGGCTCAGGCCCGCCACCGACAGATCAATATCGATCCGCCGCTCCAAGTCGTCGCCAGCGAGCGCGCCATCGAGCCGAGATCGGCTCTCAGGCCCGAGCAATCGCTCGAACCAGCGAGCATCGAAGCCAATCGCGACGACAACAACGTCGTATGCGACGCGGTCACGCTCGTCGCCGTACTCGATCGTCACGACGACCTGCCGCTCGCCCGCGTCGATCCCTACTGCCCGCCCGGCCAGCGACCGGAATCCGAACGACAGGTTAAGGACTGCCTCTGCCTGCTGCGAGAAGACGCCACGGTCGGTGCGCTCGAGGAACTCACGTCGGTGTGACTCTGCCAGTGCAGGCCAGTCGCCAGGGTCAGAGAAGAAACGATTCTCTTCGTAGCTCTCGCCGCGCGAGTACAGAAACCCACGGCTGGTCAGGACGTCGACCGTCGAGCGCTTATGCGACTGCGTCAGCAGGCTGATTACGACCGAAGCGGCTGTCTCGCCGTTGCCGATCACGCACACGCTCCGGGCAACCTTGGCTGAGACAGCTGCCTCTCGAAGCCAGTAACTACGGCCGTCGAGAAGTCGCGGGTGCTCCTGCGGCTGTCCGGGGACGAGGATGGGCGGGCCTGCGCCAGTGAATGCCACGCCGTCCGCCCAGATCGCGTCCTGCCCGCGGATTGCCAGCCGCCACAGCTCACCTTCAGCCTCCAGGCCGACGACCTCACCGGAAACGACTTCCATCTCGGCTCGCTCGGCGACTTCGCGCAGGTAGGAAGCCCACTGCCGATGTGCCGGCCGCAGCCGGCCGCGGTCGACCCAGTCGGCATAGGCGTCGTGCGCGATCAAGTGCCGTTGCCAGCTGTACTCGGCCATCGCCGCAGTCACCGCGGTCGAGGCCGAGCCCCAGCTATCGGCGTACGGAAAGCCGACGTCCTTCTCCGGAGGCGTGCCCAAAGGCAGCCGACCGCTGGTGAATCCCTGCCGCCCGGTCCAGTTTCCGGCGATGTCGCCGCGGTCCACGAGTACGACCCTCGGGGCATCGAGGCCAGCAGCCGTCAGCGCCCGTGCCTTGGCACCGATAGCGATGCCCTTGGGCCCGGCACCCACAACTGCCAGCGTCGGCATGATGGCGAGGATAGCCGCTAGCCTGGAAACATGATCCAGCCTGGCCGACTACTTGAGTTCGCCGCTGTTGCGTTTGTCGTCATCGTCATTCCCGGTCCCAGCGTTCTGTTTGTTGTCGGCCGCACGCTGGCCCATGGACGCCGCACTGCGCTCGCCTCGGTCGCGGGAAACGAGCTTGGCGAGTTCGCTCTGGCTGCTGTCGCTGCGCTAGGTGTCGGATCGCTCATCCAGCGATCTGCCGCCATGTTCACGGTCATGAAACTGGCCGGTGCGGCATACCTGGTCTACCTGGGTGTCCGGGCCCTGATACAGCGCAAGGAGCACTCACTTGCCAGCGCGCTCGCTCCGGCCAGAACCACGCGACGAGCCGTGGCTGACGGTTTCCTAGTCGGCGTTGCCAACCCGAAGACCGCGGTCTTCTTCGCCGCCGTGCTTCCGCAATTCGTGAACCGGCCCGCCGGGAACGTCCCGGCCCAGATGCTGCTGCTCGGATTCTTGTTTGTAGTGATCGCTCTTCTCAGCGACTCGGCGTGGACCGCGGTCGCGGGCGGGGCACGATCCTGGTTCGGCCGCTCGCCACGCCGCATGGATATGATCGGCGGCGCCGGCGGCCTGGCCATGATCGGCCTCGGCATTACCCTGGCCGTCACTGGCCGCAGGGACTAGGGCGGCGTCCAGTGGCTCGGGCCTACCTTCAGCTGACTGCTTTCTTCACGAGCGCGCCGATCGTTGCCTCGTCGGCGGCGGTCAGCTCCGTCAGTGCGTAGGCCACCGGCCACATGGTGCCTTCGCCAAGGTTCGCCTTGTCGCTGAAGCCGAGCGTCGCGTACCTCGTTTTGAACTTCTGCGCGGGTTGGAAGTGGCAGACGACGTTGCCGTCCTTGGCGTACGCGGGCATCCCGTACCAGAGTCTGGGCGAGAGGGCTGGCGCGCTGGCTTTGATGACGGCATGGAGCCACTCGCCCATGGCGCGATCCGGTTCCGGCATCTCGGCGATCTTCGCGAGCACTTCGCTTTCCCCGTCCGCCTCCGCCGCGCGCGGGCCGCGGCGCGCGGCTGCCTTCAGCTCTCGGGCGCGGTCCTTCATCGCGCCTCGTTCCTCGTCCGTGAATCCCTCGAACTTCTTGTCGGCCGCGGTAGTGCTCTTGGCGGACTTCTGCGTGTCCTTCATTGCAGGTTCCTCCCTGCGCGTTTCGATGGGGTCACCCGTCATGCTAGGGGGGCGTCGCAGCGGCGGCTTCTCGATAGCTGCTCGATCTTTACCTGGGTGAAACCAACCCACGCTGTCACCCGCTGGATGGTCACGCTGGGCTCGCTTCGACCAGTCGGCGCGCCCTCATTCTCGTCGGAGCCGAACTCCGAGCATTACCAAACGCGGCTTAGCCCTGGCGCTCAGCGCACGCGATCCGGCAGGCGGAAAGCATCGCAGACGGCGCGCCAGACGGCCTTGACATCCTCGCCGTCGGCGAGGGCCTGGTCGACAGTACGGTCGCCGAGTCCGGCGATGACATAGTCCTTAGCCACGCTCTCGGCGTAGCCGTCGCCGAACTGCGCCCGCATCCGCTCCCAGAACGCCGTTAGTCGCACGGCCGCCAGGGTAGCCGGACGGCCACGCCCCCACAAACGCCGTCCGGTTGGCCCGCCTGTAACCGTCAGCGCCGGTCGGCACAGCCCGAAAGGCGAGAGGGCCAGCTGTCTCGCAACTAGCCCTCTTCGCAAACGCTGTCGTTGTTACAGGAAGTCGTCGAAATCCCCCTGCTTGATGCCTTCCGCGAACGTTCTCCACTCGGCCTGGCTGTACGCGAGGACAGGACCATCAGGATCCTTGGAATCGCCGATGAGAACCATGTCCTCCTTGTGCGCGATCCGCACGCAGCTGCCGGCTTCGCAGTGCCGGGCGACGCGCCATGAGAGCTCACCGAGGGAGCTCACGTCGGAAGGTAGCATCCTTTACTCCTTGTAACAGGTGTCATGTTTCTAGCGCGCATGTCGGCATGTGCTCTCAGGCGTAATGCGCACTCCGGATCTTGGTGATCAGGCTTGCGGAGTCCTGGAGGCTCAGCGCGGCATCACGGAGGTACTCGACCGCTTCCCGGTATCGCTCGATTTCCGTCGGGCGCTCCAGGTACCGGTTTGAGAAAAGACCCTCCACAAAGACGACCGGGCCTTGCTGGAGGTCTTCCCCGAACTCCAGGAGGCTAAAATTACTGTCGGTGCTTGCGTGCGCACCGGCGTCAAACGGGATGACCTGAACGGTTGCCTTCCCACTGGCTGCGGAATCCAGGATCTTGTCGAGCTGAGCTCGCATGACCGCCCGGCCGCCCACCTGGCGTTGCAGCACTGCCTCGTCGAGCAGCGCGCGATAGCGGGGCGGGGCGTCGCCCTCGAACAGCTGCTGCCGTCGCATCCTGGCCTCGACCCGCTGATCCAGAACGTCAGGCTGCATCTTGCGCTCCACCGCCCGGATAATCGTCCGGGCATAATCGCTGGTCTGCAATTGGGCGGGCACGAAGTACATCGAAAACTGCGTGATCGCAGCGGCCTCCTGCTCAAGACCGAGAAGCGGCGAAAGAACCTGCTCGTCGTACTGAGTCCACCAGCCAGACTCATGAGATTGGCGGGCGAGCTCCATGAGCTTGTCGGCTTCCGCCTGGTCGGTCACGCCGTAGATCCGGCACAAGTCCCGCACGTCGCGCTGGCTCGCCCGGCGAGTCCCGGTCTCCAGACGGCTGATCTTGGTAGCAGAGCACAGCATCGCCCGCCCGACATCTTCGACAGTCAGCCCAAGATCGTTACGCAACTCGCGCAGCCGCATGCCCAACTCGCGCTGGCGAATGGTGGGGTTCGCGCCAGCCGCGATGGGCGCCCTTCGCGATGGTGGGCGGGCACGGCGCAAAGGCTCTTGACTATCGCCTTTGGCATTTGCCACGAATCCGCATCGTACACCAATGGCGTTGACTGGCGTAGCGCCCAACCCCATGTGTCGCAGAAAAATCTATTGGCCCACATAGACCACTCCGCACCGAACAGGCAGCGAGCGGCCGGGACCGGCCAGGCCGCCGACGTTGCGGTTGAACTGGCCAAATCGCCAGCCTCATCGGAACGGCCACATGCCTGTCATCAGCTGTACGCCGCAGCGCACGCTACCAGCCACGTAACGGTACCACGCCGTTGGTCAGTTCCTCTGGTCAACGCCATTGGCAAATGACAAAGGCCATGAGACCGTAATAGTGCGAGCCTGAAAGTTCCAAGCCGGGCCGGGGACGCGGGAAAGGGGGCGATAGGGCCAGCGCCTCAATGGTGGCGTTGAGGTGGTAAATGGCAGCAAACTAAACAAAAGCACGGTCGATGTTGACGCCATCGACCGTGCCAGTCACCGGGCCGAGTCCACAGCAGGAGGGCCAGGCGATGCAGATCATGTTACCCGCCCCATCGGCGAATGCAAGGTGCCCACGGCGGCGGTGTACAGGCGCCGAGGCTTGGCCCTCCAACCGGCATCAGCCGGAGGGAGGTGTTTGAATATGCAGGCTGCGGCTCAGAATGCGGATGCGGTACGGATCTTGGTGATGCTTGCCGCGATCGCGATTGTGGCGTTCTGGCGGTCGCTGCTCAAGTTGGTCATCGTCCTCCTAGCTGCCGCCGCGATCGCCGGGATTGGCTATGGCGCGATCGCAGTTTGGCAGAGCATGCAGCACGTGGGGTGATAGCGGAAGCCATGCCCGTCGGATTGGCGTGACGAACGATCCTCAGCCGACCGGAGGGCACCCGCCGGGCCGAGCGATGGAAGGCGCAGATCGTCATCTAATGCTCGGCCCGCCGGATCATTCCGCCAGGCCGCATCGCTGCAGAGCAGGCACGGCCCTACGCTCGGGACGGCCCGAGACTCAGAACCGTCCCAGCCAGGCGCCGCTACCTGGTATCACCTGCCTGGTATCAGCGCCGAACGGCGTCGTGCCAGTGCTTCGCGTGATCGCGGTCGGCGCGCGGCCGGACCAGCTCAAACGATTCGAACTCGGTGTAGTTCGGCGTCGGCGCGCCTGTCGCGCCCGTCGCCGGGTTGACCGGGTCCGCTCCGACCGCGTGGAAATACCGCACGGTGATGCTGGTCAGGCCATCGTCCCGCTCCTCACCAGGATCCACATCGAACACGGCGATCCCGTATCCGGTTGAGGTGTCCCGGCGCGCCGACCAGATGGCATCTTCGCGCGCGTCAGCCGCCGCACGCGCGTAGACATTGGGAGTTCCGGTCGGAGCAGGCCGGTTCGGCATCGTGAACACCTTCGCCTGGGTCAGCCCGTCGGCGCTGTCGACGCCGTACTTGTCCAACGGCGCGCTGGTGCCGCCCGAGCCAAGCACCAGGTGGACGGTGCCTTGGCTTGTGTCGAATACGCCCGTGTCCGTGGTGGTCACCGGGTGCGGCCGCATCGTGTCGACCGGAGTGCCGGTCGCTGCCTCGGTGCCGGCCATGCCGTCAAAGCCGCGGCACGGGAACGACCGTTCGTAGTCGTGATCATGGCCGTTCAGAACCAGGTCCACCTGATAGCGGTCGAAGAGCGGCAGCCACTCCTGCCGGATGCCAAGATCCGAGCCGTTGCCCGTGGTCGACGACGAGCATGCGATCTGGTGCATCTGCGCGATGATCCAGTCGACGGACGGGTCGGCACGCGCCTCCCGCAGCGTGCGCTCCAGCCATCTGGTCTGCGCCCCGCCCGAGTAGCCCCGGACGTAGAACGAGGTACCCGGCGGGATCGCCGGATTGCCGGTAGACGCCGCTGGCACGAGCGCACCCGGACCGGACACGAAGGCTCCGGCGTCCTGGTACACGACTTCGTCGGCGGCCAGCGAGACGAACAGCACCGAGCCGACCCGGAACGAGTACCAGCGCCCGCGGAATTCGGGCATGCCGTTGTCCGGCAGTGTGTAGCGGGTCAGGTAAGAGGTGAGACCCTGCGGACCGTTGTCGAATTCGATCTCGTGGTTGCCGGGGCACGGCATCCATGCGCGGTTGGCCGCCGAAACCTGGTTGTTGTTGCCGAAGTCGCGCCAGACCTCCGGCTGCACCGCAGGGTTCAGGTCGGCGTAGCAGAGGTCGCCGTTCAGCAAGTGGAATAGCGGGCTGAAGGACTCAACCGCCGCCACCGCATACGCGCTCTGGCCGTAGGAGAGTACCCACGCGGTGTTCGGCGTCGCCAGGTCACCGAAGCTAGTGAAACGGAACGGCTCCCGGCCGGCCGGCGCCGTCCGGAACGTCGCGGTGAACGGCTCGGCGGCGCTGTCGTTGTCGGCCGTGACCGTGTAGGTGTAGGTCCCGTTCGGCTCAAGCCGGCGCATCTCGACGTGATAGGTCCACACCGTTTCGCCATTGAGCCCATCGGTGTAGGTCCGCTGGACGGCAGGCAGCTGCACGACCGAGCCGTACGGACCGCTCAGCAGCACCCGCGGGCGGGTAGCCGGGCCCGGTGATGCCCAGGACGCAACCATGCTCCGGGCCGGATCGGCGCCCCAAGTCAGGTGGATCTGCTCCGGCGTCCCGTCGGCCGCTGAGGCGAGGCTCGCCGATGCTTTCTTCGGCCGCTCGTGGACCACGGGTGCGGCGGCGAGCAGGCCGACGCCGCCGGCGCCCGCCAGCACCTGGCGACGGGACGGCCCGGCATCAGAATGACCGGCGCTCACCTGATCACTGCCGAGCAATGACTGCTCATCTGTGTTAGAGGTCATGCGGCCAGGGTCCCCGCTCGCCGTGAACCCGGAATGACGCGCTAATGACCAGCCGGGCTTATCGCCATGAAGCCCCAGCAACACACCGTGACTGACCCCTTGGTCGCGCTAACCGCCGGCCGTCCAGGTCTCGTGCCTCGGTTGCCAGTCCCCGTGACCGGTTGTCCTGGTCAGCAGGCACTGGCCGACGCGGAACTCGAAGAACTCGCCATCAGAGAAGCCATGCGGCTCGCCGGCGAGCCCGCGTTCAGACAAGAACTGCGCCGTTGCGGAGGAAACGAGTTCCTCGTCGCGCACCGGCCCAGCCAGCCCGGTGAGATAGAAGGCATCCTCGTTTCCATCCGTCGGAAATGAATGCAGCGCATACCGCGGATCTCGGTGCAGGTCGGCGCGTTTGGGGGACGGAATGACGTGCGCGACCAGCTGTCCGCCGACCAGGACCGGGCATACCGGGTGCAGGCGCGGGCCGCCGTCCGGCCGCACCGTCGACAGGAATGCCAGGCCGACGCCGAACTGGTAGAGCAAGGCCCTGCCCGCATCGGCGAGATCAGGCCTGGCTAACGCGAACTGCTGCCAGCTGAGTTCTGTCATGTCCGCGATCGTGTCACCAGCCACCGACAGTCCGGGCACGCGCGCGTTCGCCTAGCCGTCGAGGAGGATCTGATGGCCCGGGCGGAGGTTAGGCTTGCGGGTCGCGTTCAGAATAGGCCGATCCGGGTAACTCGGCGGCACGCGGGACCTCGCTCACTCGGGCAACGCACCCGTGACTGGACGCGCCGATGCGACGGAGGAACGAGTGAAGGCCAGCCCTGACCCTGAGGAGGAGGCTGGCCAGCCCGGCGATCTGCTCGGCACTCCAGCGGAGGTCCTGACCAGGATCGATGCCCTGGTCGAGCAGGCGCCAGAACCGGAGAACGACGTTCTTGTCGACCAGGCTCGCGTCGTGCGCTGGGCGGGTCCGCTGTTTGCCCTGTTCTCGCTGGTGTTGCTGCCTTGGACGGTCTACCTGGGCAAGACGCTGCCGTCCCGCCAGCTGTCGCCGAACTACGACACGGCCTGGGCCGGGTTCGACGTCATCTTGCTGGTGGCCCTGGCCTGCACCGCGTACTTCGCACTCCGCCGGTCGCGCTACCTGTCGACTGCGGCAACCGCTACGGCGACGCTGCTGGTGGTTGACGCCTGGTTCGACGTGCTGACGACGCCTTCCGCTCAACGGCCCGAGTCGATCTTGCTTGCTGGGGTCGTCGAGCTACCGCTGGCCGTAGTATGCGCGTGGCTCAGCCTGCATACCCAGCAGCTGACTGAGCGCAGGATCACGCTGCTGATGCGGGGAGGACGGGGCGGCCGCCGCAAGGCGTCAGGCGCATGAGCATCGGCCCGAGGGCGTCCGGCGCATGCAGCTCCGGTCGACGGGGAACGACCGCCAGCAAAGCCGGACGGCCCTGAAGAGCTCGCTACTGGCGTTCAGCCGGGAGCCGTAGCAGCAGCCGGCCGGGCTGTGCGGCGACGACAAGGCGACTGGTCGTGCCCATGAACTCACCATCTAGCTCCCAGGGCTGCGGACTGGCCGTCGTCACGGTCAGCTCCCGGAAGACGAGCCTGGTCACCCGTCCGGACTCGCCCCGGCGCAGCAGAACGTGGACCACGATTGCGAGCCAGGCTGTCCAGCCGCGGGCGCGCAGCGCGACCGCGTCCAGCATGCCGTCATCCGGCCGGGCGGCTGGCAGCAGCGGAACGCCGCCGCGCAGACAGCCAACGTTTCCGACAATCACGGCGCTTGACCGCAGCCGAACCGGCCGCCCGGCATCGGCCGTGAGCGTTGCCCGTGTCGGCCGGTCTCGCAGGTGCCTGATCACGGAGATTGCGTAGGCTGCCCAGCCCAGACGTTTCTTCAGCGGCTCGCTGGTGTCGCTTATCATCCTGGCGTCGAGGCCGAGGCCGGCCATGACCACGAACGGCGTGCCATTGGCCGTCCCGGCGTCGATCGGCGTGTCCTTTCCGGTAAGCGCGACGACCAGGGCCTCGTCGAGATCGACGGGCAAACCTAGGTTGCGGGCCAGCAGGTTCCCCGTTCCCATCGGCACGATGGCAAGGGGCGTCCCAGTGCCTGCCACACCTTCCGCGCAGGACGTAACAGTGCCGTCGCCGCCGCAAGCGAGGACGAGCTCGACGCCCGCTTGCTGCCGCCCCTCGTGCTTGCTTCTGGCCGGGGTCCTCGGCAGTCGTCTCCAGCCAGAGCGGCAGTTGCCAGCCGTGGGAGTGCATCGCTTCGGAAACGGCGCGTCTGAACTGCTCGGGGTCGCCCACCTTGGCCGGATTGACGACGACGCCGGCCTGCCGCACTGTCCCTGGCTGGACTGTCCCTGGCTGGACTGTCCCTGGCTGGACTGTCCCTGGCGCTACTGCCCTGACCTCCACGGGCCGACCTTTCTGCCAGCAGCTCGGGGCTCGGTTTGGTGGCCAGCTACCCGGCTGCGACGTGATTACGCCCAAGGTCGGCCGGGCCAGCGAAGATTGGGTGACAGAAGGAATCAGTTTGCGCTGCGGCAGGTTAGGGATGTTAGCGTGAACGTAGTTGCAGTCTGCGCAGCGTGGCGCGGTTAGACCGCCCAAACTCAGCTGTCGCCGCGCGTGAGCGCGAGCGCCGAACCCCTGGAGGCCGCTGTGATCTGCCCGACCGCCAGCCGCAACCTGGGGCTGATATGCGGGCGTTACGCGGACTTGCGCCTGGTTTGCCGCCGTCACATTGACCTTCTGCGCGTATCCAGCGCCATCTGTCGTCCTTCCTGCTGACCCGGGTACTCGGTTACCCAGCCCGTCCGGCTAGCCGGACGCTAGCTGACTCTCATCTGGGGCCTAGTACCACCAGCGCTCAGGGCACCGCGAGCTTCCCGGTGCCCGCCCGCCCCCGCAGCCAGCACGCCAGCACGCCAGCAGAAGGACCATGCCATGCCATCGCAGCCGCTTCGCGGCCAGGGCCAATGGGCCCTCGGTCACCATGAGCCGCTCAATCCCGCGGAGAGATTCAAGAAGGATGATGACGGGCTGAACGTCCGCGAGCGCATCCTGAACCGCTACTCCCAGCTCGGCTTCGATTCAATCGACCCGAGCGACCTGCGCGGCCGGTTCCGCTGGTGGGGTCTGTACACCCAGCGCAGACCCGGCATAAGCGGCGGCCGCACAGGGGCGCTTGAGGACGCCGAGATCGAGGATCCGTACTTCATGATGCGGGTCCGGATCCCCGGCGGGCAGCTGACAGCCGATCAGCTTCGCGCGGTGGCCGGCGTCGCCAAGGAGTACGGCCGCGACCTCGCCGATATCACCGACCGGCAGAACGTGCAGTTTCACTGGCTCTCGATTGAGGACATCCCGGCCATCTGGGCACGGCTTGAGGAAGTCGGCCTGTCCAGTCAGCAGGCCTGCGGGGACGTCCCGCGCAACATCCTGGGCTGCCCGGTGGCCGGAGTCGACGCGGCCGAGGTAATCGACGCGAGCGCGGCGCTGCGGGCCACCGACGAGGTCGCGACTAACAGCCCCGACCTCACCAACCTGCCGCGCAAGTTCAAGACCGCCATCTCCGGATGTGCGAATCAGTGCACCGCGCACGAGGTAAACGACGTCTCGTTCGTCGGGGTGCGCGGGCCTGATGGCCGGCCGGGCTTTGACCTGTGGGTCGGCGGCGGCCTGTCCACCAACCCGATGCTGGCTCAGCGTCTCGGCGCATTCGTGCCCGCCGAGCGGGTCCCGGAGGTCTGGGCCGGGGTCACGGCGCTGTTCCGTGACTATGGCTACCGGCGGCTCCGCAGCCGTGCCCGACTGAAGTTCCTGGTCGCTGACTGGGGCGCCGAACGGTTCCGTGAAGTCCTGGAGCGGGAGTATTTGGGAGGGAACGGGCTCGCCGACGGCCCGCCGCCGCCTGCACCAGCGCCGGGTTCGCGTGACCACATCGGCGTGCACCGCCAGCGCGACGGCCTGTACTACGTCGGCGTGGCCCCGCACACCGGCCGCACATCGGGCACGCAGCTATGGCAGGTGGCCGATCTGGCCGAGGCCTACGGCTCAGGCCGGGTCCGCACCACGATCGAGCAGAAGCTGCTCGTGCTTGATGTGCCGGAACGGGCTGTGCCCGAGCTGGTGGCCGAGCTCGAGTCGGTCGACCTGACGGCAAATCCGAGCGTCTTCAGGCGCGGGACGATGGCCTGCACCGGCATCGAGTTCTGCAAGCTGGCGATCGTCGAGACCAAGGGCCGGGCCCGCGATCTGTACACCGAGCTTGACCGGCGGCTGCCGGGCTTCGACACGCCGATCACGATCAACGTGAACGGCTGCCCGAACTCCTGCGCCCGGTTCCAGCTTGCCGACATCGGGCTGAAGGGCTCGATCGTGGACGGCCAGGAGGGCTTCCAGGTGCACCTGGGCGGGTCTCTCGGCACTGACCCCGGCTTCGGGCGCAAGCTGCGCGGGCTGAAGGTGACGGCCGACGCGCTGCCCGACTACGTGGAGCGGCTGCTGCGCAATTACCAGGCAGACCGGGCCTCGGGTGAGCAGTTTGCCAGCTGGGTCCGGCGTGCTGACGCGGAGTTGCTGGCATGAGCGGGGAACGGCAGGTGCCGTTTTACTGCCCCTACTGCGGCGAGGAGAACCTGCGGCCGGCAGGCGCTGACGCCGGCGAGTGGGAGTGCCGGGCCTGCGCGCGCGCATTCAGTCTGAAGTTCGTGGCTGTGATCCGGCCGCGGCCGCAGGAGCCGCCGCCGGCAGGGCGTCGTGAGCGGGCACCGGCATGTCGCGGCAGCGGACGGGCGCCAGGCCGCTGACGCCGCGGCCTCGCCTGCTGGCGGCGCGGCTGCGGGCGGCCGCGAACCAGCGAAGAACCCCGTTCCCTCCTATCCCATGATGCTCGCGATGGCCGGGCGGCGGGCGGTCGTGGTGGGCGGCGGCCAGGTGGCGCTGCGGCGCACCGTCGGCCTGCTCGAGGCCGGGGCTAACGTGCTGGTCATCGCGCCGGAGGTGTGCGCGGACCTGGCCGCGCTGCCGGTCACGGTGCTGCGGCGCGGCTACCGCGACGGCGATCTGTCCGCCGCGTGGCTGGCGCATGCCGCGACCGATGATCCGGCGGTGAACGATCGGGTAGCCGCTGACGCAGAACGGAGCCGGATCTGGTGCGTGCGCGCGGACGACGGGGCGGTCTCAGCTGCCCGGACCCCGGCGGTGACCAGGCACGGCGACGTCCAGGTGGCGGTGACCGCCGGGCGCGACCCGCGCCGTGCGCAGCGGCTGCGCTCCGCTATCGCGCTGGCGCTCGCGGACGGGAGGTTGCCGGTACGACCGCACCGGCGCCCTCGCGGCACGGGTCACGTCGCGCTAGTCGGCGGCGGGCCGGGCGACCCCGGGCTGATCACGGTGCTGGGGCGGCGGCTGCTGGCCGAGGCCGATGTGGTGGTTACCGACAAGTTGGCGCCGCGCGAGCTGCTGGCCGAGCTCGACCCGGATGTCGAGATCATCGACGCCGGTAAGCAGCCGCATGCGCACAACCTCAGCCAGGCCCAGATCAACGAGCTGATCGTGGCCAGGGCGCTGGCCGGGCAACGGGTGGTACGCCTCAAGGGCGGTGATCCGTTTGTGTTCGGGCGGGGCGGCGAAGAGGCCGCTGCCTGCGTCCGGGCGGGGGTGCCCTTCACGGTCGTGCCAGGGGTGACGAGCGCGGTGGCGGTACCTGCATACGCTGGCATTCCGGTCACTCATCGGGGTATCACCCAGGACTTCGCGGTCGTGTCCGCGCACCTGGATCCGTCTCATCCCGGTGCGACCGTGGACTGGGAGTCGCTGGCGCGCGGACCGGGCACGCTGGTGCTGATGATGGCGGTCGCGCACCTGGACCTGGTAGCGGCCGAGCTGATCAAGCACGGCCGGGACGCGGCCACGCCGGTGGCGATCGTCAGTGACGGCACCACCCCTGATCAGAAGGTCCTGATCTCGACCTTGCGCGAGGTGGCCGCGGATGCCGACACGGCCGGGGTGAGTCCGCCAGCGGTGGTAGTCGTGGGCGAGGTTGTCCGGTTGCGCGAGCTCCTGGCGGCGACGGCATGAGCCGGCCAGCCTTGCTCGCGGTTGCTCATGGCAGCCGCAATCCAGCCGCCGCCGACGTTGTCCGCGCGCTCGCCCGGCAGGTGAGCCGGCTCGCGCCGGTCCTGGACGTCCGGGTCGCATTCCTCGGCCACGCGGCACCATCGCTGCCAGAAGAACTCTGCTCGGCCGGCCCGGGCGCGGTCATCGTGCCGCTGCTGCTGTCGACGGGGTATCACCTGAAAGCCGACATAGCCGACGCGGCGAACTCCGCCGGGGCGCGGGTGGCCGACCCGCTCGGACCCGACGAACTGCTGCTGACGGCGCTCACCGCCCGACTCGCTGAAGCTGGAGTCCCGGACGGCATCCCGGTCGTCCTGGCAGCGGCCGGATCGTCGGATCCGTCGGCCGCCGGCGACGTTCAGGAGCAGGCGGACCTACTGGCGGAGTTGCGCGGCGCGCCGGTGCTCGCGGCGTTCGCCACCGCGGCCCGGCCGACCGTGGCCGAGGCTGTCGCCGAACTGCGCGAGCGGACCGGGCTGCCGGTCGCGGTCGCCAGTTACCTGCTCGCGCCGGGCAGCTTCCAGGACCAGCTGGCTCACAGCGGTGCCGACTGGGTGACCGCGCCGCTAGGTGAGCACCCGGCTCTGGCCGGGCTGGTCATCGACCGGTACCGGACCGCGGTCAAGGCCAAGCAGCCGGCAGGCCTGAGCGGCTAGCGGATACACCGGCGCAGTTTGAGGTCAGCAGCCTGCGTCTGCCGCTGCGGCGCCGTCCAGCGCGCCTCGGCCACCGACGGGCTCTTGCTACGTGGTTCCGACGATGAGCCGTTCGCGGTCGAACAACGAAGAGGTGATCCGCCAGCCGAGTCTGTTGAGGAGCAGCAGCACCGCGGCCGCAACGATTGCCAGGGCTAGCGTTGGCCGGATCACGTTGAGCGCGATGAGCGTTGTCACCGCGACCGAAGGCAGGCAAGCAAGCGCCCCGAGTTGCTGGGCGGTACGGATGTCACTGGATCGGGTCGAGATGGCGATGGCGATCCAGATAGACCAGCCGGCCAGCAGCGGCGTGAAGAGGAACTGGGCGACCAGGTCCGGGCCGCGGACGAGGGCCGACGCAACGCCTGGATGCGCGAAAAGCTCGACGCAGCCGAGGAACAGCGCGAAGACCGCGTAGGCGACCGCAATCGACGGGAGGAGGGCGGCCACAGCCTTGCCCAGCAGCAGGTCCTGGCGACGTATGGGCGTGGTGAGTACAGGCTCAAGGGTGCCTTGCTGGCGCTCGCCGACCACGGAGTACGCAGCAACGAAAGCCGGCACGATGGCCGGGATGCCCAGCAAGTAAAGCAGCGCATGCTCATGCCGGAGTGACCCGGACGCAGCCGCGGGCAGCGCGAAAACCTGGATCAGCGGCTGCACGCAGAACAGGACCGGGACAATCGCCATGCCGACCACGAGGGAGATGTTGCGCCGGTACTCGCGCAGTTCCTTCCGGATTATCGCCCGGACGCGCCTTGTGCTGATGCTCATCTGCAGCTCGCCTCCTCGTCCTTACCGATGAGCTCGAGGTAGACATCCTCGAGTGAGTGCCGTGACTCGCCGATCGAGAGCACGTCAGCGCCAGCCGCGATCAGAGCTCTGGTGGTCGCCGGGGCCGCGTCCGCCGGGTCGGACACAGCCAGGACGTAGCTGGCCCTGCCGTCGGCGTGCCAGCCACCCACCGCCGGCACGCCGCCGAAGACCCGGCCAGGGTCGGGCAGCGGGCTGACGGTACTGACCCGCAGCGTTCTGGCAAATAGCTGGTCGCGGAGCTCGTCGGGGCGGCCGATCATGCGCAGCCTGGTGGTCAGGATCGCGACCCGGTCGCAGAGCCGCTCAGCCTCCTCGAGGCGGTGCGTGGTGAGGAAAATGGTGACGCCGCCGCGGCGGAGTTCGTCGATAAGCTCGTGGACGTCGCGGGCAGCGACCGGGTCCAGGCCTGCAGTCGGCTCATCGAGGAAGAGAATCTCCGGGTCGCTGAGGAGCGCCCTGGCCAGGGCGACTCGCTGGCGCAGGCCCTTGGACAGGCTGCCGCAAGCGTCGCGAGCCCGGTCGGCGACGTTGACGGTCCGCATCGCGCGGTCAATGCGATCTTCGGGGTCGGGCGCCTGGTAGAGATCGGCGAAGCATTCAAGGTTTTCGGCCACGCTCAGCCGGAGATACAGGCCGGGCGATTCGGGCATGATCGAGATCCGCTGGCGGATCTCCACTCCATTGCCGGGCGTGAGCGGGATCCCCGCGACGGTCGCCGTGCCCGTGGTCGGCGCGATGAGAGTGCCGAGTGTCCGAACTGTCGTCGTCTTCCCCGCGCCGTTCGGACCAAGGAAGCCGAAGACCTCGCCGTAACCGATGTCGAAGGAGACGTCCTCAAACGCGACTCGGTCGCCGAAACGCTTGCCCAGATTACGGACGGAGATAGCCGGGCCGTCTCTCCTCTGCCGGTGCGTCTTGGGGCGGTCAGTGCCGTTCATGTGCGCCGCCTGTCGTGCCGAGGAAAACTGATATCACAATGATAGATGCTTGGTATCAGTCACGTCAACGTGCGGCCGCTGCGAGAAACGCCAGTCACGACGCGATCGCCGCCGGGCGGCGGATAGGATCACGCCGTGATCACCGGGATTCATGCGATCGTGTTCTCCGCGGAGGCCGACAAGGTCCGTGCGTTCTTCGCAGACGTGCTCGGCATGCCGTCGGTGGATGCGGGCGGAGGCTGGCTCATTTTCGCCCTGCCGCCGGCCGAGCTTGCCGTTCATCCAGCCGATGGTGAGAGCCATCACGAGCTGTATCTGATGTGCGACGATATCCACGCCACTTTGGCAGAGTTGAGGGCCAAGGGGGTCGAAGTGGCGCGTGAGGTCTCCGATCAGGGCTGGGGGCTACTGGCCGCGATCCGCCTGCCTGACGGCTCAGCGTTCCCCATCTATCAGCCCCGGCACCCATCGCCTTCCCGACTCTGAGCTGGCGGGCATAAAGGGAGAGGCTCCAGCCTGCCAGCCCTGCCGCTTTGTTATTGACACCTGGACGGCCGGGCCCTAGAAGTGGATCGTGTCCAGGCTGCCAGAGACCAGGTTCACCCGCTGCGATGGTGTCGACATCGCATACCAGGTGATCGGCGACGCCGGGGGGCTCGACATTGTTTACATCCCGGCTTTCGTCTCGCATCTGGAGGTGATGTGGGAGCTGGCTGAGTTCGCTTCTTTCTTAGAGCGTCTGGCCAGCTTCGGCCGGCTGATGACCTTCGACAAGCGCGGTACCGGGCTCAGCGACCGGCTGCCGGGAATGCCTACGCTGGAGGAGCGTTCCCGCGACGTTGGTGCGGTCATGGACGCGGCCGGGTCTGACCGTGCGGTGATCGCCGGGTGGGGCGATGGCGCCGCCGTGGCGCTGATGTTCGCTGCGGCTCATCCTGACCGGGTGACCGCTTTGGTGCTCGGGTCACTCGGCGTGAAAGTTGCTCCGGGACTGGGTGCTCCGCTGGTTCCCGACCCCAACGTGGTGCAGGCGATGACGGATGCCATTGAAACCGGGTGGGGACAGGCGACCTTCGCCGCGGTTGCGGCACCGTCCCGCGCCGGCGATCAGCGATTTCTGGCCTGGTACCGACGCTGGGAGCGGCTGTCAGCAACGCCCAACGCGGCGGCTGCGCTGAGCCGGTGCATGCTGGAATTTGACGCTGACCCGCTGCTGACCGCGGTTCAGGCTCCGACCCTGGTCCTCAACCGCGCTGGTTCCCTATTCGATCGAGACGCAGTGCGGGCCGTGGCGGACAGGATCCCAGGCGCCAAATTTGTCGAGCTCCCGGGCATTGACGCAACACCCTACGTGGGAAACGCCGACGAATACCTGGACGAGATTCAGGAATTCCTCACCGGCACCCGCGGCGGGCCCGACCTCGACCGCGACCTGGTCACCGTGGTTTTTACCGACATCGTCGGCTCCACCAGCCACGCCGAACAGCTCGGAGACCGCCGATGGCGCTACCTGCTCGACGAGCACAATGCCCAGGTGAGACGGCTTCTCGACGGATTTCAAGGCATTGAAATCGACACCGCGGGTGATGGCTTCTTCGCAACTTTTCTTACCCCTGCCCGTGCGATCCGCTGCGCCTGCGCGATCCGCGACACCACCTCCCAGCTTGGCCTCCAGATACGTGCCGGACTGCACACTGGCGAGGTTGAGCGGCACGGCACCGGCGTGACAGGCCTCGCCGTGCACGTCGGCGCACGGGTGGCCGCGGCGGCCCGGCCAAGTGAAGTCTTGGTCACTAGCACCGTGAAAACTCTCGTCCTCGGCGCTGGGATCAGCTTCACCGACCGCGGAATGCACGTACTCAAAGGCATCGCCGGCCGCTGGCGGCTTTTCGCTGTCGAGCAACCGCGAGATTCGACCTAGCGACGGACCGAACTGTCGGCAGCACCAGGCAAACTGATGTCATGGCTGGTGCAACCAAGGGCCCCCCGCTCGCTGAGTTCAGCGCTGCCACCAGGGCCTGGTTCACTGCGGCATTCGCCGAGCCGACGGCCGCGCAGGCCGAGGCCTGGAGCGCGATCGGCCAGGGCAAGCACACCCTGGTGATCGCACCGACCGGCTCCGGTAAGACCCTCGCCGCGTTCTTGTGGGCCATCGACAAGCTTGCTAGCGAGGCGGTCCCGGCCGAGCCGAAGCAACGCTGCCGGGTCCTGTACATCTCGCCGCTCAAGGCGCTGGCCGTAGACGTCGAGCGCAACCTGCGCTCACCGCTGACGGGAGTGACCCGCGAAGCCCACCGTCTCGGCCTGCCGGAGCCGGATATCAGGGTCGGTGTCCGGACTGGCGACACCGCTGCCGACGAGCGCCGCAAGCTAGCGGGCACGCCTCCCGACATCCTCATCACCACGCCTGAGTCGCTGTTCCTGATGCTGACATCCCAGGCGCGGGAGAGCCTCCGCGGCGTGCAGACCGTCATCGTCGACGAGGTGCACGCGCTCGCGGGCGGTAAGCGCGGCGCGCACCTGGCGCTCTCGCTCGAACGCTTGGATGCGCTTCGCGCGGAGCAGGGCCCGGCCCAGCGCATCGGACTGTCGGCAACTGTCCGGCCACCTGAGGAAGTTGCCACTTTCCTGGGCGGCGCGCTGCCGGTGACCATAGTCGCCCCGCCCAGCCAGAAGCGGCTCGATCTCAAGATCGTCGTTCCGGTCGAGGACATGGCGGACTTGCCAGCCTCGGACGACGCCAAGCTGGTCCCGGCACCCCGCGCAGACGGCCCGGCCGGCCGGGCTGGGATGCCAACCGCGGCCGGGCAGGCTCGGGCGAACGGCGACCCAACCCGGCAGCATTCGATCTGGCCGCACGTCGAGGAACGCGTCCTCGACCTGATCCAGAGCCATCGCTCGACGATCGTGTTCGCTAACTCGCGCAGGCTCGCCGAGCGGCTGTGCGCACGGCTCAACGACCTGGCCGCCGAGCGAGCCGCCACCGAGTACGTTGGCGACGAAGGCGCTACGGCCGGCACACCCGCTCAGCTGATGGGCCAGGCCGGCGCTAGCGGCGGGTCTCCCGGCATCGTCGCCAGGGCACATCATGGCTCGGTTTCGAGACAGGAGCGCAGCCAGATCGAGGAAGCGCTCAAGGCCGGCACGCTGCCGTCCGTGGTGGCGACGTCCAGCCTCGAACTCGGCATCGACATGGGCGCGGTCGACCTGGTCATCCAGGTCGAGTCACCGCCGTCGGTAGCCAGCGGGCTGCAGCGCACCGGCCGCGCCGGCCACAACGTGGGCGATGAGTCCCGCGGCATCTTCTTCCCCAAGTACCAGGGCGACCTGGTCCAGTCCGCGGTCGTTACCCAGCGCATGCGCGCGGGCCAGATCGAGGAATTGCGCATGCCGCGCAACCCTCTCGACGTGCTCGCCCAGCAGATCGTCGCGATGACCGCGATGGACGACTGGGACGTCGCCGAGCTGGAACAGACGGTACGCCGCGCTGCGCCGTTCAGCGGGCTCACGAGGCCAGTGCTGGACGCCGTCCTTGACATGCTGGCCGGCCGGTATCCGAGCGAGGATTTCTCCGGCCTGCGGCCGCGGCTGGTCTGGGACCGCACAACCGGGAAACTCAGCGGCCGGCCCGGCAGCCAGCGCCTGGCTGTCAGCAACGGCGGGACGATCCCGGACCGGGGCCTGTTCGGCGTGTTCCTGGCTGGCGGCCAGGCCGACCGTTCCGGACGGCATTCCCGCCGCGTGGGCGAGCTCGACGAGGAAATGGTCTACGAGTCGCGCGTCGGCGACATCTTCGTCCTCGGCGCGACCTCGTGGCGGATCGAGGACATCACGGCAGACCAGGTGCTCGTCACACCGGCCGGTGGGCAGCCCGGCAGGTTGCCATTCTGGAAAGGCGACGCGCCCGGCCGGCCGGCCGAGCTAGGTGCGGCACTCGGCGCCTTCTGCCGGGAGCTCGGCGCCAGCCCGCCCGAGGAGGCCACCGCAAGGCTCCGCGACGAGGGCCTGGATGACCTTGCTGCAGCCAACCTCGTGTCTTATCTGAGCCAGCAGCGAGAAGCCACCGGGTACCTGCCCGACGATCGCACCCTGGTCCTCGAGCGCTTCCGGGACGAACTCGGCGACTGGCGGCTCGTCCTCCACAGTCCGTACGGCTCGCAGCTGCACGCGCCGTGGGCGCTGGCCATTGCCGCGCGGCTGCGCGAGCGCTACGGCGGCATGGACGTCCAAGCCCTGCACACTGACGACGGCATCGTGATCAGGGTCCCGGACGCCGACGACCCGCCGCCCGCGGGCGTCGCCATGCTCGATCCGGACGAAGTCGAGCAGATGGTGACGGCTGAGCTCGGTGCCTCCGCCTTGTTCGCGTCAAGGTTCCGCGAGTGCGCTGCTCGTGCTCTGCTGCTGCCGCGGCGGCAGCCTGGCCGCCGGACGCCGCTGTGGCAGCAGCGCCAGCGTGCAGCCCAGCTGCTCGCGGTCGCAAGCCAGTACGGCACGTTCCCGATCGTGCTGGAAACGATGCGCGAGTGCCTGCAGGATGTGTTCGACGTACCGGGCCTGACGGCGCTCATGCGCGACATCGCCGCCCGCCGAGTGCGGCTAGTAGAAGTCGAGACGCCGACCGCGTCGCCGTTTAGCAAGTCGCTGCTGTTCCGCTACATCGGCGCGTTCATGTATGAGGGCGACGCCCCGCTGGCCGAGCGGCGCGCTCAGGCGCTGGCGCTGGACTCAGCACTGCTGGCCGAACTGCTCGGCCAGGCCGAATTGCGCGAGTTGCTCGACCCGCTTGTCGTGGAGGAGGCCGAACGCGAGTTCCAGCGGCTCGCCCCCGGCCGGGCCTGTAAGGACGCCGAAGCGGTGGCCGACATGCTGCGCATGCTCGGCCCGCTGACGACGCAGGAGGTGACCCTGCGCTCCGCCGACCCGGCGCAGGCCCCGGTGTGGCTGGCCGGGCTAGCCGCTCAGCGCCGGGTGCTGGCTGTGCGCATTGCCGGACAGGAACGGTGGAGCGCGATCGAGGACGCCGGCCGGCTGCGCGACGCACTCGGCGTCGCCCTTCCGCCCGGCGTACCGGAGGCTTTCACCGAGCCGGCCCCTGATCCGCTGCGGGACCTGGTGCTCCGCTATGCCCGCACGCATGGCCCATTCAGCGCCGCGGCCGTCGCTGAGCGCTACGGGCTCGGCGTGGCTGTGGTTACCGGCGCATTGCATCGGCTAGCCGCAGATGGCGTCCTGGCCGAGGGAGACTTCCACCCGGCGGGGGGCACGCAGTGGTGCGAAGCCGGCGTCCTGCGCCTGCTGCGCCGCCGCTGCCTGGCCAAGCTCCGCAAGGAGGTGGAGCCTGCCCCGCCGGGCGCATTCGCCGCATTCCTGCCGGCCTGGCAGCGAGCGGATCGCGCCTGGCAGCAGACGAACCCGTCACGGTCAAACCCGCCGCACCGAGGTAACGGGGACCGATACGCCGCCCAGCCCCGGTCGGCCCGGCCCGCGCACGCTGACGCCGTCTATGACGTCATCGAGCAACTCGCTGGCGCGGCGGTCCCGGCCTCTTCGCTGGAAACCCTGGTGCTGCCGGGCCGGCTGCCCGGCTACTCACCTGCGCTGCTGGATGAGCTGACCGCTGCGGGCGAGGTGGTCTGGGCCGGGGCGGGCGCGCTGCCGGGCAGCGACGGCTGGCTCATCCTTGCGCCCGCCGCCTCGGCGCCGCTGCTGCTGCCGGAACCCGGCGAGATCACCATGACCGGAGTGCACGAAGCGGTGCTCGCCGCCCTGGGCGGCGGCGGCGCGCTGTTCTTCCGGGCCATCGCCGACCGGGTCGCGGCCCGCCGGTCCGACCAGAACTCCACAGCGCTGGCTGCCACCGACCGAGACGTCGCCAGCGCCATCTGGGACCTGGTCTGGGCAGGGCAGCTCACCAACGACACCCTGGCACCGTTGCGGACGGTGCTCGGGGCCGGGCGGCCGGTGGCTCCGGGCGAGACAGATGCGGGGACCGACGGCGCGAGGCGCGCGCCGACTCGTCCAGGACTGGCCATCTCCCGCCGCCCGGGCTACGGCCGGGCAGCGCTGCCAACGCGAACCGGGCCGCCGACTGTCAGCGGCCGATGGTCCGCGCTGCCACAGCGGGAATCCGATCCCACCAGGCGTCGGCATGCGCAGGCGCTGGCACTGCTGGAGCGGCACGGCATCCTGATTCGCGGGGCCGCGGCCGCAGAACATGTAGCTGGCGGCTTTGGTGCGCTGTATCCGGTGCTCCGGGCGCTGGAGGAGGCTGGCCAGTGCCGCCGGGGCTACTTCGTCGAGGGCCTCGGCGCGGCGCAATTCGCGCTGCCCGGAGCAGTGGACCGGATGCGCGCGATGTCGGATGCCGCGCGCCTCGGTGCGCAACCAGATCCGTGGGATACCGGCGGCGCGACAGCCAAGTCCGACCGGCGGATCGTCGTGCTAGCTGCCGCCGACCCAGCCAACGCCTACGGCGCCGCACTTCCCTGGCCGGACCGACCGGAACGGCCGGAGGACAGTGCCAGCGGGCACCGGCCCGGACGCAAGGCTGGGGCGCTGGTCGTGCTCGCGGGCGGCGAGCTCGTGCTCTATGTCGAGCGGGGCGGCAAGACGCTGCTGTCCTGGACAAGCGATCCGGACCTGCTGGAGCCCGCGGTCGCCGCGCTGGCCGCGGTGGTCCGGGCTGGCGCACTCGGCAGGCTCACCGTCGAGCGCGCCGACGGCGCCGGCGTTTACGATTCCCCGCTGGCCAGGGCGCTCGAAGCGTCCGGTTTCCGGCCGACCCCGCGCGGCCTGCGGCTGCGGGGGTAGTCAGCCCTGAGACATTAGCCGGTGCCACCGGTCCGCAGGCCGGTGTGGCAGCCCTTGTGCGACCCGACCGGGTGCGTCATCCTTTAAGGCAACATAGGGGGATCTCCCGAGAGGGGTCGTTATGAGAAGCCTGCGTCGGGGATGGGTCGCCATCAGTCTCGGTGCCGCTGCAGTGCTGACGCTGAGTTTGGCGCTGCCCGCTGACGCGTCGAGCGTGCCGGGCTGGCGGCTTTTCTACCGCCACCTTTACACCCCCGGAAACTCCGCGTACTTCGGTGTCACTGCCGTCAGTGGTCGCTCCGCCTGGGCAGTCGGCAGCGCGGATTTCGCCTGCCCAATCGGGGGTGTACCGGCCGCCGCCCGCTGGCACAACGGACACTGGACCGCCACCACAATGCCGCGGCACCTAACAAGCATCCTGTGGGCCGTAAGTGCCGACTCGAGCACCGACGCCTGGACAATCAGCAACCTGGGCGGATATGTGCTCCACTGGCACAGTGGCCGGTGGACAGTAGCCCGTCGGTGGCGCGAGTCGGGGCTGCCGCGGGAGTTGACCGGCGTCACTGCTTTCAGCCCGACGAACGTCTGGGTATTCGGCGGCTCCGGCGCGGACCCGGGCATCGGCACCTGGCACTTGCATGGCCACGCCTGGACCAGGGTAACCGGGCTCGGCGGAAACGTCTCCTTCGCGAGCGCCCTGTCGCCGACCGACATGTGGGCGGTCGGCGGAATCAACGTCGGCGAAGACTCGATCGTGCATTACGAGGGCGGCAAGTGGCACCACATCACCAGCCCCGCACTGCGGGGACTGCAGTTCAATGCCATCCTCGCCCTCTCCTCCGGAAATGTCTGGGCTATTGGCAGCAAGGGCGGCGGGCCAGGAACGGCACGGCTGCTACAGCTACGCCGGGGACGCTGGACCAGCCATGCGCTGCCAACCGGGTTCGACCCGACGCATATCACACCCGACGGCCATGGCGGGCTATGGCTGACGGCGATTAACACGCGCACCAGTATTTCCTGGCTGCTGCACCGGTCGGGAGCCGGGCGGTGGGCCATTGTTCGCGACCCCGGCGCCGGAGCTCTCGCGCTGATCCCGGGGACCAGGTCACTATGGGGCGCAGGGGGGGTCGCCCATAAGTCTGAATTCGAGGCCGCGATCTACGCTTACGGGCGGGTCGGCTAGCGGGCCACGCGGTTACCAGAGACCACCGGGCCGCCAGTCGCAGACGAGCTCTCCGGACAGGTCTAGGGCGGCCGACACCGGCAGGACGTAGATACGGCCGTCCTTGTCCTTGGTCCTAAGGATCCCCGCCGAGCTGAGCACGCTGGACGGCCCTTGCCACAGTTGCCAGCCGCGTGCGGCATAGAGCCGGGCGCCGTCGTCGCTGGCGCCCAGTGCACCCAGCTGATAGGCGGACCGGACTACGCGCTCTAGCGCCGCCATGATCAGGTCGCCGTGCCCGTGACGGCGCCGGTCGCGGCGAACGGCGATGCCCTCAACGTATCCGGCCCGCAACGCGCGCCCCTGGTGCATGAGGCGCCGCTGCACCACGCTGCCGTGGCCGATCAGCTCCGCATCGTCGTAGACCAGTGCATGCACGCCGCCCAGCACGTTGTCGAAGACGTCATCGGTCATGTTGTCGAATACATCGTCAAGCAACCGCCGCATCGCGGACCTGGCATCCGGATCAAGATCGGCTGTGTGCACGGTCCGCAGCTCGATCATGTGGTCCCCGGTCCTCGTCTCACCAGCCACGCAGGTCGACTGGCCACACCTCGCGTACGTCCTCGCCCGAGTAGACATACAGCCGCTCGTGGTAGGCCATCGTCGGGTCGACGTGCCCCGGCACGAGCATGACCCGGTCCCCGACCGCGACCGGCGGGGAGAACGTTGTGTGCTCATCGGAGCAGAACCAGACCGTCGACCCCTCGATGACTGGGTTACCGTGGTCCATCCCGACGGTCTTAAGCCCGGCATCGGCGACTGACCAGTCACGGTTGCTCGACACCACCGTGGCGAGCACGTACACGGCCTGCTCGAACGGCAGCCCCAGCCGACCGTAGGCCACGTCCATCAGCGCGTAAGAGCCAGCCTGGATCTCCGACGCCCAGGTGTTCAGCGCGTAAGTGCCAGTCCCGCCGGCTGACACGAGTTCGCCGCCGACGTCGGCGTGCGCGGCTAGCAGCAGGGCCATTGACTCCCGGCACTGCCGCTCTCGCTCGGCGGCATCCTCGAGCCCTACGACGTGGCCCTCGTAGCCCATGACGCCGCGGACGTCCAGGCCCAGTGCCCTGGCCCGATCCGCGAGCCGCCCGGCGGCCTCGGGCGCGCAGCCGCACCGTGGCAGGCCCACGTTGACGTCGATGATGACCTCGCGCACTCCCCCGGCAGCGGCCGCCTCGATCGTCTGCTCCGAGTCCACGGCAACGGTGACCCGAGCACTGGCAGCCACCAGCGCGCCGATGCGCCGGGCGTCCAGGACCTCGTTCGCCAGCATCAGGTCGGTGCCGAGGCCGGCGTCGGCCATGCCCTCGCATTCGCGGATTGTGGCGCAGGTGAAGCTCATATGACCGGCGGCCGCCTGCCGCCGGGCCAGCCCTGTGCACTTGTGCGCCTTGACGTGCGGCCGCAGCCGCGGTCCAGGCAGCGCGGTCGCCATGGTGGCAATGTTGCGCTCCAGGGCGTCGCCGTTGACGACAAGAGCGGGCGTGGGAATCTCAGTAAGGCGCACGACCAGAGAGCCTAGAGGAAGTTCCCGCCAAACATGCCGCCTCTATCTCCGCGCCGCTCGTCGTGGATGGCCTCGATGGCCAGCACGAGCGCTAGCAGGAACGCCTGATTCTCGTTGTCGGCAATCTCGACGGCGAACTTCTCCCGCAGCGAGAACTGGCGCACCATCTGGGCTACGGGAGTGCCATCCCGGCTCACTGTGTAGTCGCCGCCGTCGAAGTGGCCGCGAGCCGTCAGCATGCCGAAACCGGACTCGATGTCGTAGTGGTCACCGAAGATGCCCGCGTGCCGGACCTGCGCCATCCGCTGACCGTTCAGGTACACCTCATGGGAGTCGGTGAACACGTGCTTGCGGATATCCGCGACTTCCTGCCCGTAGTTGTCCTGCAGTGTGATCTGCGAGCCCAGATGACCTCGCGCTTCGAACTGCGGTGCACCCGAGCTATCGGTGATGTCAAATCTTTCCATCAGCGACCAGCGGCTGGCCATGACATATTCCATGACACTGGACTCTCTCGTAGCTCGCCTAGCGCCGCAATAGGTATGACCAACCGATACCGGCATTAATAGCGCTCATCGTGTGCACACCCGGCGCCTAGCCTCCCCTTGCCAGCAGGGCCTCCACATCAGCCGGCGTTGGCAGCGCGCCCCGTGCTCCCGGCCCGGTGCAGGCGGCAGCCCCGGCCGCTACCGCCTTGCGCACACTCGGCCGCAGCGCTTCACCGTCGGCCAGCGCGACGGCGAGCGCGCCATTGAACGCGTCCCCGGCTCCCACGGTGTCCACGACGGCGACCCGCGGCGCGGGCAGGCGGAATCCCGGCTGGCCTGGCTCGTACAGCGACGCGCCGTCGGCGCCGCGCGTGACGATAACGGCACGCGCACCCGCGCCAAGCACCGCTGCTATGGCTTCGTCCTCGGACCTGGCATCCGGGGCGACTAGGCGGAGCTCGCCCGCGTTCGGGGTCAGGATGGCACCCGCCAGCAGATCAGCCGGCAGTGGCATGCCGGGAGCTGGATTAATAATCATGGTCGCGCGGGCGTTCCCAGCCGCCCTGGCCGCGGCCACGACCGCGTCGAGCGGTATTTCCAGGCTGGCGAGGATAACGCTGCCTGCATCGATGCGGCCGCTGAGGCCGGCAGTGACCGCCTCGCCTGAAAGCTGCCGGTTAGCGCCGGGCGCTACGGCGATCATGTTCTCGCCCGCAGCGTCCACCAGGATCACCGCAACGCCACTCGGTCCGTTGCAGTGCAGCAGCGTGCTAGTGGCGACCCCGGCGAGGTCCAGCGCGGCACGTTCCTGTTGTCCAGCCGCGTCCCTGCCGACTGCCCCGATCATGACGACCGAAGCGCCGAGCCTGGCAGCCGCATGGGCCTGGTTTGCTCCCTTGCCGCCAGGGCGGATATCCAAGTAACCGTCCGCTACGGTCTCCCCCGGCCGCGGGAGGTGCCCGATCCGCACGACATAGTCGGCATTGATCGAGCCGACGACGACTACCTGCCCCACGGCGCACCTCAGTTCTGCGCTCGCAGCGCGGCTAGCATCATGGCCCAGAATCCTGCCGTGTCGAGCTCTGCAGCGATGATCGGCGACCGCATCAGCGGCCGATCGCAGCCGGAATGAATCGGCACATCGTCGATGCCCGCAACTGTGCACACCCGGCGCGCGTTGAGCGTTGTCTTCTCCAGCGTCTGGTTGCCGGCCACGGTCGTGATAGCCAGCAGGTCAATATCCGGGCAGCCGCCAGCAAGCAGGATGGCCATCGCGTCGTCATGGCCGGGATCGCAGTCCAGAATGATGGCTTTACTCAAGGCGCGTCCTCTCAGACCATCACGTCGGATTCGCGTCGGCAGCGAGACGGATCCTACGTTGCGAGGCACCCAATTCGGGTAGCGCGCCAGGCGAGGCAGCGCGATCAAGCCCAGGCCTAGCGGCCGGAGGCGACCGCCTATGTCGCCAGCTTCCGCACGGCGCGAAGTAACTCCAGAGCGGCCGCCGAGGTCCTCGGCCTGATCGGACCGCGGGAACCGGCTCAACGTGGCGAATTTTCAGCAGATAACGCTGCGAACCCACCACGTTAAGTCGGCCCGGCCCGGCCACTTCAGCCCTGCGGCCGTCCGCAACCGGAGCGGCGTTCCCCAGCTGCTCCCCGTTACCTGCATAATGCTGCATATGCGTCTCTCAGCGCGCTCCGACTACGCACTGCGCGCCGTCATCGAGCTTGCAGCCTCGGACGGGGGGCACGTGACGGCTGACCAGCTGGCGAAGACGCAGTCGATTCCCGGCAAATTCCTCGAGGCAATCCTGACGCAGCTACGGCGGGCTGGCCTGGTGCGCAGCCAGCGAGGGCCGGACGGCGGATTCTGGCTCGCCCGCCCGGCTAGCCAGATCTCGCTGGCTGACATCATCCGGGCGATTGACGGGCCACTGGTCGGAGTAAGGGGCGAGCGCCCGGAGAACCTGGGCTATGTCGGCGCGGCCGAGCCGTTGCAGGCTGTGTGGATCGCGCTGCGCGCCAACGAGCGCGCGATACTCGAGGAAGTTACGCTCGAGCACATCGTGTCCGGCAACCTGCCAGCTAGCGTGAAAAAGCTCGCGGACAACCCGGCCGCCTGGACTTCTTCCTCTACCGCCTGACCATCGACCCCGCGGACAGCAGGTCGGCCTAGACCGGAACCATGTTCGTGATGTCGCGGGCAAGCTTGTCGAACTTCTGCTCGTCCGATGGCAGTGATACCTGCTCGATCATTGGCTCGCCCGACGGGCCTAGCCGCTGGCTCGTGCGCACCGTCATCTTGCGCTGCGGCATCACGAGCCGCTGGCTGGCGGGCTGAGCCAACTTCACGCCAGGCCGGTGCGCGGCGGAGGGGCCGGCAGGCACTGGCTCGGCGCCGTTAGCAGACTCTCCCGAACGGGCCAGGGCAGGCTCCAGCGGGACGCCGAAGACAGGCTCGTTCTGAAGTTCCGTCAGAGCGAAGCTATCGGACACTTCACGCAGAACTTGTGATAGCGGGGCACCGAGGGCATCGCATATCGAGGCGAGCAGCTCGGAGGACGCTTCCTTCTGACCACGCTCTACTTCGGACAAGTAGCCAAGAGAGACCCTGGCGGTCGCGGAGACCTCACGTAGGGTGCGACCCTGGCGAAGACGCAGTCGCCGTAGCGCGTCACCGAGCAAGTGACGAAGCAGGACCATCGTCGCTCTCCCTCCCTGAGGTCGATGTGCTGACTCCTCTACCGTACCTGTCCTGACGGACCGTGCGGGAGAGGGCATAGCTGCGTGTTCACATGTCCGTAACACTGTAATCACGACCGATCTTCCCGCAACGTCCTGACCAGCAACGACATGATTTCCCGAACCGACCGCTCGCGGACCCGCGGCCGGTCTCCGGCCAGTTTCAGCTGACAGCCGACAAGTCCTGACGGCCCCAGGACTGCGATGAACACGGTGCCGGCCTGCCGTCCGTCGGCTGGGCCCGGCCCGGCCACGCCCGTGGTGGCCAGGCCGTAGGCGGCTCCCAGGCGCTGGCGTACCCCGGCTGCCATGGCGGCTGCCACGTCGGCATCGACCGGGCCGCGCCGGGCGAGCAGGTCGGCCGGGACGCCGAGCAACTCGGTTTTGAGCTCCGTGGCGTAGGCAACGATGCCGCCGCGGAACACCGCGGAAGACCCGGGCACGCTTGTCAACGCCGCCGACACCAGGCCGCCGGTCAGGGACTCCGCCGTCGCGACCGTCTGGCCCGCCGAGATCAGCAGCCCGACCGCTTCGCGCGCCAGCCGGTGAGACCCTTCAGCGGTCACGTCTGGCGCCGCTGAGTCCGGCGCCACTGAGTCCGGCGTCACTGAGTCCGGCGTCACTGAGTCCGGCGTCACTGCACGGCCCGCCGCAGCCTGATCGCGCGGACCGTGTAGTCAGCCCCGGTCACCAGTGTCGCGACGACCGCCGCCCCCATCACGATCGCCCGCACCAGGGGAATGTGCCAAGGCAGCACGTAGAGGCTGATGGCGATCACCTGAAGCATGGTCTTGATCTTGCCGCCGCGGCTCGCGGCTATTACGCCTTGCCGGATGACCCAGAAGCGCAATGCGGTCACTGCCACTTCCCGCACCACGATCACCGCGGTTACCCACCACGCCAGCTCGCCAAGGTAGGAGAGCGTGATGAGGGCCGCGCCGGTCAGTGCCTTGTCCGCGATCGGATCCGCGATCTTGCCAAAGTCGGTGATCAGGCTGCGGCGCCTGGCCAGTTCCCCGTCGAGCAGGTCGGTAATCGAGGCGAGCGCGAACGCGACGAAGGCGATCGTGCGGGCACCCGTTCCGCCATCGAGCAGGAACCAGACGAAGATCGGAACCATCACGAGGCGCAGCACCGTGAGCGCGTTGGCTATGTTCACCAGGCCAGGGGCGGTGGCCGTGATAGGGCCTCCGGCCGCTGCGCTCACCAGCCCAGGAGCGCCCCCGGCGCCGCCGGGGGCGCCCGTGCCAGGACCCGCGCCCGTGCCAGGACCTACGCCGGGTTCCGCACCCGTGCCGGAACCCGCGCCCGCACCGGCAGCCGTGGCCGCACTGGCCGGCCCAGCCGCGCCACGATGGCCAGCCGGGCCTTCAGCTGGCCGGCGAACGCGAGTCCGCTGTCCAGGGACCGCGTCGGCGACGGTTTCAGCCGTCAGGTCGACTCCGTCGCTGTCCACGAATACGGCCCTGACCAGGTCCCCCGGTGACAGCCGCCGATCGCTGCGGACCTCGGTGGACCCGTCTACCTCCGGCGCCTGGTGAGCGGCACGGCCCAGATAGCAGCCTTCGTCGAGCACCTCATCGATCAGGATCTCGGCGCGCTCGCCGATCCGCTGGGCCGCGCGGTCAGCCATTAGCTCGTCCGCCAGGCCCGCCAGATCCTCAACCCGCCTGCTGATCTCGTCCTCGGGCAATTGGCCGTCCAAACCGGCCGCTTCGGTGCCGTCCTCATCGGAGTAGCCAAACACGCCGATGGCGTCGAGCCTGGCGTCGGACAGGAAGTTCTGCAGTTCCGCCACGTCGGCTTCGGTCTCGCCAGGGAAGCCGACAATGAAGTTCGATCGGATTCCGGCCTGCGGCGCGAGCCTCCTGATCTGCTCGATCAGCGCGCCGAATCGCGCTCGGTCACCGAACCTGCGCATGGACCGCAGCACTTGGCCACTCGCATGCTGGAAAGACAAGTCAAAGTACGGTGCAACGCCGTCAGTACCGGCCAGCACCTCGATCAGGCCAGGTCGCACCTCGGCCGGCTGGAGATAACTCACCCGGACTCGGCAGATGCCGGGGACAGCGGCGAGTTGCGGCAGCAGCGACTCCAGCAGCCGCAGGTCTCCCAGATCCTTGCCGTAAGAGGTCGAGTTCTCGCTGACCAACAGCAGTTCACGGGCACCGTGATCGGCGAGCCAACGGGCCTCGGCCACTAGGTCCTCCGGGCGCCGCGACACGAACGCGCCCCGGAACGCCGGGATGGCGCAGAACGTGCAGCGCCGGTCGCAGCCCGAAGCGATCTTGAGAGGCGCCACCACGCCGCCTCCAAGGCGCTTGCGCAAGACCCGCGGTCCGGACGCGGGCGCGACCCCGGCCGGCAAGTCGGTGATGCCGCCACCGTGACCGGGGGTGTGGACGGAGGTCGTGTCCGGGCGGGCAGCGGGCGACAGCGGCAGCAGTCGGCGCCTGTCTCGCGGCTCGTGCGCCGCCCACCGCTGCCCGGCTGCCACCGAGTCAAGCCGGGCCGCTATGTCGGCATAGTCATCGAAGCTCAGCACCTGCGCCTCGGGCATCGCCTCAGCCAGCCCAGACCCGTAGCGCTCGGCCAGGCAGCCCGCGGCCACGACCTTCGCTCCGCCGGCGGCTGCGTCCAGAAGCTCGTCGATCGATTCCCTTTTCGCCGCCTGGATGAAGCCACACGTATTCACCAGCACGACGTCGGCCTCTTGCGCGTCGTCGGCTAGCTGCCAGCCGCCGTTCTCGAGCCGGGCCGCGAGTTCCTCGGAATCCACCTCATTCCGGGCGCAGCCCAGCGTCACCATGCGGACGATTCGCCTGGTGGCACCGGGAATTTGCGCGCGTGATGACACACCGGCAGACTACGGTAACCCGCCGGGTGCGCAGGCATCAGCAGGCCTGACAGGCTCGGTTTCAGCTCGTCCGGCAGCCGGCCATGGTGCAGGTGAAACGCGCCACATGCGTGCCCATGTGGGAGTGCACCCGGCCGTCCACGGTCATCGTTATCGCGGCCGGATTTCCGATCACCACCAGGACCTTCACGTATTCGTTCCACGTCTTGGGAGTGTTGGGATACACCAGGCCCTGGAAAAGCACCTGACCGGACGTCTTGCTGATCTGCACCCAGCTGTCCCGCCCCGGAGCTGCTGTCATGCTGAGCACGAGATGGTGATAAACGACCGGCACGACGGTCTGCGTAACCTTCGGCTTTGGTTTGTGGTGCGACGATGCCGCGGGGGGCGGGCTCGAATGGTGCGAGCGCCCGAGGTACCGGAAGCCCGCGATGCCGAGCGCGACCACGAGCCCGATCACCAAGAGCACCGTCCAGCGCGGTCTCCGGCGGCGCTCCTTGAGCCTGACCGGAGTGAATGGCTGGAACACGTCGGCCGCAGTGATCGGCTGCGGCGGCGCCTGCGTCGCGTCGTACTCCCTGATTAGCTCGTCCGGGTCTAGCCCGACGGCTCGGGCCATACTCCGGATGTGCCCGCGCGCATAAAAATCACCGCCGCAGGCCGAGTAGTCCCCCCGCTCGATGCCGCGTACGATCGTCTCCCTGATGCAAGTCCGCTGACTGACCTGCGTGGTGGTGAGACCGGCTTGACGGCGCGCCGCCGCCAAGGTGTCACCGATGCTCACGCGGTGCCTCCACTAGTCATGCTGCATCCGCCCCGAGCCCGTGCGGGCCCTCATACCGATGTTGGATTCCCCCGGATCCCCTCAGGGACCGGTCACCCAGTGTAGACACCCGGTTACCGTCCGGCGAGGACCGCACGGCATTCGGAGTGGTTCACAAAGTCTCTCGCTCCCCGCGCGGCATCGACAACCGGGGCCGGCCGACGCCCACCGGCTGTCTCATCCGCCCCGTCTGATCCGGGCCGGTCATGGTCCAGGCCGTCTAGTCCTCGCCGCGCAGAGACGCCAGCAAACCGGCCAGGTCGTCGGGCCTGATGAGCACGTCCCTCGCTTTCGAGCCCTCGCTCGGGCCCACTACGCCGCGACTCTCCAGCAGGTCCATGAGCCGGCCTGCTTTCGCGAAGCCGACCCGGAGCTTGCGTTGCAGCATCGAGGTCGAGCCGAACTGAGTGCTGACGATCAGCTCGGCTGCCTGCACGAGCAACTCGAGATCATCGCCAATGTCGGCGTCAATCTCCCGCTGTTTGCCGGCCGACGCGACCACATCGTCCCGGTACGTTGGCTCCGCCTGCTTCTTGCAGTGCGCGACGACCTCGCGGATTTCCTTCTCGGTGACGAACGCGTTCTGAAGCCTGATGGGCTTGCTGGTGCCCATCGGCAAGAACAGCGCGTCGCCCTGACCCACCAGCTTTTCCGCGCCCGGCTGATCCAGGATGACGCGACTGTCGGTGAGGCTGGAGGTCGCGAACGCAAGCCTGGAGGGAACGTTGGCCTTGATCAGCCCGGTGACAACGTCGACGCTCGGCCGCTGGGTGGCAAGCACCAGGTGGATGCCCGCAGCCCTGGCCAGCTGGGTGATCCGGACGACGGCGTCTTCCACGTCCCTGGGTGCCACCATCATCAGGTCGGCAAGCTCGTCCACGATGACCAGCAGGTAGGGGTAGGGCACGTAGATGCGTTCGGAGCCAGGCGGCGCCGTCACCCGGCCCGCCCGGACGGCCTTGTTGAAGTCGTCCATATGCCGGAATCCAGACGCGGCAAGATCGTCGTAGCGGCGTTCCATCTCGCCCACCACCCACTGCAAGGCGTCTGAGGCCTTCTTCGGGTTGGTGATGATCTGCGTAATCAGGTGCGGGACCCCGGAGTAAGCAGCCAGCTCGACCCGCTTGGGGTCGATCAGCACCATCCGCACCTCGTCCGGTGTCGACCGCAGCAGGATGGAGGTTATCAACCCATTTATACACGTTGATTTCCCGGCACCCGTTGCGCCTGCTATGAGCATATGAGGCATCTTCGCGAGGTTGGCGATCACGGTCCGGCCCTCGACGTCCTTGCCTAGACCGACGACCATCGGATGCTGGTCGGCCAGGGCGACGGGGGCCCGGAGTATGTCGCCGAGGCTGACAATGTCCCGGTCGGTGTTCGGTATCTCCACGCCGATCGCGGACTTGCCGGGAATCGGGGAGAGGATGCGAACGTCGGCACTCTTGACCGCGTAGGCGATGTTCTTGGATAGCTGCGTGACGCGCTCGACCTTGACCGCCGGCGCGAGCTCGATCTCGTACCGGGTCACCGTCGGTCCCCTGGTGAAGCCGGTGACCTGCGCATCGACCTCGAACTGGTCGAGCACAGCAGACAGAGCGTCCACCATTCCGTCGTTGGCCCTGGTTCGTACCCTGTGGACGGTACCCGGCTTGAGCAGCGCGATCGGCGGCAGGGTGTAGCTGCCGTCGGTAACGGCCGCCAGGGTGAGTTGCTCGGGCTTGGCTGCCTGGCCGCCAGTGCCGCCAGCACCCGGCGCGGCCGCGTCCGCGCCACCGCCTGGCCCCCAGGGATCGTGCCAACCGGCTTCTCCAGCGCCGTGGCGGTCCGGTCCCGTCGCGAACGCCAGCGCGTCCGACGCAGCGGCTGCATCAGCCGCGCTTGCGCCCGCGCCGTCATCGCCATGCGTAGCGTCCTTCGGGCCGCTGGCCCGCCCCCGGCCGAGCATGCCGCCGACCAGCGGAGTGTCATAAGGGCGGTCGCGCGCGCCCACCTCGAGTGCCTCCGGGCGCCGCCGACCGAGCCGGGCTAGCTGCCGCGGCTGTCCGGTCGCGGCATCCTGGGCGTCGTTGTCGCCGTTGGCATCGGCATCCCGGCGGCGCGCGAATCCGTGCAACTCAGCCAGACGATCCGGAACGCGGTGCAGTGGCGTGCCGGTGACCACCAGTAGCCCGAAGCCGGCTACGAGAGCGAGTACCGGGGTCGCGGCCCATTTGGTGATGACATGGACGAGCGGCGCCGAGGCCGCATACCCGATCAGGCCGCCTGCCGACCTGATCCGGCCGAGACCGCCCGACAGGCCCGGCGTGCCCGACGCCACATGCAGCAGGCCGAGGGCCCCGACGAGCAGAGCGGTCCAACCGATCACCATCCGCGCGGTGTCGGCGTTCTTGTCAGGGTGCCGCAGGAACCGCCAGCCAAGCAGGGCCAGCAAGATCGGCACTGTCCAGGAGCCGGCGCCGAGCAGGTTCACGAGGGCAGTGCCGAGCGGCTTGATCGGCCCGCTGGCGTGCCACCATGCCGCTACCGCCGCCACGATCGCCGCGATGAGCGCCGTGAGCCCGATGCCGTCGCGGCGATGCAGCGGATCGAGGTCGCGAGCGCTGCGGCCAAGCGCCCGGCACACCGCGCCGACTGTGTGCGCAAGTGCCATCCATACCGTGTAGATGAGGCTGACCAGCCATCCGGCCAGGATGACAAACGGATTGGTCGGCGGCGCTGGCCTGGCATAGCGTCGGCCAGTTGACCTGCCCCGGCTGCCCGACCGTGACGTGCTCGTGCGGTAGCCGCTGCGGCCGCGTGTCGAAGAACCGGATCGGCCACGGGCGGACGTTCCGGTCTGCCGCGTCCGGCTGGTCGTGCCGCCGCGCGGGCGCGCTGCGCCTCTGGGCGCACGAGTCGCCATGGTGCTCACCCTAGCTAGCATTCGCGCCGGACCCGCGAACCTCTTCCGGTGTGTCGGCGGTTGGTTGGCAGGCGTCTGCGTGCGCCTCCGCCCGAAGCACGCCGCGTGACAACCACTGCCCTTGGCTTGACGTCGGCAACTGAGGAACCTATTGTGCTAGGCACCTAGATAAATGGAGTCCCAATGATTGAGTTCGGCCGGGAAAACTGGTGATCGAGTTTCACCTGGAGGCCCGATCCGGGGTCGCGCCGTACCTGCAGCTGATCCAGCAGGTCCGGCAGGCGCTCCGGCTGGGCCTGCTGCGGGAGGGCGATCAGCTGCCTACCGTGAAGGACGTCTCAGGGTTGCTGGCCATCAATCCGAACACCGTGCTCAAGGCCTACCGCGAACTTGAGTACGAGGGCCTGGCCGCGGCCAGGCCCGGCATCGGGACCTTCATCACCAAGACGCTGAGCGATGAATCGATCGCGGCGCACCAGGAACTCACCGACGAGCTCATGCCCTGGCTCCGCAAGGCACGAGACGCGGGGCTCGATGACGAGAGCATCGACGCCCTATTCCAGCGGGCCCTCAGGTCCGCCGTTCAGGAGGAAGCACTATGACCGCCGCAGTTGACGCACGTGGGCTGGGCAAGCAATACGGTCGGCAATGGGCCCTGTCGGAATGCACGCTCAGCATCCCCGCGGGGCACGTCGCGGGACTGGTCGGCCCGAACGGGGCAGGTAAGACGACCCTGCTCAATCTGGCCACCGGCATGCTGACGCCCACCACCGGCACCATTCAAGTACTCGGGGGCAAGCCCGCAAGCGGCCCCGGCCAGCTCGCGAAGGTTGGCTACGTCGCTCAGGACATGCCCACCTATGCGAACCTCAGCATCGAGGACCACCTCAGGTTCGGCGCGCACTTGAATCCCGGCTGGGACTCCGGCCTAGCGCACAAACGGATTCAGCAGCTTGACCTCGACCCCCGGCAGAAAGCCGGAAAGCTGTCGGGCGGCCAGCGGGCTCAGCTCGCCCTGACCCTTGCCATTGCCAAGCGGCCCGAGCTGCTGATCCTGGACGAGCCCATCGCCAGCCTGGATCCGCTGGCCCGCCGAGAGTTCCTGCAAGCACTGATGGAATCGACCGCCGAGCAGGAGCTCAGCGTTGTGATGTCCTCGCACCTGGTCGCCGACCTGGAGCGGGTCTGCGACTACCTGATCGTGCTGGTCGCTTCCCGGGTACAGGTAGCCGGCGAGGTGGACGACCTGCTGCGATCCCACCAGCTGCTGACCGGGCCGCGCAACGACGGCCGCTCGCTGCCAACTGGCCAGGTGATCAACGAGAGCCACACCGACCGGCAGAGCACGCTACTTGTCCGCAGCAATGAGCCAATCCGCGATCCGGCCTGGTCGGCTGCCGACATCGACCTGGAGGATCTGGTTCTGGCCTACATGGGCAGCGCGAAGCAGGCACGGGCGATGGCCGAGGGCCATCGATGATCTGGGTGAGCTACCGGCAGTTCCGCAGCCAGGCCATCACCGCGGCCATAGTGCTGCTCGCGCTGGCGATCGTGCTGGCGGCCACGGGACCACAGCTGGTCTCCCGGTACGACGCTGCGGGCCTGGATACATGCAGCGCGAACTGCGCCGCGCGGGCCGCCAACTTCGTCGACGGCCTGAAGCTCGGCGCGACCTACGAAGTGCTGTTCTACCTCGGCATCGGGGTCCTTTATCTGGCTCCAGCACTGATCGGCATCTTCTGGGGCGCGCCGCTGATAGCCCGCGAACTTGAGGCAGGTACCTTTCGGCTGGCCTGGAACCAGAGCGTCACCCGCAACCGCTGGGTAGCGGCGAAGCTCGGCGTCGTCGGACTCGCAGCGGCGGTCACGGCCGGCCTCATCAGCCTGATGGTCAGCTGGTGGGCGAGCCCCATCGACGACGCTCTCAGCTTCGGCAGCTCGAACGGGACTATCAGCAACCGGCTCAGCCCGCTGGTGTTCGCCGCGCGCGGCGTGGCGCCGCTCGGATACGCAGCGTTCGCGTTCGCGCTCGGCGTCACGCTCGGCGTGCTGTTCCGGCGGACGCTGCCCGCCATGGCCCTCACGCTCGCCATCTTCGCGGCGGTGCAGGTCCTGGTCCCGAACTTCGTCCGGCCGCACCTGCTCCAGCCTGATCAGGTCACCGCGCCGCTCAACGTGAATACCGCCAGCTACAACTGGACGCAGGTCCAGGGCGTGCCTGGGAGCACGATAGCGGTGACGAGCACGTTCAGGAGTCCCGGCTCCTGGATCCTGTCGAACAAGGCCATCCTGCCGTCGGGCAAGGTCTTCACCACGGTCGGGCCGAAAGACACCGCACTATGCAATGAGAACAATCAGCAGCCGTGCAACAACTGGCTCGCCAGCCTGCACCTGCGCCAGCTGGTCACCTATCAGCCAGCCAGCCGCTTCTGGCCCCTGCAATGGATAGAGACCGCGATTTACCTGGTGCTCGCCGCTGGACTCGGCTGGCTCTGTACCTGGCAGATCCGAAGGAGAAGGTCATGATCTGGTTTACCTGGCGGCAGTTCCGGGCCCAGGGCATTGTGGCGGGCGCCGCCCTGTCTGCGATGGCGGTAGCGCTGATCGTCACCGGCCCGCACCTGGCTGACCTGTACACGCGCAATGGCCTGGCGGCCTGCCAGGCGGGCTGCGGTACCGCGGCGGCGACCTTCATCAACCAGGTGAGGGGCAGCGCGACCGAGATCGTGTTCTATGTCGGGATCTTCTTGCTCTACGCGGCACCTGCCATCATCGGCATGTTCTGGGGCGCTCCGCTGGTGACACGCGAGCTTGAGGCCGGTACTTTCCGGCTGGCCTGGAACCAGAGCATCACGCGGTCGCGCTGGATAGCCGTCAAGCTCACGCTGATCGGGCTAGCAGCCATGGCCACGACCGGGCTACTCAGCCTCATGACCAGCTGGTGGGCCGCACCTATGTACCGGGCCGCCCAGAGGGCGGGGCAAAACTCGCTGAGCATCAACAAGTTCGAGCCGACCCTGTTCGGCGCGACCGGCGTCGCGCCGATCGGCTACGCGGCGTTTGCCTTTGCCCTCGGCGTCACCGTCGGCGTGCTCATCCGCCGCACCCTGCCGACCATGGCTCTCACCTTCGCGCTCTTCGCGGCAATCCAGATCCTATGGCCCGGCTACGTCCGGCCCCACCTGATTACTCCGGTCACCACCTCTAAGCCGCTGAGCACGGTGTTCTTCAATGCGATAGGGGACTCTCACAACGGCATCCTGTTGCTCCGAGCTGGCGGCTTCAGCGGCTTGGCTGGCGACTGGGTCGTTGGCAGCCAGCCGGTCAACGCCGCGGGCCAGGCGGTCACCAGGGTGCCTCCGGCATGCGTATCGGCCAACGGCGACTTCCTGCAGTGCCTGTCCAGGAATGGCGTCCGCCTGGCGGTGAGCTACCAGCCGGCCAGCCGGTACTGGGCCTTCCAGTGGTACGACACCGGGATCTTTCTCGTCCTAGCGCTCGGGCTAGGCGGGATCTGCTACTGGCGAATCCGGCGGCTGAGCTGATCGGAGCTCACCTCGCCCGGCCCGAAACCGGGCCCGGAATCGGCGGTGCTGGGCCCGTTCGAACTGTCGGCATCCGGTGGCAGGGTGGCAGCCATGACGTTATGGAGGCACCATGGGGAGCATGACCAAACCGGACCTCTGGCTGAGCCAGGATCGCCTGGTGACAGTCGAGGACCTGCAAGACATGCCCGAGGACGAGTTCCGCTACGAACTCGATGACGGGATGCTAATCGTGTCCCCGGCCCCGTCCCCACGTCATCAGCTCGCGGTCTCCCGACTCACGGTGATGCTCTTCGCGGCATGCCCAGACGACCTTGCTGTTCTGGGCGGCGCAGGCGTCAACATCAACAAGTTCCAGCACCGAGTCCCCGACCTGGTGGTCGTCCGAGCGGATTGGCTTGATACCTACTACGGGGACACGGCGCCGCTACTGGCCGTCGAGGTCGCCTCGCCGCGCACTCGGCTGTATGACCGGAACCGCAAGAAGGCCGTCTACGAAGGCTTCGGGATCCCGGCCTACTGGATCGTCGAGCCGGACCGGGATAAGCCGCGGCTGATCGCGTTCGAGCTTCGCGACGGCAAGTACCAGACCGTGGCCGAAGTGGCCGGCGACGAGCAGTTCCGCGCCAAGCTGCCCTTCCCGGTCACGATCAGGCCCGCCGTACTGGTGCGGACAGGTCCGCTGGACTAGCTACCAGCTGCGCCATAGCCTCGGCCTAAGCAGCTGGGGCCGTCGCGCGCCGGTGGGTGGCCGCCGCCGCTGTACAGCCCAGCGGACCGGCACGGACCGACATCAGCGACCTGTGGCATTGGTCCGCAAACGAGCGGGAGGGGCCGTGCGCATCGCGGTAGCGGGCGGAGGCCCGGGCGGCCTGTATTTCGCCGCGCTTGCGCGCCAGCTGCTGCCCGGCGCCCATATCACCGTATGGGAGCGGAACGCGCCCAGACGATACCTTCGGCTTCGGCGTGGTGTTCTCCGACGAGACCCTCGGCGGGATCGAGAATGCCGACCCGAAGATCTACCGGCAGATGGAGCGCGAGTTCGCCCGGTGGGATGACATCGACGTGCACTACCGCGGCCACGTGATCACCAGCGGCGGGCACGCGTTCGCGGCTATGGGCAGGCGCCGCCTGCTAGAGATCTTGCAGCAGCGGTGCGCCGCCGTCGGCGCCACCGTGAACTTCCGCTGCGAAGCGCCGCCAGCAGCCGAACTCGCAGGCAGCTACGACCTGGTCGTCGCCGCTGACGGCGCCAACTCCACGATCCGCAATACGAAGGCGGCCACGTTCCGTCCCGAGATGGATGTTCGCAGCTGCAAGTACATGTGGCTCGGCAGCGACCTTGTCTTCGACGCGTTCAAGTTTTACGTCGAGCAGACCCCGTACGGTGTCATGCAAGTGCACGGCTATCCGTACGACGCCTCGGGCAGCACCTTCATCGTCGAGATGAACGAGGCGGTCTGGCATGCGGCGGGCTTCGACGCGCTGGCCGCGGCGGCCGGTGACCTGGTGCCTGGCGAGTCGGACCACCGCTCGATCGAGCGCGTCGGCGAGCTATTCAGCGGAGTGCTTGGCGGCCACGCCCTGCTGGCCAACAACTCGCGCTGGCTGAGCTTCGGCACGCTGCGCTGCGCCAGCTGGCGGGACGCCAACATCGTGCTACTCGGCGACGCCGCCCACACGGCACATTTCTCCATTGGGTCGGGCACCAAGCTGGCCATGGAGGACGCGCTCGCACTGGCGGCCTGCCTGCACGAGGCCGAGACCATCCCGGCGGCGCTGGCCGCCTACGAGGCCGAGCGGAGGCCGGTCGTCGCCTCGACCCAGCGCGCGGCGCAGGCCAGCCTCGAGTGGTTCGAGAACCTCGGCCAGTACACCGGCCAGGAACCCGAGCAGTTCGCCTTCAACATCATGACCCGCAGCCGCCGGGTCACCCACGCCAACCTGCGGCTGCGCGACCCGGAGTTCACCGACGCCATGGACACCTGGTTCGCCGGGTACACCAAGCGGCGCGGGATGGGACCCGGCGACGTGGTGCCGCCCATGTTCCAGCCGTTCCGGCTGCGCGAACTGGAGCTCGCCAATCGGGTCGTCGTCTCGGCCATGGACATGTACTCGGCCACCGACGGCACACCGTCCGACTTCCACCTCGTCCACCTGGGCGGGAAGGCGCTCGGCGGGGCCGGGCTGGTGATGACCGAGATGGTCTGCGTCAGCCCCGAGGGGCGGATCACGCCCGGCTGCGCCGGCCTGTACACCGCCGGGCACGAGGATGCGTGGCGGCGGATCACCTCGTTCGTGCACGAGCAGTCCGGGGCGAAGATCGGTCTCCAGCTCGGGCATTCCGGCCGCAAGGGGTCGACCAGGCTGATGTGGGAGGGGATGGACCAGCCCCTTTCGCAAGGGACGTGGCCCGTCTGCGGCCCGTCACCGTTGCCGTATATGCCGGGCATTAGCCAGGTCCCGCGCCAGCTGACGGTGGCGGACATGGAGGAGATCACCGGTCAGTTCGTGGCCGCGACGGAGGCCGCGGATAGAGCCGGGTTCGACCTGCTTGAGCTGCACTGCGCACACGGTTACTTGCTTTCGTCCTTCATCTCGCCGGTGACCAACAAGCGGGCCGACGACTACGGTGGCTCGCTGGCCGGGCGGCTGCGCTACCCGCTGGAGGTGTTCGCCGCTATCCGGGCCGTGTGGCCGGCGGCTAAGCCGATGACGGTCCGGATCTCGGCGTGCGACTGGGTAGCGGGCGGCATAACCGGTGCGGACGCCGTAGTGATAGCCAGGGCCTTCGCGGCGGCGGGCGCTGACGCTATCGACGTGTCGACTGGGCAGGTGTCGCCGGAGGAGAAACCGGCGTTCGGCCGCTCGTACCAGACGCCGTTCGCCGACGCGATCAGGAACCAGGTCGACATAGCGGCCATAGCGGTCGGCGTGATCTCGTCCTTCGACGACGTCAACTCGCTCATCCTGGCGGGCCGCGCGGACCTGTGCGCGCTTGGCCGGGCGCACCTGTTCGACCCGAACTGGACCCTGCATGCGGCCGCGGAGCAGGGCTACTCAGGTCCGGGAGCGCGCTGGCCGGTGCAATGGCAGCCAGGTAGCCGCCCACCACAGACCGGCCGGACAGATGGGCCGCGGCCGCGGCTTGAGCTGATCAGGTCAGGAGTTGTAGGTACGCGGCATGCTCGCTGGCGCCCATGATCCTTGGCTGTCGTCCTTGATCATTGTGACTTCACTGGGGCGATTGCACCTGTAACTTCACGATGATCACGGGCACAGTCAGGATCGAGGGCTGAGATATGAGAATTGAGCGAGTTAATCCGCCTGAGCTGGCGCCGCCGTCGGGATTCGCGCACGCGGTGATCGCGACCGGCGGCCGGCTCGTCTTCCTGGCCGGGCAGACCTCGCTGGACCGGAACGGCTCAGTTGTCGGCGCGTCTGTGACCGAACAGTTCGAGGTCGCGCTTGGCAACTTGCTTGCCGCGCTGGCCGCGGCCGGCGGGCGGCCGACGGACCTGGCCAGCCTGACGGTTTACGCGACCGACCTGGAGGATTACCGGGCGCACGGCCGTGAGATCGGCGCGGTATGGCGGCGGCTGGCCGGGCGCGATTACCCGGCCATGGCAGCCATCGGGGTATGTCGGCTATGGGACCCGGCGGCGCTGGTCGAGGTCCAGGGGTTCGCGGTCATCTAGGCAACGACCGGGCCTGACGGCCCGAACCGGCCGGCGACCAGGTGGCATGCCTGACCCCGTTACCTTCTCGATGATTGTGAATTGAAGAAGTCGGACGAATCGCGCTGCCACAGCAGCACGATCGCGCCCATGCCCACAAGCCAGACGAGCACGCCGAAGACCCTGGTCAGACCCGCGCTCGGCCGGGCGACCGAGGTGAGCACCGAGAGCGTGCTGAGGGCGAACAGCACGCTCGCGACGACCCGCGCCCAGCTCTTGCCGGCACCGTTCATCCTGGCCATCCATAGCCACAGGCCGACGCCGATCAGCCCGGTGAGGACGATGAACGCCACCCCTGCGATCTCGGCCGAGTGCAGCTGAGAGGCCGTCAGCGTCTTGTGGTCGTTGCGCGCCGCCGTCAGGATGGCGCTCTTCAGGCTCCCGATCGAGGTGAGGCCGACGACCAGGCTGATCAGGCTCAGCCCCGCGCCGACGTACATCAGCTTGACCGCGTTGAGCACGGATTTCGGCGCCTGCGGCGGCTGGGGCAAGTAGTTGTTGCCCGTGGTTGGATACGGTTGATAAGCCATGACGGCTCCTCGTTACTCTTCGTCAATCGGCGTCGGCGCGCCCCGGCACCGGGCCGATCCCCGTTACCTTCGGACACCCGCTATGGGCTAATGCGGATCACCCTGGGACCGTAGCGCATCTCGGGCTCACCGTACATGGTTGAAGACCGGCAAATCGGCAGCTAACAAGGCCCTAACGCGGTTATCCAGCGACTGGCCGTCCCGCGGCCGCTCGCACATTGTCCTTGGGCCGGGTCTGTCAGCCTGACGCGCAAATCGGCAAACAACGCCGCTGCCCGCGCCATGCCATTCGCTGGCTCGCGACCACGCCAGCCAGCTTCCTCGCCGAAGGCCCCAGGATCCTTTGTCAGATATTTCCCTTATATCGCTTTCGGGGCTCACAGCTGTCGGCCGCCATAGGGCGTGGTTGCGGATCTGCCGCCCTTCTTTGGGCGGCCCTGTCACATCGACGCCCAATTCCCAAGATCAACACTGACCGCTGCGCCGCGCCGGTTGACGCGCCTGGCGCTCAGTCCCGCTTGTGCGCTGCGGTGGTTTACCACTTCATTGACTATCGTCACGCTAACCGGATACTTGAGACCGTCCTGGTGGCACTGGAGAAAGGCCCGGACATGCAGCTCTCGCCGTCCGCTCATGCCGATACCTTCTGCCGGGACAACCTGCCGCCTCCAGATCAGTGGCCCGACCTGGACTTCGACCTGGCCGGGCTGCGCTACCCCGAGCGCCTCAACGCCGCCGATGTTCTGCTGAACCCCACGATCGAGGCTGGCGGCGGCGACCGTCCGTGCCTCCTGTCGCCAGGTGAGACCTGGAGTTACGGTGAGGTTGCTGCCCGCGCCAGCCAGGTGGCCAGGGTCCTGACCGAGGACCTGGGCCTGATTCCCGGCAACCGGGTCCTCCTGCGCGGCCCGAACAATCCGTGGCTGGCCGCAAGCTGGCTCGGAGTGCTGAAGGCGGGCGGCGTGGCCGTGGCCACGATGCCCATGCTGCGGGCCGGGGAACTGGCCGCGATCTGCAGTGTCGCTCAGGTCAACCTGGCGCTCTGCGACCAGCGGTTCACCGACGAGCTGACCGCAGCGTCGGTATCCGGCCTGCAGACCGTCACCTTCGGCGGGGATGCACCCGACGACCTGACCACGATGGCCAGGGTCAAGCCCACCCGGTTCGCTTCAGTCCAGACCGCAGCCGACGACGTCGCTATGATCGCCTTCACGTCCGGCACGACCGGGCGGCCGAAGGCCTCCATGCACTTCCACCGGGACCTGCTCACTGTGGCCGACACGTTCTCCGCGCAGGTGCTTAAGCCAGTGCCCGCCGACCTGTTCGCCGGGACGCCCCCGCTGGCGTTCGCCTTCGGGCTCGGCGCGCTCCTGCTGTTCCCGATGCGGGTCGGCGCGGCCACCTTGCTGCTGGAGAAGGCCACGCCTGCGGAGCTCGCCGACTCGATCGCTGCGCACGGCGTGACCGTATTGTCCACCGCGCCCACGGCGTACCGGGCCATGCTCGCTGCAGGCAAGGCCGGCCAGCTGCGCGGCCTGCGCCGGGCCGTGTCAGCCGGCGAGCACCTGCCGGCCCCGACCTGGCAGGCGTTCTATGAGGCCACCGGCGTCAAGATCATTGACGGCATCGGCAGCACGGAGATGCTGCATATCTTCATCGCGTCCGCGGACGACGCCATCAGGCCCGGATCGACAGGTAAACCCGTACCCGGCTACCAGGCAGCCGTCGTCGATAGCGACGGCAAGCCGGTGCCAGATGGCGAGCCAGGCAGCCTCGCGGTCAAGGGCCCGACCGGCTGCCGGTACCTGGCCGACGAACGGCAGCGAACCTACGTCCGCGACGGCTGGAACCTGACCGGCGACACCTACATCAGGGACGCGGACGGTTACTTCTGGTATCGGGCAAGGTCGGATGACATGATCATTTCCGGCGGCTACAACATCGCCGGCCCGGAGATCGAGGAAATCCTTCTCGGCCACCCGGACGTGGCCGAGTGCGGCGTGGTCGGCGTCCCGGACGAGGCCCGTGGCCAGATCGTCAAGGCCTTCGTGATCCTGCGTGACGGCGCGGCGCCCGGCGACGCCAAGGCCCACGAGCTGCAGGACCTGGTCAAGCAGCGGATCGCGCCGTACAAGTACCCGCGCGCCATCGAGTTCGTCGACTCGCTCCCCCGCACCAACACCGGCAAGCTACAGCGCTTCAAGCTCCGCCAGCAATGACGGCGTGGCCGCCTTTGGCGGCCGACAGGCGGGATAGACCGGGCGGCGAGCGGCGAGCGGCTGAACGGCGGTCGTTGTCAGCAGCAGGTGGTACTGGTAGGCAGATCACCCTGTCCGGCCAGTCAGCGGGAGGCGTAGTGCGGGGATTCGCGCGGCGCGAGTTTCAGCTGATGCTGCTGCGCCGGATGGCAGACTACCGGCCTGACCTCGTCGAGGCCGGATATGCCGCGCTTGGTGCGACGCGCGCGGAATACCTGGCCGCCCACAACCGGTGGCAGTTCATGCTCCGCTCCCAGCAGGCGCCTAGTGGTCTTGACCTGTACGTAGCCACACTCGGCCCGCCGGACGACATCCAGATGCGGTCGGCTGGCGTCGTCGACCTCACCGCATACACATGGCGGGTGCCTCATCTGTGGCCCGATCTGTGCTGGGAGGCCACGGCCGGCGAGGGCGGGGTGATCCTGCACGGCTGGCTCGTTCGTGCCACTGATTCGCACCGCCCATCGCGGAACGCGCTGGCACCCTGGAAGTGCGTCGTCGGCGATGCCGTCGTCGCCTTCCCGGACGCACGACAAGTCAACCCGGAGGTCCCGTCCCGATGGCACGTTCACGCTGGGGGTCGGCGGCTGGTGTTCGTCCACGGGCTGCTCCAGCTAGCGGAGGCCGAGGAAAGTGACGCTAGCTAGCCCGCACGTCAGGTCTCGATGAGGACCGGGATGATCATCGGCCGACGGCGGTAGTTGTCGCTCACCCACCGGCCGGTGACCCGCCGCACGATCTGGCGAAGCTGGTGCACCTCGTCGATGCCGTCCTTGGCGGCCTCGGCCAGGGCCTGCTCGATCAGCGGCCGCACCTCGGCCAGCCCAGCGTCGTCGATGCCCGAGCCGCGGGCATGAATCTCCGGCCCCGCCACCAGCTTTCCGCTGGTCGAGTCGACCACGACGATGACGGAGATGAAGCCCTCGTCACCAAGGATTAGCCGGTCTTTGAGTGACGACTCGGTCACCTCGCCAACCGACAGGCCGTCCACGTAGACGTAACCGCAGGGCACCTTGCCCGTGACCGCGATCTGGCCGCCGACCATGTCAACGACTATCCCGTCCTCGGCGATCACGATGTTCTGGTCCGCCACACCGGTCAGCGCGGCCAGGTCGGCGTGCGCCTTCAGATGACGCCATTCGCCGTGCACCGGGATGAAGTTGCTCGGCCGCACCAGGTTGAGCACGTACAGCAGTTCACCCGCGGCGGCGTGCCCGGACACATGCACGAGCGCGTTGCCCTTGTGCACGACCCGCGCGCCCAGCCTGGTCAGGTCATTGATAATCCGGGAAACGGCTGCCTCGTTACCCGGCACGAGCGAGGAGGCGAGGATCACTGTGTCGCCCTCGGCGATCCGGATCGGGTGATCGCGGCCAGCCATCCGGGACAGGGCCGACATGGGCTCGCCCTGGGAGCCGGTAGAGATGAGCACGATCTGGTCCGGCGGCATCTCCTCCGCCTCTTTCAGGTCGACCAGCAGGCCGCCGTGCACAGAAGGAATGCGGAGGTAACCGAGGTCTCGCGCCACCCCCATGTTCCGCACCATCGACCGGCCGACGAGCGCGACCTTCCGGCCGTGCACCGCGGCGGCATCCATCACCTGCTGCACCCGGTGCACGTGGCTGGCGAAGCAGGACACGATGATCCGCTGCGCGGCCGCGGCGAACACGTCGGACAGCACCGGCCCGATCAAGCGCTCCGAGTCGACTATGCCGGGAACTTCAGCGTTGGTGGAGTCGGAGAGCAGCAGGTCCACGCCGTCCGACCCGAGCCGCGCGAATCCGCCCAGGTCAGTGAGCCGACCGTCGAGCGGCAGCTGATCCATCTTGAAGTCGCCGGTATGCAGGACGACGCCAGCCGACGTCTTGATCGCCACCGCCAGAGCGTCCGGGATCGAGTGGTTCACCGACAGGAACTCAAGGTCGTACGGGCCGTACCGCCGAATCGCGCCGGCCTCGACCTCGATCATCTCGGGCGTGATCCGGTGTTCGGTGAGCTTGCTGGCGACCAGCCCCAGGGTGAGCCGCGACCCGACGATCGGGATGTCGCTGCGCTGCCGCAGCAGGTACGGCACGCCGCCGATGTGGTCCTCATGCGCGTGCGTCAGCACAAGCGCCTCGACCTGATCGAGCCGGTCCGCGACCGCTGTGAAGTCCGGCAGGATCAGGTCGATGCCCGGCTGGTCCTGGTCGGGAAAGAGCACGCCGCAGTCCACAATGAGCAGCCGTCCGGCGTGCTCGAACACGGTCATGTTGCGCCCGATCTCGCCGAGCCCGCCGAGCGCGACCAGCCGGAGGCCGTCAGCCGGGAGCGGCGGCGGCGGGCCGAGCTCCGGATGGGGGTGACTCACTTGAGCTTCACACCACCCGCCGTCAGGTCCTCGACCAGCTTCTCCGTCTCAGCTGCGGTGGCATCTGGTAGCGGCGGCCGGACCGACCCGCCGGGCAGGCCAAGCAAGCTGAGCGCGGCTTTGGTCAGGATCACTCCCTGCGTGCGGAACAGCCCGGTGTAAACCGGCAGCAGTTCCCGGTGGATCCGCAGGGCGTCGGCGACCTGTCCAGACCGGTAGGCGTCGATCATCTCGTGCAGGCGGTCGCCAACCACGTGCCCCACGACGCTGACGAACCCGGCCGCGCCGAGCGCGAGCCACGGCAGGTTGACCATATCGTCGCCGCTGTAGAAGACCAGGGAGGTTCGCGCCATCACCCAGGAGGCAGCGGCGAAGTCGGCCTTGGCGTCCTTGACCGCCACGATCCGTGGATGCTCGGCGAGCGCAACCAGAGTCTCGGCCGCGATCGGCGTGCCGGTGCGGCCGGGAATGTCGTAGAGCATGACCGGCAGCCCGGTCGCGTCGGCGACCCTGGCGAAGTGAGCGGCCAGTCCGCTCTGCGGTGGCTTGTTGTAGTACGGCGTCACGACCAGCAAACCGTGCGCTCCCGCTTGCTCGGCGGCCCTGGCCAGCTCGCAGCTGTGCGCGGTGTCGTTGGTGCCGACGCCGGCCAGCACGGTTGCGCGGTCGCCGACAGCCTCGAGCACGGCCGCGAGCAGCCGGGCCTTCTCTTCGCCCGAGGTCGTCGGCGACTCGCCGGTGGTGCCGCTGATTACCAGGCCGTCGTTGCGCATCTCGGTAACGAGGTAGTCGGCGAGCCGTGCAGCGCCGGCATAATCAATGGCGCCGTCCCGGTCCATCGGGGTGACCATCGCCGTCAGCATGCGCCCGAACGGGGCGGACGGCGGGTGCGCGGGCTGGTTCGCAGTATCGGTCATACACCGAACGCTACCGGGCGGGGACGCAGTGGCGCACGGGGGCGCGGCCGACCGGACAGCCGCAGGCCCAGCCTGGCCCAACGGTCCCTGATGCGGCTAACCCGATCGGCCCGGCTCACCAGGAAGATCAGCCAGGCAGGATCGCGATGCAGACGCGACGACGTGAGCTCGGGGGCACCCGCGCCGCCAGCGTCTGAGTAGTTAGGAGTGAGTGTCACAGACTGCGCTACTCATTGACTGCAAATCGTGAGGGAACGCGGCCTTTCCCAGGTCCGCGGCCCTCTGCCGGGCGAATGTCACACTAGCCGGGCAGGGTCCCCTTTTCCTAAATCGTCGGCCGCGCGCCATTTCCGCATAGTCCTGCGGCGTGTCGCTGCCGGCCGATCGGGCGCTGAGCCGGGACAATGGTCGCCAAGGCCCGCTGAGCCGCAAGGCCCCTCCTGGGTCGCCAGGCCCCTCCAGGTATGAGATGGAGGGGCCTTGAGCGTGCGGTCAGCCTTTACGTGCGGTCGGCCGTTGGCTCCGGTAGCCGGGCTGGTCGTGCGCAATAGTCGCACCCGGCAGCCCGTCGGCTGCGATAGGCTTCCGCCATCCTGGGGCTGTTGCTTCCCGGGAGGGCGCTGTGCCCAGCGAAGCCGGTGAGATCCCGGCGCTGTCCCGCAACGGTGATGCCTCGCACGAGGACGAGCCCGGACGCCTGGCCGACGCCAACGACCTGTCCTCGGAGGAAGGGCGGCTCGTTCCGATGCCCCGTCGGCGTCGCAGCGGACGCACTTCGTCCTCCAGCACCGACGGAGGATGATCAAATGCGGTCTCTCAACCGCAGTCTTGCGGCTGCCGCAGCCGCAGCCCTTGCTCTCACGTGCGCCGCGTGCAGTACTTCTTCGGCCGGCTCAGTTAGTCGTGGCTCAGTCGGCGGCGGCTCGACTGGCACGGCTTCGGGCCAGCCGTTGGCCAGCAACGGCTTTCCGGTGACGGTGAGCACGGCCGCCGGCAAGTTGCGAATCCCGGCCCGCCCGGCTGCGATCGTCTCGCTATCCCCGACCGCGACCGAGATGCTCTACGCGATCGGGGCCGGCAGCCAGGTCAGGGCCGTTGACAGCCTGTCTGACTACCCTCCGAAGGCGCCGGTCACCAAGTTGTCCGCTTACCAGCCGAACGCGGAAGCCATCGCCGCCTACAAACCTGACCTGGTGATCATCTCCAATGACCTCGATGGGATCACCGCCAAACTGAGGGCACTTGCCATCCCGGTCCTGGACCTGCCGGCCGCTGCCAACCTGGGCGGCGTGTACAGCGAGTTCGCACAGCTTGGCGAAGCGACCGGCCACATCGCTCAGGCGCGCACAGAAGACAGCACGCTGCAGCTAGAAATCGGCAAGATCATCGCTTCTGAGCCAAGGCACACCAAGCCGCTCACGTATTACTACGAGGTCCAGGTCAACCCCTATTACTCGGTGACTTCCTCGACATTCATCGGCAGCCTGCTGTCCCTGCTCGGCATGAAGAGCATTGCCGATGCCGCGAAGGGCGCGGCAGCCGCCGGTGGCTATCCAACACTGTCGGCCGAGTACATTCTCAAGGCCAACCCGGATTACATCATCCTCGCCGATACCGGGCCGACGGGCGGAGGGCAGGACGCCGCGACCGTTTCGGGGCGGCCAGCCTGGACGGTTCTGTCGGCCGTCAAAGACAAGCACTTCATCCTGCTCAACCCCGACATTGCCTCACGCTGGGGACCGAGGATCGTGCAGTTGCTGCAGACCGTCGCGGCGGGCGTCGCGGCGGGGTCACGGTGACCACCACCAGCAGGCACCACAACGCGGCAGGCTCGCCAGCCGCGGCGCCAGGTCAGCCGGGGCCCTCAGCCCCGGCGGCCGAGGTCGACGGGGCTCGGGCGACAACCATTGCCGCGGGCCCAACGGCGCCAGGCCGGCCAGATTCCGCCGCAGGCTCCGCCACTGCTGCGGGCCAGGTGCCCGCTGGATCGCGGTCGTCGGAGCGGGTCAGCCGGATTAGGCCCGTCCGTGCGATCGGACTTGCCAGCATCGCCCTGGTGATCGCGCTGATCGTCGGGGTGGCCGTCGGGCCGGCCGACCTGTCGCTCCAGCAGGTCCTTGCTGCGATCGTGGTGAAACTGCCGTGGCATCCGCACTTCGTGGTGCCCGAACTCACCACCGCGATTGTCTGGCAGATCCGGCTGCCCAGGGTCGTACTCGGTGCCCTCGTCGGCTCGATGCTGGCCGGTGGCGGCGCGGCCTATCAGGGCATATTCCGGAACCCGCTAGCGGATCCTTACCTGCTCGGCGTTGCCGCGGGAGCTGGCCTCGGCGCCACGGCCGTCGTGGTATCGGGCGCGAGCCCGGCACTCGAGCCGCCGGCCGCGTTCGCGGGCGGGGCGTTCGCGGTCTTGCTGACGTACATGCTTGGCGCGGGCGCGCGGCGCGGCGAGCTGTCAACTTCGCGCAGCGACACGGGCTCGATCCTGCTGGCCGGCATCGCCGTGGCTGCACTGCTGACTGCCTTCCAGACCTACCTGCAGCAGGAGCACACCCAGACGCTGGCGACCGTGTACTCATGGATCCTCGGCGGGCTGTCCGCAGCGACCTGGTCGGATGTGTGGCTGATGCTGCCGTATGTCGCCGTCTCCGTGGCAGCGCTCCTGATCCATCGTCGCCTGCTGGATGTGCTGCGCGTCGGCGAAACCGAGGCCGCGAGCCTCGGCGTGAATGTGGCCAGGCTTCGCCTCACGATGGTGATAGCCGCAACGCTCGGGGTTGCCGCGGCCGTCGCGTTCAGCGGGCTCATTGGCTTTGTCGGCATCATCGTGCCGCACGCCGTGCGGCTAACCGCCGGGCCCAGCTACCGTGTTCTGCTTCCGGTTTCGATGATCGGTGGCGCCACTTTCCTGGTACTGGCCGATGTCGCAGCGCGGACGGTTCAGGCTCCGGCGGAGGTGCCAATCGGGGTGATCACGGCGCTGGCTGGTGCGCCGTTCTTCCTGTTCGTGCTCAGGTCCCGCAGGGCCAGACAGGATCTTTCATGATCACCTTCGAGAAGCTGTCTGTCCGCTACGGTAACGCCCGCGCGCTCGACGGCATCACCGGCGCCGTCGGCGGCGGCGAGTGGCTAGGCGTCATCGGCCCGAACGGCGCCGGCAAGACGACGCTGCTGAATGCCATAGCACGGCTAGTCGCCTATTCCGGCGTGATCACGATTTGCGGCAGGCGCGCTGACGGGCTCGGCCGACGCGAACTGGCGATGCTGGTCGCCTCCGTACCGCAGCGACCGGTGCTACCACCCGACATGACGGTGGCAGAGTACGTGCTGCTCGGCCGGACAGCGCATATCGGCTACCTCCGGTCCGAAACCGGAGCCGACCGCCGTATTTGCCAGAATGTCATCGACCGTATGGACCTGGGCCAGATGGCCGACCGCGGGCTCGGGACGATGTCCGGGGGCGAGCTGCAGCGGGTCGTGCTGGCCAGGGCACTGGCCCAGGGGGCACCGGTGCTGCTGCTCGACGAGCCGACCAGCGCGCTCGACCTCGGCCGTCGGATGGATGCGCTCGAGCTCATCGACGAGGTGCGCCGGGAGCGCTCCCTGACGGTCCTGTCCGCTATCCACGACCTCACCTTGGCCGGCCAGTTCGCGGACCGGCTGCTGCTGCTCGCGAACGGCAAGATCGCAGCCTCTGGCCCGGCAGGCGAGGTACTGCGCGAGGGCGTGCTCAGCAACCATTTCGGCCTGGGGGTGCGGGTGATGACGACAGAGGACGGCGAGCTGGCTGTTGTTTCCCAGCGCATATCTACGTATGCCAGGTTGAACTGGACATCCGTTCAGGACGGTGGAACGACATGCTGACGATTTCAGTGACCTACGCGACCGGAATGCCCAGTTTGCGGCACTGAAACCTACATACTGTTGCGAGCCGGCAAGCGAGGTGCCACTTGGACGAGGCACCGGGCGCCAGACGCCAGCGGAGGTCGCGCTAAGCGGCGCTTGGCTCGAGATAGGCGACCCATTGCGGATCGCCGTCATCAGCGGCGCCGATCAGCCGCCAGTGCGGCCCGCGAGGGGCGGCAGGCAGCCGTGGGAGCGTCCAGCCCAGTTCCTCGATCAGCCTGTCTGCTTTGCGGTGGTTACACCGGGTACAGGAGGCTACGCAGTTCTCCCATGCGTGCGGGCCGCCGCGGCTGCGAGGTACCACGTGGTCAATGGTGTCTGCCTTGGTCCCGCAATAGGCGCACAGGTAATTGTCCCGGCGCATCAGCGCGGCCCTGGTCAGCGGGACGCGGCTGCGATGCGGTACCCGGACGTAGCGGCGCAGCCTGATCACCGAGGGCGCCGGGCAGCCTGATGGACGCTGAATGCAGTTGAATGCCGTCGGCATCGGCGTGGAGTACGTCGGCCTTCTCCCCCAGCACGAGGCAGACCGCACGGTGCAAGCCGACCGTGGTCAGCGGCTCATAGGTGATATTGAGCAGCAACACGCGGCGCACTTACACCTCCCGTCACTACGGGTGACACCACCTGCAGGCGCACGTGCCGCCGGGGCACCCGTGACCAGTGTGACGGCCGGCCGCCCCGTTCGCCAACATCTAATAGGTGAACGACGCGCGATCCTGCCGCCGCCATAACACTAAGGTGCCAGCATGACCGGTCTTGCCTACCCGCCCGCTCCTCGCCAGGATCTCACCGACACGATTCACGGCCGGAAGGTGTCTGATCCCTACCGCTGGCTTGAGGACCCGGCCAGTCCGGAAAGCAGCCAATGGCTGCAGGCCCAGGATGAGCTTTACGCCCGCTATCTGGCCGGGCTGAGTGGCCGCGAGCGATTCGGGGAACGGCTGACTGAACTGCTCGGCGCCGGCGCTGTCGGTACGCCGACCTGGCGCGGAAACCGGCAGTTCTACACCCGGCGCGAAGCCGGGCAGGAGCACGCGGTGCTCTATACGGCGACCACGGGCCGCGCGGACGCGGGCGCGCGGGACGACGGGGGTGACCCCGGCGGCGGCGAGCCAGCAGGCAACCGGGAGGGCGAACGGGTTTTGATCGACCCGATGGCGGTCGACGCGTCCGGCGCCACCACGCTCGATAGCTGGCAGCCCGACCACGACGGCCGGCTCCTTGCCTACCAACTGTCCGAGGGCGGCCGGGAGGAATCAGTTCTGCGGGTCATGGACGTGGCGACTGGATCGGACGTGGACGGCCCGATCGACCGCTGCCGCTATACAGCCATCGCGTGGCTGCCTGATGGTGAGGCGTTCTACTACAGCCGGAGGCTCGCCCCGGACGCGGTCCCACCTGGCGAGCAGCAATACCACCGCCGGGTCTACCTGCACCGGGTCGGCACGGCCGCCAGCGATGACGTGATCATCCTTGGCGACGGCCTGGACAAGACCAATTACTACGGCATCTCGGTCAGCCGGGATGGCCGCTGGCTTGTGATCACCGCCTCGGCCGGGACGGCACCGCGCGACGACGTCTGGGTGGCCGACCTGACCCGGACAGACCCGGCCGCGCCCGAGCTGATGGTCCTGCAGCAGGGAGTGGACGCCAGGACGTGGCCAGTGGCGGGGCGTGACGGCAGGCTTTACCTGCTGACCGATTCCGGTGCGCCGCGGCGCCGGCTCGCCGTCGCTGACCCCGCGCACCCGGCGTTTCCGGCCGCAGAGAGCTGGCAGGACCTGCTGGCCGAGGACAGCGAGGCGGTGCTCAGCGACTTCGCCATCCTGGACGGCCCGCAGCTGGACCAGCCGCTGCTGCTCGCCTCTCGGTGCCGGCACGCGATCAGTGAGCTCAGCGTGCACGAACTGGCGACTGGTGCGCAGCTCAGCAAGGTCGAGCTGCCCGGCCTCGGCACCATCGGCGGTCTAAGCGAGCGGCCCGAAGGCGGCCACGAGGCCTGGTTCAGCTATACCGACTACGCGACACCCGGACTAGTGCTGTGCTTCGGCGCGCTGGCAGGCAGCGCTGAGGTGTGGCAGCGCGCGCCCGGCTTCGTCGACCTAACGCCGGTCCGGGCCGAGCAAGTCCCCTTCGTGTCAGCCGACGGGACCACGGTCAGGATGGTCGTCGTTTCGGCCGCCGGCGGCAGCGATGAGCAGGCAGCCGGGAGCGAGATGGTCCCCGTTCCGGCCCTGGCACGTCCGGCGATCCTGTACGGATACGGCGGCTTCAGCCTGAGCCTGACGCCTGCCTTTTCGGCCTCCATCCTGGCGTGGGTCGAGGCGGGCGGCATCTACGCCATCGCCGGCTTGCGCGGTGGCAGCGAGGAAGGCGAGCTGTGGCACCGCGCGGGCATGCGGGAGCACAAGCAGAACGTGTTCGACGATTTCCACGCGGCAGCGGAGAAACTGATCGCCGACGGGCGGACGACCAGCGAGCAGCTGACGGTGTGGGGCGGATCGAACGGCGGGCTGCTGGTCGGTGCTTCGGTAACCCAGCGTCCCGAGCTGGCCGCAGCTGCGGTATGTTCGGCGCCGCTGCTCGACATGGTGCGGTACGAGCAGTTCGGCCTCGGCGAATCGTGGAACGACGAGTACGGCACAGCCGCCGACCCGGAGGAACTTGGCTGGCTGCTCGGTTACTCGCCCTATCACCGGGTGCGAGCAGGCGTGCGGTACCCAGCGATCCTGTTCACCGTTTTTGACGGCGACACCAGAGTCGATCCGCTGCACGCCCGGAAGATGTGCGCGGCGCTGCAGCATGCCACCGCCGCAGCAGCGGAGGCGCGGCCGGTGCTGCTGCGTCGTGAGGGCAACGTCGGGCACGGCGCCAGGGCCGTCAGCCGCTCGATCGGGCTGTCGGCTGAAACGCTAGCGTTCGCGGCGGCGCAGACCGGCCTGGCGATCGGCTGACGATTCTGGTGCGCCCAGGGCAACGCGCACCGGTAAGCGCCGCGCGGCGCCGCTAAGGGCTCTGCAGCGCGTCTCGGTAGTCGGCCAGCGCGGGCAGCTGCGGGTAACGTGCCGCCGCGTCCTGGCCCACTGACCTGGCTACCTGGGCCACGACCTCGGTCCTGTGCTCGGGCGGCAGCGCGAGCATCGTGTCGCGGCCAAGAAGCAGGGCCTGTTCGGGCTCGTCGGACTCCAGCAAGCAGCGAGCCTGCCCTAGCGCTATCAGCGCGCAGTCAAGTACCTCGGTGGCCGGATACAGCTGGGCCGCCTGGCCGAACGCTAGTCCGGCCCCCTGGCAGTCGCCCAGGCTGACGAGGGCGTCGCCCATGTGAAAGTACAACTGGCGCTCGGTGTAGCCGAGCGCTGTGTCGCCGCGCTGGACCGGCGGCAGGTCGGCGAGCTTGTCCTGGGCGCGGTCCAGGCTCGCCTTTGCCCGGCCCAGGGTCGACCGCCGTCCGTGACGGCTGAGCGAGGCCATCCGGGCCTGCGCCCTGGCCTCGATGACAGGTGCCATCACCCCCGGTACGCACAGGTGGCGCCCGGCCAGGTCGCTGGCCGCCTTCGCCAGCGTCGCTGCTTCGCCGGGGTCGCCGTAATACAGCGGCACCATCGCCTCACGCACCGCCACCCAGGCACGCAACTGGCGGTCGCCTGTCTCGTCGGCCGCAGTCAGCGCGGTATGGAAGAACGACCGGGCCAGCCGGTGATCGCCGAGATCGAGCATCACGATGCCCGCCAGCCCGGCCAGTTGAGCGGCGAGGCGGCACAGCCGGTCGGCGAACTCAAGCGGCTCCCGTTCCTCGCACATCCGGCGCACGTCGGCGAAGTCGAGCAGTACGTCGCACAGGAGCCGGAGCGGCGGCACCATCATGTACTGGCGGCCGTACCCGGCCGTGGCCTGTTCCCATCTGTCGATCATCGTGGCGGACACTCTTCCGCCCATGAGGGCGTCGTCCATCCGCCGACGGATGCGGTCCACCGCTCCGAGGAAACGGCTGTCGACCCGGCAGCCCGGTTCTGCCATTCGCCGGATCAGCATGTCTCGCAGTGCGTAGTCGTCGTCCTCGGAATCGAGTCGGGCCGTCGACGGCAAGGGTCGACCCGATCCTGGCCGACCCGCCCGGCCGGAATAGCAAGGGCGCCTCGCGTCTCGCCCCAGCGTGAAGCCCGCTGCGACGGCACCGTCACGGCCGGCCGGTGCGAATGGCCGCACAGGCACCGGCTGCCCAGACCTAGGTCGGCCGGATCGGCCTGGTAGACCGCGCAGAGGTAGTGCAAGTATTCAGGGCCAGGTCGCTTTTGACCGCTCTCGTAGGCCGACAGCAGGGTCTCGCTGAACCTGGGCACTGCCCGGCCGTCCGCTTCGAACCTGGCCCGGACCTGCGCGGCCACGTCGGCGAGCCCGATGCCGAGGGCCAGCCGATAAGCCTTGATGTTGCTGCTGCCGCATTCGCTCGTGATGGCGGCCGCTATCTCGGCCTGCTGAGCGCCGGCGACTATCGCGCGGGCCCTGATCTGCCGGGCGAGGGCCAGCTCGTGACGGGTCCCGCCGAACTCGACGACCTCTTGCCTGCCCCGGCCTCCGGCAGTGGCAGCCGCAGCCACAGCCGCCACGCTCCGCTCCGCTGACACCGGTCTCCTCCCGTGCTTGGTATCTGCGCTTCAAAGGCCCGAGTCACCCTGAGCGGATCACGTCCACTAACGCATTGTAACTTGCCACTCGCATCTTGTTAGCCCAATCCGGCCGCCTTTCCTCATTGGCCCCACGAGTAACTCAGTCTTCGTTACGAAATTGTGCCGACGCTGTCAATAAGATCGGGCCGTGGCACTGGCGGCGCTGGCGATCAGCATTCCCCTGGCTGGGACCGCGTCGGGTGCCCCGGCCAGCGTGCAGACCCTGACATTGGCCTGCGGCCGGGAGCCCAGCATCGTCTGCCGGACGGTCTGGGACCTGACGCACAACAGTCACGCGGCCGACTTCGTCACCGCTTACCTCAGCGGCCCGGTCCAGCTCGGCCTGCGTATCGTGTTCGTGCTCGTGCTGGCCGTGCTGCTGCGGCTGGGGGCGCGGCGCCTGATCAAACGGCTGACGACGCGGGCCGCCACTGGCCACGAGCGGGAGGCGGCCGGTGAGGCCGGCCATCGCGGAGTTTTCGGCGAGCGGCGCAGCCAGCGCGCTACGGCACTTGCCTCTGTGCTGGGCAATGCTGCCTCGGTCACCATCTTCACCATCGCGGCCGTGATCATCCTTGGCGATATGGGCCTGAACCTGGCTCCCGTCCTGGCCAGCGCCGGGGTGCTCGGGGTTGCCTTCGGCTTTGGCGCGCAGAACCTGGTCAGAGATTTCCTGGCCGGCATTTTCATCCTGCTGGAGGATCAGTACGGCGTTGGCGATGTGGTTGACGTCGGCGTCGTCGGAACGGTGGAGGCCGTCACCCTCCGCATCACCAGGCTGCGAGACATCAATGGCGTGGTCTGGCATATCCGCAATGGCACGATCAAGGCAGCGGGAAACGAGACGTACGGCTGGGCCAGGGCCGTCATCGACTTCCCGGTGCCATATGAGCTACCGGTCGGCGCCGCCCGCGGAACGCTGGAACACGCGGCTGTTGCCCTCTGGGAGGAACCCGCCTGGCACGCGGTGATCCTGGACCGGCCGCAGGTCTGGGGTGTGGAGAACATCTCAGCCGACACCGTGCTGATCCGGGTAGCCGCGCGGACGGCGCCGCAGGCCAAAGTCAAAGTGGCCAGGGAACTGCGGGAGCGCCTGAAGACGGCGCTAGACGCGGCTGCGGCCGCCAGCGCCGGGCCGGGCCCGGCCACGCCAGCACCCTCCGTGCCGCGTCAACCCGATCCCGCCGACCCGTGACTCAGCGCGCCGCCGCCGCGCGCCAACAGGCCGGGAGGTCACCGACCAGCCCCGGCCGGCCGCTGCTGGCCGTGATCTTCCATCGCGGCGAACGGATACCCTGGGACCGTTATGAGCGAGACTCACGCACCGAGCCTGTACGAGGCCATCGGCGGCGAACCGGTCTTCCGCCGCCTGGTGCACCGCTTCTACGCCGAGGTCGCCGCTGATCCGGAACTGCGGCCGGTCTATCCCAGCCGTGACCTCGGCCCCGCCGAGGAGCACCTCCGGATGTTCCTCATCCAGTACTGGGGCGGTCCGGCTGACTACGGGGAACGGCGCGGTCATCCCCGGCTGCGGATGCGGCACGCGCATTTCAGCATCGGCCCCGCCGAGCGCGACGCCTGGCTACGGCACATGCGAACCGCCCTGGACGAATTGAAGCTCGATCCCGCGCACGACGCGCAGCTGTGGGATTACCTCGTCATGGCCGCGCACAGCCTGGTCAACGAACCCGGCGAGCCGGGCCGTCGTGATCTCGGCCTCAGCCCGGCCTGAGCCGCACCGGCTAGCCACCAGTCGCGCCCGGTTTAGATAGGGTCCCGGCAGAGCCACATCTCGGTCTCAGCCGATACAAGCCATTTGCGGCGAACGGGCCGCGGCCAGGATACTAGGACGACACCTTTTCACCTGGGACGAACCGTGGCACTGCCGACGCTTGGTCCAGGTCGCCGAGCAGCCCCAGGGTGGGAGGCTAGCAGTGACACAGGACGTCCGACCCGGGCAAGGTGATCTCGTTCCCGGCGAACGCGTCGCCGGATACGAAATCCAGGAGCCGATCGGCCGTGGCGGCATGGCTGTGGTCTACCGCGCCCTCGACCTGCGGCTCGGGCGACTCGTCGCGCTCAAGGTGCTAGCGCCGCACCTGGGCGAGGACGAGGCCTTCCGGCAGCGCTTCATCCGGGAATCGCGCGCCGCGGCGGGCGTCGACCATCCGCACATCATCCCGGTGTTCGAAGCTGGCGAATCAGGCGACGTGCTGTTCATCGCGATGCGATACGTCAGTCACGGCGACGTCCGTTCGCTGCTCGACGCCGAAGGCAGGCTGAGCCCGGCCCGCGCGCTGGAAATCGTGAGCCAGGTCGCATCGGCCCTGGATGCCGCTCATGCCTGCGGCCTCGTGCACCGCGACGTCAAGCCAGGGAACATCCTGCTCGGCCAGACCAGCCGCGGCGACTCTGACCACGTTTACCTGTCCGACTTCGGGCTGAGCAAGCACTCGCTCAGCCCGTCCACGCTGACCTCGACCGGCCAGTTCCTGGGCACGCTTGATTACATCTCGCCCGAGCAGATCCAGGGCCAGCCGGTGGACGGCCGAGCGGACCAGTACGCGCTTGCCTGCACCGTCGCCGAGATGCTCACCGGCACGCCGCCCTTCCGCCGCGACGACAGCATGGCGCTGATGTGGGCCCAACTGGAGGCCGAGCCGCCCCGGCTGACGCAGCGACGCCCGGACCTGCCGCCCGCCGTCGACCAGGTCATCGCGACCGCCATGGCCAAGTCACCGGCCAGCCGGTATCCGACTTGCCGTGATTTCGTCAATGCGCTGAGCGCGGCGCTGGCGGGCGGGCGCGAGGCCGGGATTGCCAGGTCCGGGAACGGGGTTGCCCCGGTCGAGACCGCCAGGGTCCCGGCCCAGCCGAGCCCGCCGGACCGGCCGGCCGCAAAGCCCGCCGCCCAGGCGGGGCCCAGGCATGACGTGCCGGACGGTGTGGCCGGGCGCCAAGCAGGCCCCGTTCCCTCCCAAAATCCCCGCGGCGGGCGCGCAGCATCCTCAGCGCCATGTGACTGAGCAGGCGGGGTTCGGGCGCGCGCCGAAGACTGTCCGCGACAATATTCTTCCGGTAACGGGGCCGAAACGGGCCGACGGTGCGCCGCAGGCTCGCGGCCGGAGGGGCCGGAAGGTTCTGGCGAGCATTATCGTGATCGCCGGGCTAGCCGGGCTCGGCGGAATCGGCTATTCGCTGCTGCACCGGGCGCAACCGTCGGCCTCGACGCCGACGGTCGGCAACACCACCAGGGTGCACGTGCCTGGGCCGGCCGCGACGGTGCTCTCCTACTTCCGAGCGATCAATCGTCATCGGTATCAGGAGGCCTGGAGGCTCACGGGCAAGCGCGGGTCTTACGCCGCATTCAGCACCGGATTCGCGGGCACGGCTCGCGACGTGCTGTCGGACTTCTCGGTCAGCGGAAACGTGGTCAGTTTGACCCTGCACGCGTTCCAGACCCACGGCCCGGTGAAGATCTACCAAGGGTCCTACACGGTCGTTAACGGCGTCATAACCAGCGCCAGCGTGAACCCGGTCCAGCCAAGCGCTACCCCCTGACGCGTCTGTTCGCCGGGTCGTAGAACGGCCGCAGCGAGACCCGCGCCGGGCAGGTGCGGTCGCCGATCTGCACCGTCCACTCGCCGGAATCAAGGTAAGCCTGGTCGATCGGCTTGCCGCCGGAGGAAATCATGGCGAGCCCGACCGCCCCGCCGAGGGTCCAGCCGTACGAAGCAGCCCGGATGTAGCCGACCTCGGCACCATCCCGCTGCACTATTTCGGCGTGGAACATCAGCGGCTCAGGGTCAGCGAGCAGCACCTGGACCAGGCGCCTTTCGAGCGGGCCGCTGGCTTTTTGGGCGAGCACCGCATCTTTGCCGATGAACCCGCCCGGCTTGTCCAGCGCGACCGCGAAGCCGAGCCCCGCTTCGAGCACGGTGTCGGTGTTGTCGATGTCGTGACCGTAGTCCCGGTAGGCCTTTTCCATCCGCAGGCTGCTCAGCGCTTTTAGACCGGCATGCCGCAGGCCGAACTCGCTGCCTGCTGCTACGAGGCGGTCGTAGACGTGCACCGCCTGCTCGGCCGGGATGTGCAGCTCGTAACCCAGCTCGCCAAGGTAGGTGATCCTGATGCACAGCACCCGGGCGAACCCGATGTCGATATGCCTGGCAGCGCGGAACCCGAACGCCGCGTCACTGACGTCGGCCCTGGTGACGGACGCCAGCAGCGCGCGCGAGCGCGGGCCCTGGATGTTGATCTGCGCGTAGGCCGAAGTCACGTCCGTGACGAACGCATGAGCATCACGCGCGGCGAACTGCCGCCGCATCCAGGTCAGCGCATGCCGGTGCGCGGTATCGGACGCGACGACGTAGAAGTCGTTGTCGTCGAGCTTGGTGACGGTGAGATCGGCCTCGAGCTTGGCGTCATCGTTGAGCCACTGGGTGTAGGTGATCACGCCGGGATCTTCGTTGACTGCGTTCGCGGAGATACGGTCGAGCTCACGGCCAGCGTCCCGGCCTTGCACGGCGAACTTGGCCATGAAAGACATGTCCATCAGGATCACGCCGTGACGGCAAGCATGATGCTCGGCTTCCCAGTTGCCGTACCAGTCCTGGCGCCCCCAGGACAGCTCGCCAGCATCCGGGGTGCTGCCGTCGGGGATGGTGCCTGCGGGTGCGTACCAATCAGCACCCTCCCAGCCGCTGACATCACGGAAGAAAGCGCGCTCAGCGACTAGGCGGTCGTGGATCGGGGATTGCCTCGCGCCGCGCGCAGTACGCATTGACCGGCCTGGGTAGTGCGTGGCGTAGACCATGCCCAGCGACTCGACGGTTCGGGTCGCGCGGTACTCCGGGTTGGCCTGGTAGGCGTGCAGCCTATCGATATTCATGCCGGTGACGTCGACGTCCGGCCGGCCGCTCACGATCCAGTGCGCGATCAGCCGGCCGATGCCGCCGCCGGTCAGGATGCCGATCGAGTTCAGGCCGGCCGCGACGAAGTAGTTCCTGAGTTCCGGTGCCTCGCCGACTACCGGGGCCAGGTCGGGGGTGAAGCTTTCCGGGCCGCAGAAAAACTTGCGGATGCCAACCTGGCTGGAGATCGGGATCCTGGACATCGTTTTCTCCAGGAACGGGCCCATCCGGTCCCAGTCCGGCGGCAGCTCGCCGAACGAGAAGTCCGGCGGGATGCCGCCGACCTGCCACGGAGCGCAGACCGGCTCGAACATGCCGAGCATCAGGCCGCCGCCTTCCTCGCGGAAGTAACCGTAATTCGCCGGGTCCTCAAGCACCGGCCAGTCCCGGCCCACCTCGGCGATCGGCTCGGTGAGCAGGTAGTAATGCTCGGCTGCTTGCAGCGGGATGCTGACTCCGGCCAGTTCGCCGAGCTGGCGGGCCCACATGCCCGCGCAGTTCACGACGTACTCCGCCTCGATATCCCCGTGGCTGGTCCGCACGCCGGTGACCGTGCTGTTCTTGCGGAGGAAACCGGTGACCGCGAGGCCTTCGATGATCCTCGCGCCTTGCTGCCGCGCGCCCTTAGCGAGCGACATCGTGACGTCGACCGGGTTCACCCGGCCGTCGGCCGGGATGTAGAAGCCGGCCAGCACGTCGTCGGTCCGAGCTAGCGGCCACAACTCGGCGACGTCCCTGGCGGAGATCTCGTGCACCTCGACGCCACAGTGGCGGTTGAAGTTGGCGACCCGGCGGTATTCCTCCAGCCTGCCAGGCTCGATGGCCAGCTCGATCAGCCCGACCTGCCGCATGCCGGTCGCCAGGCCGGTCTCGGCCTCGAGCCGCAGGTACAGGTCGCGGGTGTACTTGCGCAGCTCGGTCGACGTCTCGGAGGTGGAACCGAAGGTCGCCATCAGCCCGGCCGCGTGCCACGTGGTACCTGAAGTCAGCCGGTCGCGTTCAAGCAGCACCACGTCCCGAACGCCCATGTGCGCCAGGTGGTAGGCCACAGACGTGCCGATGATGCCGCCGCCGACAACCACCACGCGGGCCCGATCAGGCAGGCTGGCCGGGCCGGGCGCGGCGAGGTAGTCGGGCGGACTGGCCGAAGTCGCGGAGGATTCGCCGGTGGTCATGCTCGTGTTTTCTCCGAGTCGGGCGCTAAGTCTGGCTGCGCGCGAGCATATGCGGTCAAATGCTCGACTTGCATTGCAGTTCAGAGCCAGTCGTCGCGACTCCCGCCATGGACGTGCTGACCAGATGCCCAGCCCTCGCACGGCCAACCGACCAGGTGGGCCCTCGGCCGGACGAGGATGCTTACCGGGTCCGGCGCACTAACCCCTGGTCAGCTTGCGGTAGGTGACACGGTGCGGCCTGGCCGCTTCGACTCCCAGACGCTCGATCTTGTTCTTCTCGTAAGCCTCGAAGTTGCCCTCGAACCAGAACCAATTGGCCCCGCCCTCCCACGCCAGAATGTGGGTAGCGATCCTGTCAAGGAACCACCGGTCGTGGCTGGTGATCACGGCGCAGCCAGGAAACTCCAAAAGCGCGTTCTCCAGCGAAGACAGCGTCTCGACATCAAGATCGTTAGTCGGTTCGTCAAGGAGCAGCAGGTTGCCACCTTGCTTGAGGGTGAGTGCCAGGTTGACCCGGTTGCGCTCACCGCCCGATAGGATGCCAGCCGGTTTCTGCTGGTCGCCGCCCTTGAAGCCGAACGCGGCGACATAGGCACGGCTGGGAATCTCGGTCTTCCCGGCGTTGATGTAGCTCTCGCCGTCAGAGATGACCTCCCAGACGTTCTTATCGGGGTCGATCCGGGCACGCGACTGGTCGACGTACGCGATCTGGACCGTCTCGCCGATCTTGATGGTTCCGGAGTCGGGCTGCTCCTCCCCTATGATCATCTTGAACAAGGTCGTCTTGCCGACGCCGTTCGGTCCGATGACACCGACGATGCCGCCCTGGGGAAGGCTGAAGCTGAGGTTCTCGATCAGGGTTCGGTCGTCAAAGCCCTTGCTCAGCTCGTTGACCTCGACGACCAGCGTGCCAAGCCGGGGGCCGGGCGGAATCTGGATCTCCTCGAAGTCAAGCTTCCGGTTCCGGTCAGCCTCAGCAGCCATCTCCTCGTAACGCTGGAGCCTGGCCCGGCTTTTCGCCTGGCGCGCGCGGGGACTTGACCGAACCCACTCGAGCTCGTCCTCTAGGCGCTTGCGCTTCTTGACGTCCTTCTGACCTTCGACCTTCAGCCGGGCGGCCTTGGTCTCCAGGTAAGTGGAGTAGTTGCCCTCATAGGGGAAGGCCCTGCCCCGGTCGAGCTCGAGGATCCAGCCGGCCACGTTATCCAGGAAATACCTGTCGTGAGTGACCGCTACCACCGTGCCGGGATACTTCTCGAGGTGCTGCTCCAGCCACTGCACGCTTTCGGCGTCCAGGTGGTTCGTCGGCTCGTCCAGCAGCAGCAGGTCGGGTTGGGACAGCAGCAGCTTGCACAGCGCAACCCGACGGCGCTCGCCGCCAGATAGCACAGACACGTCAGCGTCCGGCGGCGGGCAGCGCAGCGCGTCCATCGCCTGGTCGAGCTGGCTTTCGAGGTCCCACGCATTCTTGTGGTCAAGCTGTTCCTGGAGCCTGCCCATCTCCTCGAGAAGATCGTCGGAGTAGTCGGTGGCCATCTGCTCAGCGATCTCGTTGTACCGGTCCAGGAGCGCCTTCGTCTCGGCCACGCCCTCTTCGACGTTGCCAAGAACCGTCTTGGAGTCGTCCAGGCTGGGCTCCTGGTCGAGGATGCCGACTGTGAAGTCCGGCATGAGGCGCGCGTCGCCATTAGATGGCTGTTCGACGCCTGCCATCATCCGCAAAAGCGTCGATTTACCTGTTCCGTTCGGTCCGAGAACGCCAATCTTCGCTCCGGGCAGGAATGCGAGTGTTACGTCATCGAGGATGACTTTGTCGCCGTGCGCCTTGCGGACACGGCTCATCTGATAGATGAACTCCGGCATGCCACCAGGGTAGGGGCTATAACGCTCCGCTACGAACCGGCCGACAGCGTGGCCCGGCTTGCGACGTTAGAGCACAGCGCGCGGTCCGGCCCAAGCCGGGCCGCAGCTGCGACGAAGCTGGCGCCGAACCTAAACGCAGGCGACCAGACCACCGCCGCACCGGACCGGACCGGCACGGCCGCCGGACCCGGCCCCAGGGCACGGCCGCCGCTAGGCCCAAGCCCGGCGCACGGCCGTCGCCGGTCCGAACCCCAGGTGCGGCCGCTGCCAGACCACGGCCAGCACCTGGCCGACGAGCAGTCAGGAGGGCGCACCTGCCGGTTCGGCTCCCGCCAGGATCTCGATTGCCTCGTCTTCGTCGAACAACTCGTCGTCGGACGTCTCCAGTTCTGCTGCGCCAGGCTGCGCAGAATCCGGCTCCGGCAGGTCCGCCCGGTCCAGATCTGACTTGTCAGGATCCTGCGGCTCCGTGTCCCCCGCCTGCTCGGAGCTGACCGCGTGGTCTTCCGGCCCAGTCTCGGCCAACCCAGTCTCGGTCAACCCAGGATCGCCATCCGGCTGCGGCACCGCCAGGCCGTGCTCCGCCTGCCATTGCTGCAACGCGGTCTGCGCCAGCTGGGCGCGCGATCGGGTGAACACGGAGATGCCGCGGGACAGGTCGTGGCCGATCGACTCGGCTAGCACGTCGACCGATATCCTCTTGCTACCGGCTGCATCCTCGAAGTCCCTGGTCCGCAACGTTCCCTTCACGATGATCGGATCGCCCTTGCGCAGGGAGGCGGCTGCGTTCTCGGCCACCTTGCGGTAGCACAGGACTGTGGCGAACGAGCTCGGTTCGTCTGCCCAGTCTCCTGTCTTCGGGTCCCGTCGCCGCGGCGTCCAGCCGACCCGCATGGAGAGCGTTGGGACTTGGGTACGGGTGAACCCGAACCGTGGCTGCGTCGCGACATAGCCAGTCACGCTGAAGCATGCCTCGTTAACCATCATCGGCTCCTCTATTCTGGGCGCGGCGATGTTCTCGCTGCGGCTGCCGCAGCGCTTCGCCTGTCGCCAAGCGGCGGCGGCCCGGTGCCGCCAGCCTGCGTGTCCAGAATGCGCGGCGGGCCGCCTCCATGGCTTTGCTGATCGCGCACCTGTGCATAACCGCCACGACATCGCCGTTCCTGTGGACAGCCAGACCGATGATCGCCGCAACTGTGAGAAAATCCGCGCCAGCACGTGCTGCTGTCCGGGCAAGCGGCCGGGCACCGGTATCGCTGACGTTCCACCGAACTCAGGCCGCCGTGGCATGGTGATATGCCCGGAATATCAATCGCAATCGATGGAACGTCGCAACTGCGGCTCCGGTCTGGCCGAATAGCCCCTTATATCGTGCGCGGCAGGTTGCCGCCTGCCGCTGTCCCCAGCTCAGCCCGGAAGCGACTGAACTCCGAAAGCTCATCGTCCGCGGGAACGACCACCAGATCGTAGGCCACCCTGGTCAGCCGCTGGCCAATGTCCTCCAGCAGTACTTCCGTGTCCCGCTCGGACGCCGCACGGATCGCCTTGGTGCAGATCCGGGCCGTCAGCCAGCCGCCGACAAGGCCGGCCACAGCCAGCAAGGCCACCCACGGGAGCATCCACACATCCCTGAATAGGGCGGGAATGCCAGAGCCGACCCCGCCCACGCCGAAGACCAGCAGGGCGATGAACCAGGCGATCCCGACCAGCGCGCAGCCGAGCAGCAGGCCCTGCACGACCCCGATCATCCGCCACCAGCGGTCAACGGCCGCATGGGGCGGCAGCGCATCGCCGATCACCGCGCCAACCGCGGACGGGATCTCCTGGGCCTCCGACCGCACGGCAGCCCGCACTGTCCGCGACCACGGCCTGGGCAGCGGCGGTACCGCATGATCAGCGATCCTGGTAAGTGCAGTATCGATCTCAGCCTGCTGGGCGCCCGAGGGGCCAGCGGTGACTCCCCGGACCTGTTCCCACAGCCGCCCGAGGCGGACCTTGCGGACCGGGTCCCGGCGCGTGATGCGTTCGGCCAGCCAGGTGACCGGCCAGCCGACGTAGTCCATGGCTCTCAGTTCGCGGGCGCCGCGCAGGGCATCGCCAATCGCGCCGACGCCCGCGGCGCTGGCGAATGACGCTGCCAGCTGGGCCTCAAGCCCGTTGGCCAGGTGCAGATCGTCCGCGTCTACCTCGCCGACGGACTCCAGCGCACCGTACGGCTCGAACCGGGCAATGATCTTGTCAAGGTCCGCGGAGATTCGCGCGGCCGCTGCCTTCCGGGCCGACACCGCGTCGATCAGCAGTTTGCGCAGCTCCTCGATGCCAGCCCCGGTCGTGGCCGAGGTGACGAGGATCTGGACGTCAGGCAGGTTCTCCTCATCCAGGAGCCGCCGCAGGTCGTTCACGCAGTCCTCGACTTGGGCTGCGGTGAGCAGATCACACTGATTGAGCACCACAGCGATCACCTCGGAGTGACCGGCCAGCGGAACCAGGAACCTCCTGTGCACTGCCGCATCCGCGTACTTCTGCGGGTCAAGCACCCAGACGAGCAGATCGGACCGGCCGACAAGCTTGTCGACCAGGCCCGTGGCATGGCCCATCACCGAATCGTGGTCGGGCAAGTCGAGCAGCACCAGCCCATTCATGGCTGGCTCCCCGCTGCTCAGCGCGCTCGCCCTGGCATAGCGATACCGCCCCGGCACGCCGAGCCACTCCAGCAACGGGCCGGATCCGGCCACACCCCACACGCACGCGTGCGCCTCGTTCGTCACCGGCCGGGTTACGCCGACGGCAGAGAAGTCGGCGCCTGATAGCTGGTTGAACAAGGATGACTTCCCGCTGCCAGTGCCGCCCGCGAGCGACACCACGGTATGACTGGCCGACATCACGAGCCGCTGACCGGCACGATTGAGCAGGTCACTGGCCTCGGTCAGCAATTCGTCGCTGAAGCCGTCCGGCCCGCGCCGTTCATCGCCGATCTGGATAAGCCTGGCCAGCGCGGCCAGCCTGGTAGACAGCCCGAGGCGCTCGGCACTGCCAGGCAATTGCGCCGCCAGGGTTGCGCTCATCGCGCTCCCTCAAGCTCGTAACCGGCCTGGAGAAGCTGGGTTGCCGCAGTTTCCTCGGGCGCGCCCGCCGAGTCGATGATCTCGAAGTAGCGGCGCGTCTCCTCCTCGAACAGCTTCCCGACCTGATCGCGCAGGTCCTGGCGCACCCGAGCGCCCATGTCGCGCAATAGGCCAGCACCGAACAGTGAGGTAAGGAGCTGCTGTGGTACTGCGCCCGGCGCATCGGCCGCCCGCCGATCGGGTTCCGGGTAGCCAAGCACGCCGATGGTCAACACCAGGCCGAGCGACTCATCGTCGAATGAGATGACCCTCGCGATCGAGCGCTTCGTGACGTTCTCCGCTCGGACGATGTGCCGTACGTGCTCCTGCCAGTTGTCGATCGCGCGCGCCGCCATCTCCGCCAGGCTGGCAGTTGCCCTGGTCAGCGCGGCGGGATCCATCGGTTTGCTGGCAACGTCGGCCACCGACGCAACCCCAAGGTCGGCAAGCGCGGCGGCGACGAACTCCGCCTCGGTCACGTCTGATGTGCGGCCGCCCGTGGCATCGCCCGGGCTGTTCCCGCCCCGGCCCGTCGCCCCGGCCAGCGCGTCGAGCAGCGCTTCCCCGGCGGGTAGCAGCCGCCAGCTAGCCACCGCGCCCTCGGCCGCCTTATCCGCCATCGCGACGACAAGTGCCTCCAGGCTGGATTGAAGCGCCGCCTTCAGCGCCGCAGCCCTGGCTGGCATTCGCTGCTTCTTGGCCTTGCCGCTCGCACCGCGGACGCGCCGGACCTGCAATGTGCGCTGCAGGTCACCGGTTCCCGCGAAGTCCTGCCAGCGCGCGAGCACCTCGCCACTGAGCAAGGAGCCGTTACCCGTCGCTTGATCGAATTCGCTCAGCCTCTCCGCGTACGCAGTGTCGACAGCCTCCCGCAGCTGGCGGCGCAACGCGAGCTGCTCCATCGCCTGATCGGCGAGCGCGGGCACGCGGCCACGGAAGGTGTCGAGCACCCCGGACATGGTCTGAGTCAGCACCGCCACGCGGCGGTCTTCGCGCTTGGCGGTATCGGCCAGCCACCGCCTTACCGGCTCGGCTACTTCGGCCGGCAACTGGGCGTCGGTGATCACGGTTTCGGGAATGACGAAGCGGCCGACGTCACGCAGGCCGTTCGCCTCGAGCATGGCGTCGAAATGCGCGGACAGCTGCTGCGCGGCGCCCGGCGGCACCCTCGACATCGCGATGGCCAGCGCAGCACCACGGTCACGGGCGTCCTTTAGCATTTCCCACACCGCGGCGTCGGCGTAACGGCGGGCCGTCGTGACGAACAGCCAGAGGTCGGAAGCGTCGAGGAACTGGTTAGCGAAATCGCGGTGTGCCTGGACGACCGAGTCGATGTCCGGAGTGTCCAGCAGGGCAACGCCCTGCGGCATACCCTCGCTGGCGGCGAGCACGAGCAGGCCGTCCCGGCCCGGCATGGCCAAGCCCTGCTGCCGGACCCGGGGCAGCGTCGGCAAGAACACGTTTTCGGCGAACCAGCGCATGTCGTCGGGGTGGCACGCAAGCACCGGGCTGTTCGTGGTCGGCCTGCGGATGCCGGTGGCGCTGACCTGCTTGCCCACCAGGCTGTTCAGCAGGGTGGACTTGCCCGCCCCGGTTGACCCCACCAGCGCGACCAGAATGGGCGCGCCTGATTGCCTCAGCCGGGGCAGCAAGTAGTCGTCGATCTGGCTGAGCAGCTTCACCCGCTCCGCCCTGGCCTCGGCCACGCCGGGAGCGTCCAGCATGAGCGGCACGGTGAGGATCGGATGCCGCAACCCGAGCAGCGCCGCCTCCAGCTTGCGGGCGTCGACCCGGGCGAACGGCTCGTCCGCATCGTCCGCCAGGCCGGTGCTGGCCCTGCTGGTGCCCGCGGACTGGGCTTGCCTCTCGCCGGATCGGCGCTCCCAGATGCTGCCGGAATCGCTGGGACCGTCGTCCTCGCTGCCGGCACCTCCTTGTGCCCGGCGCGGACCGTCGGCCCCCTTACCCTCACCGGCTGTCGCAGCCGGTTCCGCTTCGGCCTGGTCTCGGGTCGGGTCGTCCTCGACTAGGTCCGGGCCTGGCTCAGCGGCGGACCGGCCAGGGCCGCCGACCGCCGGGCCGAGACTGCCGGGCGTCCGGCCGCGGTCGTCGGGTGGATGGCCGGGCACATCCTGATGGGAGGCGACCTCGCTGGCGGCTTCTCCGGGCCAGACGGGCGGCTTGGCGCGCGGCGACCTGCGCGGGCCAGCGGGGGCGACCTCAGGATCGGCGACTCTGGCGGCCGTGCGAGGACGATCGGCTGCGGTTCCCACGGCAGCGGGAACTACCCGGCCGGCACCGTCCCATGGCACCGGCGCGGAGGCCGCGTCACGTCCATCGGTCATACTTGCGGGTCTCCTGCCCCCAGCCGATCGGTCATCCTCAGTTGGTTCTACTAGTTCACTACCCCTGAGCCGGGTTTGCGTTACGCCGCGTAACCGCGATTCGGCGCGGCAGCCCGCGGGTTCCCGCCTCGTGTGCCCTATCCAGCCGGTCAGCAGACCGGAGCGTGCAGGTCACGCCTCGTCACCATGACTCTCGAACGCTGGCCTCCCAATGTCCAGCCCCGCGGGCGCCAGTATCAGGCCTTGAGGTAATTGTGCGCCGCTAGGGCAGATTACCGGCAGCAATGAGGAAACGGGTACTGACTAGTGCACGGCACCTTGCCAGTGCCCGGACTAAAGGTGCATATCGACTCACGAGCCGGGCGCCTTTCAAGATCACTGAGGGCTCGCGTTGGGCGTCGGAGTGACTGCGCCGACCAAAGAAGGGCGGCTATGTCACAATGCCGCTCAACCCACCCGAACTAGGTGCACCGGCACGAGAGGCTTTTAACAGCATTCGTCACGTTCACGTTCACGAAACGAGGAAGCGAGCGAGCGCGGAGCTAGCTCTTCTCGGTCACGCCGGCCGAGTCGAAGGTGGCGACATCGCGCAGGGCCCGGACCGCGCTTTGCAGGATCGGCAGCGCTAGCAGCGCTCCGGTGCCCTCGCCCAGGCGCAGGTCCAGGTCGACCAGCGGCCGGAGGCCCAGGTGATCCAGCGTCACGGTGTGGCCAGGCTCTACGGAACGATGCCCGGCGACCAGGCAGGCCACCGCGCCGGGCGCGAGCGCACACGCAGCCAGCGCGGCGGCGCCGGCGATGACCCCGTCCAGGATCACCGGGACCCTGAGCGCCGCGGCCGCGACGATAAACCCGGCCAGTGCCGCGTGCTCGTAACCGCCAACGGCTGCCAGCACCCCGAGCGGATCAGCTGGATCGGGCCGGTGCAGGTCCAATGCCCGCCGGACGACGTCGATTTTCCTGGTCAGCGTGTCGGTGTCGACGCCCGTGCCCCGACCCGTCACCTCGGCTGCGTCCCTGCCGGTGAAGGCGCAGATCAGCGCGGCTGACGCGGTCGTGTTGGCGATGCCCATGTCCCCGGTCAGCAAGCAGCGGTTCCCGGCTGCCACCAGGTCCCTGGCCACCTCGATACCCACGCCGACCGCGGTCACGGCTTCCTCGCGGCTCATCGCCGGGCCGGCCGTGAAGTCCCTCGTGCCCCTTCCGATCTTGCGTGGCAGCAAGCCGGGCACCTGCCCGAGGTCGGACGCTACCCCGACGTCGACCACGACTACCTCAGCGCCGGCCTGTGCGGCAAACGCGTTCACGACCGCCCCGCCAGCGAGGAAGTTAGCCACCATCTGGCCAGTGACCTCCTGCGGCCAGGGCGTGACTCCCTGAGCGTGCACCCCGTGGTCGCCGGCGAACACGGCCACTGCGGCCGGCTCCGGCATGACCGGCGGGCAGCTGCCTGCCAGGCCCGACAGCTGCACGGAGATGTCCTCCAGCACGCCGAGAGAGCCGGGCGGCTTGGTCATCTGCGCCTGCCGTTGCCTGGCCGCGGCAACAGCCTCGGCGTCAAGGGGCCGAATCGCCGCGATGACCTCGTCCAGCAGGCTCACAGCCTCCCGGCCGGGCAGCTCACGCCGACCGAACTCCTCGGCGTGCACGGCCCAGCCGAGCGGCCGCCGGCGGGCCCAACCGGCGAGTTCAAGTTCCGGCTCGGGCGCGAAGCTGGACACGTAGCCGACACAGAGGTAGGCCACCACCTCCAGGTGCGCAGGCAGCCCGAGCTCGGCCGCCAGCTCGCGCTCGCTGAAGAAGCTCACCCAGCCGACGCCGAGGCCCTCAGCCCTGGCAGCCAGCCACAAGTTGGCGACGGCCAGCACGCTGGAGTAAACAGCGGTCTGCGGCTGCGCGTGCCGGCCCAGCGTGTGACGGCCACCGCGGGTGGGATCGCAAGTGACGACGATGTTTACTGGCGTCTGCAGGATCGCCTCGGTCTTGAGCCGGTCGAATGTGCGGGCCCGCGCGCCCGGCAGCCCGGCTGCGAAGTCCTCCCTGGACCGCTCGGCCAGTGACTTGATCCTGGCGCGCCGATCCGGATCGGTGATGAGGATGAAGTCCCAAGGCTGGGAGAAGCCGACGGACGGGGCGCGATGCGCAGCCGCGAGGACGCGTTCGAGCACGTCGGCCGGGATCGGGTCGGCGAGAAAACCCCGGCGGACATCGCGGCGCTCGTCGATGACCCGGTACACGGCGGCGCGCTGGTCAGATGGGAACGAGTTCTGACTCAACAGGCGGTCTACCGATGGCTGGCCGCCCGGAAACCCGGCGCCCGAAGACCCCGTCTCATCGGCCCACGGCTCAGTGTGCCTGCCCTGAGCCACCTCGGCCCCCGTCCCAGCGCTACCAGCTAGCGCCATCGTCATCTGCGGTCGCGGCCTGCGCGTCCGGGCCCCAGCCCGCTCGTGATCCCGGCACCGTCAGCGCGTGCCGTAGTAGTGCGTTAAATGCCGCTACCGCGACGGCGGGGCCGCCCTTCTCAGACACGTTACTCACTGCAGGGAGCCCGCTGGCACGTAGCGCGTCCTTGGTCTCGGCCGCTCCGACGAAGCCGACGGGCAGGCCAACGACAAAGGCGGGCTCTACCCTGCGGCTGAGGACCTCGGCCAGGGCGGTGGCACCACCGCCGACCACCCAGACAGCCCCCGGGCCCACCTCGCCGAACGCCAGCCGGACGGCCGCTGAGGCCCTGCTGATCGATGCGGTCCTAGCTAGCCGGTGGGTGAGCGGCTCGCCGATTTTGCAGCGCACTGGGCAGCCCGTGATCCCGGCGGCAACCATCATCGAGTCCGCCACGACGGGCGCGCCCGCCGCCAGCGCAGCCACGGCCTCGACAAGCGACTCTTCTTCACAGACAAGATCGGTGAAATAGTCAAAATCCGCGCTGGCATGGATAACGCGCTCCATGACGTCACGACTGAGCTTGGGCAGCCTGGACAGGTCGATCCGGGACCGCAGGATGCGGTAAGACTCCTCGACGACCGGATTCATTACCGCTGGCGTCCCGTTCGGCCAGGTCATGACGCCCCCACCTCCTCAGGCCCGCACGCTTCCGAGCTGGCGCGGCGATACTGCTCCCCTGAGCGGCGCCATCGGCATTCCAGCATGGCACAGCACGCAGCCGCAGGCGCCCGCATCGCGGGGGCGGCGACCGGGTCGGGCGCGTTAGGCCCGGTGGCGGGCCTGGGGCTGAGCGGGCGAATCGCCGGTCAGCAGCGCGACAGAACTGGCGTCCTGGGCGTGCGTTGTCGCGTCCGCGGTGGCTAGCTCGGCCGGCGGCCCGGACTGCTTAGCGGTCTTCTTCGGCGCGAACAGCACGTAATGGAAGATCAGGAACCGGCCGATGAAGGTCACGATGTTCATCAGGAAGTATGCGCCCTGGACGACGAGGTGCTTCTCCAGGTGCGTGTAGCCCTGCGAGTGCGCCCACACGTTTGCGTAGTGCGCAGTCTCACCCAGGATGATCCATACCACGATGGAAACCGCCCAGAACGGCAGAGTTTCCCGCAGCAGGTCCGGCCTGCCCTTGCGCTCCCAGGCCCAGCGGCTCAGCACGTAGCTGACCAGGGCCGCGCTCATCGAGGCGAGCACACCCGACAGCCCGGCCGTGAGGTTGATCGGGCCGGTCAGCAACCCGAGCACAACCTGGCTGGTGATGACCGCGACTATCGCTACCCCTGCGAACCGGGCGAATCGGTTGCCCGCCTCGGTGCGCAGCTTGCGCTCGAGCTGCGCCGGTACCAGGCGCCAGGCGGCACGTGCGATCTTCTCCGGAACTGCAGTCATGGGATTCCTAGCGTGACAGACGGCTGTAGCTGGGTCAGACAGGTACACATTACGGGAACGTGACGGGCGGTTCCCCCGAAACCCTCTGCTCCATAATCCCCCGCCGCCGGCAACAGATGCCTGGAGGGGAAGCATTGCCGACCGGACGGGCGGCATTACAATACCCATCCGCTTACCCGCCTGGGGACCGGAAGTTGCGGAGGCAACCGGGCATCCATTGAGGGAACGGGGCCGGGCCGTCGCCGCCGCCACGGCCGTACCGCAGTGCTGACGCCCCCGGCCCGCTGCCCTGATGCCGCTTCAGCGCGGTGCTCATCGCGCTACCGTCCCGCCGAGATCGACCGGCCGCCGCCAGTGGCCTGATTTCGTCAGCGCGGCGGTCAGGAGGTGGCCATTGGACCCGGCCCAGAAGACTTCAAGCGGCATACCGCTCGCGCCCGCGACGGCAAGCGGCTGCGATAGCAGCGAGATCGCCGGACTCGCCGCATAGGACCGCGTCCACCTGCCACTGGAGGTGCGCGTCATGTCCCAGAGCCTGCCGTCGCTGCCGCGGTACAGAATCCAATCCGTGCCCGCAGCGACAACCGGCCACGGCTCGCCGCTGATCAGGCCGCCTTGGCGCAACGGCCCGCGAGCACGACGGCCGCGGAGCGCGGCGGCCCAGATCGCGGACGGCTTTGTCTGGCCTCGCCAGAACACCTCGATCTCGCCGCTCGGCAGCACAATGGGGTGCGGCGCTCCGCCCAGCGGCCCCATGCCCAGATCGACGGGGCGGGTGAACGGCAGGCCCAGGCCCCTGACCACATGCCACAGGTTGCCATCGGCGCCCTTCCAGAACACCTGGACCTGCCCGGATCTCGACTCGGCCGGACAGGGCTCGCTGGCCAGACTGCCGTGCAGATTTTGTGGCCCCGTCCAGCCCTCGCCGGGACTGTACTGGCCATGCCACAGATGGTTGTCGTTCGAGCCTTTCCAGAACACGTCGATCACGCCGTTCGGCTGGGCTACCGCGCGCGGGCCACCGCCGAGGGTGCCCATCCGCGCGAGCCTGCGGGCCCGCTGCCAGCCCCTGGCAGTCCGCCTCCGCTGCCAGAGATAGCCGTGGCTGCCGCGGTAGAACACATCGATCTCGGCCGCGTTCACTCGGACGACGGTCGGGTCGGACGTTAAGTACCCGCCCAGGTCGGTGCGCCGCCAGCCACCGTGGATGCCGGTATTGGACTCCTCCCACAAGCGGTGATCAGCGCCCCGGTAGAACACCGCAACACGGCCGCGCGCCCAGGCCGCGCCCGGCCCGGCCTGGGCGGTTCCGCCGGGCATCGGCATGCTCACATCGAGGTAGTCCTCGTCGATGTTCATGGCGTCGCCGCCGAAGGTCTGGCTCACGTTCCCGCTGAACTGGTGCAGGCGCCTGCCGCGGGCCCAGTAGCTGCGCGCATACACCGAGTCGGAGATGCTGGGCAGCCCATTCCAGCGCGCGTCGAAGATGACGTCTGGAGGGGCAAAATCAGGAAGGGCGTAGTGCTTGGCCAGATCCGCGATGCCCGAATCCGAGCTGCTGTAGACGCCTGCTGAGTAGCCGAGCCGGTGCAGTTCCTTCGTCCAGGCGGACAGAAAACGGACCGCCAGCGAGACATCGGCTGCCGGGTAACTCTCCATGTCGTAGTAGATCGGCGTACGTGGTCCGAAGCCCAGTCGCTCCGCTTGCACGGCGGCGTCCCGTGCCGCCGCTGTGCCCTGCCCGGGCCGCGACTGCAGCTGGCCGAACCTGGCTTGCGGTCCGGCGTACAGCGGGATGAACCGCCACCCTGCCGCGGCTTCGCGGCGAACCCAGCTCGGCGTCAGGTTGGCCTGATCGCAGGCTCGGTTCGAGCCGCCGATGTAAATCCCGACAGCCCGGTACGGCGAGTGCCGGCGCCAGGCTCTCATAAACCTCTCGCTCGGCGTCGCGCAGGAATCGAATCCGAGGCCGTGGTCGTTAGCGACCAGTGCCGGCAGCGCTGGGCTAGCCACGCCAAACACGAAGCTGGCGCGACGCAGTGCGCGGGCGCCCAGCGATCGTGAGGGCCTGTGCCGCAGAGCCGCTGCCAACTACGCTGGCGGCCAGTCGGCCAGGGTTGGGCACCTCAATCGTCGGCGCCGGCAACCCTGCGCTGGCCAGCACGCGGTATATGACCGTCGGGTTCGCATCGAAGGTCCCGATCACGCTGATCCGCGGCGCGCGCACCGTGATCTGGTGCGAGACCGGGTTCTCCGTCGACATGCGCTGCACGTGCCCGGCTGCGGGCTGAATAACGAGCGCCTCGGTGGAGCCGAGCAGCCAGCTCGGACAGGCTTCGTTCGCGCCGGGCGTGCCCAGATAGACGGCGTGCAGATCGAACCGGACGCACGCGCCCGGATGGCTGGCCAGGTTGATGACGGGCCATCCGGCCGGGATCTTGAACGTATAACCGCGGTAACTGACCGGATTCAGGCGAGTTGCCAAGACCTCGGCCGCAGGCGCGGGCCCGGCCGGAAGCAGCACGCCTGCAGCAAGCAACGCGCCGGCTAGCGCGACCGAGCCGTTCCAGACGGCGAACTTCGGACCCTGCCGCGCTGGCCGCGACAGCCATGGAGGGAGCATGACCAGCAACGGCTTTCTCGTCCGTGGCAACGCAGCCCCAGCTAGGCGGCCGCCGGCGAAGATCAGGTTAGTTCCCGCTGAGGTGATCCCGCGCGCGACACGCCGGGTGCCCGCGAGCTGGCCGAACTAGCTTCGCGATAACGTCCACCGATCCGGTGTTGCCTCGTGGCAGAGCTCGAACATGCTGGCAGGCACGGCCCGCTCCGGCGCCGCCTCCACCAGCCAGTACTCCCGGCTGGCGGGGTCGCCGCTTTCCTCCGCCGGGTCCGGCACGGTCCGCTTATCGCGTACGAACAACACCGTGTAAATCCGGCCGCGCCAGACAAACCTGGCGGGCCTGCCGTGCCGCTGCCATACCTCGACTGGTTCGCCGCGGATGGGCCGCATCTTGCCGCTCCCTGGACCGTGGCACCCGTCCGGTGCCGCTTCGCCGCCCAGGGGAAGACAGGCAGCCCTTACGTTTCGAACATACATTCGTTCAACGGAAACGGCAAGGTCACAGGCGTAGCGATACCGGGTTGCCGGGTCGCAGTGGCGAGCCTCGGCGCTGCGGCGCTAAGCCTCACGGCGCCGACCTCATTGGCGATGTCGGCGAACGCCGGGAAGTCGATTGTTCGCGGGATCGCGGTCCCGCCGCAGAAGATCACCTTGGGCCGGTCCTGGCGGGCCAGGTCCGGCCAACTCACCGAAGCTGCGAGGCCCCGCAGCCTGCGTCGTTCCTACCGGGCAGTACTGACCCGCTGCCGGGACAGCGACCCTGGCCGGGGCGGGGCCTTGCCGCCCGGTGACCTGGGCTGAGCCGGGCGGCCTGAACCGGGGAGCTGACCCGGGCAGCGCCCTGGGGCGGGCGGCCGCCCGGCCTCAGCTCAGCCTGATACTGCCTCCAGCAGCTTCTTGCGCTGCTGCTCGCCCAAGCCGCCGACCCGACGGTTGTCGTCGATGCCAGCCTCTTCCATCACCGCTGCGGCCTTGGCCGGCCCGTAACCTGGCATCGCCTTGATGACCTGCGCGACCTTCGTCTTCTTGGTGATGTCGTCGGTCTTCGCAAGCACCTGGGCGATGCTCACCTTTCCGGACTTGACAGAAGCCAGCAACTCGCTGCGCTTCTTGCGGGCAGCCTGCGCCTTGGCCAGCGCCTCAGCGCGCTGCTCCGGTGTAAGTGTTGGGAGAGCCATTTCACTCCTTCGGTTGAGTCGATCAACTGTCCCACATACCCATTACCAGGTGCGGTAACGAGGGTCGTGTCGGGGTGCAGCAGCCATTGCGGCGCGACAATCCGGGCCCCGACTCGGTTGAAGTTCGGTTTAGAACCTGTTCTACTTTCGGGCAAATGTGGTATCGAATGCCCTAGGGAGAAAGCGGCCATGCCGGACGATACGAACACGGCTCGGGATCTGGCCCGCAAGTCACAGGCGGCGGTCAAAGCGAAAGACCGGGCGGCCTGGCTGAGCCTGTTCGCCCCCGACGCGGTGGTCCAGGACCCGATCGGGCCGTCGCCGTTCGACCCGGACGGCACTGGTCACCACGGCCCGGAAGCGATTGCGGCGTTCTATGACACCGTGATTGCCCCGAATGACCTGATTACGTTCGAGATCGAGAACTCCTATCTGTGCGGGAACGAGGTCGCCGACGTGGGCGTCATCCGCACGGTGCTGCCAGGCGGCAGGCATGTCGCCGTGGTGCGCGGCGTGTATACGTACCGCAGCAACGAGGCCGGCCAGCTCGCCGCGCTGCGCGCGTTCTGGGAGTTCGATAAGGCCGATCTGATCGAAGCCTGAGCTGACAGCAGGCGCTGGCGTTCCCCTCAGGCAAGTGGATCGCGGTGACCAGTGCCGTCAGGGTCGAACGGCGACGGCCCGATCGGGTCGGACCCTATGGGCGGGTCGTTGCTGAGTAGCAAGTAACCTGCCTAAGCCGCCGTTCACCCCTCATCTCGGAGCTTGCAGTGCGCATCGGGCAGATCGCGATCGACCTGGCCCCGTTGCGCGAGAGCCGGGACTTCCGGCGCTTGTTCACCGGCCGGTTCGTGTCCACCGCCGGGAATGCGGTGGCCACAACCGCTGCCAACTGGCAGGTCTACGGGCTGACCCACAACTCCCTCGCGGTCGGATTGCTAACCCTGGCAGACGGCGCCGGAATGCTGGCCGGGCTCCTCACTGGGGGCATGCTGGCCGACCGGCACGACCGGCGCACGCTGCTCATGGCGGTCCGGCTGCCCCAGGCGGTGCTCGCGGCACTGCTCGTGGTCAACAGCGTGGTCAGCCACCCGGCCTTGTGGCCGCTGTACGTGATCACCTTCGGCATCGGCACATTGTCCGGGCTCAGCGCCCCGGCGTCGACCGCGGCCACCCCCGCGCTGGTCGGCGCGGACAAGCTGCCGGCCGCCGCGGCGCTGAACTCCACCGCCGGCCAGCTCGGTAGCCTGGGCGGCCCGGCACTCGCCGGCCTGTTGATCGCCGGTCCTGGCCTCGCTACCTGTTATGCCATCGACGCCGCGTGCTTCGTAGCGTTCGGCCTGGCCATGATCGGGATGCGGCCACTGCCGCCCACGACCAAGGCGCAGCGACCCGGACTGCGGTCGCTGGCCGAGGGCTTCCGGTACGTCCGGCACAATCGGGTACTCGGCGCGATGCTGCTTGTCGACACCAACGCGATGATCTTCGGCATGCCGTCGGCGCTGTTCCCTGCGCTAGCGAGCACGCATTTCCACGGCGGCTCGGCCACCTTCGGGTTGCTGGTCGCGGCGCCTGGCCTCGGCGCCCTCATCGGCGCCGCGACCAGCGGCTGGACCGGCCGGCTGCGGCGGCCAGGCATGGTCGTCATCGGCGCCGGGATCGTGTGGGGGCTTTCAATTGCCGCGTTCGGGCTCGTCCGCAGCTTGCCGCTCGGCCTGCTCTTCCTGGCAATGGCCGGGATGGGCGACATGATCTCCGAGATACTGCGCAACGCCCTGCTGCAGCGCTACACCCCCGACGAGCTCCGCGGCCGGGTGTCCAGCCTGTACCTAGCCCAGGTGACCGGCGCTCCAGCGATAGGGAACGTGGAAGCCGGAGGCGTGGCACGGCTTGTCTCGCCAGGGTTCTCCGTGGTAACCGGGGGCCTTGCCTGCGTGGCCGGGGCACTGGTGCTCGGCGCCATGATCCCGGCGCTGCGCGGGGCGACCTTCAGCGGATCTGCCGGGGAACCGTCTGCCCCGGCCCTGCACGAGTCAGCCGAGTCCGCCGCCTGAGATCACCTCACGTGCCCAGGCCCGAGCGGGGTCGGTGAAGACGGCCCGCTGGTGGCTGCCGGCTGTCGGGGGTCGCACCGCGAGGCATGAGCCCACGACGACGGGCAGTTCAGCGAAAGAAAGCAGCCATCTCGCGCAGAAGGCGTGTCCGTCACGTGATCCGCATCGGGCACAATGTGCGCTTAGGCGCCTGTAGCTCAGCCGGATAGAGCAGCTGCCTTCTAAGCAGCCGGCCGCAGGTTCGAGTCCTGCCAGGCGCGCCACTCTCCCCCGCAGGTCAAGGGCATAGAACAAGGGGGCAAGCCAGGTAGCCACCGCCCGGAATGCGCCCCTCACGCCACACACGTGCCACATCATGTCCGACCAAGATCATCTAGGGTTCCGGCCGCGATGGCGTCGGCGATGGCGCGCTGGCGGTCGGGACTCGAGTGCAGATAGATGAGCGTGGCCCGGCTGCTGGCGTGGCCCATGCGCTCCATCAGCTCGCGGAGGTTGGCGCCCGCCTCTGACCAGGTTGCTGCCGACGTGCCGGAGGTCGTGGAAATGGACCCCCTTGAGGTCGGTAGCGGTGACCGCCGGGATCCAGACCAGGTTCCGGAACGCCCGCGCGTAGGCGGGCCCGGCGTACTGTCTGGCCGGGATGGCAACCGGAAGCGCGCAACGGCGGCGCGATGCATCAGCCGTGGCCGGGCCGAGAAGACGCGTTACAGGGAGGTTGGGCGGTGTACACAGTTGGACGTTTCGCCAGATAGAGAGGATGCTAAGTTGCCTGGACTTGGGGCACGATGGCCTCGGAGGACCGATGCCGCGAGGGCGGAAACTCTTCTGGACGATTATCGGAAGCGTCGTAGCTGCGGTGGCGGTAGTAATAGCACTAATCCAAGTCAATCCTGGCACGCCGCCAAAAGCAGCCTCTTCGCCCGTGGCAGCCTCGTCGCCCGTGCCTCACATTTCGGCCAGTCGAAGCTCTCAAGCTGGCAAGTCTGCCCCCGTGGTAATTCCGAGGACTTCCAGCACGTCCTCCTTCTCATATATCTCAGATCTGACCCCTTCCAGTAATCTCGGCGAGCTGGTCTACCCAGGTCCGGTAAAGATATACGGATCAATCTATCCCAAGAGCATTTCGTTCTCCTGTGACAATGGTGACCTATCTGCTTTTCCTGCGGTATATATGCTGAAGCATAACGCTCGCCGATTCGAAGCCACTGTTGGAATCGAGGCCCAGTGGCCCTCCGATTACCTAGTCGGCGTATCACTACTTGGCGATGGTCGCACTCTCCTTACCTTTAGTGTCAGCGTCCTTAAGCCAAAAACCGTCGATGTCAATGTGACAGGGGTCCATATCCTCACGCTCGAGTGCTTCACCCCCGGTATCACTTCGGCGGCCAGTTCGGCGAACATCGAGGTAGCGTGGGGAAACGCACGTGTGACTGAAGGACATTGACCGCGGAATGGCGGGTCGTGTTCGCCGATCTTCGACCGCGCCAGCGACTACCCGCCTGGGATGACAGTGGAGATGCTGCAGACCTAATGACGGCACGAGTAGCCGTCGGCGCTCGTGATTGCAGTTTGGTACCCCTCGTTGGAGCCGACACAGACATTGCTCTGGTCGTTTGCAGCCTTGCAGGCACTGGCGGGTAGCCGTACACCACACGCCCGACGCCCTTGCCGGGGCTGGGCCGAACACGGCGGGCGGCGAGTAGGCCGCGACCCCGACGTAGTCGCCCGCGAGCGTGTCGCTGGATCATGGCCACGACAGCCGGGCGCCGGTGCGGATGCCGAGTTCGTCGTTGTAACCCAGGCTAGCCAAGGAGAAGTTCTGCGACCCGACAAGTACCTGCTGCCCAGCCAGTCCCGCGTCGGCGACCACCGCTTTCGCGTGAATGACTGGGCACTGCTGCTGTCGGCGTAGAGCCGGACACAGACACCACTGAGCTAGCTGAGTGAACGCCGAGCCCCACTCAGGGTCGGCGGACATGGTGATGCGCACGTCGACACCCGTGCGGCCGGGCCGCTGCCATGGCACTGGACACGGCCGTGTGGTCCCTCTCCTCGTCCTCGACCGCGAAGGTGTGCGCCGCGCCGTTGATCGCGTCAGGCACGGTCACCGCGTCAGAAGCTGACGGTGGCTGGATTGAACTCTTGCAGGCGGAGCGTGGAAACTGGCTAATATGGGCCGAACTGCGGCCCGACGGGCTTCCGCGGCGCTGCACCGAGGTGCGCGCATTAGCTGGAAAAGCCCCTACCCGCGCGATTCTTTCGTGCTGCGCGGGAGCTCGTCCGGTGCCTTTGATCCGCCGTTCGGCCGCCAGCCTGGCCGCGCTGGCCGACCAGGGCAGCGTTGCTGAGGTTATGTTCGAGCAGATGCTGCACGCTCTGGGGGTCCGGCCTTCCCCTAGCGAGTCTCGCTCCTGGGATCGCAGCATCCCCGTGCTCGCACACGACCTCGTCCAGGCCGGCCTAGGGAACGTCGAGGTTCTGCTCGAGCATCGGCTCCCGCTCAGCAGCCGACGTGTGGACGCGATCCTGGCAGGCGCCTCACCCGTCGAACGGCGCTCCCTCGTATGTGGTGGTCGAGCTGAAGCAGTGGAGCGACGCAGAACTGTACGAAGACGATCCGGCGCTGGTCACCGTGAACGGCTATGGTCACCGGCCTCACCTCCATCCGCTGGATCAGGTCCGCGGCTACTGCGAGTATCTCGTCGACTTCCTCCCCGCGCTAGGCGGCAATGCCGACTCGATATCAGGAGTGGCCTACCTGCACAACGCCACCGAACATGGCGTGGCACGACTACGGCATTCCCGGAGTCCAGGCAGGCCCGGATGTTCACTGGCGAGCGGCGCGCTGAGTTCCTGGATTTCCTGCGGTCCCAGTTCGCCAGCGACGTCCCGAGCGCACCGTACGCTGACGTTTTCCTGAGCTCCCGGGCTGCGCCAAGCCGGCAGCTCCTCGCGGTCGCCGCCGATGAGATCCGCCAGCGTGAGCAGTTCGTGCTGCTCGATGAGCAGAAGCTGGCCTTCAACCTCGTCCTGCACGCCACCGAGGCGGCCAGGGCAGGCGACTCGAAGACCGTCGTCATCGTCACCGGGGGACCCGGCAGCGGCAAGAGCGTCATAGCGCTGTCGCTCCTGGGCGAGCTCGCCCGGCGCGGGCGGACAGTGGTGCACGCGACAGGCTCCCGGTCCTTCACCCAGACACTGCGAAAGGTAGCCGGGCGCGGCTCCCGCCGCACACAGAGCCTGTTCAAGTACTTCAACAGCTTCACCGACGCCGAACGCAACGGCCTTGAAGTCCTCATCCTCGACGAAGCGCACCGGATCCGGGAAACCTCTGCCAGCCGGTACACCCCGGCCAGGCTCCGAAACGGGCGCCGGCAGGTAGACGAGCTGCTCGCGGCAGCCCGCGTTCCGGTGTTCCTGCTTGACGAGCACCAGGTCGTACGGCCGGGCGAGATGGGCACGGTCGATGACATCGAGGCGCACGCCAGGCAGGCGAACCTGTCGGTCGTCAAGGTCGCACTGGATGCCCAGTTCCGGTGCGGCGGCAGCGAAGAGTACCTGCGCTGGGTGCTCCGTCTTCTCGGTCTCACTCCCGGAGGCCCGATCGGCTGGGCCGGCGATCCGGCCTTCAGCGTGCAGATCGCGGAGGGGCCGCAGGAAATGGAGCACTTCCTGCGGTCAAAGCTCGAGGTGAGCTACGGAGCCCGGATAGCGGCGGGGTACTGCTGGCCATGGAGCGACCCGCGCCCCGACGGCTCTCTGGAGGCGGACGTCGTCATTGGCGACTGGTCCCGGCCGTGGAACCTCAAGGGCGAACGCGCTGTCGGCGGCGCCCCGCCGGCCACGCTGTGGGCTACCGACCCGGCCGGCTTTGGCCAGGTCGGATGCGTCTACACGGCGCAGGGATTCGAGTACGACTGGAATGGTGTGATCATCGGGCCCGATCTCGTCTGGCGCGGTAGTGGCTGGGCTGAAGTCCGGTCGGCCAACAAAGATCCTGACTTCCGCAATCGAAGCAAGATCACAGACCTCGAGTTCGGCCGCCTCATCCGCAACGTCTACAAGGTCCTGCTCACCCGCGGCATGATCGGCACCATCATCTATTCGCCCGACAAGCAGACGCGAGATTTCCTGGCTTCCCTCATCAGGTGAACTGCAGACGGAAGACCGTTCGTCCGGAAGGATCTGCGTGTCTGGCCGGTCGGTGCTCGCGGCCTCCTTTCCCCTCCGGCACGAAGGGTCCGTATCTAGCTACCATGATCCTGGGAGAAGTGAGGTATGCAGGTGCCGGTACCAGGCGAGCCCGCCGGTCGGCTCACGCTGGCGGGGCTGCGGGGCATGCGCGGGAAGATACTGGACGCCGCATCCCGGCGTGGGCTGGGTGACGTCCGGGTCTTCGGCTCGGTTGCGCGCGACGAAGCAGGCGAAGCCAGCGATGTTGATCTGCTGGTCGCGCCCGGGCCGCGGACCACGCTGTTTGACCTGAGCGGCTTCGCCCTGGACGTCGAGGAGATTGTCGGCCGGCACGTCGACGTGGCTACCCCGCGCGGCCTGAAAGCCCGGATCAAGGACCAGGTCCTGGCCGAGGCCGTCGCGCTATGAGGTCAGACTCCGAGCGCCTGGCCGACATCCTGGACGCGGTTCAGCGCATCCGGCGGCACGTTAAGGCCGGCGACCGGCGTGGCTTCGATGAAGACGAGGTTCTGCAGAGCGCAGTGCTGCGCTGGTTCGAGATCATCGGCGAGGCCTCACGCGGGCTCACCGACCAGTTCCGCGACGAGCACCCGGAAGTTCCTGGCGGGAAGTCTTCGGCTTGCGCAACCGCGTGACGCACGGCTACTTCGACATCGACCTGGATGTCGTCTGGAACACGATCATGAACGACCTGCCAAGGGTGGAAGAGGCAGTTGTCCGCTGGCTGCCATCAGGGCCTGCACCACCGAGCGGGCAACCGCCTCCGAGTGACTGACGGGCGGTGCCGCAGTGACAGCGATCATTTCCGCGAAGCCCCGGCTACGAGCCAGCATGACTCGCGACCGTCACTACGGCATACCCGGTGGAAGATCCGGAACCAGGGCGGAGCGGCGGGACCGAGGCGACCACGGCCGAGGCTATCTTCGCAGGTCACAGCCCGGCTGGCAGCCTTAGACTATCGGCCTCCGGAGCCGTGCATCCCCAAGGGCTGGCCCTACAGCAGCCCTAGTTCGCCGAGGTATCGGCAGGTCCGTTCCCTTCGCCCGCTCTTCCCCGTGGCCGCAGGTCAGCGACCTGATTGCTAGTTGGACGCTCAGTCGTCTGCGCATTGGGAAGGCGTTCCGTGTCAGATACGTGCCACACCGCGCGTCGAACATGCACCGTTTCTCGATCTTGAGGACTCACTTTCGGGCGGTCGACGCACCTCGCGAACGAGCCCTCCGAGCGCTCGGGCAATCGCCTGGTCCCTGTCTCTCGTCGCGTGCGGGTAGATCATTGCCGCGCGCGTGCTCCGGGGCGGGGGCCAAGTTGGCGGCTGCGCGAGGGACGGGGAGATTAATCCATTTGAAACTGGCTCATCGCGCGTGCGCTAAGGCCCCAGGCAGTCTCCTACGATGGCGCCCATGACTGAGCAGTCGAAACCCGCCTCGGCGTGGAGCAAGCGACTCGCGTTCCTGCGGGGTGCCACCACCCGCGCCAACGAATTCGCCGATTTGCTCGCGACCGTCGATCCCTGCTGGCACGCCGCCGTCCAGGTCGTGAACAGCGACGTGGTGGTGCGGATAATGCCAGCCGAAGACACGCTCACGCGCGGGTTGTGCTTGCGGATTAGCCGGTCGAAGTCGGGGTTCTCGATGGACCTGTCCCGCAACCAGTCCCTGGTCAGTTCGACCACCGTAGCGCGGGCGCGGCCGACATTGCTGAGCGCGCCGGCGGCGCTGGCCAGAATGCTCAGCACGATGCTCGAACAACGCGAGGTGACCCTATCCAGGACCGCAGGCGAGACTTGGGACGCAACCGTTGGCAGCTTCCGCGCATATGCAGCCGAGGACGCGGCAAAGGCTGACTTGCTCGAGTCGGTAGATGCCGCATTGCGCGAGCGCTGCGAGATATATGACAACAGTCAGGCCTTCGGAATCATCCGGATAGGCGATACCGATTATGATGGTCACGGTATATGGATCAGCCAGGTCCGCGAGGGCTGGTCGTTCATTCACCGGGTGGAATCCCCCAGGGACCACGACGCCAGAATCCTCGGAGAGGCGACCGCGCGCGCGGAGAATGCTGCCGGGATTCTCAAGGGATTGCTGCGAGAAATGGTAAGCGGCATGCCCGCGCCTGAACTGTCGGCGCAGGATTCCTACCGGCAGCTCCTGAGGGTTCATGTCGGCCCGGCTTTGCGTCATGACGGATACAAGGGCTCTGCTGGAATTTTCCACCGGACTGTCGATGAGTACGAGGTGTTGATTCAGTTCCAGAAGTCGAAATTCTCGATACGCCCACGTGTGGACTACCGGCTGAATATTTCCGTCTGCCACCCCGCCACAGCTGAGCTTTTCAACCAGGCGAACAAGGAGGCGTACGCGTTGGGACGTGTCCACGAGTCGGCGAGCGCGGGAATGTACCACGGTGAGCTTCCACAGCTGATGCGCGACGGGCGGCAATGGATCAGCCTGCGGCCTGATGAAGACCTGACATCCCACGGCGCCATGCTGCTCGCAGCATCCGTAACGTCGTGTATCCAGCCATAGAGGAACAGCTCCGGCTGCCTCTGCCAGTTCCGACACCGGCCGCGGAAAGAGCCTCGCGGCCCAGCCCGGATGCGCTGGATAGAGAAATGCTCGGGTCCCTGTTGGCAAGGCTAAGGGCCGCAGGATTCCAGCCCAGCGACAGCCCGGAACAGCTCTAAAATGAGTGAACGCCGCCGAAACCCTGGCAGCCGAAGGTCAACGGACAGGCCGGCACAGAGGCATGGTTTCTGCGGTCTCCGGCTAGTGGCCGACTTGAATTAAGGGTCGGGCTGGACCGGGCACGGCACCAGTTATGCGGAGCAAGCGATCCGGGACCAGCCGTGGTCGGGCAGTCGCCCGGCACCGCCACAGGTCCTTTGGGTCGTGCCCGCTGCGTGCCCGACAAGAAGCGTACTGATGGTCACTGCCGGCCTGTCACAGGCACACTCCGGCATCTCTCACCAGCAAGGAAGCAGTTCAACACAGGTCAGGAGCATGTCGGAGCCGCAGCCGTTCTGGGAGGTCGCGCCGGGCGGATTCCGGGACGTCGTGGAGACCAAGGTCGTCGGCTGTTTCCCGATGGCCCGCGCGCTGGTACCGCTGATGCTCCGGGCGGGCGGCGGCCGGGTCGTCAACATCTCGATGAACGAGCAGACGATGGTCCGCCGTGGCTTCGTGCCACACGGGCCCGCGGGAGCAGGCGTCGAGGCGTTGTCGCGGGTGATGGCAGCGGACCTGGCCGGCAGTCCTGTGACCGTCAACATCCTGCTTCCCGGCGGGGCCACCCGGACTGGAATGCTCCCCGATGAGGTTCCCGGCGAGGTCCGGGCCGCACTGCTGGACCCAGCCGTGATGGGCCCTCCGATCGTGTGGCTCGCCTCCGACCGCGCCGCCGACGTGCATGGCCGGCGCATCGTGGCGACCGAGTTCGACGCTGCGTCGGCCGCGCCATGACGGCGACCTGGTCTTGCCGGACATCGCCTGCGGCCGCCGTCTGCCACGAGCAAGGTTGCCGCCTTCCGATCCGGTTGAGGACGAGCTCGCGCCAGCCGGCTGGCAAGTGCCGCGGCGGGTCAGCGCGGAACCTGAGCGTCGATGGTCGGCTCGGTAGGTTCCCGGACCTCGCGATATCCGTGCACCGGCCCGGATAGGGCAGCTCCGGTGCTGCGTACGGTGATCATGCGGGGAGTCGCGCCAGGCATCGGGGGTCAGGCGGGGAATCTGGATGAGGGCTGCAAGGTCCTGTCCCTCGGACCCGCTGGTGTCAACGTACTCGTCGAGTGCTTCTCCTTCGGCAGGATCGACGGCAGCGCCTTACTTCGCTGGCCGGCTTCCCCAGCCCGACAAGCAGCGGCATAAGCGGCCAGTCCGCTGCCGCATGGTGACAGTCGAGAGCGACTTCTAGGCCGCAAGCGACGACGTAACCGACGACAATGAATAAGGGAACGGGGTCGCCCTCAGCCCGCCGCCTGCGTTGCAGCGCGGTGCTCAGGGCTGCAGCAGGCCGCTCAGCGGCGCGGGGTCGGGCTCGGTGAGACCGAGCAAGGGCTCATCAGCCGAGCGGATGTCGGCCGTCGGCAGGCCGCCGGGATACAGCTGCCGGGCCTTCTCGGCCACCGAGATCGCGATCTCCACGTGCTGCTTTCCGCTGGCAGCGTAGAAGTCCTGCGCATCGGCGCTCAGCTTCGGCAGGGCATGCAGCGGCTTGTCGCTGACGGCGAGCAGAGTTGCGGTCGGTATCCGGTAGCGGAATCCATTCGCCGCAACCGTCGCCGACTCCATATCGACCGCCAGCGCGCGGGACAGCCGCAGCCGGTCGGCCACGGAGCCAAACTGGAACTCCCAGTTCCTGTTGGCGGTCGTGAAGACGATGCCCATGCGGTTGGGCAGGCTGCGGGCCGTTAGCTCGTCGAGCAACAGCGTGTTCAGCGTGTAATTGGAGACAACCGGCACGCTGAGCGGAAGCACGTCGTCGAGCACGCGGTCGTCTCGCAGGTACGCGGTCGCCAGAACTAGGTCCCCGATTTCCTGGTGATTGCGCAGCCCGCCGCAGTGGCCGATCATCAGCACCAGGTCGGGGCGGAGCACCGCGAGGTGATCAGTGATGGTCTTGGCGTTCGACGGCCCGACGCCGATGTTGATCATGGTGAGCCCGGTCTGGCCGGGCAGGGCGTGATGCCAGGCTGGCATCTGGCGACCGTCGGAATCAGGGCCGGTGCAACCGGGCAACGCAGCACGGAACTCTGAGACGTGCCACGAGTAGTTAGTGAGCAGGACGTACCGTTGAAACTCCTCCGCCGGAGTCCCGGTGTAGTGATGCAGGCGGTCGATCGATAGAGCCATGCGTTCCGGACCAAACAGGAACAGCTTCTTGCGCCGCAAGTCCCAGCGCGTCTCGTCCACGGCAAGACCGATCGCAGGATCTTGCAGACTGAGGGCACGGCGGCCGCGGCTGACCGAGATGCGTGCCCCCGCGGCGGCCAGACGGCTAAGCTCGCGCTCCAGGTACCAGCGGATCGCGCGGGGCGCCGAGAACTCGCCCTCGAGCACCGGATTGTGCGCCGACCAAGGCCGCTCAACGACCAGCCGCGCGTAATAGCCATCTTTATCCGCCTCCTCCAAGGCGCGACATAGCTGCTGTACTTCCAGCGCGCGCCTGTCCGGCGGGACGGAAGAGAAATCCACCGGCTTGCTCATCCGGTCATAATGCCAGCACAGGCTCCGCCTCGCGGCTGGGCTAGTACCAACCCAGGTCACGTTCGCATCGGAACCCGGTTCAGCAGGATGCCGAACTTCTCGCGATAGGCAGCCAGCAGCGCATCGTCATCGTCCAGTTGCTCCTCGGTGCGCGCCGTGCTACTGGTCCGGATCAGCGTCCTCGCGCTCAGCGTTATCCGGCCGTCCTCGGTAAGCCGCGAGCAGATCGTTGCCTGGGTGAAGTGAGACGCGGGCGATGTCGCCTGCCACCAGCAGGTCGGCCCGAAGTCAGCCAGGGACCGCGGACGTGTCTCGATGCGGTACTGCGGCTGCCCATCCTTGTACACATCCACGTCGCCGTCATCTGCGTCTGCGAGCCGGAACGTTCCTGCCGGATCGGCCTGATCGGTCCTGCTGACCATGAGCAGCGGATAAACGCTGTGACTGCCGAAGCCGACGTCCGCGAGCCAGGGCCCGCTCCCGTCCGGCAGGCGTACCGCGAGAGTCAGGTGGTCGAATGGCGGGCCGAGCCGATCATCGCCGTGGACCCGCGCGGCTAGCCGGGTGACCTCAGCGCCTAGCGACTCGAGCAGCGCCGCAAAGAGCCCGTTGAGCTCATAACAGAAGCCGCCCCGCCGTCGGCTCACGATCTTGGCGGCAAGATCCGCTTCCGCCAGCGAGATTGCCTCGGACAGATGGATGCTCAGGTTCTCAAACGGAACTGCCAGCTGATGAGCCCGGTGCAGCAGCCGGAGCCCGTCGGCATCGGCCGCCACCGGCGGTGGCACGGCGATGCGCTGCAGGTACGCGGCCACGATCTCGTTGTCCATCAGCGCACTGTAGGCGATATCACTACGCTGGCAGCGGCCGTGCGCAAGTTGTCCATCCGGGAGGCCGCCGTTCGTCGTCTTATGACGACTTCTCGAAGCGAACTGTCGGCAGCGCGGCTTAGCATCGATAGGTCTCTGGCCACAAGCCACGGAGAGGAGCACTCGATGACCGGCGTACGGGTTCTCGTAGGCACGCGCAAGGGCGCGTTCGTGCTAGCCGCGGACGGTAACCGCGACAAGTGGGATGTCAGCGGTCCCTTCTTCAGCGGCTGGGAGGTCTACCACGTCAAGGGGTCGCCCGCCGATCCGAACCGGCTGTATGCATCCCAGTCCAGCGGCTGGTCTGGCCAGGTCATGCAGCGCTCCGACGACGGCGGCAAGACCTGGGACCCGGTGGGCAACCAGTTCAGCTACGACGGCACCCCCGGAACCCATCAGTGGTACGACGGCACGCCGCATCCGTGGGAATTCGCCCGGGTGTGGCACCTGGAGCCGTCGCTTGACGACCCCGACACGGTGTACGCGGGCGTGGAGGACGCGGGCCTGTTCCGGTCAACCGACGGCGGTAAGCAGTGGCAGGAGCTGCCCGGCTTGCGCTGCCATGGCACCGGATCCTCGTGGCAGCCGGGAGCCGGCGGCATGTGCCTGCATACGATCATCCTCGATCCGGTCCGACCGAAGCGGATCTTCGCCGCCATCTCGGCTGCGGGCGCGTTCCGGTCCGATGACGCCGGGGAAACGTGGCGCCCGGTCAACCAGGGCCTGCATTCGGAAGGCATCCCGGACCCGCAGGCCGAGGTAGGCCACTGCGTCCACCGGATCGCGATGCACCCGTCGCGGCCCGAGGTGCTGTACATGCAAAAGCACTGGGACGTCATGCGCAGTGACAACGCGGGCGAGTCGTGGCGTGAGATCAGCGGCAACCTGCCGAGTGATTTCGGGTTCCCGATCGACGTGCACTCGCACGAGCCCGAGACCGTATACGTGGTCCCGATCACCAGTGACGCCGAGCATTTCCCGCCCGACGGCAAGCTGCGCGTGTACCGCAGCCGGACCGGCGGGGACGACTGGGAACCGCTGACGAACGGCCTGCCGCAAGAGCACTGCTACGTCAACGTGTACCGCGACGCGATGGCCGTCGACTCCCTCGATGACTGCGGCGTGTACTTCGGCACCACCGGCGGGCAGGTTTACGGCTCATCTGACTCCGGCGACACCTGGGCGCCGATCGTCCGGGACCTTCCGGCGGTGCTGTCCGTCGAGGTCCAGACGCTGGCATGATCCGGGTCATTCTGCCCGCCCACTTGCGGACCCTCGCGCGCATCCAGGGCGAGATCAAACTCGCCGTGGCCGGGCAGGTCACCCAGCGTTCAGTCCTCGACGCGCTGGAGGCCAGATACCCGGTGTTGCAGGGTACGATCCGCGATCACGATACCCAGCGCCGCCGGGCGTTCATCCGGTTCTTTGCCTGTCAGCAGGATCTGTCACACGAAGAACCGGACAGCCCGCTCCCCGAGCAGGTCGTCACGGGCAGCGAACCGTACCTAGTCGTCGCCGCCATGGCCGGCGGCTAGCAGGATGGCAACCGGGTACGGGCGCGCGCCTTGCATGACTCGGGTAGCGCCTCGGCAGCCAGAAGACGCGGCAGCAGGTCTGGCTCGGCTGTCAGCGCGCGGAACGCTAGCGAGATGGTTACCCCGTGGTCAGGCTGGTGGATGATCTGGACGGGATCGCCTCCGCAGATCGAGCCGGGCGCGACAACGCGCAAGTATGCCCCCGGCATGGCGGCCTGGGTGAACTGCTTGATCCAGCCCGCTTGCTGAAGCCAGCCCTGGAATGTCGCACACGGAATCCGCGGGCACGACACCTCGAGTATCACCTCGGCGCCGATCTGCCACCGTTCCCCTACGCTGGCACCGCTGACATCCAGGCCTGCTGTCGTCAGGTTCTCACCGAAAGCGCCGTTCGGCAGCGCCCGCCGCAGGATGGTTTCCCAGAAATCAAGATCGGCCCGAGCGTAGGCGTACACCGCCTGATCGGGTCCGCCATGATGCTTCACGTCACATACCCGGTCGCCAGCCAGGCCTACAGTGCCGTCGCCCATAGCAGCCGGCGCGCTCACCAGCACCGGGCCGTCTACTGGCCGTTTCTCGATGCCGGTCGCAGCCAGGCCCTTCCAGGGATTGGGCTGTGGCCTGCCGACGTTGACCGTAAGCACTCTCACATCAGGAGACAGTACGGTTCAGAACTTCGCCGCCGCGAGTCATTTACCTGGACGACGCGCGGGGACATGGGAGGAGACCGGCGTTGACTGTAAGCCCCGACCCGCGCACGAGGCCGGCGATGGGCAAGTGGTTGCCGCTTGAGTACGGCTGCCACGTTCGCGATGTCTTGCGGCTGTACGGCACCCGCCTGGACTTGATGCTGACCATCGACGGGCCGCGCTACCCGAACTGAGACCAAGATGCCAGGGCGATCGACGACCACTACGCGGAGCAAGACCCGGCCGTGGTCTGGGCGGGGCGGCCGACCAGGTAGCGGTCCTCGGCCGCATAGTCGAACATCGCGTCGAAGTAGTCGTCTTGAAGCCACGGCAGCACCGTCATGTCCGCAGCGGCCGTTGCCATTGCAACGAGCCAGTCGACCTCGGCCGCGACGGTTTGCGCGTAGTTGCCAGCCGGGACGTAGCCGAGCTTCTCCGCGGCTGTCATGTCGAGCACGATCGGGAATTCCGCGTCCCACGGATGATGTCCGAGTTTCGGCTCCCTGCCGGCATCCAGGAGCACCTCTTCCCAGCTGTAGCCGAGCAGGGCGGCGATAGTGCGAGCTATTTCGAGCCCGCTCGGCGCATCAGGATCCGCGCTGTTCAGCACCCTCCGGCCGGGCTGCGCAGCGACCGTCTCAATCAGCGCGGCGATATTGGCAGCGGCAGTGGTGTGGTCGACCCCCGCGCCGCGCCGCGCCAAGAACACGGCCGGCCGCCGGTCAAGGACACGCCTGACGAACACCCACTCGCGCGGCCGCGGTGATCCCGGGCCGTGAACTTTGGACGGACGCAGAATGGTGACCGGCGACCCGCTGTCGAGCAGGAGGTGCTCGGCCGCGACCTTGTTGGCCCCGTAGCCCTCCCTGCTGTGGAAGTCGCTGTCCGACGGAGCCATGGTCGGCTGGTCCTCGGTAACCGGACCGTCGAACCGCGGCGCGACAGTGGAGTTGAGGTGATTCCCGGCCGCGTCGACGTACACGGCCTTGGCCGAGAGCACCACGGTGCTGGTGGCGGCACGCGCCAGCGGCAGCAGCCGAACCGCGTCCGCAGCGGTGTAGCAGACACAGTCGACTAGCAGGTCAGCCCCGTCGCCGGCCGCCGCGGCCAGCGCCCTGCCGTCGGCTCGATCAGCCGGGATGAAACTGGCCCCGGCATCCGCTAGCTCAAGCGGCAGGTGCCCCGCATCCCGGCCCGTCACGTCGACTCGCCAGCCTGCGACCAGCAGGCGGCTTGCGGCCGCGCGGCCGATAAGGCCGGTGCCGCCCAGGATCAGTGCCCGACGCATCCGCGCACACTACCTGAGATCCTGCCCGCGCCCTCATCCGGCTGCCCTGAGCGCTACCCAGGAGCCCGCATAAACCGAGCGTTCCGGGTCAGCAAGCCGCGGAGCCTGTTTCGCCGACGCGCGCCGAGCTGAGACGTTCCGCTCGGGAGGCGACGATCAGCCGCTGCACGGCCAGGCTAACCGCGAGGTACAGCAGGATCGTCACGGACGCGATATCACCGATGTCCTTGTGCTGGCCGATCAGGTAGTCGTAGCCCAGATGCGCCCCGAGAGCAACCGCCCACAGCGCCGCAGTGATAAGGCTGCCCTGGGACCACGCCTGCCCGCCCTGCATCCAGACCCGCACCGTGACCGCCCTAATTGCGCCAAAGGCCGCGCGCGCAGCTGCCGGAACATCAGCAAACCGAGGACGGCGATGCCGATCACGAGGTCGACGACGATCCGGCTATCGATGTCCACCTGCCTGCTACTGACGCTGCCGGTCCCTGCCAGGCGCCGCGAAACGGGAACTGCCTGGCATGACAGTAACGGCTGCATGCCAGCTTCGCCTGTGCCCGCAGTCCGGATCCGGCCATGACAGATGTCACCCATGGACATCAACCCGGTCACAGGTTGATCACAGACGGCCTGTTAGGTTGAGCCACGGGGGAATCCAAAGGCCGGATCGGAGGTGTTCGATGGGCCTGCCTGCACGTCAACGCAGGGTGCTTGACCGCATCGAGAGCACGCTGCGGGGCTCAGACCCACGACTTGCAGCTCTTTATGCGATCTTTTCCAGACTGACCCGCGACGAGGAAATGCCGCGAATCGAGCAGGTGCGCTATGGGGTAAGGCGCGCCGTGGCCAGGGTGGGTCATGTGTCCGCCGCTGTCCGGGCAAGAACTCACATAAGGCTCGTGCCGAGGCAGCCAGTAGTGCTGTTCTTCCCACTCGTACTGGCGCTCGCAGTGGTATCGATCGTCCTGATAGCGCGATCGGACCCAGGCTGCGGTCCGGTCCGCCCTGTGGCCCGCACCCATATCGTGGCGAAGACCAGCCCTTGCAGACCGGCTACGTCGATCAACCCGATGCTTGGCCATTGACACAGCAGGAGGGCCCGGCTCGAGCCCGTCAGGCCAATACCGCTACCAGCTCCGGTTTCAGGCACGCCGCCGCGGAGGCCCCGGCCGTGGTCGGGCCCACCTGGCCGCAGGTCGTGAGCAAGACGATGTTGCTGGCAGGGCTATTGCTGCCGCCTAGGCCAGACAAGTCGACGAAGAAGTGCGGCCATGGCAGTGCCTTTGATGTCCAGATGACCTTATTTTTGGCGGGGCTATAGCCCCACGCGTCGCCGAGCGCGCCTTCGTCCAGGCCGAGCGCCACGCCGCCGTTCACTGAGTAGAGGCTGGAAAGCACCGAGTCTGCGGCGACGCCGAGTACCGCGCCCGTGGCCGGATTTACCGCCTTCAGCGTGCCACCGATGGCCAGGTAGACCGTCCCGGTCCTGGCGTCGGTCAGTTCCAGCGCGGCCGGGGCTAGGTGCCAGAGCTGCTGGGCGTTATCCCCGCTGAAGGCCCATACCCCGCCTGCCCCGGCGAACAGCACGACGCCGTCCAGAGGCCTGCCCGAACGGGCCCGCGGGACAACCGCGCCGCTGAGCGTTCCGGCCGGAAAGCCTGGCCGCACTGGCCGCAGGATTTTCGGCGCGCCAGTGCGCAGGCTGATCCGAAGCAGGGCGGTAACTGGCGCCGAGCCCAGGTACCCGTGGCTGGTGCGGGTCACGTAGACGTACTGTCCGGCCACGCGCCAGGCTTCGGCAGGCCCGCCGGTCGACCGCGCCCACAAGACCCGTCCGCTGGCGTTGACGTAAGCGGTGACTGCATGAGCGCCGACGATGACGGTGCGGTAACTGTCTGCCGCGATGGCACCACCGTACGCGGCAGCCGGGAAAGTCCGGAGCTGCCGACCGGTGGCGGCGGACAGAATTACCTCGTCGCGTCCCCCTGTACGGCTGCTTGGCGGCTCAACTCCAACCGCTACGACGCTCGAGAAGGCGCGCACGCCCACGATCTGGGAACCCGGCGGCAGGCCGGCCAGCGACGTCTGCCAGCGCGGCGCACCCTTGACGGCCGCGAAGGCCGTCACCGATGTCCCGGAACCGATCACCGCTATATGGCCATCCGTGGCGGCGTACGCCGGGGCCTGGGCAGGCACCGTGCCCGCAACGCCGGGCTCGGCAAGCCAGGAACCGGACAGCTGGCGCGTCCACAGAATCGAGCCGGGAGCCAGGCAGCGACTGGCCTGGCAGGCATCGCCTTGCTGGCTGCTAGCCCGGCCAGGGATGACTGCGGCACCAATGAGCACAACCGCCAGCAGCGCTCGTCTGGCCCACGTGACCGGCCCGTGCGCGACCCTCACTGCCCTGCTCGACCCCTCTCAACCGGTCCCCCGCAACGACGCCGTGTGCGCCTCGCCACGCATGCACACAGTTGGTCATTTGCCACCTAACGGTAGTGGCTGTCGGCCTTGGACGGGAGCGGACCTTCGCGCCGGCCGAGCTGCAGAGGGCCGCCCAGCAAGCTTCTCGCCCCCGATCGGCCCATGCCGGTGCTCAGCCGAGCTGCTTTCAGTAGCGTGAGCATGCCAGGCCGACCCCACCTATCTACCCGGAGGAACCGATGCCGGACCGAGCCCCGCTCCCCTATGAGTTCTTGCCGCAAGTTCCCTCATTCACTGTCGAAAGCGACGACGTCGCCGATGGCCACCAGATGACCGAGGCGCAGGTCTACAACAGCTTCGGGATGAGCGGCGAGAACCTCTCCCCGTCACTTCGCTGGCGTGGGTTCCCCGAGGAAACGAAGAGCTTCGCCGTGACGTGCTACGACCCGGACGCCCCGACCGGCTCCGGCTTCTGGCACTGGGTCGTGCTGGACATACCGGCTTCCGTCACCGAACTGCCCACCGGCGCGGGCAGCGGCGCTTCGGGCGCGCTGCCGACCGGGGCCTTCGCCGTCCGCAACGACTACGGCACCAAGGACTTCGGCGGGGCCGCCCCGCCACCGGGCGACCCGCACCGGTACATCTTCGCCGTGCATGCCCTCAACACCGACCATCTCGGCGTTGACTCAGATGTCTCGCCCGCGGTGGCCGGCTTCAACCTCACCTTCGCCACCATTGCGAGGGGCCTCATCGTCCCGGTCTACGGACATTCCGGCTAGCGGCCGCCAGCCCGCCAACACTGGCCAGCCGCGGCGGGCCCGGCCGTCAGGCCGGCGACGCTTTCGGCGGATTCCGGCCGGCCACGCCACCCGGCCGCATCGGCCTCATCCGCGCATTCCCGCCAGTACCGCCCGCTCCCGGTCGGGGTCGAGCCCGTGGCCGCTTCGCCCTGGCGGAGCTGGCGGATCGCCCTCCGCCTGGAGCCACGCCCAGGTGTCGGCGACGGTCTCGCGCACAGGCCGACAGACGAGGCCGGCCGTGAGTGCGGCCGTGACATCCCCCGCATGCAGCCCCGCAAGTTCGCTGTCAGGCGGTACCCAGACCGGCAACTCTGTCCACGGCGAGATCCCGGCCGCCTCGATCACCTCGGGCGGGGTCCAGACCAGCCGGGCCGACGAGCCGGTGACCTCGACCGCGGCTTCGAGCAGCTCCGCCATCGTCGCGTGGCCGGGACGGCTCACGGTGTTGAAGGCACCCGAGATCCCGGCGCCTGCGGCATGCAGCAGCCAGCGCGCCAGGTCACGGCAGTCGATGTATTGCAGCGCCAGGTCGGCTGGACCTGGTGCCAGGACATCTCCGCCGCGCTCGATCCGGCGCAGCCACCACGGCATCCGGCCCACTCGCTCATACGGCCCTAGTATCAGGCCTGCCCTGGCTAGCACCGTGTTCGCGCCGAAGCCCCGCAACGCAGCAAGCTCACCGCCGCGCTTGGCTGCCGCGTAGTCCGCCGCGTCGTCGCTATCCGGATCGCCAGCCACCACCGGCCCGGATTCATCCAGCCCGATGGCGATGGGCCAGGTGTAAACCGAGCGGCTGGAAACGTAGCCATAGTGCCCGGCCCGGCCGGACAACAGCGTCGCGGCGTCGAGCACTACCCGCGGCGCTCCGCTCCAGGTGTCGACGACCGCATCCCAGCTCGCGTCGCCGAGAACCGCGCGCAGCGCCATCGGGTCGGTGCGGTCGGCGTGCAGCGCCAGCGCGCCGCGCGCGGAAGGGCCGCTCACGCCTCGGGTCAGCGTGCTGACCTGGTCCCCGCGCGCAAGCGCTTCTTCCACCACAGCGCGGCCGACATGGTGAGTACCGCCCAGCACCAGGACTCTCATATCAGTCATCTTGCCCGGATCACGAGGATGCGCTGGGCTGTTCATCGTCGGCGTAGGCGAGCCGGCCACTATGTCCTTCATGCCCCTCTCGGTTTTCGATGAAGCCGCCAGCCACTACGACGCAGCCAGGCCCTCGTACCCGGCTGCACTGTTCGACGAGCTGGAAACAAGAGCCGGGCCGCTGGCCGGCCAGCTCGTGCTGGACTGGGGAGCGGGCACCGGGATCGCCAGTCGCCAGCTCGCCGAGCGCGGCGCACGTGTGGTCTCGCTAGACATCGGGCAGCGGATGCTGCGGCTCGCGCTTGCGCGAAGCCCACGGGCCGCCTGCGTGCTCGCCGACGGGAACAGCATGCCGATCCGCTCCGCGACCGCTGCCCTAGCCACGTTCGCCCAGTCCTGGCATTGGTTCGACCCGGAACGCGCGACCGCCGAAGTAGCCAGGGTGCTGCGGCCCGGCGGCTTCTGGGCGGCCTGGTGGAACCGGGCGCACGCTGACGGGGAGGCCTGGTTCGATGATTACCAGGCTCTGGTGTCTTCGTCCTGTCCTGGCTATCACTGGCAGCACCGCAGCGACGAGGAGATGGCGCCGGATTGGGCCAACGAGCTGGTCCGGGCCAGTGGTCTGGTTGAGCCAACCGGCGTGACCGTGGTCCCATGGGTGCGTGGGCTGACAGCCGAGCGCTGGATCACCGACGAGCGGAGCAAGTCCTACTTCATCGAGCTTGAGCCGGCTCTGCGGGAGTCGGTCCTCGGCCGGGTGGCAGCCATCCTTGCCCGGCGGTTCCCGGACGGCCAGCTGGTGGTTCCGTACATCACCACGCTGCTGCTGGCCAGGAAGGCGGGCTAGCCGGGCGGCAGGCTGGCCACTCGCTCGCCGACCTGGGACAGCGCATAGCCCGGCAGGCTGGCCAGCTGATCCAGCAACCATTGCGAGGACAGCGCCCTGAGCAGGCCCTGCACCTCACGCGAGCCCGCATGGGCGGCAGGCACCACGAGATCGAAACGCTCTTCCGCCAGGGGAACGAAGCCAAGTCCATAAGCCAGCGCGGCTGGCTCGCTGGCGACTCCCGCGTCAGCCAGCCCTGCGGCGATCGCGGCCGCGACTTCCAGGTGCCCAGTGGCCACGCTCTGGTAGCCCGACAGTTCATCGGTGCCGATGCCGTGCCTGGCCAGTTCCCGGTCCAGCACCCGCCGCGCCTCGGCTCCTGGTTCCCGGTTAACTATCCGAAGCCGGGCAGCGGCTACGTCGGCCAGCGTTGCGACGCGGCCCGCAAGTTCGCGCCGGAGCACCAGCCCCTCCCGCCAGGAGCAGAACCCGATCACCTCGGCTCCGTCTCGCAACAGCTCGGCGGCCGGTCCGGTGTTGTAGTCGCCCGTCCGCCCGCGCAAGTGTGCGCCTGCCACGTGAACCAGGCCGTCCGCCGCGAGCCGCAGCGCCTCATGGCTCGGGCATGGCCACCAGATGAAAGACACTGGCGGATCGAGCAGGCTCAGTGGCAGCTCAAGGAGCGGCAGGGCGGGGTCGCATCCGGCGACCACCAGCGTCGGGCGCTGCGGACCCAGCGGAGTCACCTCGGCCGGCGCCCGGACCCGTCCGCTAGCCGGGATGAAACCGGCCCTGGTCACAGTCGGGCCAGATAGCGGCAAGGCCACGAGGGATTCGCCCACCGACGCAAGCGACACCCGGCCGCCAGCCTCTCCCAGCGGCGCGAGCGGCCGCACGTGTACCACCGGCTCGGGCAAGACCGGGCCGAACAGCTCCTCAGCAGTCAGCCCGAGGGCCCGACACAACGCAAGTGCCACCCGCAGCGACGGATCCGACAAGCCGGACTCCACCGCAGAGACCGCCTGCCTGGATACCCCGGCCATCCTGGCCAGCTGCTGCTGGGAATAGCCCCTGGCCTGCCGGGCGAGGCGAAGCCGCGAGCCAGTCTTGATCCCGCCGGCGTGCGGATGGTCGCGGTCGGTTGCCTGATCATCGGCACGCTGTGACGGGCCCGGATTCTCCTGCCGTCGGCTGGTCATGATTTGTCCGCGCCGAAGACCGGCGGATCGAGGCAGGTGACCACTTGCGCACTGCCTGCTTCGCCGGGCCGGTCAGCCAGCCTGACAGTAACCGCAGCGCCGGGCAGCTGCAGCTCGCACTCCCAGCCCGCTCCGGACGGACGACTCGCCAGAATCGTGCCGGACAGTACAAGCCCGCGGTCAGGGGCGGCGCCAGGTATGACCCGGTCCGGATGGACACCAGCAACGTCGCCCGCGCGACCCGGCAACGGGACGAAGCCCAGATAGCCGACGAGCTCGGCGACGCGACGCGAGGCCGGCCTGAGCACGACCTGGTCCGGGTCCGCCACCTGCAGCACGGCGCCGTGGTCTATGACCGCCATCGTGGTAGCAAAAGCCTGCGCATCCGCCAGCTCGTGCGCCACCAGCATTGCCGGCACGCCCCGTTCGGTCAGCATCCGGACGACTAGTGTCGTGAGCGTCCGGCGCAGCGCCGCATCGAGCCCGGAATAAGGCTCGTCTAGCAGCAGCGCGTCGCAGTGCGCGAGCAGCAGCCTGGCCAGCGCGGCCCGGTGCTGCTGACCGCCGGACAACCGGGCCGGCATCGCGGCAAGGAGGTCACCGAGCCCCAGAACGTCGGCGAGGCTGACGAGCTCTGCGCCATGGGGGTCCGCGTTCCTGGCATAACAGAGGTTGTCGCGAACCGACAGATGCGGGAACAGGCCCGGGTCCTGGCGCAGCAGGCCGATTCGCCGCTGCCACGGCGGGATGTCCACTTTGGGCCGGCTGGTCCTTGTCAGCACCCGGCCGGCCAGCGACACGCTGCCGGCTCGCGGCCGCACCAGGCCGGCGATCGTCTCCAGCAGCGTCGTCTTCCCGGCGCCGGACGGACCGAAGAGTGCTACCCGCTCCCCCGGCTTGACGGCCATGGCTGCGCGCACGGTGAACTCCCGGCGGTCAACCTCGACGTCGGCCTCGAGCACGAGCGCTCCAGATATAGGCAGCCAGCGGCAGCGGCAGGGCCACCACCAGCAGGACGAGCGCGTAGGGAAGCGCGGACGGCAAGCCCGTCTCCTGCAGCGTGGTGAAGATCTGCAGCGGCAGCCCGTACGGATGATAGGCGATGATCAGGACGGCGCCGAAGGCTCCCATCGCCCTGGCCCAGGCGATAGCCAGGGCCATGGCCAGGCCCGGTGCCGCGAGCGGCAGCGTTACCCGGCGGAAGACCCGCCGGGGCCGGTCGCCGAGTAGCGCCGCCTGTTGCTCGAGCCGGGGGTCTACCGAGCTGAACGCCGCCTGCGCGCCGAGCACGTAGTACGGGGCCGCCTCATAAACCTGGGCGATGACCAGCGCGAGGAAGGTGTTGGTGGCCGACAGGTTGAAGTGGCCGATCAAGTTACCGAATGTCGTGTACGGGCCGACCATGAAGACCAGCAGCAACCCGATCACCAGCGGAGGCAGCAGCAGGCTGCAGAGCAGGCCCGCCTCCCAGATCCGCGGGAAGGGCAGGGTGCCGTTGGCCAGCATCCGCGCCAGCGGCGTGCACACCAAGAACAGAACGCCCAGCGTGACGCCGCCGGACTCAACCGAGACGACCAGCGGGTCGAGCGCACCGGGATAGCTCAGCGCGTGCGCGATGGCGCTGCCGGACAGATGCGCCAGCAGTGTGATCACCGGGCCGAGCAGTGCGATCCAGATCAGCGCCGCCGCGGCAACCGAGACGATCCCGGACAGCGACGTTAGGTTGCGCGGCAATGCCAGCGGCGCCTCGGGCCGACCGGGCCGACCGGGGGATGGCACGTCCCCCCGGATGGCCCCGCCGGCCGCCGCCGCCGGCCTAGCCGCCCAGCTCACTACTGATATCCGCCGGGATAGCGCTCTGCGAGCCCGTCACCGTGGGCGTGAGCAGCGTAAAGCCGCCTGTCTTGTACTGGGCCAGGCCCGTCTGGGAGAGGGTGTACTTCACGAACGCGATCGCGGCCGGCGTCGGGGTGCCGATGATCGTGATGTCGATCACCTGCGGCGAACCGCTCTTCATGGTCGGCGTGCCGCCGGGCGGAGTGACGGTGATCGTCGCCTTCGCGTACTGGGCCGCGAGCGCCTCACTGCCCAGGTTGATGGCTGCCGGCAGCTTGATGTAGGGCAGATGCAGCTCGATGGCCTGGGTGATGAACGCGCTGGAGGCGTCCAGCTGCCCGCTCGACAGCGTGGAATCCAGCGAAGACTCGGCGTAGATCTGCGATGACGATGCCGAGCCGGGCGGGCCGCCGAGGATCTTGGTAACGGTGCCCGCAGGCAGGTGGTAGTAGGACTGGGCAAGCTCGAGCATGTAGACGAAGTCCCGGCCCTGCGGGTCGATGTTGGGGTCAGTCCGGCCGAGCTTAAACCCCGGCTTCTCCATCAGGGCGAAGAGGTTCTTCAGCGGCTCCTTGCCAGCCGCTATGGCCTTGAACTGGCTGCCGTACTTGCTCTTAGGGTTATAGGCCACCACCATCTGGGTGCCGGCGTACTGGATGTACCACTTGGTGAATTTCGGCTCCAGCGGCGTGATGTTGTCACCGCCGACGCTCTCGAACACGTTGGGGTGGATCTCGCCGGCCGCGATCTCCGACGACAGCGTGCCGGAGGCGTTGCCCTCGCCCAAGTACTTGTTGCCGGTGGCAGCGCTGAACGCAGGCCCGGCGACTTTCTCGTTCAGGAACGCGAGCGAGGCCGCGTAGGCCACATTCGCGGTGCCCGTCGCGCTGGTGCCAGCTGAAGCCGACGCCGAGGAGGTGGAGGACGGCGGTGCGGACGAAGTCGAGGAACTGCCGCAGCCTGCGGCAGCAATGCCAATGCAAGTAAAGCCAAGGACCGCGGCCATCAGGGGGCCGCGCCGATTAGTGATAGTCACCATCCAACGAACGATAGCTACCATAGGTTGCGCGTGGCAAGAAACGTGGACACGTCCTGAACTCGCAGCCTGTAGCGGTCATGAGGACGGCCCCGCGCGGTCAGGCCTGTTTGTTCATGGCACTCAGCACACGCAGAGGGCACCTTCAACCAATCCTCAGCTAAGTCGCCTTCGCTATGAGGTGTCGGCGTCCTCCGAGTCGCCTAACATTGTTCAAGTCCGGATGAGCGACTCAGGTTGCGGTCCAGCTGGCGGTCTGAGCTGGATGGCTGGGCTAAGCTAACGAAGTAGGGCGAGACGGTCACATCGGCGGATGAGGGTGAGCCCGAGTCAGCATCTCGGTGCCGTGCATTATCTGCCCTATCACATTGAGGATCCACGGTGGCTAACCAGAATCGGCGGCCAGCTAGCGTCTCTCCGGCTACGCGCCAGAGCACTACCTCGCGCGACCAGCGAGGTTCAAGGCAGCCCGTCTCTGCCTCCAGGGGCAGCGGAGGTGCCGGCAAGGCCGCTGGCAACAAGGCCGCCGGACAAGCCTGGTAACAAAGCCGCTGGTAACACTGATCGCGCGGGTCTCGCCCCGTCGGGACCGGGGCGGCCGGGACAGGCTCCGGCCAATACCGCTCCAGGCTGGCTTCGAATTGCTGCCCTGGTGCTCTCGGTTGCCGGACTTGGCGTTTCGATTTACCTCACTATTGCGCATCTGACCAGCGCCGGCAATCCTGGCCTGCAGCAACAACGGTCTGGTGAACTGTGCGGCGGTGACCACCAGTCCAGAATCGAAGCTCTTCGGCATATTCCCGGTAGCTGAGCTTGGCCTGGCTTTTTACGTCCTGATGGTGGCAGTCAACTCTCCGTGGGCCTGGCGGCCAACCTGGACGTGGCTGCCGCGGGGCTGGCTGTCCGGATCCGCGTGGCGGCAGAGACTGCCCGTGCTGACCTGGCGCATCCGCCTGGGCAGCGTGGTCATCGGCATCATTTTCGTCTTGTACCTGATCTACACGGAGCTGGTCACACTCCGCGCCATATGTCTGTGGTGTACCTCTGTCCACGTGGTGACGTTCCTGCTGTTCGTCCTGCTTATTGTGCAGGCGACCTTCTGGGGACCGCCCGCGCAACCCGGCGCTGCCGACCGTAGCCCCGTCAAGGGCCCATCCAGCTAGTCAGAACCGTCCATTCATATTTTCCAGGGAGAGTATCAGGATGAGTAAGGCCGCCAGGCTCCGCGAACAGAGCGCCAGGGAGCGAATCGCTGCGCAGCAAGCGGCGGCTCGCCGGGCAGAGGGTCGGCGTCGCGCTCTCATTGCCGGTGGCAGCGTCCTCGTGGTTATCGCCGTCGTAATAGGCTTTATCGTCGCCTATAACCTCAAGTCGCCGCCAAGCAAGGCTGCGGCAAGCAGCGTAAACGGTAGTGTCTTGCCAGCGAGCGTAAGTTCGGATGTCACGGGCGTCCCGGCGTCCACGCTCAACGGAATCGGCAGCGGCTCGGTCCCTAGCTTTATGGCTAGCTATGAAGGCGGCGCTCCCCCAGTGACCCCGATCAGCGACGCGCCGCTCGCCAGCGGCGGCAAGCCGGAAATGCTCTACATCGGAGCGGAATTCTGCCCATTTTGTGGGGCAATGCGCTGGTCCATGGCCGTGGCGCTCAGCAGGTTCGGCAGCTTCACGACGCCGCTTCGAGGTTTCCATTCGTCGCCAACCGATACGGACCCGAATACTCCGACTCTCACCTTCTACAAGGCTGGCTACACGAGCAAGTACCTGACGTTCGTACCGGTCGAGAACGAGAACATTAGTCGTGGCGCCTTGCAGCCCACCACCGCGGCCGAGCAGGCGCTCTGGCTGAAGTACGACTCAACAGGCAACGGATCCGTCGGATATCCGTTTATCGACTTTGGTAACAAGGCCGTCATTAAGGACCCGCTCTATGACCCTGGGACGCTGGCAGGCAAGACCTGGGCCCAGGTAGCCGCAGCGCTGCATGATCCGTCGAGCCCGATCGCTAGTGGTGCCGACGGAGCCGCCAATTACATAACCGCCGGCATTTGCAAAATGACAAACAATGCCCCGTCAACGGTATGTAGCTCAGCTGCGATCAAGGCGCTGGAATCCAGCATCTAGGTCAGGCAAAGCTGAGATGCAGGGAGAATAGTTAGATACGTCCGAGCTCACCGGCGTAGCCGCCAGTCGGGGTGGCCAGGTTTGGGCGCGCGGGTCCGTGGGATGATTGACTGGCGAGGTGCGGTGATCTTCCCCGCTCATACGCGGCGAGCAGCAGCACCGCTGGCAATCTGCCGACTCTGAGCTGGGCCGCGCGGTGCTGACCGGGGATGCTCGCCCCGATCAAGGGACCGAACCTAGGCATGGGCAAGGCTGAGCGCAATAGGGACCAGTCCGCGAGGGCGCGGATAGCCGCGCAACAGCGGGCGGCCAAAGAGGCTGAGCGACGGCGCCGATTGATCGCGATCAGCGGCATAACGGTGGTCATACTTGCCATAGTGGCCATATTCGTGATTTACGAGGTGAACAAGAAGCCCCAGGCTGGCAGCTCGAACGGACCGCTACCGGCCTCGGTTCAGTCGAACCTGTCGGTCCCGGCCAGCACGCTGGCGGCGGTAGGCATCGGCAGTTCAGCCACCCAGGCGCTCAAACCGGTCACCGGCCCGCGGCTGACCTCTGGCGGCAAACCGGAGATGCTCTACATCGGCGCGGAGTGGTGCCCGTACTGCGCCGCCGAGCGATGGGCGATGGCCGTGGCGCTCAAGCGGTTCGGCACGTTCACGCCGCTGACGGGTATCCATTCCAGCGCGAGGGACGTGTTCCCGAACACCGCGACCCTGACCTTCTTTAACTCGAAGTACTCCAGCAAGTACCTGGTCTTCACCCCGGTCGAGAACCAAGACGTGAACAGGAACACGCTGGTGGCGACGACCGCCGCGCAACAGGCGCTGTGGACGAAGTACTCACCGGGGGGTACCAGCTACCCGTTCATCGACATCGGCAACAGGTTCACCGCTAGCTCTACCTACAGCCCGCAGGTGCTGCAGGGGCTGTCCTGGGACCAGATCGCGGCCGATCTGCATAAGCCCTCGACCGCGATCGCGCAGGGGGCCAACGGCTCGGCGAACCTGTTCACCGCCGCCATCTGCAAGATCACTAACAACCAGCCCGCGAACGTCTGCACGACTGCCCCGGTCAGCGCACTGAAAGGCCAGATCTGACCCCGGCGCAGCCAGGCCAGCGGACCGGCCGCAAACAGCATGCGAGTTTGCGTGCGGTATGGGTTCAGCGGGATCCCCGGATGGGTATCTCGCGAATGTGAGCACATCAGGGAGAATGCGCGGAGTCTCCGACTTAAGAGAGTTCTTCCGTACTAACCTCCGGCCGATCTACTTCGTCTCGCCGACCGCGTTCAATCTCCTCGGCATCGACCGCTGGGTACGCAACTTCCGGTATGTCTGCTACTACGACTCGTTCGACGGCGGCCACCCGAGCGTATTCGTGCCGGCGGACCGGCGGGCGCCGGAATTCGAGTCGATCGAGGACATCTGCAACTACCTGCTGCGCCACCCGGAGGTCCGCCGGCTGGTGCGGTCGCACGGACTGGGCGGCCTCGTTACCTTCGTGATGTTCGACGATCAGACCGAGGCGCTGGCCGCCGAGATCGGCTTGCGCGTCGCGCATCCCCCGGCGGCGCTCCGCCGCAGGCTGGACTCCAAGATCGTGACAACCCAGCTGGGTAACGCTGCTGGAGTGCCCAGCGTGCCCAACGCGCTCGGCCGGGCCTCGAGTTATGCCGAGCTGATCACGCTGGCTGCGTCCGCCGGGCTCGGCACTGACCTCGTCGTGCAGCTGCCCTACGGCGATTCCGGGAAGACGACGTTCTTCATCGCCAGTGCGGACGCATGGTCGGCAGCCGCGGCCAAGGAGCCGCTGGCCGGCGAGGAGCTCAAGGTGATGCGCCGCATCGAGCACCGGGCCATTGCCGTCGAGGCCGTGCTGACCAGGCACGGCACCCTGGTGGGGCCGCTGATGAACGACATCACCGGGCACCCGGAACTCACGCCCTACCGAGGCGGCTGGGCGGGCAACGACTACCCGGCGACCCTGACCGCCGAGCAGAAGCACCGCGCCAGGCAGTTGACCCGCAAGCTTGGCGACAAGCTCGCTGGCGAGGGCTACCTGGGTTTCTTCGAGGTCGATTACCTGGTGGACACCGGATCGGGTGAGCTCTACCTGGGCGAGCTGAACCCTCGTATCAGCGGTATCAGCCCGATGACGAACGTCACCGCGGGTGCCTACGCCGACATGCCGCTGTTCCTGTTCCACCTGCTGGAATACCTGGATCTCGACTACGACGTGGACATCGAGGAGATCAACGAGCGCTGGTCGCGTGAGGCCGCGGTCGATGTCTGGAGCCAGCTGATCATCAAGGAGACGGCGGGCGATGTCAACCTCCTGACCCGGGTTCCGCGCTCCGGCGTGTACACGATCGCACCGGACGGAACCGCCGACTTCCGCCGCCACGCAACCGACTGGCACGGCATCGTCGACGAGTCCGAGGCTTTCTTCCTGCGGATCCTGGCCGCCGGTGATTTCCGCTACCAGGGCGCTGACCTCGGGGCGCTGGTCACCCGCGGCCGGCTGCAGGGCGACGACAATTCGCTGGAGCGGCGCTGCCTCCAGTGGATCAGCGGCATCCGCAGCCAGTACGCCGGCTCACCGGTCGTGCCACTCCAGGCGCAGCCGCCGGTCAAGGAGTCCTTCAAGCTGGCCTGACCGCGCCCGGTCAACATCGCCGCGACGATGCACGGCCAAAACACGTGCGGCCGATCCCAGCCTCGGGCGAACATTGCAAATTTGTCGTATTTGTTCGCCGGCCGCACTTCAGCGATTGGGCGTCGCTGCGGCAGAGCCGCCCCACTAATAAGAGCTAACGGGTCGTGTCGTTTGCGGCAGACTCGGGTTCTGGTAGCCGCCGGCAGGTGAGCACTCCGTCCCTCCTGGGCTCCTGTTCGGTAAGCCCTGGCGCTAAGATCGTGCCCCCGCCGGTGGCCGGGAGAGTAGATCGCTGCTGGGATGTCGTGCCCGCCGCTGGTGGCGTGAGCACTCGTTTATTAGGTCGCTGATAGTTCTCCCGCAGGCTGCCTGATGGTGCATGGCGTCGAGGACGGGAGAGCAGCGCTGCTGTTCGTGGGCGATGACTGGGCCGAGGATCATCATGATGTCGAGCTGATGGATGCCTCGGGCCGGGTGCTGGCCCGGGCCCGGCTGGCGCGAGGGCGCGGCGGGGATGGCCCGGCTGCACGCGCTGATCGGCGAGCAGCTCGGCGGGGACGATGATGAGGCATGAGGTGGCCGGGTCGGGATCGAGACCGACCGGGGCCTGTGGGTGCAGGCGCTGGTCGCGGCCGGGTACCTGGTGTTCGGGGTCAACCCGCTGCAGGCGGCCCGGTACCGGGAACGGCACGCGGTGTCGGGAGGCCAAAAGCGACACCGGCGACGCGCACCTGCTGGCGGACATGGTGCGCACCGACGCCCATCAGCTGCGGCCGGTGGCCGCGGACAGCCCGGGCGCGCAGGCGGTCAAGGTCGTGGCCCGGGCGCATAAGACGCTGATCTGGGAACGGACCCGCCACGTCCAGCGGCTGCGCCACCAGCTGCGGGATTTCTTCCCCGCCGCGCTGGAGGCGTTCGAGGACCTGGACGCCCCCGACGCGCTGGAGCTGCTGGCCAAGGCCCCCGACCCGGCCTCGGCCGCGAAGCTGACCACCGCGCAGATCGACGCCGCGCTCAAGCGCGCCCGGCGCCGTCAACCGGGCGGACAAGACCGCCGCGATCCGGGCCGCGCTGCGCAGCCACGCAGCTGGCCCAGCCGCCGCGGTCACCGCCGCCGGCGCCGCGGCGGTCCGGGCCCTGACCGCGGTCATCACCACCCTCAACGCGCAGATCACCATGCTGGAAGGGCAGGTGGACGCGCATTTCAGTCCGCACCCGGACGCTGAGATCATCTTGTCCCAGCCCGGCCTGGGACCGATCCTCGGCGCCCGGGTGCTGGCCGAGTTCGGCGACGACCCCGGCCGGTACGCCACCGGCAAAGGCCGCAAGAACTACGCCGCCACCAGCCCGATCACCCGCCAGTCCGGCAAGGGCAGGTACGTCCAGGCCCGGTACGTGCACAACGACCGGCTCCGCGACGCCCTCCACGGCCAGGCCTTCGCCGCCCTGCAAGCCTCCCCCGGCGCCCGCCGCTACTACGCCCAGCTCCGCGGCCGCAGCATCGACCACCAAGCCGCGCTCCGCCACCTGGCCAACCGGCTCGTCGGCATCCTGCACGGCTGCCTCAAAACCCGCACCCCCTACGACGAAGCCATCGCCTGGCCCCAGCCCGGCACCCTAAACCCGGCCGCCGCCGCTTGACATTAAAGCTCCTGGGATGTCTTGGGGCGGCGGCGTCACAGCGACGCCCAATGGGCCGGAACCCGCAGCCGCGTAAAAGCCGCAAAAGGTCGTCGACGCGACGCCGCATCAGCCCGGCCTACCTCATCGCCCAAGCCGCGCCGGTCAGCCGGATGAGTCAGGCCCGATTACTCGGGGAGGTGGCAGACAGCCTCGACGTTGTTGCCGTCAGGGTCGCGGACGAAGGCCCCGTAGTAGTCGTCGTGGTACTCAGGCCAGAGCCGCGGCTCATGGAGCACCTCGGCCTTTGCCCCGACGGCAGCGTCGAAGAATGCCCGCACAGCGAGCCGGTCCGGAGCGGTGAAGGCAACGTGGGACTCGCGGAATCCCTCTCCGGTGGCCTGCTGGCCGATCCAGAAATCCGGCCGCGGCGGTATCCCGTAGCCAATTACCTCACCGAAGTCCATGATCCGGCTGCCGCCCAGCGGCACCAGCACCGCGTCGTAGAAGGCAGCGCTGGCCGAGACGTCGGCGCATTGCAACGACAGATGGTCCAGCATTCCGATCTCCTTGCCTGAGCACGGCTAGCGAGCCCGATTCACCTGATCTACGAGTTTGATCCGCCGAGCGGTCGCGGCTCGTTTAGCGTCACGGTGAAGGAGCCGCTACTAGTTTCGCGGCGCTGCCACAACGACTCTAATCGGCCCCACCTGATCGAGGGCTATGCCCGCCACCATGGCGCGGCGCCCGAGCTATCCGCAGAGCTAGCCAGGGCGGCTATTCAGGCAGGTACTCGATGATCGCCGCAGTGATGGCGCTGGCCAGCTTGCGCTGGAAGGCAGGAGCCGTCAGCAGCGCAGCGTCGGTCGCGTTCCGCATGTTGCCGCACTCGACCAGAACTTTGGGCACGGTCGTCAGGTTCAGCCCGGCCAGGTCATCGCGGCTGATGATGCCGCCCGCACCGTAATAGTCGCTCACTGGCATGCTCGTGTACTTCAGGAACGCGGCCTTGACGTCCCCGCCGAACCTGGCCGACGCTGCGATCACCTTGTCGTTGGGCCCGTCGGCCACCGGCTCGAGCACGGTGAAGCCCCGTCCCCAGGACGGACCGCCGTCGGCGTGAATGTCGATGGCAACGTCGGCATGGGCGAGGTTGATGATCTGCGCCCGCCTCGTCACGCACGGCCCGACGCCATCGTTGCTGTGCCGGGTCATGACGACGGTGGCGCCGTCTTTGGTCAGGTCCGCTCGCAGGTCACTGGCAACGTTGAAGTTGAACTGGGCTTCGGTGTAGCCGCCCGCGGTCTCGGTGCCGGTGGTGTCGCAGGTCTCATAAGCCACGCCGTTCCAGACGAGCCGACTAATGAAAGCGGGGTCGTTGAAGTTTCCCCCGTCGTGACCAGGATCGATACCGATGATCTTTCCAGTCAGCGGCCGGGCGGGTGACTTCTTGCGCGACGGCGGTGCCACCGTTGCATTCGTTACCGGGGTCGAGCCGGCCGTGCCGCCGATAATCGGCTCGGGGGAGTCCCCGGGCAACTGACCGGAAGCGGTGGACGACGGGCTGCTGGCCGACGACAACCCGGTCCCGGCGGACGGGCCGGAGCCGGCTGACGCTCCGCTCTCGCTGGACGCGCCGCCAGCCGCGAACGGCGCCCTGCCAGCGCAGCTGCAGCACCCGAGCAGGGTAGCGGCGAGCAGCGCCAGCCGTGCCGCCCGCCGCGTTGCCCGCATTGTGCGACTTTAACGGCAACTCAAGGCCCTATGCCGCAAGAGCCGGAATCCTCAGCCGCCGATCCAGGATTCGCTGTGCGCCCACAGCCGCGCGCCGAGCTCCGGTGTTGCGACCGCACTAGGCTCGCGGACCTGACAATTGTCGTAGTACAGGCCGCTGTCCGCGGCTACCTCAGGCGCGGTGGCGCAATACAGCGAAGTCTGAGCGCCCTCGTCGACGGTCAGCATCCGCCGCGTGATCAGCGGCCGGACCGGCCACGGCACGCGCCGCCAGATGTCGGAGGCCACAACTCCGGGATGCAGCGCGTACGCGGTGACGCCCGTTCCGGCGAGCCGGCGGCCCAGCTCCTGGGTGAACAGGACGTTGCACAACTTGGAGACCGCGTACTCGGGCATTCCGGTGATCGTCCGGGTCCGGTGCCGGAGCAGGCCGAAGTCGATCCCCTTGGCCTGATAGTGCGCGTCGCTGGCCACGTTGACGATCCGGGCCTTGGTTGCGGTCAGGCAGCCGAGCAGCGCCGTCGTGAACGCGAAATGGCCGAGGTGGTTGACCCCGAACATCAACTCGAAACCGTCCTTAGTCAGTCCGCGCTGGCCACCGATCCCGGCATTGTTGATCAGGACGTGCAACGGCTCGCCAGTGGCCAGGAAGGCTTGGGCGCTGGCCCGCACCGAGGCTAGGTCGGCCAGGTCAAGCTGGAGGAAGCTGACGTCGTGGTTGTCGGTGTCGGCGATGATGCCCGCGACGGCCGCCTTGCCCTTCTCCGGCGACCGGCTCGCGACATGGACCCGGCCGCCGCGGGCGGCGAGCGAACGCGCTGTGGCCAGGCCGATCCCGGTATTGGCGCCAGTCACCAGGAATGTACGTCCGGAAAGCTCGCGCGAATTAGTCATTACGGCATCCTGTCAGGCGCCCGGCATCGCTACCACCGGAGCGAGCCGGAGGTAACGGTGGACTGCGAGAAATACGCGATCGCCGAGGTGCACCGGCCCTTCTTGCGCACCAGCCTGCCGGTGATCTTGGTGACGTAGGCGCCGAATCCCCCGGCACTGGCATACCTTCGCGCGCCGCCGCGAATCTGATAAGTACCGGTATAGGACTCGGCGAATCGGCACGTCGCTGTCGGCGGTGTCACCGTGATGCTGCTGACAACGGTGACAAGCCGGATGGCGCCGTGCGGCACGACCAGCCAGTTCCGCGCGCGACCGGCGATGACGCGGCCCGCATAGCCATGTCCGCGAGCATCGAGCACGCCGGTGGCGCGCAGCTGCTGCTTGCGTGCGGTGGCCGAATGCGTCGTCAGCCGGAACTGCTCGTGACCATGCAGCTCCGCCGCCCTACGGGGGGCGTTGACTAGGTCCCCGACGACCACCGCTGGCCTGGCCGGCGGCGCGACGACGGCCACCGCGGCGTCCGCCGTAGCCGCCCAGGTCGGCACGAGCAGTACTAGCAGCGCCGCAAGTACTCCCAGCACCGCAGCGACTCCCAGCGGCCCGTCGGCGCTGCCACCGGCATTATGCCTGCACTTCACAGCTCTCCTTGTGTGCGTTGGGTATTCCGCGCTAGCCAAACCTGAACCCGCAGCCGACAATCGCGGCCCCGCCGACCATGAGCAGCGCGAGTCCGTCGAGCGTGCGCCACCGCAGCGACGTGAGCAGCAGCTCGAACGGGTCAGCCGCCCGCACCCGCGCATCCCGCAGCAGCGCCAGCGCCCGGCCGGACCCGTGCGCGGCGCCAGCGCCCGCGGCGACAAGCAGCCCGGCTAGCGGGCGGGCGGCGCAGCCGACGAGAACTACGGTCATGCCGAACCCGGCATACGGATTGCGAGTCAGAAATCCGGGCCCGAGATACAGTCCCCAGACCAGCAGCCGGCGCCTGGGCCCCGCACCGACCAGCATGCGTTGCGGAACCTGCCAGTTGCTGCCCGGCGCGCGCGGCCACGCCCGGCCGGACGATTCGGTGACGCCATAGCCGAAGCCGTACACCACGGCTACGGCCAGCGCGGCAGCTGCGACCGCCGGTGCAGCAAGACCCAGGGCCCCCAGAACTAGCCCGAGGCCAGCCCAGGTGATAGTGGCCGGGACGGCGTAGGCCGCCAGCACGGCGCTGACCCTGGCGGCTCTCCCGACCGGAAGAGCGGCAGCCAGCGAGGCCGCCGAGTTCGCCCCTCAGGGTGAGTACGCCTTCCCGTATCCAGTTCCCGCTGCCAGCAGCACGGCCATCGCGGCCAGCACGCCGAAACTGCCCGCCGACAGCCAGCCCGCGGCGAGGCCGGACAGCACCGCCGCGGCGCCGAGCAGGAACCGCCCGGTTGCGTCGGTCACCATGGCGCCGATCGCCAGCCGTGACGTCACTGGGAGCCTGCCGACCGGATCTCGTGCAAGTCGATCGTCTCCCGCTGGATCCGGTTCTGCTCGGTCTTCACGTCCCGCGCCGTGAGGCAGTTGCAGCAGATGCACTTGCTCAGGCAGGTGCACCAGCCGGGGCACCCCGACTTGCCGATGCAGTCGTAGCAAACCTTGTAGCCGAAGCCCTTGCCGATGCCCATGCAGGCGATCCACGTCCCTTGCGGCCACTCGCAGCGGTACCCCTGGTTGTTGAAGCAGTTGCCGGTGAACGAGCCCTTGCAGAGGTGGTAGCCGTCGGGGCAGCCCACGTCGGGACAGCCCGTGCAACGGCGGGTCGGGCCGCATACGCACGCCTGCGCGAGAGCGGGCCGTTCGCCTAGGGCCACCGACGCGATCCCGGCGGTGCCGCCTAGCACTGCCCCGCGCAGCGCATCGCGCCTGCTGACCCGCCGCACGACACGCTCGGCTAGGGCGCCGACGCGCCCGTCAAATTGCTCGCCTGCCCGCTTCCAGCTCATCGGACCGCCTCGCTCTCGGTGCTTGTGATCGCCTCAGTTCCCACGCCGGGCGCGGTCGCCGCCGCTGCCGCGAACGACCGGATCTCCGGCACGCGCTGCACTACTCCGGCGGCCCGGACTATGCCGTCGCCGTCGACGGCCACCAGCAGCGGGGTGCCCGAGGCCCGGTATGCCCTGACCTCCTCGGCAGACAGCGGCCTGCCGATCTCCAGCCTCGTCGCCCGGAACGCGGCCGAGATGCCGAGGTAGCTCGGCGGGTCCGACATGAGCAGCAGCACCCGGGCGGCGGCCAGCTCACCGTCGTCCGCGAGGGCGCTGAGGTTCGTCACCAGCTGCTCGCAAGCCGGGCAGGTCGGGTCGACGAAGGCGACCAGCGATTGCTGCCCGCCACCCGGCCTGAACTGCGCGGTCGTGCCATCCGGCAACTGCTGATACCGGAACGGGGTCGCCATTGTGCCCAGTGCCGGGCCGAGCTCGGGTGTCTTCGCGGCCTTGCCCATGAGCCTGCCTAGCTGCCGGTACAGCACCACTACCAGCAGCCCCAGCCCGAACAGCAGCGCCCACTGGGCGACCTCCAGGTACACCGGCACGCGCATCAGGCCGCCATTCCCGGCTGGGCATCGCCTGTTGCCAGGGCCCTGGCCGCGGTGAAAGCCGCCAGCGCCAGCAGGCCGGCGGCGGCAAGTAGGAGCAGGTGATCAGCGAGTCCGAGGTCGAGCTGCGCGGGCCGGGCGGGCCGGAGCGCCACCGCGGCCGTCGCCGCGATCAGTAGTGCTTGCCCGATGGAGCGAAGCCCGAACGCGCGGCGAGTAAGCGCGCCGAAGCACTGGCACGGCCGCCCGCGGTATCTCGCGTAGCCGACGACGGCGATGATGAAAAAGCCGCTAGCGAGCGCGAGCACCAGCCAGTTCAGCCATCGGGCCGCCGGCCAGCACAGGCTGGCAGCGCCAGTCAGCAGCTCCGCCAGCGCCAGCCCGGCACTGGCCGCGGGCAGGGCGGCCAGCATAGGCCGCGGCGCGGCGGCCGGCAGGAAGAGCCGAATCGCGCTGGCGAAGCCGGCCAGGTCGGCGAGCTTGGCGCCGCCTGCGACCAGGAGAAGCACGGCAACGGCGGCCTTGGCGCCGAGTGCGAGGACAACCATCAGTCAGGCCACCGCTACCGGCAGGCCGGCGATCTGCCGCAGCTTGGCCACCTGCCAGGAGTAGTTCACCAGGCTTGACGCGCGCACCAGGCCGTCCGAGTCCACGAAGATCAGGAACGGCCCGACCCTGACGTTGTAGCGCGCATACAGGGCCGGCGAGCCGGTCAGTACCGCGATGCGGCCGAGGCCCAGTTCCCGCAGCAACGGCGCTGCGATCGCGTTCGGTTGCCTGAGCAACAGCACGATCTCCAGCTTTGGATCGCCGGTCAGCAGATCACGCAGGCCGTCGACCACTGAGGGGAACGACTTCAGCGAGTGGTCCGCGAACACGACAAGTTGCAGTGCCGGTGGCGGTGACGCGTGCATTCGCCCGGCCTCGTCCAGCAGGGACCACGCCGGCGCGCGCAGTCCCGTCGCCAGCCCGTCACGCTCAATGCTCTCGGATCCGGACAGCCGCACGTGCGCGATGCCGAGCAGACCGAGAACGGCCGCGACGCACAACAGCGTCGCACTGACAGTGAACGCGACAGCCCATGTCACGGCAGCCGCGCTCCCGCCCGATCGCCGATCATGGGTAGAACCAACCAGGTAGGCGATGCTGGGTCAAGCAGAAACACAGGGTTACTTTGCGGTCCCCCGCCTTACGTTGGCACCCGGCGTTACTGCGGTGCTCGGGCCGGCGCTCCTCAGCCCCGCAGCAGCCTGCCGAGCGGTACCGCGCGCCCGCCACCGATGCAGTGCTGACCCGGCCGACGGCCGATGACCCAGAACACGTGCCAACGGGGCGCTCCGGCCCTGTTCAGTTGAGTGCCCAGACCTCACCTGGCTGGCCGTAGCAGTCTTCCTGTGTCAGCCGCCGTCCGATGCCCAGGTTGTCCAGGCACCGGCCGGAATTGGCATTGATCAGCTCGCCGCCCGGCCCAGGTAGCCAGAGCCCGTTCGCGTTAGTCAGCACCAGGCCGCAGTTCTCGTAGCCAGTGAACTGGCCGTCCAGCGTGCCCTGCTCCGCGAGGCAGCCATTAAATCCGGCGATCGCGCCGCTCAGAAGCTGCCAGTTCTCCGACTGGTCCGACGGCGCGCACGCAGCCGATACAGCCGAGCCCACGCCCCCGGACATGCATTGGCCGGCCCGGCCAGACAAGATCGCGACGCCGAAGTCGAAGGTCCAGTCCTGGCCGGTGGCACCGCTAGCCACACTGCAGGGCGAGGTCTTTACCCGCTCGCCTGGGGTCGTCACGCTACGGCCGTCCAGACAGCGATGCGACGCTGGGTTGTACAGCAGGGTGATCAGCGAGCCGAGCGAAGATGCCACCCCGGTTGGCAGGTACTCCCATTGCTGGCTCGCCGAGCCGTTGCATGCCTGCAGCACCGCGCCCGTGCGATCTAGTCCAAGGCAGGTGCCAGCGCTAATGGTCAGCGATCCGACCACGCCCGGTGCGGCATCGGAGAAGTAGTCCCACTCCAGCGACACCGATCCGTCGCCGCAGGAGTCCATGACGACATTGTCGCCTGCTGCCGGCGGACTGGCTGCGGCCAGGCAACCCCGGCCGGTCACGCCGTTCCCGGCTACTATCGGGCTGGCGATGGGGACCAGCGACGGCGCAGCGGTCATCGACGAGATGACGTAGAGGTTGAACCGCGTCGAGCCGGTCCGGCCCGTCCGCGCGTCCTTCCCGGTCACAGTCACAAGGTAATTGCCCGGTGCGGCCGGAAGCTTGCCGCTTATAGCGCCGTCCAGCGAGCGTGCCGCCGAGCTGATCGTCAGCCCGGCTGGGAGTCCGTTGGCAGCGTAGGACAAGGACTTGGCGGCTGTGTCGCTATCGACGGCCGGAATGGTGAGCTTGAACCCCGTACCGACGCCGACGTCCTGGGTACCCGGATCGACCAGCGTCACCGGGCTGGTGCCGGCGCGGGCGAATCCGCCGATGCCGTTTGGCGTGCCGAGACCTGCGGGGCCGCTGTAGTGACGCTTGCCCGTGCATAGATACTGCCTGCTGGACTCGCACCGCCCATTGGTCCCGGATGTCACGGGATTGAAGTGCGACGCGTGCCGGTAGAGGTAGGAGGCCGGGTAGGTACCGCGAGCGGGCGGGCCCGCCAGCGCATAGGCAGCGGTGATGAGCGGGGTGGCCGCGCTCGTACCGCCGACTTCGAATATCGCGGCTGGCACGCCGGTGCGATAGGTGTCATAGATCGCCACGCCGGTACTCGGATCGGCGACTGCGGCCACGTCGTTCTCGGTCCGGTTCAGGCAGCCACGGTTTGCGGTGTCGTCGACAAGCTGCCAGCTGGGCTTGGCCTCAAGCGTCGAACAGCCAGAACCGGTCCCGCCGCTCGTGGCGCTGGTGCTCCCGTGCCCCCATACCGACTCGGTCCAAGCCCGACCGCCAGACCGCCGGTGCGTGAGCCTGGTCCCGCCAACCGCGGTTACGTACTGCGTGTCGGTCGGGAACAGCGCGCCATAGCCGTAATCACCGGAGGCAAAGACTATGGCGTCGCCTGGGTGATTGAAATAGTGGTCATAGGCGTCCTGGCCGATGAACTCACCGCCGCTCCAGCTGTTGGAAACGAACCGGGCGCCCTTGGCGACGGCAGTGTCCTCAGCCGTTCCGAGGCTCGCAGTCGAGGTGGAGCGTGCCTCTACCAGCAGGATGCGGCAATGCGGGCAGATCGCCGAGACCATGTCCAGGTCCAGCGACTCCTCGAGGCCCCAGCCGGCATTGGCGCGCGGCAGCGGGCCGGCCCGGCCCGATTGGTTCACGATCCGCAGGCAGCCGGAGTTGGTCGAACAGGCCGGCAAGTGGAAAAGCCGGCGGTAGCTGGCAAGGTTCCTGGCCAGATCGGGGTTGTTGTAAGCATCGACGATCGCGACAGTCTCGCCCCGGCCCCGACGTGCCGAGGCGGCCGACAGGCGGTATGCGCTTTGCAAGCTGGCCGGGCTGTAGCCGCGCGGAACCCGGCTGGCCACGCCCGGCACGTTACCGGCCGACGGGGCCGCGATGACCGCCTGGCAGGCCATCTGGCCGGGCTGTGACGGCGTCGCGCATACCTGCCGCTCCCCGGCTGGGAGCCGCGGTGCATGCGGCCTGGCCACGAACGCAGGCGCGGCAACCCGAGCCGCCTGCCCGGCCGCCGCCCCGGCGCTTGCTGTTGTTGCTACCGTCGCGGTCGCCGCGCTCGAGGCCCCCGCCGTCGGGGTGGACGCCAAGCCGGCGACGAGCGCGCCGCTTGCTGCCAATGCGACTACCCATCCCCCAGCGCCGCGCCCGCCTCGCAAAAATCCCCGCATAACACAACCTCCGCAAGATGGCCCGGTCAGAGGTTTAGCAGCCCGGAGCGGCTGAAGCGGGCTATATGCGGGTAACAGTGGTAAGACAGCACGCTCGGTAAGCAAGAGCGGTGAGACCACCGGAACGTTCATCGCGCAAACTGACTTCCATGACCAATCGAACCGCCGGGACCGTGGCCGTGCTCGCCGATATCCACGCCAACTTGCCCGCTCTCGATGCCACCCTGGCCGAGGTTGACGCGGCAGGCGCGGACACCGTCGTGTTGCTCGGCGACATCGCACTCGGGCCGATGCCAACCCAGACCCTGGAACGGCTCGCCGCGCTCGGCGACCGGGCGGTCTGGGTGCATGGCAACTGCGAGCGGGAGATGATCACCGCCTTCGACGGCGGCCAGATACCAGGACCCAACGGACCGGCTGCCGCAGCGGCGGCCGCCCTGATCGGCCGGGCCGAGCGCGACCGCCTGGACCAGCTTCCGCTGACCGTGGCCATTGATATCGCCGGACTTGGTCCGACCCTGTTCTGTCACGCCTCGCCACGCCGCGACGACGAGATGGTGCTGGTCGACAGCCCGCCCGAACGGTGGGCCACAGTCCTGGCCGGAGTCGCCGAGGCCACCGTCGTGCTCGGCCACACCCATATGCACTTCGACCGGCTGGCAGTCGGTCACCGGGTCGTCAACGCTGGCAGCGTCGGGATGGCCTACGGCGAGCCGGGTGCGGGCTGGGCCCTGCTGGGCCCCGACGTAACGCTGCGGAACACCCGCTACGACGCGGCCGACGCCACCAGGCTGATCGGCGCCAGCGGCTACCCGGATGCGGTCGGCTGGGCCGCCGAGTACGTCCGGCAGCACTATTCAGACACCGAGGCGCTGGAAGCCTTCACCCAGATCGCCCGCGACCAGGCCACAGCGCCGTGACCAGGCAGCATGAGCGGCGGCGGGCCCGGCAGCATTGCCTATACTTCGCTTAATGCCATTCGCGAGCATGCCCCCCGCCGAGCAGATGACCGGGCGCGACAAGCGCCGGATCGCGATCTTCGGCGTCGCCGCCCTGCTCATCCTGGCCGCGATCGCGGTGTGGGCCGCGAACCGGCCGGGCAGTTACGGCACGTCCAGACACGGCTGCATCACTGTGACCATGCCCAGCACCACTGGCGGTGCGCTGATCCACCAGTGCGGTGCTGGCGCGAAGGCCACCTGCAAGCGCGCGTACGCCGACACCAACAAGATCGCCCAGCTCACGCGGCCACAGTGCCGCCTTGCCGGCCTCACCCCGGCCCGGGTCGCGGCCGCAGCGGGCTAGGTCCGCCGCCTGGGACCCGCGGCCTGCGGCCAGGCAATCGCCGTCCGAGATGAAATATCGGCCGGCTGCCGGCCAACTCTCCTGTGACGGCTTCCACCGAGAGAGGTAACCGTGGCAGACGCCGATGCGGCATGGTTCGAAGCCCTGTACCGCGAGCACTTCAGGGCGATCCTCGGTTAGACGCTCGCCCGCCTCGAGCCGGAACGAGCCAGGGACGCGACTGCCGAGACGTTCCTGATCGCATGGCGTCGGCTCGACGATGTACCAGTCGAGCCCGCAGCGTGGCTGTTTGGCGTTTCGGCCGGGGCGCCGCGGTGCGCACATAACCCAAGGATGAGGCCGGTGCCCTACTGCGCGGCGGCCCGGTGGCTGCCGGCCCCAACAGTCATGTGGGAGAACAGCCAGATCAGGTCATGCGAGCGAGGCATGGCAGCCAGCGCGCTCGCGCCCGCGTCGATCTGGACGTCGAACCCGTGCACCCCGAATACCCACAGAATCGCCGCACCAGACTTGCCGTCCAGTTGCGAGTCGTAGGCCGGATGCCCGTCGATCACGGTGTTGGTGGCGACGCCGTGAGCACCCGGCCCGAACAGCGACGCGGGAGCTGACCCCTGGCCGGTGCCGCGCCGGCGGCGATGCCCGGGCCCCATCAACCTGATGGTGCTTGACCAGGCCGGTCGGGCTGACCGAGAACTCGATGCTGTCCGACGGTGCCAGGTTTCTGGCCGGCGAAGAAAATCAGCGCACCGCCGGCCTGCTCCGGTGTCCACCACAGCCCGGCGAACGCGCAGGCCAGGCGGGATCCCGGCCACACCGATCGGCAGGGAAACCACCGAGTGGCCGCCGAGCGTCGCGGTCGCCGCGATCTTGTAAGCGACCTGGGTCAACCCGGCCACCGACGTCGCCGGCAAGCCGGCCGCCTGCAGGTCTGCCCACTTGTCCGGAGCGTACTGCCAGCGCAGCTCGAAGTTCAGTTGGGCATTCGGCGCCGTCGTTGGCGCGGTGATCCAGTACGCGCGATGCCCGTTGACGTCAGCCGCCGGGATCATCGTGGCCGGAACCCCGCCGGGCAGATCCGGCAGGGCGGGCTGCGGCCCACGGCCGTAGTCAGTGAGGATGATCACGGGCCCGGTGCCGCTGCGCGGTTCCCGCGTCGGTCTCGAAGTAAGGCCGGTTCTGGCTGTCCGCCACGAAGCTGTCTGCGGCCAGCCCGGCGGGCAGCCAGCCGAACGCGGCCGTCCGCACCAGCTGCTCGAGCGCGCGGCGCAGCCGCGGACGCTGGCGGCACGTCCCCGGCTCGATGACCCGGCGGCGCCTCCCGGCCCGCGACCGCCACCGCGACCACGACGACACCGATCATCGCGGCCGACCCGGCCCCGGCCGCGGCCCGCCGCAGGCGCAGGATCCGGCGTCCCGCGAGCGCGCGCCCGGTCGACGTCGACCTGCAGGTGGCCGGCCTCGTTTCCTATCTGGTCAAGCCGTTCTCTGAGCATGTTGATGTCGCTCATGATCGGTTTCTTCCTTCCGCTGGAGTCCCCGCTGGTGACACGACCAGCCGGCGGAGCGTGTCCAGGCCGCGTGCGGTCTGGCTCTTCACCGTCCCGGCCGAGCAGCCGAGAACGGCTGCGGTCTGGTCGACTGACAGGTCGCAGTAGTAGCGCAGTACGACGGCCGCCCGCTGGCGTGGCGCCAGCATGGCCAAGCGCCGCGCGCAGATCAAGCTCGGCATCGACGTCGGCCGCTCGGGCGGTGTCATCGGGCAACACGGGCGACACCCGGACCCGCCGGGCCCAGGCCGAGCTTCGCTCAGACAGGTAGACCCTGACCAGGATCGTGTGCGCGTATCCGTCCAGGTTGTCGGCCGCGGCCGCCCGCCGCCAGTGCACGTACAGCCGGGTGATGGCGGTCTGGACCAGGTCCTCGGCCCGGTGCCGGTCCTGGCAGAGCAGATAGGCAACGCGGCCCAGCCACGGCAGCCGGGCCGTCACGTACTCGGTGAATTCGTCGTCCCTGGCCGAGCTCATACGCGCGGCCGCGCCGTCTCGATGTTTCATACCCACCTGACCGGTGCGGCGACGCACGGCGGTTGCACCACGCGTCAAGATTCAGTCCGCTGCAGGCAGCAGGCCCGCGTCGAAGCAGGTCCGGTCGCCGGTGTGGCAGGCCCCGCCGGTCTGGTCGACCCGCACCAGTACCGCATCGCCGTCGCAGTCGAGCGCGACCGAGACGACCCGCTGGACGTGACCCGACGTCTCGCCCTTGACCCAGTACTCCTGCCGGCTCCGCGACCAGTACGTGCACCGGCCGCTGGTCAGCGTGCGGTGCAGGGCCTCGTCGTCCATCCAGCCCAGCATCAGCACTTCGCCGGTGTCGTGCTGCTGGGCGATGGCCGCGACCAGGCCGTCCTCGTTCCGCTTCAGCCGGGCGGCGATCTTCGGGTCGAGTCCCGAGTCCGCGGCCGCAATCCGCATCAGCGAATCCTCCTTCGCCGTAACGGGCCGCACCCGGTGACCGGCCGCCGCCAGCGCCTCCTTGACCGCGCCGATGCTGAGCTCACCGAAATGAAACAGGCTCGCCGCCAGCACGGCGTCGGCGCCCGCGTCGATCGCGGGTCCGAAATGGCTGAGCGCCCCCGCACCCCCGCTGGCAATGACGGGAACGTGGACCGCCTGGCGCACTGCCGTTATCAGCGGAAGGTCGAACCCGTTCTTGGTGCCGTCGGCGTCCACCGAGTTCAGCAGGATCTCCCCGGCGCCGAGCGCAGCCGCCTGGCCTGGCCCACGCAACCGCGTCGATGCCGGTGCCCCGCCGTCCGCCGTGGGTGGTGACCTCGAAGCCAGACTTCGTCTGCGCGCAGCGGCGGGCGTCGACCGAGAGCACGACGCATTGCGCGCCGAACTGGAGCGCGGCCTCGCTGCAGCAATTCCGGCCTGGCCACCGCGGCCGTGTTCAGCGCGACCTTGTCCGCTCCCGCTCGCAGCAGCCGGTCGACGTCCTGGGTACTGCGCACTCCCCCGCCGACCGTCAGCGGGATGAACACCTGCTCGGCAGTCCGCCGAACCACGTCGTACATGGTCTCGCGCTGGTCGCTGGACGCGGTGATGTCCAGGAACGTTAGCTCGTCGGCGCCCTCCCGATCGTAGGCAGCGGCCAGCTCGACCGGGTCGCCCGGCGTCGCGCAGGTTAGCGAACCTGACTCCCTTGACGACCCGGCCGTCGTCGACGTCCAGGCAGGGGATCACCCGCACGGCGACCGTCATAGCGCCTCGCCGGCCGGCGCGCCGTCCCCGCCGATGCCCGGCTTGTAGGCGACGGCTTCCACCTCTACCAGCATCCGCGCATCGACCAGCCCGCTGATGCCGATCATCGAGGTCGCGGGCATGATCCCGGCGAACGCCTCGCCATGCGCCCGGCCGTATTCCTCCCAGCGGGTGATGTCGGTGACGTAAACCCTGGTCCGGACCACGTCGGCCAGGCCAGCCCCGAGCTCCTGGAGCGCGCTTCGCACGTTCGCGATGGCCTGTTTGGTCTGCGCGTAGGCATCGTCAGGGTGCACGAAATCAGCGCCCTCGATTGAGGTACAGCCCGAGACGAAGACGTAGTCGCCGGCCGCGACGGCCCGGCTGTAGCCGACGACCGGTTCCCACTGCGCGCCGCTGGAAACTCGCCGCGGCCGTGCTCCCGTTGTCACCGTGCTCCCTGGCCTTCGGCCATCGCCGCCAGCGCCGCTGGCAGCGTGAAGGCACCGGCGTACAGTGCCTTCCCGACGATGGCGCCCTCCACGCCCAGCGGCGCCAGGTCGGCGATCGCACGCAGGTCGGCCAGGCTGGAAACGCCGCCGCTGGCTATCACCGGCCGGTCGGTCCGCGCGCATACCGTCCGCAGCAGGTCCAGGTTGGGTCCGGACAGCATGCCATCCTTGGTCACGTCAGTCACCACATACCGGGCGCAGCCAGAGTCCTCGAGCCGGCCGAGCACCTCCATGAGCTGTCCGCCGTCAGAAGTCCAGCCGCGAGCCGCCAGCCTGGTACCGCGCACGTCCAGCCCGACCGCGACCCGGTCACCGTAATCGGCCACGACCTCGCGGACCCAGTCAGGGTTTTCCAGCGCCGCCGTTCCGATCACAACTCGCGCGCAGCCAGTGGCCAGTGCGGCAGCAAGCGCCGCATCATCCCGGATCCCGCCTGACAACTCCACCTGCACGTCCAGGCGGCTGATCAGGTCCGCTATCTGCGGGCCGTTCGTGCCCCGGCCGAACGCCGCGTCCAGGTCAACCAGGTGAATCCAGTGCGCGCCCGCGTCCTGCCAGGCCAGCGCGGCATCGACCGGGTCGCCATAGCTCGTCTCGGTGCCCGCCGTACCCTGGACCAGCCGGACGGCCTGGCCGCCGGATACGTCAACTGCGGGCAGCAGGGTCAGGCCGGGCTGGGGCCAGCCCAGTTCCGATGCCGTCATCGCAGCGTCTCCAGCCAGTTCGCCAGCAGCACGGCTCCGGCATCGGACGACTTCTCCGGATGGAACTGGGTGGCCATCAACGGGCCGTCTTCCACCACCGAGATGAACTCCTCGCCGTGGGTGGTCCAGCCCGTGCCGGGTGGCTTCGGGTCGCCGGCCCGGGCCAGGGGCTGCGTCGCGGCGTAGGAATGCACGAAGTAGAACATCGCGTCCTCATCGATCCCGGCGAGCAGGCGGGACTCGGCGGGGCGCCGGGCGACCACGTTCCAGCCCATATGCGGGAGCACCGGAGCGGCGATCCTGTGCACGACCCCCGGCCACCAGCCGCACCCTTGGGTCCGCTGGCCATGCTCCTCGCCGGCCTCGAAGAGCACCTGCATCCCGACGCAGATGCCCAGGACCGGCCGCGCTCCCGCCAGCCGCTTAGCGATGACCTGGTCGCCGCCTGCCGCCTGCAGCCCGGCCATGCACGCGGCGAAGGCACCGACCCCCGGCACGACAAGCCCGTCCGCGCGCAGCGCCGTGTCGGAGTCCGTCGTTACCTCGGTATCCGCGCCAGCCCGCTGCAGCGCGCGCTGGGCCGAGCGCAGGTTGCCCGAGCCGTAGTCGAGCACCGCAACGCTCGGCCTGCGGCTGGTCACGACAGCTCCCGTTCATGATCGTCAGGGCCGCTGGGGCAGCGGTCCACCGGTGGCCCCAGGCTACCGGTGCGACTATGGCGCCGGGTTTTCGCCGCCCAGACTGAGAGTCAGGCCATCAGGGTGTGCGCCGTGGAACGAGTCGGCGGCCTCGCACTGTCAGAGGCGCTCGCTATCTTCTGGAGTCCTGGGTAGTCGGATCGCGAAGTGGGCGGAATGGAGCGTAGAGATGGCTGAGGTAGTGGTTTTCCACCACGCACAGGGCCTGACCCCCGGCATCGTCGCGTTCGCCGATGAGCTGCGCCGGGCCGGGCACAATGTGCACACGCCCGACCTGTTTGAAGGCCGCACCTTCGACACCATCGACGATGGTATGGCTTATGTCGAGGAGGTCGGCTTCGGCGAGATGATCGGGCGAGGCGCCCGGACGGTGGAGGCGTTGCCCGCCGACCTGGTGTACGCCGGCTTTTCACTCGGCGTTCTCCCGGCCCAGAGCCTGGCCCAGACGCGGTCGGGAGCGCAGGGGGCACTGCTGTTCTACTCCTGCGTGCCGGTGTCAGAGTTCGGCTCGGCGTGGCCGGACGGGGTCCCGGTGCAGATACACGGGATGGACGCCGACCCGATCTTTGTCGGCGAGGGCGACATTGACGCCGCCCGTGCCCTCGTCAACGAGGCCAAGGACGCCCAGCTCTTCCTGTACCCAGGCGACCAGCACTACTTTGCCGACAGCTCGCTGCCTTCCTATGACCCGGACGCAACCGCGCTGCTCACCCGGCGGGTGCTGGACTTCCTCGGCGCGCTGCGGCCGCGACCAACGACCTAACTCAACACCATGTCGGTTTCAGTCATTTCGGCGACCGGAATGCCCGGTTTGCGGCACTGAAACCTTCATTCTGTTGTTCAGCCGTTCCCCGGTACCCGCCGGCCAGCGCTTAGCAGCGGACCAATTCAGGCGATTCCGGGCAGCGGCGGCTCGCCGCGGCGGCAGCGCACGACCCGAACGGCCTTGCCGACCTCGGTTTTCCGCTCTAGGACACCGGAGGGCAGACAAGGACGCGCGCTCATATTTCTTGGTTATCGTCAGCGGCCTCAGTGGCCTCGCCGCCGGCCTGGCGCTCGCCTCTGCAGGTGTCCTGAGCTTGCCTGCTTCTGTTGCCTGGCCTGTAACGGACCTCATCATGGCCTGGCCCGGGCTGCTGCTTCGCCTCCGGGCCGTGCTCACTCTGGCCCGGTCGTTCACCGCCGAGGTCATGGTCCGGCCTGGGCAATCCTTGGTCGCCAGCGGGCCGCACCGGCTGGTTAGCCACCCGTCCTGCTTGGGGCCGCTGATGCTGTTCCTCGGCCTGCGTCTCGCGCTGGACGACCTCGCTAGTGCCGTGGTGATGGTTGTTCGGCCGGCTATCGGACTCGTCAGGCGAATCGGTGTGGAGGAGGCCGCGCTGCGCGCCGGGCTCGGGAGCAGCTACGCCGATTGCGCCGGCGGCCACGCTCGGCTCGTTCCCGGCATCCGGTAGCGCCCGGGTCCGGCGCCGGACCACTGCTCGGATGGTGAACGCGGCGACCGCTGCCGCCAGCGCGATCAGCACGTATAGCGAGTAGCGGGTGATGGCGTCATAGATGGTGGTGATGTGATTGCCAGCCAGGTAACCGATCGACGTCCAGACGCCGACCCACAAAGCAGCGCCCAGCGCGTTGAAGGCGAGAAAGCGCGGCCAGGCCATCTCGCTGATGCCGGCGACGATTCCGTTGGCCTGTCGCAGCCCCTCGATGAAACGGGCCACCGTGACGACTATCCCGCCGTACCGGCTAAAGAAGCTCTCCGCCTTGTCCAGCCGTTCGCTGGTCAGGAACACGTACTTGCCGAACCGGAGGACGAGCGCGCGGCCGCCGAAACGGCCGATCGCATAGCCGATGTTGTCGCCGACCACCGCGGCCACGACAGCGATCAGGCCGACGGCGAAGACATTGAGCCTGCCCGCGCCGGCGTAGACGGCTGCTGCGATCAGTATCGTCTCGCCCGGCACGGGGATTCCGAAGTCCTCCAGCATGACGAAACCACCGATAGCGACATACCCGTAGTGGTCGAGCAGCGGCGCCAAGTGCGCCAAGAGCCCCGGAAGTGGTTGCGCGGACATCGATCAAGAGTCGCACAGCGGCGGTAGCGGGCGGACGCGCAATCTCCCAGAGCCGGGGTTCGGGTCAGGCGGCGCGGGACAGCGCGGGCTGGCCCGCGAGTCCAGGCGACAGCTCGCCGACCAGGTGCCGCGCCCACCGCATCCGATCGCGGGCTTCCTCGGGGTGATCGCCGAACTCCTGGGCCATCCGGCTGGCGCACCCGTCGGGGCCGAGGCGCCGGATGGTGACGCTGATGGCAGCCGCCGCCGCGTCGGCAGTGACGGCGTCCGATCCCTGCAGCGCAGAGGCAAACAGTGCCTCGCACTGCACGTCGGTCACGTTCCGCCTGGTCATGTCTCGCCCCCGTACCGATAGCGCCGGCGCGTTGCCTGCGTCGCGCTCCCCGATCATTCTGGCCCTTCCTGGCCGGGTACCCGGCTGGCTGGTATCCGGTGATCCATCGCCAGTTTGACGGCGGAGAACCCCCGCCGGTTCCCTGCGATCGACTCGATTTCGCGGGCCGGGGAGTCATCTGCCCCCGGAATCCGCATCTACCAGGTCCTCTTCTTGAGAACACCTAACAAGCACCGAGTTATTCGCGGCCGTACCAGTATGGGCGAAAGATTCTCGGCAGGGTCGCTGCCTTATCCGCGTCCGTGCAGGATTATCGACTACTTGCCGCATAAATTATCTGTTCGTTGTCGCTCGATGCCGACCCGGCAGGGTTCCGGATCGCCGCTTTCGCGCCAACGTCCGGGAGAGGTTAGGTCCTGCCGGGCAGCAGTCCGAGGCTGATCTGCTACCCGGCCTCTTCCGCAGGCGTGCCTACCAGCGCTCGTATTCTCGACATAGGGGGCTGAATGCCCTGCCTGCGTCCGAGCCCTGGTAGACGTTGCGCAGGTTGTCCTGCAGGACGTGTGCGAGGTTGTCGGGGTTGGACGTGACCTCCAGGTCCTGGTCGAGCATCTCGGCACGGAAGCCCCAGCCGCCGGGGAGGTCGAGCCGGCTGCTGAGGTGGGCGAGGTTGTCTTCGCTCGGAGTCGGGTCCCGGTGCCGAGTGAAGGACTGCATGACGAACACCTCACCGTCTGGCGCGTCGAGCACGTATACCTCGCTGCCTGCGTTGAAGGTGAAGGTGTTGTTGCGGGAGATGTAGCCGGGGTAGTAGCTGCCCTGAACCGTGGCCTGCATCATCGTTGCTGCGCCTGTCACGCCCATCCAGGTGCCTGTGATGCCCCCGAAGGTCCTGTCGTCTCCGGCTTCCCAGACATCGAGGCGGTCGAACATCCACCGCCTTACCGGGCTGAGCCAAGCGCGCTGGGCTCCGTTTTCGCGCGCGATGGTGTCGGCGTCGAGTGCGTCGAGTGCGTCGAATTGCTCGGGTGCCGGGTCGCACGCGCCGGTCGTGTTCCAGATGTTCGCGATGGCGTTGTCCTGGCTGGTGCCAGTGATCAGGCTCACTTCGCAGAACCGGTAGCCGCGCATGTCCTGCACGTGGATCTCCCGGCCAGGAAACAGGTGTTCATGGCGAGCCGCTGTCATATTTTGCTCAAGGCTGGCTTCGGTCATGGAAGTTCTCCTGTCGCTGACTGCCTCAATGCGGCATTCGTTCAACGGTAAGACGTCAGCCTTCCAAGCTGATCACGCGGGTTCGAGTCCCGTCCGCTGCGCAAACGGAATGTAGCTCAGCAGGTCAGAGGGCCGGTCCGGGCGCACGCGGTCCGGGCGCGGGTGGCCGGCCGAGGAAGGCTCATCGGGCCAGCTGGTACATCTGATCGGCCGATGTCGACGGGACGCCAAGTTCGGAAGCGACCGCGTCGACCGCTCGCCGGGCAATGTCGAGGTCCACCTGGCCGTCAGAGCTGAAAGCTGGTCTTATGTAGCGTTCGTAGTGTTGCTGCGCTTCTTCCCTGGTCAGCCGGTCGAGGAACAAGGCGATGTAGTCGACGGCCAGGCGGGGTTGTTCAGCGATCGTCTGGAGGGCTCGCTGGTTGGCCCGCACCAGCCCCTGCAGTGCCGGGTTGTCGCGCGGGATGCGAGCGGGGTCCACGGCGATTCCCACGGTGGGGATCTGGAAGTGATCTCCCACCCAGGCCAGCACGTGATAGCCCTCCTCCTCGGCGACCTGTTCGGGTGCCAGCGTGCTCCCGACGTAGGCCGCGTCGATTGTGCCGTCTCGAAGGCGCCGCAGATCCATCTGGTAGTCACCCGGGGCTCGTACCGCGCACCGCAGGTCGTGGTCTGGGTCTAGACCGTGCTTGCGCAGCACGATGCGCGCGAAGCAGCCGGGAGCGGTGCGGGGCGGGTGGATCGCCAGTCGGCGCCCGCGAAGATCTTCCATAGACGTCACATCGGCGCCGCCGACGAACCAGAACAGCGGACGATGGGTGTTGACGGCCAGCACATTGCATTGGATGCCCCCGGTCAGCTGCGACAACAGGGCCCGGCCCAACCCGATAGTTGCGGCGCCGCGCAGGCGTTCAGTCTCCCACCGGGTTCCGTCGCGGATAGCGACGTGGACGCCTTCAGCCTCGAAATACCCCTCCTGATCGGCCACATACGCGATCAGTTCTTCGTGGATACCACGCCAGACGTAGGTCAGGTCAATCGTGTGCATCGGCGGAATTAACCCTTCTCCACTCTCGGGCGGCGTGCGCTCGCGCTCGCGCTCGCCGCCTTCAGTCCATTGCGAGGCCACCGTTGACCGGAAGGTAATGGCCTGTGGTGAAACCGGAATCCTCACTAGCCAGGAACGCCACCGTCTTGGCCACCTCGTCGGGACGGACGAACCGTCGCATCGGCGTGGCCGCAGCGACCTCGTGCAGCCGCTCGGCGGTGAATTGCTCGGTCTGCCTGGATCCCTCCACCGTGGCCGGCGCGACGAGGTTGGCGGTGATCCCGCGCGGTGCCAGCTCCAAAGCGACGTACCGCACGAACTGGTCCAGGGCCGCCTTAGCGGTGCCCAGCGTGATCATCCCTGCACGCGGACGACGCGACAGTCCCGTACTGAGATAGATCAGCCGCCCGTAGCCACGCGAAACCATCCCCGGCACGACGGCCTTCGTTGTCAGGAACGCGGCACGCAGCTCGCTATCCAGCTTGCCGCCTAGCTGCTCCCAGCTCAGCGCGGCGAACGAGGTGACAGCAAATGGCGTCAACGCGTTGTGCACGAGCACGTCCACCCCGCCCCAGCGGCGATCGATGTCCTCGACCATGGCGGTGACGTCATCAGGCACCGTGACATCGGCCTGAATCGCCACGGCTTCGCCACCAGCCGCCGCGATGGTCGCGACCACCTCCTCGGCCTGTGGCGCGCTAGCGCGGCAGTTGACCACCACCCGGTAACCGCGTTCGGCCAGAACCAATGCGGTTGCCGCACCGACTCCCCGGCTGGCTCCGGTGATCAACGCGACCCGTGCCATCAGAGCTGGCCTCCTTTCAGGGCCGCGACCCCCCCCCCGCGAACGCATGCGGTCGAGGACAGGTCATCGAGCGGCATGTCCGTGATCCCGGTGCCAGGCGCCCCCGCTGGCGTTTGCCGCTGCGATCTTTGGTGGTAGTCCTCGGGCCTGCATGTGCCGAGACGCGATGACGTGACGACCTTCACCTCGCGTGTCATACCCCGGACATGCCCGGCTCGTCGGAGGAAAAAGTCGTCATACGCCGCGTAGGCCCATAAACGACACCGCCTCGCGGCGGCATCGCGCCCAAGAGCGTCTGGCGGTCGTAGGCCGCCTCCGGCCGCGCCCGCTCGGCCCTGTGGCGATGACTCAGGTCGTGCGGCTGAAGACCACGACGCCGTTCGCCGGGATTACCACGCTGAGCTGGCCGGCGGAGGCCCGTAGCACCGCGCCGAAGTTGCCGACGTTCCAGCCGCCATACTCGCTGGCGTCGCTGTTGAGGCACTCACGCCAGCCCCAGTCGCCGAGTGCCCCGTCTGAGAGTAGGTAGCCGGGCGAGTTGAACGGCGAGTTGCTCAGGCTCCCCACGACGAGCAGCTCGCCGGTATCGTCCCAGCGCCGGAAAGCGATCACTCGGGCGTCGTCATTGGCGTGGAAGACGTCGATGTTGACGGACTTAACGATCGTTGAGCCGAGCCGGAAGCCGATGATGTCCTGGTAGAACTTCCAGAGGAGCGCCCCGGTTGACTGCCGGAGACCGGGCAGGTCCTCTTTTTCCTCGTTGAACTTGTCGTACGTGTAGGCCTTCTGGGCGCCTACTTCCTCGCCCATGAGAAACATCGGGGTTCCGGCGGAGAGCATGGTCATCGCGCAGGCGAAGCGGCAGCGGGCTTCGGCGTAGGTGCGTGTCTCGCCAACCAGTGGCGCTCCGTTGACCGCGGTAAGAATGGTGCGCTCTGTGCCGGGGTCATTGCCGGCCTCATCGTGGCTGGACTCGTACACGACCTTTCGATCACCGCTGGCCGCGAGCGCGCCAGCGAAGTAGCTCATGTGCAGCGGGCCGTCCGGCTGCTGGCCGGCGGTCAGCAGCAGGCTGGCCCACTCCGGTCCTGCGTTCAGCTGGCCGACCAGGTGGTGGTAGAAGTTCACGTACCAGGTGGCGTCGAAACCCACGCCGCCGGCAAAGGCCGACCTCGTTACCTGATCCCAGCCCGAGTGGTCCTCGGCGATCAGCATGGCGGCAGGGCAGAGGGTTTTCACCGTCTGGCACAGCTCGCGCAGGAATTTGCGGCCCGCGATGTTGGCGGCAGGCACGGCCGCTCCGTCAGCATGCCGCGAGTTGTACAGGTGGATGGAGGCGGTCTGATCGACGCGCAGGCCGTCCACGTGGAACTCGTCGAACAGCAGCATGCTGCTGCTCACGAACAGCGCCCGGACCTGGTCCGCTGAGTACCGCGGCGCCCAACCACTAGAGAGATTGTCGACATACCCGCCCTCGGGGAACGCGTACTGCCCGGGCACACCTTCGTACCAGTAGTAACAGTTGTCCGGAGGGTTGGTGCTGTCGTACTGCCAGGCCGCCCGGTCCGCCTTGCTGGTGTAGTGGTTGTAAACGACATCCATGACGACGGCCATGCCGTGCTGGTGGCAGGCCTTGACGAAGTGCTTCAGGGCGTCCCGGCCGCCAGCAGCTGACTCGATGGCCAGAAACTGGGAGCTGCCGTATCCCCACGACAGGCTGCCGTCAAACTGGAACATCGGCATCAGCTCGATGGCGTTGACGCCGAGATCCTCCAGGTAGGGCAAGAAGTCGAGTGCGTCCAGGATGGTGCCCGCTGCCGAGGTCGCCGGGTTTAGGGCGCCGACATGCAGCTCGTAGATCACCAAGTCCTCAACGCGATCCGGTACCGGCCGGGCCGGATCGAACTCGTCACGCCAGAACTGCTCTGCCGGGACTGCCGGGCTCTCCGGATCCGCCGGGTAGGGGGCGATGATGTCCGGGTCGGTGATTACCGAACAGCTTGGCCGTCCGTCGAGAAGTGAAACGGGGCCGTCATAGTGGGCGCCGTCCGGGTCGACATCGCCGCGGCCGCACTGCTGGCGAGAGAACATGTCGGTGGCCCAGTTCACCGTCCCGTCCGGGCGGTCTATCCGGTACAGGTAAAGGGCTTCAGTCATGCGATCGAAGGCAGGCAGGGCAGCCGCCCAGATGCCATCGGCTCCCTGGAGGAGCGGAACGCCGGCGTGGCTGGAGTCAGCACCGTATCCATCGTCGGCGATGTAGCCGCTTGGCTGTCCGAAGACCACGTCGACAGCGGTGGCGTTCGGCGCCCAGACGCTGAATCTCACCGGCGGCACCGTAGCGGCGGAGAGCAGATATCGCTGCGCGCCCCGGACGCGGTGGCACGACAGGCGATAGGTTTCCTGCTGCCGGCGGCTCGAAGGCGCCGCCACGATCAGAGACCTGACCTGTGCGGTCGAAGTGAGCTCAGGCGCTTCCGCCGCAACGCCCCAGATCTCTGGTGCTGCACCGCCCAGGCGAATCCACGTTCCCCACGCGAGCGGCACCCCGATGGCCTCATGGTCAAAGGACACATCGGCCGTGAAGCAGACCGCGCCGGACTCGTCCCGCGCGCGCGTCATCGGGCGCCGTGACCAGGAATCGGGACTGGGAGTTCCATCCGCGCCCCAGCTGCCGCACAGGTCGACCTGGGCGCCCGGCGGGAAGCGGTCCACGCCTGGGCAGTAGGCGAACGAAACCACAGGATCTGTCACCATGGCCCCCTGGGCGAGCAGCGTCACGATCTTTCCCGAAGCGGCAACGCCCAACTCTAGTGGCGCGCTGACAGCCTCGATTCTTACACCGCCGCAGCATTCGCGGACTTCCGCCGAACCAGTTGCGTCCCACCGAGCTACCTGGATCACCCAGTCCGGGGGATGCCGGCTCGCCGGGAGCTGCCTACGGTTGCCCGAACAGCCGTGTTCCATAGCGCCAATAGGGGTGGCGATGTCAGCACCGCGTGCCGGGTCGAGCAAGGATGCAGACGACCCGGTTACCCAATTCTTTGCAGCCCTTGCCGAACCAGGTCACCTCGCGACCTTTGAGGGGGAATCGGCGACGCTGCGCTTCGACGTCCTCAATGGCAAGGAAATCGAGCGATGGCACCTGACGGTCAATAACGGCGACGTATCTGTTACACGCCAGAACCGCTCAGCCGACGCGGTCGTGCGGATACAACGGTCGCGCTTCGAAGCCATAGTAACCGGGCGGCTCAACGCCCAGGCCGCCCTGCTGCGTGGCCTGCTCACCTGCGAGGGCAGCGTGAACGCCCTCATGATGTTCCAGCGCTGCCTGCCCGGTCCGCCCGGCTCCACCGGCTGGGCAGCGCCGATCAGTTCCGACACCGTAATGGCCCAGCGGAGGGCAATATGAGCGATGAGCTTGTGCAGATCCTCGAAGGCAACACGTTTGTGGTCAGCGACGACCGGGGAGACATCAATGCCTCGCTGACGGACCCGACCGGCCTGTTCTCGTTTGACACCCGCTTTCTGTCCCAGTGGGTGCTGACAGTGAACGGCCAGCGACTGAACGCACTGTCCACCGACGACCTGCAGTACTTCCAGTCCCGCTTCTTCCTCGTGCCCGGCAGTGGCACGGTCTATGTAGATAGCAAGCTGTCGGTCATCCGCCAGCGCGAGGTCGCCGATGGCTTCCGTGAGGAGCTCCGCGTCCTGAATCACGACAACCGGCCCGTTGACCTCGACATCCGGATCGACGCCGCGAGCGACTTCGCCGACCTGTTCGAGGTTAAGGACGCCATCAAGAAGAAGGGGCACTACGAGAGGCGGGTCGCGGACGGGAGCCTGGTGCTTGACTACCGACGCGAGACCTACGCCCGTGAGACGTGGATCTCGTCGACCTCGCCGGCCGCGATCGACGAGAAGGGCCTCTCGTTCAGCGTCACCGTTCCCCCGCACGGCGAGTGGAAGACGGACCTGGATGTCGTGGCGTCGATCGGTCCTCTGGAAGGGCTAGCCGAAGCGCCTTCGGTGATCAGGGGCCAGCACACGGTCCGCCGGGACATGGCCAGGGGACTCCAGAAATGGCTGCGGCACGCGCCGCGCCTGGAGTGCGATTGGGAGCCGCTCGACCTCATCTACCGTCGCTGCCTGACCGACCTGGCGGCTCTTCGCTTCTCGCCGCTGACCATGCCTGACCGTGCCCTGCCCGCCGCGGGGCTGCCCTGGTTCATGACGATCTTCGGCCGGGACAGCATCTTCACCAGCCTGCAGGCACTCCCGTTCACGTCGGAGCTCGCGGCGACCACGCTCATGGCGCTGGCCGAACGGCAAGGCACCCGGATCGATGACTTCCGCGACGAGGACCCCGGCCGCATCCTGCACGAGATGCGCTATGGGGAGATGACCGCCTTCGAAGAGCGGCCGCACTCCCCTTACTACGGCTCCGCCGATGCCACGCCGCTCTTCCTCGTGCTCCTTGATGAGTACGAACGCTGGACCGGTGACACAAAACTCGTCCGTGACCTCGAGCACGCCGCGCGGGCGGCGCTCAACTGGATCGATGAGTACGCCGACCTGCAGGGGAACGGCTACGTATCGTACCAGCGCCGCAACGCGCAGACCGGCCTGGAGAACCAGTGCTGGAAGGACTCGTGGGACTCGATCTCCTATCGAAACGGCGACCTGCCAGGCTTCCCAAGGGCCACCTGCGAGCTTCAGGGCTACGCCTATGACGCCAAGGTCCGCGCTGCCCGGCTGGCCCGGCTGGTGTGGCGTGACCCCGCCTTCGCCGACCGGCTCGAGAAGGAGGCGGCCGACCTGAAGCGCAGGTTCAACCGGGACTTCTGGGTAGAGGACGGCGAGTACTTCGCCGCTGCCCTCGACACCGACGGACGCCAGGTGGACTCACTCACCTCCAATAACGGGCACCTGCTGTGGAGCGGCATCGTCGATAAGTCCAAGGCCCGAGCGATCGCCCGGCACCTCATGAGCCCACGCCTGTTCTCCGGGTGGGGAGTACGCACGCTGGCTGAGGGCGAGGCTCGCTACAACCCGATCGGCTACCACGTTGGCACTGTGTGGCCATTCGACAACTCCTTCATCGCCTGGGGCCTGCGCCGTTACGGGTTCAAGGACGAGGCCGCTGCTGTGTTCGCCGGCATCATCGAGGCGGCGGAGGTGTTTGAAGGCAGGCTGCCCGAGGCGTTCGGGGGCTATCCGCGGAGCTCGACGCGTTACCCCGTGCGTTACCCCACGGCCTGCAGCCCTCAGGCCTGGTCAACCGGAGCACCCCTGCTCCTGTTGCGCGCCGCACTCGGCCTTGAGCCGCGAGGGGACAACCTCGTTGTGGACCCGGCATTGCCGAAGCGAATCGGTCATCTCGAACTCCTGGACCTGCCTGGGCGCTGGAAGCGGATCGATGCCTTCGGGCGAGGCCGCGTCGACACCGAGCGCCTGACGCAGCGCTGACGCCAGCGGACATGCGCCAGGCGGTTTGGCTACGCGCTAGTCGAGCGGAAGTCAGCGCAGGTACGCTCGGCGATGCCATTCCCGGTGGCCAGGAAGAACCAGTGGTAATTCGCCGTGGCCACAGTCAGCGCCACGTTGTGAAGGGACATGCCGGGTCGGGACGATGTCCAGAACCGCGAGCCTGGTGATAGCCCCCGCTGAGAGGGGAACGAACGCCCAGCCGCATCAGCCGCCAAGTTCGGCGAGAAGTTTCGCCGCGCGCTCAGCGTCCGGCGAGCCAATCCGCCGGTAGATCTCCAGCGCCTCGTTCAGAACCGAGGCGCCCGCCGGAGACTGCCCTTCCTGAATCAGGCAGCGACCGATTCCCTCGAGCGCTGCCGCTTCGACTAGCGGCAACGCGATCTGTGTGGCGATGTCCTTTGCCTGCTCGAAAAGCTGGTGCGCGACCCCGACGTCGCCGTCGGCCAGCAAGATTTCCGCCAGATTGGCGAGCGCCTCGCCCTCGCCCGCCCGGTCGCCGAGCTCGGTGTAGAGCTGCAGCGCCTGTCTCAGGCTGGCGGCAGCGCCTTGGTGATCCCCTGTCGCCCGGTGCACCGTGCCGAACTGGTTCAGGATGTTGGCCCGGCCCAGCCTGTCCCCAAGCTCTCCGTACAGCTCCAGGGCTGTAGTCAGGCTGGCGTTGGCCGCACCGTAGTCTGCAGCCGCCTGCTGCACCGCAGCGAGATCACTCAGTGCATTCGCCTCGCCAAGCCGGTCGCCGAGATCGCGGTAGGTGGCCAGCGCGCGCTGCAGCTTCTCGGTAGCTGCCGAGAAGCTGCCGGTCGCGTACAGCACAGCACCGAGCTCGTTGAGAGCGTGCGCCTCACCGAGCTGATCACCTAGATCTTGGGACAGCTCCAATGCCTGGGTCAGGACAATGATCGCCGCGGGGTAGTCGCCGGCCGCGAGCTGGACATTGCCGAGGCGGCTGAGCACGACGGCTTCACCCCGCCGGTCACCGAGGCGCCGGTACAGTTCAAGCGCCTCGGAGAGGCCTTCGGCTGCAGCTTGGATATCTCCGGTGAGATAGAGCGTGGCGCTCAACTCGGTCAGCGCCTCTGCCTGCCCCGGCCCGTCGCCCAGCGCACGGTAAAGCTCCATCGCCCGGGTCAGGCTGGCGGCTGCAGTTCCGTAATCACGCGTGCCGATTTGGACGCCGCCGATCCGGACCAGCGCGGCGCCCTCCGCTCGCCGGTCACCTGCCCGCAGCGCGACATCGAACGACATAGTGTGAAGCGCCAGCGCCTCGTCCCAGTGACCTCTGAGGTGCAGGAAGGCATGCATCGCCGCCGCGAGGCCAATAGCCAGCTCGTCGCGACCGTGGTTGGCTGCATCCTCCGCAGCCGCGTAGAGGTTCGGCCTCTCGCGCTGCATCCACGCCATGGCGTCGTTGCGGTCTGCCAGGTTTGGTGCCCAGGCCGGCGGCTGGCCGGCCACGGCCATCACCGGGCCGGGCACATTCCGGATCAGGTGCCGGTCAGCCGACCTTGCCGTATGCAGGTAGTAGCTGAGCAACCGGTCGACAGCTGCATCACGATCGCCGGGCGTGTCACCCGCCGCGAGAGAACGCGCATGCTCGCGAACTAGGTCATGCATGCGGTACCGGCCATGGCTTGGCTCAGTCAGCAGATGCTGGTCGTAGAGTGCCTCGAGGTGCGCACGCGCGGTCGCAAGGTCGGTCCCGTCCAGGGCCGCGGCGGCGTAAGCGTCTGCGTCGGTTCCCGGCAGCAGGCCAAGGCGGCGGAAGAGCCGGCGCTGACCGTGGGTGAGGTCCTGGTAGGACAGGTCAAACGCAGCAGTCACCGATATGTTCTCTGCGCGCATCAGCATGAGCCTGTCCTGCGCTGCAGCCACGTCACCGGCCAGTTCGGCGATGCTCCAGGCCGGGTGGTGATGCAATTGCCTGGCAAGTATTCCGATCGCTAGCGGGAGGTAGCCGCAGAGCGTGGCTATCTCGCGCAACGCCGGGTCATCGGGATCGAGACCAGGCCGCGAGGCGAGCTTGATGATGAGGGCGGCGGCATCGTCGGGCGTGAGCGGATCAAGGCTGATCGACCGTGCGTCCTCGAGCGCGGTCAGATGGCGGCGACTGGTGACAAGTACCAGACAGCCATCAGTTCCTGGCAGCAACGGCCGGACCTGGTCGTGTCCGGCGGCGTCGTCGAGCACCAGGAGGAACTGCTTCCCGGCCAGGTGATCGCGCCACAACCGGATCCGCTCCTCGAGCCCTGGCGGGATCAGGGCAGCGGCCACGCCGACAGTGAGCAGCAAGCTGGCCAGCGCATCGGCTGGATCCACCGGGCGCTGCCCTGGCGTGTGCGCATGCAGCCGAACGAATATCTGGCCATCTGGGAACTCCGGAGCGAGGCAGTGGGCGGCGTGCACGGCGAACGCGGTCTTCCCGATGCCGGCCATCCCGCCGATGGCGTGAATGCCGACCACGCGGCCGGCCTGCCCGGACCCGCTCGCCGCGGCCAGCAGCTGACGAAGCTCGGGCTCCCGGCCGGTGAAGGCGCTGGTGTCCCTAGGCAGCGTCCGGGTCGCCGCGGCGATTCCGCCAGCGCGCAGTGCTCCCGCGCCCGTGATTCCCCTGGCTGCCGCTTCAAATCCGGCCCGAGCCGGCCCGGTCAACGACAGTGCGTCGGCAAGCAGCCGCGCGGTCTCGCGGCGCGCCGTCAGGTTGATGCCACGTTCAAGGTCACTGACCGACCGAGGGCTAAGGCTTGCGGCCCCCGCCAGTTCCTCCTGGGTCAGTCCCGCGCTCAGGCGCAATTGCCTCAGCAGCGCGCCGAACGTGCTGCCGCCGGGGACCGGAACTGAAGCCATTGTCCCCTCGTTTGCCCGGAAGCTACCCGCGTCAGTTGGTAAGCCTACAAGCCCGCTATGGCCTGTCCTAGGATGACAGCAGGCCAGCCGAGGGGTTCTTCCCGCAGGTGCAGGACTCGGGTGTTGGCGTTAGGAGCACACAGCCCATGCTGACAGTCAGTCGCTCGCTGACGCCCCTGGCCATGATCGCAGTGGCCGTCACCGCCATTGCCGGCATTGGCAGCCCCGTGTCGGCAGCAACCGGTACGCCATCGGACTCGCCCGGTGCGCGACCCTTGACCGGCATTGGCTTTTCCAGCGAACTGCCCGTTCCCGGTGCCTCAACGAATCGTGCGCCAGCGCTGACGGCAATCAACTTCCCGGCCAGGAAGGCCGATCCAGTCATCCTGTGGGCCGGGGCATCAGTAAGCGGGCACGGTGACGAGATCTTCTTTGCAGCCGCGATTAAGCTCAGCGGCCCGAAATGGACCCGCCCGGCCGCGGTCGATTCCGGGTCAGCCCGTACCGACGAGCAACCCTCTGCGGCGCCGTTCGGGGGCAACCCGGCTGGTCAGATCATTGCCGTGTGGAAGCTGAACGGCAGCGGGCAAATCATGTACTCCGTGGGCACCACCCGCAAAGGCGGCGGAGTGACCTGGAAGGGAGCGCTCCGCATTCCGTCGGCTTTCACTATGAGCGGCCCAGCCGTCTACCGCCCGTTGCATTCTCGGTCCGTCTTTGTGACCTGGCGGGCCGCCAGGACCAATGACGTCGACGTGATCGTCGGCGTGCCGTCCGCCGCCGGCTTCGTGAACTGGAGCACTATCACCGCTATTCCGTCCGCGACCACGACGACCTCACCTGCGGTCGCTGAGGTTAACCTCGCCGGCGGGTCCGGCAGGCTCTACGTCGTCTGGCGCGAAACCGGCACACGCGACCGGATCTTCCGCGCATTCACGGAAGACCCGCTCGCGAGCCCGCCCATCTGGAGCCAGCCGGTTGCCTTCGGGCCCCGGGTCGTTACCGCGACCTCCCCAACGGCGCAGGCCATCGGCGCAAGCGGCGGTTTCCCGCTCCTGCTCGTCTACCGGGCCGCGAAAGGTACCGCGTTGATGTACGTCACGCTGTCTGATCGAAGCGCAGTCAGCCGCCCGCTGCGCGTGCCACATCTGGCGAGTCTCGATGCGCCTGCCCTCTACGACGACGTCCTCGCCGCAACGGCGCCTTCAGCCGGATCCGCGGCAACTGCGCCTTCCGGCCACCCGATCCCCTACATTCGCATCTGCCCAGGCTGCTGGCTCGGCGACGGCGGCGCTGGCCGCTAAGTAAGTCGCTGACGGCGGCCATCGTCGGAACAGCCGCCGGTGTCCGTACGCTGCCGCGCCGTCTCGCCTGACGTGCGCAAGAGAGTCAGCCTGTCTGTCTCGGCATTGCGCAGCTCCTAGCCGAGCCCGGTTGACTCGGGCAGCCCGGACGCCGTGGTCGCCTATCCGGGATGAGGCGGCGCACTGATCGCCGGGCCACGTGCGATCCGTTCCTGTCGCCGTCATGTGGGCGGTTACGTGTGGAGATCGGGTTCCTCCCGGCCCAGGGCCGAGGTACCGCTCTCCGATCCCCGCTACATTGCCAGCTACGACGAGATCGAGCCCGGCTTCTCGGACTATGCGCACGATGCGATCCAGGCAAACGCCGACCGCCACAGCTAACTGGCATCGGAGGACAGCCCGCGTGTCAGAGCACGCCTTTGGTGCTCGGCACAGCGCCGCCGGAGCGCGGGTCCGGCGCGGCAGCCGTCCGCAGCGCCCGTGCGAACGCCTTGAACTGGGCCTCCACGATGTGGTGCGGATTGCGGCCGCGCAGCACGTCCAGGTGCACGCAGATGCCCGCCGCTTGGGCGAGTGACTCGAAGAAATGCCTGGTCAGCGTCGTGTCATAGGTACCGATCAGCGGCGCCAGGCCGTCCGGCTCGGTGTGCACCACATACGGTCGACCGGATAGGTCCACGGCGGCGCGCACGAGCGTCTCGTCCAGCGGCACTAGCGCGTCGCCGAACCTGGTGATCCCGGCCTTGTCCCCGAGCGCCTCGCGCAGCGCCTGGCCGAGCGCGATCGCGGTGTCCTCAACGGTGTGGTGCGCGTCGATCTCGATGTCGCCGCGCGTCTGTACCGTCAGGTTAAGCCCGGCATGGCGGCCCAGCTGCAACAGCATGTGATCGAAGAACGGCACGCCCGTCTCGGCCCGGCCGATCCCGGCGCCGTCCAGGCTCAGCTCGATCAGCACCTGCGTCTCAGTGGTAACCCTGCCGATGCGGGCCGACCTGGTCACCGCTGCACCAGTTCCGGGCGGCCAGCCAACACGCGCGCTATTTCGGACCGGAACGTGGCCGTCTCGGGGCCGGTGCCGATGCTGACTCGCAGCCAGCCGGGCGGGCCGGTTTCCCTGATCAGCACGCCGCCGTCGAGCAGCGCCTGCCAGACGGCATGCCGGTCAGTGAACCGGCCGAACAGCACGAAGTTGGCGTCAGAGTCGGCGGCGGTAAGGCCCAGCTCGCGCAGCGCCGTGACGAGGTGATCGCGCTCGGCCCGGATCTGGGCAACCGAGGACAGTAGCTCGGCCGAATGCCGCAACGCCGCCAGCGCGACCGCCTGGGTCAGGGTGGACAGGTGATAGGGCAGCCGGACCAGCAGCATCGTCTCTACCACGGCGGGGTCCCCGGCAAGATAGCCGACCCGCGCCCCGGCCAGCGCGAACGCCTTGGACATAGTCCTGACCACGACCAGGCGCGGGTAGCGCGGCAGCAGCGCAAGCGCCGTCGCCGCCCGATCCCTGCCGAACTCGGCGTATGCCTCGTCCACGACCACCATGCCGGGCGCCGTCTCGCACACCGCCTCGATCACTGCGAGCGGCGTGGCCGAGCCGGTCGGGTTGTTCGGCGAGGTGACGAACACCAGGTCGGGCGCCCGGCTCCGGACCGCCTCGGCCGCCTGGCCGGCGTCCAGGCTGAAATCGCTCGTCCGCTCCGCCGTTATCCAGTCCGTAGCGGTCGTCTGGGCGATCAGCGGGTGCATGGAGTACGACGGCTCGAAGCCGAGCGCGCTGCGGCCCGGCCCGCCGAACGCCTGCAGCAACTGCTGGATGATCTCGTTCGAGCCGTTGGCCGCCCAGGTGTTGCCCGCGGTCAGCCCGTGCCCGAGGTAGCTGGCCAGTGCCGTGCGCAACTGCACCGCGTCCCGGTCCGGATACCTGTTCAGGCCAGCCGCGACGCCAGCCACAGCGGCGGCGATGTCTGCCGTCAGGGCGGCCGACGGCGGGTACGGGTTCTCATTGGTGTTAAGCCGGACCGGCACGTCAAGCTGGGGCGCGCCGTAAGGGTGCCGCCCGGCCAGGTCGGCCCGGATCGGCATGCGGGCTCGCTGCGTCCCTGCTGTCACATCCGTCACTGCGGTACCTGCGACCCGGCGACGCGGACGAGCACCGCTTGCACGTGAGCGTCGAGATCTTCGGCTCCGCCCAGCGCTTCAATATAGGGGGCAACGGCAGCCAGCGCCGCCCGGTCGCACTCCACGACGTGGATGCCGCGCAAGAAGGTGGTCACCGACAGCCCGCCGGTATACCGGGCGGTCCCGCCGGTCGGCAGCACGTGGTTCGAGCCGGCCAGGTAGTCGCCCAGCGACACCGGCGCCCAAGCGCCAACGAAGATAGCCCCGGCGTTGCGCACCCGGCGGGCCAGGATCGAGGCGTCCGCCGCCTGGATCTCCAGGTGCTCAGGTGCCCATGCGTCAGCTACTGCCAGCGCCCCGTCGGCGTCGTCGACCACGACGCAGGCGGACTGGCCAGACAGCGCGGTGGCCACCCGCTCGGTATGCCGGGCCTGCGGTACGGCCTTCCCCAGCTCGATGTCCACCCGGTCGGCCAGCGCGCCGCTCGTGGTGATCAGCAGGCACGCTGCCAGCTCGTCGTGCTCTGCCTGGGCGATCAGGTCAGCAGCGATGAAGGTGGCGTCGGCTCCGTCATCAGCGATGATCGCGATCTCGGTCGGCCCGGCCTCAGCGTCGATGGCCACTCGTTCGCGCAGCAGCCGCTTCGCCGCGGCCACGTATACGTTGCCGGGCCCGGTAATCACGTCGACCGGCGGGCAGTCCGCGGTGCCGTAGCCGAGCATGGCTATGGCCTGGGCGCCGCCCGCCGCGTGCACCTCGGTGATGCCAAGCAGCGCGCACGCGGCCAGGATCGACGGGTGCGGCAAACCGCCATGCTCGGCCTGTGGCGGAGACGTGACAACGATCTCGCTGACGCCGGCCACCTGCGCGGGAATAACGTTCATCAGCACCGAGGACGGATACGCGACCAGTCCGCCCGGTACGTATACGCCTGCCCGGCGCACCGGCAGGTACCGCTCGGTGACAGTGGATCCGGCAGCGACGGCGGTCCAGGACTCAGCCGGCAGCTGGGCCTTGTGCACGAGCCTGGCGCGCCGCGCCGCCTCCGTCAGGGCTGCCCGCACGTCAGGATCCAGCCCCGCGAGCGCGGCGACCAGCGCCTGCGGTGGCACCGCGGTCCCCGGCACGTCTACGCCGTCGAACCTGGCTGTATATTCCCTGACGGCCCCGGCGCCGTGCAGCCTAACGTCCTCGCAGATCGGCCGAACCTGGTCAATTGCCGCGCTGACATCAAGCGCGGCGCGCGGCAGCATGGCCGACAGGTCCGCTGCAGCCATCCGGCCAGGCGTCCTTCCGCGAAGGTCGATCCGATCAAGCACGCATCTACCCTAACCGGGTCGATAGCGGCCGCCACGGTCGCGGATCCTGCTATTCGACGATCTTGCTGATCGGAACCTCGAGGATGTCCCGCCCGCCAGCTGACTTCAGCGCCGGGATCAGGGTGTTGACCCCGCGTTTGGGCACCACGGCCTCGACTGCGTGCATGTCGCCGCGCGCCAGCGAGGTGATCGTCGGGGAAGACATGCCCGGGAGCAAACTGGTCACCGCAGCCAGGTCGGCCGCGCTGACGTTGAGCTTGAGCAGGACGTTGCCGCGCGCCCTTATCGCGCCGCGCAGCAGCAGCGCCACATCCTCCATGGCGTCCCGTCTGGCAGCGTCCGCGTACGCCTCATGATTGGCGACGAGCTCGGTGTAGCTGGTCAGCAGGGTGTCGAGGATCCGAAGGCCATTGCGGCGCAGCGAGGCGCCAGTCTCGGTGAGATCCACGATCGCGTCGACGATGTCGGGCACCTTGGCCTCGGTGGCCCCATAAGACGGTATGACGACCGCCTTGACTCCGTGCTCATCCAGGTACCGGCGCGTTAGCGCCGGGAACTCGGTCGAGATCCGCACGCCGTCAGGCAGGTCGGAGCCGGTCTGCCAGGGCACCGAGGCAGGTACCGCGAGCACCACCCGCACCGGGTCGGACGTTGCCTTTGAATACTGGAGCTCGCCGAGCGACGCTACCCTTGCCCCGGTCTCGATAATCCAGTCGCGACCAGTGATGCCGAAGTCGAACAAGCCCTGCTCGACGTAGGACGGGATTTCCTGCGGCCGCAGGAACCGTACTCGGTCAATCCGCGGGTCATCGATCGTGGCGTGGTAGTCGCGGTCCGACGAGCGCCGCACCGTCAGGTCGGCGGCATCGAATAGGTCGAGTGTGGCGCGCTCGAGCGAGCCTTTCGGTAGCACCAGCGACAGCATGGTCCGGCAGCCCTTCATGCGGCCTGATCGGTCGGCGGGACGAGTGTACCCGTCCGCCGCCGTACTGCCTGAGCAGGGGTTTCCGGCTCGCCGTGGAACAACCGCGGAGAATTCAAGTCAGCCCTGTCGTGGCGTTTCGGCCTTTCCCTCGCCGTCCGTTCCGTTCACTGTACGATCCCGCCATGAACCCACTATCGGGAGTCATTGGCGACGCCTGGAAGGTGTACCGGGCGCACGCCGGTCATCTCCTTGCAGTCGCCTTTGCGATCTATCTCGTCGCCGCGGTGGTTACCGCGCTACTGGCCTGGAGCCTTGGCCGCTTCGGGGTCGTGCTCGGATATCTGGTACTCCTGTTTGCAAGCTTCCTGCTGCAGGCGTCCCTCGTTAAGGCCGTGCAGGATGTCGTAGCGGACGGCCGCGCCGACCTGTCGATCGGCCAGACCATGGAATCGGTGCTGCCAAATCTCGGCGCGGTCGCGGTGGCATCGATCCTGGCTGGCATCGCGATCTGGATCGGCTTCATCCTGATCATCGTGCCCGGCCTCTACCTGATCACGATCTGGGCGGTGATCATGCCGGTCCTGGTCATCGAGCAGACCGGTGCCTTGGCATCCTTCGGGCGCAGCCAGCAGCTCGTCCGGGGTAACGGCTGGAACGTCTTCGGCACCCTCGTGCTCGTATTCCTTATCCTCATCGCGGCCTCCATTGTCATCAGCCTGGTGCTCGTCGCGGTGCCCATCGGATGGCGCTACGGCATTAGCGACGTCATTACCGGAACCCTGATCGCGCCGTTCATCGCGGTCGTGGTCACGTTGATGTACTACCGGCTGGCGGGCACTGGCGGCCGCCCGGCCCGCCCGGCGCTGCCGGTGGCAGCCCCGCGGGCACGGGCGGCTACGGCGCGGCCTGACTCCAGCTCGCTTCACCGCACGCGGGGAGGCCAGAGCAGGAGCCCTGAACTGCACAAACGCGCCCCGCAGGCATTAGTTCGCAGCGAGCAGGGAACAAGCCAGAGACCACCAGTCAATTCCTGAGCCTGGCCAGGCCACAAGCAACGCTCAACGCGGGGGGAAGCAATGCAGAAGCTCGAAATACAACTGGAGGACGATCTCACGGGCGGCCCGGCCGATGAGACCGTGGAATTCGGCGTCGATGGCCGAGCCTACGAGCTAGACCTGAACGCACGGCATGCCGCCGACCTGCGCCATCGGCTGGCACCTTTCGTGGATCGCGCCAGGTTGGTGCCACAGCGGCGGTTCAAAGCACCGGCCAGGACCGCCGCTAGCCGGGCGCACAGCGGGCAGGTGCGCGCCTGGGCCGAACAGCAAGGCTTTACCGTCTCAGCGCATGGCCGACTGCCCGCGAACGTCATCCGGGAGTACGAGCGGGCCCACAGCGGCGAGCCCGCTGCGGACCGCGGGACCCGACAGGCTTCTGCCAGGCGTCAGTCGGCAGCTCACCAAGCCAGCAGCACTCCACACCGCGGGGCTCGTAATCCCTCGCGACGTAGGTCTCAGCACAGAGGAGACTTAGCACGAACTCGGGTGATACTCGCCCGTATGGAAGCTTTCGACGGGTAACGGATCGTCGGCCAGCGCGGCGACGACAGTACCGATTGCACGAATCGCTGCTTGGTCGGTCATGTAACGGCGCGCAGCAGCGCGTGCCGCCGGTACTACTCGATCCTCACCAGTCAGCGAGCGATTCGGCCAACGCCTATTCATCCGAAACCGCACCCGGCCGACCTATAACCGCTTCCCGTCACGCCGCTATGGCGGTGATGACGCTTACTTGAAGCGGTACCTGAGGTAGACAGCGCCGCTTGCGAACCGCTGCGTGTCCAGTAGGTCCAGATCCCAGCGGACAGCGTGGGGGAGCGCTTGCTTGCCGCCTCCGACGACGACGGGAACCAGGAACAGCTGCAGCTCGTCGACCAGCCCGGCCTTGATGGCCTGCCCGGCCAGGTCCGCACCCCCCACGGTCATGTCGTGCTCGGTTGCCGACTTCATCTGCCGGACCATGCCGGGATCAAAGGTCCGTTCGAGCCGTGTCCTGGCGCTCGACACCGATTGGAGCGTCGTTGAGAACACGATCTTGCCAGCCGCCTGCCAGATGCCGGTGAACTCCCGAACCAAGGACGGCTGGCGGGGCACCGTGTGGGCAGTCTCCCAGTAGAGCATCGTCTCGTACATCCGGCGCCCGTACAGATAGGTGCCGACCGGCCGCTCGAGGTCGTTGACGAAGCCGAGCAGCTCTTCGTCGGGTGCCGCCCAGTCGAAGCTCCCACCGCTGTCTTCGACATAGCCGTCCGCCGAGGCAATCGCCGAGTAGATCAGCTTGGCCATCAGGACTCCCTTCACTTCTCCGGGGATGTGACAACGCTTGCCCAGCAGCGCACCGCCGCGTCAGGAACGGACCAGCCTGCGGCCCGCCGACTGCCATTGTTCGACGCCTTCGGCGATCACGGCGCCGACGCCGGCGGCCAGGGCGGCGACTGCCAGCCGGTCCGCCGATCGGCGCGACCAGTCCCGCGATAACGGGCAGTCATCGCCAACGGCTTCGCCTTTTGCTCCGGGACCGCCGGCGCGTGCTACAGGACCTTCCAGTGCAGGCCGGCGAGCTTGAGGACCCGCGGGGTGAACGAGTCGGTGATCTGGAGCGCGGGCTGCAGCTTGCCGCCGACGCTGAACTGAACGGTGCCGCAGGCGGCCGGTTGCGCGACCGCGAGCGGCGGGCCGCCGGCCTTAGCGCGGAACGTCAGCCGGATCTCACCGCCGAGGGACCCTGGGCAGGGGTCGTCCGGCCCGATCGTGGACAGCTGGAGGCTGTCGACGAGCGCCGCGAGCTGCCGGACGACCGCCAGGTCGGTGATCGTAACCGGCGCCGGCGGACGGCCGACATACGGGTCCAAGCTGGGCAGCCGGATGATCGTGACCACGCGGGCCGCGGACGGCACACGTTCGGCGGCCGGCCGGGGCGGCTGCCAGCTCACCTGAGCGTCCACCCGGACCGCGGTCTGCCCGTCGCCCGCTCCGGCCACCTCGACCACCAGGTCCCGGCCGTTCAGCACGCCGGGAATCGGAGCCTCCGAGAACGTGCGATCCCACGTCGGCGGCCCGAAATCGGCGTCTTCGGGCCTGAAACGGCGGGGCAGGTGCGCTTGCTCCCAGGCCAGCACCGCCTGCGGCTGGCCGGGCACCCGCCAAAACGACACGTCGTCGACCAGCGCGGTGGAGACGATGGTGGAGGACACGACCCTAAGGACAGCCGGTGCCTTCTGCAACCGCTGCCCGCCCGTGGGCACGACAAACGCCCTCAGAATGGCCGCCGCGTCGGCGACGGCACGCTCCCGCGGCGTGGGCAACGCCGCCGGCCGCGATGCCGCCGGCCGCGATGCCGCCGGCCGTGATGCCGCCGTTACCGGCCCCGTCGAGTGCGTAGCGGAGCAGCCCGCCACCGCCATGGCCGCGCAGGCGGCCAGGAGGAATGCCTTACCCGGCGCGGCCCGCCTAGGTGGTCGCATGCCTCTTGGACGCGCAGCGGGGTACCGCGGTTGCACCGCCTTCAGTAGCAGGCGGTTGCGCATTCAGCCTCCAACCAGGCCGCGGACGCCTGGTCATCCGTTGACCCGGTCACCCAGGCCGCCTTTACCGCACCCGGCCCATTACGGGGTGTCTGGCCGCGCCTTCGACTGGCCGACCTCGATCAGGTGGCCATCCGGATCACGGATGTAGGCCCGGATCTCGTGAGCGTGGTCCTTGGGCTCGGTGAGAAACTCGGCGCCCCTGGCCGACCACTCGGCGTATGCAGCAGCTATGTCGGCGACCCGGACGTTCATGAAGGCGCTCGTGTTGTGCGGGTCGGCCGGCGTCGTGAGGGTAACCTCGGGCTTGTCATCAGTCGGGCCGCCGCCCACATTCAAGATGAGCCAGCTGTTGGCGATCTTCATGATGACCGGATCGCGCTCGAGGACGACCTTGGCGCCGAAGACCTTCTGGTAGAAATCGCGGGACCGGTCCTGATCGGCCACTACCAGGAAGTGGGTGATCACGAAACCGCTGTCGGGAGCGGGGAAGTCGTTACTGGTCATGTAAGCCTCCACGGTGCTCGCGGGCAACGCGCGCCGGCTGGTACGTGGTCAGTCCTGCTTTCCGTCGGCCGTGTAACCGGCCTGGCCCAGCATCCGGCGCAGGTCGATGACGGTCTGCGTGTCGATGTCCTTGCGGGCATGATGCTCGAAGTAGTGAGTCTGCGATCCGACAGTCACGGCGACCCTGCCATCGTTCTTTGGCTCGGCAGAGCCCACCGCCGCCAGCAACGACATCACCGCGTCCCACTCGATGTTGTGGCTGACCGGATGCTGGAAGAGCTGGCGCAGCGTGTTGCGATGGTGGTTGCTCAGATGCTCAGGCTCCGATGCCGATGACATTCAACCTCCTGTCTGTCCTGGCCACCCTAGCCGCAGCAGTCCGCGGGCCGTCAGTCAGGCCAGTCGATGGGGATCTCGGCCGAGTCGGTCAGCCGGAGCTTGCGGCGGGCCCGCTCGTAGAACGTAGTACGGCCCAGCCGGACCACGTGCGCGGCCCCTGGCCGCGGCCGCAGCTCGATAGTGTCGCCCGGCTCAACGTGCGCAGCGAGTTCCCCATCCACCTCGACGGCGAGCCTGCCGCTGCCGGCCAAGACCTCCAGCGCCAGGCTGTCGTCGACGGAGACAACCAGGCCGCGGTTGTAGGCAGAGTGCGGTGACGCGGGGGTGACAAGCAGGGCCTCGACCGCCGGGTTCACGATCGGGCCGCCGGCCGAGAAACTGTAAGCAGTGGACCCGGTGGGCGTGGCGACAACCACGGCATCGGCGGCATAGCTGACGAACGGGTGGCCGGCTGGCCGCACGGCGACAAGGGCCGCTGACTGGCCGGGGAACCGCACCACCGCGACGTCGTTAAACGCCGTCACTATCTGGTCGTCAATGACGGCATCGACCGCGAGCCTCGGCTCCACGGTGAACTGGTGATCATCGATGGCGGAGAGCGCAGCTGGAAGCTGCGGCACATCCACCTCGGCCAGGAATCCCAGCTTGCCGAGGTTGACTCCGAGCACGGGAGCGCTCTGCCGGTCGGCTAGCCGCATTGCCCGCAGCATCGTGCCGTCGCCGCCAAGGCTGACCAACAGGTCGGCGCGCTCGCCAAGTTCGGCGGCCGTGACCGCGACGGCGGCGCAGTTCAGCCGCTGGATCTCAGTACCGATGCCGAGCACCTGGATGTGCCTGCGCGCAGCCCAGCTCAGGACATCGGCGACTGCGCTAGCCGAGTCACGCTCCGGATGCAGGACCATGCCGACGGTATGCACGAGAACATGATCTCCCGGATAGCGACCAAGCCACCATCCAGGCCTCGAAGTTGGCGCGGCTCGTTATGGCGAGGGATGTCTGCGGCGCCGGGGCACCGCTGGAGTCGAGCCGTGGCGCGCGGCTGAAGGCGAGTTACTGCCCCGGCTATGCCTGCATCCAAGCCGTAAGGCGAGCGACAATGGCCCACCATGAGCTACCAAACCGACCCGCGAGTCGACGCTTATATTTCGGCGTTGCCGGATTGGCAGCAGGACATCTGCCGCGAGGTTCGCGACCTGGTTCACGCAGCCGACCCGGAGGTCGCCGAGACCATCAAGCGGACGAAGCAGCCATATTTCGTGCTCGATGGCAACATCTGCGCGCTGCTCGCGACCCGCGATCACGTAAACGTGTTCCTCTACGACGGCGCGATCGTGCCTGACCCGCACAGCATCATCACCGGCGGTCATGACAACAAGACCGCGCGGACTGTTGCGGTCAGGGCGGGTGAGACTATCAACGGACCGGCCCTGGCCGAGATGTTCCGCCAGATCATCGCCAACAACCGGGCCGGCGGCTGGCGCGCCGTCACGCGCGGCAGCTAACGGGACTCCGGCATGCGCACGAACACGTCCAGTCCGCCACGGGCCGGATTCGATATCGCCATCGTCGCGCCATGGGCCGCGCTGACCGAATGAGCAATGGATAGTCCCAGGCCCACTCCCTCGCCGGCGGCGGCACGCCCGTTGAGGCGCTGGAACGGCTCGAGCAGGCCGGCGAGCACGGCATCCGGGATCTGCTGACCACTGTTGACGATGTGCAAGAACGCGGTCCCGTCGGTGCTACCGGTCCTGACCCGGACCCAGCCGCCCGGCTCGTTGTGCCGAACAGCGTTGTCAACGAGATTCCAGACCATCCGCTCCACCAGGTGGGCGTCGCCGTGAATGCGGGCCGGAGCCAGCTCGGTGTCAATCCGAAGGGCCGAGCTGTCGATGCCGGGCCGGGCCAGGTCGAGCGCATCCTCGGCCACCGCGGACAGGTCCAAGTGCTCGCTGGCAGCTGGTTCCTGCTCGCTGAGCGCCAGCGTCAGCAGCGCCTCCACCATCTGCTGGGCCTTGTCGATAGACCTGCGGACGCGCTCGGCCATGTCCACGAGCTGCTGCTTACTCACGTCGGGCTTGGCTAGGGTCACGTCGATGGCCGTTCGCATGACTGTCAGGGGCGTCCGCAGCTCGTGCGAGGCGTTGGCCACGAACTGCCGCTGCGCGGTAAAAGCGTGGTCTAGCCGGTCCAGCATGTCATCGAAGGTGTCGGCCAGCTCGCGCAGCTCATCTTGCGGGCCAGTCAATGCCAGCCGTTCGCCCAGGTGTGCTTGCGAGGCCCGCTGGGCGGTATCGGTGATGGTGCGAACCGGCGCCAGGACTCGGCGCGAGACCAGCCAGCCAAGGCCGCCGGATGCGCAGGTGAGGACGCCGAGCCCGAGCAGGGAGTACGTCAGCAGGCTGTGCAGCGCCCGGTCGCGCTGGTCGGACGAGCCAGCGCCCACGCCCGCGGCGTAGGCACTTTGCTCGCACTGCTTGGCCTCGCCGGTGTTACCGCGCGCCTTGTTGTTGCAGATCCGCGCTACCCGGAGCTGCTCCTGCTTGGCCTGCCCGAGCGGCGACTTCGTCACTGGCAGGCTGGCAGCAACCAGCCCGTAGGTCAGCCCGAGCAGGATCGAGCCGGCCAGCAGGAAAAGCCCGGCGAACAGCACAGTCAGCCGCGGCCCGATCCGCTGCGGCCAGAACCGGCGCGGCCCCGGCCGGCGGAGCGCGCTCATGGCACCCGGTAGCCGCTGCCGACGACCGTCTCAATCGGGTCAGGTTCGCCGAGCTTGCCGCGCAGCCTGCCGATGGTGACGGTCACAGTGCGGGTGAACGGGTCGGCATTCTCATCCCAGACGCGCTCCAGCAGGGCCTCAGCGCTCACCACCGCGCCGTCCGCGATCAGCAGTTCCTCGAGCACGCTGAGTTCCTTGCGGGTAAGTGGCACCGGCCGCCCGGCCCGGCTGACCCGCCGCCGTGCGCGGTCCAGCACCAGGTCGCCGCGGACGACCACCGGCGGCGGCGCGGGTGCCCGGCGCGCCAGCGTCCTGACCCTGGCCACGAGTTCCTCGAAGGCGAACGGCTTGACCAGGTAGTCGTCGGCGCCAAGGCTTAGCCCGTCCACCCGGTCAGCCACGGCCGCCGCGGCCGTCAGCATCAGGATCCTGGCCCGCGAAGCGGAGCCGACCAACGTCGCGCACACGGCGTCGCCGTGAATGCGGGGCAGATCGCGATCAAGCACGACGACGTCGTAGGCCGTCATCAGCGCCTTCTCAATCGCGTCCGATCCGTCGTAGGCAACATCGGCGCCAATGCCCTGATCCCGCAGCCCCTCGGCGACATCGTTGGCGAGCTCGACGTGATCCTCCACTACCAGCACCCGCATCCTGCCATCGTGCACCCTCGCGGATCACATCCGGATCACAACAGCGCCGCGGCCGATCCGGCGGCAGCGCTCTGACCTGCGGGCCGCCTCGCGGTGACGGCGCAGCACAGCCGCACGGGGCAGCTTGGCGTGACGCTGGCGTGATGGGCAGGCCGGGAGGCTGGGCCAGGGCCGGGGCAAACCGCCGCGGGCGCGAGGAGGTAGTCATGACGTATCAGCGGTTACGCCGTCACCGGCGTCTAACGCTCAGCGCGCTCTGCATTCTGGCTGCGACGATCGCCGGCTGCTCTGCTGGCTCGGGCAACTCCGGTCCCGGCAGCGCGGCGGTAGCGAGCCTGTCCGGCCAGTCGGGCCGGTCGGGCGGCGCACTGCAGCCGCCTACGATGCAGCAATCCGATCAGGACATGGTGGAGTTCGCGCAGTGCATGCGTGCGCATGGGGTCGCGATGTCCGACCCATTCCACCGGCCAGGGCACAACGGGCTGAGCATCGACATGCCCACCCAGGATGCTGCGACAAGGCCGGCCTACACCAAATGCATCCACTTCATCCAGGCGATCATTGACGTGAAGCTGGCAGGCGCGGCAGCCCAGGCTGCCCCGCATCTGGCGGCCTTGACCCGGTACGCGCAATGCATGCGAAGCCACGACATCGGCATGCTCGACCCGACGGCGCATGGCCTGGTCAACCTGGGCAGCGTGCCGGGCATCAGCAGCGACTTCGGCCGGTACTCGCCTCAGTTCCGGGCCGCCGATACCGTCTGCCGGCACTTCTTGCCCGCCGGGGTCAGCGATAACGGAACGGGACCATGAAGCGATCTCAGGCAGTGCTGGGCGCGGCGCTTACTAGCGCAGCAGCGGCCGGCGCGGTCGCCGCGATCAGCGTGACCGGAGCCCCGGCCGCCCCGGCCGCGACCGCCCCCAGGATGACGACGGCCAAGGTGGTGCGAACAGACCTGGCCACCACGGTGCTCACCGAAGGGACGCTGGGATACCAACCGACTTCGCCAGTCATCAATGCGGTGTCCGGAACCTACACCTGGCTGCCGCGGCCGGGCCGGGTCATTTCGCCCGGCCGCGCTCTCTACCGGGTAGATAACCTGCCGGTGATCTTGATGGCCGGATCCGTGCCGGCCTGGCGGTCGTTCCAGCTCGGCATGACCGACGGGCCTGATGTCCGTGAGTTGCAGCAAGGCCTGATCGCCGGAGATTTCGCTGCGGGCTTGCTCACGGTCCCGACTGGTCAGTTCACGGTGGCCACGATGATCGCGGTCGAGCGCTGGCAGGCGGCGCACGGATACAGCCAGACCGGCGCGATACCGCTTGGCCAGGTTGTCTTCCTGCCTGGCCGGGTACGAGTCGGCGGCTGGCAGGTCGCCGCAGGTCAGCCGGCTGCTGCCGGCCAGCTCCCGTACCTGGTGACCAGCGATCAGCGGGTCGTCACTGTGCCGGTGACTCCGGACATGCCGACTGTCCTGGTGGGCCAGCGCGTGTCGATCATCCTGCCGTCCCAGCTGAGCACGCCGGGCCGGGTGACGTCGATCGGACCGCCGTCCGCGGCTGTGGCGGTCGGTGCACCGCAAGCTGGGTTGAGTCAGGGCGGGTCGAGCCTGACCGCGTCCAGCCAGCTCACCGTGTTGCCGGTGCGGGCCTACTTCACCGGCACCGGCGTGGCCGTGCCGGTTCAGATCTCCCTGACCATCCAGTCGGTGCAGGGCGTACTGGCGGTTCCGGTCAGCGCCCTGCTGGCGCTTGCTGGCGGTGGCTACGGACTGGAGGTGGTGCTGCCGTCTGGAGCTCACCATCTGGTGGGCGTGCATACCGGGGTATTCGCGGGCGGCCGGGTCCAGGTCAGCGGGGGCGGCCTGGTTCCCGGCGCGACGGTGGTGACGGCGCAGTGAATGCCCTTGAGCTATGCGACGTCAGCAAGGTTCATCCCGGCTCGCCGCCGGTAGCCGCCCTGCGGTCGGTGAGCCTGGTGGTCGCCGCCGGCGAACTCACGGTCGTCATCGGCCCGTCGGGCTCGGGCAAGTCCACGCTGCTGGCGCTCGCCGGGACGCTCGAGCGGCCGACCAGCGGGACGGTCCGGATTGCCGGCCAGTCCGTGGCCGGGCTGCCCGACCGCGCGCTGTCAGGGATCCGGGCCGCGAGCATTGGCTTCGTCTTCCAGCATTTCTTCCTGCTGCCCGGCCTGTCCGCGGTGGACAACGTCGCCAGCGGACTGCTGTACCGCGGCCGGCCAATGGCCGAGCGGCGAGCTGCTGCAACCGCCGCGCTCGACCAGGTCGGTCTCGGCCACCGGGCCGGGCACCGGCCTGCTGAGCTGTCCGGCGGTGAGCGCCAGCGCGTCGCTATCGCGCGGGCGCTGGTCGGCGAACCGGCGATAATACTGGCCGACGAGCCAACCGGGAGCTTGGACTCGGCCGCAGGCGCGGGCATCGTCGCCATCCTGTCGGCCCTGAATGCCCGCGGGGTGACAATCCTGGTGGTGACCCACAACCCGGACATTGCCCGGGTCGCGCACCGGACCGTCCGGCTGCGGGACGGGCTCATCGAACACGACAGCGGCACCCAGCACGACAGCGGCACCCGCACGGCAGCGGCACCCGGCACGGCAGCGGCACCCGGCACGGCAGCGGTGCGGCATGATGACGCGGCGGTCCGCAAGCGTGCTGCGTGCGGCGGACGTGCTCCCGCTCGCCGTCCGGGGCATTAGCATTCGGCCAGCTCGGAGCATCCTGTCCGCGCTGGGCATCTCACTAGGGATCGCCACCATGATCGCGGTCCTCGGCATCTCCAGCTCCAGCCAGGCGCAGCTGGTTGCGGAGATCGACACGCTCGGGACCAACCTGCTAACGGTGACACCCGGACAGAGTTTCACTGGCCAAACCGCCAGCTTGCCGGTAACGGCGCCCTCGATGATCTCCCGGATCGGACCGGTGATCACTGCCTCGGCGATCGGTGATGTGCCTGCGGAGGTTTACCGGACCGACCGGATCCCGACAGCTAACACCAACGCCATCGCCGTCTACTCGGCGGATCCGGGACTGCTGCGCACATTGCAGGGCCAGCTGGCAGCTGGCCGATTCCTAAACGCTGCTACTGCCCGCTTCCCGGCCGTGGTACTGGGCGCCGACGCGGCGCAGGCACTGGGGATTGACCGGGCCGGCGGCGAGGTCGAGGTGTGGCTTGGCGGTCACTGGTTCAGCGTAACCGGGATCCTGAAGCCGCTGGTCCTCGCCCCGGAGCTGGACCGGGCCGCGCTGATCGGGTTCCCGGTAGCACAGCGCCTGCTGCGCGCCGGCCCCGCTCCGGTAGAGGTCTACGTCCGGACGAATCCGGCGAGTGTGCCAGCGGTGGAAACCGTGCTGGCCGCCACCGCCGACCCCGCGGCGCCACAGGATGCGGTGGTCGCTGACCCGGCCGAAGCACTGGTCGCCAGGGCGGATGCGGCCACTGCTTTCCAGGGCCTGTTCCTCGCACTCGGCGCGGTCGCGCTGCTCGTTGGGGGCATCGGTATCGGCAACGTGATGGTGATATCCGTGCTGGAGAGGCGCAATGAAATCGGAGTCAGGCGCGCCATCGGCGCCAGCCGTCGGCACGTGGCGCTGCAGTTCGCCGCCGAGGCCGTACTGCTGGCGGGCGCGGGCGGCACGGCTGGTGCGGTGCTGGGCGGCTTCGCGACCGCCGTGTTCGCCACGGCACGCCACTGGCACGCGGTGGTTCCGGTGGCGGACCTGGCCGCTGCCGTCGCGGTGGCGCTAGTTATCGGTGTCCTCGCCGGGCTCTACCCGGCCCTGCGGGCCGCGAGACTCTCCCCAGCTGAAGCGCTGAGACTCAGCTAGCTACCCCGGCCCGGAAACGGCCGCCACGTCGCCCTAAGCTGCTTGGACAACTCGGGACCGGGAGATGACTGAGATGGCCGGAGCGGCTGATGTCCTCGTGGTCGGCGCTGGGCTCGCCGGGCTGACCGCCGCGCGGGACCTGACCGCGGCCGGACGCTCCGTCCTCGTGCTCGAGGCCAGGGACCGCGTCGGCGGCCGGGTGGTAAACCAGGACATCGGCAACGGCAAGATCGTCGAGATGGGTGGCCAGTGGGCTGGCCCGACGCAAGACAGGCTGCTCGCGCTGGCGGACGAGCTTGGCGTCCCCACCTTCCCTACTTATGACACTGGCCTGAAGGTGCTGCACTTCAACGGCAAACGCGGCACCTACGCCGGCACCGTCCCGCGCATCAACCCGCTGGTCCTGGCCGACATCGGCCAGGCTCAGGCCCGGCTCGAAGCTATGGCCGGGAAGGTGCCGACCGACACACCGTGGACAGCGGCCAACGCGGAGAGACTTGATGGCCAGACGTTCGAAGCCTGGGCGCGCAGGAATACGGCGAGCAAGAGCGCGCAAGCTCTGCTGGCACTCAGCGCCGAGGCTGTCTTCGCCGCCGAGCCGGGTGAGCTGTCCATGCTGCACGTGCTGTTCTATTCGCACTCGGGCGGCTCGTTCCAGCGACTCATCGACACGACCGGCGGCGCCCAGCAGGACCGGTTCGTTGGCGGCTCAGCGCTGCTGGCCGAGCGGCTGGCCGCCAAGCTCGGAGATATCGTCAGGCTCGGGTCGCCGGTCAGCCGGATCGAGATCAGCGCCGAAAAGGTCACGGCGACCACGACGGCCGGCCAGTTCGACGGACGCCAGATCATCGTGACGCTGCCGCCGCTGCTAGCCGGACGGATAGAGTACGAACCTGCGCTGCCGCTCTGGCGTGAGCAGCTCACCCAGCGCACGCCCATGGGCTCAGTGATCAAGTGCCAGGTCATCTATGACGAGCCGTTCTGGCGCAACGAAGGCTTGTGTGGTCAGGCCACCGGCGACGGCGAGGGCTCACGGGTGGTCTTCGATAACTCTCCGCCCGACGGCTCGCCGGGCATTCTGCTCGCATTCCTCGAAGCGGACGAGGCACGCCGGCTGAAGCCGTGAGCCAGCGGACGTGCGCCGCCGCACTGTGGTCGACTCGCTCGTCCGGTATTTCGGCCCGCGCGCCGGTAAACCGGAGGGGTACCTGGAGCTTGACTGGCAGCAGGAGCGGTTCAGCGGCGGCTGCTACGGCACTTTGTTCGGGCCGAACGTCTGGACCCGATACGGGCACGCGCTGCGCTCGCCGATCGGCCCGCTCCACTGGGCCGGTACCGAAACGGCCACGGTCTGGACCGGTTACATGGACGGCGCGGTCAGGTCCGGCGAGCAGGTCGCCGCCGACGTGCTGGCACGTCTGCCTTGAGCTGGGCGGCGCCGCAACACGACAGCCGACAGCGCAGCGGCAACCCCGGTCGCTGCGGTCGCATACCAGCCGTGGCGGAACGCCGTGAGCTCAGCTGCAGCGCCATGAGGCTTCCCGAGAGCCGCGACCAGCATGGCCACCCCGACAGCGAGCCCAACCTGCCGCAGCATGTTGACCACGGCCGAGCCGGTCGCAAACGACGGCGGCGGCAGCGAAGCCGCGGCGGTGGACATGAGCGATGGCAGCGTCAGCCCGACCCCGATGCCGGTGATCACCATGCCGGGGAGGATTGCCAGGTAGTCAGGCCTCAGCTGCACCACCTGGGCCCACCACAAAATGCCGCCGGTGAAGACGACGCAGCCGGCCGCCACCACGATGGCCGGGCCGAATCTGGCTAGCAGACGGCCGGTAACCAGGAAGCTGAAGACAGGCACCATGATCGGGCCAGGCGCTACCGCCAGCCCGGTCCGTAGTGCCGACCAGCCCCAACCGTCCTGCATCCACAAAACGATGGCCAGCAGCATCGCCCCGAAGCCGATCGAGTACAGCAAGGTCGCCAGCGACGCGCCAGTGAACGTTCGGACCCGGAACAGGGCCGGCTCAACCAGCGGATTGTGATGGCGCGCCGAGCGCAACGCGAACAGCCCGAGAACTGCGGCGGCCGCGGCCAGCATGCCAATGGTGCGGAGCGAAGCCCAGCCCCAATCGCCGCCGCGCACCAGGGCGAGGGTCAGCCCGCCAACCCCGCCCGTTATCAGCAGCGCGGACAGCTCGTCGGGCCGAGGTCCTGGGTGCCCTGGCACGTCCGGCAGCTTGCGCCATCCGATGATGAACGCAGCCAGGCCGATGGGTACGTTGACCAGGAAGACCCAGCGCCAGCTCGCCGCGACCAGCAGGCCGCGACCAGCAGGCCGCCGATCACCGGACCGAGCGCGGCCGCCATCGCACCAGCCGCGGTCCAGGCTCGCACGGCGCCACCCCGGCGCTCCGCCGGGTAACTGGCGAGCACGAGGCCGAGCGAGGTGGGCGTGAGCAGCGCCGCGCCAGCAGCCTGCACGAGCCGGAACGCGATCAGCATCGGCACGCTGCCGGCCGCACCGCACGCCGCCGAACCGACGGTGAAGATGGTGATGCCGAGCAAGAAGCCAGTCTTCCGGTTCCGCTGGTCGGCCAGCCGGCCGGCTAGCACCAGCAGCGCGGCGTAGATGATCGCGTAGCCGTTGAGTATCCACGACAGGGTGCCGAGGCTGGTCTCGTGCAAGTCCACCGAGATCTGCGGGAGCGCCACGTTGACGATGAACAGGTCCAGGCTGGCCATCACCACGCCTGCGCAGACGATCACCAGGATCTGGCCAGGCCGGATGGTCCTAGCCGGGCCTGCCGCGGCTGACTGCTGACTTAGCACGTCCATAGCCAGAGCCTAGCCAACTAACTTAGCAGCGCACAAGTCAGCTACAGTGATCGCATGCAGACGGATACAGAAGCCGGCCAGCTGCCGCCGACCGGCTATTCGGTCCAGCTGTCCGGGGCACTATCGCCGCGCAGTAGCTGGACGGCCACCAGATGCTCGCTGGCCCGGGCGCTCAACTGTGGTCAGCAGCCGATCGGCGCTGCTCATCCTGCGTGAGGCTTTCTATGGCACGACTAAGTTCGACGATTTCGCCGAACGGGTCGGCATCAGCGAGCCGGTGGCCGCGGCCAGGCTACGCGAGCTGGTCGACGATGGCTTGCTGGCGCGCGAGCCGTACCGCGAGCCGGGACAGCGCACCCGGCTCGCCTACCGCCTCACTGACAAGGGCGGCCAGTTGCTGCCCGCGCTTGTCGCGCTGATGCAGTGGGGAGACCGGTGGCTAGCACCCGAAGGTCCACCTGTCGAGCTGCGGCACGCCGGCTGCGGTGAGCCAGTCCTGGCCGAGCTGCGCTGCGCGGCCGGGCACCGTACCGAGGCAAGCGAGCTGGACCTGGTTATCGGCCCCGGCGGACGCTCGGCGTAATCCGGGCGAGCTGTGTCATCGTCACGGGTAGTCACCCGCTTCCGGGGTACTAGTGCGGCATCATGACTGCGGAGCACGGACGATCTCGCCACGCCGCGCTGACGCGGAAGCCGGGCCAGATTGCGCACCGGGTCGATCGGCTGCAGCAGAGCCGCCCGTGGATTGCCGTGGCTGTCGCCACCTGGCGGAAGTTTGGCGACGACCGGGCCGGCAATCTCGCTGCCCTGATCGCCTACTTCGCGTTTGCCTCGATCTTCCCGTTGCTGCTGGTGCTCGTCACGATTCTGGACCTCATCGCCAGGAGCAATCCTAACCTGAGCAATAAACTGCGCACGGCCCTGCATGACTACCCCGTGATCGGGACTCAGGTCGCGAGCAGCGTGAAGCACGGGGTGAGCGGGACTGGCATCGCTCTGGTCATCGGCGTTCTGCTGACGCTATACGCCGGCCGGGGAGTGGCCTCGGCGATACAGAACGCACTCAATACGGTTTGGGGAGTGCCGCAGTTCCGGCGGCCGGGCTTCCCCGGGGCCTTGCTGCGCAGCCTGGGCCTGCTGGCAGTCATCGGACCAGGTGAGCTCGTCACGATCGCATTGTCGAGCGTTGCCGGAGGCACCGGTCACCTTGGCGGGGCACTGGCCAAGGCAGCGGCGATTCTCGTTTCGCTGCTGCTGAATATCGGCCTGTTCTGGCTGGCGTTCAGGATGGCGACAGCGCCCGAGGTCGCTACCCGTAACCTGCGCCTGAGCGCGATCCTGGCCGCGATCGCCTGGCAGGTGCTTCAGCTCATCGGCGGTTACTTCGTCGGCCATCAGCTGAAGACGACCTCCGCCTACGGAACGTTCGGGGTAGTGCTCGGCCTGCTGGCCTGGTTCTACCTGCAGGCCCAGATCACGCTGTACGTCGCCGAGTTTGACGTAGTACGGGTGCTGCGGCTCTGGCCGCGCAGTCTTGTGCCGCCACCGCTCAGCGACGCGGATATGCGGGCCTACCAGCTGTACGCGAAGCGGACCCAGCTTCGCCCGGAACTGGAGATCGAGGTGCGCGCGGCGGCGCCGACTGCTCCGGGCGCCGGACAGGTCGAGCCGCAGTAGGCTGCCAGTGGCAGTTGAAGCGATGCGGAAGAGAGGCGCGGCATGCCGCTGTTTTCCAGCCAGCAGAACCAGAGCGCGACCTGGGAGCCGCAGGCAGCCGACACCAGGCTCGCGCAGACCGCGGGTGCTAACCCGGCAGGCGTGTTCACCTCCGACTTGTCGGTGTCGGAGTACGTGCTGCTGGGCGAAGCTGGTTTCGAGCCGCTCGGTTTCGTCATCGGCTCTTCGATCTACCACGTCGGTCTGCAGGTCGGCCGCTGGAATCAGAATCAGGAACTCCAGGTTCTCACCCAGGCCATGTACAACGCCAGGGAACTGGCCATGGCCAGGATGCGCTCCGAGGCTGATCATCTGGGCGCCGATGGCATAGTGGGCGTGCAACTACGGATGCAGATGTACGCATGGGGCCAGGGCTGCCTGGAGTTCGTGGCTACCGGCACCGCCGTCCGTCACCTGACGGGCCAGGGTGCGCACCGCGCCCCCGACGGGCGAGCGTTCACATCCGACCTGTCCGCGCAGGATTTCTTCCGGCTGCTCGCCGCTGGCGCCGTGCCGGTCGCGTTCGTTCTCGGCACCTGCGTCTACCACATCGCGCATCAGGGCGTGATGCAGTCACTACGCCAGACCGGTCAGAACCAGGAGATGGTGCAGTTCACCCAGGGCGTCTACGAGGCACGCGAACTGGCGTTGGCGCGCATGCAGGCCGAGGCCGAGGAATGCGGTTCTTCTGGCATCGTCGGCGTGATCGTCGATGTGAAGAACCACGTCTGGGGGGAGCACGCGACCGAGTTCCTGGCCACCGGCACGGCGGTCCGGCGACTCGCCGACGAGCACAGGCTGCCCGAAACCTCGCCAAAGCCAACCTTCACGCTCGGTCTGGACAATTAGCCAGCGTCGGTAGCCATCCGGCCCGGCCGTTCCGGGCTGGCTATCAGACAACCTTCTTACGGGACAGGCGGCCTCTTACGCGGCGGCGGCTCGCCCGGCCTCGGCGGTGGTTCTCCCGGCCCAGGCGGCGGCGCAGTATCGGCGCGGTCCCCGGCGGCAACTGCACCGGCTCCTGGGCCAGGCGTCGTCGTCGCAGCAGCCGCACCCTGGCCGGACGGCCGGAGTTCCTCATCGGCAGCCGAATGCGTCAGCACTGGCTGGCCCTGGCGGGCGGCACGGGGGCTTCGCCCCGGACTTACCGCCACATTATACAGCAACAGGTAGATACCAGCTGCAAGCACGCCGCCCACGGACGGCGCGACAAGGAACAGCCACACCTGGCTCAGCGGGAGCCCGCCAGTGATCAACGCCGGGCCAAGACTGCGCGCCGGGTTGATCGACGCGCCATCGATCGGGATCGCTACCAGGTTCGCCAGCCCTAGCGTCAGGCCCACGGTGACGCCCGCAACCGCGCGGCTGGCGTCGGTGCTTGTAGCGCTCAGCACGACAAGCACGAATATGGCGGTGAGGATGACCTCGGCCAGGAACGCACCGCCGCCAGACATGTGCAGGAGTGACAGGCTGCCGTAGCCGTTGGCGCCGAGGCCTACCCTGCCCTTGACGTAGATCGGTGAGCTGTGCAGCACCCACAGCAGCAGCAGCGCGCCGATGATGCCGCCGGCAAGCTGCGCCAGTATGTAGCTGACCGCATCTACAGTCTTGATGCGCTTTGTCAGGTATGCGCCAAGCGTGACCGCGGGGTTGACGTGGCAGCCTGATATCGGCCCGATCAGCGCGACCAGGCCGAGAAGGACCAGGCCGAATGCCAGCGCCACCGCCACGATCCCGGCGGCGACGCTAGCTCCATACCCGCGGAAGCCGAAGGTTACGGTAGCCACGCCCGCCCCGGCAAATACCAGGATCATGGTACCGAGGAACTCGGCACCACATTGGCGAGCCAGCTGCGTATCGAGCCCGCTCGTGCGACCTGCCTGCGGACTTGCCTGCTCAGCGGTGGATCTGAGCGCCATCGTCCACCCCCCAGGTGCGATATTCGGAGCTCCGCCAGCCCTGTGTCAGCCATTACATTACGGAGCGGCAGCGCTACATAAGGTGATGATAGCTACCGGGCCCAGCCGGGCTACGCGCCCGCCGGCGCTCGCGTCGGCGCGATGCCGCCCTACAAGTCCGGCCAGCGGTGCGCGGGCTCGTTCGTGGCACTCCGCTCGATGTAGCCCTGGGTCATCTGCCGGAGCGCCTCGCGCCTGTCGGCTAGCCCGCACTCAAGCTTGCGGACTGTGTCCACCTGCCACGTCGCGCCGGTCCGGCCGGTCAGGCAGCGCCGCTCAATGATGCCGAGCATCCGATCGGCGTCGTCCGCGTTAACGCCCCATTTCCGCAGTCCCTCCCACGCTTGCGGCAGAAGTCGTCGCAGAGTCAGCTCAGCGACCGGCGCCTCGCCGACTCCCGGCCAGTACACCCGTGCGTCGATGCCATGCCGGGCGCCCTCGACCAGGTTGTCCGCGGCAGCGGCGAACGACATCTGCGTCCAGACCGGGCGCTCGGCCTCGGCCAGTGCACGCACGATGCCGTAATAGAAAGCAGCGTTCGCGATCACGTCGGCTACTGTCGGGCCGGCTGGCAGGACCCGGTTCTCTACCCGCAAGTGCGGCCGTCCGTCGACCACCGCATAGACGGGTCGGTTCCACCGGTAGACCGTGCCGTTGTGCAGCGTCAGCTCGGCCAGCTGCGGCGCCTCGCCGCTGTCCAGGGCCGCCGCCGGATCCTCGTCTTCGCGCAGCGGGAGCAGTGCCGGGAAGTACCGCAGGTTTTCCTCGAACAGATCGAATACCGAGGTGATCCACCGCTCGCCGAACCAGACTCGCGGCCGCACGCCCTGCTGCTTAAGTTCCTCCGGCCTGGTGTCAGTGACTTGCTCGAAGAGCGGGATCCGGGTCTCGCGCCAGAGTTCCCGGCCGAACAGGAACGGGGAGTTCGCCGCGAGCGCCACCTGAATGCCTGCTACCGCCTGAGCCGCGTTCCAGTAACTGCCGAACGCCTCCGGGCTGACCTGGAGATGGAACTGCACGCTCGTGCAGGCCGCTTCCGGCACGATCGTGTCAACGTGCGTGAGCAGCCGCTCCGGCCCGTCGATGGAGATCCGCATCTCCTCGCCGCGAGCAGCGATCATCTGATCATTGAGCAGCCGGTACCGCGGGTTGGCTGACATCGCCTCGTCAGTGACGTCACCCTGCCGGAGCGTGGGCAAGATGCCGATCATCACCAGCCGGGTGTCGCTGTCCAGCGCCCGGCCGGAGGCATGTGCCAGCTTGGCAAGCACGCCTTCCTCGAGCGCGCTCAACGCCCCGCCGGTCAGCTGCCGCGGCGGGACATTGATCTCCAGATTGAACCGGCCAAGCTCGCTCGCCCAGGTCGGGTCACCGATGGCGGCCAGCACGGTCGTGTTGGTCATGGCCGGCATCCCGTTCGAGTCGACCAGGTTGACCTCCATCTCCATGCCAACATGGCGAGGTTCGGTGTCGAATCTGGACTCGCGGAGCATCCGGGCGAAGACGTCAAGGCACTGCCGCACCTTCTCCCGGTAGGCGCGCCGGTCCTGCTGACTGACGGTCATGGCTGGGACATCCCTGCCCATATGACCCCTCCAACACCATCAACTGGGCGTGGGACTCGGTTCCACATTCGCACGGAACTAACCGGCTGACCAGGTCAGAATCGCCACAGGTATCGCCTGCGAGGCGGCGAGCGTAATCACCAGCCCCACTGCGAACGCCAGCCCCGCTTCACGAGCACGTCCGGCCCGGGGCTAGCCCCAGGCGGCCGCCACGAGGTCGCTCGTCAGCTTGCTCGGCGTAGCGCCGCCCCGCGACACGTACAGGTCATGACCGGCCAGGTACAGCAGCCACCGCCCGTCAGGGCTGGCGTCGAGGCTGGTGTGATCGAGGTTGGCAAACCCGATGGCGACCTGATGGACGAGCGTGCCCGCGGCGTTGACCTCCCACATCAGCCGCGAGGTGTTGCGGACCGGGACGCCGGCGCAACACGCCCGGCTGACGAACAGGTCGCCGTTGGGCAGGTACACGGCCTCCCGCAGGTAGCTGCGGCGGGGCGTCGGCGCGCCGGTGGCGGGCAGATAGCTGGTGCCAGCGCCCGCCAGATAGTAGTGGGCCTGCGCCGTATCGACGATCACAACGTTCCAGCCCTCGTTGTCCTGGATCGCGGCGACGGACACGGCTAGGTGGTGCCCGTCGGCCGACCACGACAGATGCGAGATCGGTGCTGGAAGCCCCGCGTTCTGGCCGGGCGGCACCATCGGGTATGTGATATCGCTGCCGGTGCTCAGCGTCCTGACCTCGAGGTGGTACAGCCCGGCCAGGTCCGGGGTGCTCGGCACGCAGCCGGGCGACAGGTCCGGCTCGCTGGCGTAAGCGAGCTTGGTGCCGTCGGGGCTGACCGCAGGAAGGCTGCCTTGCGTAATCTGGCCCACCGCACCGCCGGTTGCAGGTATCCCCTCGACCTCGCTCGAGCAGCCCTGCGCGACCGTGAAATAGACCATCCCGGTCGAGGACACCGATATCTCGTCCCCGAGCACGTGCCGCGCGACGAGCGTGCGAGTCACGATGCCCGTCGTCGGATTCAGCGTCACCAGCGCTCCCCCGGTGGTCACCGCGATGATGGCCGGCGGGACGGCAGCCGCCGGGCTGGTCCCGGCCGACGACGATACCGACGCGCTCGACGTTGTCGCCGCCGGGCCCGGCGAGCCGTTGCTGCACGCCGAGACAAGCACGCAAGCAATGACCGCGCTGGGCAGTAGCCAGGCACGGCGCACGAGTCCGGGAGATGGCATCTTGTCTCTCCGTTGCCTTCCTGTTTGGGTCATGATCGTGGCAGCGCACGGTGAAGCTCGGCAATAGCCGCCGCTAATCGTTGGCATGCCGTAAGTCCCGGGTCATCGCGTCATGGCTTCGGGTATTTGCCGGCTAGCCAGCCATCGCGGCCGCCATGCGCGCCACCGCCTCGGCAATCAGCTCTGGCGCGGTGCCGATGTTCAGCCGGGCGCACCCGCGGCCTTGCGTGCCGAAGTCAGGACCGGAAGACAGCGCGACCTTGCCGCGGTCCAGGAATACCGCGGCCGGATCGTCGCCGAGACCCAGATCCCGGCAGTCGAGCCAGGCCAGGAAGCTCGCCTGCGGCGGCTGGTAGCCCACGCCGGGCAGCCACTCGGCCAGCAACGCGCTGAGCTGGCGGGTATTGAGGTCAATCTGCGCCACAGCGGCGTCCAGCCATCCTCGCGCGTGCCGCAGCGCCGCTACCGACGCGTGCACGCCGAGGTGCGAGGCGAGCAAAGCCTCCCATCGTTGCGCCAGGATGGCCGCAGTCTCTAGCTCCCCCGGCGACGGCGATGCCGCATTTCAGGCCTGGGATGTTCCATCCCTTGGAGGCGGAGGAAAAGACAACGGCCTGCCGGGCCGCTGGATGGTCGATGGTGTGGAACGGCACATGGCGCGCCCCCGGTAGCACCAGCGGCGCGTGAATCTCATCGATCAGCATCGGCACGCCACGCCGGTCGCACAGGTCGGCAACGGCGGTCAGCTCGTCGCGTGACCAAACGCGGCCGAGCGGGTTATGCGGATTGCACAACAGGTAGGCGCCGGTGCCTGGCTGAACTAGGGCGCGGTCGAGCGAGTCCATGTCCACGTCGTAACCGCCGCCCTGGCGGCGCTGCAACGGCGCCTCGACAATCTGCCTGCCCGCCAGCTCGAGCCGGAAGAAGAACGGAGCGTACACCGGCGGGTTGATCACGACGCCTGCGCCGGGCTCGGTGATCGCCTGGATCACCTCGGCAATGCCGGTCATGACGTCCGGCACCGCGAAGACCAGGTCCGGGTCGAGTGTCCAGTCCAGCCGGTCGGCGGCGAACTCGGCAAACGCCTGCCCAAGCTCGCCCTTGTGTGGATAGCCGAGATCACCGGAGTCGAGCTGCGCCCTGATCGCGTCCTTGATTTCCGGCGCCGGGTCGAAGTCCATCTCCGCGACGAAGGCTGGCAGCACCTCGGCCGGATAGGTCCGCCATTTGTAACTGGTTCGCTTGCGAAGGTTGTCCAGCGAGCAGTCGCCCAGAATCCGGTCCATCAGGGGATGGTAACGCGCACCTGCGCACCAATGATTGCTCCGATATAGTAATATCCGATCTCGTGGTAACTAAGACGGCGCTCCCTAAGAACACGGCGCTCCCTAAGAACACCGCGCTCGCAACGAGCAAGGAGCAAGGTGACAGCGCGAGCGGCGTGGTGACGGCGTTGCAGCAGGCGGCCCACGTGACCCTGCAAGTCCTGGCGGCCAGGCTCTCGCGGCAGGAACTGACCGGGTCCGAGCAGAACGTGCTGGCCGTGCTTGCCGACCGCCGCCCGCGCGCCGTTGGCGAACTCGCTGCCGAAACCGGCACCAGGCCGACGACGCTGACCAGCGTGCTTGACCGGCTTGAGCGCCGGGGCCTGCTCGTCCGCGAGCCCGACCAGGCTGACCGGCGGTCGGTCCGGATCGCGCTGACCGCGGCGGGGCGGCGTGCCGCGGCCGCGGTGCGGTCCGCGGTGGGCGAGCTGGAACGGACCGCGCTGGCATCGGTCAGCGCCGAGGACGTGGCCGGATTTCACGCCGTTGCCCGCGCCCTGACGGAGGTGCATCGATGAACGACCATGCCATGTCCCCCGAGATCCCGGCCGAGCTAGCCCGGATGCTCAGCCAGATCGTGCCGCCAGGCGGCCGCTTCGGTCACTGCGAGCACGTCCACCTGGCGTTTCTGACCGCCCGCGAACACGGCACCGCGGCGGCGGCCGGGAAGGTCGCCGGGTGGATCCGGCACCTCGCCGCGTACCAGAAGGCGCCGCAGAAATACAACGCCACCATGACGCGGGCCTGGACCGAGATCGTCGGCCATTACGTCGATGCGGACCGAGCAGCCGGCCAGACCGCCGACTTCGCCGATTTCGCCCGCCGTCATCCGGCGCTGCTGGACAAGCGGCTGCTCAGCCGTCACTACAGCGCAGCGGTACTGGCCAACCAGGCCGCGCGGGCCGGCTGGGTCGAGCCCGATGTGGCCCCGTTCCCCTGGTCATAGCGGGCCGGTCAGGTAGCGATCGATGGTCGGCCCGATCGCGTCCGCGAGCTGCTCCGGGCTGGCGGCGGCCACCGGGCCGAACTTGAGCACGTAGCGCGCCATCGCCAGCCCAAGCATCTGAGAACCGATGAGCGATGCACGGAGCGGTGTCGACTGCGGGTCCGCGCCACCTGCCACGCTGGCCACCTGCTGGAGGATTGCCTCGGTCACGAACTCGCGAAGCATGACCGCGGCCCGCTCGCTGGTCAGCGCCGACCGGAGCAGCGCCTGAAACGAACTGCGGACCTCGCTGCTGTCCCACAAGGCGAGCGCAGACCGGACGATCTGGGTGCCGACGGTTTCGCCTGGCCGGCGGGCGCTCGGTGCGAGCGCAGCGCCGATGGCCTCGCTCGGCACGAAGGGCAGTTCCATGGTCGCTGCGAAAAGCCGTTCCTTGCTGCCGTAGTAGTGATGCACCAGCGCCGGGTCGACGCCTGCCGCGGCGGCGATCGCGCGAATCGTCGCGCCGTCGTATCCGTTCGCGGCGAACTGGCCGCGCGCTGCCTCGAGGATCGCCGCACGCGTGCCGCTGTCCCCGGCGCGCCGGCCAGTCCTGGCTGATCGGGTCACGCGGGCACCGCGCGCCGGGATCCGCTGTCCCGCTCGGTGTGCAGGACGAGCTGGAAGAACCGTTCTTCCAGTGTCGCCGGGGCTTGGTAGACGCGCCAGCCGGATCCGGCGGGTCCGCTACCGGCAAGTGCTTCGGTGACCTCGGCCGGACTCGCGCCCGGCACCCGCAGGACGCGCCCGGCCAGCGAAACCGGCAGGCCGGACTGCTCAAGCTTGCCGAACGCCACCGCCCAGTCGGGTGCCTCCACCACGGTGACCTGAGCGCCCCCGATGATGTCGATGGCCGTGCCCGCCGCCACCACCTCGCCATCCGCCATGATGACGAGTCTGTCGCACTCCCCCGCCTCTTCCATGTAATGCGTCGAGGCCAGCACGCCAGCGCCCTGCCGGGCCGCGCCGCTGATGGTCTGCCACAACCGGGCCCGGCCGAGCGGGTCCACCCCGGACGTGGGTTCGTCCAGGATCAGCAGGTCCGGCTGATGCGATAGCGCCTGCGCGAACGCAGCCCGGCGCTGCAGGCCCAGCGGCAGCCTGCCGACGGGTATCCGGGCCCGGCTCGTGATCTCGGCCGGCAGGGCGCCCGGCGGGGTGCCGAAGACCGCGGCGGCGAACGCCATGTTTTCCCCCGCGGTCAAATCGTCATACAGACCAAGGCCCTGCGAAACGTAGCCGATTCGCTGGCGAGTCCGCCGGCTTGGTGCCTCGCCGAAGAGCCGGATCTGGCCTTCGGACGCTGGTATCAGGCCGAGCAGCATCCGGATCAGAGTGGTCTTGCCCGCACCGTTCGCGCCTAGCAGGCCGACGATCTCACCCGGGAGCACACCGATGCTGACCGCGCGGACCGCAGTGACATCTCCGAACCGACGGGTCACATTGGCGCACTCGGCCAGCGGACCGGCCGACCTAGCCTGCACAGCAGGCCCGGCGGGCGCAGTGTGTGCCGCTGAACCAGCAAGCTTGGCCGGCTCGCCGGGTTCGCCGCGTTCGGCGGTAACTGCGGGCTCGGCGGGCTCAGCGGCGACGGCGGACTCGGTGACTGCCGCAGGCTCTGCGTGTGCAAACGACCCAGCTAGCTCGCGGGCGAGCGCGGCGATAGTCACCGCATCCTGCAAGTCCGCCGGCACCGGCTGGCCGTCCAGCTGGCTGCCCGGCGGGCACCAGACTCGCCAGCTCGCACCGCGCCGCCAGGCCCGGGAACCAGCCGCGCCAACCGGGCGTGCCGCGGCCGTGACGACAGTGCCGGGCACGGCGGCGATGATCTGCTCGGGCGTTCCGGCGGCGAGTTGCCGCCCGGAGTCGAGAACCAGGACCATGGCTGCCCGCTGCGCGTCATCGATGTAGGTGGTCGACAGGATCACCGCGGCACCGTCAGCGGCCGCGGAGGCGATGAGCCACCACAAGCCCGACCTGCTTACCGGGTCGACGCCGGTGCTCGGCTCATCCAGGATCAGCAGCTCCGGCCGATGCAGCAGCGCCGCTATCACGCCGAGCTTCTGCCGCATCCCGCCGGACAGCTGACCGGCCAGCCGGTCCCTGGCCGCCGCCAGGCCGGCCAGCGCGACAAGCTCCGTGGTGCGCTGCTCCGCGGCCAGCCGGGACAAGCCATAGGCAGTGGCGCGGAACGCCAGGTTCTCCGCCACGGTCAGGTCCGGATACGTGCCGGAGCTGGCCGGCAAGTAGCCGATCTGGCGCGAGCCTGGCGTTCGGAGTCGGCCGCTCGTTGGCGCGAGCGCGCCGGCGAGGCAGCGCAGCAGCGTGGTCTTGCCGGCTCCGTCGCCGCCGACAACTGCTGTGACTTGACCAGTCGGGACTTCTACTGACACGTCATCGAGCGCGAGCGTGTCGTCGTAGCTGACGCATAGGTTCGCGGCGCCCAAACGAACTGGCCCGGTCATGCCGGCTCACCGCTCGGTGCCGCGAGGACGCCTCCGCCACGCCGGTGCAGTCGCCGCCGACCACCAGGAGTCGGGGCCAGGTAACTGCGGAAGCGCAAAATGGCAAGGGTGACCGCAACCACGCCGAGCAGGGCCAGGAACGTGAACGGCCGCCACAGCGGGCCTATCGGCTCGGCTCGCAGCATCACGCCGCGGGATATCTCGTTGAAGTAAGTAAGCGGCAGAAGGTAGGAGATCCACCGGACACCGGCCGCGATCGAGGCCAACGGGAAGATCAGGCCCGACAGCAGGATCTGCGGCAGCATCAGCATGAAAGCGAGCTGGATCGCCTGACCCTGGTTCTGCGACACGGTACTGATCAGCACGCCCGTGCCGAGCGTCACGAACAGGAACAGCAGGGCGCCGAGCGCGAACACCGCCGGCGACCCGCGGAACGGCACCCCGAAGACGGCGATCCCGGCGCCGAGCACCAGCCCGAGGTCGATAGCGGCGACCACGAAGTACGGCACGAGCTTGCCGAGGAACACATCACGCGGCTTCAGCGGCATCACCGCGAGCTGCTCGAGCGTGCCTGACTGGCGTTCCCTGACCACGCCGAGACTGGTGATGATCGTGCCGATGAACACCAGCACCACGCCGGCCAGGCCGGGAATCATCACGGCGGAAGTCGTCAGCTTCGGGTTGTACAAGATGGTGACCTGCGGCCTGATCGCGGCGCCGCCACTGCCGATACGCACCTTACCCAAGGCAGTGAGCGTGGCCTGCGCTGTAAATAGCTGACTGCCGTCGATCAGTACTGCCGGCCGCGCGGTGCCGCCAGCTACGATCGCGACCGCCGCGTGGCCGTCCCGTAGCTCGTCCTGCGCCCATGTCCGGTCCTGCGCCGGCGACTGGCCGGCCGTAACGTCCACGCTGACCACGTCGAATGGCTTGGGCAGCGCCCTGGCTACCAGGGCCGCATCGGGACCCGCGATCGCCACCGGGATCGACGTGACGTCGAAGCTGGCGGCATAGCCGAGCACTACGAGCAAAATGACTGGCATCGCGATCATCATCGCCAGCGTCCGGCGGTCTCGCCGTAGCTGGCGGAATTCCTTGACGATCATTGCCCACATGTGCCAGCCCTCCGAGGTCCGAGTTAATTCAACGCTAGATGAATTCTACGACTGTTGAATTCTTCCAGTCAAGCACTCAGGCATGCGCCCCACTAGTCAACGCGGCCGCGGCCATCTGATCAGATGGCAGGCATGGTCACGACGCGTCACGCCGGGCGCTGGACGTTAGCGGACCGGTTCAGCTCGGCCTGGCATTACCTGCCGTTCGAGGTCCCGCCCGGCGCCTGCGCCCTGCGGGTCGAGCTTGAGTACGAGCGGTCCGGCGCCATCATCGACCTCGGCTGCATCGGCGCAGCAGGCTTTCGCGGCTGGTCTGGCGGGTCGCGCCGGCTGTTCGTCATTACCCCGGCCGAGGCCACGCCGGGTTATCTGCCGGGCGAGCTCGAGCCGGGCGCCTGGGCGGTCGTGATCGGCCTGTACCGGGTCCCGCCGGCCGGAGCCGATTACCGCGTGATTATCGACGTGTCGAGCACGCCGGGCGAGCTGACGCCGGCCGACCCGCCCGAGCCGATGCCGCCGCTGACCGACCGGCCGGCGCCGCGGGTGCTGCCGGCCGCGCAGGGCCGCCGCTGGCTCGCCGGGGACCTGCATATGCACACCGTTCATTCCGACGGGGTCATGACCGTGCCTGAACTGGCGAGGTTCGCGGCTGGCCGGGGACTGGACTACGTCGCCGTTACCGACCACAACACGGTCAGCCATCATGCCGAGCTGCCAGCCGCGGCTGCGGCCCATGGGATCGTCTTGATCCCCGGCCAGGAAGTCACCGCCGAGGCCGGGCACGCGAACGCGTTCGGGGACATCGGGTGGATCGACTTCCGGACGCCCGCCGATGAGTGGCTGACCGAATGCGAGCGCGCGGGCGGCCTGCTGTCGATCAACCATCCCTACGGAGGCCGGCTCGCCTGGACCGCGCCGATGAAACGCCGCCCGCCGCTGCTCGAGGTATGGCACTCGAGCTGGCTCGATGCCAAGTGGACTGTGCCGATCAGCTGGTGGCTGGCCTGGGATCCGGCTGCCATCCCAGTCGGCGGCAGCGACTGGCACCAGCCAGGCTCAGATGCCCCGCCAGGATCGCCGACCACCTGGGTCGAGGCGGAGGCCGACGACCCCGACGCGGTGCTCGCCGCACTCGCGGCCGGGCGGACGGCGATCTCGGCGGGCCGCGACGGCCCGGTCCTGCTGAGGGTCGGCGACGAGCTGGTCGCGAGCGACGCGGACGGCGCCATCCTGGTCGGCCCGGACGGCCCGAAGGCCCAGGTGCGCGGGCCGCTGGCGAAGTTCCCAGCCGCCGAAGGCCTGCACCGCCTGACCGACCCGGATGGCGCCACGCTCGCGCTGACGGGCTGACCGGCGCCTTAGAACCGCACCTTGTGCCAGCTAGCGCCGGCGTTCCGGGTGAGGTACAGGTGGCTGCCGTTGAATGGCCTGCCTTCGATAGCGACCCCCTGGGTAGCGGTAGTGAAGCCGAAATCGCTCCAGCCCTTCCCGCCGTCACCAAGGAACAGATTGGTACGCCAGTGCCGCCCGGCGTCCGTGCTGGCGTAGATCCATGTCGCCGCCGAGGACGTGGCCACGAAGATGTGCCGCGGAGTCGGCTCGGCGAGCACACCGCCATCGCCGCCCGCAGGCGGGGTGCCGACCTTCGTGAAGCGCCGTCCGCCGTTGGCCGAGGAGAAGAGAACCTTCTCGGTCGAACCGAGCGCGGCATTGCCAGTGCACAGCACCGTGATTTGCGACGCGCTGTAGGCCCCGACGCTGGATAGTCCGAAGTTGGTCGGGCACTTGATGGAGTTCCTGACCCAGCCGGTGCCGGTCTGCGTCGAGTAGAGCCGGTTACCGAGGATGATCCACGCGGCAGTGCCGTGCAAGGTGATCGTCCCGAGCCCGGCGTACCCGCTGAGCGTCGGCAGCCCGGTAACCCGGTGCCAGGAGTTAATGCCAGCCGGGCTCTCGTAGATCGTTATCCGGTTTGACTTCTCGCTCGCCGCGTACACGCGGCCAGCCGACGCCTCGAGGTCGGCGATGTAGCCGGGCAGTTGCCGCACTCGCCGCCAGCTCGCACCGCCGTTGTGGGTCACCCACAGCTGCGAGCCGTACGCGAAGCCGTCCGAGGGGTCCGCGAACCGCAACCTGTTCAGCCCTGGCCCGGTGCCGTACCTGGACAGCGGGTACCTAGGCGCCGGAATCCCGACCCAGGTCCGCCCTCCGTCAGTCGTCCGCACGACCGAGGTGCACGGCGTATGCACGCACGGCGCGGTGCCGAGTACCCAGCCCTCGCTGGCCGACACAAACGTCATCGAGACCGGCTGAAATCCGGGCGGCACTGGCCCAACCGCGGGCCCCGCCGGGGCCGCGGCGGCCGAGCCGGCCGCAAGAAATCCCCCCGTCGCCAGCGCCACGCCGGCGGCCACTGCTGTCAGGTGCTTCCTCATCATTGATCCCTGCCTTAACTGTGCTGCCTGAACTATGCGGCGGCATTTCCGCCTGCACATGAGACAGCCGACAGGGGCAATCGGTTGGCGCGAGCGCGCCACGGGCAGGACCCGGCGGCGCGCTCAGCGTCAGCACAACCGCCTAGAGCTCGGCCACCGCCGCGCTCACCGCGACTGCGCGCTCGCGCTCGCGCGGCCGCCAGCTCGGCAGCCTGCGTGCTCCGGCCGCCACGCCGACCGCGACTACGACCTGCACGGCCAGCACGATGATGAACGCCGTGCTGATGCTGGTGCGCCCAGCGGCTAGCGCGAGAAATAGGCTTCCCAGGGTGGCTACGCCCAAGGCCAGCGCGGTCTGCTGCGTCGTGGTGAGTACGCCGCTGCCGACTCCGGCCACGGCCGGCGGGACGTCAGACAGCACGACCCCGAACAGCGGGCTCATGACCAGGCCCTGGCCGAGGCCCGCGACCGCGAGGCCCGGCGCCAGCCAGGCGATGGACAGTCCAGGCCAGCCGAGGTACACCGTGACCCCGAGGATGATCAGCCCGGCAGCCTGCAGCAGACCACCAGCGGCCAGCACCTTGGCGCCATAGCGAGCGAGCAGCCTTGATGTCGACAGCGACGCAAGCAGGAACGTGGCCGCCATCGGCACGAGGCCGAGACCCGCCTTCAGCGCACTGGCGTGCAGCCCATCCTGCACAAGCAGGGCGTAACAGAACATGAACGCGCCGAACCCGGCGAAGAACGGCAGCGCCAGCATCAAGCCGCGTCGCATGCTCGGATTCTGCAGCAGGGACGGCGGCACGAGCGGCGTGCGGCCAGCTCGCTCGGCCCCGCGCTCGAAGCGTGCGAAGGCAACGGCCGCGAGCGGTGCCACGGCCAGCAGCGCGATGGTCCAGGCCGGCCACCGCAGTGAACGTCCTTCGGTCAGCGGGATGAGCAGCGCCAGCACGGTCAGGCCGAGCAGCGCCGTGCCGGGTCCGTCGATCGGCGCGGGCGCACCGTGCCGGGTGTCGGGCACGTACCGCCTCGCCAGCAGCAGGCCCGCCAGCCCGATGGGAACGTTGACCAGGAAGATCGGCCGCCAGCCGAGGCCGTCGATGTTCGCCGAGACGAGCAGCCCGCCGAGAACCTGGCCGAGCACGGCAGCGAGCCCGCCGGTCGCGCCGTACCGGCCGAGTGCCCTCGCGCGCCGCTCCCCGGTCGTCGCCGCCTGGATCGTGGCGAGAACCTGCGGGACCATCATGGCCGCCGACGCTCCCTGCGCGACCCGCCCGATCACCAGGAACGTAGCGGTCGGAGCGAGCCCGCACGCCAGCGAGGTGACTGTGAATGCGGCCATGCCCCACAGAAACAGCCGCTTGCGGCCAACGCTGTCGCCCAGCCGACCGCCGAGGACCAGGAGCAGGGCGTACGCGGTGGCGTAGCCGGACACGACGAGCTCCAGCAGCGGCTGGCTCGCCCTCAGGTCGCTGTCGATGGTGGGCAGCGCCACGTTCACGATGAAGAAGTCGATCATGGGCAGCAGTACGCCGACGAGGATGACGGTCAGGCCAGCCGGGGTTAGGGTGCCAGGCCCGTGCTCCGAGCCGCCTGGCTGCGGTCGGGTCCGCGCTGACGCAGGTGCTGGGGTGTTCACTGTGGAAGGCATGCAGCTAGCTTCGCCGAGAAACTGAGCCAGGTACTAGAGCCTACTTATACTGGTACCACTACTACCTGGCAACAGCATTAGATATAAGGCATGATGGTACCCATGAGCCAGCAGGCACTCGAATCTGCGACCTACCTCGACCAGTTCGCCGATGGTCAGCACGATACGACGAGGCACCGACAAAACGGCGCTGACCGCAGGCAGGAGCTAGCCCACCGCAGGCAGGAGCTGGCCGGATTCCTTCGCAGCAGGCGGGAGCGGATCGCGCCGGAGCAGGTGGGCCTGCCGCCGGCCGCCCGCCGGCGGACGCCTGGACTGCGCCGCGAAGAGGTCGCTACGCTCGCCGGGGTCGGCGTCACCTGGTACACCTGGCTCGAGCAGGGCCGGGACATCAACGCTTCCCCGCAGGTCCTTGACGCCGTTGCGCGCACCTTGCTCCTTGACCCGCACGAGCGGGACCACCTGTTCCGGCTGGCCGACGTCCAGGATGGGAGCGGTCAGGGCGAGTGCGCGTCGCTGCCGCCTACCGCCCAGGTGTTGCTCGACAAACTGGACCCGTTCCCGGCATGCATCCGCAACGCCCGCTTCGACTTCCTTGCCTGGAATCGGTCTTTTGACCTGCTTATGGGTCCGCTGCACGACCTGCCGTTCGAGGAGCGGAACTCGCTGTGGCGGATGTTCACCGTCCCTTCGTGCCGGGCGGCCACGCTCGACTGGGAGGAAGCTACCCGTCGGATGGTGGCCGAGTACCGCGCCGCCATGGCCGATCACACGGCCGAGCCGGCCTGGAAATGCCTGGTTTCCAGGCTGCTGAAGGCATCGCCGGAGTTCGCCACGCTCTGGGAGCGGCACGAGGTCGCCAGCCCGGAAAACCTCACGAAGCGGTACCTGCACCCAGATGTCGGCCTGCTCAAGCTCAACTACACCCACCTCTGGCTCGGCCAGCGCCTCGGTACCCGGATGACTACCTACACGCCGGCCGATGAGCAGAGCGCGACCCGGCTGCAAGAACTGCGCGACCGGGCCCTGGCATACTCGCGAGGGACGTGAGCAACGCCGCGAAGGGATGTCCATGGGATCGCAATCTCGCTGGGGCCTGACCCTGCCGCTGACCGGAATGCCGCTCGCCGACCAGCGAGAACTGGTCGCCAGCCTGCCCGACCTCGGTTACACCGACGCCTGGTCGGCGGAACTGAACGGGGCTGACGCATTCACCCCGCTGGCGCTGACCTCCCAATGGGCGCCACAACTGCGGCTCGGCACTGCGATCGTCAGCATCTACACCCGCGCGCCGGTCGCTCTCGCCGTCTCCGCCGGAACGCTGGCCAGCCTGGCTCCCGGCAGGTTCGTCATGGGCATTGGCACCTCCTCCAAGGTCGCCGTCGAGCAGTGGAACGGCATCCCGTTCGAGAAGCCGTACCAGCGGTCCCGCGACATGCTGCGCTTCCTGCGCGAAGCGCTCGCCGGAGGCAAGGTAACGCAGACCTACGAGACTTTCTCGGTAGACGGTTTCCGCCTCGATCCGGCGCCCGCCACGCCGCCGGCCCTGGCCCTCGCGGCGCTGCGGCCAGGCATGGTGCGGCTGGCCGCGGCCGAGGCCGGCATCGCCATCACCAACTGGCTGTCGCCGTCAGATGTGCCGAAGGTGCGCGGCGTGGCCGGCGACGAGTGCGAGCTGGTTGCCCGCATCTTCGTCTGTCCGACGACAGACGTCGGCACGGCCAGGTATATCGGCCGCAGGTACCTGGCGGCGTACCTCACCGTTCCTGTTTACGCCGCGTTCCACGAGTGGCTCGGCCGCGGCGAAATGATCGCGCCGATGCTGGCGGCCTGGAACTCGGGTGACCGCAAAGGCGCGCTGGACGCTATCCCCGATGAGCTCGTCGACGAGCTGATCATCCACGGCGCGCTCGAGCACTGCCGGGAACGGGTCGCCGACTATCACGGCACCGGGCTCGACACTCCGGTCATCGCGATAATGCCTGCCCCCGGAGTCGACATCGCCGAGGCGGTTGCCAAGCTCGCGCCGGCCTGAGACGAGCAGCGTGCGACGACCGTGCCCGGTCATGACCAGCACCGGCGTGACTCGCCTCGACGAGGCCGTCCGGCTCGTCGAAGCGCGCCGCTGCCCGGCGCAGCTATGTGTCATCGCCGACGGCAAGGTGGCGCTGGACCACGCCGTCAGCTGCGCGCCTGACTCGTTGTTCTTCCTGTTCTCGGCCAGCAAGCCGCTGGTGGCGTTGCTGGTCCACCTGCTCGCCGAACGGGGCGAGCTGGCGCTGGATGATCCGGTAGCCAGGTACTGGCCCGCCTTCGGCCAGCGCGGCAAGCAGGACATCACGATCCGCCAGGTGCTCCAGCACCGCAGCGGCTTGCCGGTTGCCCGCGGCATGGCGCGCGACTCACTCGCGATGAGCGACTGGGCAGCGTCGGTCCGTTCGATCGAACAGTCAGCCCCGGCGTACCCGCCCGGCGAGGTGCCCGCGTATCACGTGATCTGCTACGGCTTCATACTCGGGGAGCTGGTGCAGCGCGTGACGGGAAGGCCCGTCCGGGATGCCTTGCGCACCGAACTGCTCGACCCGCTGGGCTTGCGCGATACGTACCTCGGGCTGCCCGATGAACACTGGCCCCGGCACGTCCCCGTCTCCGGCTACGGGGCAGCCGAGCTGGCCACTCAGCTGGTGATCAACCGGCGGTCGACCCGGCAGGCGATCATCCCGGCCGCGAGCGTCTCAGCGACGGCCCGCGACCTGGCCAGGTTTTACCAGGCGCTGCTCAACGGCGGCGAGCTCAATGGCGTGCGGGTGCTGAAACCGGAGACGATCGCGCAAGCTACCCGGCCGTCGTGCGATGGCGAAACCGACCGCTACCTGAAGCTGCCCGTCCGCTGGTCGCAGGGCTTCCAACTCGGCGGCGGGCGCAAGGGCAGCGCGCGGGTCGGCGGCCGCCACCATCCGATGGGGGACCTGGCGAGCCCAGCGGCGTTCGGCCACAACGGCAGCTACGTCTGCATCGGCTGGGCCGACCCGGAGCGGAACGTTGCCGTCGGCTATGTCACCGCTCGGCTGGTGTCCCGGTCCGAAGGCGCCCGTCACATGGCCGCCGTCAGCGACGCGATCCTCGCTGCGGTCAGCTGATCAGCTCGGCCTACAACACTGCCTGCCGCCGCATGCGGACGACAGCCGGTATCGCCAGCACCGCGCCGATGATGAGGAAAAACACGCTGCCTGTAGTGAAGGCTCGGTTCTGGAAAGGCCCGGAGACCGCGAGGAGCACCGACACCACGGCCAGCGCGATCACGGGGCGCCCGTCGACCACGATCCAGAGCACAATAGCGGCGAGTTCACCCAGCAGGTACGGCCGGCACGATCGCGGCCGCGTCGCGGCCGAGCGCGAGCGCGGCGAACGCCACGAGCGCGAACGCGATTTCCGCCGATCGGATCACCGGCCATGCGGCGACCGACGCGACGACTGTGGCCAGCAGGACAGGAATCGCGACAGCCCGCCGGGCGAACCAGACCAGCGCAACGGCCACCGATGTCAGCGGCCATATCAGCCACAGGTACTCGGGACCGCCCGGAGCGCCCGGTCGGGGCCGAGCGCAAAGTGGATACGGAGACCGCAGGTAACGGCGAGCCAGATGGCTACCCCAAGCAGCGCGCCGAGGCGCAAGTTGGATGCCGTGCCGAGCCGGTGGTTCTGCGCGGCCCGGACTCGCCAGCCGCCCATGATCAGCGCTCGGGTATCCCGCCACGAGGGCCAGCCCTGGTCGTCGCGCGCCGCTTCGATCAGCGTGCTGAGGATCTCGTCTCCGCGCTCCCTCCGATATCTCGCCGGATAAGCGTGCAGCAGCCGCCCGTAACGGCGCTCGAGTGTGCTTACAGCGACTCCATACTCGCGTCTGGCGGCTAAGGCAGGCTCGCGTCTGCCCGCACCGAGCGTCTGCCGTTACTGCACCGCCTGGCCTGGCCGCGCCGATTGCCGGCGCAGCCGCCACACAGCCAGCGCCGCGATCACGACGGCGACCGCCAAGCCGGGGTTGACGAACCAGTTACCGACACCCCCGGCAAGGTTTTCCAGCATCGGGGGCAGCGACAACAGCACAAGGAAAGTGGCTAACGCGACTAGTGGCCGCGCGTCTATGGCGACCCAGGCAATGGCGACGACGAGAACGCCTAGCTCCAGACCGGGCGCGGTGTACAACGACCAGAGATAGGTGACGGTACTGCAGATAACCCGGTACGAACAGCGCCGCGACAACCGCGCCAATCAGCCAGAGCCACGCCGGCGACCGATGTTCCACCGCCCTGACCGTCAGCGCGACGACTGCCGCCAGGCACACCAGTTGGGTAACAACAAACCCTAGCTCGACACTGGAGACGCCGACGTAGCCCGCCGCCGCGGCGGCGGGCAGGGCGACGGCGGCTATGACGACAGCACGGCGAGCCAGCCAGGTCAGGGCCACCACCGCACCGATCAGCAGTCCAGCAACGAGGGCTGGCCAGCCAATACGCCCCACCAGCACCCCTCGATCAAGCTCGCTGTTAAAGAAGGTATCCAGGTCCGCAGCGGCGGCCGCGGCGAGATAAATGCAAAAGCCGGCCAAGACGGCAAGCCGCAGGTTGACCGCCGTCGTGAAGTGCCGGTTCTGCGCCGCGCGAGCGCGAAAGCCGCCCACGATCAGGGCGCGCATGTCGCGGAGTAGTGGCCGCTTGCGGCCCTCTGGCGTTGCCTCCAGCAACGTCGCGATGATCTCGTCGCCTCGCTCGCGGCGGTAGGCGGCCGGGTAAGCCCGCATCAGCTAGCCGGCAGCGACGCTCGAGCGGGCTCATGCCGGACGCACCTGGCGACGTGACCGGACGGGTCGGACCGCGGCGCCCCGGTCGGCCTCGGTCACGATCCGTGCGGCCTCGGCCATGCGCGCCGCCTCACTGCGTAGCGCGGCAGAGCCCTCGTCCGTCAACCCGTAGGAGCGGCGGATCCGGCCGTTGACCGTCTCCTCGCTGACCAGCCGGACGAAGCCCTCGTCGGTCAGCCTGTCGAGCGCTGTGTACAGGGTGCCGGTGGCGAGGCGAATACGACCATCCGACAACTGCTCGGCCCGTTTGATGATCGCGTACCCGTGCAGTGGCCCGTCGAGCAGTGCGGCCAGGACGAAATACGTCGGCTCCCGCATCGCAACCTTTGGCGCTTTCATACAACCGAGTATAAGTAGATGAACGATGCATCGTCAAGGTACTTATGGCCGGGCTCACCGCGCGCCTGGCGGGTCGCTTCGATTGCCGGGGCGAGATTCACTGGCCAGGAGCGACAAGGCCTGATTCGTAGGCGAGCACAACTGCCTGCGCCCGATCGCGGAGGTCAAGCTTTGCCAGGATGCGGCCGATGTGGCTCTTAGTCGTCTGCTCGGCGATCACGAGTGTGTCGCTGATCTCGGCATTCGACAGACCGCGCGCGATGAGCCGCAGTACCTCGGTCTCCCGCTGGGTGAGCGGGCCGAGCGCGGCTGGCACCGGCGCATCAGCGCGCGGCCGGCGGGCGAAGTCAGCGATCAGCCGGCGGGTCACTGATGGGGCCAGTAGCGCATCGCCGGCGGCGACCACCCGGACCGCGTGCACTAGCTCGGCTGCAGTCGCATCCTTGAGAAGGAAGCCGCTGGCCCCGGCGCGCAGTGCGTCGTACACGTACTCGTCGAGATCGAATGTGGTGAGCATGAGCACCCGTGGCACGTGCGTACCCGGCGCCGCGCCAAGGATCTGCCGAGTGGCTTGCAGCCCGTCCAGCAGCGGCATCCGGACGTCCATGAGAATGACGTCCGGTTCCAGCTGCCGCGCCTGGCTGACCGCGTCGGCGCCGTCGACGGCCTGGCCGACCACCACCAGGCCGGGCTGGGCCGCGAGCACGGCCGCGAATCCCTCCCGAACCATCGCCTGATCGTCGGCGATGATACACCGCGTGATCGTGCCGCTCAGCACGGTAGCGCCGTCCGCCCGGCCGCCGACTTTTGGCCCGCCACTGTCATACAGCCGCCCGGCCGATCGGTAGAACCGCCGAGACGACGAAGCCGCCATCGGGCCCGGAGGCTGCCGACAGCGAACCGCCAAGCAGGGCAACGCGCTCACGCATCCCGGCCAGGCCGTGGCCATGCCCGACGCCGTTGCCGGTCGAGCGGCCAGGCCTGCCCGGCCCGTTCGCTATCCGGAGCAGTACAACGCTGCCGCCATGATCAACCGACACCGTGATTGGTGCGCCCGGCGCGTGCTGACTCGCATTGGAGAGCGACTCCTGCACAATCCGGTACGCGCATACGCCGACGCCAGCCGGCACCTGGTCGATTTTGGCGGGCACCGACAGCTCAACCGCGACCCCGGCTACCCTGGCCGCGGCGACGAGCGCTGGCAGGTCCGATAGCTGAGGCTGCGGCGCGCGGCTGGCCGCCTCGTCGCTGCGCAGCACGCCGAGCAGCCGCCGCATGTCCGTCATCGCCTCGCGCGCCGCCGCGCTGATCGACCGGAACTCGTCGCTGACCGGCTCGGGCAAGCCGCTGAGCCGGTACGGCGCGGTCTCGGCCCGGACCGCGATCAGCGACATGTGATGGGTCACGACGTCATGCAGTTCCCGTGCGATGCGGGTGCGCTCCTCCAGTACAGTCCGGCGTGCCTGCTCCAGCTCGGTACGCTCTTTCTGGGCGGTCAGGTCCTGCTGGACGCGTCGCCGGGAACTCATGCTGTCTACCGCGATCGTCACGGCCGTGAATACGACGCTGGCAGCGATCGGACCTTTCTGGTTAGCCACGTTCGCGGCTAGCCACCAGCACCAGGGGATGACGCTTAGTGCCCACATCCACCAGAGCACCGGCCGCGGATGGCGAAAGCCCGCCGCGCAGAACAGCACGAATATCACGAGTATTTGCGCCGGTCCCCACGGCCAGCCTCCTCCCCAGTGCGCATGCGCCAGCGGGGCCAAGGCCAGGCCGAGCAAGCCGATCCGCCAGCCGAGCAGCGGATACCGGATCACAAGCAGCAGGGGTGCTACGACCGCGAGGCCAAGCAGCAACTGGCCCGGACTGCTGGTAGCCCCGCCGGTAACGGCCAGCGCCAGGGTCGCCGCGGCGAGGCCGGCATAAGCTGCCAACCGCTGCTGGCCGGACCACCGCCACCTAGGCGCCGGATCGCGGCCGACCAGCACCTGAATCAGGCCGTGCCAGCACGCACTCCCCGCTAGCGCGAGCGCGTCGCTGACCGGGGACGTGCTGCTGGAACTCGGCTTCACGCTCTCAGAGTAGGGCCCCTGAGCTGCGCAGTCGTCATACCGGCGAGTGCATACCCAGGTATGAGGTAACCCGCGGTCCGGACCGCGCTACCACCGTGGTCTGACCTCCGATTGCGCTCCCCAGTGTGACGACGAGTGGTGGCCAGGCCAGGAAGTCTGGACGGCATGGAACGAACCTTCATGAACGTCGAGATCACCGATCTGACCCGCCGGTTCGGCCGGACCCAAGCAGTGGCGGGCGTAAGCCTGCGGACCGGCCCGGGCGTCTTCGGGCTGCTAGGACCTAATGGCGCCGGGAAGACATCGCTGTTGCGGATGCTGGCCACGGTGATCCCGCAGTCGTCAGGGTCACTGCGGCTGCTGAACAGAGATCCCGGCGGCTATACGCAGCGCCGAGAGATCCGGCGGAATCTCGGCTACCTGCCGCAGAACATGGGCTATTACCCGGGATTTACCGTGTCGGAGTTCGTCGAGTACTTCGCGCTGCTGAAGGAGGTACCGTCGAGCTGGGTATCGGCTGCTGCCGCCGCAGCCCTCGACCGTGTTGAGCTGACCGGCCGGGCGAAGGCGAAGCTGCGGACCCTGTCCGGCGGAATGCTGCGCCGGGCCGGGATCGCCCAGGCGATCGTGAACAAGCCGCGGTTGCTGCTGCTAGATGAGCCAACCGCGGGGCTGGACCCAGAGCAACGGGTGGCGTTCCGGGCGCTGCTGCGAGATCTCGGCCAGGACGCCACCGTGGTGGTGAGTACACATCTAGTGGAGGACGTCGGCGCGGCATGCACCGAGGTCGCGCTGATGGACCTGGGGAAGATTGTGTTTCACGGAACGCCGGCTGAACTCGCAGCGCGGGGCGTTGGGCACCGGGTGGGCGATGCCCCGCTCGAGCGCGGTTATAGCGCGGTGCTCGCGGCGGCACGGTCATGACCGCCACCAGCCTCGCGGCAGTGTCCGCGCCAAGGCCGGCGGCTCGCCGGGCCGCGCTGGCATTCGGCCGGCTGCTAGCGCTGGAACTGCGGCGCAACGCCATGGTCTGGATGATGCCGGTAGCCGCGGCGCTTTTCTGGTACAACGCCTACCGCAGCAGCATGCAGATGCCCGCCATGTGGAACCTGCGCGCCATGACCATGCAGCACGGCGCGCTGCTGGACTTCGCAGCGCCAGTCACCGGCGCGGCCGCGTGGATGGGCTGGCGGGACGGCCGCCGCAGAATGACGGACCTGGTCGCCACTACCGCCCGGCCGCGCTGGGCTGCCCGGCTCGTTACCTGGTCCGCCACCACACTGTGGGCGCTGCTGGCCTACTTCGCCTGCGTGGGAGTCACCTACATGATGATCGCGCGGCAGTCCGCCTGGGGCGGACCGCTGTGGTGGCCGGCCGTGGTCGGCGCCGCCGGCATCCCAGCGCTGTCGGCTGTCGGGTTCGCTGCCGGCACCTTCTTTCCGAGCCGGTTCACTACCCCGCTCGTCACTGTGGCCGCGTTCTTCGCGCTCGGGCTCAGCTCGGAAGGTGCACACACAGATCACTCACTCTGGCTGCTCTCGCCGCAGCTGGCTGGCTCCGCGGACATCGGGCCCGACTCGGGCGTCGGCACGTTCTACCACTACCTGCCCGACCTCTCCATCGCGCAGGTGATGTTCCTGGCCGGGCTCGCTCTCGCGGCCCTGGGCGTCCTCGGCCTCCCCGCCGGTGCAGGCGGGAAGCGGCTGCACCGGACGGCGGCACTGCTGGCTGCAGCCGGCCTGGCAGCCTCGGTAACGGCCGTCGTACTGATCGGCACCGGTCGGCCGGACCCGCATGGCATGGTCGTGATCCCGGCGCTGCATGACGCAGCCAACGACCGGCCGATCTCGTATACGCCGGTCTGCAGCAATACGCAGATCCCGGTCTGCCTGAACCCGGCCTACGCGGGCTACTTGCCAATCGTGACGGCCGCGCTCAGGCCGCTGCTGACAGAAGTCGCTGGCCTGGCTGGCGCGCCAGCCCGGATCAGCCAAAGCGCACCCGACTACTCGCTTGAAGCGGGCAACGGCGTGACAATTGACATGCCAGGGCTGCTGATCCTGCCCGACCAGCTGCCGGGCGAGCAAGGCACGACCACGGCCCAGTTCACCGCGGCGCTGCGGTCGAACACAGCGTCCGCCGTCGTCGCCACGCTGGTCAGCGGACATGGCTCAAACGCGGCGCAGCAAGCCATTGCCGCCGCACTGTTGCAGGACGCTGGCGGTCCCATGCAAACGCAGGGATTGCTCATGCAGAATCCGGGCCCACGAGCCCAGCAATCTCCTCTCTCAGTCGCTGCCCAGTGGCTGAAGCCACTCAGCCCGCAAGCCCTCGCCGCAGCGAGGCAGTTCGCCGCGCTGCCGGCCACCGAACGGCACGCCTGGCTCGCCACGCACCTGACCGCGCTAACGGCGGGCCAGATCACAGTGGGGCAGTTGCCATGACAGCCCATGCAGCGGGCACCACGCGGGCCCCAGCGCCGAACCTGCCAGGGCGGTCCGCCCGAGCGGGCCTGCGCCTGGTACGACTGCACCTGGTCAGCCGCAGGGTCCCGGCCGCGCTAGCCGCCGTGGCGGCCTGCGCCATCGGGCTGCGGATCGCGCTCACGTGGCACTGGGACGCCTACGGCGCGCTGCAACTGCCGCTGATATTCGAAGCGGGGGCAGCCGCTGTCATCGCCGTCACTACCGCGAGCCCGCTCGGCGAACCGGAACGCGTCACCGGCCAGCGGCTGCCGTTCCTGCGGCTGGCCACTACCCTGGCGCTGACGGCGATTGCCGTCGTAGCGCTGGCTGCCGCCGGAACCGGCGGGCACATGGCGGGCGGCACCCTGGATGTGCTGCGCAACGTGGCCGGCCTGACCGGCATCGGCTTGCTGTGCGCGGCCGCGCTCGGCGGCGCGCTGGCCTGGGCCGGGCCGATCGCCTACATGGTGATCGGTGTGTACGGGCTCTACACGGACTGGCACGGCCCGGCGCTGGCTACGCCGTGGATCTGGCCCGCCCGGCCGCCACACGACCGGGGCGCGGCGCTATGCGCCGGCCTAGTGTTCGCCGTCGGCCTCATAGTCGTTGCCGTCCGCGGTGCGCGCGATCCGGCCGGCGAGTGACGCTACCGCCCGGCGCCGTCACCAGGCGCCGGGCAGGTCTTCTCCGTACCAGGTCTCGATGATGCGGTGCGCGATGGAGATCGGCGGCGGCAGCAGGAGCTCACCAGTGGCGACTGCTTCGCGCAGGTCGTCCCGGCTGTACCAGCGGGCCTCGGCGATTTCATTGGCGTCGACCTGGATGTCAACGCCGGTCGCCTCGGCGCGGAAGCCCAGCATCAGGCTCTGCGGCATCGGCCACGGCTGGCTGCCGAGATACCGGACGGCGCTGACTGTGACGCTCGTCTCCTCGTGTACCTCGCGGGCAACAGCCTGCTCGGCCGACTCGCCCGCTTCTACGAAACCGGCCAAGATGGAAACACGGCGTTCCGGCCACTGCGCGTTGCGAGCCAGCAGGCAGCGATCGGCAGGATCGGTCACCAGCACGATCATGGCCGGGTCAACGCGCGGGAAGTGCTCGCTGCCATCGACCGGGCACTTGCGCGCGTGCCCGGACGATATCGGGTTGGTGGGCGAACCGCAGCGCGGGCAGTGGGTGAATGTCTCATGCCAGTTAGCTAGCGCGACCGCGTGCGTCATCAGGCCCGCGTCCCGATCCGACAGCAGCGGTCCGGCTTCCCGCAGCGGGACCGGCCGCACGCCATCCTCATCCGGCTCGCGCAACTCAGGTAGCGGGCCGGCCACGCCGAAGTACGCGATGCCCGCACGGTCGACGCCCAGCAGGAAGCGCACGGCCTCGGCCGCGTTCGCGGGCGACACGAACAACAGCCGGGCCTGCCGGTCGTCGATGGCGCAGAGCGCGCGGCCGTGTTCGACGACGAGCACCTGAGTGCCGGGATCGGCCCACGCGGCCTCCAGCCAGGCGTCGTCGGCTCGCAAATGGGCGGCTCGGTCCACCTCGCCGCGCGCGAGCGCTAGCCCGGTCAGAACCGGCCCGGCAGGCGAGTATGCGCTCACCTGCCCGCCGTAAGCTGGTCGCCGATCGCGGCGAGTTCCTCCCACAGATAGGCCGCGGCCTCGGCGCCCTTGAGCAGCAACCTCATATCGACGCGCTCGTTCGGCGCGTGAATCCGGTCCGCGTCGAGGCCGACGGCGACGAAGACCAGCGGCGCCGCGAGGATATCGGCCAGGTCCGCCTCCGGGCCGCTGCCGCCTTCCCTGGTGAACAGAACCTCCGTGCCGAACGCGCGCTCCATCGCCCGGCGCCCGGCTAGAACCGCAGGCGAATCCACGGCCGCGAAACACGGGCGGACCCCGTTCCCCTTCGAAATCACCGTGGCCTCGATCCCGGCGGGCGCACGTTCCCGCACGTACTGGCGCAGTCCGCCGATGACGTCGGCGGGCTCCTGGTTGGCGACCAGCCGGAACGACAGCTTGGCGTGCGCCTGGGCCGGCACGATCGTCTTGCCGCCGGGTCCGGTGTGACCGCCCCACATGCCGTTGACCTCCGCTGTTGGCCGGGCCCATACTCGCTCGAGCGTGCCGAAGCCCGCCTCCCCCGCCGCCGCCCGGCTGTTGCCGGCGTCAGCCAGCCAAGCCCTCTCATCGAACGGCAGGCGCGCGATCAGCTCGCGTTCGGCCTGCGACAACGGGAGAACGCTGTCGTAGAAGCCAGGCACGGTCACCCGGCCGTCGCTGTCGTGCAGTCCCGAGAGCAGGTCGGCGAGAATGTGCAGCGGGTTCGGCACTGCGCCCCCGAAGGAACCGGAATGCAGGTCGCGCTCCGGTCCGCGCAGGCTGACCTCAGCTTCGACCACACCGCGCATCCCTACGCACATCGAGGGAACGTCAGCCGCCCACATGGTGGTGTCGGAGATGACGATGACGTCACAGGCCAGACGGTCGCGCTTCGCGCGCAACAGGTCAGCAAAATGCGGCGAGCCGGATTCCTCTTCGCCCTCGATAAGCAGCTTGAGCGTGACGGGCGGAGCCGCCGCGCCGGTTGCCGCGAGCGCAGCGCTCACGCCGAGGGCGTGGAACAGCACCTGACCCTTGTCGTCGGACGAGCCCCGGCCGAGCAGCAGCCCGTCCCGCTGCACTGGCTCGAACGGCGGGCTGTCCCATTCCCCGAGCGGCTCGACCGGCTGCACGTCGTGGTGGCCGTAGACCAGCACCACTGGTGCGTCCGGATCGCTGGCCGGCCACTCGGCATACACCGCCGGAAGTCCCGGTGAATCGGGATCGCCTGTCGACCACACCTCGGCTATGGGGAAACCCGTTCCCTTCAAATGCTCAGCCAGCCAGGTAGCGGACCGGCCGACATCGTCGCGGCGCGCGGGGTCGGCGGAAATGGACGGAATCGCCAGCCACCGGCTGAGCGAGCCGAAAAACTCCGCTGCATGCTCCTCGATGTACTGGCGAACGTCCAGGGCGCTCCTGTGCATGGTCACGATCGTAGTGGCGGGCCCGCGGGCAACCGCATGGATGGCGCTACTGCCCCCGTTGCTAGCGTGACGAGAGCAGGATCGGTCGTCGCTGCGGCTCGGGAGGATCGGATGATCGTCGCTTTCTCGGTAACGCCGCTTGGCGTCGGGCCTGACGTGGCCGACTATGTGGCTGACGCAGTCCGCGTGGTGCGCGCGAGCGGCCTGCCGAACCGGACGGACGCCATGTTCACCTCGATCGAGGGAGACTGGGACGAGGTCATGGCCGTGGTCAAGGCGGCGGTCGATGCGGTCGCGGCCCGCGCACCGCGCGTCAGCGTGACACTCAAGGCGGACATCCGGCCCGGCGTCACCGACGGGCTGAACGTGAAAATGGCGTCGCTGGAAAGTCACCTCTCCGTGGGCTCTGAATAGGCCGCTAGTGGCTGCGGGCGGCCAGCGAAGGCGTAACGACGTATCCAGAAGACGGCAAACAATTGGCCTGACCACCGAAACGCCGACTGCTGTGCGTACCGGATTCGGCTGCGATGTGTTAGACCAATCGTCATGCGCAAGCTATTGCTGATCATCACGCTCGCCCTGGTAATCGGGGTCGCAGCGCCAGCAGCATCGGCCTGGGCGTCTCCGGGCCACGATCAGGTTACCGGCGCCGGGACGCTCGGGCTGTTCGGCGACCCCACAGCGCAAGTGAACGCCGTTCAGACGCCAGCCGGGCTGAAGGGTGGCTTTACGATCACCTACCCGGACGGCACAATCGCAACTGGCTCGGATACCTGCCTCATCGTGGGCGGGACGACGGCGTACGTCACGGGCCAGATCGCAAGCGCGAGCGGTCCGCGCCAGCAGGCGAACAGCTGGTTCCCTGGCAGCTACATCATCATCGGCGTCCAAGACAATGGCCAGCCAGGCGGTGGGACACCGGACCAGCTGAACTTCTCCCCTGGGTTCGCGACCGATCCAGGCTGCGGACCGAATACAGCAGCAACCCCGGTTTTCCCTATCGTGACAGGCAATTACCGGGTCTTTGCCGGCCGTTAGCGTCGATCATGCCTGCAGTCCGGTCCATCGACATGCCCGAACCTGGCCGCTTGACTTGGCATCTACCCCACGGGCGAAGCTAGACAAGATCAGCGAGCCGGGTCTAGATCGGGTTTTCTGGGTGATGGAAATCCCACTCCTGGAGCGCGGCGACGGCCAGCCAGTCCAATCCGGTGCCTACCTCGGCCTCGATGCCGTGCGCCAAGGCAGCTATCGCGGCTGAGGCGGCATAGCCGTCGACGCCGTCTGCTTCCTCGCTTTTGCCCTCGAATGCGCGGACGATCATGTCCTTGGCAGTGCTCGCCCGGGCCGGCGAGTTAGCATAAGTGTTCGCCAGGCGCGAGACGGCCCGCCGCACGACGCGCTCGGCAATGCCATCGCTCATGGCCACTCGACGTTCCGTCACCGCGTGCCTCCATCCCGTCCGACCCGCGCATCTTACCCAATCTGGGATGGCAACCTACTTAAGGCTGGCAGCGCCGATTCGGCCACTACGGGGGGTGGTTCCGTTGGCTTCTGCGATCCGACGCGGGGCGGGCCTTCGGCTACGTCACCAATCAGATAGGCCTGCGCTGGCGCAGCGCCAGGCAAGGTTCCACCGATTTCGGCCTCCACAAATCGGGCAGATACTCCCGGCAGTGTGACCCAAATCGGTGGAACGTCGCGGAACACGACCCAAGGGCGCCCGTTTTATTCCGTAATGAGCACCGATTGGGAGCCCGGCAGCGCCAAGACGGCCAGTACCACCCGCCGGCAACCCGTCAGCCGACCGGCCCAGGCGCAACCTCGAGATCATCGATGAGCGCGGCCAGGCCAGCCGCGTCCAGCAGGTCAGCCGGGCGCACGGTGGCGTTGTCGCGGACGTAGTAGAACGCGGCCCTTACCTCGGCCACTGGCACATCGGCCAGCGCCGCCCACGCGATGCGGTAAGCAGCGAGCTGGACGGCAACCGCCCGCCCTTCCGCGGCCGATCGAGGCTGCCGGCCCGTCTTCCAGTCGACGACGTCGTACCCTCCATCCGGCGCGTCGGCGAACACGGCGTCGATCCGGCCGCGGACGAGCCGATCGCCGATGAGGGTCTCGAACCCAACCTCGACCTCCGCCGGCCATCGGTTTGCCCACTCGCCGGTTTCGAACGCCGACTTCAGCTCGTCGAGTTCGGCGTCTTCAGCCGGGGCGGCCATGTCTTCGGCGGCCGCAGCCAGATCGTCGGCATCGATCAGCTGAGCCTGGCCGTACCGCTGCTCGAGCCACTGATGGAAGGTGGTGCCCCGCGCTGCCCGCGGCGCCGGGGGACGCGGCATCGGCCTGCGCACGCGCTGAGCGAGCTCTCCGGGATCCCTCGCCATCGTCACTAGCGCGGACACCGGAAGCCGCAGCGGCAATCCAACCACGACATCCTCGCTAGCGCGTCCACGGGCACGCTCGGCAAGCAGCAAGTCGGTGTCCCGAATCCAGTCCGAAATCTGCTCATGGTACGGATCGGCATCTTCCGGCACACTCTCGTCGCACGGCAGTTTCGCCGACTGCGCGCGCATCGTGGCCAGCTCGCGCATCGCGACTTCCACCAGCTCCCCAGCTTCGCGGACCGCCTCGTACCGCGCGCCGGCCGCGGCAGTGACCGGCCATTGCGCGGTTACGGGCTCGGCCAGCGCCGGATTGACGGCGTCGGGGTCCGGTTCTGGATGCCACACATCGATCTCGCCCGCGCCGTCGACGCAGGCGGCCCGCGTATCGTCGAGGAACTGCGAGGGGCCAGCCCTGGCAACGCCGTCACCCCACCAGTAACCGGAACATCCCAGCCAGTAGGCGGCTCTGGTCGCCGCCACGTAGCAGAGGCGGCGCTCCTCCGCCACGTCGCGCGCGGCGCAGGCGGCGCCGAACTCGGCCAGCTCGGCTGGTTGCAGCCCGGCCAGCTCGGGCAGGTCGGCGGCGTCCCCGCGCAGGCTGAACGGAAGAAGTCGGGGGTTCTCCGTCCATCGCGTCGTCTGCCGTGGCCTGGACGGGAAGACGTGTTTCTGCGGGCCGTCGGCCAGGCCGGGTACCAGCACCGCAGGCCACTGCAAGCCCTTGGCGGCATGGACCGTGGCAAGCTTCACTGAGTCGGTGTCGCCAACCTGACCGGCCTCCAGCCCGAACTCCTCCGACTCGGCGGCTGCAAGGTAGGCAAGAAACGCGCCGAGGGTCGGCTCCTGCGCGTCGCCTGCGAAGGCGGCGGCCGCGTCGGCAAACGCGTCCAGATCGGCACGCGCCGCAGCTGGGTCCGCCCCCGGCCTGGCCGCGACTTCGATGTCCAGCCCCAGCATCCGCTCGACCTCTGTCACCAGCTCGGCAAGTGGCCTGGCCGCATGCCCTCTCAGCGCGCGCAACTCGGTCGCCAGCGCGGTCAGCCGGGCGTGCCCGGCGACTGAGTAGGCCACCGGGCTGCCCAGGTCATCGAGCGCCTCGACCAGGCTGCCGGGATCGCTGGTCAGGTCGGTGATCGCGCCAGCGATGTGGTCGCCATCTGGCGGCCGGGCGATATCCATCTCGCCCGACCTGGCCAGCTGGCGGGCCTGCCTGCCCAGCGCGACCAGGTCGGCCGGCCCGATCCGCCACCGCGGCGACGTCAACAGTCGCGCGAGCGCCCCGGACGCAGCCGGATCATGCATGACCTGCAGCGTCGCGACTATGTCGGCCACCTCCGGCACCGTGAGCAGCCCGCCGAGGCCAACAACTTCGACCGGCACCCCGCGTGCCTCCAGCGCAGCCCGGATTACTGGGAACTGGGCTCGCTTTCGGCACAGCACCGCAATGTCGCGCGGCTGTACCCCGGCTGCGCGCTCGTCAGGCCACGGCAGACTGTCGGGCGCGGTCCCGGCTGGCAAGGCCAGGAGGCTAGTTACCTGCTCGGCAACCCAGGCGGCCTCGGCCTGGGCCGACTCCAGCAGCGCGCAGCGGACAAGGCCTCGGTCGGCCCGGCCCGGCGGTGCCACTAGCAGCGGCACGTCGGGCGCGCTTGCCCGCAGCTCCGCCTGAATCGAGCCGGCTGCCGCCAGCACGCGCCCGGTGTTGCGGAAGCTCGTCGACAGCACCCGGACTGGCGCCGGCTGGCCGGGCGCCAGCGGGAAGTCGGTGCTGAACCGGCGCAGGTTGCCAGCGCTGGCACCGCGCCAGCCGTAGATGGACTGGCACGGATCGCCGACGGCCGTCACCGGATGCCCGCCGCCGAACAGCGACCTGAGCAACACAAGCTGCGCGTGCGAGGTGTCCTGGTACTCATCGAGCAGGATTACCTGGTAACGGGCTCGTTCTGTGAGGCTGACCACCGGATGGCGCGCTGCGATCCGGGCGGCAATGGCCATCTGGTCGGCGTAGTCGATTACTTCCCTGGCCGCCTTGGCTGCGCCGTATGCCGCGACAAGCGGCAGCAACTGCTCGCGCACCCGCTGGCTGCGCAGCACGTCGCGGACCACCTTAGGCACGCGGCCTCCGAGCGCTCCGTGGCAGCGGTCGAGCCATTCGCCGACCTCCAGCACGTCGGCCGGCCCCCGCAAGTGCTCGGCCATCTCGCCGGCAAGCGTCAGGACCGCGTAGGTCACCGTGGCCGGAGTCCAGTCGGTCGACTCCATCGGGCCGTCATAGGCGGCAACGACTCTGGCCGCGAGCTGCCAGGAGACCGCGGGGGTTATCAGCCTGAGCGAGGGCTCCAGGCCCTCCCGCAGCGCGTTGTCGGCGACCAGCCGCCCGGCGTAGGAGTGGTAGGTGGAGATAACCGGATCATTAGCATCAGTGCCGTCAGAAACACTGCCAGACTCGGCGCCGCCTGGCAGTACCGTGCTCCCCGGAACAACAAGCCCGGCCCGGCGCAGTCCGGTCAGGCGGTCCCTGACTCGTCCCGCGAGCTCGGCCGCGGCCTTCCTGGTGAACGTCAGGCCCAGCACGCGGTCCGGGCTGACCATCTGGTTCGCGACCAGCCAGACCAGGCGGGCTGCCATCGTCTCGCTCTTGCCTGACCCGGCGCCGGCGATCACCGCCATCGGCGCCAGCGGAGCGCCGATCACCGCCGCCTGCTCAGCGGTCGGCTCTTGCGCACCAACCATCCTCGCCAGCTGCGCTGGGCTGAACCCTGGCCCCGTGGCTGGCTGCACTGTGGTCACGGTGTCACCTGGCTGCCGCGCTCGTCGACCGGACAGCTTGTCGCGACCGGGCACATCCGGCAGCCGGGATTGGCCGTCGCCTGGAACACCGGGCCAGCCATCCCGGCCGCAACCGTCTCCACCAGGTGCTGCGCCCACTGCGGATCCGGGTCGCTCCCGAGCGGCCGTTGCGGCTGCACCCGGACGCTCGCCGACAGCGCGGCATTGCCGACCTGGACCAGCTCCGCGCCGCCCGGCTCGGTGAGGCCGAGCTGCTCGAACGCGCCCAGCAGCACCGCGAGCTGGTAGACGCCAAGCTGCGGGTGCCGGTCCAGCTCGGCGTCGGCCGGCTTACTTGAGCCGGTCTTGACGTCGACCACCACCGCGGCGCCATCGCTGTCCCGCTCCAGCCGGTCCACCCGGCCGGTAATGGTGACCTCCCCCATCTGGACGCTGAGCTGCTGTTCCACCGCGACAAGCTGGCGCGGGTTGCTTCGCTGCCAGTCGAGGAACTTGGCCACCATGGCTGCTGCCTTGGCCCGCTGCTTGTTGTTGTACCAGGGGCTGCCGAAATCCAGGTGCTGCCACAGCTCGTCGACGCGCTTGGTCACCTCGTCATCGTCAGCACCACCGGCCGCTAGCGCGGCGGCAGCATGCACGACGATGCCGAAAGCCTGAGCTGCTCCGGGTGCCTGCGCGCCGACTGCGGCCTCGAGCAGCCATCGCAGCCCGCACTTGGTGAATTTCTCCACCTGCGAGGGCGAGATCCGCACCTTGCCGGGCAGCGCCTCGTCGGCGGCGGTCAGCTCGGTCAGTGCATACCACTCGCGCGGGCTTGACCCGCGCACGCCCGCTTCGGCCAGCCTGGCCAGTTGGCCTGCGGCCATCGTGCGCACCGGTGCCGGCAGGCTCCTATCGGCGGCTGACCGCCGCAAGTCGGCTGTCAGCGCAGGCAGGGAGAGCCACCGCCGGCCAGTACCGGCGACTTGCTCTATCTCGATCTCATCGCCCGCCAGCTCGGCCAGGAACCGCGACGGCCGCTCCTCGGTGTCCGCGGCTCCGACCGCAGTCACGACGAGCTGACTGCGCGCCCTGGTGACTGCGACATAGAACAGCCGGCGTTCCTCGGCCAGTTGCCTGGCGCTGGCCTGCACCGCGGCCATCGCCGCGATCGGCAGGCCGGCGTCGGGCTCGCGCCCGGCGACCATGTCCATCAGCTCGTCCATGCCCAGCAGCGAGCCGCGCTGGCGCAGGTCAGGCCAGCTGCCTTCCTGCACGCCGGCCACCACGACCAGCTCCCATTCCAGTCCCTTGGACCGGTGCGCAGTCAGCACAGTGACGGTGTCGCCGCGCGGTGCCTGCGCGGCGAGAGTGTCCCCGGCGATTTCCTGCCCCGACACGCTGTCCAGGAACAACCGGATTGACCCGTCTGGCAGCCGCTCACAGAACCTGGCCGCCGCGTCGAAGAGCGCGACCATAGCGTCCAGGTCGGCATCGGCCACCGCGCCTCGCGGCCCGCCCGCTGCGCTGGCCGACTGCCACTGGCTCGCCAGTCCGGACGCATCCCAGACCGCCCACAGCACCTCGTGCGGCGACCCGCCCTGCGCCGCCTGCCTGGCCACCTGCAGTAGCGAAGCAACCCGGCGCGCAGCCGCGATGGCCGACCCGGTAGCCCAGTCGGCGGTGCGTGCTGACGGCCAGCCCGCCAGCGTGAGCTCGCGCGGATCGCTGATGGCGGCCGCCAGCAATTCGTCCGCTGGTGGCTGGCCAGCGGCTCGCGCCGCCGCCTGGAGCACGCGGCGCAGCCGACGCAGGCCCAGAGCATCGGTCCCGCCGAGCGGTCCGGTCAGCAGCTCCGCCGCGGCTTGCCCGTCCAGCAACTCCGGCTGCACCGCACAGCTGACCAGGCGCAGCAGCGGACGCGTGCCCGGCTCGGCCGTCAGCGGGAGCTCGTCGCCTGCCACTGTCGCCGGCACGCCAGCAGCGGTCAGTGCTCGTTGCAAGAGCGGGCCCTGCCATACGGCCGAGCGAACAAGCACAGCCATGTCGTGCCATGCGATGCCGTCCATCAGGTGAGCCCGCCGCAGGGTGTCGGCGATCAGCGCGGCTTCTTGGGTCGCACTCGCGGTGGTAATGATGCGAATCGAGCCCGACGGGGTCGAGCCGACAGGAATCAGCTGGCGGTGCTCCTTGCTGGCGCCCGCTAGCGGATGGCCGAGCGCGGCCGGCAACCGCGCGGCGACTCGGCGCGAGGCGGCAAGCAGCACGGGTCCGCTGCGCCTGCACCTGCGCAGCGCGACCACGTCGGCCGGCGCCGTCTGGCGTGCGGAACCGGTCAGGGAACCGCCTGATCGCGTCGACATCGGCGCCGCGGAAGGCATAGATCGACTGATCCGGGTCACCGACTGCGATCAGCTCGCGGCCGTCGCCGGCCAGCTGCACCAGGAGCTCCTCCTGGGCCGGGTCGGTGTCCTGGTACTCGTCAACGAGCACAATGTCGTACGCATCGCGTTCCCGTGACCGTACCGCTCGGCGCCGCAGCAGCGCGCCAGCGATCCGCACGATCTCGGCGTAGTCATAGGCGGGAACGGGAGCCAAATCGAACCGGGCAGCATAGGAATCGAGGAACCGGCCAGCGGCAACCCAGTCATCCCGGCCGTGTGACCGGCCCAGCGCGGAGAGGCCGGCTCCGTCCAGGCCTCGCTCGGCTGCGCGCAGCAGGAAATCCCGCAACTCGGCCGCGAAGCCGCGGGTGCCGACGGCGGCCCGCAGCCGCTCCGGCCAGCCGGACGCGCCGTCGGCCGCCTCGCCGCGCAGCAACCGGCGCACCTCCAGCAGCTGCTCGGGTCCAGGCAGCAGGATCGGCGCTTGCTCGCCTGCGAGCGCGTACTCGCGGCGCACTAACGCGTATGCGTAGCTGTGGAAGGTCAGCGCCAGCGGCTCGCGCAGCGTGCGGCCGAGCCTCAGCATGATGCGCTCGCGCAGTTCCTCTGCCGCCTTGCGGCTGAACGTCAGCACCAGCACCCGGCTCGGGTCCACGCCACGGCGGCTGACCCTGTCGACCACCGTCTCCACGATCGCCGTGGTCTTGCCAGTGCCAGGGCCCGCCAGCACGAGCAACGGCCCCCCAGTGTTTTCAATGACACCGTGCTCGATGACGCGCCGCTGGCCGTCGTCGGGCAGCGGGACACGAACGGCCGCTCCTGGCAGCCGGACGAGTCGGTAGGTGGGCGCCTGAATCTCCATCGTGCTTCGATTCCAGCAGACGGCACCGACAATCGGCGGTTAACCAGGCCGGCGGGCCCGCCTCATATCGATCCGGGGCGGGCCGCCGCCGGCGGGCTGCCGCAGCGGGGTGTTTTCCGCCTCGTACCTGGCCAGGGCGGCCCGCTCATGGCCGCGCAGCAGTACGCCGTCTGCGCGAACCACCCGCCACCAGGCGACGCCGCCACCCCATAGGGCCAAGACGCGGCCGACCTGGCGCGGCCCGCCGGAACCGACGAACTCGGCCACGTCCCCGTAGGACATGACAGTTCCCGGCTTGATGGCGTCGACCACGTCCAGTACGCGGGCCGCGTAATCGTCGATCACGTCTCGCCCTGGTCACGGTAACTGAATATCCTGCTGGTCGAGATCGCCACGATAGCCAGGCTCAGGACGCCGAGCAGGCAGTACAGGATGAGCGATCTGGAACCGCGTGGCGGCACCGGTGGCGGCGAGATCGCCGCGACGCCGCCGCCAAAGTGCGCCGACGGCTGCAAGCCTCGCGACGGTGGCGCGCTCCTGGCCAGGCGTTTGGCCATGGCCAGCGCCGCTCCCGCATCCACGACGCCGAAGCCGATCTGCTCGTCGTAGCCGCCCGGTGGCCGACTCGCGGGGCTTGTCGTCTCCGTGATTGCTGAGATGACCTGCGAGTCGGTGAGCCGGGGATACTTGGACTTGATCAGCGCGACTACGCCGGCGGTCAGCGCGCAGGCCGGGCTCGTGCCACTGACGTACCAATACTGACCGTCCCGGCCTTGCGCCGGGACCCGGTAGCCCGGTGCAGCGACCTGGACAGAGAAGTTCTCGCTCGAAAAGCGGGCGACCTGGCCTGCCCCGTTCACCGCGCCAACCGCCAGCACGCCCGGGTAGTTCGCAGGGAACGAGTACGGCGCATGTCCGTCGCCCTGGGCACCGGCCGTGGTGCCGGAGTTGCCCGCCGAGGCAACCACGACGACGTTGCGGTTGTAGGCGTACTGCAGCGCCGCGCGCACTGTCCGGCTCGCCAAGCGTGTAGCCCAGCGACATGCTGATCACGCGCGCCCGGTGCCGGACGGCGTACCGGATTGCGGTGGCCAGTTCTGCCTGGCCACGGGAGGCAGGCTGATGCTCGTAGACCGTATATTCAGGGTCGTTAGGATCGGTAATCACCCGGATCGACAGCACCGTCGATTGCGGCGCAACCCCGATGATGCCGCTGCCGTCAGCGTGTCCATGGCCAGCTATCAGGGACGCCATCCAGGTGCCGTGCACGCCCCAGGCCGGATTAGTTGGCGGCGTCGCCACCCCGGTGAGGTCCGGGCCAGTGAGTACCGAACCGGCCAGGTCGGAAACATCTGGATTGACGCCACTGTCGATGACCGCAACAACCACGCCTTTGCCCTGCGTGACGCTCCAGGCCGGCTGCACGTTGAGCTCGTTCAGGACCCACATCTCGGTGTTGCGCACCGCGTCAGCGCTGGCAGGCGCCGCCGGCACGACGGCTGCAGCCGAGAAGAGGCACAGCCGCCAAGCAGACAACAGCCGCGATCGCCGCGACGGACCTGGTCAGCATCCTGGTGCCCCTGGGCACACCGGCGTGGCCGGCAGGCGGCCTAGCACCGCGTCCGCCGACCCGGACAGGCCGTGCACCAGGCTCAGCATCTCCTGGTCGAGGTACTGGTCGGCAGACACCCGCACCTTGTGCCTCCCGTCGGCGAAGCCGACCGTTGTCATGATCACGTACGGGCCGCCGTAGATGGTGCGGGACAGCTGCCGCTGAGCATCGCCGAAGCCTGCCGCGGCTGTCCTGGCGACGCGCAGCGAGTTGACCAGGGCCGGATTCCTGCCCGGGGTACCGGTGAGCTCGTCCGTCGCGCTGCTGGCCGCCTGAGCGTCCGGCAAGACCGCGACGGCCACGGTCGCGACGAGGCTGCCGGAAGCGTCAAGGTAAGTAGCGCGAAGCACAGCCGAGCAGCCGTGCGCGACGAGAATCCGCGCGGCCTTGGCCGTCAGGCCTGCTGCGCAGCTGGTCTTGGTGGCAATGCCAAGCCTGTGCGCGGCCAGAACGAGGCCCTGGCTCGAGTCCAGGGCATACCCAGGCAGGTCGTAGCGGACCGTCCGCGGGAAGATCTGCCCGGCGGATTCGGCCCGCCAGCGGCGGGTCATCTGCCAGGTCATGATCCGCCGCTGCTGGGCGACAGTGAACTGACGTGGCAGCAGCTGGTGGGCGACTCCGAAGGCCGACACCGCCAGGCCGCAGAGTCCGGCTGCCAGCAGCAGACCGAACAGGGCAGCCCGGCCTCGCCCGCGGCGCGGCGGGCTCAGCTGGTCGCTCTTATACGACCCGTATCCGCGCAGCTCTGCCCGGACGTCATATCGCGCCGGGTCAGCTGGCCAGGCTCCGGCTGCCTCTGGCTGCCACGTCACACCCGGATTTTACGGGGCCGGCCTTAATACGTTGGCAGGGTTGGATCTACCTGATTGACCCAGGCGAGCACGCCGCCGCCGACATGGACGGCGTCGGAGTAGCCCGCTCCTTTGACCACAGCCAGGCATTCCGCGCTTCGTGCGCCGCTCTTGCAGTGCAGCACGATCTTCTTGTCCTGCGGCAGCCGCTCGAGGGCCGAGCCGTTCAGGAACTGGTCCTTGGGAATGAGCACCGAGCCCGGAATGGACACGATCTCGTACTCGTTCGGCTCGCGGACGTCGACCAGGAAGATGTCAGTCGCCGCGGTCGAGCATGCTCTTGAGCTCGGTAGCCGTGATCGTCGATCCGGACGCCGCCTGCTGCGCGTCGGCGGACACGACGCCGCAGAACGCGTCGTAGTCGATCAGCCCGGTGATCGTCGGGTTCTTGCCGCAGATCGGGCATTCCGGGTCCTTGCGCACCCGCACGGTCCGGTAGTTCATCTCCAGGGCGTCGTAGATCATCAAGCGGCCGACCAGCGGCTCCCCGATGCCAGTGATCACTTTGATGGCCTCGTTGACCTGGATCGACCCGATCGAGGCGCAGAGCACCCCGAGGACGCCGCCCTCGGCGCAGGACGGCACCATGCCTGGCGGCGGCGGCTCCGGGTACAGGCACCGGTAGCACGGGCCGTGTTCGGCCCAGAAGACGCTGGCCTGGCCGTCAAAACGGAAGATCGAACCCCACACGTACGGCTTGCCGAGCAGCACGCAAGCATCATTGACCAGGTAACGGGTCGCGAAATTGTCTGTGCCGTCCACGATCAGGTCGTAGCCGGCGAAGATCTCCATGACGTTGTCCACGCTGAGCTGCTCTTCGTGCACCACAACGTTCACATAAGGGTTGATCTCGTTGATACTGTCCCTGGCCGACTCAGCCTTCGACCGGCCTATGTCGGACTGGCCGTGGATGATCTGCCGCTGCAGGTTCGACTCGTCCACTACGTCGAAGTCGACAACTCCCAGGGTGCCCACGCCGGCGGCCGCCAGGTACAGCAGAGCTGGCGAGCCCAGGCCGCCCGCCCCGACGCACAGCACCTTTGCGTTCTTCAGCCGCTTCTGCCCGGTCATGCCGACTTCAGGGATGATCAGGTGGCGCGAATAGCGCTTGACCTCTTCCACGCTGAGATCGGCGGCTGGCTCGACCAGCGGTGGCAGTGACACGTCCGGCTCCTCGGTTGAATCGTTACCTAGGTCATGAACCACCGGGCGGCCCGCTGCATTCCGGCCCGAAAATGTCACCGGCACCGAGTACAACTCCTGTCATGCAGCAGACTCCGCCTCCGCAGCTACCCTGGCACACTCCGCAGCCTCCGGCCAGGCCAGCCGTCGTGCCCATCCTCCCCGCCTCGCGCCCGCCAGCCCGGCAGGCAGCCGCCGCTGCCGGACGCGGTCGCGGTGCGCAGGCTCGTCGTGCCCGACGCCGCGCCGCCCTATGACGATGAGCAGCCGAACGACAATCAGCAGCGATACAGCGATGAGCCCGGCGCTGGCGAGCCCGGCGCTGGCGAGCCCGGCGCTGGCGAGCCCGGCGCCGATGAACGCAGCCCCGCCGGGGAGCTGCCGCCGGACAATGCTGGCCTCTGGGCCAGCCAGTTCGCCCAGGTGCTGGCTGAGACGCTGGCGGGATCGCGGCCAGCCCAGCAGCTGACGCCGTGGACGACCGAGCAGGCCCGCCAGCGGATCAGGCAGCTCGGTCCGACACTGGTCGCCGACCAGCGGCCCCGGGTCCGCAGGATCGTGACATCTGCGCCGAGCCAGGACGTGCTCGAGCTCACGGCCGTGGTGGGTTTCGGCCCTCGCGTGCGCGCGCTTGGCGCTCCGGCTCGAACGCGTCCAAAGACCGACCATACCGGACAACCGGCGAGCGATGGTGCTGCACCGCCATCGAATCAGCCTGACCAACCGCCGGCGGCGTGGTCCGCGCTCGATGCCAGGGCCCGACTGGAGACCGCCAGCCCTGCCGGACCCGTTCCCGATATCTGTCGCGATCTGCTACTGCCGGGCGCGCGGGTCGCCATGGCACTGCTTGAACTTGCGGCCCGACCCGCACGGGCAGGGCGCGTTCCGGCCGACCCCGGCGTAGTTCGTGCCGTCCGCCGCGCCCGCCGTCTTGTGCTCAGCCCGGCCCGAGCCGTCCTCGGCGGGCGCGCTGTAGCTCAGGCCACCCGAGCGCTGCGGCCGGGCCAGGCCTCGCGCTAGGCCCGCGGGCAGTTCGTCCTCGGCCTGGGCGGGAGCGGGGGCCTGCTGGCTTTGGCCGTTGCGCTGCGCCGGATGACGGGACTGTGCCTGCTGACGGGACGGCGCCTTGCGGACGGGACGGTGCCTGCGGACCGCGATTGGGCCTGCTGGCGCGGCTGGGTGTCCTGACGCGGCTGGACCTCCGGACGTGCCTGCGCGGGCGGCGCTAGCTGGACGGCCTCAGCATCGTCGGCGACGATCGGGTCAGCCTCGACCTGCACCTGCAGGTTGAACAGGTTGAGTACCGACTCCTCCTTGATTCCGTCCATCATCGCGGTGAACATGTCGTAGCCCTCGCGCTGGTACTCGATCAGCGGGTCCCGCTGGCCGTAACCACGCAGGCTGACGCCTTCGCGCAGGTAGTCCATCTCGTACAAGTGCTCCCGCCATTTGCGGTCGAGCACCGACAGCACCACCCGGCGTTCCACGTCGCGCATGACCTCGGGTGTGAGCTCCTCGGTCCGCCGCTCATAGGCGGCGTGCGCGTCGGCCTTTACCGTCTCGGCAAGGAACTCGCTGGTCAGGTGCGACCGCTCGCCGCCTGCGTCCTCGATAAGCTCGTCCACGGTGATGCTGATCGGGTAAAGCTGCCGGAGCGCGCGCCAGAGCTTGTCGAGGTCCCAGTCCTCAGCGAACCCGGCGGCCGTCTCGCCCTTGACGTAACCTTCCACGACGTCGTCGATCATGCCGCTGATCTGCTCGGTGAGGTCGGCACCCTCCAGGACGGCGCGGCGCTCGGAGTAGACGACCTTGCGCTGCCGGTTCATGACGTCGTCGTACTTGAGCACGTCCTTGCGGATCTCGAAGTTGAGCTGCTCGACGTTGTTCTGCGCCGACCGGATGGCGCGGCTCACGTTCTTGGACTCCAGCGGCATGTCCGGCGGAGTCTTGAGCATCTGCATCAGGTGCGCGATCTTGTCGCCGTTGAACCTGACCATCAGGTCGTCCGCGAGGGACAGGTAGAACCTGGACTCGCCAGGGTCGCCCTGACGGCCGGAGCGGCCGCGCAGCTGGTTGTCGATGCGGCGCGACTCATGCCGCTCGGTGCCAAGCACGTACAGGCCGCCGGCGGCCACCACCTCTTCGTGCTCGTCGGCGACGGCCTTGCGGGCCTTTTCTACCGCTTCGCCCCAGGCCGCCTCGTAGTCCTCCGGGGTGTCGACCGGGGACAGGCCGCGCTGGTGCAGCTGGATGTCGGCCAGGAACTCCGGGTTACCGCCGAGCATGATGTCGGTACCGCGGCCCGCCATGTTCGTGGCCACGGTGACCGCGCCTTTGTGGCCGGCCTGCGCCACGATCGCGGCCTCCCGCTCGTGGTACTTGGCGTTCAGCACCTCGTGCGGCACGCCCTTGCGCTTGAGCTGCCGGGACACCAGCTCGGACTTCTCCACGCTGGTGGTGCCGACCAGGACCGGCTGGCCCTTCTCGTGCCGCTCGACGATGTCATCGACCACGGCGTCCCACTTGGCTTCTTCGGTCTGGAATACCAAGTCCGCCTGGTCGGTCCTGATCATCGGCATGTTCGTCGGGATGGGCACGACGCCAAGCTGGTAGGTCTGGTGGAACTCGTTAGCCTCGGTCATCGCCGTTCCGGTCATCCCGGAGAGCTTCTCGTAGAGGCGGAAGTAGTTCTGCAGCGTGATCGTGGCGAGGGTCTGGTTCTCGTCCTTGATCTCCACGCCCTCCTTGGCCTCGACCGCCTGGTGCATTCCCTCGCTCCAGCGGCGGCCGTGCAGGATGCGGCCGGTGAACTCGTCCACGATCAGGACTTCGCCGCTCATGACGACGTAGTCCTTGTCCCTGGTGTAGAGCTCCTTGGCCTTGATGGCGTTGTTGAGGAAGCTGATCAGCGGGGTGTTGACGTGCTCATACAGGTTGTCGATGCCGAGCCAGTCCTCGACTTTCTCGACGCCTGACTCCAGGATGCCGATAGTCCGCTTCTTCTCGTCGACCTCGTAATCGCCCTCGCCGTCCTCGCCCCGGCGCAGCCTCGGCGCGATCTTGGCGAACTCCTGGTACCAGATGCTGTTCTGGTCGACCGGGCCGCTGATGATGAGCGGGGTGCGGGCCTCGTCGATGAGGATCGAGTCCACCTCGTCGACGATCGCGAAGGCGTGGCCGCGCTGTACGCATTCCTCTATGCCCCAGGCCATATTGTCCCTGAGGTAGTCGAAGCCGAACTCGTTGTTGGTGCCGTAGGTCACGTCTGCCGCGTATTGCCTGCGGCGCTCCTCCGGTTCCATGTTCGCCAGGATCACGCCGACCTCGAGGCCAAGGAACCGGTGGATCCGGCCCATCCACTCGGCGTGGTATTTCGCCAGGTAGTCGTTCACCGTGACGACGTGGACTCCCCGGCCGGACAGCGCGTTCAGATATGAAGGCAGAACCGCGGTGATCGTCTTGCCCTCGCCGGTCTTCATCTCGGCGATGTTGCCCATGTGCAGGGCTGCGCCGCCCATGAGCTGGACGTCGAAGTGGCGCTGGCCCAGCACGCGGGTGGCCGCCTCGCGGACCGTGGCGAACGCCTCGGGCAGCAGTTCGTCGAGCGTCTGGCCGTCCGCGTGGCGCTCCTTGAGCTCGTCGGTCATCGCCCGCAGCTCGGCGTCAGTGAGGGACTTGAAGTCGTCCTCGATAGAGTTGACCTGGCTGACAATCGCCTTGAGCTTGCGCAGCGTCTTGCCCTCGCCCGCGCGAAGCATGGTGTCAATGATGGCTGGCACTGTTGTCCCGCTCCCTGCAGATCGTCTGGCTAGGTACTCGGTAGCCCGGTCTGGACTGACCCTGGTCGCACCTGAGGGGTCGAGTGCGCCCCATGATGAGTCCCTGACCACAATGATAGGTTCACAGACGAGGCGTCAGGAGAGGAGCAGCGCGCATGGCTAACCAGGTGGGGCCAGCCACTGCCGGAAGCGCCGCGGCCGGCGGCCCGGGATATGGGGCCAGCGTGGCCGCTGGTGCAGGTGCGGGCACCGGGCACCAGGTGATCCCGTTCGTGTCACAGGTGCCAGGAACGCCGGTATCTTTTCCGGCTTTCCACGGGCGTACGGTCTCCTGGGTGGCCGTGTCGATAATTATGGTCGGCTTCCTCGTAGGCGGCCTGGCCCTGGTGTTCGGGCCGACCTGGTGGCTGTTCTGGGTAAGCCTCGGCCTCGCCGGCCTGGGCGCCCTGCTGGCGCTTGCCACCGGAATCTTCGACGACTGGTATTAAAACGCCGCCAGCGCTGACCAGCCGCGCTCTGACCAGGCGCCACCCTGACCAGGCGCCACGCGCCAGTGGCTGCGTTATGGCGCTTAGTTCTGATATATACGTCTTTTGACGACTCTTTCTTGACGCTAAGGCCTATTGTCAGTAGCCCCCAGTAGCCTGCGACTGTGGCCACCTCTCACCTTCCCGCGCCCGTCGCTCACGTTGAGCCAGGACGAAGCGCGTCTTATGACGTTGCGGGCTCAGGGTCTTGTGGGTGCCGAGGGGCGCCGTGGCGCCGTGCTGGGCATGCTAAAGCGGCTGGGCGCCGTTCAGCTGGACACGATCAGCGTGCTCGCCCGGTCCCATGAGCTGGTCGCCTATGCCCGGCTTGGCGCCATCGGCCGCGCCAAGATCGAGCAGGCGTACTGGCACGCGCGCAGACCGGCCGCGTTTGAGTACTGGGCCCACGCCGCCTGCGTGCTGCCGATCGAGGAGTGGCCGTACTACGAGTTCCGTCGCCGTGCCTTCGCCGAGCGGGGTCTGCGCTGGCATCAGAGCCACCCGGCTGTTTGCGAGCGCGTGCTGGCCCGTATCCGCGCCGAGGGCCCGCTGACGGCGACCGAGCTTGGCGGCGCCAAGAACGGCGGGCCCTGGTGGGACTGGTCCGACACCAAGATCGCCGTCGAGTGGCTGCTCGACATAGGCAAAGTCATCTGCGCCCGGCGGACCGGCTGGCGGCGGGTCTACGACTTGCCCGAGCGCGTGCTTCCTGACGGTCTGGCAGACGCCGTCATCAGCGAGGCGGATTGCCTGTCGCACCTGGCCGCAGTGGCAGCTCAGGCTCTCGGCGTGGTAACCCAGGCCGACCTGTCGGACTATCAGCGGGTTAGCTATGGCAGCGCGTCGGTGCGGGTAGTGGGCGCGCCGCCGGCCGCCGCAGCCGCAGCGGCCGCCGAGGCGGCGGGCCTCGTTCCGGTCGAGGTCTCGGCCGGGAAACTCGGTTCCGCCGTCCGGGCTTGGGCCGATCCAGGCGCGCTGGAGCACGACGGCGGCCGGGCTGGTGAGGCCGCCACGGCCACACCGGCCGCAAGGCGCGGCCGCCACCGGACGACTTTGCTCTCGCCCTTTGACTCGCTGGTCTGGGACCGTAAACGGACAATGCGGGTATTCGGCTTCGAGCACAGCCTGGAAGCCTACGTTCCGCAAGCCAAGCGGGTCCATGGGTACTACACCATGCCGCTCCTCGCCGGCGGGCAACTGGTCGGCCGGGTGGATCCGGCCCGCAGCGGCACGACCCTGATCGCCCGCAAGCTGACGATGGGCAAGGCAGCCGCGGCCGAGCCGATGGCGCAGGCGCTGGTCGAGGCCGCAGGCTGGGTCGGCTGCGACACCGTCAAGCTTCAGCAGGTCGAGCCCGCCCATCTGGAGCAGCGGCTACGTTCCGCGCTCGCCACTCACGGTACGTGATCTCTAGGCGGCTGCTACGTCGCGCGCACTTCCCAGCCGCCTCCTCACAACCACACTATGTCGGTTTCGTTGGCGCATTAAGGGCATACCGGTCGCCGAAATGACTGAAAACGACATGGTGTCGAGCCGCGATTCCACCGGAACGACATGGCGGCCATGAACCAGGGCAAATCGCTCGCGTCCTCGGCTGTTGATCGTTCCCGTGACCGTAGCCCCCACCTCAGCCGAACTCGATCAGCTTCTCCCGGACCGCAACCATCACGGCTTCCATCCTGGAGTGGATCTGAAGCTTCTCCAGGATGTTGCGGACGTGGTTCTTCACCGTGTTCTCGGAGATGAACAGTTCCTTGGCGATGTCGCGATTGTTCATCCCGCGCGCGACCAGGCGCAGCACCTGGATCTCCCGGTCGGTCAGCCGCGGCGCTGGCAGCTGCTGCGGCGGTTCCTCCTGGTCCCGCCTGGCCAGTGCGGCAAACTCGGTGAGCAGCTTGCCGGCCATCGATGGGTTGATCAGGGACTGGCCGCCGTGCACTGCCCGCACGGTATCGGCTACCTCGTCCAGCGGTATGTCTTTCAGCAGGTAACCGCTGGCGCCGGCTCTGATCGCATCGAAAAGGTCCTCCTCCTCGTCGCTGATCGTCAGCATCACGATCTTGGCGCTCGGCGCCACGTCCTTCAGCCCGCGGCAGGCCTCGATCCCGCTAATCCGGGGCATCCTGATGTCCATCAAGACGACGTCAGGCAGTGACTCCCCGGCTTTGCTGACGGCCTCCTCACCGTCACTGGCCTCGCCGACGAGCTCAATGTCCGGCTCCGACTCCAGGACCATCTCGAGACCGCGCCGGAACAGCGCATGATCATCGACGATCAGCGTCCGGATGGGCTCGATTGACGTCGCGCCCTGCTGGGCCGCGCTAGCGTCCGCCGTAGGCTGGCTGTCGGTAGCCTGCGAGCTGACCCCGGCATTGCGGCCCATGATCGTTTCCTCCTTCAGCGGCCCGGCACGTGCTCCCCCGTCCGGCCCGCCAGAACCCGAGCCCGCGCTGCCCGTGCCTGAACTCTTACTGACCCTGGCTCCGGTTGCAAGCCCGGCACCAGGCCGGCGCGCCGGCCTGGGCAGGGCTAGCGAATGTGCGGCAGTGCACGGATCCCTTATACAGCCGGGCGCGTTAGGTGCCCGCATCGCGTCCCGGTTCAGCGCGCGCGGGGCGCGCGGGGCGGGCGCGGCTCTGTGCTGGGCCCGCTATGGGCTCAGTTGCGGCCGTGGCCTTCTTGACCTGGCCATTGAGCATGCCGAGCGTTGGGTAACCGGGCGACTCAGCGAGATCGGGCGTGTCGGCACCGGCCGCCAGCGGGGCATGCTCCTCGACCAGTCTGATCACGCCGTACTGGTAACCGCGCCGCCGGTACACCAGACTCGGCATGCCGCACCCGGCGTCGGTGAACAGGAAGAAGTCGTGGCCGACCAGTTCCATCTCGAACAGCGCCTGGTCGATGCTCATGGGAACGGCCGCGTGGAATTTCTCCCGCACGACCAGCGGGCCTTCGCCCTGGGCTTCGATCTGGATCAGGTCCTCGGGCTCGCTGTCGGGCTCGCCAGCTGACTTTGCCTCTGCTTCGTCGGCGGCGGCAGCCATGCCCGCCATCGCCTGCGCGCCGTTGCTGGCCAGGAGCCCGCCGCCGGCCCCTAGCCGGATTGCGGGCGACTCCGCGTCGGACGCCAGGTCAGCCTCGGGCAGGTCGCCGAGGCGGATTGCCGCGTGGGCGCCGTGCCTGTTCTTACGCCGGTCGCAGGCCCGCCTGAGCCGCGACTCCAGCTTGGCCAGCGCCATGTCCAGCGCCGCGAATCTGTCCTCAGCGGCAGCTTCCGCGCGGATTGGGGGGCCCTTTGAGATGACGGTGAGCTCGACCCGCTCCTTGTGGTCTGACTGACGTGGGTTGCGTTCGGTGCAGACTTCTACATCAACGCTGATCGCCCGGTTGTCCAGCTTCTCGATCTTCGTAAGCTTCGCTGCCGCGTGCTGGCGGAACCTCTCCTGCACCTCGGTGTGCCGGGCTATGAAGATAATGTCCACGTAGGAACTCCCTCCGTGTCCGGTCGAAAGCGGCACCCGTCCGGCCGACCTGGTCTTCTACCCCACATCCGCCTGCTGAGGGACTCGCGGCTGCTTGTGCCACTACTACCCTTCTCCCTACCCGGAGGACATCTGATCCCCCGGCGGGGCAGGACTTACTTCTAAGCCGCACCGTGATCGGTCGACGAGAAGTCGCCTTACGTGGGCCGCTTTGCCTGCGGCTGGCATCGGCTAGCCTGGCCCGCTGCCCTGCTGACAGGACGGCTGGCCTGGCGCAACCACGGACCCGGACGGGTGCCATGACATGACGCTAGTCGCACACCGGCCGAATGTCAGGATGGGGGACCCGCGGAGGTCACGCCGACGTCCCGCATAACCGCGCAAACCACCGCACGCCCTGCTGGCCTGCCAGCGCCATCGGGCCTAGCCGGGCTATCCCGGGTAGGCCGGTGCCCAGCCCTTACCCTTAGTCAGCGTGGTCCAGTCGAACACGGAGTTGGCGGCCGCCCCACGGACACCGCCTCCCGCAGTGCCGACGACGAGTTCGGTGCCATTCGTGGTGATCGACCGCGCGCCGTCCGGGGCCGCGCCAAGCGGGCGTGGCTGGCCAGCGCCGCCGGTCAGCGGTACCTCGTAAACCGTGGAACCAGCCAGCGCGACCAGGTTGTACGCGTTGTACCAGCTAATGGACCTGGCATCCGGCAGGCCGGTGCCGACGCTGACGGCCGGGCCGAACGAAACGAAACCGCGGCTAGTCCTGACCGCGGCAAGCAGCACGCGGTTGCCCGTCGCGGTGTGGACCAGGAAGGCCGCCCTGATCCCATCCGGTGCCATCCGCAGCGCGAGTACACCCACGCCCTTCCGCCCGGCTGCCGTTGCGGCCGAAAGCCCGGCAGGCAGGCTGATCTGCACAGGCACCCGGTCCGGCTCGATCAGCCAGACGTGCGGACCGGCCGTGACCCAGAGGTTCCCGTTCCTATCCCAGCTCAGCGATGTGCACCTGCCGCCCGTACGGGACAACAGGTACCGGCGGTACCGCCCGGAGCCGCGGCTGATGCCCGTATAGACGGCGCAGCCGCGGCCGACCTTTGCCGCGACCGCCAGCATCCGCGGGCTGTAGCTGATGGATGCGGCGACGGCCGTGACCTCGGAATGACCGATCTGCGCAGGCCCGGCGGCAGGCACTGCCTTGGCGGATTTCTGGCCTGCCGAGGCCGTCCCGGGCGTCAGCTGGCTGACACTGGACGGGCCGCTCTGGAAGAACACCGGCGCTGGAGGAGCGGGCGGGGTGGTGCCCACGCTGGCGATGAGGTTGCCGATAGGCTGCTTGATCGAGTAGGGAGACTTTCCGCCGATCTCCAGCTGGACGAAATGCGCCACCGGCGCGGAGTACGCACTACCTGTCAGCGTCGCCTGCAGCTGCTCGTCCATGAAGTCAAAGTCGCCGGCCGTCAGGGCTTTGCCGCCGAGGTTCACGATTGCAGTCTGGCCGCTGATCCTGACCTGATTGCCGATCAAAGTGGTGCCGACGGGGAAAGCCGACCAGGTCGCGTTGCCGGATAGCCAGCTGCCCGGGCCCCTGAGGAGGCCCTTGACCAGGCTGGTGGCCAGTGTCGCGTTAGAAGCGGACGTCGTACGCGTGATGCCCTGAATCGGGGCATACACGGGATCAGGCACAAGCAGGCTGCCTTGCAAGGGCAACGATTGCGACGCGGGCGCGAAGAAGTACAGATTGCTGGGCTGGTAGACGTCCTGGAAATCGAGCTGCGTCAGCAGGAGCACGCCCTTCGGCACGCTATCGATCAGCCAGACACCGCCGATTTTCACGAGATTAAAGCTATAGACGGGATTGCCTGGTTCGTACAGGTATTGGCCGGAGGTCGTCAGGGTCGCAAGCCGCTGGCCGGTGAAAGTTACCGTCGCGGTCTGAGTTGGCCCGCCCGGCCCGGTGGCCTCCTGCGGCTTACCCGGCTTGAAGCTTCCCGGCGATGGCGGGGCCACCACCGTGACCGCTCCTGGCGTCCATGTGTACCGCAGCGGCTGCGCGAGATACTGGCGCGCCGCCGCCCAGTTCCCCGCGAAACTGGCGCTGGCGTGCAGGAAGCCCAGCACGACGTCATAGACGGACCAGTCTTCCTGCGGCCGGGGCGGGGGCATCGGCAGCGCGTAGGCCAGCGGCTGCCCGCTGCCGCCGGTTACCTTCTGCGGAGCACCACCGGAAGGCACGGCCGCGCAGCCAGCTACGGCGCTGGCCAGCGCGCCCGCCGCCAGGACGGCGAGGGTTCGCGTGCGCGCCGCCCTGGGCCGGCGTCTGCGGGTAACGGGGCCGACCCTAGCCATGAGCCGGCACTTCGCTGACGGCACCTTCCGGGGCATCTCCCGTGATCAGGCCATCCAGGCCGACTTGAGCCGCCGCGCTGAGATCCGGCGGGCTGAGATCCGCCGAGCGCACGCTCGCAATCAGGTCCGCCGGGCTATCCGACGGCCCCAGCTCGTGGCTCGGGTCTGGGCCAAGCGGCAGCGGCGACCCGTGCATCTCGCCGCCCGCAACCCGCGGCAGCGTCAGCCGGAATACTGACCCGCGGCCCGGCTCGCCCCAGGCCTCCAGCCAGCCTCCGTGCAGCCGGGCGTCTTCCAGCGCGATGGCCAGCCCGAGGCCGGTGCCCCCAGAGGTGCGAGCCCGCGCCGGGTCGGCGCGCCAGAACCGGTCGAAGACGAGCTGATCCTCGCCAGTGCGAAGGCCCACGCCGAAATCGCGCACCGAGATCGCGACGGCGCCCGAGTCCATGGCGGCAGTGACGACGGTGTCCTTGTTCTCGCCATGCTCGACGGCGTTGAGTAGCAGGTTGCGCAGGATCCGCTCCACCCGGCGGCGGTCCACCTCGGCAATGCATGGCTCGGCGGGCAGCCTGAACTCGATCTTCGTGCCGCGCCGCTCGGCTAGCTGCTGCGCCACATCGGCCGACTGCCGCACGATCGTGCAGACGTCCACGGGTTCGGCGTCAAGCGTCGCGGCGTTGGCGTCGTACCTGCTGATCTCCAGCAGGTCAGTGAGCAGGGACTCGAATCGCTCCAGCTGGCTCTGCAGCAGTTCTGCCGACCGGCCGGCGTCGGGATCCATCTCATCCTTCGCGCCAAGCAACACGTCGGACGCGATCCGGATAGTGGTGAGCGGCGTCCGCAGCTCGTGCGAGACATCGGACACGAACTGCCGCTGTACCTGCGACAGGTCCTCCAGTTCCGCCAGCTTCTCCTGCAGGCTGGCGGCCATGTCGTTGAACGACGTAGCTAGTGCGGCGAGCTCGTCGGTACCGCGGACTTCCATCCGCTCGTTCAGCTGGCCGGTGGACAGCCGCCAGGCACCGCGAGCCGCGAGCCGGACCGGGACCACCACCCACCTGGTCACGAGCCAGGCGATCGCGGCGAGCAGGAACACCACAGCGATGCCGACAAGCAGCAGCGTCCGCTGCATGCTGGCGATGCTCTGCAGTTCGGCGGTCAGGGGGAAGAAGTAGTACAGCTGGAAGGCCCGGCCGACCGGCGCGCCGAAGATCACGCCAGGCTGCGGCTTCGGGTTAGGCAGGACGGACATCCTGGCCCACGCCCTGCAGCATCGAGGGCGCCGGCTTCGTCTTCCCTGCCGGCGGGGGGCTCTGCTCGGCCAGCACCTTGGTGACGATGTTGGCCGGCAGCACCGGCTGCGAGCTGTAGAAGCCGACGGTCGAACCGGTACTGAGGACAGTCTGCTCGATATTGCTGGCCCACGGTGACAGCGATGGCGTACGGGGTGCCGCCGGTGGGCCGAAGCTGATTAGCCAGGTTCCTCATGGCCTGGCGGGCCTGGCCGCCAGGCGAGAGACCGTAACCGTGCGCTATGGTCAGGCCCTGGTTGGCGATGTTTTCCGAAGACCGCACTTCGTTGCTGTACAGGTTCGCCACGAGCTGCTGCATCAGGAAGTAGCCGAGCACCGAGACCACGATCGCGCACAGCACGAGCGTTGTGGTCGTCACCCGTAGCTGAAGCGACCGGCTCCAGCGATCGCTGAACCGCCTCAGCCGTGTTTGTGCGCCGGATAGCACCGCCGGGCGCGGCCGGGCTACCCACCTTCGATAGCCGGCCTGGATGCCGGCGGCTGTTGCGGCTGCTCCCTTCACGGCCCTTCCCCGCTGTCCGGCCTTGCCCGGCTGAACTGCCCTTCGCTGGTGGACGCGGGCAGCGCCAACCGGGTCAGCCTGGCCCCGCCTTATAACCAACGCCACGGACCGTCACCACGATTTCCGGCCGCTCCGGATCCCTTTCGATCTTCGCCCGCAAACGCTGCACATGGACGTTCACCAGGCGGGTGTCGGCAGCGTGCCGGTAGCCCCAGACCTGCTCCAGCAAGACCTCTCTGGTAAACACCTGGCGGGGCTTGCGTGCCAGCGCTACCAGCAGGTCGAACTCAAGCGGCGTGAGGCTCAGCGGCTCGCCGGCGCGGTGCACCGAGTGGCCGGCGACGTCGATCGTGACCTCGCCGATTGTCAGTGTCTCCGGCGCCGGGTCATCGGTCCGGCGCAGCCGGGCCCTGACCCTGGCGATGAGTACCTTGGACTGAAACGGCTTGACGATGTAGTCGTCGGCGCCTGACTCGAGCCCGAGCACGACGTCTACCGTGTCGGTCTTGGCGGTCAGCATGACGATCGGCACGCCGGACTCCGCCCTGATCTGGCGGCAGACGTCGATGCCGTCCATGCCCGGCAGCATCAGGTCGAGCAGGACCAGATCCGGTTTGGTGTCGCGGAATGCCTCAATCGCACGATCACCGTCGGCGACGAAAGTTGGCTCGAAGCCCTCGCCGCGCAGCACGATGCCGAGCATCTCGGCCAGAGCGGCGTCGTCGTCGACGACCAGCACACGACCCTTCATATTCCCCATCGTTCCACGTAGAGGGCGGCTTGGGGAGCCGCTATCGCGTCGGCACCAAGCCCAGGACTCGCAGATTACCTGCAGTGACCGGCTGAATCACCCCTAGTTCCGTGACGATGGCGGTGATGAGCGATGGCGGGGTGACGTCGAAGGCCGGGTTGTAGGCCTGCGTGCCAGCCGGGGCAACCGGCCGGTTACCCACATTGGTGACCTCAGCTGCGGCCCTGAACTCGACCGTGATCGAGGCGCCATCGGGCGTGTCGAAGTCCACCGTGGACATCGGCGCAACCACCACGAACGGCACGTCATGCTGGCTGGCGAGGACCGCCAGCCCGTAAGTGCCGATCTTGTTGGCCACGCTGCCATCAGCGGCGATCCGGTCGGCGCCGGTCAGCACCAGGTCAACCTGACCAGAGGCCAGCAGCGACCCAGCCGCACTGTCGGCCAGCAGAGCGTGCGGGATGCCCGCCCGGCGCGCCTCCCAGGTGGTCAGCCGCGCCCCCTGGAGGAGCGGCCTGGTCTCATCGACCCACAACCAGGCCAGCCGCCCGGCCCGGTGCGCGGCCAGCACCACGGCGAACCCAGTGCCCTCCCCCGCCGAGACGAGGCCTCCGGTGTTGCAGTGAGTGAGAATCCGGGCCCGGTCCGGGACCAGGCCCAGCCCGTGCGCGGCCATGGCGGCACTGGCCGCGGCATCCTCAGCGGCGATCTGCCGGGCCTGCTGGAGAGCGGCGACGGCACCCGCATTTTGACCGGGAACGGGGTTCGGACCGCGAGCGGCCGTCTGATACGCGCGCAGCGCCCGGCGGACTCCCCAGGCCAGGTTCACCGCCGTCGGCCGGGCGCTCGCGATCGTCTTCGCGGCTGCCTCGACGTCGTCGCCGTTGGCAGCCGCCAGCGCCACTCCGAAGGCGCCTGCCAGGCCGAGCAACGGCGCGCCGCGCACCGCCAGCCTCTTGATCGCATCCACCAGCTGGGCGACCTCGCCGCAGGTAACGAACACCTCTTCGGCAGGCAGCCTGGTCTGGTCGAGCAACTTGATGGCTGGCCCGTCCGGCGGTTCCAGCCACTGGAACGCGGGGGTGTTCATGTTGGTGAGTCTGCATGCTGACGACTGCGCGCGCGACTTCGGCCGGGTCGGCCTGGTTACCGGTTCGTCATGAATATTCGATTTCGCAACTATATTCGCCACCGATTTGCGCGACGGTCATGGGAACATGGGCGCGAACGGGGGCGGCAGTCCCTGGCGATGGGCCAGACGACGCGAGGGCCGCCGAGGAGCGAAATGACCGAGAGCAGTCAGCCGGGCGAGGCGGACCAGCCGGCATCCGGCGAACCGGGCCCGTCCGGGGCTGATCAGCCCGGCTGGGGACCGCCGCCCGCCTACGGGCCCCCGCCAGGTCAGCCCGGCTATGGTCAACCAGGCTATGCCCCGCCCGGCTATGCCCCGCCCGGCTATGGTCAACCCGGCTATGGCCCGCCCGGCTATGGTCAACCCGGCTATGGCCCGCCCGGCTATGGCCCGCCCGGTTACGGGCAACCCGGCTACAGCGGGCGCAACTGGACGTCCGCGCCGGCACCGGGCGGCATCCCGCTCCGGCCGCTCGCGCTCGGCGACATCCTCAACGGCGCAGTCGCCTCTGCCCGCCGGAACCCGGTCGCCACGTTCGGCCTGACTGCCATCCTGATGACTATCTCCGGCGTGATCACGACTCTCATCACGCTCGGAGTGCGGGCCGCCGTGGGCAATAACGCACTGGTCGTGCCGCAGGGCCAGACCATCACCTCCGCTCAGCTCGGCACGTTCTTCGCCGCGTTCTTTACGCTCCTCGCCGTTACCTTCGTCCTGGCATTCCTGATCGAGAACGTGCTCACTGGCATGCTGACCGCCGTGATCGGCCGTGGCGTGCTCGGCCGGAAGGTCGGCATCGGCGAAGCGTGGCAGGTCGGGCGCATCGGCACCGTCATTGGCGCGGCCCTCCTGGTCATAGCGATCGCCATCGGCTTGCCGATCCCGCTCGTCTTGATCGTGATCGCGCTGGCGCTCGCGCATCTGGGTCCGCTTGCTGCCATCGTCGGCGTGCTAGGCGGAATTGCGACCATTCGTGGCCGAGATCCTTATCGCCGTCCGGCTCGCCCTGACCGTTCCCGCCGTTGTGCTGGAGAAGCTTGGCCCATGGACCGCCGTGAAGCGCTCGTGGCGGCTGACCTCCGGCAGTTTCTGGCGCATGTTCGGCATCTTGCTGCTTACCGCCCTCATCGTCGGGATCGCCGGGGTCGTCGTACGGATACCGTTTAACGTCATCGCTAACGCGGCTGGGGGCGGGGCTAGCACGTTCGGCACGACGGCGGCTTCAGGCGCGGCTGCGGTCATCGTCGTCGCTATTGGCAGCATCGTCGCCAGCACCATCACCCGCCCGATCAGCGCCGGGGTTACTGTCCTCCTGTACGTCGACCTGAGGATGCGCAGGGAAGGGCTTGATCTTGTGCTACGGAACGCCGCGCAAACGCAGCAGCTGACCGGTGACGAGTTCGCCGGCGTCTGGCAGCCGGCAGCACCTGGTCAGCAGGCGCCGCCGTCGACAGCCTGGTGACCGCAGCGGGCTTGCCGGGCATCGGCCGCCGGGCCGCGCAGGAACTAGCCCGCCGCGAGCTGTCGAAATCCATCTACCAGCCGTCGGTGACGGCGCGGATCCTTAACTGGCTCACTACGCATCTCGACCGTCTGTTCAACGCGATCAACACGACCTTGCCAGGCGGCTGGTGGGCCCTGGCATCGCTGCTGGTCGTCGCGGTCGTCATCGTTTCTGTCGTCCTGTTGCAGGTCCGGCCGCGCTTGCCGCAGCGGTCCGGCCGCGGGCAATCGCTCAGCGCGCATGAGATGAGCGCCGACGACCATCGCGAGCTGGCCGACGGCCATGCGCGCGCGGGTGACTACTCCGCGGCCATCATCGAGCGAGTGCGCGCGGCGGCAGCAGAACTGCAGGAGCGCGGCGTGCTGCCGGCCAGACCCGGCCGGACCGCAGACGAATTCGCCGCCGAGGCCAGCCTCTCGTTGCCCGGGCTGGCCGGGCAACTCGCCGACGCCGCCCGAATGTTCGACGACGTCAGGTACGGGGGCAGGACCGGCGCGTCCGCCGGGTACGAGCACGTTCGCGACCTCGACAACGCCATCCGAGCCGCCCGGCTAGCAGTCGCCGTGGGCGCAGGTTCTGCAGACGCAACGTCCGCCGGCGCAGTGTCATGACGGCGACGACCGCGCCGCCAGGTCTGGGCAGCTACCAGCCCGCTCTCACCGCCGCGGACACCTGGCGCCGATGGCGGCTGCCGATGGCGATCGCCGCAGTGATTATTGCCGGGGGTACGGTGATCGCCCTATTGCTGCCGTCGGGCGTCACCAACAACTACCTCGACCCGGCAAGCACGGGGCCGGCCGGAACACACGCGCTGGCCGACATACTGGCCGCGCGCGGGCAACAAGTGATCCGGGAGATCGCGCCGGCAGCAGCCGTCCAAGCCGCCCGCGGCGGAGCCACGCTCGTGGTTACCAGCCCGCAGTTCCTTTCCAGCGACCAGCTCGCCGCGATGTCGCAACTCACCGGGAACATCGTGATCGTTGAGCCTGATCAGGCGACGCTGTCGGCATTCACGCCGGCCGTGGCGATTACCAACATCTCGATCTCCGGGCCGACTGCCCCGCTGTGTGCGCTGGCTGCAGCGCGGCTGGCCGGCACCGCCACTATGGGTGGCATCGGCATGAGGCTCAGCCAGCCGCTGGCGCGAGCGCAGCTGTGCTATCCGTATGGCCAGACGTCCTCGCTCCTTCAGTTCACCGCGGGCCGCAAGGTCATCACGGTGCTCGGCTCCGGGGAGTTCCTGACCGACCAGGATCTGGCCAAGCTCGGCAACGCCTCCCTCGCGCTCAACCTGCTGAGTTCGGCTCGGCGCGTGGTCTGGCTGGTGCCTGGGCAGGCCATCCAGTCCGGTACGAGTCCGCCGGCCGGGTCCCGCTCGCTCACCAGCCTCATCCCGCTCAGCGCGTGGCTGGTGGCGCTCCAGCTCCTCATCGCGCTGCTGCTCTCGGCCCTGTGGCGAGCTCGAAGGCTTGGACCCGTCGTTGCTGAGCGGTTGCCCGTCGTGGTACGGGCGGCGGAAACGGTGGAGGGCCATGGTCGGCTCTACCAGGCGCGGCGAGCGCGCGGCCGCGCCGCCCTGGCGCTGCGCACCGCGCTGATCGACCGGCTTTCCGCGCTGGCTGGGCTGCCGCGCGACGCTTCCGCAGACACGGTGACGACGGCGCTCGCCGCCCGGTCCGGTACCCAAGCCGAGCGGGTCAGTGACGTGCTTTACGGGCCTGCGCCGGACACCGACGCGGCGCTCGTCGCCCTTGCCGGTGAGCTGGATGACCTCGAGAGAAAGGTACGAGCGCAGTGACTGGTACCGGTGATCCGCGGGCCGCGCTGGCCGAAGTCAGGACCGAGGTCGGCAAGGCCGTCGTAGCGCAAGACTCAGTCATCACAGGGCTGCTAATCGCGCTGATCTGCCAAGGTCATGTGCTACTTGAGGGCGTTCCAGGCGTGGCGAAGACCTTGCTGGTCCGGGCCATCGCGGCGGCACTGTCGCTGGACAGCAAGCGCGTGCAGTTCACTCCGGATCTGATGCCGGGGGACGTAACTGGCTCGCTGATCTACGACGCCAGGACGTCCCAGTTTGAGTTCCGCCAGGGCCCGGTGTTCACCAACCTGCTGCTGGCCGATGAGATCAACAGGACTCCGCCGAAAACCCAGGCGGCGCTGCTCGAGGCAATGGAAGAACGGCAGGTGTCGGTGGAGGGCACGCCCCGGCCGCTGCCGGTGCCCTTCCTGGTCGCCGCGACGCAAAACCCGGTCGAGTACGAGGGCACCTATCAGCTGCCCGAGGCCCAGCTGGACCGGTTCCTGATGAAGCTCACCGTGGCGCTGCCCGAGCGCGCGGATGAGGTCGCCATCCTGGACCGGCATGCGGGCGGGTTCGATCCCCGCGACCTGGCAGCGGCCGGGCTGCGACCGGTGGCAAGCGCCGGAGACCTGGCCGCCGCGGCGCAGGCAACCCGTAAGGTCCTGGTCTCGGCCGAGGTCACCGGCTACATCGTCGACATCTGCCGGGCCACCAGGATGTCGGCGTCGCTGCAACTCGGGGTGTCGCCGCGCGGCGCCACCGGGCTGCTGGCCAGCAGCCGGGCCTGGGCCTGGCTGTCCGGCCGGGACTACGTCACGCCCGACGACGTGAAAGCGCTGGCCCGGCCGGCCCTTCGGCACCGCATCCAGCTCAGGCCCGAAGCCGAGCTCGAGGGCGTGACCGCAGACGGGGTGCTGGCAGGGGTCCTGGCTTCGGTGCAGGTGCCGCGGTGACGTCATGGTGCTGACCGGCCGGGCCGCGCTAGCCGCGCTTATCGGCCTGCTCGCGGTGGTTGCGTTCGGCACGGTCGCGGCCACAGTCGTCGTTGACCTCCTGATCGTCATCGCGATCAGCGTTGACGTGATGCTCGCCGCCGGGGTTCGCGACCTGCGGCTAAGCCGGGCTGGTGATACCAGGCTCCCGCTCGGCCAGTCTGGCTCGGTGACCCTGCGCGTCGAGAACGCTGGCCGGCGGCAGCTGCGCGCCGTGGTCCGGGACGCATGGCGGCCGACCGCCGGAGCGCAACCGAATAGGTTCAGCGTCAGCGTGCCTGCCGGCGGCTATGTCGCACTGAGCACCGGGCTTACGCCCAGCCGCCGCGGCGATACCTCGCCCGCACAGGTCACTATCCGGTCCATCGGCCCGCTCGGGCTGGCCGGCCGTCAGGGGCGTCACGCGGCCGCGTGGACCGTCCGCGTGCTGCCGCCGTTTCTGAGCCGTAGACACCTGCCCGAAAAGCTCGCCATGCTGCGTGATCTGGAGGGTCAGCACCGGTCGCTGCTGCGCGGGGAGGGCAGCGAGTTCGACTCGCTACGCCAGTACGTCCTCGGCGACGACGTCCGTTCCATCGACTGGCGGTCATCGGCCAGGCGGACCGAGGTCGTCGTGCGCACCTGGCGGCCGGAGCGAGACCGGCGGATCGTTGTCGTATTGGACACCGGCCGGACCGCAGCCGGCCGCGTCGCTGGGGTGCCGCGCCTGGACACCTTCATGGACTCCGCGCTGCTGCTCGCGGGGCTCGCCACGCGGGCCGGGGACCGGATCGACCTCCTTGCCGCGGACCGGCGGGTCCGCGCCCGCGTTACCGGAGTCAGCCGCCCGAGCAACCTGTCCGCACTCGCCGACGCGATGGCCAACCTGGACGCCGAACTGATCGAGCCGGACGGCAGGCTCATCGCGAGTGCAGTCATGGCCATGGCCAGGCAGCGCTGCCTGGTTGTCTTCCTCACTGACCTGAACCCGTCCGCACTTGAGCAAGGACTGCTGCCCGGACTGCAGCTGCTGGCATCCCGGCACCGGCTTCTGGTCGGCGCGGTCACTGACCCCAGGCTGACCGAACTGGCGGCCGGCCGCGGCGCAGCCACAGCCGTCTACGCCGCGGCTGCCGCCGAGCGAGCCAGGTCGGAGCGCGCCCGCGCGTCAGCCCTGCTGCAGCGGCGCGGCGTGCAGGTCGTTGACGCGCCGCCCGACACGCTGCCGGCCGCGCTTGCTGACGCATACCTGAGCCTCAAGGCAGCCGGCCGTCTGTGACGCAGCCTGGGCTGCTCGGCTCTAGCCAGCGACCGGTAGCAGGTCGGGGGCATCCTCGATATCCGGAGAAAGCCCTGCTGCAGAGGCTCGCCGGCCGAGCACTAGCACGTAGCCAACGAACGCGGCCGCGACCCAGCCACCGATGAGGATCCGCGCCCAGGCCGGCAGTGCGGAGGGCGTGACAAACGCCTCGATCGATCCCGACACCAGCAGCACCAGGATCAGGCCGAGCGCGACAGCGATCGCCGCTCGGCCCTGCTCGGCCAGCGCCTGACTGCGCGGCAGCGGACCGGGATCGACGATTGTCCAGCCAAGCCGCAAGCCCACGGCTGCGGCCAGGAAGAACGCGGATAGCTCGAGCATGCCGTGCGGCAGGATCAGGGTGAAGAACTCCCCCGCGCGTCCGTGCGCGATAAGGACGCCGCCAGCCACGCCGATGTTCGCAGCGTTCTCCAGCAGGAACCACAGCGTGGGGATGCCTAGGAAGATGCCACTGACGAGCGCCAGCGCAGCCAGGGTCGCGTTGTGCGTCCATACCTCCGAGCCGAACGACTGGCCGTTGTACTGCGAGTAGTAGCTGCGGAAGTCGCGCAGGTAGCTGATCTGATCCTGCCGCGACGCCAGGCTGTTCAGCACTGCGGGCGTCCTGGCCACCCACCAGCCGACCACGAAGGCGACCAGCAGTGAGCCCGCTGCGGTACCGAGCCACCACCATCGAACCCGGTAGGCCACCAGCGGGAACGTCACCTCGAAGAAGCGGCCGACCGACCGCCAGCCGGTCGCATGCGCGCCGCCAACCGCCGCTGCCCGCGCCCTGGCCACCCGGGCTGACAGGCGGGCTACCAGCGCCGGATCGCCGCCGGCGCTGCGCAGGACGGACAGCTGCGTGGCGGTGCGCTGGTAGGCGGCTACTAGCTCGTCCACCTCCTCGCCGGATAGCCGCCGGCGGCGCCGCACCAGATCGTCGAGCCGGGCCCATTCCGCCTGGTGCCCGGCGACGAAAACATCGAGATCCACAGGTGGAGACTACTGGGCCGCCGCTCGATAACCTTGGCCTGTTATCGACCGATGTCTCCGCTGACCAGGAGGACGGGCCGTGGCCGAGGTCGTTACCGGCGAAGCGGTCGTTCTCGACGTCCCGGTCGCCGCATTCCCGAGCCGGATGGTGGCGGTCCTGCTCGACCTGATGCTGCAATACGCCGCCGTGTTGATTCTGGCCATCGTGGTCTACGCCATCCAGCTGAACGGGGCTGCGCTCATAGCGATCGCCAGCGTGGTCAGCGTTTCCATCATGGTCGGCTACCCCACGATCTTCGAGACGCTCAGCCGGGGCAAGACGCTGGGGAAGATGGCCATGGGCCTGCGGGTGGTCAGCGATGATGGCGGGCCGGAACGATTCCGGCAGGCGCTGATCCGGGCTCTAGCGGGGTTGTTCGAATTCACCGTGCTCGCGCCGGTGGCTCTGTTCACCTCGCTGCTGTCCGCGCGGGGCAAGCGGCTGGGCGACCTATTCGCCGGCACCTACGTGATCCAAGAACGGGTGCCGCGCACGGCGAACCTGACGCCGGAGTTCCTGTTCGTGCCACCGCCGCTGGCCGGCTGGGCGCAACTGGCCGAGATCTCCGGGCTGTCCGACGGGACGGCCGAGGCGGCTGGCAGCTTTCTGCGCCGCTACTACGACTTGCAGCCGGCCGCGAGGGATGACCTCGGCGCGCGACTGGCATCGGCGGTCGCGGCCCAAGTAAGCCCGCCGCCGCCACCAGGCACTCCGCCGCCCGCATACCTGGCAGCGGTGCTCGCGCTTCGGCGCCAGCGTGACCAGGCCAGGCTGGCGGCCGTGCATCCGGTCACGGAGTCGGCCTACCCGGTCATGGCGCAGCCGGTGCAGCCCGTCGCGGCGCAGCCGGGCGCACCCCAGCCGGGGCGGCCGGGGGCATCCCCCGGCATTAACCGCGAACCTGCCGTAACTCTGGAACCTAGCTCAACCGGGCCAGCCGACTCCGCCCAGCCAGCCGCGCCCCCGGTACCCGGCTCCGCCCCACCGACCGGGTTCGCGCCCCCCGGCTGACGGCTACGATCCTCGTCGCCAGGATTCAAGGTAGCGCCGTTGCGCGTCGGTGAGCGCGTCGATCTTCGTGCCAAGCGAAGCCAGTGTCAGGCTGGCCACCTGCGCGTCGATCGATGCGGGCACGTCTAGTACCTGACCACCGCGCGGGGCTTCGGCGGCTATGCCGACCTCGCCGCCGCTGCCAATCTCGCCGCCCGCGAGCCAGGCCAGCGCAAGCGCCTGCACCGCGAAAGAGGTGTCCATGACCGCCGCCGGGTTGCCCTCGCCTGCCACCAGGTTCACAACGCGGCCCTCTGCCAGCAGGATCAGCCGCCTGCTGTCGGCCAGCACGTACTCGTCCGCGTGGGGCCTGATAGCCGGATTGATCTCCACCGCCAGCCCAGCCAGCGCCTCCACGTCAATCTCGACGTCGAAATGGCCGGCGTTCGCCAGCATCGCGCCGTCCGGGAGCAGCGCAAGCTCAGCCGCGCCTACGACGTCCCGCGAGCCAGTGGCAGTGATCACTAGCTCGGCCTGAGGCGCGGCCGCGCTCATCGGCATGACCCGGAATCCCTGCATGATTGCGCCCAGAGCGCGGACCGGGTCAACCTCGGTGACGATGACCTGGGCGCCGAGACCGCGCGCCCGTTCCGCGACGCCCGAGCCGCATGGCCCGAACCCGGCCACCACGATGGTCTTGCCAGCTACCAGCGTGTTGGTGGCGCGCAGGATCCCGTCCACGACCGACTGACCAGTGCCGTACTTGTGGTCGATCATCCGACGGGTCGACGACGCGTCAGCTGCGACCACCGGGAAGCCCAGCGATCCCGCTGCGGCCATCCGCCGCAGCCTGGCCGCCCCGGTCGAAGTTGCCTCACAGCCGCCGCGGACGCCGGCGATCAGCTCGGCCCGCGCCTCGTGCAGTGTGTTGACCAGGTCGCCGCCGTCATCCATGAGCAGGTCGGGGCCACTGTCCAGGGCGCGGTGAATGTGCTCGTAGTAGGTTTCGCGGTCTACGCCCGATCTGGCATGGACGGTGATTCCAGGCTCGGCCGCCAGGGCCGCAGCGATGTCGTCCTGCGTCGACAGTGGATTCGACGCCGCAAGCTGCACCAGGGCGCCGCCGGCTGCGAGAGCGCGGACGAGGACTGCGGTCTCGGCCGTAACGTGCAGGCAGGCGGCGATCCTTAGTCCGGCGAACGGCTGCTGCGCGGCGAACGACGTCCGCAGCATGCCAAGCACTGGCATGGCGCGCTCGGCCCAGGCGATGCCGGGCTGGCCAGCCAGCCCGAGCCCGGCATCTGCGACGTCTGAGTGCGGACCGCCGTTCCGTTCAACTGGCCCGGTCGGCTCGCCGCCCCGGTCAGTACCGGTAGTGGTCTGGCTTGTACGGGCCATCGACCGGGACGCCGATGTAGGCGGCCTGCTCCTTGGTCAGCGCGGTGAGCCTAACCCCGAGCGCGTCCAGGTGCAGGCGCGCCACCTTCTCGTCCAGGTGCTTGGGCAGGACGTGCACGCCGAGCGGGAACTCGTCAGCCTTGGTGAACAGCTCGACCTGGGCGATCACCTGGTTGGTGAAACTGTTCGACATCACGAAGCTCGGGTGCCCGGTGGCGTTACCCAGGTTCAGAAGCCGACCCTCGGACAGGATGATGACCGCGTGGCCGTCCGGGAAGGTCCACTCGTCGACCTGCGGCTTGATGTTGGTGCGCTTGATGCCGGGGAGCCGGGCCAGCCCGGCCATGTCGATCTCGTTGTCGAAATGGCCGATGTTGCCGACGATTGCCTGGTGCTTCATCTGGCTCATGTGCTCGGCGGTGATGATGTGGAAGTTGCCGGTCGCGCTGACGAAGAGGTCGGCGGTGCCGACGACGTCCTCAAGCCGCGCCACCTGATAACCATCCATGGCTGCCTGCAGCGCGCAGATCGGGTCAATCTCGGTCACGATCACCCGGGCGCCCTGCCCGCGCAGCGACTCAGCGCAGCCCTTGCCCACATCGCCGTAGCCGCAGACGACCGCGACCTTGCCCCCGATCAGCACATCGGTCGCCCGGTTGATGCCGTCCACGAGAGAGTGTCGGCAGCCGTATTTGTTGTCGAACTTCGACTTGGTAACGGAGTCGTTCACGTTGATCGCGGGGAACCGCAGCGAGCCGTCCCTGGCCATCTCATACAGCCGGTGCACGCCGGTGGTGGTCTCCTCCGTCACGCCCTTGATTCCGGCCGCCATCGCGGTCCACTTGCCGGGGGCCTCGGCCAACGCGCGGTTCAGCACGGACAAGATGACGTGCCACTCCTCCGGGTCGTCGTCGCGTGGCGCAGGCACAGAACCGGCCGTCTCGAACTCGGCGCCCTTGTGCACGAGCAGCGTGGCGTCGCCGCCATCATCCAGCAGCATGTCGGGCCCGATCTGGCCCGGCCAGGTCAGCGCCTGCTCGGTGCACCACCAGTACTCTTCCAGCGTCTCGCCCTTCCAGGCGAACACAGGGATGCCGCGCGGGTCGTCGATCGTTCCGTCTGGACCGACGGCCACAGCTGCGGCCGCGTGGTCCTGAGTGGAGAAGATGTTGCACGACGCCCAGCGAACGTCGGCACCGAGCGCTACTAGGGTCTCGATCAGCACTGCCGTCTGCACGGTCATATGCAGCGAGCCGGTGATCCTCGCACCGGCCAGCGGCTGCGAGTCCGCCCACTCGGCGCGCACCGCCATCAGGCCTGGCATCTCGTGCTCGGCCAGCCGGATCTCCCGGCGGCCGAAGTCGGCCAGCGACAGATCAGCAATCCTAAACGGAATCGTCTCAGTGGGCATTCAGGCTCCTCCGAAGCTCGCGGCAGGCGGTCCCAATCCAGGGCCACAGGACGACCGTATGGCAATGGGGGCGCCGAGCGCATCTCGAGTGCGGCGTTCTTAACAAGAAGCTGTAAGGTTTGGGCCATGCGGATTACTGAGGCTGCCAGCCGTCTCGGTCTGACGCCTCGGATGCTGCGTTACCGGGAGTCCCTTGGCTTGCTGCCGGCAGTGCGGCATGGCGCTCGCCGCCGGACTGCGCGCCGCCCAACCGAACGAGCCGCGGCTGCCGCCGGGCCGAGCGGGACAGCCGCGCCGGACCGCAATCCGCAGCCGGGTGGCGGTCACCGGCAATACACCGACGCCGACCTGGCCGCTGTCGCGCTCGGCCTGTCGATCGAACGCCGTTACGACGTCAGCCCGGTAGCGTTGGCTTTCGCCATCCGGGTGCTGGCTGACCAGCGGGTGCGGGCCGAGGTAGCCGAGCTAGGGCGCCGTATTGGCAAGATCCAGCCGCCCCCAGCGCGGGCGCTGGACTTCGAGCAGGAGCGGGCGCTGCGCCTGCTCCGCCTGGACCGGCGAGTTCCCGATCCCGCCCGGGTAGGCCTAACCGTCCGCGGTGCCCCGCTGCCGCCAAGCCTTCATGCGCCGGATGCGTCCCGGCGCCAGGCACCCTTATCGAATAAATCGGATCTAAAGCCGCAAAAAGCTGAAGCCGCCCGTAACTTAGCCGACGCACGTTGGGCGTCGTTGTGACGCTGCCGACCAAAGAGGGGCGGCGTTGTGAGAGCCACGCCCAACGGGCCGCACTTGCGCCGCCCGAGTGACAACCGCCGACCGAACAAAGCTCGCATATCGCCAGCGGACGTAGTTCAGGCTGCGCCAGGTCCGGGCTGACTGCGGTAGAACATCGCCGGGGTGATGCCGGTCTCCCGCCGGAATGCCTGGACGAAGGCGCTGTCGGATTCGTAACCCACGTGCCGCGCCACGTTGGAGACAGGCTCGCCGGCCGCCAGCTCCGGCAGAGCTGCTTGCAGCCGCAGCCGTGTCCGCCAGCGCCCGAAGCTGATCCCGGTGCCGGCCAGGAACGCGCGTGCCAGCGTTCGCTCGCTCGCGCCGACCTCGCGGCCCCATTCGGCTAGCGTGCGGCCGTCGGCTGGATCGACGGCCAGCTGGTCTGCTACTCGCCGGGCCGGGTCGTCGGCCGGTGTGCGCAACTCGATCGTGGTCATCGCGACCGGCTGAAGCAGGTCTACCAGCACGGCCTCAGCCCGAGCTCGGCGACCTGGATCGAGGTCAGTCGCCTCGAGGTAGCCGATGAGCCCGGCCAACAGCGAGCTGGCCGTGACCGGTGTCGGCTCTGTCCAGGTGATGGGGCACAGGCCCGGTCGAAGGTAGGCGGACCGCATGGTCGCTGCGCCGTCTGAGAGCGTCTCGTGCCGAAGCCCGGCCGGGATCCACAGAGCTCTGGTCGGCGGCAGTACCCAGGCCGCTTCCTTGGTACGAACCGTGAGCACGCCACTGGCAGCCCAGGCCAGCTGGTGGTCGGGGTGCGTGTGCCAATCAAAGACAAGCCCGGCCGGCATGGGGAACGTCGCCACGACGATCGCGGCGTCGGGGTATAGCTCGTCCGCGGCGCAATAGTTGTCCTGCTGCCCGCCCGGCGGCGGTGCCTGCCGGTCGAGCGAGTCTTCTGACAGCGAGTCTTCTGCAGCGAGTCTTCTGGCAGCGAGTCTTCTGGCAGCGACTGTCCTTCCAGCGACACAGCTTGGCAGCCTACGCCCTGGCCCGTCTCGGCCGCATTTCCTAACGTCAAGGTCATGAATGAAAACCATGCGCGGGTGTGCGGAAGCCCCGAGTGGGCGCAGCACATACAGACCGAGGTACTGCCCGTCCTGACCAGGGACTGCGACCTTGGCAAGGAGATGCTCGAGTTCGGACCTGGCCCCGGCGCGGCGACCGAATGGCTGCGGCACAAGGTCGCCCGGCTCACCGCCGTCGAGGTTGATCCCGAAGCAGCGGAAGTGCTTGCCAACCGATATGCGGGCACGAACGTCCAGATCACGACCGGCAGCGCGGCGGAGCTGGCTTACCCGGATGAGTCCTTCGACTCAGTTGGCTCGTTCACGATGCTGCACCACGTGCCGACCCTGGCGCTGCAGAATGCGATCCTGGCCGAGGCCTTCCGGGTGCTCCGGCCGGGCGGGGTGCTGATCGGCTCGGACAGCTTGCCCAGCAACGAGTTGCACCACTTCCACGCCGAGGACACCTACAACCCGGTGGAGCCAGCCTCGATGCTTGGGCGGCTCCAGACGCTGGGCTTCGACAAGATCACGGTGAGCGTGGATTACGTGCTGAAGTTCATCGCACGCAAGCCGGGTGAGGCTACATGACCGACATCAGGCGGCTGCGCGCTGCCATAACCGGCCTGATCGGCTTCGCCGCGACGCAGGAGCAAGTTCTGCTCGCGTCGGTGCCGGCAGGCGAGGCGGGCAACCCGGGCCAGTGGGCCGCGATTCCGGTTGTCGCGCATAACACCGTGTTCAGGCGGCAGCAGGTTGTCCGGCTGACGGCCATCGACGCCGGCGAGACACCGCCCGAGTTCGGTGACGTCGATCACGATTCCGCTGACCTCTACCAGGAGCTGGCCGCCACCCCGGCCGGCCCGGCTGGTCGTGACAGCTGGCAGGTGGCCGGTGACCTGATCGCCGGCGTGCATGCGGCCGCGGCAGACGACCTGCTTGACCCGTCACGCAATCCCTGGCTGCGCGGCCGGCAGTTGTGGCTGCAGATCATCGTCCGCGGTTTCTGGCATCCAACCGGTCACCTCGGCGAGTACTACCTGAACCACGACCAGCCGGACCAGGCGGTAACCCTCGCAGAGAACGCCGTTGCGATGGCTGGCTACCTCGGCGCGCCGGCGGCCGCCCGAGGCATGGCCAGTTATAACCTCGCTTGCGCACGAGCCAGAGCCGGCCAGCTGGACGAGGCGGCCGCGGCAGTCGGCGAGGCGGTCGCGCTCAATCCAGACATACGGGCCAACGCCGGCCGGGACCCTGACCTGGCGGTGCTGCGGGATACCGGCCGGCTGGCCGCGACCCTCGCCGGCTAGGCCGCCGCACCAGGCGGGCCAAATAGAGGGAGCGAACATGTACGAGCAAGCCGATGACCTCGACTGGCTCCAGCAGTTGCTCGACCGATCGCTATCGGGAGCCAGCGAACACCTGCGCTCGATCATCACGCCGGGCCGGGCAATCTCGGCTGCGGACTTGGTCGGCCACTTGGACGGCATGCGCACGCTGGCCCTCAGCACTGTCAGCGCGCACGGACGGCCCCGGATCAGCGGCGTCGACGGGCATCTGCTGAAAGCCCGGTGGATCTTCACGACTAGCGGTTCCTCGGTCAAGGCGACGGACTTGCGCAGCCGACCGCAGGTCAGCGTCGCGTACCTGGAGGGCGACACCTATGGCGTGTTCACGCACGGCGATGCGGAGTTCCTCGATCCGGGTCACCCCGACTTGCCCTGGGTCGACGATCACCTGACCCGCCATTACGGCGCCTCCCCGTCGAGCTGGGGTCCCGATATCGCCTACGTCCGGATCGCGCCGACCTGGATGGTCGGCTACTCCAGTCAGCAGGCCGGCTAGCTACTCCTGATCTAGATCATCCTCGTCAGAGCGCCGGGCCGCCTTGATAGCCGGATCGGTAACGTCGGCCCGTTCCGCCTGGTAGATGTCGGGTTCCAGGAAGATGAGCTCGGCGATTGGCACGGCGGCGCGGATCCGGCGCTCGGCGGCATCAATGCCCGCGGCGACGCTGGCGGCGGTATCGCAGCCCACGATGCCGACCTTGGCGGCGACCAGCAGCGTGTCCGGTCCGATATGCAGCGTGCGCAGATGAATCACTCGCTCGATCTCAGCCCCGGACTCGATGGCGCCGACAATGGCCGCCTGCACGTCGAAGCTCGCCGACTCCCCGATGAGCAGGCTCTTCATCTCGAAGGCCAGCACAACGGCGACGCAGCCGAGCAGAACGCCGATGCACAGCGATCCAGCGCCGTCCCAGCGGTCGTCGTGTGTGATCGCCGCCAGCGTCACGCCGAGCAGCGCCAGCCCGAGGCCGCATAGCGCGGCCACGTCCTCTAGCAGCACGGCCGGCAGCTCGGGAGCCTTCGCACGCCGGATGAAACTCCGCCATCCGGACCGGCCGCGGCTGCGATTGGACTCGGCCACCGCGGTACGCAGCGAGAAGCTCTCCAGGACGATCGCGATGGCGAGCACGACCAGCGCAACCACCGGCGACGTCAGCTGGGCAGGATGGCGGATGCGCTCGATGCCCTCGTAGCCGGAGAACACCGCACCCACCGCGAAGATCATGAGCGCGACCAGGAAGCCGTAAAAGTACCGCTCGGCGCCGAAACCGAACTGGTGCTCCTCGGTCTCGCTGCGCCGCGCCCGGCTCCGGCCGAGCAGTAGCAGCAGCTGGTTGCACGAATCGGCCACCGAGTGAACGGCCTCGGCCAGCAGCGATGCCGAGCCGGTAATCAGGAACGCGATGAACTTGGCGACCGCGATGCTCAGGTTGGCGCCAAGCGCAGCGACGACGGCGCGCTTGCCGCCGTGGCCGCCGCCTCCAGGCCGGCCACTGCCGTCCGCGTCACTGCCGTCCGCGCTCTCCGGGATAAGGCGGGGAACGGGGTTGCGATCGCTGTCTCCGCCGTTGGTCCCAGCCCCGCCTCTACCTGGCCCGATGGCCTCGGGACCCGGCACCCGGCGAGTACCGATGAACGTTCACTCCCGCCCTGGGCCGGCTGCCGGGTCGCGAGCTTCGTCGATCAGCAATACCGGAATATCATCCCGAACCGGGTAGGCCAGCCCGCAGTCCTGACTAGTGCAAACCAGTTCGCTGGCGGCTTCGTCGACACGGAGCGGGGCGTGGCACTTCGGGCAGGCCAGAATCTCGAGCAGCCAGTCATCGATCTTCATAGTGTCTCCAGTCGCTCAGCTCACCTTGCCGACGCTCACTCCGGTTGGCCCGCTGGCAGCCTAGCCGAGCCGACGGCTGCTAGCCGATCCGACCGCCGTCTGGCGGGGATGACCGCAGCACCCTCAGGTGACCTCTGCGGCCCACCTCGACGCCCTGGCCGGTGGGCTCAGCCGGAGTCCGGGGCGCGGTTGCCTCGCGCACGGCATTCGCCAGGGCCTCGAGGTCATCGGCCTGTGCCGCGTCGTCCTCAGGCTCGCTGACCGGCAGCCGCACGACGTCCCACCCTCGTGGCGCGGTCATCCGGTCGGCATGGCGCGCGCACAGGTCGTAGCAGTGCGGCTCGACGAAGGCGGCGAGCGGCCCGAGTACTGCCGTGGAGTCCCGGTACACGTAAGTCAGCGTGTACAGGGCAGCCTGCTTACAGGCCGGCCGCGAGCACTGGCGAGGGGTCAAAGGATCGCCTGCGGGCCGGCAAGTGCGGGGTCGTGATCGTCGCTCACAACGGCTGACGGTATCGACAGGCAGACGGTAACGCCACCACCTGGGGCACACTGCGCGATCGTGTCTCGGTCCGCCCCAATGCGGCCGCTCAGGCAGGCCGGAAACAGCTGGGATACGCTCAGTTACTGTGCATGACGGCAAGAGCGGCAGCCCGGCGCGAACGGTGCGGCCCCATCGACGGGACCGGCACGGCCGCGGCCTGCGCGGCTCGCTTGTCCCGCCGGACGTCCCGCTCTACCGGACCCGCGCGGAGCGCTTCGACGACCTCGTCCTTCTGGCCGTCTCACAGCTCGAGCCGCGCTGGGAAGCTGAGCTGTCCGGGATCGAATTCGCGGTAGAGGAGATCCCGCCTGCGGGCTCCGACACCGACGATCCTGATCCGGTGCCGCTGGCCAGGCTGGAGTTGACGGGCCCGCCAGTCTCGACGACGCAGCCCATCTCCCCCGCACCGCCGGTCCCGCCCGCAACGCCTGCATTCGAGCTGCCCGGCTTGCTGCCGCCGATTCCGGCGGCGGCGCCAGGCCCGGTGGCCGAGCCGCATCCGGCCCGCATCGTGCTATACCGGCGACCGCTGATGGCGCGCGCCGACGGCGAGGAAGAACTAGCGGAGCTGGTTCTCGACGTGGTGGTTGAGCAGTTCGCGCACTGGCTCGGCGTCGATCCGCAGACAGTCGACCCTGGTTACCCAGGCGACGAGTAGGCGAGCGCGGCGGCCGGGCTGGTTCAGTGCAGGAATGCCGGCAGCGAGTCCTGAACCGGCGGCAAGCTGATCGAAATCGGCGAACTGGGCACCGGAAGTATCGATCGGACGACGCGGCCGGCACTGATGATGCGGCTCGCATAGACCGGGCCGGAGCCACTGACTGGCGTCACCACGATGGTGAACGCAGACACCTTCGTCCCGGTCGGAGCGCCGACCGGCACCACCACCGACGCCCCGGCCTTGATCCGGACAACAGTGCCGGGCTGGCTGGCCGCGGCGACCGCGGTTGCCTCGGTGATCCGCACCGTCGCGGCCTTACCCGGCGCGGACAAGATGAGCTGACTCTGCCCTGCGGACCTCGCCGGATTATCCGCGACGACGCCCTGCTGGACGAGCTGGCCGGCGCTCGCGGCGAGCGCGCCCGGCGCTCCGGCTGGACCGCCGGGAATGAGCAAGGCCGCCGTTACCGGAACGTTGGCTGACACCTTGATGGCTCCGGACACGCCGGTCAGGGATGGGAGCGCAATCGCGGCCGCCGAGCCGCCCAGCAGCGCGATCCCGGTCGTGCCCGTCGGCTGGTACGAGCCGCGCGTCGTCACTGCGGTGACCTTCACCTGAGCGGTGGCCGCGCCTGCCGGCACCGCGATGTACAACACGTGCGGGCCGGAGTCCCGTGGCAGGCCGGGTATGACCAGCGTCGTGGCCGGCGCCCCGGTAGGCGACAGCCAGGTGCCGGCATCCTTGCCGGACCGGCTCTCCCGCACTGCGGCAACCACGCGGCCCACGCTCGTGCTCACGTTGACCGCGACGACCTTGGAATAGCGCAGCAGCGCGCTCAATGATTGCACCACGACGCTGTGCGGCGGCACGGTGATGCCGTTGTCGGCATTGCCGAGCAGCGGAGCGCCCTTGGTGACGTCGGTCAGCATCGAGACTTGAGCATCGGCAGGCTGGCTGTCGGTGTTCATCAGGTACAAGTCGATGGTGGCGGCAGAGGCCTGACCGGGCCCGACGAACCAGAAGCTCGTGCCGGGCGCGCCGCACTGCGCGGTGACCAGCCCGCCTGGACCGGTTTGCTCAGCCTCCAGGCCCTGGGCCAGCGCGCCGGTGGCGGTGACGACCACGCCGCCGCGGGCGGTATGAGTGGTCACGTCCGAGCTCGAACCTGGTTCGCCGACCTGCTGAGCCTTCGTCAGCGGGCGCGCTGCCGTGACGGTGAAAATGTGCAGCAGGCCGGGCTTGTTAGTCGTCGCAACGACCTGGCCGGTCGTCGTGCTTCCGCCCGGCGTCAGCCTGCTGACCACGGCCTGGCCAGCCGAGGCCGAACCCGGTATCGCCGCCAGCGCAACCGAGGCAGCCGTGACGCCAGCCGAACCGGGTGCCGGGCAGACTCGGGTCGCTGTGGTGACGGGCACGCTGATGGCCCGTGCGGCCTTCGCCGGGGAGGCTGCGGCGGTATGACTTGAGCCAGCAGCCGCGTAAAGCCCGCCGAGGGCGATCGCGACCAGCGCTGCGAACAGCAGCCTGCCGTAACGCAGCCGACTCACCACGTCTCCCCGTCAGCCTCATGCCCGGGAGTGGGCCAGCCGTGGCCATTCCGGTCGTCGCGTCCTGGCCAGTCGTGATGCACTTCCCCGGCCGACGGCAGTGCTTCTAGCTCGTCGCCCGGGTCGGGCCAGGGCTGCTGCTCGGGCACCGGCCAGGGCGAAGCGCGGCCAGCGGCAGGCCCAGTTGCCGGGTACTCCTGGGGCCAGTCTGGCTGCTGGTAGTCCTGCGACCAGCCCGGCCGCGGATCGGGCTCTGGCCAGCCGGATCCTGGGCGAGTGCGACCGCGTGCGGTCGGTGTGTCGTGCCAGCCTGAGTCCTGCCAGTCAGCGGGCGCGGGCGGCTGGGACCGAGGAATGGGGTCGGCGGGGTATCGGCCTGGCTCGTAGCCCGAGTTGGTGCCGTATCCAGGCTCGCTGCCATAACCCGGACTAGGACGGTGACTGGCGTCGTCCCGGTCGTAGCCGTAGCCTCGGTCGCCGCCGTAGCCAGCGTCCGGTGCGTAGCCCGCGTCCGGTGCGTAGCCCGGCTCGGCGGGATAGCCCGCCCGCGGCGAGTAGCCTGCCGATCCATCGCGGTACCCGGAGTCATCGCCGTAGCTGCGGCCGTATCCGTCATCGCGTCGGTAGCCAGCCGGCTGGCGGCCAGCGTCGACGTCGTCCTGATAACTCGCACCTGATGGCGAGGGCGCGCCGTAACCGGGACGGGGGGACGACGAGGGATCGTTCGACGGCTCGTCATAGGGCGTGCCCGACGGTGACCGGGGGCCGGTCGCCGCCCAGGCTGCGCCCCGGTCGTACCCGAGGCCCTCTTCCTGATAGGACTGCGGGCCGGGTGACTGGGCACCGGGTCCGGTCGGCTCATACTCTGCGGGGCGCATCCGGCTATCCGGCGGGCCGGCCAAGAACCGGCTGGGCGGTTGGCCTGCCGGCCACGCCGCGCGCCCGCCGGAGGGGGAACCGGAAATGCTGCCCCTGACGTCGGGCCGCAGCGCGCTCACCGCCGCCGCTCGGGCGGCGGCCGAGCCGGCCGCTGCGGCCAGCGACACACCGGCGGCCGCGGCCGCGCGTCCAGCCTCGCCGCCATCGCGAGACGACGGATCTAGCTTCCTGCTCCGGCGCCTGTCCTTCCGGCCGAGCCGCCGCGACTTGCCCGCATCCCCGTCCTCGCCGCGCCCGCCGTCACCGCGCTCCGGGTCGCTATGCCGGGACTCGCTGCTCGGGGCCGTGTCCCTGTCGCCATGCCGCCGGCCAACGCGACCGAGCCGCGTCCCCGTGCGCTTGGCCTCATCCGCCTCCTCGCCGTCCTCGCGGGCATCCGCGCCGCCGTGAGCACCGCTGCGCGGGCCAGCACCGCCGTGAGCGCCAGGACCACCATGAGCGCCAGCGGGCCTCCGCGGCCCGGCCACCCGACGAGCGCCGTCGTCGACGCGAGCGAACGCCTCAGTGCCAGCGAACGCCTCAGTGCCAGCGAACGCCTCAGTGCCAGCGAAAGAACCAGCGCCAGCGAAAGAGTCAGTACGTGGGAAGGCCCCGGGTACCTCACGGACCTGATCCACGTCACGGGCGCCGGCGGCGGCGCGACTCGTGACATCGCGGCCTGGCCGGCCGCCGGGAGCCAGCTCCGCGAGTTCTCCGGCACTATGTCGGCCCGCGCCGCCTGCGTCCGGACTGCTGCCCCCGAACTGCGGTGCTCCCCCGAACTGCGAGGCTCGCACCTACCGACGCGGCGGCCGCCGCACCTACCGGCGCGGCCTCGCCCTCGGTATCGGTCTGGTCTGCTGTCTGCTCACTCAGCTCTTCGGCCTGCGCACTCGCCGCGGCGGCTTCCATCTCGGCTGCCGTCCTGACTCCCGGCAGCGCCAGCCCAGCGACGACCAGGAACGCAAGGATCTCTAGCCAGGTGAGCACGTCGTGCAGGAGCCCGTTCCGGCTGACCGTCAGGGTCCCGCCGCCAGGTGGCAGCTTGAACGCCTGCGCCCAGCTGCCTGCTGGCGAGGCAACCGGAGTGAGCGCGTGCCCGTTGAGCGCGGCTGACCAGCCGCCGGCCGGCTCGGACAGCTCAAGTGTGCCGCCCGCGGCCGGCGCGGTTGCGGAAACTCCCACCTGGCCGGACGGAATGGCGACGACGCTTCCGTTCGGCTCCGCCACGCTTACCCGGGACGGTAGATCGGTTAGCCGCCAGAGGTATGGCGCGCTTGTGGTGACTGCGGTCAGCCCCGCGACTTCGTCGAGCACGTTGGCAAGCTGGCTGCTGCCCGGTGCTCGCATCAGCACGAAGCCGATGTCGAACCGGGCGAGCAGTTGGCTCTGGTCTGCCGCCTCGCCGCCGCCCGGCGCGACCAGGCCGGCGACCGCGCTGTTGAGCGCAGTTTGCGCGCCGGGTGCCGGCGTGAGCCCCGGGTCGCTGAACTGCGGGCTCTGGCCGCGCAGCAGCAGATAGGAAACGTGACCGCCCGACGTCGTCAGCACGAGCGTGCGCAGCTGCCGGCCGCTGCCGCCAAGCTGGGACACCGCAGACGGCACTATCTGGCCGGGAGCGGGGGCCAGCGGGCCGTCGACCCCGTGCAGCAGCCAGTAACCGGCCGCTAGCAGCGGCGCCGAGCAGGCGGCCAGCGTTAGCACTGCCAGCGGAATGGCGCGCAAGCCGGCCAGCCGCCGGCGCCCCCTCCGGCCGACGGCCGCGGCCCGCCCGCCGAGATCACTGGCCGCCGTGGCCGCTGCCAGCAACAGCCCAGCCGCCGCCACCGCCAGCGCTACGCCGGGCCATGGGGTCATCGGCTGACCACCTGGTGGCGTGACGGCGGCCCGGCTGACAGCCAGCCCCGCTGCAAGGCCGAGGAGCGCCACGATCCAGCCAGCGATCACGAGCTGCCGGCGCTTAGGGGCCAGCAGGGCCGCTAGCCCTACCAGTAGCAGGGCTGCGCTCACCCAGTACGGCGGCAGGCCGGGTCCGCCGGGGCTGAGCAGCAGCAGCGACTTGGCCGGAAGGCGGGAGACAGCCAACCCAGGACGCTGTACGCCGGCCTCCAGCAGCAGCAGCGATGGATGCTGCAACAGCGGCAGCATCCATGGCATCAGCAGAACCGGCGGCGTCAGCGCCGCGATGGCAAGGTTGGCGAACATCCCGCGGCCAGCCCGGTACAGCATGAGCGCCGCCAGAACCGCGCCTGCCAGCGCCAGCAGCCACAACAGCGGCACGAACGCGGCGCCCACGGTGACCGCGAGGCCGGTAGCCCAGGCGGCCCGCCGGGCAAGCTTCGGCGGCTCGCTGAACATCCGGCCCGCTAGCAGGCCGACCAGCGGGATAACCACGAAGGCGACGGCGCTGCCGAGCCGGCCTGCGGCGATCGCGCCGAAGGCGACAGGCAGAAGCGCGTAAGAAGCCGCGGCCCACACCCGCACCGGAACGGACTTCGTTACCTTCCGCAGGGCCAGGACCGCAGCGATTCCGGCCATCGGAACGCTGCCGAGCAGCAGCACGTCGATGGCGAGCCACGGCTTGCCGCCCAGCACCGAGGCCAGCACTGCCAGGATCCCGACATACGGCAGGCCGCTGCTGGCTGAGCCAATCCCCGTCGGGTGGAATGCCGACAAGAACTGGGACCACAGTCCGGACGCGCCTTCCCAGGCTGGCAGCAGCGCGCCGCCGCCCAGCGTGCCACCAGTCACAACCGAACGTTCCGCCGCGATCGCCACCGCGATCAGCGCCAGCACCAGCAGGACACCGGGCCTGGTCAGAACCCGCTGCAGGAAACCGGTGTCGGTCAGCAGCGATTCGTCGTCGGTGGGGTCGTCGGTGGCGTGCCTGGCTCCGGCCACGTCCTCCAGCGATGAGTGCGACAACATGACAGCTGCGAATTCGGCCGCCCGCCGGATGGACCGGCCCCTCGGCAGGTCGCCGCGCAACCGCCCGTAAGCCTGCCTGCGGCCGCCGGCCCGCCGGTGCCGTAGCTTGGCCAGCCGGATCGGGTGCCCCACCACGCCAAGCACGGCCGCGGACTCGTCGAGAGCGGCCGACGGCCGCTTGGCAATCAGGTAGAACAAGGTCCGCAGGAACGACAGGGTGAGATTGCCTGCCAGCGATAGGAGCATCTGGCCGAACGGCAGGTTCCCCAGCAAGGTGACCAGCGCGTTGCGACGATCCAGCAGCCGGACGCGCCGGCCGACCGAGACCGCGCGGCGGCCCTTGGTGGCAGCCCCTGCGTGGTAGACGACCGAGTCCGTGATCACCCGAACCCGGAAACCGGCGGCGTGGACGCGCCAGCAGAAATCGATGTCCTCGCCGAACAGGGTCATGCCGGGGTCGAAGCCGCCCACCTGCTCCCAGACATCCCGGCGAACCAGCATGCCCGCGCTGCTCACCGCCAAGGTGTCCCGGTCGCCGTCATGCTGGCCCTGGTCCACCTCGCCGGGCTCAACGCCGGTGATGCGTCGGCCAACCGAGTCGATCGTCAGGCCGGCCTCCACGATGACGTCCCGGTCAGTCCAGTCCATCAGCTTCGGCCCGAGCACCGCGGCGGACTGCGTCTCGGCTGCCCCGCGGAGCAGTTGCTCGAGTGCATCAGGCGCCGGCTCGCAGTCGTCATGCAGGAGCCAGAGCCACTCCACCTGGTCCCCAGACCGGCTGCGGCCCGGCTGACCTGCCGCTAGCGGAGCGCTCGCCGCCTTATGCTGCACAGCACGCCGGACCGCGGCAGCGTAGCCGGAGGACCTGTCCATCCCGAACACGGCACCTTGACCGAGCCTGGCCGCCAGCACCGAGCCACTCCGGTCCCGGCTGCCAGTGTCGACCGCAACGACTCGCTGCACGGGCCTGGTCTGATTGCTCAGCGCCTCGAGTCCATGCGTAAGCCACCCGGCGCCATCGTGCGCGACGATCACCGCGGTGACAAGGTGCTGGGGGTAGGAGTCGGTGGGCGACAAGAGATTCGCTTGCTGTCCGGGTTCGCTAGCTGGGCAGACGACGCGACTGTGCCGTCTTGCCCCGGTGGGGGCTCCCGTGAACAATACGCGAATCTGACCCGGCTCGATGGCCAGTCCGAATGCAGGCAGGCCGTCGGGCGCCATGACCAAGCCGGGGCAGCCAAAGTGCCCGACCAGGCCGCAACCCGGCTAGACCGCCTGACGCTTTAGCCGGCGCCGTTCTCGCTCGGACAGGCCACCCCAGATCCCGAATCGCTCATCGTGACCGAGCGCATACTCAAGGCACTCGGCACGTACCTCGCAGCTGCGGCATACCCGTTTGGCTTCGCGGGTGGAGCCGCCCTTCTCCGGGAAGAAGGCCTCCGGATCGGTCTGCGCGCACAGCGCGCGATCCTGCCAGCTCTGCTCCCCGGCATCATCTGCGCCGATGCCTAGCGCGTCGTGCACCAGCGAGACGATGACGTCTGCCACTGCACACCTCCTGCCGTTCGGTTCCCCGTGATCCCGCCCCTCGCCTTCTGCGGCGCGAGAATTACATGGATGGAATTACACGCGCGTGTCTTCCATCGCGTCAAGGGAGATACGTGATAATGGCCACCTGGTTGCCCCATGTTGAGGTGAAAGTCCACGCAGATTTTCCTGGGAACGGGGACCCCGGTGGCTACTCCCGCCCGCCACCCACGGCCCTTTGAGGCAGCACTGGACGCCTGCCCGCCACCCGTGATGGAAGACTTCGTGCATGCGCATCACAGTTCTGGCGGGCGGCGTTGGCGGTGCCAGGTTCCTGCGTGGCTTGCGCGCGGCGGTCCCGGACGCTGACATCACCGTCATCGGCAACACCGGCGACGACTTCACCCCGTTCGGCTTGCATGTCTCGCCCGACCTGGACACCGTCATGTACACGCTCGGCGCGGGCATCAACGAGGAGCAGGGCTGGGGCCGGGCGGACGAGAGCTTCACCGTGCTCGGCGAGCTCGCCGCCTACGGCGCTGGCCCTGGCTGGTTCGGCCTGGGTGACCGGGACATCGCCACCCACGTGCTGCGGACGCAGCTTTTGGCCGAAGGCCGCACGCTGTCCGAGGTGACCAGGGTCCTGTGTGACCGGTGGCAGCCCGGCGTAACGTTGCTGCCCATGTCCGACGACCCGGTCCGCACCCACGTCACGATTGACGTGGACGGCACCGAGCAGGACATGCATTTCCAGGAGTGGTGGGTGCGGCTGCACGCGGCAGTCCCGGCGGTGCGCATCACGGCAACCGGGGCGGACCGCTCAGCGCCGGCTCCAGGCGTGCTCGAGGCGATTTCCGCGGCCGATTTCGTCCTGCTGCCTCCGTCGAATCCGGTCGTCAGCGTCGGCGTCATCCTCGCGGTGCCCGGCATCGCCGACGCCGTGCGCAGGCAGACCGCGGTCGGCGTCTCGCCCATAATCGGCGGCGCGCCAGTGCGCGGCATGGCTGACGCATGCCTGACCGCGATCGGAGTGCAGACCTCCGCCACCGCGGTCGGCGCCCATTACGGCCCCGGCCTCCTGGACGGCTGGCTGGTCGACGACCGCGATAAGGACGCCGTTGATGCGCCGGAGATGGCCGGCATCGCGGTGCGGGCCAGGCCCCTCTACATGACCGACGTCGCGGCGTCCGCCGAGATAGCCAGAGCCGCCGTCGACCTGGCGATCCAGGTGCGCCGGTGACCGCCCCGGCACCGTACACGGTCCTGCCGGTCGAAGGACTGCCGGAGATCAAGGCCGGCGACGACCTGGCCACGCTGATCGCCGATGCCGCGCTAGCCGGACCTGGGCTGCTCGACGGCGACATCCTCGTGATCACCTCGAAGATCGTCAGCAAGGCTGAGGACCGGGTCGTGGCGGCGGACCGGGAATCGGCCATCGACGCCGAGACCGTCCGCGTCGTCGCGCGCCGCGGCCCAACGACAATCAGTCAGACCAGGCACGGGCTGGTGCTGGCGGCAGCCGGGGTAGACGTCTCGAACACCGCGCCCGGCACCGTGGTCCTGCTCCCGGTCGATCCGGACAACTCTGCCCTGCGGCTGCGCAAGGCCATTGCCGGCCGAAGCCGCGCGCGGCTCGGCGTGCTGATCACCGACACGATGGGCCGGCCGTGGCGTGCCGGGCAGACTGACACCGCCATCGGCGCGGCTGGCGTAGCGCCACTGCGCGATCTTCGTGGCGAGTCCGACACATTCGGGAACCTGCTTGAGGTCACCGTCGCCGCGGTGGCTGATGAGATCGCGGCCGCGGCCGACCTGGTGAAGCAGAAGACGAGCCGGGTTCCGGTCGCGATCGTGCGGGGCCTCGGCAATCTGGTCACCGACGAGGCGGGCCCAGGCGCAGCGGCCCTGATCCGGCCCGCCGACGAGGACATGTTCCGGCTCGGCGCGGCTGACGTGCTGACCGCCCGCCGGACTGTACGCGAATTCACCACGGAGCCGGTGCCAGCGCAGGCCGTGCGGCGGGCCATCGCTGCGGCCATCACCGCGCCCGCGCCGCACCACAGCCAGCCGTGGCGGTTCGCCGTGCTGGAGTCTGCGCAGGCCAGGACCCGGCTGCTGGACGACATGCTGGCAGCTTGGCGCGCTGACCTCACCGCCGACGGCTTCACGCCAGAGCAGATAGCCAACCGCGTCCGGCGCGGCCAACCGCTGCGCCGGGCACCGCTGATCATCGTGCCCTGTCTGGTCGCGGACGCGGCCCACTCTTATCCCGATGCCCGGCGCAACGCTTCCGAGCGGACCATGTTCGTGGTCGCGATGGGGGCGGCGGTGGAGAACCTGCTCGTGGCGCTCGCTGTGGAAGGCCTCGGCTCGTGCTGGGTATCGAGCACGCTGTTCTGCCGGGAGGTAGCCGCGCAAGCACTGGGGCTGCCGGCTGGCTGGGAACCGATGGGCGCGATCGGCGTTGGGCACGCGGCGGCGCCAGCCGCCGACCGCCCGGCTCGCGACCCTGATGATTTCACGCTCCGGCTGTAGTAAGGGCCGGTTGACGCGATCTGGATGCGGACGTGGACTGCCAGTGAATTCGTGAAATGCATCGCGGATGCGCGCGAGCGCGGAGCGCAGAGTTTCGGGAAAGCGACCGCCGATCCGCACCGACTGGGTTCCTGCCGAGCGACCGGCTTCATCGACTGCGGTGAAGCCGACACCGAAACCGGCACTACGCGTCGCATGGTGCTGGCGCTCCGCCGACTGCTGCCTGACCTCCGGCGGCCGGGGAACAATCAAGATGCACACTCACTTCGCAGGCTAGGCGCGTCGTCATGGCAACGTATGTGTCCTTAATCAACTGGACCGAGCAGGGCATCCAGAACTTCCAAGAAACCACGCAGCGTGCGCAGGAGTTGACCAGGCTCGTCGAAGGTAACGGCGGCACCGTCACGGAACTGCTGTGGACCCTCGGCCCGTACGACCTCGTCTGCATCGCAGACTTCCCCGACGAATTGACCGGAGTCGCGGTCTTGCTTCAGGTGGGCTCGCAAGGCAACATCCGCAGCAGCACGATGAGTGCCTTCAGCGCCGCTGAGATGACAGACATCATCAGGCGCGCCGGCTGAACTGACGTCTGCTCGCGGCAGCAGTCAGGCACATACGGCTGTCGAGACGGCGGCCCAGTGCTACGGCTTGCGCGCCACGCCCCCCCACAACGCCGCCAGGCTATTGGCCTCCTCTTCGGTCTCCGGCCGCCAGTCCGGGACATTGGTCATCCCCGGCTCGGCTAGCTCCAGCCCGGTGAAGAGCCTTGCCACCTCCGACTGGCTGCGGAACGTGACCTTCTCGGCCATCATCCGGTTCAGGCTCTTAGCCATCTCCGCCATTTCGGCTGCGTGGATGTCGTTTGCCGGGTGCGACAACGCAAGGAAGCTGCCCGACGGAACCGCCGCCATCAGTTTGCCGACTACCTCCTACGGATCGTCCTCATCACTGAGGTGCTGCAGGATTGCCATCAGCATGACGGCGACCGGCTTGGTGAAGTCCAGGGTCGAGGCTGCCGCGGCCAGGATCTGGTCGGCCTGCCGCAGGTCTGCGTTGATGTAGTCGGTGGCGCCCTCGGGTGTGCTGGTCAGCAGGGCCCTGGCGTGCGCGAGCACCACGGGGTCGTTGTCCACGTAGACGATCCGGGCATCGGGCGCGACCGCCTGCGCGGCCTCGTGGGTGTTGTTGGCGCTCGGGATCCCGGTGCCGATGTCCAGGAATTGCCGGATCCCGGCCTCGCCGGCCAGGTAAGTGACGGCCCTGCGAAGAAAGGCCCGGTTAGCCCGTGCGGACAGGGCGATGCCCGGAAATGCGGCCATGGCCTGCTCGGCGGCGGCCCGGTCAGCGGCAAAGTTGTCCTTGCCGCCCAGCCAGTAGTTATAAACCCGGGCGACATGCGCCACGCTGGTGTCGAATGCAGGCGACTCAGTGGATGCCGGCGCCGTCTCGCTTCCGCTCAGCACGCCCTCACTGGCCATTACAACTACCCTTCTTGAGATCACTCTCTAGCCATTATTACGGTACTTAACACCAGAATATCCCGCCGGTCCAGCCGTGCTGCGGCAGGCTACATCGCGTTGATGATCTTGCTGAGCTCATGCTCGCTATCGTCCGGCGTATCAGCCTCGGCGCTCAGGCTGTTCATGACCTCGCGGTAGCGGTCCAGCTCATCGGCCTTGTCGAGGTACAGCGCCCCGGTCAGCTGCTCGATGTAGACGATGTCGGGCAGGTCCGGCTCGGCGAACCTGAGTATCGAGAACGAGCCACCGGCGCCCGAGTGACCGCCCCGGCTGAACGGCATGACCTGGATGGTCACGTGTGGCAGCTCCGCCAGCCGGATCAGGTGACGCAGCTGCGCACGCATGGCCTCGCGGCCGCCAAGCGGCCGTCGGAGTGCAGATTCATCGATCACTGCCCACACCCGGGGCGGGTCATTGACGGTCAGGATCTGCTGGCGCTGCAGCCGGAGACTGACCCGCCGCTCGATGTCATCGGCGGGCGCGGCGCGGTGACCGAGCAACGTCACGGCCCGGGCGTACTGCTCGGTCTGGAACAAGCCTGGCACGAACTGCAGCTCGTAAGTCCTGATGAGCGAGGTTGCCTGCTCCAGGCCAACGTAGGTGGCGAACCAGTCGGGCATCACGTCTTCATAGCGCGCCCACCAGCCCCTCGAGTTAGCATGCTGCGCAAGCGTCAGTAGATGCTCACGCTCGCGGGTGTCGGTGACGCCGTACAGCGAGAGCAGGTCGGCTACATCCCGCTCCTTGAAACTGACCCGGCCATGCTCGACCCGGCTGATCTTGGACCGGGAGGCCCGGATCTCATAACCGGCCTCTTCTGGCGTGATCCCGGCCGCCTCACGCAGGCGGCGCAACTGGGTGCCGAGCAGGATCCGCAGCACCGTCGGACCGCTGGCGGCATCCGCCAGGGCCTGGCTCCGCACCACCCGGGCCCGAAGCGGCCAGCTCGGCCGCGTCCGCCCCTTCCGGCTGCTGAGCCACGCTCACAATCGCTCCCGCGCCACACGCCAGGACGCCCGTAGCGCCCGGACAGACCAACGATCCCGCATCTGCTCGGCCGACGCGCCGCCAGATCCCGGCAGCGACACCAGCGGACGGCAAACGGCCGGGAAACGGAGGCGCTAACAGCCGGGCAGCCCCTCCCATGCGCACAATCTTCCGATTGGCCTGGCATCCGGCGTAGTTCGACCGCAGCGTCACATTACTCCTTTGCGGTCCCCGGATGCCAGGCCAGCCGCGTCAGCATGCGAGGTCGTCGAACTCGCCATTACGGGCGCCGGCCAGGAAGGCGGCGATCTCCGCCCGGGTGTAGATAAGTGCTGCCCCTGCCGGGTACCGCGAGTTACGCATCGCCACGTCCCCGCCGGGCAGCGCGGCGACTTCTACGCAGTTACCGCTGGGGTTGCTGGCACTGCTCTTGCGCCACGGGACCGAACCCAGCTCGCTCGCCGCAACGCCATTTGTGACCTGCATTGTTATCTCCTGACACAGCCGAAGGTTGATTCTGATTGCAAATGCACATGCAGATGCAAGAAACGGAGGTAGCTTAGCTTGCATGAGGCAAGATAACAACGCATATGCACGTGCAGATGACCCTTGCGACTGGCCTGTGCATAGGGCAGTATGTGACCATTCCCGAATCTCGTTCTCCTGACCCTGGCCAGCTGATCACCTTGGGACTCAGATGACGGCCCGCGCGGCCCCGTTAGCGCCAGCCGCCCGACGCGCGGACTGGCCATGGCTGCAGTCGGCCATCGACATGGCGTCGTTCCCGGCAGGAGGGTGGCCGGGCGAGCCTGGCCTGATGGGCGCCAGGTGGGGTCCGCTGCCCAGGGTTGCCACCCGCACGCCGGCCCTGACGCCCCACTCAGTCACTACGGCGAGGGCATTCACGCTCCGGACGATGTTGCGCTGGGGCGTGGCTGACCGCAGCCACGACGTCGCCAGCGTGGTATCGGAACTGCTGACTAACGCGCTCCGGCACGCGCTGCCTGAGGGGCACGAACTCGCGCCGGACGGTGCCGCGTCCTGGCCCGCCGGGCCGGGCCGGATCCGGCTTGGCTTGCTGTGCGCCGGGCATGGCGTGCTGTGCGCAGTCGCCGACCCGAGCCGGGCGGCCCCGGTGCTCCGCCAGCCGGACTGGCTTGACGAGTCAGGCCGTGGTCTCCAGCTGGTCGCCTCGCTGAGCGAGAGCTGGGGCTCCTGCGCGACGCCCGATCAGGAGGGCAAAGTGGTGTGGGCAACGTTCACGACTACGCGCAGACCGCAGCCCGAGCTAGACATCGCCCCAGAGGTGACTCGCCCCATGCGTGACTTGCCCCGTAGCTGATCTGTTCACACGACTGCGGCGTTAATCGCCGAGCTAGGCCTGCAGCACCGGCAGCGGCGCCCGCGCGCCGCGGACGGACGCGCAGACGCCGTCGCTGGCCGCGGCCGCGGCCATCCGCTCAGCGGGCGGCGACCCGTAGAGCGTGGTCCGCTGGCGCAACGGCCGCCCGGTCGGCGCCACTAGCTCCGTTAGCTGGCTGATTGTCTTGTAGGACCCGTTCTCCGAGCCCGCCATCCGGCTGATGGTCTCCTCCATCAGCGTGCCGCCGAGGTCATTGACCCCGCCGCGCAATACGTCCTGGCACGTTTCAGCGCCCAGCTTGACCCAGGAGCACTGGATATTTCCGATGGCGCCATGCAGCATCAGCCGGGACACCGCGTGCACGGCCCTGTTCTCCCGCCTCGTCGGGCCGGGCCGCGCCATTCCCGCCAGGTAGATGGGCGAGCTCGCGTGCACGAAAGGCAGCAGCACGAACTCTGTGAATCCGCCGGTCCGCTCCTGGATCGCCCGGATGACCCGCAGGTGCCCGACCCAGTGCGCGGGCTTGTCGACGTGCCCGTACATCATCGTCGCGGTCGTGCGGATGCCCAGCTCGTGAGCCGTCGTCATGACGTCGATCCAGGCGGCGGCTGGGAGCTTGCCCTTAGTCAGCACCCAGCGGACGTCGTCATCGAGGATCTCGGCGGCGGTTCCCGGCAATGAATCCACCCCTGCCGCCCGGGCCCGGATCAGCCACTCTCGCACCGGCAGGCCCGTCCTGGCGGCCCCGTTCATGACCTCCATCGGCGAGAACGCGTGCACGTGCATGTCCGGGCAGCGGCGCTTCACCTCGGCCGCGATCTCGAAATACGCGGTGCCGGGCAGGTCAGGGTGGATGCCGCCCTGCATGCACACCTCGGTTGCGCCCGCCTGCCAGGCCTCGGCCGCACGGTCGCCGATCTGCGCCAGCGACAGCGTGTAGGCGTCGGCGTCAGTGCGCCGCTGCGCGAACGCGCAGAACCGGCAGCCGGTGTAGCAGACGTTGGTGAAATTGATATTGCGGGTAACGACGTAGCTGATCTCGTCCCCGGCGACATCACGGCGCAACCCGTCGGCCAGCCCGGCCAGCGCGTCGAGTTCCGGCCCGTCAGCATCCAGCAGGGCGAGTGCCTCGTCATCGCAGATCCCCGCCGGGTCCCGCTCCGCGCTGCGGAGCGCCGCCAGCACCTCGGCTCGCGCCTTGCGCGGCCCGGCGGTGCCGATCCGCTTGCCGACCTCGGCCCAGTCGCCGTAGACCTCGGCGAAGTCGTCGCGACGGTCGTTGGTCCGGCCAGTCGTGTCGATGGCGGTGTGCAGGTCCGTCCGCCCGCTCGACTCGCCCCAGCCACCGTCCGGCTCTTGCCAGGGCAGGCCGCGCGGCACCACATCGGCCCTGGCGAGCCCGGTGCCCGGATCGGCCAGCGCGGCGACGTGGCCGGCCAGCCGCGGGTCCAGCCACGGCTCGCGCAGGTAACCGGGGTAGATCGTCAGGCGCTCGGCCAGCTCGAACCCGCCCGCGGCCGTCCGGGCGGCCAGGTAGTCAAGCTGCGGCCAGGGCCGCTCCGGGTTGACGTGATCAGGCGTCAGCGGCGAGACCCCGCCCCAGTCGTCGATGCCGGCCGACAGGATCAGCTGATACTCGTCGCCGATCAGGTTAGGCGGCGCCTGGATGCGCGCTGACGGGCCGAGCACAAGCCTGGCCACCGCGATCGTGGCGGCGAGGTCGGACAGCTCGGCATCGGGAACGCCGCGCATCTTGGTGTCCGGCTTGGCCCGGAAGTTCTGCACGATGACTTCCTGTATTGCGCCGTACTCGCGGGCGACCTGCCGGATCGCGAAGATCGACTCCGCCCGCTCGGCCAGCGTCTCGCCGATGCCGATCAGGATCCCGGTAGTGAACGGCACGCTGCTGCGCCCCGCGTCCTGCAGTACCCGAAGCCGCACGGCCGGGTCCTTGTCCGGGCTGCCGAAGTGCGGGCCGCCGCGTTCGGTGAACAGACGTCTGGAGGTGGTTTCCAGCATCATGCCCATCGACGGCGCTACCGGCTTCAGCCGCTGGAAGTCCTGCCAGCTCAGTACGCCGGGGTTGAGATGCGGCAGGAGCCCGGTCTGCTCCAGCACGCCGATCGCCATGGCCCGAACGTAGGACAGCGTGTCGTCGTACCCATGCGCGTCCAGCCACTCGCGCGCTTGCTTCCACCGCGCCTCTGGCCTGTCTCCGAGGGTAAACAGGGCTTCCTTGCAGCCGAGCGATGCGCCATCACTGGCGATCTTGAGAACGTCGTCCGGAGACAGGAACGGGGCGGTAAGCCTGCCCGGTACGGTAACGAAGGTGCAGTAGGCACAGCGATCCCGGCATAGCCGGGTCAGCGGGATGAAGACCTTGCGCGAGTAGGTGATGACACCCGCGCGGTTCGCGGCCGCCAGGCCGGCGTCCCGCATCCTGGCAGCGTGCCCGAGCAGCGCGGTGAGATCGTCGCCGCGGGCATGCAGCAGCACCGTGGCCTCGGCCTGATCGAGCGACTTGCCGTCCCTGGCCCTGGCCAGGGCCCGGCGGATTGCGCTGGCGCTCGGCGGGGAGTCCGGAGATCCGTGCTGCGCGCTGCCGGGGCTGTGCTCGTCGTAGCTGATGGCACTACCTCTTTCGTAACCGGGCATTCGGCCTCATCCCACCCTAGGACGCGGCCGCCTGGTCCTGCCGGGCGAGGCGGACTGCAGCGATAACGAGGTGACGCGCGATCTACTTCCCTGCGGTCAGCTATCGGACGGCCGCGGTGCTGGCGCCAGGGATGCCGGACGCGCGGTATTGCCAGCCAGCGGCACGCCAGCGGGCCGGGTCCAGGACATACCGGCCGTCGACGATGTTGCGGGCTGCGGTTACGCCGGCCAGTTGATCCGGGTCGATGGCGGCGAACTCAGGCCAGTCGGTGAGCAGCAGCACGATATCCGCACCCCTGGCCGCGGCCAGGACCGATGGCGCGTAGTTCAGTTCTGGCCAGGCCTTGCGCGCGTTCTCCGCCGCCGCGGGGTCATACACGGTGACCTCCGCGCCGAGGCCATGCAGGATTTGCGCGACATCCAGTGCCGGGGAGTCGCGGACGTCGTCGGAGCCGGGCTTGAAGGCCGCCCCGAGCACGCAGACCACCTTGCCGGCGACCGAGCCGCCCAGCGCTTCGCAGGCCAGGTTCACCATGCCGGTGCGGCGGCCCAGGTTGATCGCGTCGACCTCGCGCAGGAACTTCAGCGCATCGTCCGCGCCAAGCTCCTCGGCCCTGGCCAGGAAGGCCCGAACGTCCTTGGGCAGGCACCCGCCGCCGAAACCGAGGCCCGGCCGCAAGCACGCGCTGCCGATTCGCGGGTCCGCGCCGAGAATGTCGGCCAGGGTCGTAACGTTTGCGCCCGACGCGTCGCAGACTTCGGCGACCGCGTTGATGAATGAGATCTTGGTGGCCAGGAACGCGTTGGCCGCGACCTTCGCCAGTTCTGCCGTAGCCAGGTCGGTGACGAAGAAGTCGGTGCCCGCCGCTAGCTGCGGAGCGTACACCTCACGCAATGCGGCTTCGGCGCGCGCGGAAGTGACCCCGACCACGATGCGGTCGGGGCTGAGCGTGTCGTGGACGCCATGACCCTCGCGCAAGAACTCGGGATTCCAGGCCAGCTCTGCCGACTCCCCGGCCGGCGCCAGCCGGGCCAGCCGGCGAGCCAGGCCGGCTGCGGTGCCGACTGGCACGGTCGACTTCCCCACGATCAGGCAGGGCCGCTTCAGCCGCGGCGCAAGGCCGTCGAGGCAGGCTTCCACCTGAGACAGGTCGGCGCCGTGGCCGTCGCGCCGCTGCGGGGTACCAACGCACAGGAAATGTATGTCACCGAACTCCGCAGCCTGCTCGTAGGAGCTCGTGAAGGTCAGCCGCCCGGACTTCCGGCCCTCGGCCAGCATGTCCTGAAGGCCCGGCTCGTAGATCGGGACTTCCCCGGAGTTCAGCCGGGCCACCTTATCGGTGTCGATGTCGAACCCGAGGACCTCGAAACCTTCCGACGCCATGCAAACCGCGTGGGTAGTGCCCAGGTAGCCGGTCCCCAGCACGGTAAGGCGCGGGCGGTCAGCCATCGACTCTAATCTCCTTGGTTGCGTCAAGCCCCGTTGATATCCCGCCGACGCTGCGACCCTACCTGGCGAAGGCGGGAACCGGCACCCTCAGTCCCGCTCGCCGGTCGGGCGCTGACGGCCAGACGTAAGGACACGCAACCGCAGGAGCGCCGGCCATTGCTTCGACTGAATGGTAACTTTAGTGGGCTTTTACCGCTCAAAACGTCCTCAACTGACTACAGGGCACGGTAGTCCCGCACGGCCGTCCTCGGCCCGCGGCGGGGCGGCTGCCCGCCACCGAGCTCGATCAGCCGGGTGGCCCGGTAGCGCTGACCCGCATATGGCGCCAGTAGTGCCAGCATGCCCGCGTCATCGGCCGCAGGCGTCCCCGTCAGCGTCCAGCCGACCATCGCGGGCAGGTGGTAATCACCGACACTGATCGCGTCGGGGTCTCCGCAGGCCCGCTGCCGTGTCTCCGCGGATGTCCACGGGCCGATCCCCGGCAGTGAGCACAGCCGGCGATCGGCCTCGGCACCAGGCAGCGAGCCCGCCTGTTCAAGCCGCAGTGCCGCGCTGGCGGCGCCTGCGATCGTCCGGGCCCGGACCGGTTCGACCCCGGCCCGGTGCCAGTCCCAGGACGGGATGGCGGCCCAGACCGCAGGCAACGGGAACACCCGCATCCCGGCGGGTGCTGGTCCTGGCGCGGGCGTGCCGAACCAGTGCAGTAGCCGGCGCCAAGCCCGGTGTGCCTCGATGCCGACCACCTTCTGCTCGAGTACGGCCGGGACGAGCGCCTCGAGTACCCGGTCAGTGCGGCCGAGCCGCAGCGCTGGGAACTGCCGGACGAGATCGCGCATTCGGTCATGGACAGGAACAAAGCCGGAAGGATCGTCCGTGGCACCCAGCTGGCCGGGCAGGCTGGCAAGCAGCCAGTTCGCTCCCGGGCCCCAGGCGGACGCCGCGATCGCAGTTCCCTGGCTGGCGCTCACCCGCAGCGTGCCGGGCCCGTCCGGGGTGAGCGACGTCCGCCAGACCGCGCCCGCTGAGTCGACGCGGAAGGCAGGATCGCCCGGACCGCGGCGATGCACGACGAGCGCCTGGCGGATGTTTACCGGGAACGGGGCCCGCCAGACGATGCTCAGTCCCACTTCGTGGCCCACGTTCCCTCCATGATGCCGAGCTGCGCGGCCGGGATGCCTATGCCGCCGGCCAACCAGACATGACGCGGCTCCGCCGCGCGGTACCTTGCCGCGTCGGGCATAGTTACAGGATGCTGTACTCCACGATTCTGGCGGGCGGCAGCGGCACCCGGCTCTGGCCGCTCTCTCGCGCCGACGCGCCGAAGTTCCTGCATCCGCTCACCGGGACCGACAGGTCCCTGCTGCAGGCCACCGTCGATCGGATCAGACCGCTCTCAGCTGACGGCGATATCTACGTGGTAACGGGGACCGCGCACGCTGCGGCCATCGCCAGCCAGCTGCCGCAGGTGCCGGCCGAGAACATCCTGGTCGAGCCGTCCCCTAAGGACTCCTGCGCAGCGGTGAGCCTCGCCAGCGCCGTGCTGGCGCGGCGGGACCCGGACGCGATCATGGCAGCCTTCTCAGCCGATCACCTCATCGGCGACGAAGACCGGTTCAACGAGATCATCAGGCAGGCCGCAGCTGCGGCCCGGGCTGGCTACCTGACCACGGTTGGAATCAGGCCAGCTCATCCCGACGTCCGGTTTGGTTACCTGAGGCTCGGCCCGGCTCAGCTCGCCGACACCGGCCTGCCGACAGACGCCAGGGTGGTCGCGGAGTTCAAAGAGAAGCCGTCGGCGGCACTGGCGGCCAGCTACCTCGAGTCCGGCCAGTACCTGTGGAACGCCGGGATGTTCGTGTTCGCGGTACGGGACTTCCTCAGCGAGCTAGGCCGCCAGCGCCCGCGGCTGTTCGCCGGCATCACCCGGATCGCGGAAGCCTGGCACAGTGCCGATCGTGACGCCGTGCTAGCCGAGGTCTGGCCGGGCCTGGAGAAGATATCGGTTGACTACGGGGTGCTCGAGGGGGCGGCAGCGGCGGGCAAGGTGGCCACCGTGCCCGCTGACATGCCGTGGAGCGACGTCGGCGACTTCGACTCGCTCGGCGAGTCGCTGCCGAGCGATCATGCCGGGAACCTGGTCATCGCCGGCCAGGCCGAAGTGATCGCGCGGGACGTGAAGGATTCGGTCATCGTGTCGACGACCGACCGGGTGATCGCGGTCGTGGGCCTTGATGACATCGTCGTGGTGGACACCGGGGACGCGACGCTGGTCTGCGCCCGGTCGCGGGCACAAGAGGTCAAGCAGGTCGTCGAGGAACTGCGGAGCCGTGGCGGGGCCGACCGGCTTTGATTATTCGGCCGCCTGGGCGGCGGCCCGTTCATAGCTGATCATGTGCGCCTCCGCGGAGGCAGCCCAGCTGAACTCCATTGCCCGCGCATAACCGGCGTCGCCCAGCGCGGTCCGGCGGTCAGGGTCCTCGAGCAGGGCAGACAGCGCCGCCCTGATGCTCTCGGAGTCGGGCTCGGTGTAGGCGACAGCATCCCCGCCAACCTCGGGCAGGGCGGTCCGGTGCGTGGTCAGCACCGGGGCTCCGCAGGCCATCGCCTCCAGGGCAGGCAGCCCGAAGCCCTCGCCGGTGCTGGGGAACGCGACCACCAGGGCGCCGCCGAAGAAACCGGGCAGATCGTTGAAGTGCAGGTAGCCAGGCCGGACCAGGTGCAGGTTGGCCGGCACGGCAGCGACCGCCTGGTCGACTTCCTCGCTCCAGCCGCTGCCGCCGGCAAGCACCAGGGCCGGCGGGTCGCTCATGTCCGCGGCGACCGCGGCCCAGCCCGCGATCAGGGCCGGCACGTTCTTGCGCGGCTCAAGCGTGCCAAGGTAGGCGACGTAGGCATTGCCGTGCAGCCCCAGCCGGTCCGATACCTGGCGGAGCTGGGTCGCGTCAGGCCGGTGAAACAGGTCGTGGTCCACGCCGTGGTAGGCCACGTCGATCCGCGTCGGGTCAGCGGCGAGCACGCGCACCAGCTCGTCCCTGGTCGCCTTCGACGGCACGACGAGCCTGGTTGCACGGCGCGCCGAGGTGCGGATGGCGGCCTTGTAGAAAGTAGCGGTGACGGGGCTGTGCGCGTCCGGCTCGGTGAAGAAGGTCAGGTCATGCACGGTGACCACGACGGGCTTGTTCGGTCGCAGCGGCATCGAGTAATGCGGGGAGTGGATGACGTCCGCGTCGACCTGCTGAGCCACCAGCGGCAGCCCGCTCTGCTCCCAGGCCAGCCTGGCTGGCCGGTGCGCGATAGCCGGGGGCGCTGCAACCACCCTGGCGTGTGGCACCAGCCGCCCGTATCGCTCCTCATCTGCCCGCTGGCAGGCCACCGCGAGGTCGGCTCCGGCCGCATCCAGCGCGCTGACCAGGCCGTCTACGTAGCGGCCCAGTGCACCACGGTCGGCAGGCACCGCAGTCGCGTCAACCAGCACACGAGGTGCCACGACCAGTACCGCTCCCTTCATTCCACTATGCCAGGACGTGCGGGGAGCCCTAATGTGCGCGCATAACCGAAGGCCCCGCCCCGGGTGTCCCGTCACTTCCGAGCGTACGCCCTCGGCGACCCCGGTGTGCCGCGGTGGCGGCCCGGCAGGCCACTAACGTGCGCCCATTCAGCAGGATTATGCCGGGAGTTCAACCCAGCGCCTCCGCCCCGTACGGCCGGTAGAGCCGCCGTGATTTTCCGGTCGTCAGCACGACGGGACCGGGCGCCCGGCCTTGATCGCAGCCAGGTCGTGGATGGCACCCGCTAGCGTGCTCACCTTGACCAGCCGAAGTCCTGCGGGCACCGCGCCGACCGTGTCCGAGCAGTTGAGTGCCGGGGTCAGGAAGATCGTCGCCCCGGCCGACCTGGCGCCGGCCATCTTCTGCTGGATCCCGCCGATCTCCTCGACCATCCCGGTCGGCGAGATCTCGCCCGTACCGGCGATAAAGCGGCCGTCCGTCAGGTTGTCCGGAGTCAGCTTGTCGATGATCCCGAGCGCGAACATCAGGCCAGCGCTTGGCCCGCCGATATTCGGCAAGTTGATCTTGACGGTGAACGGGAAGACATAGCTCGGCGCCAGTCCCACGCCAATTACGGGCTGGCCGTTGACGTCCTTGGTAACCAGCCGGATCGTCCTCGTGACGCCCTTGCGGTCGACGGTCAGGCTGACCGGGGCGCCGGGCTTGCGGTCCCTGATCATGGTCACGAGATTGTGACGACAATCGGCTGGCGTCCCGTCAACGGCCGTGATCGCGTCGCCAGGATGGAGGACGCCGTAGGCGGGGGCGCCCTTCGCCGTCGATACGACCGTGCCGCGGACCGTGACGTTGATGTTCAGGTAACACAGCGCGGCGGCGGTGGCGTCCTGTTGCGAGCCCACCATCTGCTGGGTGTCTTGCTGCACGACTTGCTGCTGTGTCTGGCCGGGCGCGTAGATCTCACTGGCGGGAACGACCGCGTCGTCCGGCGTCAGCCAGGCTCGCAGGGCGCTGAAGATATTGAAGTCGGTATTCGGGCCCCCGGTGTAGGACACGGTGACCAGGTTCAGGTTGCCCGTCGTCGGATAGGTGCGCCTGCCGATGATCTGGATGAGTGGCTTGCCGAACGGCTTGCCGAGGGTGTTCAGCGTGGGACCGGGAGTCAGCGCGACGTACGGCACTGCGGCCACGGCCGCCACGATCAGGCCTGCCAGTACGCAGGCGCCAGCGATCAGCAAGGTGGCCAGCTGGTTCGATGCGGGCGTGCGCCGGTTGGGCATGGGCGGAAGCCTACGCACTATTCACCCACTCGCTGTCACCACCGGTGAAGAACTGGTGCTTCCAGATCGGCACCGTAGCCTTTAGGTCGTCGACTAGTTGCTCGCAGGCGGCGAAGGCAGCGTCACGATGCTGCGCAGCGACGGCCGCGACGACGGCGAGGTCGCCGATCTGCAGGTCACCGGTCCGGTGGGCCACGGCTAGCGCGAGGATCGGGTGACTGGCCGCGACCTTCTCCGCGACCTTGGCGAGTTCGGCGGCCGCCGAGGGGTGCGCGCTGTAGGACAGCGCCGTGACGCCGCGGCCATGGTCATGATCACGGACAGCACCGATGAAGATGGCGATGCCCCCTGCGGCGGGATCCGCCACCGCGGCGCGCACCTCGTCCACCGACAAAGGCCCGGCCCGCAGCTCGGTCATCCGGATTACGGTCACCCTGCAAAGTTACCGCGACTGCGCCGCGGCGACTCCGATCAGGACCCGCGGCGGCGCTTGCGCACCTGGCGGACGATCGCGGCAGTGCCGATGACCGCGACGGTCGCGCCAGCGGCGGTGATGGTCGCGTCTTTCTTGTCCAGCCGTCGCCCGGCCACCGCATGGTGGCCGGCCCGCTGATCTAGTAGGACGTGGAGGGCTTCTTCGTTGTCATAGGTCGGCTGCCAGCCCGCTTGCCGGAGCGCCCGGCAATCCACTACCCACGGGTACACGACGTAACGAAGATCGGTAACGGGGGCCGGCGTGATGCCCGCGCGGTGCAGCCGCTGCGCAGTGGCGAACGTCAGCCCGGCCGGAAGCTCGATCCTGCGCATCCCGGAAAGCTCCTCCAGCTGCTCCTGCTCTAGCCACCCCTCGCAGCCCACCGCGAACGCCCCGCTGACCTTGCCGACCGCGGCCAGTTCCAGGGCGCTGACCAGGTCGTCGAGATGGCAGAACTGCCAGCGGGCAGCGAACCCCTTAACCGCGAGCAGGCGCGGGGCCTCGAAATGCCGGGTGATGAGCGTGTCGACGCCGTCGCCCACCAGCGCCGCCGGACGGGCAACGGCAACCTCCAGGCCCAGATGTGCCCGCGGCGAGCGCTCGGCCAGGTGCTCGATTTCCAGCAGGTCCCCGACCACGCTGTCGTCGGACTCGGCGCTGAGGCGCGCATCCTCGGGCAGCGGGACCGGATTCTCCGGGCGCGCGCCATAGACCATCGCGCTGGTCACCAAGACGACCCGGCCAACGCCGCCCGCAGCGGCGGCGGTGAGCACCGTCTGGGCGCCGCGAACGTTAAAGGCACGCCGGGCCCGCGCATCGGACTCCGGAGACAGATCCAGGTCGGTGTGGACGACCACGTCCACACCGGACAGCCGCCGGCCAACGCCGGGTCCCGGATGTCGACGATCCGCCAGGTCACGCCGCTGACATCGCCACGTTCTTCGTCGATCGCAACGACCCGGCCGACCAGCGGAGACTTCGCTAGCCGCCAGTCAGGGCGAGTCCGAGCCCGCGCGCCGCGCCGGTGACCGCGATGACCGGCCCTGGCCGGTCGGCACGGTGGCCCGGCTGAGCTGCCGTCGTCACGGCGACTTGAGCTGTCCTGGCCGCTCCGGCGTTAGCTGTCGGCGGGCTCCCGCCGTTAGCTGTGGCAGGGGTCCCGGCGTCAGCTGTCACCGGTTCGCTCCGGCCGACAGAGTCCGCCTCGCCTGCCCGGCCGGGATCTGATCGCCGCGCTTGCGTTGCTCGCCTCCGGCGCGCTGAGTCTCCGATCTGCCGTCAGGGCTGCGCTCATGGCGAACCTGGGCTACTCGGTTACTCACCGCGGACCTTCCCTGGGATAACTTGGCCAGTGTGGACCCTTCCATCCTGCCTGACAGGCCGGGCAGATGACTGAGCCTCCCTTCGGCTTCGGCCCGGCGCGTAACTCCGGCGACGGCCCAGATGACCCCGGCGGCCCCGGCGGCCGCGGCGGTTCGGGGGGCTCCGGCGGCTCTGGGTCTGGCGGCTCCGGGCCGCTCGATCCGTTCGGCGGCATGGGCCCGCTGGGCGATCCGCAGCATTCGCGGAGGCCTTGCGGCAGTTCGCGGATCTCATGCCCGGCAGGGCGGCCCGGTCAACTGGGACGTGGCGAAGAACATCGCGCGTCAGACCGTCGCTCAGGAGGGCGACGCCAGCGTCC
>CAVQCR010000018.1:0-134714 GCA_963711055.1 uncultured Actinomycetota bacterium | reverse complement strand
GCCGTTCGGGCAGGGTGGCCATCAGCTGGCCGAGCTTGACCTGGCGCAGCAGGGAGCGCAGTTCGCCGGTGATGGCCGGGGCGGGCGGGTTCATGCCGCGCCGCCGGTGTCGTCGCGGCGGACGGCGAAGTGGGCCGGGTCGCGGGCGAACCGCGGCTGGGCGGCCGCGGAATGGCAGGGCCGGCTGGGTCTGGGCGTTCTCGGTGCCGCGCGCCAGGATCGCGGCCGATCAGCGGTGACGCTGACGGCCTCGGCTTCCAGCGCCCGGCGGCAGGCCGCGTCGACCCGTCCCGGTCCCGCATTTGCGGACCAGGCCCAGCAGTGCGTAGACCTGCCGCATCCTGGTCCACGGCAGCGGATGCGCTAGCCCGCCGCGGCGTAAGCGCCGATCCCGGGGCCGGCGTCATCGGCCTGGCGCTGCAGGTAGGCGATGTCGCGCAGGGCGTGGCGTCCGTCCCCCCGCAGGTCGGCCGGGGTCAGTGACCCTGGCCGCTGGGCCGGGTGCGGGGGGATGGACCTTGACCAGCACGCCCGCGATGCCAGATGCGGACCAGCTGGCTGTCGGCGCGCACCTCCACGGTCCGGCCGATCAGCGCGCCGGGCACCGAGTACAGCGCCCTGGCCACCTCGATCCGGTGATCACGGTGCACTTTCGCGGTGGCATACACCGGCACGTCATAGGGCATGACTGGCACCGGCAGCAGCCGCGGTGCTTCCTCGGCGGCGAACAGCTCGCCCGGCCGGCACCCGGTGGTGCGGTGGATCCGCTGCCCGGCCCCGCCCGGCGCACCACATCCTGGCGCGGCGCTGAGCGTCGGGCAGATCAGCGAATTCCTCGCCGGCGAAGAAGCTGCCGCGCACGAACTGAACCATCCGCTCGACGCGGGCTTTGGACAGACCCGTCGATTGCGCCTGATCGGTCGCTTGCTCAGCAGCGGGTGCGGGTAACGCATCCGTTCCACCCGCTGTCCGGCCGGGAGTTCGCCCTGGTAGTGCGCAAGAACAACTGGGCCGAGGACCGGGTGTTCTTCTTCGGCGATGACGGCCAGCTGCGCAGCGTGCCTGCGGGCTGGACTGACGCAGACCCGCCCGACCCGTTCGTGGCGGTAGCGGCGGGGCGCTCAGCGCTGCGGATCGACGACCTGCTCGCGCTGGCCGGCCTGATCGCCGCGTGCCAGGACGCGGGAGCGGGCAGGGCGTAAAGTCGATTACGCCGTAAGTGTAAAGCTGATTCTGCCGCGAGACGAACGACGGGATCTAGCGGATCGCTCATCAGCTGACCGTACTCGGCGTGCTGAGCTTGTATTATCCGGCGCTGCTGCTTGACACATGTTACGCGCTGGACATAATGAAACTTACACAGATGTAATTCCGGAGGCGAGGATGGCCAGGAGCGAGGATCCGAAGGTCGCGGCGCTGCGCGAGGCGCGGGTACTCAACCCGCGGCCGGAGGCGGTGACTGACGAGGCGTTCGCCGCCGAGGAGTTCCTCGACCCCAGGGACCTGGTGCAGGTGAAGTACGAGATGGTGCGCCGGGTCCGGGTCGAGGGCGAGGAGGTCTCGGCCACGGCGGCACGCTTCGGCTTCTCGCGGCCGAGCTGGTATGCCGCGGCCAGGGCGCTGGACGCGGCCGGGTGCCGGGGCTGCTGCCGGAGCGGCCGGGGCCGCGCCGGGCTCACAAGCTCACCGCCGAGATCGTCGCCTTCGCCGCTGCTGCCCTCGACGAGGATCCCTCCCTGCGGTCTGGCGAGCTGGCCGGCCGGGTCGAGGAAACCTTCGGGATCCGGGTCCACCCGCGGTCGATCGGCGGGCTGTGGCCCGCTCGCAGCGGCCCAAAAGCGATGACCTGGCCACACCGCCGCCGCCCGGCGGCGAGGATCTCGCCGGACGCTACGAAGCTCTCCGTTCCGCCGCGCTCGCCGAGGGCGCCGGGCCAGCCGGTCAGCGCCGGGCTGCTCATGGCCCAGGGCGTGGTGGCGTGGATGCGCGGCTGGCGAGCCTGCGTGCCGCCCGCACCCGGCGCGCCCGCTCCGGCCGTCGGGGGCGGCGCCGGGCCGGCCGCCGAGGTGGTCGGGTTCCGGCGGCCATGGCGCTCGCCTGCGCGGGGGGAGACTAAGTGAGCGGCGACCACGCGCCGGAGAAGGTGACCGCCAGGCACTTGCGGCGATCGGCCTATCTGTATGTGCGGCAGAGCACGCTTCGCCAGGTGCTCGAGAACACCACCTCTCCGACCGCCAGTACGCCCTCCGCCAGCGGGCCGTGGCGCTGGGCTGGGCGGCCGAGCAGGTGGTCGTGATCGACGAGGACCTCGGCCGTTCCGGTGCGACGGCCGCGGGGCCCGACGGCTTCCAGCGCCTGGTCGCCGACGTCGGGATGGGCAAGGCCGGGCTGGTGATGGGCCTTGAGGTGTCCCGGCTCGCCCGTAACAACGCCGACTGGCAGCGCCTGCTCGAGATCTGCGCGCTCACCGAGACGCTGATCCTGGACGAGGACGGCCTGTATGACCCGTGCGCGTTCAACGACCGGATGCTGCTCGGCCTCAAGGGCACCCTCTCGGAAGCCGAGCTGCACTTCCTCAAGGCCCGCCTGCGGGGAGGCCAGCTTCTGAAGGCCCGCAGCGGGGAGCTGATCATGCCCTTGCCTGTCGGCCTGGCCTACGATGCCGCCGACCGGGTCGTGCTGGACCCCGACCAGGGCGTGCGCGACGCGGTGACGCACCTGCTCGCCACCTTCGCCCGCACCGGCTCGGCTCGCGCCACCGTCAAGGCATTCGCCGACGACGGGCTCGCGTTCCCGTCCCGGATACGCACCGGCCCGAACAAGGGCACGCTCGCCTGGCTACCCCTCGCCCATCACCGGGTGCTGCAGGTCCTGCACAATCCCCGCTATGCCGGGGCGTTCGCCTACGGACGCCGCCGCCAGCGCCGCGGACCCGACGGCCGGACACGCCACACCCTCCAGCCGCGCGAGTCCTGGACCGCGCTGATCCCCGGCGCGCACCCCGGATACATCAGCTGGGACACCTACGAGGACAACCTCCGCCGCCTCGCCGAGTCCGCGCAGTCCCGCGGCACCGACCGCCGGGCCAGTCCGCCACGCGAAGGACCGGCGCTGCTGCAGGGCCTGGCGATCTGCGGCCGCTGCGGGAACCGCATGACCGTGCGCTATCACACCCGCCGCGGTGTCACCTACCCGGAATACCTCTGCCAGCGGGCCGGGATCGAAGCCGGCGGGCCGCCGTGCGCCCGGATCACCGGCGACGCTGTCGACGCGGCAATCGGTGAGCTGCTGCTGGCCACCATCACCCCCGTCGCGCTGGACGTCGCCCTCTGCGTGCAAGCAGAGCTGGAGGCACGAGCCGCTGACGCCGACGGGCTGCGCCGCCAGCACGTCGAGCGGGCCCGGCACGCCGCTGACCAGGCCAGACGCCGCTACCTCGCGGTCGACCCCGGCAACCGCCTCGTCGCCGCCAACCTCGAAGCCGACTGGAACGAGGCGCTGCGACACCTCAACCGCACCAGGGAAGACTACGAGCGCCACACCGCCGCGGCACCGCTCGGCGACACCGACCGGGCTCGCATCGTCGCGCTCGCCACCGACTTCCCCGCCTTGTGGTCAGATCCCCGGACCCCCCAGCGGGAACGCAAGCGCATGGTCCGCCTGCTCATCGCCGACGTCACCCTGGCCCGCCAGGACCACATCACCGTGGCGGTCCGGCTGCGAGGCGGTCAGACCGCGACACTCCAGGTGCCCATCCGGCTGCCCGCCCCACAGGCCCGGCGCACCCCAGCCACGGTCATCGCCAAGATCGATCAGCTCCTCGACGGCCATACCGAGGCCGGGGTCGCCGAACATCTCAACCAGGCAGGGATCCTGTCCGGTACCGGGCAGGCGTTCCACGCCGGGATCGTCCACCATCTGCGGGTCAAGCACGGGCTAGCATCCAGGGAACAGCGGCTGCTCGCGCGCGGGCTGCTCGGGCTCGAAGCCGCCGCCTCGCAGCTCGGCGTGTGCACCCAGACCGTCAAACGCTGGCACCACGAAGGCCTCATCGACGGCGAGCAACTCAACGACAAGGGCTCCCATCTCTACCGGCTGCCCGAACGCCCGCCCCGCAAGCCCATCGGGCGGCCACCAAAAGGCGCCGCCAGGCCAGCGCCGGCGCCCGTCCCGACCGTGACGTCTCCCCAACCCGGCCGCCCCCGCGAACCAGGAGGCCCCGATGAGCAACGACAGCCGCGAGCCAGACCCGTCGCGTCACGATCTCACTATTCCCTGCCCCGCCTGCGGGCGGGCCTTCGTCGCCGCGGGCCGCCAGCGGTGGTGCTCCGGCGCCTGCCGGGCAGCGGGCTACCGGCGCCGCAGCAGCCGCCGCGCCCGCCGTCATCCTCGCCGCGCCAGCCCCGCGGCAGCCCAGCACCTCTACGAATGCGACAGCTGCTCCACCCGCTCGCTCGGCAGCCAGCGCTGCCAGGAGCGCGGCGCCTTCACCCGCCGCGTCGGCATCGGCGGCTGCTGTCCGAACTGCGACGAGCCTGTGGCCATCTCAGACCTCGTCGGGCCAGAACTGGCGCGGCTCACATGATCACAGCCCCGGCCCGGCAGGCGCGCCATAATGGGCTCGCCCGTAAGCCCGCCCATCCCCTTTCCATCCCAGCCAGCCCACGAGGTGCAGTGTGAAGCCAAGCCTTTGTCGGTCGGCCGGCCGACTCTGGCGGGGTCGGTCAGGAACCCGCGGTCCTGGGCGTACTCGGCGAACGCCCGGCTGATCCGCGGCTCGGTCGGATGCGCCCGGTCCACGATCGCGGCCATGTTATCCGGGATGATGGTTTTGAAAATGCCGCCGAAGAACGCCCACGCCGCCTCCACCCGGCTATCACCGCGGGCAGGTCCTGGCGGAAGCTCAGGTGCACATAGCAGTGCCGGCTGTAAACGGCGGTGAAGATCAGCGCCTGCACCACCCGGCGGTGCCCGGCCGCCGGATCAGCCAGCAGGCCCATCCGGCCGAAGTCGACCTGGCACTCGGCGCCCGGCTCGCAGTCGGCTACCCGCACCGTCACCTTGCCGCGCCCGCCGCGCCCGTGCTCCAGTACCTCCAGCGCGTACCGGTGCAGCGTCCGCTGCGGTACCACGACACCGCGGCGGGCCAGCAGTTCCCCGGCCTTGACCACCGTCAGGCCCTGATCCAGCAGCGCCGCCAGTTCCTGATGATGAGCTTCCAGCAGTACCCACGCGTGGCCGTGACCATCGGCCCGGTGCGGCCGGACGGCCTCGGCGACGGTGCTGAGCAGCCCGTCACCCAGCTGCCCCTCGCCGCCCTCACGCACAGCGCCGCAGGACTGCGCCGCGGCTACATACCGGCGGACCGTCTTACGATCCAGCCCCGACAGCCGCTCGATCGACCGCAGGCCCTCGCCCCGCACCCACAGCCGTAAAACCTCCCGGATCTCGTGCACGCCAACCTCCCGGAACACCATCGCTGCCTTCCCAGATCCGCCGACTGGTCTGGCAGCAATAACCGGGCAGCGGCACAACCACTGTCCGGTCATCCCGGTGGTCCCATAACTGGCGAACAGGCGGTCCCATGCTGCTGGCGAAACTCAGCTCAAGGTGGTCCCATGCTGCTGGCGAGCGACACCCAGCGCAGCAGCTATCTCGTTGTAGGTGTGCCCCCTTCCACGCATATTCGCGCGCCTTCGTGTGCAGGTCGTCCTTGGCGCGCGGGCGGCCTGTCCACGGCTGCGGTGGCACGCCGCGCAGTGCAATGTCGAGCGTCGAGTTGCCGACGACGAGCATCTCTTTGATCTCGCGCCGCGACTTGCCAGCCCGCCGGAGCGCGATCGCTTGATCTTTTAACTGCTTAAAGGTTAGCTTCTCGGTCATATTCGAATACTAGTACGAGGTACTGACAATCTGGTGGGCACCGCCGGTGTCCGCAGGGCGAATATCGCTGACAGTTAGGGGCAGACCGCTTACTCCGTGCCGTAGCCACTTCCTTACGCCGCCGAGAGAGTTCCGAGAAGCGAGTCGTCGGTCTGCACGACTGGCGGTGCGCTCAAATGCGGGCGTACCAGCACCGCCCCACGCGCGTCTGGCTAAGAGTTACCGCCGCGGCTGCTCATTGATATTGACAACCCTCGGCGTTTCCGCATACGTCCTGATTAATTTGGCTCCGGGCATTTTATGCAGGCAGGGACTCCTTGACTGAACGAGACACGTCACAAGCTGCTATCAGTAGGAGCATAGTGCTTCCTGGCGGCCTTTATTTTGACGCGGTTTATTTTAACGTTGCCACTCCATGTACCCCATGAACCGGAACAAAGCGCAGCGTCGCGATATGTGTAAACCCGAAAGTATTGTCTCTACAGCAAGGCCGTTAGAGTCCTCGTTGTACAGGGTGAATGAGCCGCCTTCGATAAAGTTGCCGATAACCCTATTACCGGTTGAGTGCGGACTTGACTGGTAGAAGATAGCCGAGGTCGCATCAGGTGGCGTCACGATATAGTTGCCTTCGTAGGTGATGTCGTTGCCCCCTTGACTGAAAAGGCCATCGCCATGGCATGTGGCGGTCGTCCCAGCTGCGGCATCGAGCCAGCACTTCAAGTCGCGTGTGTAGATCTCATTGTCTTGAATAATGCTGCCCTGGCCAGGGTCAAGACCCTGCGGAAAGTCCTTGAAGACTGAGTCACTCACGTACATGGGCATGTTGCCATACGAGTTGATATCAATTGCCCCGATATCCGACATTCCAGTGTAGGGAACATTGCCTGCCGTCTCAAACGTTGAGTGCCTTGCCACAACGGAGCCAGGGCCCGACGCGTGCGCGCAGTAGGCGTAGACGCTGAACCACGGACCCGACCGTTCCAGTCGACGACCGAATTGGAGATAGTCAGGGTTCCGCAACCACGCCACTGGAGGCTGCCCTGCAGATAGGCGTGGTTGAGAGTGAGGTTGGTCCTACTGCAGTTCATGTACTGGCCGCTTCAACCCAGGTACAGCTTCGATTAGGGGTCCGGCGATTTCCTGCCGAGTACACCGTGAGATTGGACATTGCACCTCGATAGCCCTGTGTGCCCGGGTGGACGTAGGAGGAAGCATTCCCGCCCGCATTCCGAGATCCGCCGGAGCCGCCGCTCTTCGACTGCTCCTAGTCGGCGATGGACTTGGTTGTGCGGTTGTTTTGGCGAACTTGACGGACTGGGAGCGATATTACGGTTCCTCGTCCTGGCCGGGTGAACTTTCCTTCCCCTAGCAGGGCGGTGTTTAGATGTGACCCTGCCGGCGGTGCGGATATTCGTCGTGGTAGTTGACGCGGTCTTGGGGGATGCGAGTCGGCTCGTTGCGACTTCAAATGCGCCGCGAGAATTGTCATCGGCTTTATGCATTTCCACGAGTGTCGCCCCTACGACCGCCAGCAGACACACAGCGAGAACAGTGATGCGGGCACGTGATGACCGTCTGACCTTGTTAGCGATCTTCGCTCTGCCGCCGCGTGGCATCTATCCCTCGCTCCGCGTGAATTCAAATCCGCTTTGTTTCCCTCATCCTTGTGAACTCGCACGAGAACAAGGCGTTTTAGAGGATAGCCCCACGAGAGCGATCATCGGCAAGGAATCGAGGAATCCCCATTACCACCCGGGCCCGGCGACTGGGCTCGGTTGGGTGGGTTCGGAACTACTGGCCTGCCCGCGATGGCGGGCGGCTAGGGCGAGTCGGCCATGCCGAAGGGCTGCCTCATGGACGTGATCGGCCAGCCCGAAGCCGGTCGCCGCTCTTATGCCTTTTAGCCTGCCTGCTCCGCTTCTTGCTTGGCGGCCGCCGCGGCGCTGCCCGGCCAGTCGCACCGCCGGAAGCGCCCAGCCGGGCGAATGCCGCTGATAGCGCGGGGTAGATCGCTCACTCCGAGACGTAGCCAGTTCATTGCGCCGCCGGGAAAAGTTCGCCCCCCCGATGTACAACCTACGGTCACGTAGGTTACGGTTACGTAAGCGTATTCTGCATCGGCCCTTGTCCACGGTGTGTGCGGAGCGTCTAACCCACAATCAACCGGTCTGAGTGTTAGGCGAGGATCCATGACCACTTCCATTGACACCACCAGCACGACCGCAGCGCCGACTACGCCAGCCCCGTCGCGGACGCCGCTCAGCGATCTTGAGGCCGAGCCGAAGGGCCGGGGCGAGAAGGCCCTCGTGGGGATCTTCGTCGTCGTGCCGATGCTCGCCCTGATAGCGGCGATCCCAGTGGCCTGGGGATGGGGGCTCGGCTGGCATGACGTGATCATCGCTGTCGGCTTCTATCTCTTTACCGGCCTCGGCATCGCGATGGGTTTCCACCGTTACTTCACGCACAGCTCATTCAAAGCGGTCACTGGCCTGCGGGTGGCACTTGCGATCGCCGGGTCGATGGCGATCGAGGGACCTATCCTCACCTGGGTCGCCGACCACCGGCGGCACCACAAGTACAGCGACAAGGAAGGTGACCCCCATTCGCCGTGGCGGTTCGGCGACGACTGGAAGGCGCTCAGCAAGGGCCTGGCCTGGGCCCACATCGGCTGGTTGTTCGACAGCAATCACACCTCACAGGAAAAGTTCTGCCCTGACCTGCTCGCCGACAAGAAGATCACCCGGATCTCCAGCGGCTTCCCCGCCCTGGTCGCCGTCTCGCTGCTGGCGCCAGCTCTCATCGGCGGGCTCTGGTCCATGTCATGGCAGGGCGCGATCACCGCGTTCTTCTGGGGCAGCCTCGTTCGCGTCGCCTTCCTGCACCACGTGACCTGGTCCATCAACTCCATCTGCCACACCTTCGGCAAGGAGGAATTCGAGGTCCGGGACAAGTCACGGAACGTGAACTGGCTGGCTGTCCTGTCCTTTGGCGAGTCGTGGCACAACCTTCACCACTCCGACCCCACCTGCGCCCGCCACGGCGCGCTGCGCGGCCAGATTGACATCGCGGCGCGGATGATCTGGCTCTGCGAGAAGTTCGGCTGGGCATATGACGTCAGGTGGCCCGACGAGGCCAGGCTGAGCGGCAAGCTCACTGGCACCAGGCGGCTCGGCTCGATGACCCGGAGGGTCACTCCGGAATCGATTAGCTCTCCGGGAGCCTAAGCCACCATGATGGAGCGGTGACGATTCCGTCTTCCGCGGGCAGCCGTAAGCGCATGACCGGCAAAGAGCGCCGAGAGCAACTCTTGGACATAGGTCGGCGGCTGTTCGCTGCCCGCGGCCTGGACGGGACTTCCATTGAGGAAATCGCCGCTCAGGCCGGCGTGTCCAAGCCGGTCGTGTACGAGCACTTCGGCGGCAAGGAAGGCCTGTACGCCGTGGTCGTGGACCGCGAGGTCGAGCGGTTCCTGGCGATGGCGACCACGCTGCTCGAGGGCGAGGACACCATGGCCAAGTTCGAGGTGGCCGCGGTTCAGTTGCTCCGGTACATCCAGGAAAACTCCGATGGCTTCCGCATCCTGGTCCGCGACTCCAACCCCACTTCCGGTTCGGGTACCTTCGCCAGCCTGATCAGCGACGTCGCCAGCCAAGTCGAATACATTCTCGGCGACGTGCTCAAGTCCAGGGGCTATGACCCCAAGCTGGCCCCGGTCTATGCGCAGATGCTCGTCGGCATGGTGGCCTCGGCCGGCCAGTGGTGGCTCGACGCCCGCAAGCCCAAGCTGGAGGAGATGGCCGCGCACCTGGTAAACATGGCCTGGAACGGGTTGCGCGAGCTCGATCCCAAGCCGCGGCTGTCGCCCGAGGCGATCGATCGGCTGCGCGAGGGCTCATAGCTGGCGCTGCAGACCGTCTCACCAGTCTCGTGGAGGACGCGTTCAGATGACGGCCGCAGAGCCGCGTACCGGGCAGCAGCGCAAAGCGCACACGCTGGCCAAGCTGACTGCGCCCGCCGCTGACGTCTGGGTTTCAACCGCCGCAGTGGACGCCGACGGGCATGCGAGTCCCCATCTGGTGCCGCTGTCCCTGGCCTGGATCGACGAGCGGGTCGTGCTGGCCACCGAAGCGGACTCGGTCACGGCCAGGAACATCGTGAGCGAGGGGCACGCCCGGCTTGGCCTCGGGCCGACACGCGACGTCGTCATAATCGACGCCGACCTGGAACAGGTTTACGGCCTCGATGAGGTTCCCGCCGAGGTGGCCCGGCGATACGCGGCGCAGGCGGACTGGGACCCGCGCGAGTCGGGCGAGCAAATGCGGTTCCTGGTGCTGCGGCCGCAGCGGATCCAGGCATGGCGGGAAGTCAACGAGCTCCCCGGCCGGACCCTGATGCGCGGCGGCGCATGGATTACCTGATCCGGCGGGCCGTCCCGTCGGATGCCGCCGCAGTGGCCGTGCCCGTGGCCGCCCGCTGAAGACCGGATGCCCCGAAGGCTTTACGGCTTGTGCGCAACCACAAAGACTCGCCGGAACGGCAGCACGGTTCCGTACTCGGTGGCTGGGTAGGCCGCCCTTGCTCTGTCCCCGTACGCGGCGAGGAACTCGCCCGCATCTGCCTCGTCGAGCCGGCCCAGAACTGGCCGCAGGCCGCTGCCCTTGTACCACTCGGCCACCGGGTCGGGCCCGGAAAGCACATGCAGGTACGTCGTCTCCCACGCGTCTACCTCAAGGCCGAGCCCTGCCAGCAGGTCTAGGTACTGCGCGGGATCCCCGGACTGGCGGTTGAGCTGGACTCCGGCGAGCTGATCCCGCCAGCGGTCTGCGGCGGCCAGCTCCCTCAGGATGGCGTGGCTCGGCTGGTCGAAATTACCCGGCAGCTGGAACGCGAGCCAGCCGCCTGGCGCGAGATCGCCGGCCCAGCGCGGGAGCAGGTCAAGATGGCCAGGGACCCACTGCAGCACCGCATTGGACACGATCACGTCAGGCCGCTTGTCCGGCTTCCAGTCAGTGACGTCTCCGATCCGGAAGGTCAACTGCCCGGCTGCGCCCGCTGCGGTGCGCTCAGCGAGCAGCTTGTCGGCTGCCTCGATCATCTCGGCCGACGAGTCGATGCCGACCACCTCCGCCCCTGGCCACCGGTCAGCCAGGGTGGCTGTGAGCTGGCCAGGCCCGCAGCCCAGGTCGACGACGTGGCCGGGAGCTGCCGAGCGGATCCTGGTCACCAGGTCGAAGAACGGCCTGGAGCGCTGGTCAGCGAAGTTCAGGTACTGAGCCGGGTCCCACATGCTGCGCCTCGCAAATCTCTCGACATCAAGATATCAACGCCATCAATACTCTGCCTGAACTCTCGATGTCAAGAGATATGCTCGCGGCTATGGTGGCATCGATCCAGCCCGTCAGCGACGAGGTCGACGACATCGTGCTGCGCTGGCAGGCTGAGCGGCCCGATCTGGACGTCACGCCGCTGCACGTGCTCAGCCGGGTTTCCCGGCTGGCCCGGCACCTCGACCGGGCCAGGCGCGCAGCGTTCGCCGCCCATGGCCTTGAGACGTGGGAATTCGACGTACTGTCCGCGCTGCGCCGCCAAGGCGGGCCCTACCAGCTCAGCCCCGGCGCGCTGTTGCGGGCAACGCTGGTCACCTCCGGCACCATGACCAACCGGATCGACAGGCTGACCGAGGCAGGCCTGGTCAGCCGTCACCCCGACAGCAAGGACAAGCGCGGCGTCCTGGTGCGGCTCACTAACAACGGCCTGCAGACCGTCGACGCGGCGATGTCCGCCCTCCTGGAACAGGAGCGCACGTTGCTCACCGGACTCGGCTCTGGTCAGCAGGACGAACTGGCCGCGCTGTTGCGGATACTGCTGGCCCCGTTTGATGCGGCCGAACCTGCCGACGGCCGCACCGACCAGGCAGGCTAGCCGACCAGGCAGGCTAGCCGATCTCCTCGGCAACCTGCAGCCAGCGCTCTTCCAGGTCGGCGCGTTCTAGCTCGATCGACCGCAGTTGCGCGCCGAGCTCGAGCAGTTTCGCATAGTCGCTGCCGCCATCAGCGAGTTCGATGGCCAGCCGCTCCTCCGCCTCCGCCAGCCTCGTGATCTGACGTTCAAGCCTGGCCAGTTCCTTCTGGCCCGCCCGCAGCTGACCCGCCGTCGGCGCTGCCGCACGCGGGGGGTCTGAAGCCGACCGGACAGCGGGCGGCGGCGTTACCGACTTAGCTCGCCGACTCAGGTACTCGTCCACGCCGCCAGGCAGGTAGGCAAGCTTGCCGTCGATCAGGGCGACCACATGGTCGGTCACCCGCTCGAGGAAATACCTGTCGTGGCTGACCACCACCACCGAACCGGGCCAGCCATCCAGCAGATCCTCAAGCTCGGTCAGTGTCTCAATGTCCAGGTCGTTGGTCGGCTCGTCGAGCAGCAGCACGTTCGGCTCGCGCCAGCAGCATGAGCAGCACTTGCAGCCGCCGCCGCTCGCCACCGGAGAGCTCGCCCACTCTGGTCCATTGCCGGTCCCCGCTGAGCCCGAGCCGGTCCAGCAGCTGACTGACAGACATCTCGCGCTTACCGATAACCGCCGCGCCGCGGATCTGCTCCGCCGCTTCCAGGACCCGCAGGTCCTCGGGGACCGGAACCGGTTCCTGGGTGAGGTAGCCGAGTTGCACGGTAATGCCGGTCGTCAGCTCACCGCTCACCTGGACCGCGCCTTCAGACGACGGCACCGGCAGCAGTCCGGCCATCAGCCGTAGCAGTGTCGTCTTGCCGGTGCCATTGACACCGACAACGCCTACGCGGTCACCCGGCCCCAGTTGCCAGCTGACATCACTGAGCAAGGCACGGCCGGCCACGGTGACGGTTACGTCGGTCAGATCGATGACCGTCTTACCCAGCCGCGCGGTCGCCAGCCTGGCCAGCTCGACGCCATCGCGGGGCGGCGGCTCGTCAGCGATCAGGGCGGACGCGGCCTCGATGCGGAACTTCGGCTTGCTAGTCCGGGCCGGCGGCCCCCGGCGCAGCCAGGCCAGTTCCTTACGAAGCAGGTTGCGGCGGCGCTGGTCGACCGCCGCTGCCACTCGGGCGCGTTCGGCCCTGGCCAGCACGTATGCGGAATATCCGCCGTCATATACGTGCACCTGACCGTCGGCGAGCTCCCAGGTCTGCTCCGTCACCTCATCAAGGAACCAGCGGTCGTGGGTGACGACCACATAGCTGGCAGCGAATTCGCGCAAGTAGCCGGCCAGCCAGGTGATCGCCTCTATGTCGAGGTGGTTTGTCGGCTCATCAAGGAGCAGCAGGTCGTAGCTACGGCGCAGCAACGCGGCCAGCGCGGTCCGGCGGCGCTCTCCGCCTGACAGCGTGCTGACGTCGGCGGTTACGTCCAGCCCGCCGAGCAGCGCCTCGATCACTGCCCGGCTGCGCGGTTCTGCCGCCCACTCATGTTCCGCCAGCGAGCCGAACACGACTTCAGCGACCGAGCCGGCCAGTTCCTCGGCCTGCGGCAAGTAACCGATCGTCACGCCCCCGGCCTTGGTAGCACGGCCGGAGTCCAGGTCGGCATTCCCCGCCAGGGCGCCGAGCAGCGTGGTCTTCCCTGCCCCGTTGCGGCCCACCACGCCGATCCGCTGGCCAGCCGAGACGCCGAGGGAGACCTGGTCCAGCAGGATGCGCTCGTGATAAGCCTTGGCTGCCAGCTCAAGGTTGACGAGGTTCGACGCCGCTCATGAAGCTGCGCCTGCCCGGACCACGGAGGCACCCGGCACCGGGCCGCTCGCCCGCGCCACCGCCCGGCAGGCGCCCGAGCTGGTGAGCGCGACCGCGATGTCACGCGCGTGCGCGGCGCTCTTGGCCAGGAAGGCACAGGTCGGCCCGGAACCCGACACGATGGCGCCGAGCGCGCCGTGGTCGCGGCCCTCGGCCAGCGCCCGGCGCAGTTCCGGCTGCATCGACAGAGCAGCCGGCTGCAGGTCGTTCGACAGCAGCGGCCCCACCTTAGCCGGGTCGCCGGACCGCAGCGCCGCCATGAGCGGGGTACTGAGCTCTGGTTCACCGGCAGGCCCAGGCGCACCGCCGGCCGCCGCACGGTTCGCGCGGAGCCGGTCGCAGGTGGCGTAGACCTGCGCGGTCGACAAGCCAACCTGACCGAATGCCAGCGCCCAGTGGTAGTTGCCGACCGCGAGCGCCGGCGTCAGCAACTCGCCCCTGCCTCGACCGACGGCAGTACCCCCAACCATGGCGAACGGGACGTCACTGCCCAGGCCCGCGGCGAGCTCGGCCAGTTCGCGCTGGCGACAGCCCGCTCTGCCACAACTCGTTGCAGGCCACCAGGGTCGCGGCGGCGTCAGCACTGCCGCCGGCCAGTCCCGCCGCGACCGGTATCCGCTTGCGGATCTCGATCTGCACGCGGGCGTCTGGCATCCCAGCCGCCGCGGCCAGGGCGGTAGCTGCCTGCCAGGCCAAGTTGGACTCGTCCGCCGGCACCAGGGCAGCATCCTCGCCGGTCACCGTGATTGAGGTGTGGCTGGCTGACCGCACGGTCACCTCATCGAGAAGCGACACCGCGTGAAACACGGTAACCAGCCCGTGATAGCCGTCGGGCCGGGCTGGTCCCACGGCAAGCTGCAAGTTGATTTTCGCCGGCGCGGTCACGGTGACGGCTGCGGCAGCCGGCCTGATTACGGAGATCACGACCTGATGATCGTATCCGCACCACGGGCAGCCGCGATCCGGGCGAAGTCCGCGATGCCCAGAGCCTCGCCGCGCAACGCCGGGTCAACCCCGGCCGCACGCAGCGCCGTCTCGGCCGCGGCAGGCGAGCCTGCCCAGCCCGCCAGCGCCGAGCGCAACGTCTTCCGGCGCTGCGAGAAGGCGGCGTCCACCACGGCGAACGCGGCCTGGTTGGAAACCGTCCCGTGCAGCCTCGCGGCCTCGGCCGGCGCGTGCCGGACCAGCTCGACCAGGCCAGAGTCCACCCGCGGCACCGGCCAGAAGACGGCCCGGCCAACCGAGCCGGCTCGCCGTGCGGTAGCGAACCAGGCAAGCTTGGCTGACGGCACTCCGTAGGTCCGGCTGCCTGGCGGCGCGCACATGCGGTCCGCGACCTCCGCCTGCACCATCACAAGGCCCCGCCGCAGCGACGGCACGGTCGCCAGCAAGTGCAAGACGACCGGCACAGAGACGTTGTAAGGCAGATTGGCAACGAGAACGGTCGGCGGCAATCCCGGCAGGTCGCCAACCCGCGCCGCGTCGGCCTGCACCACGTCAAGCCGGTCCGCGAGCTGCGGCGCCCTGGCTGCCACCGTCAGCGGAAGCTGCCGTGCCAGCGCCCGGTCGATCTCGATCGCGAGCACGCGCCGGGCTGCTGCGAGCAGCGGCAGGGTCAGTGAGCCGAAGCCTGGCCCGACCTCAAGCGCCACGTCGCAAGCGATCGAGCCCCGCCATGGCGGTGATGCGCATGACGGTTCCGGCGTCGACCACGAAATTCTGGCCAAGCCGTTTGGACGGCTCGATGCCGAGGCTCGCCGCCAGCGCGCGCACGTCGGTCGGGCCCAGCAGATCCGCAGGACGAAGCTGGCGGGCCCCGTCTGATCCCGCTGCCCCGGCCGGCGCTACGCCTCCCACGGCCCGAAAACGCGCTCCCCGGTCGCGTCCAGTACCGCGCACAGCTTCGCTACGTCCATCGGCTTGGCCGCTGCGAGCGCCCGGATGGTGTGCGCAACCTGCGCGGGCGCGTTCGACCTGCCCCGGTTCGGCGCCGGGGCGAGGAACGGCGCGTCGGTCTCGGCCAGGATCAGCTCGGCGGGAGTCACCGCGGCCGCTTCCCGGAGCCCGGCCGCGTTGCCGAAAGTCACAGTCCCGGCAAAGCTCAGCACGTAGCCGGCCTCGGCGCAGCGTGCGGCCATCTCGGCATCGCCGGAGTAGCAATGGAAGATGACCCGCTCGGGCGCGCCGTCGGCGGCCAGGATAGACAGGATGTCGTCGTGCGCGTCCCGGTCGTGGATCACCAGTGCCTTCCCGACCTGCTTGGCGATGTCAATGTGCGCCCGGAACCAGTCGCGCTGAACCTGCGGTGCGGCGTTGTCCCGGTAGTAGTCGAGCCCGGTCTCACCGACCGCCCGTACCTGCGGCAGCGCGGCCAGCCGGGCTATCTCGGCCAGCACGGTCTCGCGCTGGGCCGCGCTCGTAGCGGCGGCCGCTGTCTCATTCGGGTGGATCGCTACGGCCGCGTATATGGAGGGGAACGAGGCCGCGCAATCGGCTGACCACTGTGACGACGCCACGTCGCAACCGACGGTGATGACGTGCGTGACACCGGCCGCGGCGGCTTGGGCGAGGGTGTCGGGCACGGCCATATCGATCATGTCGAGGTGGCAGTGGCTATCGAACCCCGGCCCGGGCAGCGGCTCAGGGGGCGGGGCTTGCGGTCGGCCGATGCCCTGGCCAGGGCCGAACCCCCGGTGAGGCGCAGGCCGGCCGGTGCCGGAGCCGGTCACTTGCTCTCCAGCCTGGCCAGTTCCTCGTCGACGACAGACGGGTCCAGCTTGGTGAAGAGCGGCACTGGCGGAGCGAGCGGCGTGCCCGGCGTGACCGGCTCGGAAGCCCAGTGCGCGGCGGTCCGGTAGTCGCCGGTGATCACCGGGTAGGACGGTCCGCCATCCTCGTCGACCTGCTCGATCCGAGGCATGCCCGCCCATGGCCCGCTCCGGCCGAGCATCTCGGCCACCTTCTGCGACGACCTCGGCAGGAACGGCGTGAGCAGCGTCTTGCCGTCGTCGACAAGCTGCAAGGCCACATGGCAGATGGTGCGCATCCGCTCCGGATCAGTCTCGCGGAGCTTCCACGGCGCCTGGTCGGACAGGTACTTGTTGGCCTCGCCCAGGGTGCGCATGGCCTCGGTGATGGCCGCCTTGAACCGGCACCTGGCCAGCGCGCCGCCGACCGTCACCGAACGCGGCCCGTGAGCCTTCCAGCAGCCGCTTGTCCTCATCGGTCAGCTGACCGGGCGGGGGGATCTCGCCGATGTTCCGCGCGGCGAACGAGACACTACGGTTGACCAGATTACCCCAGTTCGCGACCAACTCGTCGTTGTTGCGCCGGACGAACTCGCTCCAGGTGAAGTCGGTGTCCTGGTTCTCCGGGCCGGCTACCGCCACGTAGTAACGCAGCGCGTCGACGTCGTAGCGAGCCAGGAAGTCGCGCACGTAGATGACCACCGAGCGGGAGGAAGAGAACTTCTTGCCCTCCATGGTGAGGTACTCGCTGGACACGACCTCGGTCGGAAGGTCAAGCTCGCCGAGCGGGCCCGGCTTGCCGCCGCGGGCACCTTTCCCTGCGTAGCCCAGCAGCATGGCGGGCCAGATCTCGGCGTGGAAGACGATGTTGTCCTTGCCCATGAAGTAGTAGGCCTCGGCGTCCGGTGACTGCCAGAACGCGCGCCATGCATCCGGGTCCCCGGACCGTCTGGCCCATTCGATCGAGGCGGACAGGTATCCGATGACCGCGTCGAACCAGACGTAGATCCGCTTGTCCGGGCGGTCGCGCCAGCCCTCGAGCGGTATCGGCACGCCCCAGTCCAGGTCCCTGGTGATCGCACGCGGCTGGAGTTCCCCGAGCAGGTTCAGGGAGAACTTCAGCACGTTCGGTCGCCATTGCCCGCTCTTGCTTTGCAGCCAGCTGCCGAGCGCGTCGGCGAAGGCGGGCAGGTCCAGGAAGAACTGCTCGGTCTCGACGAAGATGGGCGTCTCGCCGTTGATCTTCGAGCGGGGATTGATGAGATCAATCGGGTCGAGCTGGTTGCCGCAGTTGTCGCACTGATCGCCGCGCGCGTATTCGTATCCGCAGATCGGGCAGGTTCCCTCGATGTAACGGTCCGGCAGCGTGCGGCCGGTCGACGGCGAGACCGCGCCGAGCGACTTGCGGGGAAAGATATAACCGTTGTCGTACAGGGCCAGGAACATGTCCTGCACCACCGCGTAGTGATTGCGCGTCGTTGTCCGGGTGAACAGGTCATAGGACATGTCGAGGCCGACCAGGTCCTCGGCGATGATCCGGTTGTAGCGGTCAGCGAGTTCCCTCTCGGTCACGCCCTCGGCATCGGCTTGGACCTGGATCGGCGTCCCGTGCTCGTCGGTGCCGCTGACCATCAGCACCGGGTGTCCGGCCATGCGCCTGTACCTGGCGAACATGTCGCAGGGCAGCCCGAACCCAGACACGTGGCCGATGTGGCGCGGCCCGTTGGCGTACGGCCAGGCTGGCGCGGCGAGAATGTGGCGGCTGGTCATAGCCTCAGCTTACGGCTGGCCGCTTCGCGCCCGTCCGGATGAGTCCGCGCCGCGCTCGCAGCAAGCAGCCGTAATCGGAGGCGAACAACGGCGGGTTCCGGAGCGACGCGGGCTAGCAGGCGAGAAGCACCAGCTCGGGCACCTTCGTAGTCGGCGCCGTCGAGCTCGTCGGCGGCTCGCCCATCACGACCGTGGGCTTCGGCTCGGTCGGAGCAGTTGACGTAGCAGGCGGCTGGCGGCGCTCTATCTCCTTGGCAACGAGATTCCTGATCCAGGTGCTGACGGTCATGCCGTCATAACCCGCGAGGCGCTTCACGGCCGCGATCATGTCCGGCGCGAAACGTACGGGCACCATCGAGCTCTTCACCGGCCGCACGGGACGCTGCGCCGGGCAGGCGGGGACTAGGTTCGACACATCCAGGTAGTGCTCGTGAGCCTGCGTTGGATCCATCTCGTCAGCCATAGAGCAACCTTCGGTCGGCTCGGTAATCGATGTCAAGCCTGGAGCCGGGTGGGGCCAGGTACACGCCAATGGGCCTGGCCTTATCTGGAGCTGATCCCGGACAGAGCGGCACGACCAGGACGTCACCACCTGGAACCTCCGCAACGAGCAGCCAATCCGCAGGCGGACGCGCTGGATAGTAGATCCGCTCGCCAGCCCAGACGTCGTACAGATCCGCAACGCCCAGACCAGGATGCCTGAATAGATGCGCACGCTGGTGATCGATCTCGAAGGGGTCTTCGTCGTCGAGGAGTTCGTAGTCGAAGCGGCGTTCCTCATCGACGTGCTCGTAATCGAACGGATCGTCGGCCACCCGACGATTTTAGCATTATCCATGTGTTACATTGTAATACATGGATCTCACAACAGCGATGCTGGCTGACGCCGCCCACGTGGCGGAGGGCAAGCTCTACATCCTCGGCGGTCAGTGGGACCGCATCACTGTGGCGAGCCTGCCGGCAGTACATCCAAGCATGGCCGTGGTCATAGTCATCAGAATCGAGTACAGCGAGGCACCTAAGACGTTCAACGTGCTAATCGACCTGATGCTTGACGGGGACTCCACTGGCGTGAGGGCAGGAGGCCAGGTATCCATCGGACACGCTCCGGGCCTCGCCCACGGCGCTCCGCAGTTTGCGCCGGTAGCTGTTACCTTTCCCAATGTCAGCTTCGACCGTGCCGGGCGGTACGAATATGTCGTCTCGGTGGAGGGCAAGGTGTTGGGGCAGATTCCGCTTGAGGTCGTGCAAGGCATGGTGCTGTCTATCCCTGGCGACGCTAAGCCGCCAGACCAGCCGACGGCCTAGCATTCATGCTGGCCTTGGCCCGGTTGGTCGGCCGGGTGACCCGGTTGCTGGGGTGGTGTTGCTCTATTCCTGTTAGCTCGTACCGGACCGGATCCGCGTTTGCCAGGCCATTAACGTTTTGCTGTCCGGGCCCGGCTCGCAACCACCCCGTCGTACACGAATCGCCGGGGCAGGCCAAGTTCCCTGGCCGCCGTGATTATCGCTGCTTTGCGGTCCAGGCCGGCCGCCTCGAGTTCGGCCACCCGCGCAGCGGCCTCGGCCGGCGTAGCGTGGCCAGCCGCGGCTTTGCTGCCCTCGACGACCAGCGTAATCTCACCGAGGACTCCGGCCTTGGTGCGCTCCGCGAGCTCGGCCAGCGTGCCCCGCAGCACCTCTTCGTGCGTCTTGGTCAGCTCCCGGCACACCGCCGCGCGGCGGTCCGGGCTGAAGGCGTCGGCCAGTTCGGCAATCGTGGCGCCCAGCCGCCGCGGTGACTCGAAGAAAACGATGGTGCGGCGCTCGGCCGCCAGCTCGGCGAACCTTCGGGACCGCTCGCCCGCCCGGCGCGGCGGGAAGCCCTCGAAGACGAATCTGTCGCAAGGCAGCCCGGAGATGACAAGCGCGGTCGTGACTGCCGATGGGCCAGGCAGCACAGTTACCCGGACGCCCGCCTCGGCCGCGGCCGCCACCAGCCGGTAACCGGGGTCGCTGACGCCGGGCATCCCGGCGTCGGTGACCAGGAGCACGTCCTGGCCGGCCGCCAGCTCGGCCAGCAGCCCCGGCGTGCGGCGGGCCTCGACGTCGTCGTAATACGACACCAGACGGCCGGTCAGCTGCACGCCGAGCGCGCCGGCCAGGCGTCGCAGCCTGCGGGTGTCTTCGGCCGCGATCACTCTGGCCGCGACCAGGGCCGGGCCCAGCCGGGCGGACGCATCGGCTGCCTGCCCGATAGGGACGGCAGCGACGGTCAGCGTTCCCGTACTCGGCCGCCCGCGGTCACCGCCGTCGTGCCCAGAATCGCTCTTCGCTAGAGCGGGAGATGCTGCGCGCTCATCGCCTGGGTATGCCATGTCCAGGTCCAGGCTAGCGGCCCGGCGCTCTAGCATGTCTATCGATGAAGGCGAACGTGACGGTGCAAGCGGCTTACCCCGACGACCGCACCGCGCCCACGCACGCGGTCCGGCTTGGCCGGTCGCTGGTACTCGGCAGCACCTTCTGGGGCTGGGCCGGGCCTGTCCTGGTCATGCTTTTCGGTGGCTTCCTGCGGTTCTACCGGCTGAGCAAGCCGAACGCGGTCGTATTCGACGAGACCTACTACGTGCCGGATTCCAATTCGATCTTGCATCATGGCGTCGAGTTCGCCCACGTCCAGAACGTCAACAACCTGCTGCTCGCCGGGAACGCTAACTTCTACCAGCGCTCTCACGGGCAGCTAGTGCCCGAGATCGTCGCCCACCCGCCGCTTGGCAAGATCATGATGGCGGTGGGGCAGTGGCTCTTCGGGCTCACTCCGTTCGGCTGGCGATTCACCGTTGCCCTGATCGGCACCGTTTCCATCCTGATGCTGGCCCGGATCACGCGGCGGATGACCCGGTCGACCATGCTCGGCTGCGTCGCCGGCCTGCTGCTGGCGCTCGACGGCCTGGAGCTAGTGCTGAGCCGTACTGCCATCCTCGACATCTTCGTGATGTTCTGGGTCCTGGCCGCCTTCGGCTTGCTGGTGATTGACCGGGACCAGACTCGGGCGCGGCTGGCGGCGGCTGCCGACGCCGAGGCATACCCGACGACCGGGCCGAACCTCGGCATCCGCTGGCTTCGCGTGGCCGCGGGGGTCTGCCTGGGTTGCGCTGTCGCGTCGAAGTGGAACGGCTTGTGGTATCTGCTCGCCTTCGCCGGCCTCGCCATCGCCTGGGATCTGGGCGCCATGCGCGCGGCCGGCTTCCGCGACTGGCTGGCCGGCGGCCTGCGCAGCGAGGTCAAATGGCTGCCCGTCTGGTTCATCGCCGCGCCGCTGGTGGTCTACACGGCGTCCTGGTCTGGCTGGTTCGCCAACAGCAATGGCTACTACCGCAATTGGGCGGCCGCCCACGGCAACCACACCCCGATCTGGTCCACCATCGATTCGTGGTACCAGTACAACCACTGGATGCTCCAGTTCGGCGTCGGCCTGTCGTCACCGCATTCTTATAAGTCCAACCCGCTGGGCTGGCTGGTGCTCGCGCGGCCGATCTCGTTCTACTGGTGCTCTGGCACGACGAAGCCCTCCTGCGGGCTCACGGGGAACGTTGCCCAGGAAGTGCTCGCCATCGGCACGCCGCTGATTTGGTGGGGTGGCACGCTGGCGCTGCTGTTCTGCCTCGGCTGGTGGCTGCTCGGGCTCATCGGCGACCTGGCGTTCAGCCGGGTGCCGAGACGTGACTGGCGGGCCGGGGCCGTGCTGCTCGGGGTCGCGGCGGGCTGGCTGCCGTGGATCTGGTACGCCTGGCACGACAACCGCACTGAGTTCTATTACTACGCCATCGCCTTCGACCCGTTCCTGATCATCGCGATCACGTTGTGCCTAGGGCTGATCATCGGCCCGACGCGGGCGTCGCCGGGCAGGCGCGCGGTCGGCGCCGTGGCCGCTGGCGGCTACCTCGTGGCCGTGCTACTCGACCTCGCCTACCTGTACCCGGTGCTGACCGCGCAGGTCATTCCGTATTCCTCGTGGCTGTCCAGGATGTGGTTCAGCCGCTGGATCTAACGTCCAGTTCGCGGCCTTTGTTCACCAGGCAGTAGACCTTCGCACCGATGCTGAGCTGCGGTTTATCGCTGGTCGTAGTCATGATGTTACGCAGATCACGCATCCTGCTCGCGTCCGGCTGCGTCATAGCAGTGTCCATTTCACTTCAGCCGAGCGGAGCAGCCAGTGAAGCAGGTAGAGCAGATGCCGGACCGTAGCGCGCGATTCGAGCAGGACGTGGTCCCGTTCATGGGCCAGCTCTACCCCGCTGCCCTGCGGATGACGCAGAACCCCAGTGACGCCGAGGACCTGGTTCAGGAGACCTTTACCAAGGCGTACGCCGCCTTCCACCAGTTCCAGCAAGGGACTAACCTTCGGGCCTGGCTGCACCGGATCCTGGCGAATACCTTTATCAACAGCTACCGGAAAAAGCGCCGGCAGCCCGCGCAGGACCTTGGCGTTGACTTCCAGGACGACTGGCAGATTGGCAGCGACCGGCTGGCCCCGCCTGCCAGGTCAGCGGAAGCAGAGGTACTTGAGCGGCTCGCCGACTCCGACGTCCTGCAGGCTCTGCGCGAGCTTCCGGCGGAATTCCGGGTTGCCATCTATCTCGCCGACGTCGAGGGCTACCCGTACAAGGAAGTCGCAGAGCTGATGGGCACCCCGATCGGGACCGTGATGTCGCGGCTGCACCGGGGCCGGGCGAAGCTCCGGCGGAAACTGGCCGGTTACGCCCCCCGGCGAGAGCTTGCGGCAGCCTACCGCTAGCGCACCCACCGGGGCTCCGCCCCCCGTGGACCTCGCGAAAACCCAACCCCGCCCGTGCTCCGCCCCCCGAAGCCCCGAACCCCACCCATGCGAATGCCCCGCAGCCGGTACTGTCCGCTGCGGGGCACTCGCGTCGGTAGCCGGGGCCTTATTCTCCGCGCCAGTTGGGCGACCGTTTCTCGGCGAAGGCCGTGGCTCCCTCGCGAGCGTCCGCCGAGGTGAAAACGGGACTGATGATCTCAGATTGCCGGTGGAAGGCCTCGGCGCTGGTCCAGTCCGCCGACTCGGTGATCACTCGCTTGGTGGCCTGCAGGGCCAGCGGCCCGCCGAGCGCGATACGACCCGCGAGGTTACGCGCGGCCGCGAGCGCCTGCCCAGCCGGAACGATCTCGTTGACCAGGCCCGCCTGATGCAGCCGGGCAGCGGTGTAGTGCTCGCCGGTCAGCGCGATCTCCATGGCCAGGTGATACGGAATACGCCGCGGCAGCCGGAGCAGGCCGCCTGCTCCGGCCACCAGGCCGCGCCGTACCTCGGGCAGGCCGAACTTCGCGGCCTCGCTCGCCACGACCAGATCACACGCGAGCGCGAGCTCAAACCCGCCAGCCAGCGCGTAACCCTCGACCGCTGCGATGACCGGCTTGACTGGCGGCCGCTGCACGATGCCGCCGAAACCGCGGTCCCCGGCCGCCGGAACATCGCCCGACAGGAAACCCTTGAGATCCATGCCCGCGCTGAACGTGCCGCCGGCCCCGGTCAGCACGAGGACCCGGACGTCCGGGTCGGCGTCGAATTCCTCGACCGCCGCGGCGACGCCACGGGCTACCTCGCCGTTGACCGCGTTCCTGGCCTCGGGACGGTTGATGGTGATGACGGCTATGCCGCCGCTAACCTCGGTCAGGACTGCGTCAGACATCGGCTGGGGATCCTTAGCTAGCCGCTACAACGGCCCCGCGAACCTCTACGACGCCGCGCACTCGGTGGCCGTGAGCCCCGGCGGGGCCAGGGTGTACGTGACCGGGGACAGCTCAGGCCGGACGACGACCGCAGCCGCCACCGTGGCCTACAATGCCGTCACCGGCGCGCAACTCTGGGTGGCCCGCTACAACGGCCCCGGAAACGAAGGCGATAACGCTACCTCGATGGCCGTGAGCCCCGACGGGAGCAGGGTGTTCGTGACCGGGTACAGCCAGAGCCGGACGACCGGGGCCGACTACGCCACGATCGCCTACAACGCCGCCACCGGCAGGCAGCTATGGGTCCGGAGCTACAACCACTTCGCGAACCGCGACGACATCGCCACCTCCGTGGCCGTGAGCCCGGGCGGGAACAGGGTGTTCGTAACCGGGTACAGCGGGAGCCGGACGACCGGCCCCGATTACGCCACGATCGCCTACGACGCCGTCACCGGCAGGCAGCTGTGGGTCCGGCGCTACAACGGCACCGCGAATCGCAACGTGTCGCCTCCTCGGTGGCCGTGAGCCCGGCCGGGAGCATGGTGTTCGTGACCGGGTCCAGCCAGGTTCGTGCCTCGGCGACTTACTACGCCACGGTCGCCTACAACGCCGTCACGGGCAGGCAGCTGTGGGCCCGGGGCTTCAACGCCCCCGCCAAACGCTCTGACTCCTCCCACGTCGGTGGTCGTGAGCCCGGACGGGAGCAGGGTGTTCGTCACCGGGTCCAGCATCTTCGGGACGTTTGATAGCAGTCGATTACGCCACGGTCGCCTACAGTGCCGCGACCGGCAGGCAGCTGTGGGCCAGTCTGTACAACGGCCCTGTGAACGGCGGCGACGCTGCCTCCTCTGTGGCGGTGAGCCCCGGCGGCACCATGGTGTTCGTGACCGGGAACAGCCTAGGCCTAGCGACCCGTAACGACTACGCCACGGTCGCCTACAGCGCCGCCAGCGGCAGGCAGCTGTGGGTCAGCCGCTATAACGGCCCCGTGAACGGCCGCGACCGCGCCTCCTCTGTGGCCGTGAGCCCCCGCGGGAGCACGGTGTACGTGACCGGGGTAAGCCAGGGCCGGACTTTGAACGACTACGCCACGGTCGCCTACCGCAGCTGAGCCTCTCCGCGCTCACGCGGTCCGGACCGCGTGTCAACCATCCGGCGCAGCAGAGAGGATCTTGTGATGGGAAAGCGTCTTCGATGTCTGACGGCCGTCATCGGCGGCAGCCATAGTCACCACGTTAGGCCCAGCCGTCAGCCAGCGCCGTCAGCGCGGCCACCCCGGCTCTGCTCGCGGACACCGGCGCGCGACTGTGGGTGGCCCGCTACAACGGCCCGGCGAACGGCGGCGACGTGGCCTATTCGGTTGCTGTCGAGCCGCGACGGGACCAGGGTGTTCGTGACTGGCTCCAGCCCCGGCCGGACGACTGGCGATGACTACGCCACGGTCGCCTACAGCACCGCCACCGGCAGGCAGCTGTCGGTCAGCCGCTACAACGGCCCCGGAAACGGAGACGATATCGCCTATTCGGTTGCTGCGAGCCGCGACAGGACCAGGTGTTCGTGACTGGCTCCAGCCCCGGCCGGACGACTGGCGATGACTACGCCACGGTCGCCTACAGCACCGCCACCGGCAGGCAGCTGTGGGTCAGCCGCTACAACGGCCCCGGAAACGGAGACGATATCGCCTATTCGGTTGCTGCGAGCCGCGACGGGACCAGGGTGTTCGTGACTGGCTCCAGCCCCGGCCGGACGACTGGCGATGACTACGCCACGGTCGCCTACAGCACCGCCACCGGCAGGCAACTGTGGGTCAGGCGCTACAGCGCCCGATCCGGGCCATTCGCCGACGTCGCTAACTCAGTTGCTGCGAGCCCCGACGGGACCAGGGTGTTCGTGACCGGGAGCAGTTTCGGCCGGGGCACCGCCTACGACTACGCCACGGTCGCCTACACCGCCGCTTCCGGCAGGCAACTGTGGGTCAGGCGCTACAGCGGCCCCGGGAACTTCAATGACAGCGCCGTCTCGGTGGCCGTGAGCCCCGGCGGGACCAGGGTGTTCGTCACCGGGGCCAGCGCCAGCTCGCACTCCATCGACGACTATGCGACGGTCGCCTACAGCGCCGCCACCGGCAGGCAGTTGTGGGTCAGGCGCTACAACGGCGGAAGAAACGTCAGCGCCGCCAGCTCGGTAGCCGTCAGCCCAACGGGCAGATCGTGTTCGTGACCGGGACCAGCGGGTACCAAGCCGAGCAGCTGTCGACCTACGACTACGCCACCGTGGCCTACAGCGCCGCCACCGGCAGGCAGTTGTGGGTCAGGCGCTACAACCGGATCGGCGCCGGAGCGTTCGATGGCGCCTCCTCGGTGGCCGTCAGTCCGAGCGGGACCGCGGTGTACGTCACCGGGCACAGCAGCGGCCGGACGACCGGCGAGGACTACGCCACCGTCGCCTACAGCGCCGCCACCGGCAGGCAGCTGTGGGTCAGGCGCTACAACGGCCCGGCGAACGGCGGCGACGGCGCCTGCTGTGTGGCTGTGAGTCGCGGCGGGACCAGGGTGTTCGTGACCGGGACCAGCCCCGGCCGGACGAGCGGCAACGACTATGCCACGGTGGCCTACCGCGGCTGAGCCCTCCCCGCTCCCGCACAGGCGACGAGGAAAGAAGGATCTTTCGATTCGAAGGCCGACTCTACTTGATCCGCTCAGCCATTCATGTGCGGGCAGGCGAACCGACGAATTAGCTAACGCATGTTCACCAGCACACTGCAGCTCTGCAGACCTCCCTGACCTGGGCGCCTTACCTGGAGGCTCTCTGTATGCCTGGGGGTTTGTTTATTCAAATGAGAGGATTCGCCCGGCAAGATTGCAGCCTAACGTCCCTAGCGCGCCGACGGCCCACGCGCGGCTCACGACGCGCGCCGGAACCATCAGCGCAGGTGAGCCGGGATGTCTGACTACTTAGGCTGGAAGCGAATGCCGCCGTCGAAGCGAATTACCTCGGCGTTCATGTAATCGTTCTCGATGAGCGCCCGCGCCAGCTGGGCGAACTCGGCCGCCGTTCCCATCCGCTTCGGGAAGACGACCGGCGCGGCGAGCTTGGCCTTGAACTCTTCGCTGGCTGGCCCGCTGCCGTATATCGGCGTGTCGATGATGCCGGGGCAGATGGTGTTGACTCGCACACCGATGGCTGCCAGGTCGCGCGCGGCAGGCACGGTCATGCCGATGATGCCGCCCTTGGAGGCCGAGTAGGCGAGCTGGCCCGTCTGGCCTTCGATACCCGCGATCGACGCGGTGTTGATGACGACGCCGCGCTGCCCGTCGGCGTCGGCTGGCTCGGTCTTGGCTACGGCCGCCGCGCCGACGCTCATCAGGTTGAACGTCCCGATGAGGTTGACATCAATGACCTTGCGAAAAGCGGCCGGGTCGTGCGGCGTGCCATCGCGGCCCACGGTCCGCTGGGCCCAGCCGATGCCGGCACACGACACCACAACCCGCAGCGGGGCTCCGGCGGACGCGGCTGCCTCTACGGCTGCGGCTACGGAGTCCACATCACTCACGTCGGTCCGCGCGAAGATGCCGCCAACCTCGTCGGCGAGCGCTTTGCCGCGCTCCGCGTTAAGGTCCGCGACCACGACCTTGCAGCCGGCCGCGGCCAGGTCGCGCACGGTCGCCTCGCCAAGCCCGCTGGCTCCTCCGGACACGATTGCCGCGGTTCCGTTGAGTTTCATGGCCGGAGCATACTTTGCTGCCCCCGCTCGTTGCCGAACGGGGTTCGGCCTTTGTCGGTGGGGTGCCGTAGCGTGTTTATCGGCGGCTGGAGCAGCGGCCGACAAGGAGGGCAGCAGTGACGAAGTACCGCGGTAACCCGTGGCTGGTCTTGCTCGTCGTGTCACTCGGGTTCTTCATGACCCTGCTTGACCTGACGATCGTGAACATCGCCATCCCGAACATGATCACGAAGCTGCATGCCTCGCTCGACGACATCCTCTGGGTGATCAACGCCTACGCGCTTGTACTCGCGGTGCTGCTGATCACGGCCGGGAGGCTCGGTGACAGGTTCGGCCAGCGGACCGTATTCTTCGCCGGGATCGCGCTGTTTACCGTCGCCTCCGCCGCGTGCGGCCTGGCTCCTACCCCTGGCTGGCTCATCGGCTTTCGCGCCGTGCAGGGGCTGGGCGCGGCGCTGCTGATGCCCCAGACCCTTGCCTTGCTCACCATGGTGTTCCCGGCCGACCGACGCGGCGCCGCGTTCGGGATCTGGGGCGCGGTCGCGGGCGTCGCGACCATCGCGGGACCGACCCTTGGCGGGCTGCTCGTGACCGCCTTCGACTGGCGGTACATCTTCTTCATCAATCTGCCGATCGGCGTGATCGTGCTGATCCTGACCGTGTTCCTCATTCCGGACCTGCGCACCGACCGCAAGCACAGCTTCGACATCGGCGGCGTCATGCTGGCCAGCCTGGCGCTGCTGGCGATCTGCTACGGCCTGGTGGAAGGCCAGAAATACAACTGGGGCACGATCACCGGATTCATTTCGGTGCCGCTGCTGTTCGGGGTCGGCGGGGTGCTACTCGTCCTGTTCGTCTACGCGCAGGCACGCCGCCAGGACAACGAGCCGCTCGTGCCGTTCTCGCTGTTCAAGGACCGGAACTACGCGCTGATGAACCTGGTCGCGGCTTGCATCGCGATCGCCATGCTCGGCATCTTCCTGCCGTTCAGCATCTACCTTCAGACCGTGCTGGGGTTCTCCGCACTCAAGGCGGGCCTCACCATGGCCCCGGCATCGGTCGTGGCAATGTTCGTCGCGCCCGTGGCTGGCCGGTTCACGGACCGGATCGGCGGGAAATACATTCTGCTTTCCGGGCTTCTGCTGTTCGCGGTGGGGATGGGCTCGATCGCCATCATCGCCCAGACCAACTCGGCCTGGCAGGTGTTCCTCGCGCCGCAGTTCGTCGCGGGTCTCGGCATCGGCTGCATCTTCGCCCCGCTCACGACGGTCGCCTTGCGCAACGTCAATCCCATGATGGCGGGCGCGGCCTCCGGCGTGTTCAACACCACCCGACAGGTCGGCACCGTGATCGGCACCGCCGGAGTCGGCGCGCTACTGCAGAACCGGCTCGTCGCTGCATTCACCGACCAGACGCGCTTGCGCGCCGCGAACCTGCCTGCGGCAGCCCAGCACAAGATCATCGCTGGCTTCCAGGCGGCAGCCAAAGGCGGTCTTGAGGTCGGTTCGGGTCATCGGGCGGCCGGTCTGGGCGGTGCGATTTTTACCCATGGCTTCGTGCAGGCGATGCGGCCAACCATGCTCGTGCCGATCGTGTTTCTCCTGGCCGGTGCGGCGTGCTGCCTGTTCGTCAGGCCTCAGCCGCAGGCGGCCGACGCACTGACGCCCGTGCCCAGGTAGCCGAACCAAAGGCGGCGGCCGCCGGCTAGCTGCCCGGCTTGTCCGGGAGCTCAGCCAGCCAGGTCCTGCCCGAGGCGGCCTGATTCGTGCCTGGCAGGCGCTTCACCGGCCGGGGCGAACAAGTCCGCCTCCCAGCGCTCGCGGTCGTCGGCCTCGAACGGGAAGCCGTCGGCGAACGCTGGCCGCAGATCCGAGAGCCAGACCGCGGCAGGATCGAACTCGGCAAAAAACGGCCTGCCGACCAGCGATGGATCGCGCGCTTGAATCATGTGCAGGACGAAGACCTGCCGCCCGGCTATCTCGGCGACTCCGTCGACGCATACCTTGCCGGGAGTCGCCGACATGGACGGCCCGCGAACCGTGCGGCACAGCCCGGATACGCTGCTGTAGGCGTCGCGGAATATCTCGGCCGCCCGGGCGAGGGTCACGGCGAAATAGCCCTGCGGGCCCGTGTCTCGCTCCACGAACATGTAGTAGGGCACGAGGCCGAGTCGCAGTTGATGCCGCCACATGCTGGACCAGCAGCCGGGGTTGTCGTTGATGCTGCGGATAAGCGGCGCCTGGGTTCGGATGATCGCGCCGGCCGACTTGATCCGGCCAATGGCCGCCGCAACCGGCTCCGGCTGCAGCTCGCGAGGATGCGAGAAGTGCGCCATCAGCGCCAGCGTCTTCCCGGCGGTGCTCACCCGCTCGAACAGCCTGAGCGTGTCGTCAGCATCTGGGTCGGTCAGGAATCGATGCGGCCAGTAGGCAAGCGACTTCGTCCCGATCCGGATCGATTCGATGTGGTCAAGGCTGGAGTCGAGCAGAGGTTCCACGTACCGGCGCAGCACCGCCGCACCCATGATCATCGGGTCTCCGCCAGTGATCAGGACGCTGGTGACCTCGCGATGCGAACGCAGGTACGAAGCCACCTTGCACATATCGTCCGTAGCCATCTTGAGGTCCGGTTCGCCGACAAACTGCGCCCACCGGAAGCAATACGTGCAATAGGCATGACAGGTCTGGCCCTGTTTCGGAAATACCAGGACAGTCTCCGGATACTTGTGCTGCACCCCTGGCAAGGGCTCGTCTGCCAGCTCCGGCACATTCAGCGCCAGCTGCCCGGCCGGATGGGGGTTGAGGCGCATCCGCACGGCATGCGCCGCGGCCTGGACCTCCTGGTCCGGCGCGCCCCGCGCCAGCAGCATCGCTATCGGCTCGACGTCTTCGGCTGGCAGCATGTCAGCCTGAGGGAACACCAGTCGGTAGATCGGGTCGTCTGGCGCTGCCGACCAGTCGATCAGCGACTCCACGACATACTCGTTTGTCCGGAATGGCAGCACGGCGGCGACAGCTCGGACCGCCAGTCGCTCGGCGTGGCTCAGCCCGGCCCTGGCCGTTAGCTGGTCGAGGTGCTTCGTGGTGTAAGCACGGAACCCGCGACCTTGCGCCGGGATAAAAATCTGCTGAACCGTCATGCAAACTCCCTCCGGCCGCCGCCAAACTGCGGCGCCTTGGTTGTGCGCATGATCTCCCCGTCATGCCGCCAACTGGCGTACTCAGTCAGTGTTCCCGGTCCCCCACCTCAGACGCACCGCGCCTGCCGGGCGTTACCGTCACGCCAGTTAAGGATGTAACGATTAGGAAACGCTCAGAGAGCGCTCAGCGTTGCCTGCGGTCCAGGGTCCCCACGCTGGTCCGCTCCTTACTGCCACCGACTGCCTGCAATGCCATTGTCCGCGAATCCTTGCCTGCGACTCACTAGATCTCACTATTTGCCCGCATTAAAGGCCGGTCCGCGAGCCGGGCCCCCAACGTACCCCGCCGTGCCGCCCGCAAACCAAGCCTGCGGACGCGTCAGCATCCTCCCGGGTTGACGGGCGTTGCTCCCAGGGTCCCGCGCAAGCCGCAGCAGTGAGAAGCTAGGCCGCATGCGGGACACCAGCCGGATGCGGCGCTGAGCCGGGTCGAGGAGTCCTCGTCCGCCAAGGCCGCCCAGCTCGCTGCTGCCCAGCCAGGCGGCGAGCTGGCCGTTGAGCGTGCCGAGCCGCAGCCGAGAACTCCGACCATGATTGCGGTGGACGCGATGGGCGGCGACCACGCTCCTGAGGCCATCGTCGCCGGCGCCGTGGCGGCAGCACGCGACCTCGGCACGTCTGTCGCGCTGACCGGCCGGCCGGGCCTGCTCCGGCCGCTGCTCAGCAAGTACGGTCCGGCGCCGGGCGTCTATATTGAGCCTGCCGAGGACTCGATCGCGATGGACGAAGGCGCCCTGGCCAGCTGGCGCCGTCCTCGGTCGAGCATCGCCGTGGCGTGCCAGCTGGTCCGGCGAGGCCAGGCTGGCGCGGTGATGTCAGCCGGCTCTACCGGCGCGATCGTGACCACCGCACAGATGCGACTCCGGCCGCTGCCCGGCGTGACCAGGCCAGCACTGGCTGTCGCGCTACCGACGCGACCTGCCCCGACGCTGCTGATCGACGCAGGTGCTATCGCCGACCCAAAACCGGAAATGCTGGTCCAGTTCGCTCAGCTTGGCGTTGCCTACGCGCAGACGGCCTTCGGCATTACGGAGCCGCGGGTGGGCCTGCTCACCATCGGGTCCGAGCCGGGCAAGGGAAACAAGCTGGCCCGCCGCGGTTACGAGCTACTGAACTCTGATCCCCCGCACGGCGGCATGCCGATTAGCTTCGCGGGCAACGTCGAGGGTGACGACCTGCTGGCCGGCCGGGTTGATGTGATCGTTACCGATGGCTTCACCGGGAACGTGGCGCTCAAGACGCTCGAGGGTACCGCCAGCTACGCCGCGGCCCAGTTGCGAGCCACCCTCGGCGGTTCACGGGCGGCCCGCATCGGCACCCTGTTCCAGCGCCGCGGACTGCGCGAGCTGACCGAGCGGCTCGACTCGGAGACCTACGGCGGCGCCGCACTGCTCGGTCTGGAGGCCACCGTCGTTATCGCGCACGGAGCGGCCCAGGCTCGTGGCGTGGCGGCTGCGTGCAGGCTGGCCGCAGAGCTCACCAGCCGGCATATCACCGAGCGGATCCGGGAGCGGCTCGGCAATGGCCGGGGCGTCCACTTCCTGCGGCGGCCTTAGTCGGGTTCCTGCGGCGGCCTTAGTCGGGCCGGGCACCTAGCGCCGCGTCGCCGCCACCAGGCAGCCGCTGCCGGGATAAACACTCGACAGGCCGATAGGCTGAAGAAATGACCGACCCGGAAGCAGCACTCGGATCGCTGGTGCAAGACGCGCTTGCGGCCGAGTTCGGCGCTGAGTACGAGACCGCCGATCCGCTGATCCGGCCGTCCGGCTTCGCCGATTACCAGTCCAACGCGGCCATGTCGTTGTCGAAGAACCTGGGCCGGGCGCCGCGTGATATCGCCGGGCCGGTCGCCGCCCGCCTCGATGGCACACACGCCGTCGCGGCGGCTGAGGTCAGCGGACCAGGGTTCATCAACCTCACGCTGCGCGACGGCTGGATCGCTGACCAGGCATCCGCGCAGCTGGCGGACCCGCAGCTCGGGGTGACCCCGGCCGAACCGAGCCAGCGGATCGTCGTGGACTTCTCGGGCCCGAACGTTGCTAAGGAACTGCACGCAGGTCACCTGCGGCCGACGGTGGTCGGGGATGTCATCGCCCGGGTGCTCGAGCACCTGGGGCACGACGTCGTGCGCGCAGCGCACCTGGGCGACTGGGGCACTCCGTTCGGCATGCTGATCGAGCACGCGCTCGATCTCGGCGAGCAGGCCACCTATGACCAGCTCGCGGCCGGCGAGTTCACCTTGTTCTACCAGGCCGCGCGGGCGAAGTTCGACGGCGACCCGATCTTCGCCGACCGATCAAGGCAGCGGCTGGTGCAGCTGCAGGCCGGCGAGCCCGACGCCATGCGGCTCTGGCGGATGCTGGTCGACGATTCGATGGAGTACCTGCGTAACATTTACGGCAGGCTCGACATCACCCTGACCGACGCCGACATGGCGCCGGAGAGCTTTTACCAGCCGATGCTCGCCGATGTCACCGCTGAACTGGAACGGCGCGGCCTCGCCCGGATGAGCGACGGCGCGCTCTGCGCCTTCCCGCCGGGCTTTACCGGCCGGGACGGCGCGCCGCTGCCACTGATGCTGCGCAAGAGCGACGGCGGCTACGGCTACGACAGCACGGACGTGGCAGCAATCAGGTACCGGCTGCGGGACCTGGGTGCTAGCCGGATTATCTACGTTGTCGGGGCCGAGCAGCACCAGCATCTGGAGATGGTCTTCGCCCTCGCCAGGCAGGCGGGCTGGCTGACCGAGGCGGCCAGAGCCGAGCATGCGGTGATCGGCCTGATGACCGGTCCGGGCGGCCAGCGCTTGCGCACCCGGACCGGCGAGCAGGTCAAGCTGGATAGCCTGATCGACGAGGCGGTCGAACGGGCTGGCCGGGTCATCGCGGACCGGTACGAGGACCCGGTGCAGCGCAGCCAGATCGCTGAGGCAGTCGGGATCGGTGCGCTGAAATACGGCGACCTGTCGGTGGCCAGGGATTCGGGCTACGCGCTGGACTTTGACCGGCTGCTGGCGCTGAACGGCAACACCGGCCCTTATCTCCAGTACGCCACCGCCAGGATCAAGTCGATCTTCGCCAAGGCGGGACTGGCCCCGGGGAACGCGACCGGTCCGCTGCACCTCGGCACCGACGCCGAGCGCACGCTGGCCCTTCGTCTGCTCGGATTCGGGCGCGCTGTTTCTGACGTGGCCGCAACGGCCGAGCCGCACAAGCTCGCCGGGTACTTGTTCGACGTGGCCAGCGCCTTTACCACGTTCTACGAGCAGTGCCCGGTGCTCGCGGCTGCGGAAACAATTCGGCGGAGCAGGCTCGCCTTGTCCGCTCTTACCCTTCGCGTGCTGGTAACCGGCCTGGGCCTGCTCGGCATCGGTGTCCCGGAGCGCATGTAGCAGCGCTGCGCCAGCCGGTGCCGGTGTCCTCCCGGACGTGGTACACCGCTGTTCACCCAGCGGGCCCCAAGCGTTTGCCTCCCGGTCTGCCAATGATCACAGCGAAGCCGACGACTATGGATACCGTGACGATGACTGGCTCGGCCTATGAGTCCGCCGCTAGGGCAAGCCCGCCGCCGCCGCCCGGAGTAGCCTCATGGAACCGGATATTCCGGCACGCCGCGGTCGCGGCGAGTCTTTTGCACAACCCGAGCGTGAGCCCAGGACGCGATGACACAGATCGATCGCATACCGCAGGTACTTGTCGTCGACGACGAGCCCAACATCCGTGAGCTGGTGCAGGTAGCGCTCAAGTTCCACGGCTGCGCAGTGACTACCGCCGCCAGCGGCCGCGATGCGCTGCGCCAGGCGGAGTCAAGCAAGCCAGACCTGATAGTGCTCGACATCATGATGCCGGACATGGACGGCTTCGAGGTGTGCCGGCGGCTGCGGGCAGTCGGCAACGAGGTGCCCGTGATCTTCCTGACGGCACGGGACACCTCATCGGACACCGTTACCGGCCTGGCGATCGGCGGCGATGATTACGTCACCAAGCCGTTCTCCGTCGAGGCGCTGGTGGCACGGGTAAGGGCCGTACTGCGGCGGACTTCGCGCACCTCGCCCGCCGATCAGCCCGGCCGCACCACCGGGCCGCTGCGGGTAGCCGACCTTGAGCTCGACGAGGACCGCTGGACGGTTCAGCGAGCAGGCATGCCCGTAGAGCTATCACCGACCGAGTTCCGGCTGCTGGCCTACCTGATGCGCCATCAGGGCCGGGTCTTGACCAGGGCGCAGCTGCTTGAGAGCGTGTGGGGCTGGGACTACTCGGGTGAGTCACAGATCGTGGAGACCTACGTCAGCTACTTGCGGCGCAAGCTGGATCCGCTCGGCCCTCCGCTCATTCACACTCAGCGCGGGGTTGGCTACAGTCTGCGGCTGCCCGCCGATCAGCAGGGCCAAGGCGGGCTTTTGGCATGAGCAGGACCCGGCGCCTCTCGCTACGGGCGCGCATGATGGTCATGCTCATCGGCATTACCACGATCTTGCTGCTCATCATGGGCACGGTCAGCACCGCCGTGTTCATTGACCGGGTGGACAAGGAGAGCGCCCAGTTCGTGACCGACCTCATCGCTTATTCGAAGACCCCAGCTGGGGCGCTCTGGAGCAACCGGCAGGGATATGCCGCCGCCGAAATCGTGGTCGGCCGCCGGCTCACCGTAGCGGGGATTACGACCAAAAGCCTCCCCGATCTCACCAAGGAACTCGAGGACGCGCTCACCAGCAAGCTGGCCGAGCCGCGGTTCGCCGCGATCAAACGCCTGGCCGCCGAGGGTCACGCCGGGGCGGCCGGGAAGCTGATCCAGGCAGGCCAGGTCCAGCCGCTCCTCTATCTCGGCCACAAGGCGTTCGACATCAGGCCAGGCCTGCTCGCCGCGGGCAGATGGATCCCGGCCGGCCCGGCCTTCCCATTCCCGTTCGGCTCGCCGCCCCCAGCGGCGAAAATGCTCTTCGTAGCCAAGCCGGTGCCCAATGTGCCCGGCCAGGTGCGCGGCTTCATCATCGCCGAGCTGATCACTGGCGCCGCGCTGATCGCGCTCCTGGCGCTGGCTGGGGAGTGGCTGATCGGCCGGGGTCTTGAGCCGCTCGACGAGATGACCAGCACCGCCAACGACATAACATCTCGCGGCGACCTGACCGCGCGGATGCCAGACGCCGATGACCAGACCGAGATCGGGCGGCTCGGCGCATCGATCAACACGATGCTTGACCGGATCCAGCAGGCCTTCAGCTCGCGTCTGCACTCCGAGCAGAAAGTGCGCGAGTTCGCCGCCGACGCCTCGCATGAACTGCGTACCCCGCTGACGACTATCCGGGGTTACGCCGAGCTGTACCGCCAGGGCGCTCTCGGGCCAGATCAGCTTCCGAGCGCGATGCGCCGCATCGAGCAGGAGGCGCAGCGCATGAGCACGCTGGTCGCCGAGTTGCTCGAGCTCGCCCGGCTGGACCGGACGTCTTCGCTTGACCTCACCGAAACCGACTTGGCCACCGTCATCCGGGACGCAGTCGCCGACGCCGTGGCCGTCGAGCCGGAGCGACCGGTGCGCGCCGAGGCTCCGCCGCGGCTGGTCGCGGTGGTGGACGAGCCGCGCATTCGGCAGGTATTGGCCAACCTGCTTGGCAACGTCCGGGCCCACACGCCCGTTTCCACACCGGTTGCCGTGCGGCTTGGCGCGATCACCGGCGGCGTGCTCATTGAGGTAGCCGACGCTGGTCCTGGTATGTCTAGGGAAGACGCCATCCGGGCGTTCGACCGTTTCCACCGCGCCAGTGACCGGCCGGCACTGGCCGACGCCGAGGAAGCCGAGGACGCCGAGGACGCCGAGCGTCAGGTGAAACCAGCCGCGCGGCATCGCGACGGAGCGGACGGCCGGCGCGGCAGCGGTGGCCGGAACAGCCGCCGGCGTGGCCGGGGCGGATACGTCGGCCCTGATCAAGGCGACAGCGCGCTGACGTTCGGACCGGCGCCGAGCGCTGCGGGTTTGGATGGCAAGCCGGACTGGAGCGGCGCTGACAGACAGCGCCGCCGCCGACCTGAATGGCGCTGGCAGGGACGGCGCAGCGCGGCTGAACGGCGCCAGCCTGACCGGCGCCAGCCTGACCGGCGCCGCCATCAACGGCATGGACCTGCGCCACGGGGCACCGGCGCCGGCCAACGAGGCCGCGCGCGGGCTGGCCGGTGGAATGGCTGAGCCAGCCCTCGGCGGCGCGGGCAACGGACGCGGCGGGAGCGGGGCAGCCGCAGAGCGCAGCGGCGGCAGCGGCCTCGGCTTGTCGATCGTGCAGGCGATCGCCACCGCTCACGGCGGCCGGGCCACCCTGGAGTCCTGGCCTGGCCAGGGAACCAAAGTCCGGGTCTGGCTGGCGGTCAGAATCGTGCCCTAGCCGGCGTCCCCGTCCGGGGCATCGCCGGCATTGTCACCCGGCTCGGGCAGGTGCTCGAGCAGGTAATAGACCGCAAGCAACCCCAAGATGATCAGCGCGGCCACCGGCGAGACGAACGCGATGAGCGTCCCGGCCACGTAACCGGCGTTTCCGGCCGTGAACCTGACCGTTGACAGCCGCGGTATCCGGATCGAGCGACGAGCGCCGAGCGCTTCCTGATGCGCCGGCCAGGTAGATCCACATCGATGCATAGCCGAGTCGCGATCGCGACCATGACCAGGCCGTAGCTCACGGCAGCCGCTCGTTGCCTGCCCGCCGCCCGCGCCGTCCCTGCCGGTCAAGTGATCGGCAACCAGCGCTGTCGGGAACGGAATCGCCACGACACCCATCAACAGGAAGAAGTTGAGCACCAGGACGGTCCTGTCCACCTTCGAAACTTGCGCCAGCATCGTGTGGTGATTCAGCCACATGATCCCGATCGTCAGGAAGCTCACGACGTAGGCCAGGTAGGCCGGCCAGAAATGACCCAGGTGACCGGCAGTCAGCGGCTACAGCCGCGCCGCGGTCTTGTCGGCGATCGGCAGCAGGTTGAAAACGAGGATGGTAATCGCGACGGCGAAGACGCTGTCGCTGAATGCCTCAGCCCGCCGCGAGTCCACTCACGCCTAGTCTTCCTGATCGGTGGAGGGCTCGGGCGGCGCCTCCTGACCGGAGACCGCCCCGACGCCCGCCGGCCTGTTGCACCGAGCGGGCCAGCAACTGGGCCACATCGACGACTTCGAGCGACTCCTTCGCCTCGCCCGAGCCCTTCTTCGCGGCTACCGCGTCGCCGAGCATGACCAGGCAGAACGGGCATCCCGTCGATATGGTGTCCGGATCGGTGCCGAGCGCCTCGTCGATCCGCTCGATGTTGATCCGCTTCCCGATCCGCTCCTCCATCCACATCCTGGCGCCGCCCGCGCCGCAGCAGAAGCCGCGCTCCTTACACCGGTGCATTTCCTGTGCCTGCACGCCGGGTACCTGCTCCATGATCTCCCGAGGCGCGGTGAAGATCCGGTTATGGCGGCCAAGGAAGCACGGGTCGTGGTAGGTGATCTTCTCCTCGATGGGGGTGACAGGCTTAATCTTGCCGTCCGCGACCAGCTGCGCCAGCAGCTGAGTGTGATGGATGACCTCGTAGTTTCCGCCTAGCTGGGGGTACTCGCGGGAGATCGTGTTGAAGCAGTGCGGGCAGCTGGCGACGATCTTGCGGGCCCTCGCCTCGTTCAGCGTCTCGATATTCTGCTGGGCCAGCATGCTGAAGACGAACTCGTTGCCCATTCGCCGTGCCGGGTCCCCGGTGCACGCCTCGGCCGGGCCGAGCACCGCGAAGTTCACGCCCGCGGTGTGCAGCAACTGAGCGATCGCCTTGGTCGCCCGCTTGGCGCGATCTTCCAGCGCGCCTGCGCAGCCGACCCAGAACAGGTACTCGACATCGTCGCCGATGGGGCCGTCGACGACCGCCACGTCGAAATCGAGCTCGGAGATCCAGTCGGTCCGCTTGGCCCCGCCCATCCCCCACGGGTCGCCCTTGTTCTCAAGGTTCCGCAACATCGTTCCGGCTTCGGTCGGGAACGCGGACTCCACTAGCACCTGGTGCCGGCGCATCCCGGTGATGTGATCGATGTGCTCGATGTCTACCGGGCATTCCTCGACGCAGGCACCGCAGTTCGTGCACGACCACAGCTCGTCCGGGTGGATCACGCCGTGGGCGTCCGCGTCCCCGATGATCGGCCGCGCAGCCTCGGCCTTAACTGCCTCCGGCAACGCCTCGCGAGCCTCGTCTGACCCGGCCAGCAGGTACGGGGCCTTGGCGAAGGCATGATCACGCAGTTCGAGGATGATCATCTTCGGGGACAGCGGCTTGCCGGTCGCCCAGGCCGGGCACTGCGACTGGCAGCGCCCGCACTCGGTGCACGTGGCCAGGTCGAGCAGGCCCTTCCAGCTCAGGTCCTCGACCTTACCGATGCCGAACACGTCTTCGTCCGGGTCGGCCTCCTCAAAGTCAAGGACCTTGCCGTTCGAGCGCATCGGCTGGAGCGGGCCAAGGCCGTTCGGGCGACGGGCGAACAGCACGTTCAGCGGCGCGATCACGATGTGCAGATGCTTGGAATAGGTGACGAAGATGCCGAACGCCAGGATGACCGCGAGCTGGAGCAGGATGAACGTAGTCTCGATGCCCTTGTTGGCCGCGCCCAGCGGGTGCAGCCAGTGGGCGACGATCTCCGAGGCGAACGCGCCATGCGGATACGGGAAGTCGCCGGTGTTGATCTGCGCGCCCCGGTAGATCAGCAGCGTTGCGATCACCAGGAAAATCCCCACTAGCACGACCCAGGCAGCGCCGGTGTGCGAGCCGGCGAAGCGCGACTTGCGCCCTTCGCGCTTCGGGTCCGAGGTCAGCCTGATCACCGCGAACGTGATGATGCCGACTAGCACGGCGACGGCAAACAGGTCTTCGAGGAAGCCCACCCAGGCCCACGTCCCGATCAGCACGATCGCGAACTTCTTGCTGAACAGGTCGCCGTAGGCCTCGATGATCGTGAGGATCAGGATGATGAAGCCCCAGAAGGTCAGTGCGTGCGCGACGCCCGGCACCGTCCACTTCAGCAGCTTGCGCTGCCCGATGACCTCGGTGACCTGGGTCTCGGCACCCCTGCCTGGATGCTCCCGAAGAGCGGCGACGCGCTCGGGGGCGGGCTGGCCGGTACGCCCGAGCCGGTAGAGCCACCACAGGCGGCGCCCGGCGACCGCGGCCGCGATCACCGTGAGGACGAGGCCGATGATGATCCGCAGCGCCAAGGAGACCTCCCAGAACGGTTTGGGGGGGGCACGGGGGGTGTCCCCCCGTGGGTGGGCGTTTTGGGTGACAGCGTACGCCGATGCCACGGGCTGCCGGCGATTACCGGGCCCGAAATGACCTGCGCCAGTCAGCCTGCCGCAAGCTCCCGCCAGGCCAGCACGCCGCCGGCCCGGACCGACGGCGGGCCAAGCAGGCCGACCAGGTAGCGCCCGACGGCTGAGCGCTCCGTCGCTACCGCCACGACGGCCGCGGGATCCCAGTACGCCATGGTCGCCCGCGCCTGTCCGGCCGACGGTGGTTGCAAGGACCCCGTTCCCGTCCAGAGCTGGTCGAGGTAGTACGCCAGCGGCGGCAGGCCGTTGCCTTCCACGTACGCCTGGCCGTTCCCGGCCGGGCCCTGGAAGTAGCCGGCGGTCAGCGATATCTGCTGTCCGGATTGTGCCTGCCAGCGCATCGCATCAGTCTGCGTGGCGGTCGGCACCGGAACGACGAGAACCCGCGCGCCCGGTGGCAGCCTCAGCGCCGCGAATGCCGTTGTCCAGCCAGCTGGCAGCGGGGTGGTCTGCTGCACCGGCAGCGGCAGCGGGACGAGCGGCAGGACGGCCAGCACCGCGATGGCGGTCACGGCATAGGCCGTCGCCCGGATCCCGGCCAGCCTGGCACTCGCCGCGTCGACGGCGAAGGCAAGCATGGCTGCCGCCGCGCCATCGGCCACAACCGAGATGCGGGCCGGCAGCACGGAGCTGAGCACCGGCACGTGGCCAAGCCAAGCCCAGGGCAGCGTCACCCCGTCATGCGTGGTCCCGCCGAGCAGCGGATGGGCGCCGACAGACAGCAGCGCGAGGAAGGCGAGCGTCAGGCCGAGCGCCCGGACGGGCAACTCCCGCCACAGTGCCACCAGCGCTGCCGCGAGCCCGACGATGAGCGGCACGCCTAGATAGGCCAGGTACTCCGGCGGCCCGCCCTGATACCGGGCGGCGGCAGCCGCACTCGCGCTGGTGTGGAACAGCAGCAGCCCCGACGGCGTGATGAACGCGCTCAGGTCGTTCTTGTAGAAGTCGAAGAGGAACGCGCTGCCGTGCTCAGCGAGCGGGCCGAAAAACTGCACCCAGAGCGCCCGGCCGGCCAGTACCGCGGTCGTGCCCGCGGCCGCGGCCAGACCGATTGCGGCCCGGCGGGCATGCCCGGCCACGGCCCGCGGCCGTGACAGTGCCAGTACCGCGATGAGGAGTGCCGCCGCGATCGCGACGTCGAGCAGCACTTCAGCCGAGACGAAGAACTGGACCGTGATCAGCACGCCGAGCAGCACTCCGCCGCGTACCGGTCTGGACTTGCCGAGGCACAAGCGCAGGCCAGCATCGACGATCAGTGGCGGCAGGACAACGAACTGAAGGTTGTAGTGGCCGATGGCCGAGTGCAGCAGGGCCGGGGAGAATCCGTACACGGCACCGCTCAGGGCGGCCGCGGACAGGCTGACTCCCCAGCGCCGCAGCACGAACAGCATGCTGGCGGCTGAGCCGGCGAATCCCAGCGTTAGCAGGACTGTCAGGCTCGCCTGCGGTCCGAACAGGTCGGTGACCGGGGTGAGCAGGATGCCCGGTACCAGCACGGAGGGGTTCCACATGAGGCTGATGCCCCGCGGCGCGTTCAGCGCCGTGGTGACGAGCGCTGGCAGCCGGCCATGCGAGATCGCGACCGCGCTGTACCTCATCATCCAGGCGTAGTAATCGCTGTCGTTGGGGTTGCCAGCCACCATGCGTGACCCCGGTCCGCCCCACAGCCGGGCGGTGATCACCACGGCGGCGGCCAGGTAGCAGGCCAGGACGACCGCGACAGCAACCGACCGGTGGCTGGTCAAGCTTGCCGAGTCAGCCCCGGATCCGGGCGTGAGCGGGACAGTGACGGCCGACATCTCGCGGAGATCTCGCTACCCGAGCCGGCGAAAGACGAACACGTTGTCCTTCGCGTAGATCTGCTGGTACCGCGTGTTGTGGGTAATGGATTCCACGAACGCGAGCACGTTCGCCTGGGGCGGCCAGTCCGTGCTCTGATTGTCGAAGACGACGTACTGGGTGGGCGGATTGGTGGCGTAGTTCCCCAGCCAGAACGTGTCCGTCCTGGCTGCCAGCGGGGCGAGAAGGTCGAGGTCAGTCGCCACCTTGGCGCCGTTGGGTACCAGGGCCATCGCCGCGTTCTCGGCAGCCACGTGCGGCCCCAGGTAATAGGTGGACGGAGTCCACAGCGAGCTGAGCGGGAACTGGAACGCCAGCGCGGCGCACGCGCCGACCATGGTCGCGGCGCCGTACCGTCCGGCCGTCACGGCCAGCTTGCGCGGCGATGCCGGGCCCGGCGGCCCTGCCTCGCCCCACCCTGCTTCGCCGGGCGCTGGTTCACGGGCGGGCCGGCGTGCCTGCATGCGGCTCATGGCATCGATGGCGGCGATGAACACGATCGGCATGACGGTCGCGTTGTAGTGCCACTGCGTGTTCCAGTAGTCGGGATTGGTGCCAACGAACCGGAGCAGGAGGCTGGGCACCGCAGCCAAGATCAGCGGCGAACGGACCGCGATGAAGGCCGTCGGCAGCAAGATCAGCGCCAGCGTGGGCAGCTTGACCGACGCGCCATTGGCCAGGTTGGCCCACAGTCCGCCCAGGCTGATGTGGCCGCCAGCCGCGCTGACAGCGCCGCCTGCGAACCAGTAGCCATAGGTATGACTCGCGTTGAAATGGGGCAAGATCACGAAGATCGCGAGAAAGGACCAGAACAGGCCCCAGCCCGCCAGGAACAACCCGGGCCCGCGGCGGCGGTAGGCGAAGGCCATGATCAGCCCGATGGCCGCAAGCGTGAAGCCCTGGTCTTCCTTGACGAACACCAGCGGCAGTGCCCACAGCACGGCGGGCCGGATCCGGCCGCGCACGAGCGCGGACAGCGAGAAGGCCAGCAACGGCACCGCGAACGCGATCTCGTGGAAGTCGTAGTTGACCATTTGCTGCAGGCCCCAGGAGAAGCCGTAAGCGGCGGCGATCGCGCTCCCCCGCCCTGGTCCGAGCAGCTCGCGACCGGCCCGGCTGACGGGGAACACCGACGCCGCCGCCAGCAGCGCCTGCACCACTAGCAGCGTGACCGGCGTGGGGAAGAGCCGGAAGAACGGCGCGATCACCGCGACGATCGGATGGAAGTGATCCCCCGCCAGGTTGAACCCGGCGCCGCGGACATCCACGATCGGCGCCCGCAGGTGCGCGAACTGCTTGACGTACTCGGTGAAGATGCCGAGGTCCCATGAGGTGGGGTCGCGGCGCAGGTACCGGAAGACCGAGATGACGGTGTAGGCAGCAAATACCGCCGCTGCGATCAGCCAGGTAACGAGGTCCCCTCGCCCGCCTGACCGGCTTGGCCGCGCGCGCGGGGCGCGGCCCCGGCTCGACGGCGCCTGGCTCCGGAACTGCCGGCTCCAGGCCCACGCGGGCAGCGCCTGGAGGCACCAGGCCCGCCTGCTCCGGTGCGGCCTGCCCCGGTGCGGCCCGCTCCGGTGCGGCCGGAGCCGCGACCGCCGGAGCCGCGACGGCCGTGTCAATCTGTTCTGGCCCATCCGCCTGCGGTTCGATGCTTGCGGGCATGCCTGCCAGCCGGGCGTTCCCGTTCGCGGGTGGGCCGTCCAGCGGCATTGCCGACCTTCCTGCCGGATCGCTAAGGCCATGCCGGAGCGGTGAGTCGACACCGAATGTGATCGACGCTACCCGGCCCCCGGTTTAGTGACACGGTACCTGCGCCTGACGAATGCTGCCGGCGCGTCACCCGATGTTCGTGCTGCGCCTGCGCACGTCAACCCGCGATGCGGCCGGCGGCCGAAACTGGCATCCGTTTTGGGCGAAGCTCGGTTCGGGCAGGTCCCTGTCGATGCCGAGGTCACGACGCATACCGCCAGCGGTTCGATATACGGCTTTTATACCTTGCTGTCGCCCGGGACCTCGATGCGATACCCGCTGGTCGCCCCAGGGAATAAGAGCCAACCGCACAAAGTTGAGCAGAGCATACTCAAGTCATTTGCCACTGCGGACTCACCATGGCAAACTTGAGCCGTCGGGACTCAATATTTATCACTAGATCGAACAGGGACTGAAACACATGGCACGTGCGGTAGGCATTGACCTCGGGACGACCAACTCCGTCGTCGCCGTCCTCGAGGGCGGGGAGCCCTCGGTCATCGCCAACGCCGAGGGCTCGCGCACCACGCCCTCCGTGGTGGCTTTCGCCAAGAACGGCGAGGTGCTCGTCGGCGAGGTCGCGAAGCGGCAGGCAGTGACCAACGTTGACCGGACGATCCGCTCGGTCAAGCGCCAGATGGGCACCGACTGGTCGGTCTCCATCGACGGCAAGAAGTTCACGGCGCAGCAGATCAGCGCCTTCATCCTGCAGAAGCTGAAGCGAGACGCCGAGGCTTACCTGGGCGAGACGATCACCGACGCGGTGATCACGGTGCCCGCGTACTTCAGCGACGCCCAGCGGCAGGCCACCAAGGAGGCCGGCCAGATCGCGGGACTCAACGTCCTGCGGATCATCAACGAGCCCACCTCCGCGGCGCTGGCTTATCACCTGGAGAAGGAAGGCGAGGCCACGATCCTGGTCTTCGACCTGGGTGGCGGCACCTTCGACGTGTCTCTCCTGGAGGTCGGCGAGGGCGTAGTCGAAGTCAAGGCCACCAGTGGCGACAACCACCTCGGCGGCGACGACTGGGATCAGCGGATAGTGGACTGGCTGGTCAAGGACTTCAAGAACAGCTACGGCATCGACCTGTCCAAGGACAAGATGGCGCTCCAGCGGCTGCGCGAGACCGCAGAGAAGGCGAAGATCGAGCTGTCGTCGTCGACTGAGTCGCAGATCAACCTGCCCTACATCACGCATTCGGAGCAGGGCCCGCTGCACCTGGACACCAAGCTGACCAGGGCTGAGTTCCAGAAGATGACCTCTGACCTGCTCGACCGCTGCAAGTCGCCGTTCCAGCAGGTGATCAAGGACGCCGGGGTCAAGCTCAGCGAGATTAACCACGTTGTCCTCGTCGGCGGCTCCACTCGCATGCCCGCGGTGGTGGATGTGGTCAAGGAGCTGACCGGCGGCAAGGAGCCGAACAAGGGCGTCAACCCGGACGAGGTCGTCGCTGTCGGCGCCTGCCTGCAGGCCGGCGTGCTCAAGGGCGAGGTCAAGGACGTCCTGCTGCTGGACGTGACGCCGCTGTCGCTCGGCATCGAGACCAAGGGCGGCATCTTCACCAAGCTGATCGAGCGCAACACGACGATCCCGACCAAGCGCTCGGAGATCTTCACTACCGCCGATGACAACCAGCCCTCGGTGCAGATCCAGGTATTCCAGGGCGAGCGCGAGATCGCGGCTTACAACAAGAAGCTCGGCATGTTCGAGCTGGCCGGCCTGGCTCCGGCACCACGCGGCATCCCGCAGATCGAGGTCACGTTCGACATCGACGCCAACGGCATCGTGAACGTGTCGGCCAAGGACCTCGGCACCGGCAAGCAGCAGTCCGTGACCATCTCGGGTGGTTCCGCGCTCGGCAAGGATGACATCGAGCGGATGATGGCCGACGCGGAGAAGTATGCCGAGGAAGACCGTCAGCGCCGCGAGGAGGCGGAGGTGCGTAACCGCGCCGAGTCCCTTGCCTATACCACGGAGAAGTTCCTCTCCGAGAATGCCGACAAGATTCCTGACGACGTCAAGTCCGAGGTGGAGTCGGCGATCGCCGACCTGAAGAAGACGCTTGAGGGCACCGACACCGAGGCGATCAAGACGGCGTCCGAGCACGCGGCCCAGGTCAGCCAGAAGATGGGCACCGCCATCTACGCCCAGTCACAGGCCGCGAGTGCGCAGGCCAGCGACACGGGCGAGGAGGCCGGCGGCCAGGACGACGATGTCGTCGAGGCCGAGATCGTCGAGGACGAGAAGCCGGCCGACCGGGAGGGCGGCGCCGCCTGATGATGGCCGACAACGAAAGCCAGGGCCCGGTCATCCGCGATCGCAGGCGGATTGATCCGGTCACCGGCGAAGTACGCAACCCCGCACAGCCCGGCCCGCAGCGCGGGCCGGGCCCGGCAGGCGGTCAGCCGAAGCCCGGCAAGCACTCAGTGTCCAAACCAGGCGGCAGCGGAGCCGGAACGGAGGCCGATAAGGGCTCCGGAGCCGGCCAGGCCGCTGCGGCCGGACCCGCGGCCAGCGGGCCTGACCAGACGGCCGTCATGCTGGCCGAGCGGACTGCGGACCTGCAGCGACTACAGGCGGAGTACGCCAATTACCGCAAGCGCGTAGAGCGGGACCGGCTCGCGGTGCGGGAGCAGGCCCTCGCCAATGTCCTGCACGAGCTGCTGCCCGTGCTCGACGACATAGGCCGGGCTCGCGAGCACGGCGAGCTTACGGGCGGCTTCAAGTCAGTAGCTGACTCGCTCGAAGGCATCGTGATCAAGCTGGGCCTGACCGCCTACGGCGAGAACGGCGATCCGTTCGACCCGACGCTGCATGAGGCGCTGCTGCACTCGTATTCCGCTGACGTCAGCGAGCCGACCTGCGTGCAGATCCTGCAGCCTGGTTACCGCGTAGGCGACAGGATCATCCGCCCCGCCAGGGTGGCGGTGGCCGAGCCCGCCGGGGAAGCAGCCGACGAGGCCGAAGAACCAGCGACCGCGGCCGAACCGGCCAGCGCGGGACCGGCGGACACGGAACCGGCCAGCACGGACGCCGCCAGCGCCGGGGCCGGCCGGCCCGCAGTCGGCCAGCCAGGAGCCGGGTGCCACCGAATCCGCAGACGCGGCGGGAGCTGCGGAAAAGGATGGCGAGGCAGGCCCGGCCGGGCCTGCCGGCGCCGACATCTAGATAGCTCACGAGAGAGGCCCGTTGAGCACCAAGGATTACCTGGAGAAGGATTACTACAAGACCCTCGGGGTGACCAAGGGCGCGACCGCGGACGAGATCAAGAAGTCGTACCGCAAGCTAGCCCGCAAGTACCACCCAGATGCCAACGAGGGCGACGCGAAGGCCGAGGCGCGTTTCAAGGAAATCTCCGAGGCCTACACCGTGCTGTCTGATGACAAGCGGCGCAAGGAGTACGACGAGGCCCGTTCGCTGTACGGCGGCGGTGGCGTGCGGATGCCAGGATCCGCGGGCGGCAGCTACGGGTTCGACCTCGGCGACCTGTTCGGCGGCTCGACCGGCGGCGCCGGCGGGCGGCTGGGCGACCTACTGGGCGGCGTGTTCGGCAGCCGCGGCGGGACGACCACCCAGCAGGCCAGGCCGCGGCGCGGCGCGGACGTGGAGACCGAGACAACGCTGTCGTTCAGCGACGCGATCGACGGGGTTACGGTGTCGCTGCGGCTCACCGGCGAAGGCCCGTGCAAGGTGTGCAAGGGCACGGGCGCCAAGGCAGGCACCGTGCCCCGGGTCTGCCCAACGTGTGAGGGCACCGGGCAAGGCAGCCGGAACCTCGGCAGCTTCGCCTTCTCTGAGCCGTGCAAGACCTGCCTCGGCCGGGGCCTGGTCGTGGATGACCCGTGCCCGACTTGCTCGGGCAGCGGCCGGGCTATGAGCACGCGGACGATCCAGGCCAGGATCCCTGCGGGCGTCGGGGACGGCCAGCGAATCAAGATTCCCGGCAAGGGCACGTCCGGCGAACGCGGCGGCCCGCCTGGAGACCTATACGTGCGGGTCCGGGTGGAACCGCACCCGCATGGAACCTTCGGCCGGTCAGGATCCAACCTGACGATCACGGTTCCTGTCACCTTCCCCGAGGCTGCGCTCGGCGCCGAGATCAAGGTGCCGTCTCACCGCGGCCTGCCGGTCAGCCTGCGGATCCCCGCTGGCACGCCCAGTGGCCGCACCTTCCGGGTCCGGGGCAAGGGCGTCCGGCGCAAGGATGGCACGGCCGGCGATCTGCTGGTGACGGTGGCCGTGCAGATCCCGCAGGAACTCGGCGACAAGGCCAGGGACGCGCTGGAGGCGTTCCGGGATGCCACCGCGGGTCCCGATCCGCGCACCGAGGTACTCAGGCAAGCCAACGGCTAACGAAGCGCCGACAGACAGTCGACCGGATGGACAGCAGAAAGGAGATGACATGACTAGCCAGTTCGAGCTCTCAGATGACACGCCTGTCTATGTCATCTCGGTAGCTGCGCAGCTATCCGGACTGCATCCGCAGACGCTCCGCGCATACGACCGGCTCGGCCTGGTCTCGCCGGGCCGGGCGGCGGGCCGGGGCCGGCGGTACTCGCTGCGCGACATCCTGATCCTGCGCGAGGTGCAGCGGCTGTCCCAGGAGGAAGGCATTAACCTCTCCGGCATCAAGCGCATTCTCGAGCTGGAGTTGGCCGAGCGGCGCAGCAGGCTCCTGCTCGCGGAGATGCAAGCCGAGGTCAGTCAGCTGCGGGTCGAGCTGGAGTCGACCCGCGCGGTCGCAGCCCGGCTGTCTGGCTTGCTGCGCAGTAAGACAGACAGCGCCGCGCTAGTCCCGGTGCGCGGCACAGGCCGGGTGCACCCGCCCACGGGTACCAGCGGCGCTGCCACCGATCCGGGCCACGCGGCCGCTGCCGCGGCTGACGTGCAAACCCGGCCAGCAGGTAAGCCGGCCAGTTCCAGCTGACTGTGGCGCGCTCGGGCGTGCCGCGTGCCTGCTGGCACGACTAAAAGCGGTAAATCTCAGTACTTGGAAAGAAGAAGACAGACTGTGGACGAAAAGCTGACCACAAAGAGCCATCAGGCTCTGTCTGAGGCCGCCCAGATGGCTGCGGCCGCAGGCAACCCCAACGTTGACGCGCTCCACCTGCTGGCCGCGCTGATCCAGCAGGACGGCGGTACCGCCGCTCCGTTGCTGCGGGCAGTCGGTGCCGATCCGGCCAAGGTGCTGGTGACCGTCATGGCACTGCTGGCGAGGATGCCGCAGGCGGCCGGTGCCACGGTGAGCAGACCTGAGACCTCCCGGCAGCTGCTGGCTGCGCTGGCCACGGCCAGCAAGCTAGCCAAGGATATGTCGGACGACTATGTATCGACCGAGCACCTGCTGGTAGGGCTTGCCACCGACGGCGGCCAGGCGGCGACCGTGCTCCGGGACGCAGGCGCTGGGCCCGAGCAGCTCATCGACGCCTTCGAGCAGATCCGCGGGCATGCGCGCGTGACGTCACAGGACCCGGAGAGCACCTACCAGGCGCTCGAGAAGTACGGCATCGATCTCACCCGCAACGCACGGGAAGGCAAGCTCGACCCGGTTATCGGCCGGGACACCGAGATCCGCAGGGTGATTCAGGTGCTCTCGCGCCGGACCAAGAACAACCCGGTGCTCATCGGCGAGCCAGGCGTCGGAAAGACCGCTGTGGTGGAAGGGCTGGCCCAGCGGATCGTCGCCGGAGACGTGCCCGAGTCGCTTCGAGGCAAGCGCGTTGTCGCCCTGGACCTGGGCGCAATGGTCGCGGGCGCTAAGTACCGCGGCGAATTCGAGGAGCGCCTGAAGGCCGTCCTGAACGAGATCAAGCAGAGCGACGGGCAGATCATCACCTTCATCGATGAGCTGCACACAGTGGTCGGAGCCGGGGCGGCTGAAGGCGCGATGGACGCCGGCAACATGCTGAAGCCCATGCTGGCCCGCGGTGAGCTCCGCATGGTCGGGGCGACCACGCTCGATGAGTACCGGCGGCGGATCGAGAAGGATGCCGCCCTGGAGCGGCGGTTCCAGCAGGTCTTCATCGGCGAGCCCTCTGCAGAGGACACCATCGCGATCCTGCGCGGCCTGAAGGGCAGGTACGAGGCGCACCATCAGGTGCAGATCTCCGACGCCGCGCTGGTAGCCGCGGCAACCCTGTCCGATCGGTACATCACCGCACGGTTCCTGCCTGACAAGGCGATCGACCTTATCGACGAAGCTGCCTCCCGGCTGCGGATGGAAATCGACTCCAGGCCGGTCGAGATCGATGAGCTTCAGCGCGCTGTCGACCGGATGAAGATGGAGGAGATGGCCCTCGCCAAGGAGGCCGACCCGGCCAGCAAGGAGCGGCTGGAGCGGCTGCGCGCCGATCTGGCCGACAAGCAGGAGCAGCTGACCGCGCTGGTGGCGCGCTGGGACAGGGAGAAGTCGAGCCTTAACAAGGTCGGCGAGCTGAAGAAGCAGCTCGATGACCTGCGTGGCCAGGCCGAGCGCGCCCAGCGGGACGCGGACTTCGAGACCGCCTCGCGTCTGATGTACGGGGAGATCCCGGCGGTCGAACGCCAGCTCGCGGAGGCCTCAGCAGCGGCCAGCGATGAGTCGGCAGCAGCCGCGCCAGGCGCGGCCGGGCTCGGCAATGCGGGCGGGCCCTTGGTCAAGGAAGAGGTCGGACCTGACGATGTCGCGGATGTCGTGTCGTCCTGGACTGGCATCCCGGCAGGCCGCCTGATGGAAGGCGAGACCGGCAAACTCCTGCGGATGGAGTCCGAGCTCGGCCACCGCCTGATCGGCCAGCAGGCCGCAGTGCAAGCGGTGTCCGACGCAGTCCGCCGGTCCAGGGCCGGGATCTCCGATCCGGACCGGCCGTCCGGCTCGTTTCTGTTCCTGGGTCCCACGGGTGTCGGCAAGACAGAGCTCGCCAAGGCGCTGGCCGAGTTCCTGTTCGACGACGAGCGGGCCATGATCAGGATCGACATGAGCGAGTACTCCGAGCGGCACTCAGTGTCACGGCTCGTCGGAGCGCCGCCAGGTTATGTCGGCTATGACGAGGGCGGCCAGCTCACCGAGGCGGTCCGGCGCCGTCCCTATTGCGTCGTGCTCCTCGACGAAGTGGAGAAGGCTCATTCAGAGGTCTTCGACATCCTGCTGCAGGTGCTTGATGATGGCAGGCTGACGGATGGCCAGGGCCGGACGGTCGACTTCCGCAATACGATTCTCATCCTGACCTCGAACCTGGGCTCGCAGTTCATTGCTGACCCGAGCCTGGACGAGACGGCCACCAGGGACAAGGTAATGGGCCTCGTGCGAGCCACGTTCAAGCCGGAATTCCTGAACCGGCTTGACGACGTGATCGTGTTTGATGCGCTCACGACTGACGAGCTGACGCAGATCGTCGAGGTGCAGGTCTCCAGGCTGGTGAACCGGCTGGCCGCCCGGCGGCTGACGCTCGATGTGACGCCCGCCGCCAAGGAGTGGCTCGCGGTGACGGGATTCGACCCGACTTACGGGGCCCGCCCGCTGCGCCGACTCATCCAGACCGCGATCGGGGACAAGCTCGCACGCGCGTTGCTTGCCGGTGAGATCGCCGATGGCGACAAGGTGGTGGTTGATCTCGACGAGGCGTCCGACACGCTCCGAGTTACCCCCGAGCGGGCGGATCAGGCGTCGTCGAGCATCGCGTCGTAGTCGTCCTCAGGCAGGCCAAGGTCGTTGCGGATGCGGTAGCGGAGCCTGAGCAGGAGGCGCAATTCGGCGTCGTCGAAGGCCGCATCCGGCCCGGCCTTACCGGTCAGGCACAACTCCACGCCGGCCGTCGTCCACTCCAGGGCTGCGGCTAGCTCCGAGCGCTCCACCAGAAGCTCGGCGACCAGATCACAGGTCCGCGGATCTGCCGGGCCCTCGGCCTTAAGCCGGCTGATGATGTTCTGGGCCTCGGAGTGCCTGCCGAGTTGGAACAAAGCACGTGCCATAGGCACCCGTGGATCGACGAACACCGGGCCGCCGTCGGCCATAGCACGCTGGAAGCCCTCAACTGCCTCGGCCGGGTCATCAGCGAGCAGCCACTGCTCGCCCGCGCGCAGGTACGCCTCGGCCCGAGGCATTCCTGCGGTCTCGGTCCCGGTGGCGGCAAGTTGAGTCATTTGCCGAGCCGCTGCCGCATGATTCCCGCTGGCTGCTGCATCGAATTCGATCGAGTCGAATTCTTCGCGGCTCAATACAGGCACCTTACTAAGGTAGCCCAGCGAACAGACCGGACGCGCCATTCAAACGGCGGAGTAATGGCTTCGTGACAAACGTCAGTTAATGCCGGGACCGTTCAAGTGCGTCCCAGAATCCGCGCCGCAGTGCATGCCTGACCTCGTCATGCAGAAGCGAGTCAATCGGCAGTGCCGACCCCTGCAGCAGCCGTGCCTCAAGGTCTGACGGCATTCTCGGCTTGCGAGCTAGCACCGCCTCCAGCCACAGCGCTGGCGCGTCCCTGGCGACAGCCTCGCCGAATCCGAAGCCCTCCGCGTGGGCAGACTGGACAGCCTCGCCAACGGAGATCGCCACCGGCGGGGCGGGCATGGGGGCAGGCGGGGGCGCGCCGTACGGGCCGCCTGGATACGCGGGCTGACCCGGTGAGCCGCCGTAGGGTGGGGCCTGCAGCGGGCCGCCGTACTGCCCGCCTCGATCCTGCGGGTACTGCGCGCCATTCCCGGCCGGAAGCTGGCGCGGTGACATCTGCTGACGTGGCTGTTCAGCCGGAGCATGGCCAGCCTGCTGCATGCCGCCATGAGGCAGGCCCGGACCGCTGCCTGGGCGCTGCAGACTGTGCTGGCCGGGCGCAGCGATGCCAGGCGCCTGCGGCGGCATGCCCTGGAACTGGCCGGGCGGCATCGGCAGGCCCTGACTTTGCGGGCCAGGACCACCAGGCTGACCGGGTGGCGCATGCTGGACGGCGTTCTGGCTCAGGCCGCCGCCTGCCATCGTGTTGCCCTGCATGCTGTTGCCCTGCTGCGGACCGGGCTGCGGCGGCATGCTGCCTTGCTGCACACCACCGTGGAGTATGCCGCCCTGCTGCAGACTGCCCTGCTGGGCACTGCCGTGCTGGGCGCTGCCATGCTGGGCACTGCCCGCTGGGCAATGCCCTGCTGGGCGTGACCACCGGCTGGCAACCCGTTCAGCTGTCCGCCGTGACCTGCCTGGCCATTGGCTGGCATGCTGTTCGGGGGCAAGCTGTTGCCCGCCATCCCGTTCGGCCCGTTGGCCTGGCTGCCCGCCTGCATGTTGCCCGCCTGGCCACTGCCTCCCGGCATGCCAAGACCGCCAGGCGCAAGCACGCTGCTGCCTGCCTGGCCAGGAAATCCGGCCGGCATTCCGCTTCCGGGCGTGCTCCCGGCTTGCAATCCTGGGTGCTGACCACCCTGGCCCCGGCCGTCGCCTGCGCCGGTGCGCTGGCCCACGCCGCCCGAGGACTGACCCAGCTGGCCGTTGGCGACCTGGCCGTTGGCGGACTCATGCGGGGCGAATCCGTTCGGAACGTAACCGCCCTCGCCCTGGGCCGCGGTCGCAGGCAGCTGGCCTCGGCTCGCCTCGGCAGGCTGGTACTGCTGACCCAGCGGGTCGGCCATCCGCTGGACTTGTCCGGAGGTCATGCCCTCGGCCGGGCCGCCCAGGCCAGCCTGCGCGGTGAAGCGGGTGCCATCCTGGCCCGGCAGCTGCTCGCGCTGGCCTCGCCCGTCCATGCCGAGCAGTTGCGGCTCGCGGTCATACTCGGCTGCCACCGGCGACCCGTAAAGCCGCGTAGCCGGGGCTTCAATCGTCTGATGCGGACCGCTGATGTGCCCGGTACCGCTCACCTGCTGAGGCCCGGTTGCGAACTCGCGGTACCCACCGGCGGCAAGTTCTGGCTCGGCACCGGGAATCAGGTCCACGTATGGGCGCAGGTGCCCGGCCGCGAGGTCGATGATGTCGTCGCACTCCTGGCGCAACGTCCGGGACACGGCCCAGTCGCCGTCGGCCGAGATGTGCAGCAAAACCGTCCTGATGCCGAGGTCCTGAACTTCGGCGATGACCGGGGCGAGGTCTTCCTCGCCGCTCACGATGATCACGTCGCTGATTGCGCGGTTCCTGGCCAGGGCAGTGAGATCCTTGCGGATCTCGGCCTCCACGCCCTCTTTGCGGTTCGGGCGTGCCTTGCTCAGGCGCAGCTTAACGCCCGGAACATCGGCCAGGCTGTCATGCTCGGCGGCACGGTTGCCGTCGGCGGCAGTGTCATACCAGTAGCAGCGCAGCAAAGGCAGGCCTGTGCGGTCCCTGGACAGGCCGCCCAGAAGCTTCAGCAGGCCCGTGTAGTCCCAGGAAACCGAGTCACGATTGCGAGTGCCATGAACGGCGAGTGCGCCATCGGCCAGCACATAACTCGCGTCCACGAACAGCGCGCAGCGATCCAACGCGGCACCGTCCTTCCCTTGCGCGTGACGTTACCAGCGCATGGCAGCAGGTGTGACACATAGCGCGGATCACGGACGTATCCACCTGGCCAGGTCCGGCTACTTCCATAATTTCGTTGTCTAGCCAACTGCGGGCCGGCCTAGGCAACTCCGGATGCGAGATGCCGTATTCGGAGTCGCCGCCAGCCCGCAGAAGCTACCAGGCGCCGGCCGGTGCCCCGCGCGGAGCTCCCGGTAGGCTCGGCTGCCGTGGCCGACCGAGAAGACCTGCTGGCGATGATCAAGCAGCTGGGCGTCGTGCATGGTGAAGTGATCTTGTCGTCCGGGCAGCGCGCTGACTGGTACATCGACTTGCGAAGGGTGCTGCTTGACGGGCGCGCCGGGCCACTCGCGGGCCGAGTCATGCTGGACGTGACGGCGGGCCTCACCTTCGACGCCGTTGGCGGGCTGACGCTGGGCGCCGATCCTGTCGCCATCGCCATGCTCCACGCGGCCGCCGGCCGCGGCCGCAAACTCGACGCCTTCGTAGTTCGCAAGACCGAGAAGGCGCACGGCATGCAGCGCCGGATCGAGGGCCCTGATGTGGCCGGCCGTCGCGTGCTTGCCGTCGAGGACACCTCCACCACCGGCAACTCGGTGCTGACTGCCGTAGACGCCCTCGTCGAGGCAGGAGCGGAGGTCGTCGGAGTCGCGGTCGTGGTTGACCGCGGCGCACGGCCGAAAGTTGCCGACCGCGGCCTGCCCTACCTAGCCGCGTTCGAGTTGGCCGACCTTGATCTGGGCTGACCTCAGCTGGGGTTGCCAGCCATCGGGCGCGATCTAAGGCCTGGCCCAAGCGGTCGGGCCCAAGCGGTCAGGCCCAAGCCCAGGTCAGTTGTGCGACAGCGCTTGCAGCGCGAAGGCCCCGACCAACAGCAAAGCTAGTATCGCGACGGAGAGCAGAACGACGCCGGCGTACCGGCGGCCCTCCGCGGGATCCGCATCATGGTGTCCCATGTGGTCGAGCGTAGACCCGATAAGGCTGCCAGCCCGCCATTGCGGCCAACTCAGCCGGCGGCTTCATGCGCGGCAGCTTCCTCGGCAATACTGGGCACTGACCAGAAGACACTGCCCTCGCTAGCGCTGACCAGCCAGTACGGACCCGGCCAGCGCGGACCGGCCAGCGCCGACCAGCCAGTGCCGACCAGCCAGTGCCGACCAGGAAGAGAGGACTCGGGCCATGCCGATCGCGACGCCAGAGGTTTACGCGCAGATGCTGGATCGGGCTAAAGAGCACGGTTTCGCTTACCCCGCAATAAACGTGACCTCGAGCCAGACTCTGAATGCTGCCCTGCGCGGTTTCGCCGAGGCCGAGAGCGACGGCATCGTTCAGGTGTCGACCGGGGGGGCTGAATACCTGTCCGGCGCTGGCGTCAAGGACATGGTTACCGGCGCGGTCGCCCTTGCCCATTTCGCCGAGACGGTGGCCGCCAAGTACCCGGTGAACATAGCCCTGCACACCGATCACTGCCCGAAGGACAAGCTCGAAGCGTATATGCGCCCGCTGGTCCAGATCTCGCAGCAGCGGGTCGCGCGGGGCCAGGAGCCGCTTTTCCAGTCCCACATGTGGGACGGCTCGGCGGTTGCGCTGGCCGAGAACCTGCAGATTGCGTCTGAGCTGCTCGACCAGTGCGCCAGCGCGCACGTGATCATGGAGATGGAGATCGGCGTGGTTGGGGGCGAGGAAGACGGGGTCGTCGGCCAGATCAACGAGAAGCTCTACAGCACGCCCGCAGATGCGCTGGCGACGGCTGAGGCCCTTGGCCTTGGCGAGCGTGGCCGTTACCTCCTGGCGGCAACCTTCGGCAATGTGCACGGCGTCTACAAGCCCGGTCATGTCAAGCTCAGGCCGGCGATCCTGAAGGAGATCCAGGACGCAGTTGGCGCCAAGTACGGCATCGATAAGCCCTTTAACCTGGTCTTCCACGGCGGATCGGGCTCCTCGCTTGAGGACATCCGAGAAGCGATCGGATACGGCGTCGTCAAGATGAACGTGGACACCGACACCCAGTACGCCTTCACCAGGCCGGTCGCCGGGCACATGTTCACCAATTACGACGGCGTGCTGAAAGTCGACGGCGACGTCGGCAACAAGAAGGCTTACGACCCGCGGACCTGGGGCAAGGCTGGCGAGGAGTCGATGAGCGCGAGGGTCGTGCACGCCTGTGAGGACCTCATGTCGGTCGGTAAGCGCCTGTCCTGACACGCCTGTTCTGCTACGCCTGTCGCGATACGACGCCCGCTGGCCGCGGCGGAGTGGGACTGTTTCCCGGCCGGCCTCCGGCCGCGGAGCGCACGGGTGCAGGATTGGTCCATGACGCGAGAGAACCTGCTGGGCGGGCCGCCGGAGACCCTTCTTCCCGCCAATGAGCAGGCACGCCTGGCGCTTGCAGCGGCGGACGATCCCGCCACCGTAGCCGCCAGGTATCCGAGTTATTGCGGTGCCTGGGCTGAGCTGGCCGGGCGGGCCCTGGCCGCCGGCGACCCGGTGAGCTCTTACGCCTTCGCCAGGACTGGCTACCACCGAGGGCTGGACCAGCTGCGCCGCGCGGGCTGGCACGGCCACGGCCCGGTGCCCTGGGAGCACGAGCCCAACCGGGGCTTCCTGCGCTCGTTGTACCTGCTGGGGGCTTCGGCGGCGGCGATCGGCGAGGACGACGAGGCGGCGAGGTGCAAGGAGTTCCTGGCCGACAGCAGTCCCGCTGCGGTCGCTGCACTGGAATCGTGACGAGGTCCGCTATCAGCCCGGTCGTGCGCGCCCACGCGCTGCGGACTGGCCCCTCGGCCAGCGGGCTTGGCTAACAGGGCAACGTGCCCATGCGCTGGCCCGGCGGGCCCTTCGCCAGCGGGCTTGGCCGTCAGGCCTGTAACATCAGATTGCAAGAGCCCCTGCCGCGCTTGCTGTCCTCACGCAAGGATGTCGGCTGGGGTTTTGTTGGTTACAGGAAGGAACCTGTGACATGCCCGCCATCGTGATCGTCGGCGCGCAGTGGGGCGATGAAGGCAAGGGCAAGGCCACCGACCTGCTCGGTGACAAGGTTGACTACGTCGTCCGCTACCAGGGTGGCAACAACGCCGGCCACACCGTGGTCATCGGCGACGAGAGCTACGCGCTGCACCTGCTGCCTTCTGGCGTCCTGTCCGATAACGCCACGGCCGTCATCGGTAACGGCGTCGTGATCGATCCGGAGGTGCTGATCGCCGAGATCGACGGCCTGATCGAGCGCGGGGCCTGGCGAGACCGGCTGCTGATCTCGGCGGACGCGCACTTGATCATGCCGCATCACGTGGCCCTGGATAAGGTTACCGAGCGGTACCTCGGCAGCGCCCGGATCGGTACCACTGGCCGCGGCATCGGCCCGGCTTACAGCGACAAGGTGTCGCGGGTCGGGATCAGGATGCAGGACCTCTTCGATCCCGGCATCCTCCGGCAGAAGCTCGAGCTGGTGCTGCGGGAGAAGAACCAGATACTCACCAAGCTCTACAACCGGCGCGGCATCGACGCCGAAGCGGTCGCGCATCAGTACCTCGGCTATGCCGACCGGCTCGGCCGGTATATCGCCGACACCGGCCTCGTGCTCAACCAGGCGCTGCAGGCCGACCGGGTGGTGCTACTCGAGGGCGCCCAGGCAACCCTTCTCGACGTCGACCACGGCACTTACCCGTTCGTCACCTCCTCGTCGCCCACCGCGGGCGGGGCCTGCGCCGGTTCGGGCATCGGGCCCACCCAGATCACCAGGGTGATGGGGATCCTCAAGGCGTACACAACCAGGGTCGGCGCCGGGCCGTTCCCGACCGAGCTGCATGATGCGCAGGGAGAATGGCTACGTAAGACCGGCGGCGAATTCGGCGTCACCACCGGGCGGCCGCGCCGTACCGGCTGGCTCGACACCGTCATCGCCCGGTACGCCACCCGCGTGAACGGCCTCACCGACTACTTCATAACCAAGCTGGACGTCCTCTCCAGCCTGGAGAAGGTACCTGTCTGCGTCGCCTATGACGTGCACGGCAAGCGGCACGATGAGATCCCGATGACCCAGACCGACTTCCATCACGCCACGCCGATCTATGAGTACCTGGACGGCTGGTGGGAGGACATCTCGGGCGCGAAGGACTTCGGCGACCTGCCGCCGAACGCGCAAGCCTACGTGCGGGCAGTCGAGGACATGATCGGTGCCCCGGTCTCCGCCGTCGGCGTGGGCCCGCGCCGTGATCAGACCGTCCAGCTCCGAGAGGTGCTGTGACGTGCGAGTACTGCTCATCGGGTCGGGCGGCCGTGAGCATGCGCTAGCCAGGGCGCTGGCGCGCGATGCCGAGGTCCGCGAGTTGCACGCCGCGCCGGGTAATCCCGGCATCGGGGAGATCGCCGAATTGCACGCGGTGGCCGCCACCGAGCCGGGCGAGGTGGCCGGGCTCGCCGTCCGACTCGGCGCTGACCTCGTCGTCATCGGTCCCGAGGCGCCGCTGGTGGCCGGCGCGGCAGATGCGGTGCGGGCGGCCGGTATCCGCTGCTTCGGCCCTGGCCAGAGCGCGGCGATGATTGAGGGTTCCAAGTCGTTCGCCAAGGACGTAATGACGGCCGCTGGCGTGCCGACGGCCGCGGCGAGGACCTGCCGGACCGAGCAGGAAGTCGACGAGGCGCTGACCGCATTCGGCGCACCGTATGTCGTCAAGGCCGACGGGCTAGCCGCCGGCAAGGGCGTCGTGGTCACCACCGACCGCCAGGAGGCAGTCAGGCACGCGCGCAGCTGCGGAACAGTGGTCATCGAGGAGTTCCTCGACGGCCCCGAGGTATCGGTCTTCGCGCTCGCTGACGGCCGGACGGCAATTCCGCTGCTGCCGGCCCAGGACTACAAGCGCGCCCACGATGGTGACCTCGGCCCGAACACCGGCGGCATGGGCGCCTACGCGCCGTTGCCCTGGGCGCCCTCGGACCTGGCAGCCGAGACGCTGGCTACGGTCGTCGAGCCGGCCCTGGCCGAGCTTGGCCGGCGCGGCGCCGCTTTCAGCGGCCTGCTCTACACCGGGCTCTGCCTCACCTCGCGCGGCCTGCGCGTCGTCGAGTTCAATGCCCGGTTCGGCGATCCGGAGACGCAGGTCGTCCTGGACCGGCTCAGCACGCCGCTGGCCGGACTGCTAGGCGCTAGCGCTGACGGGGACCTCGCCTCGGCGGCCCGGCTGGGCTGGCTCCCCGGCGCCGCAGTGACGGTCGTGATCGCGGCCGAAGGCTATCCCGGCACCCCGGTGCGCGGCGACGCGATCGACGGCCTAGCCGAAGCCGGCCTCGTTCCCGGCGCCTACGTCCTTCAGGCGGGCACTGCGAGCGGCAGTGACGGCCTGCTGAGGGCAGCCGGCGGGCGGGTCCTGAACGTGGTCGGCACGGGTATGGACGTGGCGGCGGCCCGGGCGGCCGCCTACCGCGCCGCCGGTCAGGTCCGGCTGCGCGGGGCATGGTTCCGCACGGACATCGCCGCGGCTCCAGCAGGTGTCACCGCCGGGCGATGAGCGGCGGCGGGCTCGTTGCGCTGCAGCCAGCGGGCAAGCCTGCTGCCCAGCTGATCGTCGTTACCGCCGTGCTCGTGGCACCGCTGATTGCCGAGCCCGGGTGACGGCCAGGGGCCGGCAAGCTGGCCAGATGCAATGCGGCAGGATAGGGGGGTGATAGATCGCTACACGCTGCCCGAGATGGGCCACGTCTGGAGCGAAGCCCACAAGTACGAGCTCTGGTGCCAGGTCGAGACCCTGGTGCTGGCCGCGCATGCCAAAGCCGGGACCGTGCCGGCAGATGCAGTCGCGCCGGTCGCGGCCGCTCCGCCCCCGACGCCCGAGGCGGTGGCTGCCCTTGAGGCGGTGACCGGCCACGACGTCATCGCGTTCCTGTCCGCCTGGGCGAATAACACCACGCCGCGCGAGGCGGCGGCTTATGTGCACTACGGCATGACCTCGTCCGACCTCCTCGATACCGCGCTGGCGATCCAGCTTGCCGAGTCCACCGATCTGCTGATAGCCCGGTGCGAACGCCTCTTGCATGTGCTGCGGGAGCACGCGCTGGCGCATCGCATGACGCTGCGGGTGGGCAGGACGCACGGCGTCCACGCCGAACCTGATGTCTGGGGGCACCGGGTCGCCGACTTCGCGTTCGGCATTCACCGATGCCGGGACCGGCTGATGCGGGCCCGCCAATCTGTCGCTGTCGGCAAGTTGTCCGGCCCGGTCGGCACGTACTCCAACATCGACCCGGCGATCGAGTCCGACGTACTCGGCCAGCTCGGGCTCCGGCCAGCCGACGTCGCTACGCAGGTAGTGCTGCGGGACGGGATCGCGGAATGGGTCAGCGTGCTGGCGCTGATCGCTACGGTCTGCGAGGCCATCGCGATAGAGATAAGGCACGGCCAGCGCACTGAGGTCGCTGAGCTGGCTGAGCCCTTCGGGACCGGCCAGAAGGGCTCGTCCGCGATGCCGCACAAGCGGAACCCGGTTCGGGCCGAGCGGATCTCCGGACTGGCCCGAGTCGTGCGCGCGCAGGTTGTCCCGGTGCTCGAGGGGATACCGCTGTGGCATGAGCGAGACATTTCTCATTCGTCCGCCGAGCGGATTGCACTGCCCGACGCCGCAATCGCGACCGACTATGTGCTCGAGCAGACCACCGGCATCATGGAGGGCCTCGTCGTCGACGCCGCCCGCATGCTGGCGAACCTGGAGGCAAGTCACGGCCTCATCTACACCTCGGCGGTGTTGCTGGAGCTAGTCGCGGCGGGCATGGCCAGGGAGGACGCCTATTCCCTGGTGCAGACCGCGGCGATGGACACCTGGCAGTCAGGCGTGCCGTTCCGCGAGACGCTGCGCAAGCATGCGGCCGGACGGGGCCAGGAACTGGACGAGGCCAGGCTGGATGAGATAAGCACGCCGGAGCGCTACGTGCGCAGGCTCGGCGACGTCTTCGACCGGCTGGAGCGCCTGGCGTGACGCTCGATGCTGACGAATACGGACAGGCCGCTACCGCTGGACGAGGTGACCTTCCGGCCGGCCTCCGGCATGTCTATTCAGGTAAGGTCAGGGAGCTCTATGAGGCCGGCGACGGTGTCCTGCTGCTGGTCGCAACCGACCGGATTTCGGCCTTTGATTTCGTCCTCGAAACGCCGATCCCGGACAAGGGCAGAATCCTTACCCAGCTATCGCTCTGGTGGTTCGAGCGGCTCGCCGATATCGTCTCGAACCACCTTGTGGACGCGCCCATCCCGGCGGAGTTCGCCGGCCGGGCGATGGCCTGCCGGCCGCTTGCGATGGTTCCGGTTGAGTGCGTCGCCAGGGGTTACCTGACCGGCTCAGGGCTGGCTGACTATCAGCGTGACGGCGCCGTGGCCGGCATCCGGCTGCCGGCCAGCCTCATGGATGGGTCGCGCCTGCCAGCGCCAATTTTCGACCCGGATTCCAAGGCGCCGCAGGGCCAGCACGACGAGAACATCAGCCGCGACCAGCTGGTCGCTCTGGTCGGCGCGCCAGCCGCGGCCGAGCTGGAGCGGCTCACGCTCGCGGTTTATCGGCGCGGCGCGGACCTGGCTGCCGAGCGAGGCATCATCGTCGCCGATACGAAGCTTGAATTCGGCTTTGACGAATCCGGAACCTTGCGCCTGGCTGACGAAGTTCTCACGCCGGATTCCTCCCGGTTCTGGCCGGTCGATTCCTGGCAGCCGGGCCGGACCCAGGTGCCATTCGACAAGCAGTTTGTCCGGGACTGGCTCACATCACCAGCGTCCGGCTGGGACCGGAATAGCGCCGAACCGCCACCGCCACTGCCCGCAGATGTCGTCGAAAGGACCAGGCAGACTTACGTGGCGGCCTATGAGCGTATCACCGGGTCTCGCTGGCCCGGTTAGCCGGATGCCCTCTGCAGTCACGTTATGCATGCGCTCAGGTACGTTGAGTAACAATGTCGTCATGGTCTGGGGGGCTCGGAAGCGGTGGAATACTTGACGTCACGACAGGCGGGCTATGCCGGCGGCGGTGGCCTGCCGTCTGCACGGTCAGAGGCCTTGGTGCTGCATGAGGGCACGGACGCGATGCAGCCAACCGACGGGAGTTCCATCCAGATGACGAGCGGCCCAGACACCCGCTATATCGTCCGAGGCGGCAGCCCGCTGCAAGGCACAGTGTTCGTTCAGGGTGCCAAGAACGCGGCGCTGAAGATGATCGCAGCGTCGCTGCTGGCCGAGAAGGGCCGCACCGTCCTGCGGAACGTCCCGGTCATCGAGGATGTGCGCCGGGCCATCGAGCTCGCGCAGGCGGTTGGCGCCGTGGTGAGGTTCCACGAAGCCGAGCACACCCTCGTCGTCGATGCGTCCGAGCTGACCAGCTCGGTCCTGCCCGCCGAGATCGCCCGCAGATTCCGTGCCTCCGTGCTGTTCGTGCCAGCCCTGCTGCACCGGCTCGGCGAGGCCACCATCGAGGGCATCGGCGGATGCAACCTGGGCACCCGGACCCTGGACTTCCATTACCGCGGCTTCGCGCGGCTCGGGGCGATCGTCGAGGAGCGCGAGGCCGTCATCCACATCAAGGCGGATCGGCTGCGCGGCGCGCACTTGTACTTGGACACGCCCTCGCACACGGGCACCGAGAACCTGATCATGGCCGCGTCGATGGCGCCGGGCACCACGATCATCGACAACACCGCGCTCGAGCCGGAAGTGCTCGACGTGATCGCGTTCCTGACCAAGATGGGGGCGCGGATCACTGGTGGCGGGACCGGCTTCATCACCGTCGAGGGCGTGGAGGAGCTGACCGCGGTCGAGCACACGGTCATGGCGGACCGGATCGACGCGGCCGTGTTCGCAATGGCCGCGGCCATTACCGGCGGCGAGCTGAGCCTGGTCGGCGCCTCGCTTGAGCACTTCGGCGTCGCCCGCTGGAAGCTAGAGCAGATGGGCGTGGAATTCTCCACGCACGGCGCGGTCCTCCAGGTCCGCCGAGAGCGCAAGCTACGTCCGATCAACGTGATCACCGACACCTACCCCGGTTTCGCCACCGACCTTCAGTCACCGATCATGGCGCTCAGCTGCCTTGCCGATGGCACCAGCTACATCCGGGAGACCATCTTCGACGGCCGCTACATGCTGGTCGGGGAACTTAACAAGATGGGCGCGAAGGTGGAGGTGGCGAACAACGCGGTCGTCGTCCACGGCCAGACTCCGCTGCATGGGTGCGAGGTCATCGCGCACGATCTGCGCACCGGAATCGCGCTCATCCTGGCCGGGCTGGCCGCGGACGGCGAGACCATCGTGGCACCCGGTTACCTCATTGACCGCGGTCACGCCTCCGTTGCGGCCAGGCTCGCCACCCTGGGCGCGGACGTCAGCACTGAGGTCATCAGCTAACTCAGTTGCGCTGGCCGAGCCTGGGCTCCCGGAAGTAGGGAAACTTCCATGTCGCCGGCAACGGCAGATTCAGCGGGTCGTCAGCCGCAAGCTTCCATCCTTTGTGGGGGCGCGCCCCTTCCGAAGGCGGCCAGTCTGAGTTAACAAGTGAGTAGCGGCCCTTCCGGGCACCTGCCCGGACCGCGCGGGCTACAGGAGCCGACATGGCTGGCTTAGGCAGAGCCCTGCGACTCGACTTGGAAGTGACCATCGGGCTGGCAGGTCCGCACGACCTGGTCGAGCGGATAGTCCTGGCGGGGCTGCCCGGCTCATCCGGACCCGGCTTGACCGCTGACTCGGCGGGCTCGTCGTCTTCGGCGGTGGCCGGCGCGGAGGATGACGGGTTGCGCCGGCGCCTGCTGATGGCGGTCTACCGAAGCGAGCAGGAGGCACCGGAGAAGGTGTCCAGGCTCGGTGGCCTTGTTGATACCTGGCTTTTCGCGAGCCGGATGCCCTTGGAGTACTGTCGCAGCGCGGCGGTGATCAGCTGCCCGGCCGTAGCGATCCAGCTGGCTGGCGAACCCCTTCTTGCGACGTTGCTCTCGGCCAGCCGCGCAGGCGTCGACCTGGCTGCCCTCAGCTTTGACACCCTCACAGAGTCCGCGGTCAGCCAGGCGCTCTCGATGCTCGGCGTCACCGGCGGGAGGGCTCACATCCGGGAGCAGTTTGCCAGCCCGGCATCACTCGCCTCCTACCACGGCCGCCTCTGGCGGGTCGGGCAGACAGCGGCGGCTATCACCTGCGTCCAGGATGTCGCCCGGCGTCTGGCCGATAGCCAGGTGCCGGTGTTCACGGTCCGCCCGACTGGACCGGCCATTGCGTCCGGGCTCGAGCTTGCCACTCTCATCGCCGGGCGCCACGTGCTAGCCCAGTCCCAGTTCGCCGTTGCTGTGGTGCACGTGCCGGCGTTACGGGACGGCGGAGGCAGGCGGGTGTCGCGGCTGGCCCACGAGGAATCGCTGCTGACCGTGCAGCGCTTCCTGGTCCGCGAGGCGCAGCGGATCGACGCGACGGTCAGCCGGTCCGGCGACTGCGGATTCCTGGTCCTTGGCACCCGCGGATCGATCGCGGCGACCGGCGGCGAGCGGCCGTTCGCGGCCAGGGCCCGCACCGCGCTCGGCCTGGACCTCGAGGTCGGCGTGGGAACCGGCCGAACCGAACGGGAAGCCGAGGACCGGGCCCGGATCCGGCTCCGCGATCAGCGGCAGGCCGCCGCCGTCACCTCCGGCAGTCAGCCGGGCCGCCCGTCCGGGTCAGGCGCCGCAGGCCAGCCACCATTACCGCGAGGGTCGCCGGCTGGCCGCCGCGAATCGCCACCACCCGGCCCGGCGGCCGACAGCCTGCGCCGGCTCCGGAGCCTGGAGACGCTGGCCAGACTCGCGCAGAAGCTAGCTGCCGACGCTAGCCCAATCGTTGACGCTGAGCTAACTGGCCAGTTGCTCTCGGTGACGCCGCGGACGGCACGCCGCCAGCTGCGCGCGCTCGCCGACCAGGGGCTGGCCCTACCACTGCCGCCAAGCAGGTCCCAGCACCCAGGGCGGCCGAGGCACGCTTACCGGCTGGTGATCGAGAAGCTCGACCGCCGCGCTGCGCTGTAGGCCGCTACCGTGGTCGCTGAGTCAAACGGGGCAACACCTAGCGCGGCCAGTGGCTGATCACGTCACGGCCGAACCTGGCCATCTCCTCGCGCTGGGGCGAGAACTGCAGGAGCATCAGGCTGACACCGGCCTGCTCGTAGGCCTCCAGCCGCTCGATGATCTGGCCGGGCGTGCCAATCAGCCCGCTGCGCAGGCCCCGGTTGGAGACGCTGTACTCCTCGAGCGAGACCTGCGATTCCAGCTGTGAGCCTTCGACGAAGTCCTGGTAGGAGGCATATGCCTCCAGCGAGGACCGGACGTCGAGGATCCGGTCGAGCTCAGCCTTGGCCTCGGCCTCGCTCTCGCGGCAGATCACGTAGCCGGATACCCCGAACGTGAGCGGCGCCCCGCGGGCCGCCGCACGTCGCTCGCTGAGGTCAGCGACCTTCGCCGCGATCACCTCCGGCGCGTCGCCGTGCATGACGTAGGCGTCGGCCTGCGCCGCGATGACGTCCTTGGCCTTGGGCGACTCGCCGCCCATGTAGACAGGTGGCACCCTGGACGGCTTAGGTTCGAGCACGGCGCCGGCCAGCTGGTACAGCGGGCCATCGTGACTGACTGTGTCGTCGCGGAGCAGCCGGCCCACGACCTCCAGCCACTCCTGGGTGCGCTCGTACCGGGCGTCGTGCACGTCGAACGGAGCCCCGTATTGTGCCGCTTCGTCCCGCCACCAGGAGGACACCACGTTGAGCGAGATCCGGCCGGGCGCGATGACGTCCAGCGTGGACAGCGCCTTGGCGGTCAGCGAGGGCGAGTGGTAGTTCGGCCGGACCGCCAGCATCAGTTCCAGCGAACTGGTCGCCGCGGCGACTGCCGGGGCCAGCGTCCAGCAATCCAGCGAGGGCGCCCGGTGGCCCTTGATGTCGTTCAGGTTCAGCTCCGCGATCAGTGACAGGTCGAAGCCAAGCTGCTCGCTCTCGGCCGCCAGGTCGCGGATGTACGGCCAGGACACTGGCATGCCCTCGTCCCTGACGTTGCGCAGCCAGCCGCCGAAGATCGGCATCCAGTAACCGAACCGCATCAGTTCCTCCGTGTTTCGGCCAGCAGCCGGCCTAGGTATTCCGCGACAGCCGGCAGCGCCGGCCGCGGAGCCACCGCCTCGATGTCGGTGTTGTAGTTCGTGGTGGTGTTGATGTCGTAGGTCACCAGCCGGCCGTCGGCGGTCTCGATGAACTCGAAGCCGGCAATGCCGATGCCGAGGGCGGCGGCGAACTCCAGGTACCGGTTGATGATCGGATCGCTAAAGCCCGCCCGCAGGGCGAATAGGCTCGGCTGCTGAGCGCCCTGACCGTCGACTGCGCAGGCATCGGCCGGGCATAGCTGGAAACCGCCGCGCGCGGTATCCGCTGTGATGGCGTAGATGAACTCGTTCCCTACGATCTCCACCCTGGTGACCTGCGGCTGCGCCGCGACCACATACTCCTGTAGCAGGGTGATGCCATCGACCGGCGGCTCGTAACCGGGCCCGCCCAGGTAATCGTCGAAGTCCTGATGAGTCCTGAACAGCCGCACTCCGAGGCCCTTGCCGCCCTGATTGTGCTTGCTGATGAAGGGAACGGGGATGCGCTTGGCCGTCGCGGCCAGTTCGCTCGGGCCGGCCACCGCAACCGTCCGTGGCACCTCGAAGCCGGCTGCCCGCAGCGCGGTGAGCTGTTCGACCTTGCTCATTTCCAGGTCGAGGATTCGCCGTCCGTTCACCACGGTGCGGCCGTGTGACTCCAGCCAGGCCAGCACCCCGCGGGTCTGGTCCTTGGCGAACGGATGACCGCGGGTATGCGAGGACGCGCTCATCCGGGACCAGAACACGCCATCCGGCGGCGGCTCGCTGATATCGATGGCTGCCTCGCCCAGCAGCCACTGCTCATGCGGCAGCCCGGCACGGTCAAAGGCCGCCGCTAGCGGCGCATACCAGTCAGGGTTCTCGTGCAGGACATAGAGCCTCACAGGGCGAGCTTCATTCCTTCGTGCGAGGCCACGAAGCCTAGCCGCTGGTAGAAACGGTGCGCGTCGGTGCGCGACTTGTCGGAGGTCAGCTGAACCAGGCCGCAACCGCGCCGCCGCGCCTCGTCGATCGCCCAGCGCATCATGGCTGCGCCAACGCCGCAGCCGCGGAAGCTCTCGGCCACCCGGACCGCCTCGAGCTGCGCCCGCAGCGCGCCGCGCCTGGCGAGCCCTGGCAGGAACGACAGTTGCATCGTGCCGACGATCTCTCCTGCCGACTCCGCGACTATCAGCAGGTGCGCTGGATCGGCGTCGATCGCCCCGAACGCCTGCATGTAGGCGGCAAGATCGGACTCGTCGCGCACGCCGTCGCGGGTTGCGCCAAGCTGGTCTGCGGCCAGCAGGTCCACGATCGCCGCAACGTCTTTGGCCCTGGCATCGCGCAGCACAACCGGATCCGCGCCCGTAACTGGGAACGTGACAGTATCCATCCATCTCATTCTGGACTATGCGGGAGTGTCGGCCAGCCGGACGCTGCCCAGCGCTTGGGCCAGGCATTGAGCGGCCCGACCGCCCGGCGAAGTGCGGGTTATTGATCGCAGTTTTCCGCGATTATCGCGGAAAACTGCGATCAATAAGCCGGACCCGGCGTCAGGCGCGGTGCGGGTATGCCGCCGCTGCGGCTACGAAGGTGTCGTTGGCCTCGGGATCGGCGATCGTCACGCGCACGCCGTCGGGGGCATACGGCCGCACGCTGACCCCCGCGGCATCGCATGCCTCGGCGAAGTCGGCCGACCGCTCTCCGAGCGGTAGCCAGACGAAGTTCGCCTCGGTCGGCGGCACCGTCCAGCCCTGGCCCAGCAGCTCGTGCCGGACCCGGTCACGCTCCTTGACCACCAGCTCGACCCGCTCAAGCAGCTCGGACTCGGCCGCCAGCGAGGCGATCGCCGCAGCCTGGGCCAGCGAATTCACCGTGAACGGCAGCATCGTCTTGCGGACCGCCTGCGCCACGGGCTCATGTCCGATCAGGAAGCCCACCCGTAGCCCGGCGAGACCATAAGCCTTGGAGAACGTCCGCAGCACGGCCACGTTCGGCCGATCTGCGTAGAGGCTCAGGCCGTCAGGCACGTTGGGGTCGCGCACGTACTGGATGTATGCCTCGTCAAGGACGACCAGGCAATCGGACGGCGCCCCATCAAGGAACCTGGTCAGCTCACCGTGGCGGACTGCCGGGCCGGTCGGGTTGTTCGGGGTGCAGACGAAGATCAGCCTGGTGCGGTCCGTTATGGCCGCGGCCATCGCGGGCAGATCGTGCCCGTAGTCCTTCAGCGGCACCTGCACCGAGGTGGCGTTCGCCAGGTCAGTGAGGTACGGGTAGGCCTCGAACGACCGCCAGGCATACAGCACCTCCGCGCCGGGCTCGCCCACCGCCTCCAGCAGTTGCTGCGCCACGCCGACGGACCCGCAGCCCACCGCGACGTGCTCGGCCGGGACATCGAACCGGCTTGCGATCGCCTCGGTCAGCTCCGTTGCGGCGCTGTCCGGGTACCGGTTGACGACCTTGGCCGCTTCGGCGATTACGGCCGCGACCGAGGGCAGCGGATCATAGGGCGACTCGTTCGATGAGCACTTGAAGGTCTTGCCGGCGGTGGCGGACGGCGCCTTGCCAGGCTTGTACCCGGCGAACTGGTCGAGTACCTGACGGAACCGTGGTGATTGCCGGGACATCGTTGTCCTCCTGCCCTCTTGCCGCTTCCGCCCGTTTTGCGCTGGCCGTGTGATGCGCTGGCCTGTGCTGCGCTGCCCTGTGCTGCGCGGGCCGGGTCGTGCTATCAGGGTATCGGCGGTTCCGCACCGTGCGGTCGCGGCCGCAGCATCGGCGGATGGAGGAGCACCGCTGAGCCGCGCCGGTACAGTGCCGCCGCAGGCCGCCGCCGGAGCCCGACACTTCGCCAGTTTCCACCAGAAAATGGCGCGCACCAGTGACCTTGCGGTGGAAGTTCCGCGGGTCGAGTGGCGTGCCCCAGACGATCTCATACACCCGGCGAAGCTCAGCCACGGTGAACTCGTCCCGGCAGAATGCGGCCGCGAGCGAGGTGTACTCCAGCTTCGACCGGGCGCGTTCCACGCCATCCTGCAGGATCCTGTCGTGATCGAAGGCCATCTGGGTCAGGGCACTGACCGGCTGCCAGCTCATCTGCGGCTGGTCTGGTGCGGGCAGGTCGGGAGCAAGGCCCAGGTAGGCCACTGAGACCGCGCGCCGGGTGGGGTCGCGGTCCGGGTAGCCGTAGGTCCGAAGCTGCTCGAGGTGGACGAGCTCGCCCGGCAGCCCGGCCCGTTCGGCCAGCACCCGCGCTGCAGCGGCAGGCAGGTCCTCGTCCAGCCGGATGAAGCCGCCCGGCAGCGCTACCAGGCCGCCGTACGGCTCGGAGTCACGGCGCCAGACAAGGGTGGCCAGCTGGCCGGCCCGGACAGTCAGGATGACGAGGTCCACGCTGACGCTGACCCCGATCCTCGGCGCGGTGGAGCGTGGCGGGCTAACGCCGGACGGCCTGACTTCGGGCACACTCACACTGCGCACGGTAGCCCAGGATCGGGACCCCGGCGCCTAGCCGGGCGCAAGCCCGGCGAGGGCCGCGGAGAACGCCTCGAGAGCCTCGTCGCTGAACAGTACGAATCGGACCTCGGCGAGGTCACGCTGGTGTTGGGAGGCGGCGACCGCCTGAACCGCGATACGAGCCGCAGCTGCCATCGGCCACCGGTAGACGCCAGTGGATATCGCGGGGAACGCGACCGTTCTGGCGCCCAGCCCGGCCGCCACCCCGAGCGACTCGAAGTAGCAGGAGGCCAGCACTGCCGACCTGTCCTGCGATGCCGACCAGACCGGGCCGACGGTGTGGATGACCCACCGGGCGGGCAGGTCGCCCGCCGTCGTGGCCACCGCCTGACCCGGCGGCAGTCCGGCCTCATAATCACCGGCCCGTAGGTCCCGGCAGGCTGCCAGGATGGCCGGACCCCCGCGGCGATGGATTGCCCCGTCGACACCACCGCCGCCCAGTAGCGACGAGTTCGCCGCGTTGACCACCGCGTCCACGGGCTGGGTGGTTATGTCACCTCGAACCAAGCAGATGCCCATATCCCGAGTCTGCCTCATGCCCCATTGCCTGTTGGCGGCTCCGGAGTCCTGCCTGGTAGGACAGTTTCGCCCAGGTTAGAATTACCTGGTGAACCGACTTGGGGAGCTGGAGCGGGCCATAATGGACGTGCTCTGGGAGGCAGCCGAACCGCTCAGTGTGCGGGAGGTGAGCGGCCTGCTAACCGATCGCGACCTAGCCCATACGACCGTCATGACGGTACTCGACCGGCTCGCCAAGAAAGGCTTCGCCCGGCGCGAGCGCAACGGCCGGGCGTGGCATTACCGTGCGGCAGAAAGCCGGGAAGCATACGTGACCGAGCTCATGCTGAGCGCGCTTGACCAGACCGGCGACCGCCAGGCAGCGCTGGCTAGGTTCGCCCGCAGCGTGTCAGGTAACGAAGCCCAGACCCTGCTGCGGGCCCTGAGCGCGCTCGGCGAGGTTCACGGGGGCTGAGAACCTTGTCCGCCTCCGTCGTCATTCTTGCCGCGATCGCCGTCGGCTGCATCCCCGCGGCCAGTGCGCTCGCGACCGCCCGCTGGCCGCTCAGGGCACCTGCCGCAGCGATCGTGCTGTGGCAGGCGATGGGGCTGAGCTGGGGGCTTGCCGCGGTCGGGACCCTGATCGGCATCGGGGCGACCACACCGGCCGCGACTGTAACGGGCGGCGCGCTAGACCGACTCGGCAGCCTGGCTACGGCAGGCCCGTGGCGCCCGGGCCTGGACGCGCTCGGCGTGATCAAGCTGGCGTGCTTGGCTGCCGGGGTGGCCCTGCTCGCGGTGCTGTGCTGGGTACTACTGGCGGCCACCGCCTCGGTGGTACGTGCCAGGCAGCGCCAGCGGACGCTGCTCAGCCTGCTGGCCCATGGTGACCCAAAGGTCCCGGGCGCACTAGTGGTCGACCACCCGGCCGCCGCCGCGTACTGCTTGCCTGGGCTGCGATCGGCCATAGTGATCAGCGCGGGAGCGCTCAACTTGCTCAACGCCGACGAGCTCGCCGCTGTGCTCGCCCACGAGCGGGCTCATCTGCGCGAGCGTCACGATCTGGTCCTGCTGCCGTTCACTGCCCTGCTCCGCGCGTTCGGCTGGGCGGGCATCGCCCAGCAGGCACGTCAGGCGGTGGGCCTGCTCATTGAGATGCTTGCCGACGACCGGGCACTCCGGCATCGGCCAGCCAGAGAACTGGCCACGGCGCTGCTGCGAGTCGGCGCGGCGGGCGGCGGCCCCGCTCCCAATGGGGCACTGGCTGTCTCGGATTCGCTATTGCCTTGCGAGGTGGCGGCACGGGTCGCGCGCTTGCTTCGCCCGGTCCCCGGCCTCCGACTGCCCGCCCTCGTCCTGATAGGCATGGGCGCGGCTAGCGCCGTCGGCATCCCGGCCGTCCTGCTAGCGCTGCCGCTTCGGTAACTCCGCCGACCCGAAACCTGGCCGACATGCAGGCAGGCCGACGACGGCTGGCTGACGGGCTCGGACGGGCTAATCGGCGATTCGGATCCGAAGCCGGCGGAAACCGCGGCCCTTGTTCTCGATCTTGACGACCTCGATCCGGCCGATGTGCTTGGTGCTGGCTACGTGCGTACCGCCGTCGGCCTGCTGGTCGAGGCCGACGATGTCGATGATGCGCACCTCTTCGACCTCGGGAGGTACCAGATTCGTCGCGGTGCGGATGATGTCGGGCAGCTTGAACGCCTCAGCTCGCGGGAGCACTCGGACATCGATGCGGCGGTCTGCGCTGACCTCAGCGTTGCACGCAGCCTCGACCGAGTCCCGGAAGCCCTCCGGCAACTCAGGCAGATCGAAGTCCATGCGCGCGGTGAGCGGTTCCATGTTGCCGCCGGTGACGAGGGCACCGTAGTCCCGGAAGACAACGCCGCACAGCACATGCAGGCCGGAATGGGTCCGCATCAGGGCTGTCCGCCTGTCGTCCTGCAACGCGCCGCGAACCGCCGTCCCGACGGGCGGCACCGGATCCCCTTCGGCCGGGACCAGGTAGAGATCGTCACCCTTCCGGGCGCCCGCGATCCGGGTTTGCACGCCTCCCCACAAAAGCACGCCTTCGTCCGGCGGCTGGCCGCCGCCGCCTGGATAGAAAGCCGAGCGGTCCAGGACGATGCCATCTGGGCCGGAGTGGAGCACGACAGCATCCCATTCACGCAGCGTCTGGTCAGCTAGCTCCAGCCGGTGCGTGCGCCATTTCGATTCGGTCATGATCGACGTCCTGGGTCGGGCAGTCCGCTGAGATGAGACACGGGTTGAGCCTAATGCCGTTGGCCGGGGCTTGACGGGGTTACCAGGGACCGTAGGGCCCCTGGCGGGAGCCCGGCTTCATATCCCGCACTTTGGGCTTCACATCGACGTGGTAGATCGCCGCGGCAACGAACCCGATGATCGGCAGCGCCAGGAAACTAGTAAACAGGCCTATCTGCTGGGTCACGCCGCCGATCCCGATAAGGGCGGCAACGCCCAGGATGATCAGCCAGATCGGCTTGGTCTGCTTGCTAGCCGCCGGGAAGGCGGCTGCAGGGTGGCGGAGCGCGTCAACGAACGCCCATGCCTCGATGACGAAAGCCACGACGAGAAGCGCGTAGAAGAAGTAATCAACAGGCGAGTAGCCGACGAAGTTAAACACGCCGTCACGCTACCTGTTCCCGGTCGGCGGCGGGAACTGATGAATCGTCCCGCCCTGCCCCGGCTCGTCATTATCTTGCACGCGCCCGAGCTGGAACACCTCGCCGGGCTCGTCGGCGCCAGACTCTTCGTCGCCTTCGTCGCTTTCGTCGCCTTCGCTGTCATCAGCGCCCTGGTAGGGCGTAGCAATTGCCAGCCGCCTTTGCCCGCCAGCCAGCGCGGCCGCACCGATATCCTCGGGCCAGTTAAGCGCGGCTTCATCCGGGGGCAGCCCGGTATGGTCATGCGGCCGCTGGTCATGCCGCAGCTGGTCATCCTGCAGCTGGTCATCCTGCAGCTCAGCAGCATCAGCCGCACGGGCGATCGCCGTTTCCTTGCGGAACGACTCGTAGATCTCGATCAGCATCTGCTTCTGGCGTTCTGTGAGCTCCAGGTCAGACAAGACGGCGTCCCGGACCACGGAGCCAGGCGGCCGATCCTCAAGCAGGCCCGCTTGCACGAACAGTGCCTCGGCCGAGATCCGCAGGCCCTTGGCGATCTGCTGGAGGATGTCGGCGCTCGGCCGTCGCAGCCCTCGCTCGATCTGGCTCAGGTACGGATTGGAGATGCCGGCTGACTGGGCGAGCTGGCGCAGCGAGATCTTGGCCTGCTCACGCTGCTCCCGGATGTAGGACCCGATGGCGCTTACGTTGACCGGACTCATGGCCTCAGGCTCCTGCCTCTTGGCTGTTACTGCCGCCGCTTGCATCTGCAAACAGTCTAGCTAGCACCGTGACTCCGGTCACGTTGGGGATGCCGATCCGGTTCGCAGCGCGTTCTCTCCTGATGCGAGACGCGAGACGAAACGAGCAGCATCCTGACCGGCGCACCCAGCATGTCAGGTCCTTGCCGAGGTCGCTGCCCGAGCCTGCGTAATTTGCCCCTGTCCCGGTAGAGAAGGCTTTCGGCGCTCTTGACCTAGATCAAAGACGCGAAATGGAGACTAATATGCGTTTTCGACGCATTAGCCTCACCTCGAAGCCTTCTTCGAGCTTGCCGGCTCGGGTCAAAGACTTGCGCGGCACGCAGCGCGCGGTCGCCGTGGCAGGCATCGCCGCCCTCATTGTCGTGTCGCTGGTAGCCGCCGCAGTTGCCGCTGTCAGGCCAGCCGCAAGGACTGCCGAACCGCGACGGCACCCGGCCCCGGCTGCTCACCGCGCCAGCGCCGCGCCCGGTGGCGCGAGAGCCAAGCGCGCCACCGTGATTAAGCGCGGCAGCGGCGGACTGCGAACCTCATGCACAGCAGTTGGGCATATCGGCGACTCGACTTCGGTGGGCATGGTCTCCGCGGCGTGGCTGCCCGACGCCGCGCAGCGGCTGGCCGCGCAGTACGCCGAGGTCGGCGTCAGGCATCTCTGGGTCGACGCGTCCGGTGGGCGCTCGATCGTGGAGGAGATGCCCGGCCAGCTCAACGGCGATATCGTCGCGCAGAAGTGGCGGGCCGCCGGCTTCCGTGGCTGCTGGGTGTTCGCGCTCGGCACGAACGACACGGCCAACGTCGCGGTCGGCTCTAACGTCGGCCGGGTGGCCCGGATCCAGGAAATGATGGCCGTCGCCCACGGCGAGCCAGTCATGTGGGTGAATACGCAGACCGACCTGACCAGCGGCCCGTGGTCCGAGGCCAATATGCAGCTCTGGAATGCCGACCTGCTGCGGGTCTGCCACGCCTACCCGAACATGCGCGTCTTCAACTGGGCCGGCGCAGGTACAGCCTGCATGGCATCTCCCGGACGGCATTCACTACACCTCGGCTGGTTATGCGATCCGTGCCCGGGCCATTGCGCGCGGCCTGGCCAGGGCCTTCCCCCGAAACGGCGAGAGCAAGGGCTGCGTCGTCGGCTAACAAAAGGCGCGGCCGCTGGGCCCGGCCTCATGCCACACTGCGTCGAGACCGGTCCCAGGCCAGTTCTCCACGCGCCCGCCGAGGCCGTCAACGGAGCTGTGACTTGCGCAGCCAAATGAGCGGCCGATCTTTATTACATTAATTGTGGACCACCAGACGTAGTCATTAGATAACCCTGGGTAGTTCCTCGGCACTTGAGGATCGTGTGCCGGGGGGTACCATGCCGAAGCCAGTTGGCTCGGGCCAGCGCTACATGCCGGGGCTAGACGGGCTCCGCGCCATCGCGGTGCTAGCTGTCATTGCCTTTCACGAGCAGTTCGGCTGGGCGCCGGGCGGCTTGCTCGGCGTCGGGGTCTTCTTCACCTTGAGCGGCTACCTCATTACCGATCTCCTGCTGAGCCGCTGGACCGCGTCCGGACGGCTTCATCTCGCCGAGTTCTGGATGCGCCGTGCCCGGCGCCTGCTGCCGGCCTTGTTCGTCATGCTGGCAGTGGTGGCCGCGTGGGTCACGATCGCTGACCGGGCGCGGCTGGCTAGCCTTCGCGGGGCGGTTGGAGCGGCGTCAACCTACTGGAGCAACTGGTATGTGATCATCAAGGGCCAGTCGTATTTCGCGAGATTCGCGCCCCCCCAGCCGCTGGACCACCTGTGGTCGCTGGCAGTCGAGGAGCAGTTCTACCTGATATGGCCGTGGCTGCTGCTGGCCGGAGTGTTCCTGATCCGGCGCCGCGGCCCCAGCGCCCTGCCCTGGCTGGCGCTGCCCACGCTGGCCATGGCCGCCGCGTCCGCTGTTGCGGCGGTGCTGCTCTACCGGCCCGGCTTCGATCCGACCCGGATCTACGAGGGAACGGACACGAGGGCTAGCGGACTGCTGATCGGAGCCGCGCTCGCAATGCTGTGGAGCAGCCGCCGGGCTGCGGCGACGGGGAAGACCGGCCAGCGGCTGCTGGACTGGCCCGGGTTCGCCGGCCTCGCCGTCATCGGCTTGATGATCTGGCGGGTGGGCCAGTACTCCCCGTTCCTCTATCGCGGCGGGCTGGTCGTGCTTGCCCTGGCCACCGCGGCAGTTGTCGCGGCGGCCGCCTGCCCCGCCACCTTGACGGCAAAGGCACTTGGCTGGCGGCCGCTGCGCTGGCTTGGCGTCCGTTCCTACGGCATTTACCTGTGGCATTTCCCGGTGATCGTGCTGACCACGCCCGCGAACAGCACCGAGGACCTGCCGCGAGCCGCGGCGCAAGTCGCCGCCAGCATCGCCATTGCCGCGCTGTCCTGGCGGTACATCGAAGAGCCTATCCGGCACGGCGCGATTGGCCGGGCCTGGCAGCAGGTCCGGTCGCGGCGGCTGCCCAGCATGCCGGTGGCCAGTATCGCCGCGGCTGGTGCGGCCGTCGGCGTCGTCGTGGTCGCCAGCGTCGGTCTCGCCGGGGCGATCTCCGCGCCTGCCGGGGCGAGCAGCGGCACTGCGCTGGCTCTCGGGGCCACCTCTGGCGGCGGCACCAGCTCCGTCACGCAGGTCAAGGAGAGTGATCCGACCGGCGGGCAGGAGAAGGGCACTCCAGCCGCTGCGACTACGCCGGCCGGCGCCGCGACGAGCCAGCGCATCGGCAGTGGCGGTCTCCTCCCGGTCTCGCTGCGCGACCGCCCGCGACCGCTGATGACATCCTGCCAATCGGTCGTACACATCGGGGACTCGACCTCAGAGGGCCTGGTGTCACCGGACTACCTGCCCAACTGGCGGCAGCGGATTCCTGCGCAGTATGAGGACGTCGGCGTGCATACCGTGTACACCAACATCACCGGCGCCCGGTCGGTGGTCGAGGTGCTGCCCGGCACCACCAACGCCTACGACGCGGCGAAGAGCCTGGTCGCGCAAGGATTCCACGGCTGCTGGGTGCTTGCCCTCGGCACCAACGACACCGCCGACGTCGCAGTGGGTTCCAATGTCGGCCTGACAACGCGAATCAGCCGGATGATGTCAGTGGCCCATGGCGGGCCGGTGATGTGGATCGAGGTCGTGTCGCTGTTGTCCAGCGGCCCATACGCCGAGGCCAACATGCAGAAGTGGGATGCAGCTCTGCTGAAGGCCTGCGCTCGCTACCCGAATATGCGCGTCTTCGACTGGCCGGCCCTGGCCAAGCGAAGCTGGTTCATCTCCGACGGCATCCACTACACCTCGGCCGGATACGCCGTACGCGGCCACGACATTGCTCAGGGGCTGGCCAAGGCATTCCCGGCTGGCGGAACAAGCAGCGGTTGCGTGGTCAGCTAGCCCAGCAGCCGGGCTGCGGGCCGGATCTCGCCGACCACGTTGCCGCCTCCCATAACGGGAGCCGTGGCCAGGCTCTGCAGCATGGCCACGTCCGCAGCCGGCAGCAGCTCGGCGCCTAGCCATCGCAGCACCGCCACAGTGACCGGCACCCGGCCCCGTGCGGCACCGTCGTCAATCTTGAAAGCCGCCGCACGCCCGTCGGCCAGCGCGAAGCCCTCCACCCCTTCCGCTCCCGACTTCAGCAGCAGGCCCGGGACGGCGGCCATCAGGACGCGTTCTGGCCTCGCCGTTCCCGACGTCCATTCCGGGTGCGCGCGCATCGCATCCGCGACCGCTCGCTCGGCGGTGCCCGGCTCGGCGAGCACCACGGCCCGGAACGCGCGGGCAAGCCCGATGACGGAGATGGCCATCAGCGGCGCCCCGCAGCCGTCCACGCCGATAGCGCTCACCGCCTCGCCTGCTAGCCGGCCGACGGTTGCCCGGATCTCCTGCTGGAGCGGGTGCTGAGGGTGGGTATAGCTGGCCGTGCGCCAGCCCGCGGCGACGCAGGTAGCCAGCATCGCCGCGTGCTTTCCGCTGCAGTTCATGTGCACCCGGTCGGGTCCGGCGCCCGCCCGCATCATGGCCAGGCTTGCCTCCTGATCAAGTGGCATGTCTGGGGGGCAACGCAGGTCATCCTCGGTCAGGCCGGCCGAGGATAGGATCTCGCGGACGCCTGCGACGTGGAAATCCTCCCCGGAGTGGCTCGCGGCGGCGAGTGCGAGCAACTCGCCGTCCAGCTTCAGTCCGCAGCGGAGCATCGCGGCAGCCTGCAAGGGCTTGTTGGATGAGCGCGGGAACACCGGCTCAGCAGCCGACCCGGCGGCGTGCAGGACCTGGCCATCAGCAGCGATCACCGCAACCGGGCCGCGGTGACGTGATTCAAGGAAGCCCGATCTGACCACCTCGGCCAGCACCGGGTTAGCCACGGTGATCGGGTACTCCCAGCATGCTGCGCGCCTCGGCGGGGCTCATTGGCGGCCGCCCCGCCAGTTCGGCCGCCGCAGCCGCCCGCCCGACCAGCTCCGCATTGCTTGCTACCGCCCGGCCCCTGGCGAAGGTAACGGTGTCCTCCATGCCAACACGCAGATGACCGCCGGCCGCGAGCGCGGCGAACAAGACCGGCAGAGCAGTCCGGCCGATGCCGGTCGCAGACCAGGTCGCGCCAGGCGGCAGCGCTGCCACCGCCGCGACGAGCGTGGCCGCATCTCCGGGCATGCCACCGGGCACGCCCATCACCAGGTCGCAGTGCACGTGTCCGCCGTAAGGCTCGCCGAGCTCAGCAAGCAGTCGATGCAGCGCGGCGATGTGGCCGAAGTCGAATAGCTCGAATTCCGGCACTACCCCAAGGGCCTGAGTCTTGGCGTAGAGCTCTGTCATGAAGCCCCATGGGTTCATGAAAACGTCAGCACCGAAGTTCACCGTGCCGCAGGTCAGCGAGCAGGCGTCGGGTCCGGCGTCCAGCACGGCGAGCCGCCGCTCAAAGCTGTCGCTCACGGCACCCCCAGTCGACAGCTGCACGATCAGGTCGGTGGCACCGCGCAGCGCCTGCACCGTGTCGGTGAGCCTGCACAGGTCCAGGGTCGGCTGGGCCGCATCGTCCCTGATATGCACGTGAATCACCGCAGCCCCGGCTTCACGGCACTCCTTCGCGGTTGTCACGAGCTCCTCGAGCGTGACTGGCAGGGCTGGCACCGCCGACTTCTCTGACTCCGCGCCGGTGGGCGCGACAGTAATCAGCGTGGAACTAGGTACGTTGGTGTTACTAAGCTTCTTACTGGGCCTGATTGTGCTGGTCCCGGTGTTGCCAGTCATGTCCGGTTGCGTGCCCTTCCTGTACCGCGCCGCTGCGGGCTACCGGGGAGTCTATGCGGCCCCGTTCCCGTCCAAATGCCCGGCGACAAGGCTACCGGGACGAACCTGGCGCCCGAAGCCACGGACGGCATGCCAGAATGCGGACTCGTGCGAGCGGTCGTCCAGCGGGCAAGTAGCGCGAGCGTCAGCGTGGACGGGAAGGTCACCGCGCAGCTGGACGCGCCTGGCCTGGTCGTGCTGCTCGGGGTGAGTCATGCCGATACCGTGCAGACGGCGGCCGCGCTCGCCAGCAAGATCTATCGTCTGCGCATCCTGGCTGGCGACCAGTCTTGTGCGGACATAGGCGCCCCGTTGCTGGTCGTCAGCCAGTTCACGCTGTACGCCGATACCAGCAAGGGCCGACGGCCGAGCTGGCAAGGCGCCGCAACCGGACGGGTCGCCGAGCCGCTGGTGGCCGCGTTCGCCGACGAGCTGCGCGCGCTCGGGGCCCGCGTGCAGACCGGGGTCTTCGGCGCTCACATGCAGGTGGCGCTGGTAAACGACGGTCCGGTGACGCTGATCCTGGAAGCCTAGGCCCGGCTGCCGGCGCCGGCTGGCCGCGCTCCGGCCAGGTGGCGCCGGGCGAATTCCAGCGACTCGGCCAGGTCGGCCTGGCGGTCCGCCAGCGTAGCCGCCCGGTGCGTGCTGACCTCGAGCACGACGTGCCCGGTGTAGCCGGTCCGGCTGAGCCAGCTGAGCAGCTCCGCACATGGCTGGCTGCCCCGGCCGGGCACCAGGTGCTCATCAGGCAGCCCCGGCTTGGTGCCATCGCCCAGGTGCACGTGCGCCAGCCGCCCGCCCAGAGCCTCGGCCATGGCGAGCACGTCCGACCCGGACACCGCAGCGTGCGACACATCAAGCGTGGCAGCCGCCGACTCCATCTCGACGGGGTTCCAGTGCGGTGCGTATACGCCAACCTCGGACTCGCCGCGGAGCAGCGGGTAGAGGTTTTCCACCGCGAAGGCGACGTCGCCATGCCCGGCCAGCTCGGCGAGCCCGGCCTCGAAGTTCATCGCGTACTCGCGCTGCCAGCGGAAGGGCGGGTGCACCACGACGATGCGCGCGCCCACGGCCTCGGCCAGCTCCTGCGAGCGTGCCAGCTTCAGCCACGGGTCACGTCCCCAGACGCGCTGGGTGATGAGCAGGTTTGGCGCGTGCACTGCGACGACCGGAATGCCGTGATAGTCCGAGAGCTTGCGCAGTACGGCCGCATCCTGGCTGACTGGGTCGGCTGTCACCATGACTTCAAGCGCGTCGTAGCCCAGCCGGGCCGCAGCCTCAAACGCGTCGGGCGTCCGTTCCGGGAACACCGACGCGGTCGACAATGCGACCTTGATGCCTGTCACCCTGGTGACCTGCGCAACCGACGCTCCCTAGTCATTGGCTTCGGAGATGGTTAGCCAGTACAGCCAGCTTATGCCGCCGCCGCACCTGACCGCCCGGTGGCGGCCTGGTGGCGGCCAACTGTCGGTGCCGCCAGGTACCGTCCGGGCATGGCCAGAACAGCGACAGCCGCCATGTTCCAGTGCTCGGGCTGCGGCTGGCGAAGCAGCAAGTGGGCCGGCAGGTGCGGGGAGTGCGAAGCCTGGGGCACTGTGGCCGAAGGGCGCGCCGATGAGGCTCCGAGGCCCCGGGCCCGTGCGGTGTTGCGGCCGAGCGAGCCGTCCGCGGCGGCGCTGCCGATCGCCCAAGTCGACGCGGTGTCTGCGCGGGCCAGGCCAACGGGGATGGACGAGCTGGACCGGGTGCTTGGCGGCGGGCTAGTACCCGGCGCGGTCGTGCTGCTGGCAGGCGAGCCCGGTGTCGGGAAGTCGACGTTGCTGCTAGAGGCGGGCGCGCTAGCCGCTGCGACCGGGCGGGTCCTGTATGTAACCGGAGAGGAATCAGCCGCCCAGGTTAGGCTGCGGGCGGACCGGATCGGCGCGGTCAGCGAATCGCTTTACCTCGCGGCCGAGACAGACTTCGGCGCGCTGCTTGGTCACGTCGCGGCTGTCGATCCGGCGCTGCTGATCGTCGACTCCGTGCAGACCATCTGCGCAGCTGGCGTGGACGGGGTGCCGGGGGGCGTCACCCAGGTCCGGGAGATTACCGCTGCTCTCACCGCGCTGGCCAAGCAGCGGTCGCTCACGACCGTCCTGGTCGGCCACGTCACCAAGGACGGCTCGGTTGCCGGTCCGCGCACGCTCGAGCACCTTGTCGATGTGGTCCTGAGTTTCGACGGCGACTCACGCGGCCAGCTGCGGATGGTCCGCGCGCTGAAGAACAGGTTCGGCCCGACCGACGAGATCGGCTGTTTCGAGCTGGGCGAGTACGGGCTGATCGGGCTGCCCGATCCGAGCGGGCTGTTCCTGTCCCAGCGTCATGACCCGGTACCAGGCACCTGCGTCACGGTGACGCTCGAAGGCCGACGGCCGCTGGTGGCCGAGGTGCAGACGCTCGTCTGCGCGGCCGTCGCCGAACCGCCCCGCCGCGTCGTCTCCGGCCTGGACTCGGCCAGGGTTGGCATGGTGATCGCGGTGCTGCAGCGGCGCGCTCGCCTGGAGATCGGAAGGCGTGACGTGTACGCCGCAACGGTAGGGGGTGTGCGGCTGGTCGAGCCCTCGGTGGACCTGGCCGTCGGCCTCGCGGTCGCAAGCTCGGTTGGAGACCTGGCCGTGCCCGGCGACCTGGTCGCATTCGGCGAGGTCGGGCTGGCCGGCGAGATCCGCCGGGTCACCGGAGTGCAGCGGCGGATCGCCGAGGCAGAGCGGATGGGATTCAGGCGGGCGATCATCCCGGCGGGGTCGGGCCTGCTGCCGCCGGCCGCCGGAGGCCGGGGTCCTGGAGACTACCCGGCGGGGCCGGGTGCCCAGATGCGCGTCACCGAGGTGACCAGCATGCGGTCAGCCATAGCCGCGGCTCTTGGCCCCCGTTGACCGGCCTGCGGCCGGATCGCGCCGATAGACTGCCGGTAACGAGCCGTGCGCGCACGGCTAATGAGGCTGGTGCGGCCGGCAGACACGCAGGATCCGTTGGGGCAGGTGCTTGCGGTGAGTGACGGGCGGGACGACAGTCGCCGGGTTGCGCTCGCTGTGGTGGCGCCGGGCACGGCACTGCGTGACGGCCTGGAACGGATCGTGCGCGGCAACACGGGTGCGCTGATCGTGCTGGGCTGCGATCCGGTGGTAGCGGGCATCTGCTCAGGCGGCTTCGAGCTGAACTCGCCCTTCTCCGCAACGCGGCTTCGCGAGCTGGCAAAGATGGACGGAGCGATCGTGCTGGACCGGGCCGCGGCCCAGATTCTGCGCGCCGCCGTCCAGCTCGTGCCCGACCCGAGCCTGCCCACGCAGGAGTCGGGGACCAGGCACCGGACCGCCGAGCGCGTCGCCCGGCAGACCGGCTTCCCGGTCATTACCGTCAGCAAGTCCATGCGGACGATCGCGGTGTTCACCGGCGGTCAGCGCTACGTGCTCGAAGACTCCTCGGCTCTGCTGGCCCGGGCTCATCAGGCCCTCGCCGCGCTGGAGCGGTACAAGAGGCGCGCGGACGACGCCGCCAGTGCGCTGACCGCGCTGGAGATCGAGGATCGCGCCACCGTCGCCGACATTGCCGTAGCGGCTCAGCGGCTGGAGATGGTCGGCCGCGTTACCGGCGAGATCGCCGGTTACCTGGTCGAACTTGGCACTGACGGCGGCCTGCTCAGCCTGCAACTCGAGGAGCTGGTGGCCGGCACCGGTCAGGAGCGGTCGCTGCTGCTGCGCGACTACGCGCCGCAGGCGCCGGGCGCCGATGCACCGCAGGCACCCGGCGCCGATGAGGGTGACAGGCTGGCCCGGCTGCAGGCCGACGAACTGCTGGACCTGGCGGCCATCGCCGAGGCGATCGGGCTGGGCGCCGCGCACGGCCTGGACCGGCGAGTCAGCGCTCGGGGTTACCGGCTGCTACGGCGGATTCCCCGGCTACCCCCGGCCGCCGCGGATCGCGTCGTGGAGCACTTCGGCAGCCTGCAGAAACTACTTTCGGCAAGCGCCCACGATCTGCAGCGGGTGGACGGGCTGGACCAGCGGCTGGCGACGAGCGTGCGGGAAGGACTGGCTCGGCTGGCCGAGTCCGCGCTGCTGGATCGCTACCCCTGACCGGCGATCCTAGCTCGGCGCGGCGTGATCAGCCGATCCTGACGGCGCGGGCATGCGACGATCGAGCGGCTATGACGTCGAGGTATCAGGCCCCGGTCCTGCGCTGGTACGCGGCCAATGCCAGGCAGCTCCCATGGCGCCACCCCGACGCTACGCCGTGGTCGATCCTGGTCAGTGAGTTCATGCTGCAGCAGACGCCGGTCGGCCGGGTGCTCCCGGCGCACGCGTCCTGGCTGGACCGATGGCCGACCCCGGCAGCGCTGGCGGCAGCGAGCGCCGCCGATGCGGTCCGGCAATGGGGCCGGCTTGGTTACCCGCGGCGGGCTGTGCGCTTGCACGCGTCGGCCGGTGTTATCACCGAAGAGCACGGCGGCCGGGTCCCGGCGTCCGCAGCAGAGCTGCGCGCGCTACCGGGCGTGGGTGATTACACGGCAGCCGCCGTGGCGAGCTTTGCCTTCGGAGAACGGACCGTGGTCCTTGATACCAATGTGCGGCGCGTGCTGGCCAGGCTCGTGACTGGCGAGGGCCAGCCAGGGCCAGCTCCTTCGGTCGCTGAGCGGCGACTGGCGCAGTCGCTGCTGCCCGTCAACGGGAGGCTCGCAGCTCGATGGTCGGTCGGCGTGATGGAACTCGGCGCGCTGATATGCACGGCAGCGCGGCCGCGCTGCGCCGATTGCCCGGTAGCCGGCGATTGTGCCTGGCTGGCCCGCGGTAGTCCGGAAGCCGCACGTCGGCGCGCTGCACCCGGCTATCAGGGCAGCGACCGCCAGTGCCGGGGCAGCCTACTGACCGTGCTTCGGGCCGCTTCAGGGCCTGTGCCGGCGGCCGAAGTGAACGCTGCCTGGCCTGACCGGGACCAGCGTGCGCGGGCGCTGGCCGCGCTCATCGACGACGGCCTGGTTGCCTGGTGCGACGACGGCTCGCTGGCGCTTCCTGGAGACGGGTAGGTCTTCATGGATGTACCCCAGCAATGGCACACAGGCATGGCTCCGGTACACCCAGGAACGAAACCGCCGGGCCGGGGGCAGCCGGCTGCTGCCCGCAAGGTTTACATGCAGTACGGGCCGGGTCCCCTGCGGACCCGGCCCGTACTGCTCGGCCACGTGGCCGTTCTGGTCGTCCTGGTTACGACCCCCAGCTGCTAGTCGGTCGCCGTGGCGGTCGCCCCGCTGGCGCCGGCCTTGACGTCGACTTCCACCGGCGGCGCCTCCGGAACGTCGGCGGGCTTGGCGACGCCAGTGAAGCTGAACCTCTCGTCCTCGCCGGTACCTTCCACGTCGACGATCACGATCTGGCCCGCCTTGAGTTCGCCGAAGAGGATCTTCTCTGACAGGTGATCCTCGATCTCCCGCTGGATCGTCCGGCGCAGCGGCCTGGCCCCGAGGACCGGGTCGTAGCCCTTCTGCGACAGCAAGGTCTTGGCGGCAGGCCGGAGCTCGATGCCCATGTCACGGTCACGCAGCCGCTCGTCCACCCTGTGGATCATCAGGTCGACGATCTCGAAGATCTCCTCCTGGCTGAGCTGGTGGAAGACGATGACGTCATCGACACGGTTGAGGAATTCGGGGCGGAAGTGCTGCTTCAGTTCCTCGCCGACCTTGGTCTTCATCCTGTCGTAGGAGCCGCGCGACTCCCCGGCCGTACCGAAGCCAACCGCGGTGCCCCTGGAGATATCCCTGGTGCCGAGGTTGGTCGTCATGATGATGACCGTGTTCTTGAAGTCGACGACCCGGCCCTGGGCATCGGTCAGCCGACCGTCTTCCAGGATTTGCAGCAGCGAGTTGAAGATGTCGCCGTGCGCCTTCTCGATCTCGTCGAACAGCACCACCGAGAATGGCTTGCGCCGCACCTTCTCGGTCAGCTGGCCGCCTTCCTCGTAGCCGACGTAACCAGGCGGTGACCCGAACAGCCGGGACACCGTGTGCTTCTCCATGTACTCGCTCATGTCCAGCTGAATCAGCGAGTCCTCGTCGCCGAACAGGAACTCCGCCAGGGTCCGCGACAGTTCTGTCTTGCCGACGCCGGATGGTCCGGCGAAGATGAACGAACCGCCTGGGCGCTTGGGGTCCTTAAGCCCAGCCCTGGTCCGCCTGATCGCCTGGGACAGCGCCTTGATGGCGTCATTCTGGCCGATCACGCGGCGGTGCAGCTCGTCCTCCATGCGCAGCAGCCGCTGCGACTCTTCCTCGGTGAGCTTGAACACCGGGATGCCAGTCGCGGTGGCCAGGACTTCGGCGATGAGCTCCTCGTTGACCTCGGCCGGGGTGTCCATGTCACCGGCCTTCCATTCCTTCTCCCGCGCGTCCTTCTTGTCGATCAGCTGCTTCTCGGTGTCACGGAGCGAGGCGGCCTTTTCGAAGTCCTGGGAGTCGATCGCCGACTCCTTCTCGCGCCTGACGTCCGCAATCCGCTCGTCGAAGTCCCGCAGGTCCGGTGGAGCGGTCATGCGACGGATTCGCATCCGCGACCCGGCCTCGTCGATCAGGTCGATCGCTTTGTCGGGAAGGAAGCGGTCGCTGATGTAGCGATCGGCGAGCTGCGCCGCAGCGACCAGAGCATCGTCGGTGATCGTGACGCGGTGGTGCGCCTCGTACCTGTCCCGCAGGCCCTTAAGGATCTCAATGGTGTGCGAGATCGTCGGCTCAGCGACCTGAATCGGCTGGAACCGCCGTTCGAGTGCGGCGTCCTTCTCCAGATGCTTGCGGTACTCGTCGAGCGTGCTGGCGCCGATGGTCTGCAACTCGCCCCTGGCCAGCATCGGCTTCAGGATCGAAGCCGCGTCGATGGCGCCCTCGGCCGCGCCCGCGCCAACCAGCGTGTGGATCTCGTCGATGAACAGGATGATGTCGCCACGGGTCCTGATCTCCTTCAGGACTTTCTTGAGGCGCTCTTCAAAGTCACCGCGGTAGCGGGAACCAGCAACCAGCGCGCCGAGGTCGAGCGTATAGAGCTGCTTCTCCTTCAGCGTCTCCGGCACTTCGCCCTTGACGATCTTCTGGGCTAGCCCTTCGACGACCGCTGTCTTGCCGACCCCTGGCTCGCCAACCAGCACCGGGTTGTTCTTGGTCCGGCGAGACAAAACCTGCATCACCCGCTCGATTTCCTTATCCCGGCCGATGACCGGATCGAGCTTGCCTTCGCGGGCGGCTGCAGTGAGGTTCCGGCCGAACTGGTCAAGCACCAGCGAGGTCGACGGCGCACTCTCGGACGGGGCGCCGGCTGCAGCCGGCTCCTTGCCCTGGTACCCGTGCAGAAGCTGGATCACCTGCTGCCGGACCCGGTTCAGGTCAGCACCGAGGCGGACCAGCACCTGGGCGGCAACGCCCTCGCCCTCACGGATCAGGCCGAGCAGGATGTGCTCCGTGCCGATGTAGTTGTGGCCAAGCTGGAGCGCTTCACGCAGCGAAAGCTCAAGCACCTTCTTGGCCCGCGGCGTGAACGGGATGTGGCCCGACGGCGCCTGCTGGCCCTGGCCGATAATCTCCTCAACCTGCTGACGTACGGCCTCGAGGCTTATCCCCAGCGACTCCAGTGCCTTAGCGGCAACGCCTTCTCCCTCATGGATCAGGCCCAGCAGGATGTGCTCAGTGCCGATGTAGTTGTGGTTGAGCATCCTGGCCTCTTCTTGCGCCAGAACCACAACCCGCCGCGCCCGGTCGGTAAACCTCTCGAACATCTTGTCGCTCCTCACAGCGCGGTCCGGGGTGGGACACCCGATCTGCCCCGTCCCTTCCGCATGTTAGCCCGTGTGCCGGGCGGCGCCTTGGCGTGCAGGGACCGCACCACTCAAAACGTTCCCCGCGAGCAGGGCGTTCATCCCATTCAACCTGGGCCGAAGAGGCAGTGTTCCCAGCTACGCCGGCAGCGAAAGCAATTGTCCCTGGCTACGCCCGCAGCGAACAGACCTGCGACCGGTAAGAACGGTAATGAGAGTTTCATACCATTGCGGCGCGCCGCCCGCGGACCGGACCAGCCGTGCCAGGCTCGTATCTGCCGAGAGGCCGGCCCGCGGCGCTCAGCCCCCCGCCAGGCAACGCGCCCCGCCGAGGCCGATCGGCGGCCATGCGCTTCGCAGGTTCAGAAACGACAAATCAGTCGTAAAAGTAAGAACATCCGCGCTGTCGGATTGCGGCCGGCCCGATGGCAGGTGCGAGCCTGGGGCGGGCCGGGCGCGGCCCGGGCGCAAGCTGCTAGCGCGGGGCGGTGGACCCGGAGCTGGCGTGGGCTTCTGCTACGGCCGACAAATGACCCTGGTGTTGCTAAAGCACAGCGCGCCCGTTAGTGAGTGGCTTCGTATTCCTGAATGATCGACGCCGGAATGCGGCCGCGCTCGCTGACCTTGTCGCCGCGCTCACGGGCCCACTGCCTGATTTCCGAGCTGCGCTCACGGCCAGGTCCGCTACGCGTCTTCCGCCGACGCGCCGCGCCGCTGACGCGGCGGGCATGCTCTATGTATCCACTCAAGATGTCGTGCAGTTCCTTTGAGTGCGGGGAACAGAGGTCGATCTCGTACGCAGCGCTGTCGACCGAGAACGAAACAGTCTCGTTCCCTTCGACCTCGCCGTCGTGGGGGAGATCACAAACTACCGTTACTACGGTCTTCTGCACCATCAGGCTGCGGCCTTTCCTTGAAGTCTTTTAGGTTGCCAAAGATATACCACCACTCGGCTGCTTGACAATTCGACATAGCCGTTTAGGTATCGGCGAAGCGCAGATGGCTCGAACAATGCGGCCGTCAGCAGTAACGCAGTGTAATCGGCGGCACTTAGCTGTCATCGGCGGCGGACGAATCGCCTTGCCCGCCGGAGGCGCTATCTAGCCCGTGGCCCTCGAACTGCTCGGCGGGCGAAATACCGGCTGTCTGATCCTCGCGTGATGGTCGCGACCGGCGCATCTCATGGCGCAGGAACGCGACGACAGCCATCACTACCACAGCGCCCATCAGCAGCGGCGGAGTTAGCACTGACAAGTCCTTCATCAGGCGTCCTTCCGTAATGCGGGTACCTGCGCCACGCTGCCAGCCAGGTAGAGCCGGTGCCGCCTAGCCAGGGCAGCCGCCGCGGCTGCCCATAGCAGATGGATCCGGGCCCGCGCCGACGCACTGCCTGCCTTACGGCGGCTGCGTATTACCTGATTGTGCCGCAATGCGGAGCGCTCGGGGCAACCGGGGACCGGCGAAGGTCACTGAGCACGGCAGCCGTTGGTAATCGGTCCTTTGCGCGTAAGCGACTCAAGGTGTTTACCACCAGTCATCATCTGACTGCCATGTTCTCCGGACTGCCCCGGCCAAGGGCTAATCCTTCGGTCGGCGATATCGTGGCACGGTTTCTGCCTCCGAGGCTGACATGGATTGGCATGGCCGGTCGCGGCGCACGGCACCCGCGGGTCCGGATTGGCTGCTGATTGCTCGACATCCAGGCGCATTACTGGCCCGTTTCACAAATGCGCTTGCGATCCGAAGGCTAGCTGGCTCGGTCTATCTGCTTAGTAAAGACCGGGGCGCATGTCTCAGTCCGCAACATGCATATCTGCGTTGCTAGCTGGCCACTTATATACGTCGTGTCCATGTGTTGCAGCTCATGACCGGGAAAACGTTCCTTGATCATAGTCAAAGATCTCAGTCATAAGCCTGGCCCCGGCGCGGCTCACGCTATGGCGAAGCCGCGAGACTGCCCCGCGGCGCGGGATTGACGTGGTTGAGGACGACCTAATCGATGCCGTCGCCGCGGGCACAGCCCGCTGCTTAGGCGTCAGATTCGCAGTAGCATCCGGGCGTTACCGAGCGTGTTCGGCTTGACGCGGTCGAGATCGAGAAACTCGGCCACGCCTTCGTCATATGACCGCAGCAGCTCGGCATAGACCTCGGCAGTCGCGGTCTGCCCGGCGATCTCGGTGAACCCATGACGCCGGAAGAACTCGACTGCGAACGTGAGAACGAAGACGCGGCTGACGCCAACCTCCCTGGCCGCATCGAGCAACGCCAGGACGATCTGGCCGCCAACGCCGCGGCTCTGATGGCCGTCCGCTACCGCCAGCGTGCGGATCTCCGCGAGATCCTCCCACATCACGTGCAGGGCTCCGCACCCCACGACTTCGTCCTGAGTACTGGTCGCCACCCAGAACTCCTGCACGTCCTCGTAGAGCGCCACCGTAGCCTTATCGAGCAACCGCCCGGACTCGGCGTTCGCATCGATGAGTTCCCGGATGGAACGCACATCGTGAGTCCGGGCACGCCTGACCGCGTAGTCCATCCTGCTGCCTCCGCTGCTGCCGCCAGCCAACCGGCGCCGCAGGGCATGACGTCCTCGAGGACTCCGGGTGGCGTCGCCAGGACGATTTGGGTTCGCCGGGGGATTCCGGGGGATGTCCCCCCGGATGTCAGCATGTCAAACGACGGCGAGCCGTGGCAATACGGCCGCGCACTGCCTGTTACGACGCCTGCACATTTCGCTGCGTCTTGGTGCCCTGTGCTAATCCGTACAGATCACGCGCAGATCACACGACGCTACAGTCCGCCATGACACGCCGTCTGACCTGCGGCAACGACCATAAACATGGCTACCATGGGCCGACCGTGGACTATGGTTCGAAACGGCGATAGCGCCAACGGCAACGCACGAAGATACGCAGCGTTGATAGTGCCCGAGTAAAAATCTTCGCTGTTTTGCCCCGCGGCGACGAGGGTCTGGATTAACCTCCATCGCTGTTAGCCGTTTGCGACTGGCCGGACGACCGGGCGGCGCGCGGCGACCCGCCGAGTTCCTGTTTCGCCCTCGTGAGCCAGGAAGCCGGGGACCCACAAACCCCGGGGTGAATCGGCAGGCCAGGCCGGCGCAAGCCGGGACGGGCCGCCGTAGGGCTTCTCCGGCCCGAACCCGTCAGCTAACCCGGTAGGCGGACTAGGAGAGGAGCACGCTACGTGAAGCACATGCCACCTGGCAGGCATGTAGCACCGCAGTCGTCAGCGCCGTTCCCCACTATTTCCCTCGCCGCCGGTTGGCGCCGCGCGGCCGTCCTGGCCGGCGTCGTGGCCCTGTGCGCCGCCATCCTCCCGCTAGGCGCCGCTGACGCCAAGCCGGCCTCGGGCAACCCGAGCCTGAAGGCCACCCTCGCCGAGGCCAACAAGCTTTCCGAGCAGATCGACGAGCTCAGCCAGCAATACGACAGCCTCAAGATTCAGCTCAAGCAGGCCAAGGCAGACGTCATCATCGCCAAGGAAGACGTCGCCAGGGACTTGCGCTTGCTGGCGCGAGACCAGTCGGCTGTCGGCGCTATCGCGGTCGAGGGGTACATGACCGAGGGCATGAACCCGGCCCTGGAACTCCTTCAGAGTTCCTCGCCGCAGAGCCTGCTGAACCGGGCTTCGATCATGACCCAGATCGAGCGCGAGAATGACGCGAAGCTGGAGCTGGTGCAGGACGCGGCGACGGCCGCCCGGCGCGCGCAGGAAGTGGCGGACCAGGAGCAGCAGCAGGCGAAGGTGATCTCCGTGCAACTGGCCCGGAAGGTCGCCGCCATCCAGAAGAAGGAAAGCTTCTTCAACAGCCAGGCTTACAAGCAGGCTGAGGCGATCTTCCAGCGGACCGGCCAGTTCCCCAACGTCAGGGTGCCGGGCGGCGACTCGGTCGAAGTCGAAGCGTTGCGGTGGGCGCTCACCAGGCGGGGATATCCCTACGTCTGGGGCGCGGCCGGGCCTTACTCCTTCGACTGCTCGGGGCTTGTCGTGTGGGCCTACGCCCAGGTCGGCATTAGCCTCATGCACTACACAGGCGACCTGTGGAACGAGGGCGAGCACGTTTCCCGCAGCGAGCTCCAGCCCGGCGACCTCGTGTTCTTCTACCCTGGCCTTGAGCACGTCGCCTTTTATCTCGGCGGCGGCCTGGTTCTGGACGCGCCAACCTACGGCCAGGTGGTGCAAGTGCAGCCGATGTCAGATTTCGCGCCCTACTACGACGGGGCCGTCCGGATCATCGGTTGACTCATTCATGCTGGCCAGCGCACTCCGGCCGACCAGCACATTAGCTCGGCTCTCCCCCGGACTGCCCGGCCAGACTCCCCCCCTCTGGCCGGGCAGTCGCCATTCACCGGAGGATTCCGCTCCCGCGCGCAAATTCCGCCCGGGCCTGGCTAGTTCGGCTTGACCAGCGGGAACAGCACGGTCTCGCGGATAGGCGCGCCGGTCAGCATGATCAGCATCCGGTCGATTCCCATGCCCATCCCGCCGCTGGGCGGCATGCCGTGCTCGAGCGCCCGCAGGAAATCCTCATCGAGCTGCATGGCCTCGGGATCCCCGCCAGCCGCCAGCAGCGACTGTGCTGTCAGCCGGGCGCGCTCCTCTACCGGGTCGACAAGCTCGGAGTAGGCGGTCGCGATCTCGGTGCCGAAGGCAACCAGATCCCATTTCTCGGCTAGCCGCGGATCGTCGCGATGCTGCCGGGTCAGCGGCGCGACCTCCACCGGGAAGTCCCGGTAAAACGTCGGCTCCACGGTGTGTGCTTCGACCAGCCGCTCGTGCAGCTCGAGCAAGACCTGCGCGTGGTTCCAGCCGGGCTGGAGCTCGATCTGGCGTTCGGCCGCGAACCGGCGCAGTTCCTTCTCATCAGTGTCGGGCGTGACCTCCGCCCCGAGCGCTTCGGAAAGCGCGCCGTGCACGGTGGCCTCGCGCCAGTTGCCGCTGATGTCGACCTCGGACCCGTCCGGCCGTCGCGCCACTTGCCTGCCGTTGGCTGCTTCCGCCGCGGCCTGCAGCAGTTCGCGGGTCAGGATCGCCATGGTGTTGTAGTCGCCGTAGGCCTGGTACGCCTCGAGCATGGTGAACTCGGGATTGTGGGTGGCGTCAGCGCCTTCGTTCCGGAAGATGCGGCCGATCTCGTAGACGCGCTCGATGCCGCCGACCACCAGCCGCTTGAGGTACAGCTCCAAGGCGATCCGCAAGTACAGGTCCAGGTTGAAGGCGTTGATGTGGGTGCTGAATGGCCGCGCGTTGGCGCCGCCATGCAGCGTCTGCAACACCGGCGTCTCGACCTCAAGGTAACCCCGAGCGTGCAGCTCCTCGCGGACTGACCTGGTCACGGCAGCGCGCACCGCTGCGCTCTGCCGCACGGCCGGGTTAGTGATCAGGTCCAGGTAACGATGCCTGACTCGGGACTCGGGGTCGGTGAGGCCCTTGTGCTTGTCCGGCAATGGCCGCAGCGCCTTGGCCGTGATCGCGAAAGAGTCGGCGAGGACGGACAGCTCGCCGCGCCTGGACGAGATGACCTCGCCGGTCACGCCAACGTGGTCGCCGAGGTCAACATCCTGCTTCCAGGCCGCGAGCGCCTGTTCGCCGACACGGTCCAGGGAGATCATCACCTGGATCTCGCCACTGCCATCCCTGATCTTGGCGAAGCAGAGCTTTCCGCCGGTCCGGTACAACACCACCCGGCCGGCTACGCCGACCCGCTTGCCGGTCGCGCTATCAGCTGGCAGCTCACCGAACTCATCGCGTACTTCCGCGATCATGTGCGTCCGCGGGTAACCGACCGGGTACGGATCGATGCCTGTGGCGCGCATCCGATCAATCTTGGCCAGCCGGACCTGCATCTGCTCCGGCACGCCTGGCCCGGCGCCCGTGCCAGGGTTCTGGTCCTCCGTCATTTGCCTGAGGCTACCGGTGCGGCCGTCAGCCAGTCACCGCAGTATCCGCGCCTCGCCCGTCGCCCGCATGACGGTCGGCGGCATGACGGTCGGCGGCATGACGGTCGGCGGCATGACGGTCGGCGGCATGACGGTCCGCGGCATGACGGTCGGCAGTATTGCGCTCGTAAGTGAGCCGCAGCCCGATGAGCGTCAGCCATGGTTCGTACGCGTCAATGACCGACACCTCGTCGATAACCAGCGGCGCAAGCCCGCCAGTGGCGATAACGGTCACTGACTTGGGATCGGCAGGTGCCAGCTCCGCGGCCATCCGGGTCGCGATGCCTTCGATCTGGCCGGCGAAGCCAAAGATGATCCCGGACTGCAGCGCTTCGACCGTGCTCTTGCCGATGACCCGGCTCGGCCGGGCGAGCTCGACCTTCAGCAGCTGCGCGGCACGCCGCGAGAGTGCATCGACCGAGATTTCGATGCCTGGCGCGAGTGCGCCGCCGACGAATTCGCCCCTCTCGCTGACCGCGTCAAAGTTCGTTGAGGTGCCGAAGTCGACCACGATCGCGGGACCGCCGTACAAGTGCGCCGCCGCGACTGCATTCATGATCCGGTCGCTGCCGACCTCCTTGGGGTTGTCGTAGCGCAGCGGCACGCCGGTTTTCACGCCAGGCTCCACGATCACCGCGGGCACGTCACCGTAATAGCGCCGGATCATCTCACGCAACTCGTGCAGCACCGACGGCACGGTCGAGCAGAGCGCGATGCCGCTCACGTCCGGCTCGGTGAACAGAGTGCTCTGCCGCAGCAGCCCCTGCAGCAGCACGGCGAGCTCATCGGCTGTTCGCACCGGATCGGTCGAGATTCGCCAGTGCTCAACCACCTCGTCGCCATCGAAGATGCCGAGCACGGTGTTGGTGTTCCCGACATCAATCGTCAGCAGCATGTCGCTCCCGCTCGCTCAGCCGGCCTGGACCAGGTCCAGTCCGATGTCGAGGGCTGGTGCCGAGTGCGTCAGCGCCCCTACGGCAAGGTAGTCCACGCCCGTTTCTGCGACAGCCCTGGCTCCAGCCAGGGTCAGGCCGCCGCTTGCCTCCAGCACGGCCCGGCCGCCAGCCAACCGCACTGCCTCAGCTAGCTCCGGGAGGCCGAAGTTGTCCAGCAGGATAAGGTCCGCGCCTGCGCCTAGTGCCTCTGAGACCTGGGCGAGCGTGTCGCACTCCACTTCAACCGGGAGGCCGGGGGCACGCGCCCGGACAGCCGCGAACGCGGCCGCCACCGACCCGGCCGCGGCCACGTGATTGTCCTTGATGAGTGCTGCGTCCGAAAGCGCCATCCGGTGGTTCACGCCGCCGCCGCACCGAACTGCATACTTCTGCAGGGCCCGCATGCCCGGCAACGTCTTGCGCGTGTCCCGGATCCGCGCCCGCGTGCCCGCGACCGCATCCGCCCATTGCCTCGTTAGCGTGGCCACGCCGGACAGGTGGCACAGCAGATTCAGCGCGGTGCGCTCGGCGGTAAGTATCGCCGCGATCGAGCCGGACACGGTCAGCACGGCCTGCCCGGCTTCGATCCGGTCACCGTCGGCCGCCAGCGACGTGCACGCCACGGCTTCGCCTCGGGCTTGCCCGTAGTGGCCCAGGCCGCCTGCGGACGCCAGCCAGAGGACGGCCTCGGCCACTGGCAGCCCCGCCACGACGCCTGCCGTCCTGGCTACCAGGTCAGCCCGGCCGGATGCAGCCGGGGGCACAGTAGCAGCAGTGGTGACGTCAATGCCACCCGCAAGATCCTCGGCCAGGGCCGCGCTGACGAAGGCGACAACGCCGACCGGATCGAGTCCGGTCGCCGCCAGCCGCTCCGCTATCGGCCCGGTGACGGAGGGAACGGAGCCCGTTCGATCCGCGGCCCCGGCCTCACTCATCGAGCACCGGCTCGAAGACAGAAGCCAGCCCGGACGCCCCGAGCGACAGGATCAGATGCCCGCGCCAGGCTGCACTCTCGTCGCCGAAGTCATCCCGCCAGTGGCTACCGCGCGTCTCTTCGCGTGCCCCCGCGGCAGTCACCAAGGCCGACGCCACCAGATGCAAGTTGGTCGCCTGCCATGATTCTGCGTCAGGCTTGTCCGATTCATGGCAGCCCAGTTCGGCCAGTCCGGCCGCCGCTTCCGCCAGCCCGCTGCCCGAGCGCAACACTCCCGCGCTTTTCGACATCAACTGCTGCAGCGGACGGACAACGGCGGCGTCAAGCAAGCCAGGGCGGCGGTCGTCGTTCGCCGCTGGCTCGGCACAGGGCGGTAGCCCGCGGGCCAGCGCGGCCCCGATCCGCTCGGCGAATACAAGCCCTTCCAGCAGTGAGTTGGAGGCCAGCCGGTTGGCGCCGTGCACGCCGGTGCAGGCAGTCTCACCGCAGGCGTACAGACCAGGCACGCCGGTGCGGCCGTGCAGGTCGGTCCGGACGCCGCCGCTGGCGTAGTGAGCCGCCGGGACGACCGGGATCAGCTCGGTCACCGGATCGATGCCGTGCTCCATGCAGCTGGCCAGGACGGTCGGGAACCGGTGCTCCCAGACGGCTCCGCCGAGCCCGCGCCCGTCGAGGAACATGTGGTCGGTCCCGGTCGAGATCATCTCACGCATGATCGCCTTGGCGACCACGTCGCGCGGGGCCAGGTCGGCCAGTGGATGCTGGCCCGTCATGAGCCGCCGCCCGGCGCCGTCGACAAGGACGGCGCCTTCGCCCCGTACTGCCTCGGAGATCAGTGGCTGCCGCCCGCGCGAGTGCGGACCGAGCCACAGGACGGTGGGATGGAACTGCACGAACTCCAGATCCGCCGCCTCTGCCCCGGCCCGAAGCGCGAGCGCGACACCGTCTCCGGTGGATACCGGCGGATTGGTGGTGGCCGAGTAGACCTGGCCGAACCCTCCGGTCGCGAGAACGACCGCGCCCGCATGCACCGCGCCGACGCCGTCGGTCTGGCCCTCCCCGAGCACATGCAGCGTGATGCCTGCCGCGTGGCCGGCGGGCGTGAGCAGCAGGTCGATGGCCAGGGCGTGCTCGATCACCTCGAGTTCTGCGCTGGCTCCCGCCTCCGCCAGCGCAGCGAGCAGCGCCCGCGATACCTCAGCTCCGGTAGCATCGCCGCCGGCGTGCGCGATCCGACGGCGGAGGTGACCGCCTTCCCTGGTCAGGGCGAGCGGCCCGGACGGCTCGCGGTCGAATTCCGCGCCGATGCCGATCAACCGCCGGACCGCGTCCGGACCCTCGGTGACGAGCGCACGGACCGCGCGCGGGTCGCAGAGGCCGGCCCCCGCAACGAGGGTGTCCTTCATGTGCTGGTCGGGCGAGTCGCCGGGACCTAGCGCGGCGGCCACGCCGCCCTGGGCCCAGCGGGTGGAGCCATCATCGAGCACGGATTTGGTGGCAAGCAGGATGCGCGCATCGGGCAGGGCACTGCGGATGGCGAGCACGGTGGTTACGCCCGCTACGCCGGAGCCGACCACGACCACGTCGGCGTCCCTGCGCCAGCCTGGCGGCGGTGCGAGCAGGCGGCGGGCGATCACGGTGAGCCGCCGGAAAGCTCGAGAGCAGCGTTGTCGATCAGCCGCGTGCTCCCGACCTTGGCCGCCACCAGCAGCAGGGCGTGGCCCTTATGCTCGGGCCCCACCTCGGCGAAGGTATCCGGATCTGCCAGCACCAGATAATCAAGCTCGACCGGCGGGTTCCCAGCGGCCCCTGCGTCCAGTATTGCCCGGGCCGCGGCGACCGCTGCGGCGCCACCCTGGCCGACCGCCGATGCGGCGGCCGCCAGCGCCCGCGGCAGTGCGAGCGCCGCCGCTCGCTCCTGGGCCGACAGGTAAGCATTCCGGCTGGATGTGGCCAGCCCGTCCGGGTCACGGTGCAGCGGTGCAGCCACGATCTGCACGCCGAGGTCAAGGTCGGCAGCCATCTGGCGGATCAACTCCACTTGCTGCGCGTCCTTCTGGCCGAATACGGCCGTGTCGGGCGCTGTCAGCTGGAATAGCTTCAGCACTACGGTGAGCACCCCATCGAAGAAGCCGGGCCGGGATTTGCCTTCGAGCACCCGGCCAGCCGGACCCGGGTTGACGGTGACCAGTGGCGGTTGCGGGTACATCTGGCTGACGTCCGGAGCGAACACCAGACTCACGCCCTCCTCAGCGCAGATGGCCAGGTCCTGGTCGAGTGACCGCGGGTACCGGGCAAAGTCCTCCGACGGCCCGAATTGCAGCGGGTTGACGAAGATCGAGACGACGACGCTACCGCCGGGTCCTGCCAGTTCGCGAGCCAGCCGCAACGGCGAGCGATGGCCGTCATGTAGGGCTCCCATCGTCGGCACGAGCACGACCGGGCCGGTCAGCGCCGCCCTGGCGGTCGCAACTCCCTTCCTGGTCCTGGCCAGTATTGGCATGGACAGCGTGGCAGCGGGCGGGCTGGCCGACATCACCGCGGTCCCTCTGCGAGCACGTCGAGCAGGCGCTGCGCGTCGGCTGCGGTCAGGGTCCCCGCGGCGAGCGCTCTGGTAGCGGTCAGCCTGGCCATTGCCAGGTAGGCGCCGAGCGCCTCGGGGGCGGCAGCCCGGAGCGCATCGAGGTGACTGGCGACCGTGTCGGCGTCGGCCCGCGCGACTGGCCCGGTCAGCGCCGCGTCGTCGAGCCGCAGCGCATTGTCGAGCGCCGCCGACAAGAGCGGGCCGAGCATCCTGGCCGGCTGAGCCACTCCGGCCCGCTTCAGCAGGTCGGCTGCTTGCACCACCAGGGTCACGAGGTGATTCGCCGCGCCGGCCAGCGCTGCATGGTAAAGCCCGCGGTCTTCCTCCGCGATGAACACCGGCTCGCCGCCCATCTCCAGCACCAGGACCTCAGCGGCAGGGCGCAGTTGCGGCGGGGCTGTCACTCCGAAGCTGATGCCGGCAATCCGGTCCACATCATCGGGTCGCCCGGTAAACGTCATGACCGGATGCAACGCGAGCGGCAGCGCGCCCATCCGGGTCGCCGGCTCAAGTACGGCAACGCCGTGCCGGCCGCTGGCGTGCGCGAGCAGACGGCCTGCCAACGGTGCGCCGGTCGCGGCCAAGCCGCGCACCAGCGCGCCCAGCGCGTCGTCCGGCACGGTCAGTAGCACCAGGTCGGCCGCGCCGATGACGTCGGCTGGCTCCATAACGGGCGTGCCAGGCAGATACCTGTCGACGCGCCGGCGTGACGCCGCCGACACCGCCGACGCACCCGTTACCCGATGGCCGGCCCGGCTCAGGGCTACGGCCAGCGCGGTGCCGACCCGCCCGGCACCGACGACGCCGACATCGAGCCGAGCCGGGTGGTCGTGGCCTGCTGCAGTCGTGTCAGTCTCCATATGCCATCGGGTGCCGCGGCTGGCCGACCCCGGTCTCACCGCCGCCATCGATGCGGAAGTAGCCGACCGCAAGCACGAATACGATCACGATTGCCCACCGCCTTCCGTCCAGCCACCTGCCGAGAATCCTCTCTGACCTGGCTGATCTGGCCGCAGCCGGGGCCGTCAGGAATGCCACTGCCAATCGTCGCGCGGGTCCCGCGAAGTGTCGTCATCGTCCGGCGGGTTCGGGTCACGGCAACTACGCTCCAGATAAGTCGCCGCGACCAGCAGGGCAATTGCGGCCGCTAGCGTCGCGCCGGCAACCCGCGCGTCCCTGGCGGGCACCGGCTTATCGAGCAGTCCAAGGACATAGGCAAGGTAGCCGCCGGCGAGGCCGCCGAGCGCGGCGGCGGCCGCTGAGCTCGCCTTGGCCAGCGCCACGAGCCTGGCTACGGCGATCGGCGCCACCGGCTTACCCGGCCGGCGGCCGGTCAGCCGGCCGCGGATGTTCCTGGCCACTACGGTCTCCGCGATGGCCAGGGCCGCTAGCGCCGGAATCGCAGTCACCGGCAACAGCGGCAGGTTCTCGAAGGTGGCGCGTACTGCCAGCCACGCCGATCAGGGCACAACCGCCGAAGATCACGGCTAGCGTGCCGGGCCGGGTAAGGTTCACCTGCCTGCACCCGCCGGACTGGCGCAGGCTGGCAGCGCGAGCCGCAGCAGCGGCTGGCGGCGGATCCCGGCAAGCTGAGCAGCGGCGGGCAAGTCCTCGACCCGGCCGTGCCCCGGCAGCGTCGCATCCGGATCGAGCTCAAGCCACGGCACGAGGACGAAGGCGCGCTCATGCGCGCGCGGATGAGGCAACATCAGCTCTGGCCGCTCGCTGATCTCCGCGCCGCACGCGATGATGTCGACATCAAGGGTTCTCGGACCCCAGCGTTCCGCCCGAACCCGGCCGGCCGCGGACTCGGCCGCCTGGCAGCGCGCCAGGATATCGCTGGCGGGCAACGCACTGCGCGCCAGCAATACCGCATTCAGGTAGGTGTCCTGAGGTGGGCCGCCGACCGGATCGGTCTCGAACACGCTGGACACGGCCTGGCATGCCAGCCCGGGTCCGCACACCACTGACAGCCCGAGTTGCAAGTGCCCGAGCCGGTCGCCGAGGTTGCTGCCAAGCGAGAGCACAACGGTCCTCGCGCCTGAACTGGCGGCCGTCATATCCGGCTCCGCCGTATCGTCACGGCTATGTCTGCCACCTGGTGGCCGACCGGTGCCTGTGGCTTGTGCACTGTTACCTCGGCCGCCTGCACTGCCCGGTCGGTCAGGCATTCCGCCGCGAGCCGGGCCGCGAGGGTCTCGATCAGGGCGACGGGCTCGCCCGCCACGATGTCCGCTAGCCGGGCCGCTAGCTGTCCGTAGTCCGCCGTCAGCGCCAGACTGTCGGCAGCGGCTGCAGGCCTGGTGTCGAGCCACAGCACCGCGTCCACGATGAAGTCCTGGCCGTCGGCACGCTCCTGAGGCAGCACGCCGTGCCGACCGCGCTGGCGAAGCCCCACAATTGAGATCCGGTCCATACCCACGGGGGGCTCCGCCCCCCGGTCCCCGCAAAGCCCTCCCCGTCCTCTAGGCCCCGAGAGACCCTGCGCACCGGGGGCGCCAACCCCAGAACATCAGCCATGGAGTTCGCCCTCCATGGTGGACTCGCGGCGCCAGCGCGTCGCGACCTTGACCGCGTCTAGGTTGCCGGGCACCACGTGCACCCGGACGCACCACGCGCCGGCCGCTACTGCCAGCGCTGTCACCGCGATGGTGGCATCGTCGCTGCCCGAGAACGGCCGTGGCTGGCCCTGCGGTCCAGCTAGCAGCTTGCCGAGGAAGCCCTTCCGGGACGCGGCGATCAGCACCGGGAACGGGGCCTGATAGCCGGGCTGGCGCGCGATGCTGCTCAGGCTGGCCAGCAGCTTCCAGTTGTGGTCGGGTAGCTTGGCGAAGCCCAGCCCAGGGTCGAGGATGAGCTGGGCCGGGTCAACGCCCGCATCCACCAGGGCGCGCACCCGCAGGCCGAGCTCGTGCCGAACTTCCGCTACTACATCGCCATAGACAGCGGGGCCGTACATATCAGAGCTGTGCCCGCGCCAGTGATTGACCACGTAAGGCACGCCCGCCGCAGCGGCGATGCCGGGCATCTCGGGATCGGCCAGACCACCGCTGACGTCATTGATCATCATGGCGCCAGCGTCCAGCGCACGGCCGGCCACCTCGGCGCGCATGGTGTCGATGCTGACCCGGCATCCGGCCGCGGCCAGGGCCGTCACAACCGGCAGGACACGCCTGATCTCGTCGTCGGCCGGCACCCGCTGTGCACCGGGCCGGGTCGACTCGCCGCCAACGTCGATGATGTCCGCCCCCTGGCCCGCGAGCTCGATGCCGTGAGCGATGGCCTTGTCCGGGTCCAGCCAGCTGCCGCCATCCGAGAATGAGTCTGGCGTGACGTTGACCACGCCCATGACCAGGCACTGCGACGCGTTCGCTAGCAGCTCATCCTCGCTGGTCATGACAGCTAATCTAGTTCCACTCGCGCCCGCGGCGGCCAAGCCCCCGGTGCTGTCCCCGAAGGCCATAAACCCCGGCGGCGCGGGAGCGCCGAGCCCGTGCGCCCGCAACCGGGCGCCGGCGATGTTCCCGGCTGTGGTCTCAGCCGTCAGCCGGACGCCGTCGGCCGGTGGCCGCGGTTCGCCTCAGGAGCCGTGCTGGGCTCAGATTGCTGACGATCCGGCCGAGCCCTATCGTCGGCCAGACCAGAAACGCCTCTGCCTCGAGGACAGCCAGGCCTATCCGCGGTGCGTCGGTGGTGCCCGGGAATACCAGGAACCGCGGCACCCATTCCGGGCTGAACTTGGCATTGAACTTGTACAGCGACTCGATCTGGAACCATCGCGATAGGAAGATCAGAACCCCGCGCCAGGCACGCAGCACCGGCCCGGCACCGATCCGCTCGCCGCGTTCCAGTGCTGCCCGGAAGACCGCGAAGTTCAGCGAGACTCGCTTAACCCCAAGATCGCCGGCTGCCTTGATGGCTTCCACGATGAGGAAGTCGTTCAGCCCCGCTGCGGCTGACCGGTCCCTGCGCATCAAGTCCAGCGACAGACCGTCGCTACCCCAGGGAACGAAGTGCAGCACGGCTCGCAGCACTCCGTCCTGCGTTGCGGTCGCCACGACGCACTGTCCGTCGGCCGCGCCGCCTACCCGGCCGAGTGCCATCGAGAAGCCGCGCTCGGTCGAGCTGCCGCGCCAGCTATCAGCCTGGCGCACCAGCCGGACGACCTCAGCCTTGGGAATGTCCTGGACCCGCCGGATCTCGGCCACGTAGCCCTGCCGGCAGACCCGGCCGACCATCTGCCGGACATTGCGCATCGCGCGGCCCTGCAGGCTGAAGTCGGCCACGCTGACGACTGCCTCGTCACCGAGTTCAAGCGCCGTCAGGCTACCTTCGCGGCACCAGACCTCCGCGCCAAGTTCCCCACAGCCAATGACCGCCGGAACCCAGGCGTGCCTTGCCGCCTCGTCCAGGAAAGCGTTGATGGCGCCGGGCCACGCCTCGGAGTCGCCGAGCGGATCGCCGCTGGCGAGCATCACTCCGGCCAGCACCCGGTATCCGATGCATGCCTTCCCGGACGGCGACCAGATGATGTTCTTGTCATGCCGGAGCGCAAAGTACCCCAGTGAGTCCTGCTCCCCATGCCGGGCCAGCAACTCCCGGATGCGCGTCGCGTCGGCAGGTGGCATGCGGCTCGCCCGGCGGGCCGGCCGCAGGAACATGAACGCCGTGACGACCAGGGTGAACAAGCCCAGCGCGCCCGTCACAAACGTGAAGTGATCCGCGCCGTTCCCGGTGGGCTTGAACTGGACCGGCCCGGAGAACCCCACCAGGCTGAAAACGACCGACTCGATGCGCTGCCCGGGACTGTAGTTGGTGAGCAGCTCGCGGCGACTCACCGAGAGGTAAGCCAGGCCGATGAGCACATCGGCCACGGCCAGGTAACACAGCACCCAGAGCGCCCGCCACCGGGTCCGCGGATCGCCAACCGCGTAGAACTCGCGGCGGAACCAGATCAACGCGATGATCAGCAACGCGGATATGGCCGTGGAGACTGGACGGAACGCGGGCCGGACGCCATCGGGGTCAGCGTTGTAAACGATCACCCCGAGTACCACATGCACGACCAGGCCCGCACCCAGCAGCGCCAGCACGGCCTCCCAGGCGCGCCGCTTACGCCGCCGCAGGCCATGGGACACCATCAGGAGCAGCAGGCCGATGATGATGTCGGCGGTCCTGGTGAGGCTGCCCAGGTAGCTCAGGCCCTTCAGGCGCCGCTCAGACAGGCCTGGGTTTACGCCGACCGCGATGTAACCGAGCCCGACGATGAGCGACATCACGCCGGCGGCTAGCGGTACCCAGCGGCGCAACTGTCGGCGGTCAACCGCCCGCCCGGCAGGCTGCTGCGCTCGGTCACCGGTTCTGGGCTCTGCCGGGCCTGGCCCGTTATGTTCTGTCATCTCGGACAAGAAGGTCAGGCCCCTACTCACGGGGCATCAGCGTAGTCATCCCGACCTTTCGCCGGGGCCAAACTCCGGCATTGAGTAGCTTGGCTTGTTAGCGGCGGTCCGTTAGCAGGCTCATTGCCTCTGCCCTGGTGCTCTCCGAGCTGAGGAAACAGCCGCGGACAGCAGATGTGACGGTCTTGGCGCCGGGCTTGCGCACGCCGCGCATGGACATGCACAGGTGTTCCGCCTCGATAATGACGATAACTCCACGGGGCTCCAGAGTGGTCATGAGAGCATCGGCGATCTGGCTGGTCATCCGTTCCTGTACCTGCGGTCTGCGGGCGTAAACATCGACGAGCCTGGCTAGCTTGGACAAGCCGGTTATCTGGCCTTTTTCATTCGGGATATACCCAACATGAGCGCGGCCGATGAACGGAACCAGGTGATGCTCGCAAGTCGAGTACAGCTCGATATCACGGACAAGCACCATCTCTTCGTGATCTGCGTCGAAGACCGTGGTAAGGACGTCTGCCGGGAGTTGCAAGAGGCCGCTGAACTGCTCAGCCATCGCCCTGGCCACCCGTGCCGGAGTGTCTCGCAGGCCGTCCCGGTCAGGATCCTCGCCGATAGCGAGGAGAATTTCCCTGACCGCGTGCTCGATCCTCGGCAGATCGAAGCCGCCGTCGCTCAATGACCCTCGCCGTCGCCGCTGCCACCCTCGTCCGGCTGGTTCATCCCGCCCTGCTCGGATCCTGGCTTCGTGTCGAACGGGTTCCCGCCGCCAAGCGGGCTCGCCCCGCCAAACGGGTTCCCGCCACTCAGCGGGTTCCCGAATCCGCCTGCCTGCGGCGCTGGCCCGGCAGGCAACCCGGCCGCTGTTGCGCCCTGCCCGTTGCCGAGCGATTGCGGCAGGTCCCTGCTGTCTGTAGCCGCGGTGAGGGCCAGCTCCTTGGGCGTCAGTACTGGTGGCTTCTCCGACGGGAGCCGCTTGCCGTAGCCGGTGTAGGAACCGCGAGTCGGCCGCTTGTGCACCGGCGAGAAGATCTCCAGCACCTGCTGGCGTGACAACGTCTCGTGCTCAAGCAGCTGGAGCACCAGGTGGTCCAGCACCTCGCGATACTGGACCAGGATCTCCCAGGCCTCGTCGTGCGCCGACTCGATGAGCCTGCGGACCTCATCGTCGATCGCGGACGCGATCTCCTCTGAGTAGTCACGGGAATGCGACATCTCCCGGCCCAGGAACGGCTCACCGTCGCCAGTGCCAAACTTGCGCGCACCCAGCCGCTCGCTCATTCCGTACTCGGTCACCATGCCGCGCGCGATCGAAGACGCCTTCTCGATGTCGTTCGCAGCGCCCGTGGTCGGCTCGTGGAAGACCAGCTCCTCGGCGGTTCGGCCGCCGAGCAGCATCGCCAGCTGGTCCATCATCTCGGCCCGGCTGACAAGGAATTTGTCCTCGGCCGGCGCGGCGGCGGTGTAGCCGAGCGCCCGGCCGCGCGGGATGATCGTGATCTTGTGCACCGGATCCGCGTTCGGGAGCGCGTGGCCGACCAGGGCGTGACCGCCCTCGTGGTAGGCGATGATCTTGCGCTCCCGCTCCGACAGCAGCACGCTCTTGCGCTTCGGGCCTGCCGTGACCCGGTCGATTGCCTCTTCCAGCGAGGCCATCTCTATCTGGGTCTGGTTCGCCCTGGCCGTCAGCAGGGCGCCTTCGTTGATCACGTTCGCCAGGTCGGCGCCAGTAAAGCCGGGCGTACGCCGGGCGATGACGTCCAGGTCGACATCAGGCCCGAACGGCTTGCCGCGGGCATGCACCCGCAAAATGCCCTTGCGCCCGGCCAGGTCTGGCTGGGCGACCACGATCTGCCGGTCGAACCGGCCGGGCCGCAGCAGGGCCGGGTCCAGGATGTCGGGCCGGTTTGTGGCAGCAATAACGATGACGCCGCCCTTGGTGTCAAATCCGTCCAGCTCGACGAGCAGCTGGTTCAGGGTCTGCTCACGCTCGTCGTGCCCGCCGCCGAAGCCTGCACCGCGGTGGCGGCCGACCGCGTCGATCTCGTCGACGAACACGATGGCCGGCGCGTTCGCCTTGGCCTGCTCAAACAGGTCGCGGACCCGGGAGGCGCCGACGCCGACGAACATCTCGACGAAGTCTGAGCCAGAGATCGAGTAGAAAGGCACCCCGGCTTCGCCGGCTACGGCCCTGGCCAGCAGGGTCTTGCCGGTACCTGGCGGCCCGTACAGCAGCACGCCCTTGGGGATCTTGGCGCCGATGGCCTGGAACTTGCCGGGACTCTGCAGGAATTCCTTGATCTCCTGAAGTTCCTCGATCGCCTCGTCGGCCCCGGCCACGTCAGCGAACGTCGTCTTAGGCGTGTCCTTGGTAATGAGCTTCGCCTTGGACTTGCCGAAGTTCATCACCCGGGAGCCGCCGCCCTGCATCTGATTCAGGAACACCATGAACAGCAGGAAGATGATCAGGAACGGCAGGTAACTGAAGATAAGGGTCCAGAACGAGCTGCTCTTGGGGACCTTGACGTTGTAGGCGGACTGGGACAGCGTGCCGGCTTCGACCTGCTTCTGCAGCTCGGTGGCCAGCTGGTTGCCCTGGCCGCCGACCCAGGAGGCTTCCCAGTTCTTGTTGCCCTTGGTCGTGAGCTGAATCGTCTGGTCCACGTCTGTGAGCGTGACCGACTTCACGTTCCCGTGCTGAATGGCGTAGACGGCCTGCGACGTCGGCACGAGCTGGTATTGAGGCCCCGTGTTGACCAGCTTGTACAGGATCACGAGGATGATGGCGACAAAGAGGATGGCAAGCACCCAGCCGCGGAATATGCGCTTCAGATCCATCGATGAACGGCCCACAGGTCCGGCCGGTCCCTCCTGACGAGCCTCGTGCCTCGCCGTCTTGCTGCGAGGCTACCTTGCGTTCCAGCGCTAATGCGCGGCTAATTCTTCCCGGCCGGCAGGCACAGGAATACTCGACGGTACACCGCGATCACCGTGGCCGGCACGCGGCAGGGCCGCACAGGGGCAATGCCGGCCGTTTCTTACGCCTCTTACCCAGGGTTAACGAATTTCATCTCGGTCCCAGTTCCCGGACCCAGAGAGGGCTTCGCCCCTGGTTCCGCCCGGAATCTAGCGGGCCGACCCGTCCGCTCAGGTGGCGGGGTTGTAGACATGCTCGGCGAGCGTCCCGATGAAGGGCAGGTTCCGGTACGACTCCGCGTAGTCGAGCCCGTACCCGACGACAAACGAATCGTCGATCTCGAAGCCGGTATACGCCACTTCCACATTCATCCGGGCCGAGTTCGGCTTTCGAAGCAGCACGCAGACCTGCACCGACGCCGGACCGCGGGACTTCAGGTTGCCGATCAGCCAGGAAAGCGTCAGCCCGGAGTCCACTATGTCCTCGACCACGAGCACGTGCCGCCCGCTGATATCGGTGTCGAGGTCCTTCAGGATCCGGACAACACCCGATGACTTGGTGCCAGACCCGTAGGACGAGATGGCCATCCAGTCCATTTGCACGGGCAGGTGCATAGCCCTGGCCAGGTCGGCCATTACCATGACGGCCCCCTTGAGCACTCCGACAAGAAGGATTTCGCGATCGGCGTAATCCGCGTCTATCTCGGCCGCCAACTCGCCGATCCGCTGGTGCAGTTGCTCCGGCGTGATCAGCACCTGCTTGAGGTCGGCTCCCACGTCATTCGCGTCCACCCTGGTCCTCCGATCGCGGCGCGGTCCCAGCCTGGGGGGCGACTCCCGGAACCCCCGCAGTGGTGAACAGCAGCCTGTCATACTGGCGCCGGCAGCGGACTCCGCCCGGCAAGTCAGCCCAGCGCTGGCCGCGCCAGCAGCTAACCAGCTCGTCCAGGCTCTGGATATGCCGGTGCGAGAGCGCACTCGCCGGGCAGCCGGCGGTGAGTGCGGCGCGGCGGAGCACCCGCAGCCTGATGGCGGCCGGGAGCGCGGCGAGCTCAGCGGTCGGCAGGCCGGTCAGCCGGTCAGCCTCGGCCGCGGCCAGCTCATCGAGGGCATCCGCGTCGGCGCGGAGCAGGGCCGCCGTCCTGGCCAGCGCTTCTGCTGTACCCGGACCGAGAACCTGTGCCAGCACCGGCATCAGCTGCCGGCGCACCGCGACCCTGGTGAAACGCGGGTCTTCGTTCTGCGGATCTGCCCACGCTTCCAACCCCAGCGCCGCGCAAGCGGCCTCGGTCTGCTCACGCCGGACCGCTAGCAGCGGGCGCAGGTACCGGCCGGAACGGGCGGCCATCCCGGCCAGCGATCGTGCGCCCGAGCCCCGGCCGAGGCCGAGTAGCACGGTCTCAGCCTGGTCATCGAGAGTGTGCCCGAGGAGGATCGCGGCTGCGCCGGTCCGCTCCGCGGTCCGGTTCAGGGCCGCGTACCGGGCTTGCCGCGCGGCCGCCTCCGGTCCTGCGTTCGGCTCGCCGTCCGATCTGCGGACGGTGACGGTAACGCTCAGCACCGGGTCGAGCCCTAGTCCGGCGAGCTGCGCCGTGACCTGCTCCGCTACCTCGGCAGAGCCAGGCTGCAGGCGGTGGTCGATGGTGACTGCGCCGCCGCGCAAGCCAGCCTTCGGCGCCTCGAAGGCCAGTGCTGCTGCCAGCGCGAGCGAATCCGCGCCGCCAGAGCATGCGGCCAAGACAAGGTCACCAGGCTCAAGGCTGGCAAGGGCCTGGCGGACAGCGTGCCGGATTTCCGCGACAGCCGGGTGCGGGCCACCCACGTTGGCTCAGTCCGCGGCGCTCGCTGCCGCGCCGCGGCCGACCCGCTCCAGCCAGGATTGCGGGCTCTTCAGCTCACTGCGCGTCGGCACGGTGTCGGGCGAAGTCCAGACCTTGTTGAAGGCTTCCATCCCGGCTTCCCCGACAACGGCCTTGACGAAGTGCGAGCCCTGCTCGTACTGCTTCATCTTCAGGTCAATGCCGAGGATCCGGCGGATAGCCTGTTCCATCCGGCCGGCCGACCCGCGCCGCGCGGTGAACTTCTCCCTGATCTCGGCGACCGAAGGCACGACAGCGGGGCCGACCGCGTCCATCACGTAGTCGCCGTGGCCCTCGACCAGCGTCATTACGCACGTCATCCGGTCGAGGATCGCACGCTGACGCGGGCTCTGGATGGCCTCGATAAGGCTCTCGCCGTCACTGCCGCGGACGGCGCCTGCGACCGCGTCGGCGGCCGCGCGCAGCCGGTCGAGGATCGATGCCGGATCCAGGTCGGAGGCGAGCAGGAAGTCCGTCATCAGCTGCTGCACATATGGCCGCAGCCACGGAACCGAGGTGAATTGCGTCCGGTGCGTCTCTTCGTGCAGGCAGACCCAGCGGCGGAAGTCGTGCGGATTGACGTCGAGTTCCCGCTCCACCATCACGATGTTGGGCGCGACCAGGGTGAGCCGGCCAGCCGGCGCGCCTGCTGCGGGCGCATCGGGATCGGGCGGCAGGAATAGCTCGTACTGACCGAGGACGCGGCCCGCCAGGTAGGCGAGGATCAGCCCGGCCTGCATGCCGGTGACTCTCGAGCCCACCGCGGTGATGACGGAACCAGGCTGCGGCATGCTCCCGTTCTCCGACATCCGCTGCACGAGCGGGTCAAGCACCACGCGGAAGCCGTCCACGTTGGCTCTGATCCAGCCCGGCCTGTCGACGATCGCGACGTTACCGTCATCGCCGGATCCTGGCAGGCCGGTCAGTTCGCGCACCGGTTCGGCCACGGCAGCTGCCAGCTGGCGCAGCTCGGCTACCACTTTCCTGGCTTCGGTCATGCTGACCTGGGGGCCGGGCCGAACCCAGCGAACTCCGGTGGAAGTGGCGACCTGCCAGTCGATCATCTGAGAGCTGCTCACCCCTCCACCGTACGTGGACCCAGGGCATTACGTCGTCTGCGGGCCAGATAGTGCGGCCTGCGCTCAGCTGCAGCCGCAGCCGGCGAGCACGGTGGCCATTCGGGCCATACCCGACGCCGCGGCCGCAAGGCCGCCCGCGTCCAGCTTGTCGGCCATGATCGCGAACGCGAGTAGCTGGCCGTTCCTGGCATAGGCGATGCCCGCGAGCGCCGCTACCGTGTCCAGGTTGCCAGTCTTGGCGCGCACGACGCCCCAGGCTGCCGCGCCGCCGGGGCCGAACGCGCTCGCGTTCGGCAGCAGCGTGCCGGAGAAATTCGCGACCGGCAGCCCGGTCAGTACCGCGCGTAGCTGAGCGCGGTCGGCCGCCAGCGTGACCAGCCGAACCAGGGCGGCCGGCGGGATACGGTCGTCGACCGACAGACCGCTGCCGTCAAACAGCTGAAGCCCGGCCACGCCGAGCTTTCGCAGCACGGATTGGGTGGCCGCGGCGCCGCCGGCGAATGAGGCTGGCTGGCCGGTCGCGATCGCAACGTGCCGGGCGAGGTTCTCGGCGATCACGTTGTTGCTCTCCTCGAGCATCCATTGGACAATCTGCGCCAGCGGGGGCGAGTAGACGGCGGCGAGCGTCCGCGCCCTGGCCGGCGCGGCGACCTGACTCGGGCTGCCCTGCACGGAGATGCCGTCACCGGCCAGGTACCGGCCGAAGACCGCCGCCGCCTGGCCTGCCGGGTCAGCAGCCCGCGGCAGCGGGTCAGGGAGATCCGCGTCCTGCGGCGCGCCCGTGGCCGTCAGCCTGCCCTGGTCGACCTCGAGCGGGCTGATGACCGACACGTTGCCGGTGCTGATGTAACTGGGTGACCAGCCCACCGCCTCGCTCGGACCGCTGTACAGCGAGGTGTCATAGCCAAGGTGCACGCTGCGAAGGCCGCGGGCTCGCAGCACCTGAGCCGTTCGCCTGGCCAGCTCCAGCAGCGTGGCCGGCTGAGGGTAGTCAGCCGCAGGCGGCCGCCCGGCCGCAAGTGTCGGGTCGCCACCACCCACCAGGACGATCGCCGAAGGCGAGGAGCCCATTACCACAGTGGTGCGGAACCTGGCCGCCGGACCGAGCACGTGAATCGCCGCGACGGCGGTCGCGAGCTTGTTGGTCGAGGCAGGCGCGAACCCCGAGCCTGGGTCCAGCGAGTACAGCACTTGCCCGGACGCCAGATTGGTGACAAGGATGCCCAGGTGCGGGCCGAACGCGGCGGAGCCCGTGACTGGCGCCAGGGCCCGGGCGAGTCCGGTCGGGGTGACAGCCGGACCGTCCCTGGCCGAGCCGACCGCGGTCCAGAGTACCTGCGGCGATCCGGCCAGCTGGCGGGCGGCGACCTGCGGCGGCTGCCAGAGCGCTAGCCGGGCCGGCAGCAACCGGACAACAGTTAGCCCGGCCGCGATGATGACAGCACAGAGCAAGGCCACGACTGCCGCTATCAGGCGACTGTGGCGATGCAACGTTCGGTTCCCTTCGCAAGATGCGGCGTCCCCGCGTTAGGTTCCCTCTTGAGTGATGGGGCACTGCGTTATGCGGTGCTGCGTGATGCGGTGCTCCAAGCGACCGCCATCGGGTAGACATCAGGCAGGCAATCGGAGCTGTTTCAGCTACGGCGTCAGGGGACCAACAGTGGAGTTCGATGTAGTAATCGAGATCCCCAAGGGGCAGCGTAACAAGTACGAGATGGATCACGAGTCGGGTCGGATCAGGCTAGACCGGATGCTTTTTACCTCAACTCGCTATCCGGCTGATTACGGCTATATCGAGGACACGCTGGCAGACGATGGGGATCCGCTGGATGCCCTGGTGTTGCTCGAGGAGCCCACCTTCCCTGGCTGCCTGATCAAGTGCCGGGCGATCGGAATGTTCCGGATGCGCGATGAAAAAGGCGCGGACGACAAGGTGCTGTGCGTAGCGGCGACCGACCCCCGGATGGCCCACTTCATGGATATCAGCGACGTTTCCGCGTTCGATCAGCTTGAGATCCAGCATTTCTTCGAGGTGTACAAGGCACTTGAGCCTGGCAAGGAAGTCGAGGCCGCCACCTGGGTGGGTGTTAGCGCCGCTGAGGACGAGATCCTGGCTTGCCGGGCCCGGCTGGCAGAACAGCAGCACCTGGGGTGACACGGTGCCGAACTGGGCACCACAAACTAGGTATCACGCCGAGGAGGGGTCATGGCCAGCGCCGATGACGTTCTCAAAGAGACACCGCTGTTCGAGTCGCTGAGCGAGCACGATGCTGACGCCCTGCGAGCGGGGGTCATCGACGTGCACCTGGACCGGGGTGAGCGGTTGTTCTCCGAAGGCGATACCGGGGACAAGCTGTACATAATCCTGACCGGGAAGATCAAGCTGACAAAGGCGGCGCCGGACGGCCGGGAGAACCTGCTCAGCGTGCACGGCCCCGGTGAGATGTTCGGTGAGCTGTCATTGTTCGACCCGATTCCTCGTACGTCCAGCGCTACCGCGGTGACAAGCGCTCGGCTGGCCGGCCTGGCACACGACGACCTCCGGACCTGGCTGTCCAGCAGGCCCGAGGTGGCCATGCATCTGCTGCAGGCGCTTGCGCAGCGGCTGCGGCGCATCAACGAAGTGAAGGCGGACCTGGTTTTCACCGACGTGCCGGGCCGGGTTGCCAAGGCGCTGCTCGACCTGGCCGACCGGTTCGGCGTGCCGACACCGGAAGGCATCCAGGTCAACCATGACCTGACCCAGGAAGAGCTGGCTCAGCTCGTCGGGGCTTCCAGGGAGACTGTCAATAAGGCGCTTGCTGACTTCACTGCGCGCGGCTGGATCCACCTAGCGGCAAAGTCCGTGCTCGTTACCGATGCCGACCGCCTGCGCAAACGGGCCCGCTAGCGAGTCAGGACCCCGTTACCAGGCAACATCAGGCGGAACCTCGCCACGGGCACGCAGGTAGTCCAGCTGCGCGCGCACCGAGGTTTCAGCGAACCGCCACAGCGCCGGGTCAACCGCCGCATACACCCTGGCCACGATCTCAGCCGGGTTCTGGTCTCCGGCGGCGAGAGCGCCTTGCACCTCGGCCAGCCGCTCGGCTCGGTGGGTGAGGTAAAAGTCAAGCACTCCGGCCGGGTCGGCCAGCAGCGGGCCGTGGCCTGGCAGCAGCGCAAGCAGGCCAGCTTCCTCGGCCAGGGCCCGAAGCCGATGCAGCGAGTCCAGGTAGTCGGCCAGGCTGCCGTCGTGCGCGATGACCGTGGTGCCCCGGCCGAGCACGGTATCGCCGGTAAGGACCGCGCCGTCGGCCGGCAGCTGAAGGCACACTGAGTCGGCAGAGTGACCAGGAGTCGTGATAACCCGGACCATGCAGCCACCCACTTCCAGCACATCACCGGCGGCCAGGCCGTCGCTGCCCAGGCGGTGCGCGGGGTCGACAGCGCGCACCGGGGCGCCGGTCAGGCGGGCGAGCCTGGCCGCGCCGGCCGAGTGGTCGGCATGCCCGTGCGTCAGCACGATCAGCTGGACACGCTGGCCAGCCTCGGCGGCCAGCGTGCAGATGCGCTGCAGGTGCCCTTCGTCATCGGGCCCTGGATCCACCGCCATCGCGGCAGCCGAGCCGGGCTCGCTGACCAGCCAGGTGTTAGTCCCGTCGAGCGTCATCAGCGATGGGTTAGGCGCGAGCACGCACCGCGCCCGGTCGGTGCCCGATCCGTCGATCAGTCCGGCTGCTGCGCCCTGCGGCTCAGCCGTCATGCCGAGGTCCTCCTCCTGGATAACCGGCAAGACCAGGGACGGTGAGCCAGACCGCGCCGTCGCGAACGTGAACCTCAGGGATGATCGGGGCCACCTGCCTCGGGCCGGTCAGCGCGGTCTCGACGTGGCCGCAGGCCGCCAACTCGGACAAGGTCACCGCCGTCGGCGGGAAGAGCAGTATCTCCCGGCGGTTACCGGCCGCCAGCGCTTCCGCCGGGGTGACCCAGGCCACCTCGGCCGCTTCACCGCCGACGTCCCTCGTCCGCTGGCCGACGGGCAGCGCCGCGGCGAAGAACCGGGTGTCGAAGCGCCGCGGCTCGACCACCGGAGTGATCCACCGGGCCCACGGGCGAAGCAAGTCGGCGCGCAGCACCAGCCGGCGGCGCGCCAGCAGCTCCGCCAGCGAGATGGAGCGGTCGAGCAGCGCGTGCCGGTCTGCCTCCCACTCGTCACTGGTGGTGTCCGCCACCACGGAGTCCGCTGATTCCCCGGCCAGCATCACGCCGGACTCCTCGAAGGTCTCCCTGACCGCGGCGCAGACCAGCGCCCTGGCCAGCGACGGCGGGGCATCGAAGATCTGCCCCCACTCGGCCGCATCCGGCCCGGCCCACGCGACCTGCTCGTCGGCGTCCCTGGTGTCGACTGATCCGCCGGGAAAGACATACGCGCCCGGCGCGAAGGCCATCGAGGACTTGCGCTTGAGCATGTACACGACGAGGCCGGCCGAGGACTGCCGGAGCAGCATGACGGTGGCGGCGTCCTTGGGTACCGCGGGCGGCCTGCTGCCGGCCAGGATCTCACGTGCTGAGTCGGCCAGGTTGCCGCTGATCCGCACGGAGGCAGCGTTCGCTGCGTCGTCTGCCACCAAGAATCTCCTGCCGCGATCGCTAGTCCTGGAGTGTCCGCTCGTCCGCTCGTCTGTCCGCCGTAGCTCACGGCCCGCTAGTCGATGACCTCGACGATCAGCTCGATCTCCACCGGTGCGTCCAGCGGCAGCACGGCCGTGCCGACAGAGCTGCGGGCATGCCGGCCCGCTTCGCCGAACACCTCGAGCAATAGTTCGCTCGCACCATTGACCACCTGAGGCTGGCCGGTGAAATCGGGCGCGCTGGCGACGAAGCCGGTCAGCTTGACGATCCGCCGGATGGCCGAAAGCCCGCCCGCAGCCGAAGCGGCAGCGGCCAGCGCGTTGAGCGCGCAAGTGCGGGCCAGGGCGGCGGCCTCAGCCGCGCCGACCTCCGCGCCGACCTTGCCAGTTGACAGCAGCTTGCCATCCACCACCGGCAGCTGTCCGGCGGTGTAGACCAGCGAACCCGCGCGGACCGCGGGCACGTAAGCAGCGAGCGGTGCAGCAACCGGCGGCAGGCTCAGGCCCAGCGCCGCCAGCTTTTCCTCCGGCGCGGACACCCCGGCGTCAGGCTCGGTCATTCTTTAGCCCGCTTCAGGTAAGCGACAAGCTGCTCCGTGGTTCGGCCCTGGCACGACGGCGACCAGCTCCCAGCCGTCCTCACCCCAGCCATCCAGGATTTGCTTGGTCGCGTGCACCAGCAGCGGCACTGTCGCGTACTCCCATTTCGGCATAGCCGAACCTTACAGTGAGCCGCCCGCCCCGGTCGGTCCACCTGCGGACGCTGGTAGCGGGTCGTGCTCACGCTGGCACGTCGGGCTCCCCGGCATGGGCCGCTGGCTCGTTATCTGCATCGGCGGCGGACTGGCCGTTCGCGCGGGTTACCGAGCCGCCCGCCTCGGCCGGATCCCCGGAGTCGGTTGTCATCGCGCCAACACCGGGGCGCTGCTCGGTATGGTGGACGGTTCCGACGTCGCCCTTCTCCGCAGCCGACAGCTCCGGTATCGCCGGTACCTCGGGAATCTCCAGCGGCACGGATTCGGCGCTGCCCAGCTCGGCTTCGGCCTCGCGAGTCAGCTTGGCGACATCGCTGAAGTCGGCCATTGACGAGCCTTGCGGGCTGCCGGACGTGCTGGGATTGCCTTTGTCGAAGAACCTGAGCAGCTCCACCGGAATGGGCATGACCAGGGTGCTGTTGCGCTCGGCGGCGACCTCGACCACTGTCTGCAGCAGCCGCAGCTGCAGGGCTGCCGGATCCCGCGCCATCACGTTGGCCGCGGCCGCCAGCCGCTTAGACGCCTGGAACTCGCCGTCGGCGGTGATGATCCTGGCGCGCCGCTCCCGCTCAGCCTCGGCCTGCCTGGACATCGACCGCTTCATGCCCTCGGGCAGCGAGACGTCCTTGATCTCGACGCTCTCCACCTTCACGCCCCAGGGAATCTCGGTGCCCTCGTCGATGATCGCGGCCAGCCGCCGGTTGACGGCGTCCCGCTCGGCGAGCAGCTCGTCCATTTCCGACTGGCCGATGATCGACCGCAGGGAAGTCTGCGCTCGCTGCGAGATCGCGTTCTGGTAGTTGAAGACGTTGATCGATGCCTTGATCGGGTCGACCACCCGGAAGTACACCACGGCATCTACCCGGACACTCACGTTGTCCCTGGTGATGCCCTCTTGCGCGGGCACGCCCATGGCGATGATCTGCTTGTTGACCTTCACCAGCTTGTCGCCTATCGGGTTGATCAAGGTCAGTCCCGGCCCGCGGATGCCGGGGAGCACCCGGCCGAACCGGAAGATGATCCCGTCCTCGTACTGCTGCACTGTCTTAATGGACCGGGCCGCGGCAATGACTCCGGCCAGGACGATGACCACGATCACGGCGATCAGCGCATCCATGTGCTGACACCTCTTCCCTGTGTCCTCGGGACCAAGGTGGTCTCCAGCACCAGCCTAGTGACCTCGCCACGAAGTTGCGCGCCCCCGATTAGCTGTGATACCGGACATGTCACTCCAACCCGATCCGAGCAGTGCCGGCGGGGGACCGGACGCCCCGCTCCCCCGACGCGGATAACCTCCAATCGTGACCACTCTTGACACCGACTGGGCGGGTGTGCGGCTGCACGTCGTCACGGGCAAGGGCGGAACGGGCAAGACGACAGTGGCCGGCGCGCTGGCCCTGGCCCTGGCTGCGGGCGGCAGGACCGTCCTGCTCATGGAGGTCGAGGGCCGCCAGGGCATCGCGCAGCTGTTCGACGTGCCCCCGCTGCCCTACGCCGAACGCCGGATCGCGGTCGGGCCCGGCACTGATGCCAGCCCAGGCGGCGATGTGTATGCCCTCGTGGCCGACCCCGAGTCGGCGCTGGTGGAGTACCTGGAGATGTTCTACAACTTGCGGCATGCCGGCACCGCCCTGGCCAGGCTGGGCGTGATGGACTTCGCCACCACCATCGCGCCCGGCCTGCGCGATGTGCTGCTGACCGGGAAAGCGGCCGAGGCGGTCCGGCGCAAGGAAGGCGGCCGCAACCGCCGGTACGACGCGGTCGTCATGGATGCGCCCCCGACCGGGCGGATCGGCAGGTTCCTGAACGTGACGAGCGAGGTCTCCGACCTGGCCAGGGTGGGCCCGATCCGCGGTCACGCGGATACGGTGCAGAAGGTAATGCGCTCGCCCGAGACGGTCGTGCACTTTGTCACGGTGCTTGAGGAGATGCCGGTTCAGGAGACCCTGGACGGCATCGCCGAGCTGCGCAGCCTGGGCAGCATCAGGGCCGGCGGAATCATCGTGAACATGACCAGGCCGCTAGCGCTGCCGCCAGGCCAGCTCGAGGCGGCCGCGAACGGCACGCTCGACCAGGGTCAGCTTGCCCTGGGCCTGAAGGCGGCCGGACTGGACGACAGCACCGGCCTGGCCGCGGCCCTGGCGGCCGAACTGGCCGAACAGGCCCGCACGGTGCTTGGTCAGCAAGATCAGCAGCAGCGGCTCGAGGCGGTCGGCCAGCCCTGTTACCAGCTGCCGTGGATAACCGGCGGCATCGACCTGTCGGGGCTCTACCGACTGGCCGCGGCCCTGCACGAGCAGAGGTTTGCCTGATGACTCCCCGCAAGCCACCGGTGCTGAACGTGGATCGGCTGATCGACGACCGGCGGACCCGGGTCATCGTCTGCTGCGGCTCGGGCGGTGTCGGCAAGACGACGATCGCCGCCGCGATCGGCCTGCGGGCGGCCCAGCACGGCAGGCATGTTGTGGTGCTGACGGTTGACCCCGCCCGCCGGCTGGCCCAGTCCATGGGCCTGACCTCACTGGATAACACCCCCAGGCTCGTTCACGGCATCGGGCCCGAGGACCACTTGCATCAAGAGGGGAACGGGGCCGCCTCCGCCGGGAGCATGCACGCCATGATGCTCGACATGAAGCGAACCTTCGATGAGATCGTGGAGGCGCACGCCGACCCTGACCGCGCCGCCCAGATCCTGGCCAACCCGTTCTACCAGTCGCTGTCATCGAGCTTCGCGGGCACCCAGGAGTACATGGCGATGGAGAAACTCGGCCAGCTGCGGCGCGCCGAAGAGTGGGACCTCATCGTCGTCGACACGCCGCCGAGCCGGTCTGCACTCGACTTCCTCGACGCCCCGCAGCGCCTCGGCAGGTTCCTCGACGGCAAGCTGCTGCGCCTGCTGGTGGCCCCGGCCAAGGTCGGCGGCCGGGCTTACCTGCGGGTGCTGAACGCGGGGTTCGGTGTTGTCACCGGCGTGCTGACGAAAATTCTCGGCACTCAGGTGCTCAGGGATGTGCAGACCTTCGTCAGCGCTCTGGACACCATGTTTGGCGGCTTCCGGGAGCGAGCCGAGTACACCTATCAGCTGCTGCGGGCTCCCGGCACTTCCTTCCTTGTGGTCGCCGCTCCGGAAGACGACGCGCTGCGCGAGGCGTCCTACTTCGTCGAGCGTTTGGATCAAGAGCGGATGCCGCTAGCCGGCCTGATCCTGAACCGGGTCGTGAAGCTGCCTGCCGCGCACCTGTCCGCAGCCAGGAGCCTGGCCGCCGCCGAGGTGCTGCAGGCTGCAGGCGGTGCGTCGGTGCCGCCGCCTGCGCAGCATCGACTAGATACAGATCGAGTAGATACAGCCGAGCCGGACGCGAACGGGCTTGCCATAGCGGCGCTCAGGCTGCATGCCGAACGGACGGAGCAAGCGGCCGCGCAACGGCGGACGGCCGAGCACTTCACCGCTGCCCATCCGCTGGTTCCGGTAGCACAAGTCCCAGCGCAGGCCGAGGACGTCCACGACCTGGACGGACTGCGGCAGATCGGGACCGCCTTCGGTACTGGCCAGTCGGCGTAGCGGCCGGACGGCCATGGTCGGGGTGGCGCCGTGCGGCAGCCCCGCGATCAGCTCGCGACGAGTTCGTCCCCGGTGCGCTCATAGTGGTTGCGCGCGTTCTCCAGCAGATCGCGCCACGACATGACATCGGGCCTTCTGCGCAGCAGCGCCCGGCGCTCACGCTCGGTCATCCCGCCCCACACGCCGAACTCGATCCGGTTGTCGAGAGCGTCGGCGAGGCACTCTGTCCGCACTGGACAGCCACGGCAGATCAGCTTGGCCCGGTTCTGCGCCGCGCCCTGGACGAAGAGCTCGTCTGGGTCAGTTCCCTTGCACGCGGCACGCGCAGTCCAGTCCGAGATCCACATGTTGGCCCAGCTCCTCTGATCGTCACGCCCGCGGGGGGCTGATCACGCCCGGGTGGCGTTCAGTTGCGGTCCGGAGCCGCCTGTTGGCGACCGGCTCCGGCGAGTGATGGTCGCGGAAGAGTAACTTACGGGGTCTCCGGCGCGTAGCGCTAGACCCCAGCCGGCCCATTTCCTGAATAGCCCAGATGAGCTATTCAGACTCAAGTGACTAGCAGCTACACTGCCGGCACTATGCGCAGCCGACTGGGCAAACGGACGGGGACTGGCTGATCTCGCGATGGCCTCCGCGTGAGCATGGCAGGCTGCTTCGGTGCGAATGGCGTTGCCTGTGGCTGATACTTGCCGATGGAGCGTAACCTGTTCAGGTGCAAAATCCCTGGCGCCGCGCCGGCGCGAAGTACGGCGCTGCGGGTCGCCTCATCGTGATGACTCTCGTAGCAGCAATGCTGTCCGCCGCGGCGGTGCTGCCGGTGATCGGGATATTCGGCGTCGCGGTCCGCGACACGGCCAACGCGTTTGACACGCTGCCCGTCGGAACGCTTGGCACGGCACCTTCGCGGTCGGTGATCTACGACTCGCAGGGGCACGTCATCACCTACCTGTACCCGAACGACATCTACCGGGTGCCGATTAGCTACAACCAGATCGCGCCGGTCATGCGCAACGCGATCGTCGCGATCGAGGACAACCTGTTTTACAGCCAGGGCGCTCTGGACCCCCGCGGTACGGTGCGGGCCCTCCTGCACAACTCCGGCGGAAGCGGCCTGCAGGGCGCCTCGACGCTGGCGCAGCAATACGTGAAGAACGTGCGCGAGCTGCAGGCCGGCACTAACCACGCCGCGCAGGAGGCAGCGACCTATCCCGACCTGCAGCGCAAGATCCAGGACCTGCGGATAGCCGCCGACGTCGAGCACCAGATGACGCAGGACCAGTTGCTGGCGGCCTACCTCAACGTCGCCTACTACAACAACCATGCCTACGGGATCCAGGTGGCGTCCCAGGTGTACTTCAGCGAGCCGGCCTCCAAGCTGACCTTGCCGCAGGCGGCTCTGCTCGCCGGCATCGTCCAGTCACCGACGCAGTACAACCCGGTAGCCAACCCAGCAGCCGCTCAGGGCCGGCGCAACACGGTGCTGACCGATATGTGGCAGCAGCACTACGTGAGCAAGGCGGCGGCGCTCGCAGCTGAGGCCAGCCCGATCAAACTGAAGTTGTCCGCCGCGCCGCTGGACACCGGCTGCACCAGCCCCCAAGCCGCCAAGGAGGGTTTCTTCTGCGACTATGTGCAGCACGTCCTGGAGGTTAACTACCCGGAGCTGTGGAAGCAGATCAACACCACCGGCGGCGTGGCCATCTACACCACCATGAACATGCGCGACCAGCTTGCGGCTGACCACGCAGTCAACTCGGTGCTGCCGCCGCACAACTACCAGCTGAATCCTGGCCACAACGCCGACACCGAGGTTCTTATCACGCCCGGTACTGGCCAGGTGCGCGCCATCGCAATCGACCGGACTTTTGGCAACGGGCGGGGCCAGGAATCGGTCGACTTCGCGGTCAACGAGCAATACGGCGGCGGCGTCGGCGTGCAGACAGGCTCGTCGTCGAAGATCTTCACGTTGATCACCGCATTGGAGCAGGGCTACCCGTTCGGCCACCAGATCGCGATCAAGTCGCCACAGTGGGTCGGCCCGTACACCAACTGCCAGGGCACGTACGTACCAGCTTTCCAGTTCAATAATGCCGAAGGCCCGCAGAGCGGCACCTCGATCTGGCAACTGAACCTCGCCACCGTCGACTCCATCAATATCTACTTCGCCCACCTCGAGCGGCAGGTGGGCCTGTGCAACGTGGTCAAGACCGCCGTCAAGATGGGCATGACACGGGGCGACGGCAGGTCGCTGCTGAAGCCGGAAGGCAAGCCGGGCCAGCCGGATTATCAGCCGTCAGCCGACAACATCGTGTCCTTCACCCTTGGCGCCATAAACGTATCGCCGATGAACATGGCCGCCGCGTACGCGTCGGTTGCCGCCCGCGGCTGGTACTGCAGCCCGCAGCCCATCGAGAAGATCGTCAACCAGGCGACCGGCAGGCAAATCCCGGTGCACAAGGCGAACTGCTACCGGGACATGCCCAAGGGCGTGGCCGACGCGGCCAACTACATACTGCAAGGCGTGCTGACCGTGCCAGGCGCGACCGCCTACGGCCGGACTATCCCCGGTCACTATGCCGCGGCGAAGACCGGTACCGCCAACGGCGGCTACTACGCCGCGTTCGCGGGCTACACGCCGACGCTGGCCGGCTACGTGTCGGTCTTCAACCCGATTGATCCGACCTCCGGCGGCCGGATGCTCGGCACGAACTCCTGCTACGTGGACAACATTAACGGGTTCTACTGCCCGAACCAGATGTACGGCGACAACGCGCCCGGTGCGACCTGGCAGGAGACCTTCGAGCGGGCCGCACTCGGTCCTGACGTTAACTTCGTGTATCCGCCGCTCCAGTACTTCCGTCAGGGCGCTGGGCTTGTCGAGAAGACGGTCGCCCCCCCGAAGAAGAAGCACGGCGGGCACGGCGGACCGGGCGGCCCCGGCGGCCCTGGCGGGCCCGGCGGGCCGCGGCGGGCCGCCGCAGAAACCCTAAGACCGCCTAGCCAGCTAGTTTCGCGCGGACGAGGGCGGCAACGCGGCTTCCTTCGGCGCGGCCCGCAACTCGGGGCGTCAGGACCTTCATGACCTGCCCCATGCCGGCCGGTCCCGACGCGCCGGTCTCAGCGATCGCCGCGGTCACGATCGCGGCGAGCTCATCATCGTCCAGCTGCGCCGGCAAGTAACCGGCCAGCACCCTCTCCTCGGCCCGCTCCTCCGCAGCCTGGTCCTCTCGGCCTGCCTCGGCGAACGCGGCAGCTGCTTCCCGGCGTCGCTTGGCCTCCCTGGCCAGGATCTTGAGCACCTCATCGTCGGTGAGGTCACGGGCGGCAGCGCCGGACACTTCCTCGTTACTAATCGAAGTCAGGGCCATCCGCAGGGTCCGCGTGCGCAGCTGCTCACGCGCCTTCATCGCCTCAGTGAGGTCGGCCCTTAGCTGATCCTTGATTGTCGGCATGAGGCCTATCCTGCCGCTCCGGCCCGACTGGAGGTGCCGCGGGCGGCCACACCACTGGTGGGACATGGCACCATGGTGTGGATGCGACCGCGATCCCTGCTGACGGCGACGGCCCTGGCGAGCGTGGCCGGACTCGGTTACGCCTCCATCATCGAGCGGAACTGGTTCGCCCTTCGCCGACAGGTGGTACCGGTGCTCCCGGCCGACTCCAGGCCACTTCGCATCCTGCACATTTCCGACGTGCACCTGACGCCTGGCCGTCACCGGCTGATGTCCTGGCTGCGGTCACTGGACGCGCTGGACCCGGACCTGGTCGTCAACACTGGCGACTCAATAGCTCACCGGCAGGCCGTTGGCCCGTTCCTCGCCGCGCTGGGGCCGCTGCTGGACCGTCCGGGCGTTTTCGTCTATGGCTCCAACGACCTGTACTCGCCGGTCGCGAAGAACCCGGCGCGCTACCTCTGGCGGACCAGCGCGGACGAGCACCGGCGGCACCAGCCCGACCTGCCCTGGGAACAGCTTGGCGAGGCCATGGAGAACGCGGGCTGGCTGAACGCCAACAACAAGCGCGGCCGGCTGAAGATCGCTGAGCGTGACGTCGAGATCGCGGGCGTGCACGACCCGCACATCAACAGGGACCGCTACGACCAGGTCGCCGGTGCCGCGGATCCGGCGGCGGACCTGCGACTCGGCGTGCTGCACTCGCCTGAGCCGGCGGTGCTGGACCGGTTCGCGGCCGACGGGTTCAACCTGCTGCTCGCCGGTCACACGCACGGCGGCCAGGTCTGTCTGCCCGGCACCGGGGCGCTGGTCACTAATTGTGGCATTTCACGCGAACTGGCCAGCGGTCTACACCGCTATCCAGGCACGGGCGCAGATAGCGAGCCATGGCTGCACGTTTCGGCCGGGCTGGGTACCTCCCCCTACGCCCCGGTTCGCTTCTGCTGCCGGCCGGAGGCTACGCTGCTCACGCTGGTGCCGGGGATCAGCTAGACTTCTCGGGCGGTCGGCGGGGTGTAGCGCAGCTTGGCAGCGCGCTTCGTTCGGGACGAAGAGGCCGCCGGTTCAAATCCGGCCACCCCGACCAGGTCAGGGGCCTGTGTCTCGTCATGAGGGACGGGCCTCCTTCATGTCGGGCGTCACGCGGGCGTCACGCCTGCGCTTCCACGATTCGATCACCTTGCCGTGGGCGTCAGGCGCCAGGTGAGCGTACCGCTGAGTCGTGGCGTAGTCCTCATGGCCGAGGAGCGCCTGGACGTCGAGCAGCGGCACGCCGTCCTGCACCAGCCATGACGCTGCGGTGTGCCGCATCACCCTGGGCGGGAAGCGCCGGATCCCGGCCGCGGTAACTGACGGGTACCAGACCCGATTGCGGAAGTGCCCATCGGTCACCGGCCCACCCTCCGGCGCAGTGAAGACCAGGGCGTCCCTCTGCCGTCCGGCCATCAGCACCGACATTCCCTCAAGGATGTGGGCCGGCACGGGGACGACCCGGTGCGACCGCTTCGACTTAGGCCACTCCCGCAGGCCGTGCCGTGTCATCACATCGATGACCTGCAGCCTCGAGCGCAGCCAGTCGACCCGATTGGCGTGCAAGCCGTAGATCTCTCCTGGCCGCAGGCCTACCTCCATGCCCAGTTGGGTCAGCGTGCGCCACTGAGGTCCGCGCAGCTCGGCAGCTGCCTCGTAGAGCGCCTCAGCCTCGTCGTGCTCGTAGAACTCGACAGCGCGCGGCTCGATCCTCGGCAACTCGATGTCGGCGAACGGGTTGACGGTGACCAGAGGCGGGTGCTCGCGCATGGCGAGCCGGTACAGGCTGGACATCAGGTGCACAACGTCATGGATGGTGGCCGCGCCGATCACCGGCACGCCGGCGCCGTCGCCCGTAACTGCCTTCCCCTGGTGACGTGCCCGGCGCGTTGACTTAAGCCGGTCCACCCACGACTGCGCCTCAAGCCTGGTGACGGCGGCCATCGGCCACTTCGACCATTCGATTTCGCAGTGGGTCCGCCACAGTGAGTCGTTCTTGTCCCTGGTTACCTCCTCGATGCCGCGGGCCCGGGATACCCGGCCGTGCCAGTCACCGATCTTGATCTGCCCTAGCCGCGGGTCGCGGAACTCGCCGCGGGCCACCAGCGCCTCCTGCTCAGCGGCCCAGCGTCTCACCACTCCCTTGAGCGGGTCGCTGAAGCTGTGCCGGCTGCCATCCGGGCCCCGGACGGTGGCCTGCCACTTCCCGCTCGGACGTCGGCGGATGTAGGACATCAGGCCCTCCCGCTGTCCACGATCGCGTCGACTTGCTGGTCGATGTCGCCGATCAGTTCGGCGAGGGCAGAGCGCTGAGTCTGGAGCCGGTCCAGTAGCTGGGACCGGCGCTCAGCGGACGTCAGGTCTCCGCGCCTGGATGCGAGCTGCTCCCCGACGTCCGGCGGCAGGTACCTGCCGAGTGCGTCCATGTACCGGCCGCGGTATGCGTTCATCGCCGGACTGTCGTCGTCCGACGGGTCGGACAAGAGAAGCCACACCAGGTCGCCCATGATGAGGCAATCCTCGTCGCCCCCCTCGCTTGGCAGGTGGAAGGAGTAGCGCTTGCTGATCCCGTCGTCCGGCGGGGGCAGGAAGAAGGCGCTGACCGGAATGTCAAGCGCATGTGCGAGCGCCGTAATCAGGTCGGCATCGAACACGCGGCCCTTGCCGTCCGTGCGGCCCCACGTGCGCTCGGCGGCACTGACGGCCCTGAAGGACAGTCCGATCCGCTCGCCTAGCTCCGCCTGGGTCATGCCGGCCGCTTTCCTGAACCTCGCCATATTGAAGCTGACGAGCTGATTGACCGTGACGTGAACCCCCGGCAGGCCGCTGTAGTCCCCGGCTGGCGGAAACCCCTTGGGAGTGTCGTCATCTGGCACCTTCTGACTCTAGCCGTGAGGCTCCAGCCACGGAAAGAAAACTGGGGCAGATTCCGTGTCTCTCTTGAAACCTGCTGAAGGATAGTGTCACTCTTGCTCTGACAGGAGTCAACCTTAAAACTCCTGCGATCGTAAGAACAGGCAACGGAGGTAGTGGCCATGAGCCGTCCGGGACACGAGAGCGTGGAGTTGTTCCCGCCAGCCGAGGTCGGGAAGCGGCTCGGCTGCAGCGAGCCGCACGTCTACAGATTGATTGAGTCAGGTGCGCTGCGCGCCGTCGATATCTCCCAGCCGGGTGCCCGGCGCTCCAAGACCCGCGTTAGGTCGGACGACCTGTCGGCCTACATCGAGTCCCGCACCCGCAGCCGCCAGCCGATCCCGCTCGCCTCGGCGTGACCGAGATGACCACGCGACCTGAGGTGGTGGCTCTGCTTGCCGAGTTCCGCCGGCAGGGCACGTACCAGTACGGTGACGGCAGCGGGTTCTCGGAGGCGGAGTGCCAGCTCGTCCTGAGCGCAGCAGTTACGGAAGACGCTGAGGCCTTCGGCTTGGACCTGGGGCCGGATTTCACTCTCCCCGGTCCGGGGACGGACGACGGCAAGGCTTTCGAGATGCTGATGGCTTGCCGGTTCCTCAAAGAGGCAGCCGAGCACGTCAAGAACGGCGAGCCGTTCCCGTCCGTCGAGGATGACCCCGCTGGCCAGTGGCACACCTGGGTGGCTATCTGCCCGTGGTGCGGCAACATCCACGGCGGCTATTCAGATGACGAGGCGCAGGCCGCAGGAGCGCATATCTCTGGCTGCCGTGCCGGCATCCTCCTGCCCGACATGACCGGCTGACCGGCCACATCCATCCACGAGACCCGATCTGAGAGGCGCGCATCGACCCGTACCTGCAGCAGGACCCGCACCAACCGGAGGCCCTAGGCGCCGCGAGCGCCGCGAATGGGACCGACCCGAGCGAGCGGGAGGCAGGTAATTCGCGCACTGACCGAATCGGAGTCTCATCCATGACGACACAAAAGACGGGGTCCCCCCCACTCGACCCGAGGGGAACCCCACAAGCTCAGTCCCTCGCCAGGACCCGCACCGCCGCCACGAAGGAGGCAGACGCTGTGCACATCGTACGACGTGGCAGCGACAAAGCGAGCGTTCTGGCATCTCCGGGGGTGTGCGCCAATTTCGTAGGTAGCAAGATCAGCTCGCGAGGCTGGTGAGGTTAGCTGGTGCCGTCTGGTTGTGGGGGCGCTTCCAGATCTGGTCCCAGCGGTGGCTGGTATCCAGGCAGCGCAAGGTGGCGATGCCGGTCGCGCCGTGGATGGTCCAGCGCATGCCGGATAGTTTCAGGCGCTGGCCGAGGGACTTGCAGCCGGCTTCGACGACGCCGGAGCCGACGAACATTCCCAGCGACTTGAAGTACTGGTAGCGCATCCGGTGGGCGTTGTGGTCGAAGTAGGCCAGGGCTTTGTCCCGCTCGCCGGCAAGGGAGCCGGTGAAGTGCAGGTCCCGTCCGGCGGCGAGGATCGCGCCGGTGTCACCGGCGTCGAGTTCTTCCAGCCGGGTGGCGAGCCAGTCGTCGCGGTGGCCGGGGAGCAGCCGTGCGGCCAGGTTGGCCAGTTCGTGCAGACATCCGATGCATTTAGGTTGTCAAGTGCTGTCCAGTAGGTCGCTGATCGTAACCGGCTCCTGGCAGTGGGGGCATGGGCCTCCGGTGCCGATCCGGCGGCCGAAGATGCCGCAGTCGTCGCAGCGCTGATGTCCGGCCTGGCGTGCGCCGCAGCCGGGGCATTCGTAGATCGCATGCTGGCGGCGGGGACGGACGGCGGGGATGACGATGGCCTCGGGCGGGTCCTGGTGCCGTCGGCGGAACGCGGTCTTGCGACAGCGCGGGCTGCAGTAGGCCCGCCGCCCGGCCGGGGTGAAGGGTTGCTGGCAGACCGGGCAGCATATCGTCCCCCGGTCGTCCCGCGACGGGATCGGGCGGCGAGAGACCGCGGGCACGCCGGGACGGGTCATGCGGCGGCCTGCCGGGCGCAGTGAACGGCGGGGAAGGCGATGTGCTCGTTGTAGTGCTGCCCGGTGGCCAGGCAGTGGTGCAGGCAGCCCAGCATCCGGCCGAACAGGTTGCGCTGGGCGGCGGCGTGCCGGTCCCCGTCGGCTTTGCGCTTGTCGTAGTGGGCGCGGGCGCCGGGCGAGGCGGTGAGGGCGGAGAACGCCCACAGGTAGCCGACGGCGGCCAGCCGCTGGTTCTTGATCCGGCGGTGCAGCACCGCGGTGGTCTTGCCGGAGGCGCGGGTGATGGGCGCGGCCCCGGCGTAGGCCTTGAGTCCTTTAGCATCGGCGAAGCGGGATCGGTCGTCGCCGGTCTCGGCGAGTACCCGGGCGCCGGTGAGCGGGCCGAGCCCTGGGAAGCTGGTGATGATCTCGGCGTCCGGGTGCTGGTTAAAAGACTCGATCGTGGCTTGCTCGAGGTCGTCTGCGGCGGTGCAGGCGGCGTCGAGCTGGCCGAGCAGGGCGATGGCCTGGCGGCCCATCGCCTGCTCGACCAGCGGCAGCTGGCGCATCTGCTCAGCGGTGAAGGCTTCCCGCAATCGGGCTGCTTCGGCGTCGATGCCGCGCTTCCGCCCGGCCTTGCGCAGCAGGCCGCGCAGCTGGGCCGGGGTGAGCTTCGCCGCGGCGGCGGGGGTGGGGGCGGCGGCCAGGATGGCGCGCGCGTCGGGCCGGTTGATCCCGCCGCGCATGTCGGCGAAGGCGGCCAGGAAGGCGGGGTAGTACTCGCGCAGGTGGGAGCGGAGCTTGTTGTGGCAGGTGGTGCGGGCCCAGACGGCGTCTTGCTGGGCCCGGGCCAGCACCGCGATGGCCTGGGCGAGCTCGGTGTCGGCGGGCAGCGGCCGGTGCGCGTGAGCGTCGGTGCGCAGCACGCCGGCCAGCACGACTGCGTCGCCGTGGTCGGACTTGCGGCCCGCGATGCTGTGCCGGTCCCGGTAGCGGGCCACCGCCATCGGGTTGACCGGGTAGACCTGGCGGCCGGTGGCGCGCAGGCAGGCGGTCAGCAGCCCGCGCGGGGTCTCGATCGCTACCGGGACCGGATCCTCCGGGGTGTCGCCATGCTCGGCGAGCAGCTCGAGCAGCTGGGCCAGCCCGGCCGCGTCGTCGCTGATCCGGCGGCGGGCCAGCAGCCTGCCGCCCCGGTCTACCAGGGCGATGTCGTGGTGGTCCTCGGCCCAGTCGATGCCGCAGAACACATCCATAAGCACTCATCTCCTTTGCCGTCTCGGTTACTGCCTTGCGTGGCCGGGCCACGCGGGTTCACGCACGCTCCCTAATGGAAGGGCTCTCAGGCACCGCCATCCGATCAGCCGTTCGTGACCCCAGCTGCCCGCAGGGCCCCGGTCCGGGCTGGAGCTCGAGGGCTCCCGTCGGAGTGAGGGGTCGGTTCCTGCGGGTGGCAACGGCCACGACCACCCATACCGGTCAACGGCACGGTCTCCCACAATCCCGTCGGCGTGTCGCGCGGCTGTGGCGGCGGGTACCCGATCTCCACGCGAGGATCAAGTCCTGGTGTACGGCTTGAGTTACCCGCCGCCAGCCGCCGCCAGCCGCCGCCACAGGTCACCAGATCCCGCCGGTCTGTACTCGGCCTCTGAGGCGGTTGCCGTTTAGGCGTGAACCTGGCGGGCAGGCCCCGCGATCTGCACGGAGAGCTTGACGCCCGGTGCTCGCGTAGCGGGTGGCCTGCCATATGCCCATTAGGTGCTCGCGGGCGTGGTAGAGGTCGACGATCTGGGTGGCGGCGGGGAAGTGCTGGTCGGCGATTTTCCAGATCCAGGCTGCTCCGTCGCCGAGGACGACAGGCTGGCGGATGTGCTCGATGCCGCGGCGGCGGGTTTCGGCGTCCACGAGCTGACCGAACCGGTCGGCGGGTTCGAAGGTGGCCAGGCAGGTGGTGGAAGCCGGGTCGCGGTCGGCCTTGCCGTCGTCATCGAGCCTGGTCTGGGTGAACAGGCAGGCCATCTTGATCTCGCGGGTGCGGGCCTTGCCGTCGTCTGCCTTCCCGCGCCGGCCCTCTGCTTCGCGGGCGACGACCGGGATGCCGGTGCCGTCGACGGCGATGTACAGCTTGTCGGGCAGGGGCCCGGCAGGCGGCAGCAAGACCACCTGGCGGGCGCGGATCGCGTCCGCCTCCGCGCTGATGGCCCGGCCGGCGGCGCCGCCGTCGGCCTCGGCGGACCGCTCGACCCGTTTGACGGTCAGGTCGATGCCGGCCAGCTCGCCCAGCAGGCCGGCGGCCTTGGCGAACGGCACCGCTGCCGCCGCCCGGGCGATCATTCTGCGCAGGCCGGGTGACAGCGACGCTTGCCCGACGCCGAGTTCGGCGTCCATGGGGGCCAGGCCGTGCCGGCAGGCGGCGCAGTGATACCAGGCCCGGTTCAGCTGCACGGGCCCGGCCACGGTGTCGATGGTCTTGGCCCGGTAGGAGACCAACTGCGCCTGGTGCCCGTTCCCGCAGCCGACCCGCGGACCGCGGTGGCCGGCGTTGATGCCGAGCAGGCCTTCCAGCAGCCGGCCGCCCAGCTTGACCATCGCGGTGCGGATCGCCAGCTCCACCGCCTCCAGCCCGCTGCCGGCGCCCAGCGACCGCGCCGCCTCGGCGGCCAGGGCCGCTATCTCGGCGGCCGCCTCCGCCGCGAGCCGGGCGGCGAGCTGATCGAGGAGCCCCTTTTTTGCCCCTCCTGATCAGGGGCCTGGCCCCCGGCCGGGACCGGCCGGGCTTCGCAGATCGCCTCGCTCACCGCCACGATCTGCCCGCTGAGGGCGGCGAACTCCCTGTAGGCCGCCAGCTCCGCGCGGACCTCGTCGAGCTCACCGGACGACAGCGGCGGGCGCGCGCCTGCCCCCGGCCGACCGGGTCCAGAGCCACCGCGGCCCGTGGCCGGGATGACCCGGCTGCGCGCAGCGCAGTTCGGCTTGCCGCACCTGCGGTAGGTGACGTTGATGCTGCCCGGCCGCAAGTCCCCGGTCGCGGCCAGCCTCGCGAACAGCTCGGCCCGCTGCTGCTCCAGCTCCTGCAACGACGGCTCGGTCATCGGTCCCTCCGATCTGGAAGTTTAACCACTTCCAGATTAGAGCCGCAACCTGGACTATCCCCGGATCCTACACTCGTGTCGCGCACCCCATCTCCGGGGGTGCACGACAGTTTTGTTGGGGATGATCTTGCCGGGTGCGGTGGCCCGCGGGTCTGAGTGGCCGGGTCTGTCAGATTGCTGTCCGGAGCCCGGCGGGCTGGGTGGTGCGGGATGGCCATAGCTCGTTCCACCGGCCGCTGGCGCCGGCAGCGTGTTGATCGCGGCGAGCACCTGGGGGAGCCTGTACAGCACGCGCGGGGCATCGCCGATCTTCCAGACCAGCCGCCGCGGCCGTCGGAAGTCAGGCCGCGGGCCGGCCGCGCGACGCGGGAAGAGGAGACCGGCTGATGAGCAAGAAGCGCGCTTCGCGCGGGAAGGGCCCTGGTTACCTGTCTGGCAGTGCGGGCAGCCGATCAAGAACGCGACCTCGTCTGCAAGCCGTGCAGGGAGACGAAGCCCGCGGCGGTTAAGGCGCAGCTCGCGGTCCTCCGCAAGTCGTTCGGCGGCCGGGTGCAGCCAGTCGCTGCGCCGGCCGGGAAGACGATCGTGAAGGCCGCCGCGAGTGCGCAGACGGCGGACGATATCCGCCGCGAGGCGCTGATCGCGAGCCTGGCCGGGCTTGTACGTCCCCGAGCACGTCCCCGAGTTCCGCGAGGGCCGCTGGTACCAGCAGCATCCGGAGATAACGCCGCCCTGGAAGGGGACGTCATGATCGGTTCCGTTACTGAGGCTCAGCAGCAGCTGGCCGGCCTGGAGATGCTCCGTCAGGCCATCGCCGCGCAGTCCGTCGAGGCTGGCGTGCCTGCCGCAGTGGCTGAGCATCGCACCGCTGCGGCCATGCCCGTGGCCGGGTACACCCTGCCCAGGTTGCCAAGTCGGGCCCAGCGGACGTGGCCAAGCGCAAGAAGAAGGGCCGGGGCCGCGCAGAGCGCGAATGTCGGCCGGTGAGACCGCCCTGGACGCAGTAGGCGAAGGCATGCGGATCGCCGCCGACGACGCGGAAGCGGCCAAGTCGACGGTGGCGCCCGAAGGTCCCGGCCGCTACATGCAACCCGCTCCAGTACAGCCGGAGCAGTTCGGCCGCAACTACATCGAGGCCGGCCATGCCAGTGAGGCGCCAGCCGCGCAGCCGCCGCGTCAGAACCCGATGCCAAACATGACGCACGCCGTCTTGCCTACCGCGCCGATGGCCGCGCGGATCCACCCGGCCGCCATAGCGCACTACACGAGCGGCTCGCCGAGCGAGCGCTGAACACCATGAGCAGCACGTTCACCTCGGTGATCGTGGCCTGCACGTAGCGAAGGAGACCAGTAGTGACTGTCTTTGCACCTAGCGATTTTGCCTCGATCAACATCCCGGCTGAGGGCTGCGCGGCTCGGCCTGACGCACGTCCGCGACGTCGGCCCGGATCAGGCCTGGGGCCTGACCTGCTCGGGCGGCTGCGAGGACTGGCTGATGACCCATGATGAGCGCTGGGTCAGGGACGTGATGGACGTCAAGCCCACCTTCGACGAGACCCGTCAGCTGGAGCGGTTCAAGGAACGCAGGCCAGGCCGACAAGGACGCGCTGATGGTCCTGGCCATGTCTCGGATGGCCGGACTGTCGCCTGCGGAGATGCCGCCGAGCCTGACCAAGATGCTGTCCGGCATTCCGGCGCACGTGCCCGGCGTCATGGTCTGCGGCGCGGTCACGACAACTGCCGGGCTCCCGGTTCTGCCGGGAATGCGGCACCGCGATGACCCGTCCCGCCGCGGCCGGTGAGCTGGGGGCGGCGTGATCACCAAGGCCGAGGCGCTGGAATTCCTGCTCGGTACGACCTGCAGCGCCTGCGGCGGCAAGCTGGCGGGCCCGGGCGAGCCTTGCGGCGGCTGCGGCGATCCCGGACGTCACCGCCCCGGAACTCGACGGGGAACTCGATGGCCCCTGGCTCTGGCGGCGGTGGAGGCGGCGAAACTCCGGGGCGAGGCCTGGGCCGTGCATGACGCCGCGGTGGCGAAGATGGCCGCGGCCGACAGGCGCTGTTCATCGCCCGGCTCGAGGTCCGCCGGCGCCAGGCGCAGGAGGCCCTCGATGAGCACAGCGCCGGCACAAGACCCTGTACGGCCCGCGGTCCGCCGCCCGGAAAGCCGAGGAGAAGCGGCCGCCGAGCTCGCGGCCGCGACCGCGCAGCACGCGGAGATCGGCAGGCCGAGGAGGTCGCCCGGCGGATGAGCCACGGCGTCGCAGCCGAGACCGAGGCGGCACTCAAGCTCGAGAAGGCCACGGCGTCCTGCGCCGCTACCAGGACGAGCTCGCCGCCGCGACGGCACCCGGGAGCAGGCCGAGGCCGCTGTCGACCAGTCAGCCGGGCGGGCCGCGATGCTGGAGAAGGCACGCGACGATGCGGTCGCGGCGGTGATGAACCCCGGCCGAATTCCGCTGTCCGGCGAAACTGTCACCCTCGGCGGGATGCGCCTGATCCTCGCCGGCCTGGACGACGTCGAGATGGCCATGGCCGGACAGACCGCCCGGCTGATCTGCGCCGCGACCGGTGTCACCGCCGACATCGAGACCGAGGTCAGGCAGCGTGTCGCCGCCGAGCAGGAGCAGGAAGACCGACCGGCCGATGACCCTTCGGGCCTGTCCGACGGCCGCGTCGTGGCGCACGCCAACCCGTTCGAGCCGGCCACCCCGCAGGCGTTCCACCCCTCCGGGCCGGATGTTCAGCCGACCCCTACCCGCCCGCTATCCGCCGGGCTGGGGTTAAAGGCGTGCGCGGTCGGGACGTTAAAGCCAGCCGCATCGGGCACACGCTCCTGCCGGGCAGCCAAGGCCGACGCCTGTGGTCCTTTCCACCCCGGCCTGCGCCCTGGCCGCGCACATAGGCCTTTCGCTGATCGAACGCGTGTTCTAGCGTTTGAGCCGTGGACACGTCGCGGCCCAGGCCTGCCTGGTGGTTCTATCCGGTTGCATGCAGGGAGGGGCACGAATGGCGCCCGGGGACAGTGACAATCAGCTGGGTGCCATGTCTTTGCGCTGGCGGCACGGGGCACCTCCGAGCAGAGCGCAGAGCGGTGGACGGGTGCACCTCCCCCGCTTGGCATCGCCCCCGGCACATCGAAGGGGCGGAGATCACGGGCGGCCGGGAGGCTAGGAGGGGCGCCCCAGGGATAACCTTCACACGCCGGGGCGCGGCTGAGCTTATGCGAGCCGCAGAACGCTCAGGGCCTGCCGGTGTCCCGGCGCTCCCGGCGCAGGGACCGGAGCCGCCGCTGCAGCGCCCAGGCGAACAACGCCACGATGACCGCGTCGGCCACGAGCAGCAGTGCGGTATGGCCGCCGATCATGGCATAGGTGAAGTGCAGGGCGGTTACTGCAACTATGGCCAGCACGGCGATGTCGGCGGCGGCGCGTAATGACTTCATGACCCCACGATGCAACAGGTGGCTTTCCAGAACGCGCGAATCTGCGGATTCGGGTAAGCCGCCGGGAAAAGCGGGAGCATCGTTCTCCTTGTGAGGCATTTACTCGCCGCCATGAGGTGGCTCCTGACGGGCCTTTCCTGGTTTGCCTGTTTCGGGCTGCCAGTCGGGGGCAATCCACGGCACCCCCACCTGCTTGCTCGACAGCGCCCAGTAGATGATGGTTGCCGCGCGGCACCGGACAGGGAGTCCTCGCGGTCCGGATCAGGGGATGACGCCGTGAGGCTCGTCCGGGCGGCCCTGCCGCAAGCTCCGCCACTCGAAGTGCGAGGAGCTGTTCTTCTGCTGGTGCATGTGTCACTGGGAGACCACGGTCGCGCACGTCTACGGCCCTGAGTTCGCCCATCCGGTAGCTGACGGGGAGCGCCGCGGCGTCACCAGCTGGGGCATGTCGAGGAGGGCGACTGACCCGGACCGCCCGCTGGAAGGCGATCCGTGGCGCTGGTACAACACCATGATGTCCGTGCCTACCATGCTGCGGGCGCGGCACTGGCGCTGGCAGGGGCCGCTGGATCGCGCGGGAGGCGCGGGAGGCGCGGTGATGGGGAAGTCGTGAGCGCCCGGAAAGCAGGCGCGCCGGTCTAGCCGTGGTAGTAGTTCAGGTAATGCGCCCCTTCGGGCTTGACGCACTGGGCCTCAGAGGGGGGCGCCAGATTCGGCGACACGTGGGCGTCGGCCTTCACTGTTCCCCAGTAGGTAATCGGGAACGAATGCGTGTAGGTGCCGCCGTTCTCGGTGTAGGTGAACACCTGGTCGGGAATGCGCCACCGGCCGGGTTTGAGCGCCTTCTCCACGAGCCAGAGATAGAAGTGGCCGCCGGGGCGTACCCGGTAGCCTGCGACGGGCACGAGGGTCTGCTTCTGGCAGGTCGAGGGACCGAGGTTAGACGACACCGGAGGGTCTTCGAGGTAGTTGCCCTGGCTGACCTGGCTGACGTCTGGTGCTAGCGCATTCGCGAGCCGCACGTCGGCCAGGGCGATGACGGTTCCGACGCCTGGCCCCTTTAGGCCGACCGAGTCGATCGTCAGCGTCGAGTGGCTGGAGTTGATGCCACCGTCGAACAGGTAGCCGTATTCCCATCCGGGCCGGGTGACCATCGGGCCTATCGAGGTGCCGTACTCGTACACAAACGGGTCCGGCGGGTCGGACGTGCAGCCACCGGCCAGCACGATCAGGCTGGCCAGGGCCGCAACCGCCAGGCGTTTCCGCATGATCAGACCTTGCTATTCGGCTCGCATGCTGCCTGTATGCGCCCGGCCGCCACAGGGTCGGTGTGGTACGCGAACAGGACTTCTGCGCGTCCCGCGCCCGCAGTGGTTCTTCCTCGTGTTCTGGTAGGTCCACGTCACTTCGGTGATGCTGCCATAGGTCATGAGGTCTTGCAGCTTCATGCTGCCGCCGACCAGGTACTTGGACAGGTCGCCCAGGGTGAACCCGATCCCGTATCTCGTTCTCCTGCCGGTTGCCGCTGGACCGCTTAAAGGGAATGCTGTCCGAGGTGATCTTGACCCGCCAGCCGCCACCTGGCCCCCGGTTAAAGGCGGGCTGCTTCCAGGCGAGATGGCCGATCGGCTTCTTGTCGTGCTTGTGGTGGCGGTCCGGGTTGTTGTCCGTCACCTGGCCTTGGAAATGGTCAGGCTGCCACTGGATGTAGCTGCCGCATTTCGAACAGCCGATCAGGTACTCGATGAAGTAGTAGTCGGCCCATACCCAGCGGTGATAAGTGCCGTCTTTCTTGATGCCGGTGCTGACGCTGCGGTCATTCTCTTCCACCTGGTTGCCGGTAAGGGACAGGCTGATGTACTGGGTGGTAGGCAGCTCGAACTCGCTCTGCCTGGTCACCGCGCTGGTGTAGGTGTACTTCAGCTCCGCGTGCAGGCCCGGTGCGCTGTTGAGCGGCGTGATCGGCGAATACCGGTACGTGTCTCCTTCTTGTATCTGGTATGCCGGGATAGCTTTGCCTGCGCTGAGCAGGCTGTCCATGAAGGCCACCTCGCTGGCGGTCCACAAGGCGGGCTTGCCGGTGATCGTGTCGATTCCCGCAGACGCCCGGTAGCTGAATGGGTGGCCTTCCGGGATCACCGCCTGCGTAACGTTGTACTGCCCGGCGCTGTCCCACGCCCAGATCGTCGCGTTGAAGGCGTCGCTGCCGGTGCCGACGTCGGCCAACGCCGATTCCGGGACCGCCGTGGTGTCGAGCGCGATACTCACGTCGCCGCTGGAGTCGGCCGTGCCCGTCCCGATCTGCGGCAACATGGTCTTATTGTGCATGCGCCCGTTTCCGGGCATGGCCGCCCTCTACGCGCACGACGGGGCGCTCGAGACGCCGGCCGTGCTGGCCCTGTGGCCCGAGCGCGAGGACGCCG
>CAVQCR010000017.1:0-120188 GCA_963711055.1 uncultured Actinomycetota bacterium | reverse complement strand
TCGCATCGCGCTCACAGACCCGCGGATACGTCCATGTCACGGGGCAACCGCTTGATCACGACCGGGGTACCCATGCTGAGCAGGTGCGGCTCGGCCCGGATGGTGACTTCTAGCGGGGCGCCCTCATCAACGACGTAGCGCTCCTCGTCGTGGGTGAGCTGAACCCGGATTTGCCGGTCGCAGAAACGCAACGAGAATGCTAGTTCGTTCCAGCCCTGCGGGAGGCTGGGCGCGAAGGACAGGTGGCCGTCAAAGTCCCGGACGCCGCCAAAGCCGAATACGAGACACGACCATACTCCGGCGGCGGAGGCGATGTGCACTCCGTCTGAGGCGTTGCCTGCGACGTCGGCCAGATCCATGAGCAGCGCGTAGTCGAAGTACTCCAGAGCCCGGCGCTCGTTGCCTATTTCTGCGGCGATGATGCTCTGCACACACGCCGACAAGGACGAATCGCCGGTAGTTAGGGGGTCGTAGTACTCGAAGTTATGGCGCTTTTGTTCCCTGGAGAACTCATTGCCGAGCAGGAACATCGCGAGCACGATGTCTGCCTGCTTGAGCACCTGGTGCCGGTAGATCACCAGAGGGTGGTAGTGCAACAGCAGCGGGAACTTGTCGCGCGGCGTGCTGTTGAGGTCCCACAGTTCTCGGCTGAGGAACGCGTCATCCTGGGGGTGAATGCCGCGCTCCTGGTCGAATGGGACGTGCATGGCTGCCGCCGCGCGTTCCCAGGACTCCATTTCGCCGGGCTGCAGCGTTACCGCGTGGACGAGCGCGGCGTAGTCCTCCGGTCGCTGGTCACGCAGCTCGCGCACGGTGGTGGCGGCGAAATTGAGGTTCAGCCGTGCCATGAGGTTGGTGAAAGTGTTGTCGTTGACCACGGTGGTGTACTCGTCGGGTCCGGTCACGCCGTGAATGTGGAACCGCCCGTCAGTGTCGTAGAAGCCGAGGTCCTCCCACAGTCGGGCGGTCTCGACGAGAACCTCAGCGCCGATCTCGGCGAGCATGCGTGCGTCGCCCCGTACGGCGCTGTAGCGCCTGATCGCATGTGCGATATCGGCGTTGATGTGATATTGGGCGGTGCCCTGCTGGAAATTGGGCGACGCCTCCTCGCCGTTGATAGTTCTCCAGGGGAAGAGCGCGCCACGCTGGTTCAACTCGCGCGCCCGGTCCCGCGCGCGATCGAGCATGCTGTGACGGAAACGCAGGAGGTTACGGGCGATTCTCGGTTGGGTGTAGGACAAGAATGGCAGCACGTAGATCTCGGTGTCCCAGAAGTAGTGCCCCTCGTAGGCCTGCCCGGTCAGCCCCTTCGCGGGAATGCCGCTGCCTTCGGCTCGCCATGTCGCCTGCGCGACCTGGTAAAGGTTCCACCGGATCGCCTGCTGCTGCCGCACAGCATTGAGCGGGGTATGAACGCGCACGTCGGCGCGTTCCCAGAACCGGTCGAGATTCTTGCGCTGGCTTTTGACGAGCACGTTGAATCCGTCGCGGACCGTACGGTCCAACGTGCGGCGGCACCGGTCGACGAGCTCGGGCGCGGGAGTGTGTCTGGATGACTGGTAGGTCGCGTACTTGGTGATCCGGATCGGCACGCCGGGCAACGCGTCCGCCGTGACGGTGACCTCGCCCAGATCATCGTTCAGAGAACCCACCGCGCGGAACGAGCAGTCCGTTTCGATGACGTGATCGACTCCGACGCCGAGCGTCATCAGGCTGCTGGTTGTCTGGTAGCCGAGCAGGATGCGACGGTCGGCCAGCTCGACCACCCGCGCGTTGAGCACGCGGTGCGGCAGCACGGTGGCGAGGCGGGGATCGCGCGGCCGGTGCCCGGGTAGGTTGTCCGGGGAGTCGGTGTCCTGACGGTTGAGAACCAGGGAGGAGATGGCGACTGGCGCTGGCACGTCGAGCAGCGTCACCTCGTATGAAATCGCGACCAGATGGCGGTGCTTAAGCGAGACGATCCGGCACGAGCGTACCCGCACGTGCTTCCCGGCAGCGGTGGCCCACACGAGGTCACGCGTTAGCGTCCCGGCGCGCATGTCGAGGACCCGCGCATAGCTGGGTAGGCGCGCAGTCTGCACGAGCAGCGGCTCGTCATCCACGTAGAGCTTCAGTATTGTCGCGTCGGGCACGTTCACGATCGTCTGGCCCTTGCGTGCCAGTGCGGCAGCCTCTTCCGCGTGCACGATCGGCCACGTCTCGTGAAAGCCGTTGATGAACGTTCCGGGGAAAACGCCGGACGCCCCTCCTCGAAGGTGCCGCGGACGCCGACGAAACCGTTGCCGAGCGAGAAGACAGTCTCCGCGCGAGCGGCAAAGTCGTCCGAGTATCGCGCCTCGGTGACGCACCACTCGTCGGGCGGATACATCTGCTCTGGCGGCAAGACGATCTCGCGCTTAAGCATGACTCGACGGTAATCCGGCGCGCGAGATACTAACAGAGAACGCCGGTCACGTTTTGCCAGCCCATGCTCTGGCTCGCTTCATCACGACACCAAGATGAGCGTTGCGTGCGTTTCGATGCCGTCCCGAGATTGAAGTCGTTCGCTGCACGTAATGACTGTTCAGCTTCGATGAAGCCAGACCAGGCTGCCAGCTTCCAGTGCCTGCCGGTTGAACAAATTCGGCTCAGAGCAACGGCACTGCCCCGCGTGAACCGCCTCCGCCGCTCTCCATGCTGCGGCCGGCTCACCTACAAAGCCGCCCAAGTGATCACGGGAGATCCCGATAAAGGCGGCATGGCTCTTGGCATCACGAGCCCATGATCGCCTAAACACTCGAGTCATGATCTTGTGCGACCGTCTGCTGTCGATCAACCGACACGCCGAGATTATCCTGTCTCGCAGTGGTCGCTTTGTTGCTCGCCAAAGTCATGAGGGTTCCGGGACCAATGGCTCTTAAATTCAGCTAGCGAGCGGTACAGCCTGGGTCTCTACGGCGGGCCGGTCCAGCGCGCCATAACTGGTAGGGCAGGCGAGAGTGATGACCGGAATGTCAGCAAGCTGGGCGGTGGATGACCTAGGCCCGGCGAAGGTCGTTTTCCTGCGCCTTGGCGCCGAGATCGACGCGGTCGTTGTCATCGACAACGTCGCGCTAGGCCCGGCGATTGGCGGCGTGCGGATGAGGCCCGATGTCACCGCGACCGAGGTGGCACGGCTGGCGCGTGCAATGACAGTCAAGAACGCTGTTAGTCGGGCTGCCGCATGGTGGCGGGAAGTCCGGCATCGCGGCACCGCCGGACTTGGCGCCAGCCGATCACGAGCGGGTGATCCGTTCTTTCGCCCGGGCGATCGAGCAGCTCACAGATTACATTCCGGGGCCGGACATGGGTACGACAGAGACCTCGTTGGCTTACGTGCATGACGAGATCGGCCGGGCGGTGGGCCTGCCCAGTGTGCTCGGGGGAATACCGCTGGATGAGCTCGGTGCGACCGGCTTCGGCCTGGCGGTATGCGCCGAAGTCCTAGCCGAAGCCAAGGCGCTTGATCTTGCCGGGGCACGCGTCGTCGTCCAAGGTTTTGGCGCGGTCGGCAGCAACGCCGCGCGGGCAATCGGCGAGCGCGGCGCCACCGTGATCGCCGTCTCGGACATCCGGGGTGCCACCTGGAACCCGGACGGGCTCGATATCGCGGCTGTCGTGGCGTACAAGCAGGCCACCGGCTCGGTCACCGGATTCGCCGGCGGTACATCTGTGCCAAGAGATGACATCCTCGGCTTCGACTGCGACATCCTCGTTCCCGCGGCACAGCCCGACGTCGTGACAACGGACAATGCCGGGAAGATCAACGCCCGTGTGATCCTTGAAGGAGCCAACATTCCTGTTACCCGCGAGGCCGAGGCCGAACTGGCCGAGCGAGGCGTGCTCTGCGTCCCTGACGTGGTGGCGAACGCAGGCGGTGTCATCTGCGCAGCCGCCGAGTTCCGCGGGGCCGGCCACATCGAGGCATTCGCTGAAATCGAGGAGAAGATCCGTGAAGCAACCACCGAACTGCTGGACCACATTGGCCGCGGCTCGCTGACTCCGCGTGCGGCCGCTGAACAGATGGCGGACGCGCGGCTGAGAAGGGCAGTTGCCCTGCGCCGAAGGTTCTGATCACTCGACGCCGGAATGGAGGGCACGTGAACCGTCATGCGCGTACATCTCTGTGCGGCGCCCGCCGCGCGCTCGCCGGCGGGAGTGCAGGCGTGAGCTCGACGTGCTGACGTGGTGGCTCGCGCGCGCTGAGTGGCAGCTTCCCCGCGAAGCCGGGTGGCTGACGGCGACCGAGAGCCGCCATGCGGAGGGCATGCGTTATGCCAAGCGCCGCACGGACTTCCTGCTCAGCCGCTGGACCCTCAAGCTGGCCGTGAGCCGTGTCCTCGGCTGGCCCGACGATGACGCTGTGCTGGCGCGGATAGAAGGACGCACGGCCAGCGACGGCGCACCCGAGCTTTTCGTCGACGGGCAGCCTGCTGGCCACGGCATCTCGCTTACCGACCGGGCAGGCTGCGCTGCTTGCCTGGTTGCGGACGGGCCTGCCGCGATCGGATGCGATCTGGAGCTCGTAGAGCCGCGCAGCGACGCGTTCGTGAATGACTACCTTACGGAGCCCGAGCGCGATCTTGTTACTGCCGCAGGCCCGGCGCGCGACGTCGCCGCCAACCTCATCTGGTCGGCAAAGGAGAGCGCGCTCAAAGTGCTCCGCACCGGCCTGCGCCGGGATACCAGGTCCGTCGAGGTGACGGTGGAAGACCTGACGCCACCGGAGCATGCCTGGTCTCCGATCCAGGTCCGGGACGTCGAGGGCCTCACTTTCGGCGGCTGGTGGCGGCGGAGCGGGTCGTTCGTCCTCACTGCCTGCTCATCAGGGCAACTCCCGCCGCCGGCGGCGCTGGAGGGAATCTCTCCGCTGGACGAGCTGTCTCCCTCGCATAACTGGCTGCACGGCCGCTGGCGTAGCTTTGCCGGCATTGCCCTAGCTGGCGAGTGTCGCTGCGGCCAGTGTTGCCGCTGCGCCGGGCGCTAGTGCAGGCGGTCGCGCTGGTGTCGGCGCTGGCCCACCGCTCGAGCGCTCCGATGATGAATGGACGCAGCTCAGCGGCTGCGATGATGTGATCGACCGACCCCACCCGCCTGGCCCGCTGGATGTCATGAATGCTGTCGAACTCGTCGGCCACCTGCCTGAGCTTCTCGGCCCGGACCACCTGGGTGATGATGGTCAGCTCGTGCCGCAGGTCTGCGCGGGCGTCGGCCAGACCTGCGGCGAGCTTCTCGCGCCCGGTCACGATTCGCGGATCCTTGTCAGTCCTGGCGCTGACCTCGCGCGCGAAGACGACAGCGGCGGCTGGGCCCGCCGCCGATCACCGACGCGTAGGAGCCGGCCACCGCAGCGGTCACCATGCAGTCGTGCAGTCGCTTGGAGAAAACGACGAATGCGCCGCCGTGGTAGCGGGAAACCACCACGAAGATTATCAGGCCCCGGAAGTTGGTCACCGCGCGGCCGATCTCAGCGCCATACTCCAGTTGCCATTTGCGCATGCTCTCCGGTGAGCCATCGAACCCGCTGAGGTTCGCCAGGACGACCAGGGGGCGGTTGCCGCTCGCGGCGTTTACGGCGCGGGCGACCTTGCGCGAGGACTGCGGGAAGAGCGTGCCAGATGTCCATGACGGCGGACCGTCCGCAGGGACGAATCCGGTGCGGGGAAGGGTCTGTGATTCGAGGCCGATGAGGCAGACCGGGAACCCGCCGACGTGCGCTTCCCAGACGATGGCGTTCTCGGCGTCGCGCCACCTCATCCAGCGTTCGAACGGCTCGTGATCAGTATCGGTGACGGCGCGCATTACCGATCGCATGTCGAAAGGCTTCTTGCGCTCGCCATTCAGCTCAGCGGAGAAGATATCCCCGATCCGCTGGAAGTCCGACCCGGCAACCGTCTTGTGCGGCGACGCGCACACATCCCGGTCAAACGGGTCACTGGTCGGCGCCCGCCGCGGGCAGTCCTCACCTGGGACGATGTACGTGTGCTCATAGTGCCGGAGCAACAGGGCGCATGCGTCGGCCAGGGTGGGGGCCCAGTACTGTCCCTGTCCGTTCGGGCCCATGATCCGGTCGAATCCGCCGATCCCGAAGTTGTCCTCGGCCGACACTCCGCCCGAGTAGTCCAGCGAGCTCTTGCCCGTCAGCACCATCGCGCTGTTCGGCGTCATCACGAGGATTCCACGCGTATGCATGAGCATGGTGGCCTCGGCGTTCCAGTAAGGCTGCGCACCCACGTTGATCCCGGTGACGACGACGTTGACCTCGCCGCCTGACTGAGTGAACTCGATCAGGCGCCGCAGGACCGCGGCTATCCAGTCCATGTTCTCGGTGCCGCTGTCCCAGGCGATGCGGGCGCCCGAGGAGAGCGCGAACCACTCGACCGGAACCCCCATCCGACGGGCAAGTGCCAGCGCCCCGAGAATGCGGCGGCATTCCGGCTCGGCGAGATTGCCGAGGCCCGAGGTCGGGTCGCCGAGAATAGCTACGCGACGACATGCCCTCAGGTACCAGTGCGGTGAAGTTACTGATCACCCCGACCACGATCCCGGCGACGTTGCGGCCGTAGGGCCGGTCGACCGGCATCAGTTCATCGCCGCAGTCGTCGAGGTCGTACTCGGTGAACGCGCCAGCAGGGAAGTCGGCGGGCGCGTTCACCGGCGGAGTGAGCATCCGGATGAGCTCATACGGATACGGAAACCCGAGGCGCTGCGACCGCAGCAGCTTCTGCTTGTACTCAGTTAGTGGCCTGATGGGCCGGTCGGAAACCGGCCGGATTCGTACACTGACGGCCCTGTCGGCGACATTTTCGACGTCGAGGACAGCGTCACGGCCTTCCCCGGTAGCCGCGTCCACCATCCGGATCCTGACCGCGACCTTCTCAAGGCCAAGGCCTGCGGCCGTCGGCGCCAGCCTGTGGGCCACGCCGCGCCAGGTCCCTGGCGCGATGTCCCAGGTCGGGCGCACGTAGAGGATGATCCGGTTGCTCAGCGGCCGCTGCTTTTGCGGTCGGCGGCTGAGCGCGTGACGGATGTCGGCAAGCGCCTGGGCAAGCACTCCCTCCAGCTGCGGGAAGCCGATTACCCGGCCGCCCGAGCCTCTGGCCGGGGTGAGGTCGCGAACCTCGGCGATCGCGATCAGGCGCTCGTCCTTCGGATTCTCGCGGGCGACCGCGTGGAACAGGTAGATATCTTCGGCACTGGACATCCGCTGGAGAGTGAAGTTCGACAGACGCCACAGGTCGAGGCGTTCGGCGATCATCGGATGCAGATTGCGATAGAGCAGATCCTCAGTGAACCCCGCATCGTCCTGGTTGAAGGTGAAGTGCAGGGTGCGCAGGTGCTCCTCCGACTCTCCCTCTGGATCGGCGCCGCTCTCAGTCGTGATCGTGATGTCGAGGCGGTGCAGTACATGACCGAAGTCAGTTCGCTGGAGCAAGCCAGCCAGCTCCGCGGCCATAGCCTCGGCATCCATCCGCTCGCCGGTCCGCAGGGACTCGATATCGACGACTACGCGCTGGTCCGGGGGCAGGGTGCTGAGAAGTGCCCGCAGCTCAGTGGCGAAACCGGCTAGATCCGCGATGGACACATACCCGGTGACCAACTGCACGTCCCGCCCATCCTCGGTGTAATTGGCTAGGCATGTCAGGTGCGGGCCGAACGCCTGGCATCGCAATTGGGCAAGCTCGTGGATCCGGTAGAACCGCATGGTCCGCGCCTGCAGCAGCCGTACCCTCGTCGTGGCATCCGCGTCGCGGTACCTTTCCCGCAGCAGCGCGCGCAACGGCTGCGGGCACCACATGAGGCGATCGGTGAGCTGGCGGAGACGTTCTCCGGAGGGATGTGCGGCGAGTTCGTCGAGACACCGCTCCATCTCCGCGTAGACCTGCGGGCGCATGCGGCCCAGCATCGGCGCATCGACGTAGCTGCGGCGCACCTCACGTGCCAGGTCACAGACTTCCTGATGACGTCCCTGCGCAGCGGCGATGAGACGGTCGATGACCGCGAGCCGCTCGTCCGTCATCAGGGCCATCAGCGTGTCGCGTCCGCGCAGCCACTGATCCAGGAGTGCCATGATGACCGGCGCGGTGACATGGACTCGCGAAAGAGACCGGTACATGCGCAGCAGCGCCTGCTCAAGCTCCGGCGTGCGCCGCAGCGACGTGACGCCGTAGCGCGCCACCGCCCGCCGCAGCTGGCTTACGAAGCGCGCAGGCAGCGCGCTGCGCTCTGGATCGAGCAGGGCCAGATAAGTGAACAGGTAGTCCTCGGCGCTGTGGGCGTGCTCGTCCTCGGCATCGTCCGGCTCACGCCGCGCCAGCGTGGCGATATCGGCGAATATCTCGAGTAGTTCCTGCTGCTGGCCAAGCAGGCCATGGTCTGCTGGGCCGACAGCGAGCGTCATCGCCTCCTGCCTGATGCTGAGCGCCCGCGCGGCATCCTCGTCGACGTCGTAGCCAAGCAGGTAGCCGCGAAGAGTAGCCGGATCACCATTGCCGTCGGGGTTGTGTCCGTCCACGCCGGAACCGGTCGCCAGGGCAGCCAGGTCGAGCAGCGGCCCGGTCATGGCATGACCGTCCGGCTGATCTGGTGGCAGCAGCTGCACCAGCGGCGCGCCGGCCTCCACCTGCGTGTTGACGCAGGCGGGCACGGCGCGGACCGTACCTGAGAGGGGAGCCGTGATGGACGTTTCCATTTTCATGCTCTCGACCACGACAAGCGGATCGCCGGCCCTGACCGTGTCGCCAGGGGCGACGAGGACCTGGACAACGAATCCGGGCGCCGGGGCACGGATGTGACCGCCGCCGTCGCGGGTGATGACGTGGGGTACCCCGTCTACCTCGACGATGATCCTCGGCCCTTGCATGTCGGCGACGACGCGAAGGCGCTGCCCGAGGCAGGTCACCGCGCGCTCATAGCGCCCGAGCCGCTGGACGTTGATGTCTATCACGCCAATGCCGGTGTCAATTCGGTAGTCGCCGCGCTCCAGGCAGTAAACGTGCATTCGGTAGGCGTTGCCGCGCAGGCTCAGCTCGACCACGTGCCCGACCTTGTCGGGCAATTCCGGCCGCCCGTGAGCCGCGGCCGCAAAGAAGTTCGCCTGCACGGCGGCCTGGTCCGCGTCGGCCGCCTCGATGGCCGCCGCCAGCAGCGCCACGGGGTGTTGCTGCGGAAGATGCTGGCCGGCCGCGGTCAGCCGGTCGAGCCACTGGTTGTCGTAGCTGCCCGCACGCATCTCAGACCGGTCAACCAGGGCAAGCAGGAAGGCCTTGTTGGTGGTCCCGCCGTCAACGACGACGAGCGACTGCGCAAGGGCGCGGTGCAGCCTGCTCAGTGCCTCGGGCCGGTCCTGGCCCAACGCGACGACTTTGGCGATCATCGAGTCGAACTCGGGCGCGATCTCGTCGCCCTCCGCCAGGCCGGCGTCGACGCGGATACCTGGGCCGCACGGCGCCCGCAGCGCGGACACTCGGCCAGGTGCCGGGGCGAAAGCGTGCTCTGGGTCCTCGGCGTTGAGGCGAGCTTCGATGGCGTGCCCGCGGATCGGCGGCGGGCTCCCCTCCAGCCGCCCACCTTGCGCGATGTGGAGCTGCAGCTTGACCAGATCGAGTCCGGTGGTCAGTTCCGTGACCGGGTGCTCGACCTGGAGCCGGGTGTTGACCTCCATGAACAGGAATTTCCGGGTCGCCGGATCGACGAGGAACTCGACCGTGCCGGTGCTCTTATAGCCCGCCGCGGCGCACAGCCGAACGGCCGCGTCGCGCAGGGCATTCTCGGTGGACTTGTCGAGCAGCGTGCAGGCCGACTCCTCGATGACCTTCTGGTTGCGCCGCTGAACGCTGCAGTCTCGGACGCCGACCGCCCACACCGCGCCATGGCCATCGGCCACCACCTGAACTTCCACGTGGCGCGCGGCAGCCAGCCTGCGCTCGATGAAGACAGTGCGGTCACCGAACGCGTGGTCCGCCTCGGCCTGGGCGGCAGCGAAGGCGTCGCGCATGCGATCGGCGGAGTCCACCGCTCTGATGCCCCGGCCTCCCCCTCCAGCAGCTGCCTTCACAAGTACCGGGTAGCCCAGCATTCCCGCGGCGAGCAGCGCGCTGTCGGCGTCATGGACGGGACCTCCGCTCCATGGCACGACGGGGACACCGATGCTCTCAGCGAGCTGCTTGGCATTCACCTTGTCGCCGAGGAGCCGGATGGTCTCACTGGACGGACCGATGAAGGTGATACCCGCGCGCTCGCAGCGTTGGGCGAATTCGGCCGACTCGGCGACAAAGCCCCAGCCCACCCAGACAGCGTCGGCGCGCGCCTCTGCAAGCGTTGTCATCAGCCGATCGATATCGAGGTAGGTGCTCTTGCGATGGCCGTCAGAGTCGGCGAAGGTCGCCGGGCCGAGCAGCACCGCCTCGCTGGCTTCCCGGACGAACCACGCTGCGCCGTCCGGCTGCGTATACAAGGCGATCGTTGCGATAGGCTCGCTGGATTCCCGGTTCAGCTCCGCGACCGCGGCGATGCAGCGCATCGCCGCTTCTCCCCGGTTGACAATGGCGAGCCTGCGAATGGTGGTCACGTTGGCTCCCAAGGCCGCGCGGCGACTCACGTCAGCCGCGCATGGCAGCACGTATCGGGCGCTGGAGGTCATCCGCAATAGCGCCGGGCAGTGGCATGGAACGGTACCCGTCGATGCGGACAAGCACGTCGCCGGCCGAGTCCACGACGCGGCAGTCGAAACTGCCGTCGCTCGCCGGATGAACGAGAGCGAACAGGGGCCCTTCGCCACGTGGCTTGTGCAATGTCCGGATCAGGTCGGCATGGCCGGGCAGCGCCAGCTGCCCGGCCTGGCCGATGTCCCACAGGCCGACCGTCTGGAAGCACAGCTCGGCCAGCAGTGGCTCCGTCGTCGTCGGATCTCCCGATGGCAGGTGGTCGGGGGGCAGGTGCTCGGCTAGTCGGCCGACGACGTCACCGTTGCAGCGCCACGCCTCGTCGAGCACCTGGTAGGCGGGGCCATGGGGGAACAGGCGGTAAATGTCGGCGTGGCCGACACGCGCGGCAGCCGCATTGGTGGGGGAGTCATCAGTCTCCGGGCGCAGCGCCTGCGCAGTGAGCCGGACGCTGCCGGTGAAATGCGTTGTCCAGCGCGGTGCCTCGTCCCCTTTGAGCATCCTGCTGCAGACCATCGCGCAGTCCGCCACGAGGTCGGGGCCATCCCTGCGGACCACCGCCCGCACCGTCACCGTACGCGGCTCGTCGCGGTAGAACTTCACTGGCGCCATGAAGTCCATTCGCTCAACGCCCGCCACGTTCAGGTCTGGAGCTGCGAGGCTCGCGACTGCGGCGAAGGCCTCGGCGCCCATGACCCCAGGCAGCACGGTGATGGATTCGATCTTGTGATCATGCAGGAACGGCTGTGTCACTGGGTCCAGTGTCGTCTCGACCGTCAGCCCTGAGTAGACGCCCATGCCGGTAACGGATCCGGCCATCGGTCCCGCAGCCCCGGTTCTGACGGCGGCGATGTCGAGGCCGCCGGTGGGGTCAAGCTCGCGCAGCATCATGCCGAGCTCTCCACCGACGACGACCTCACCGCGGAACGGGCCAGCTGTCAGCTCCCGCCTAATCCAGGCGATTCCTGCCTCGGGAGGCAGCATCTCGATCCCGGCCATCTCCATGACCTTCGGGATGGATCCGCGCGTGGCCATGCCGAGCCCGGCCCACGCGGTCCAGTCGAGGACGATCCCGCGGGTGCCCGGCCGGGTCCGGCGGAAGCTCGACGTGATCTTGCACAGCAGGTCGTTAGCCGCGCTGTAGTCGGTCTGGCCGGCATTGCCGAACCTGGCCGCCACCGAGCTGAATGCCACGGTCGCGCCGATCGGCAGGTCGCCGGCCGCATGCAGGAGGTTGAACCAGCCATCGCTCTTCACATCGAACACGAGGTCATATTCGCTGCGGTCCTTGTCGGCGATCCCGCGGCTGATCTCGATCCCGGCCGCGTGCAGCAGTACGTCGATGCGCCCGTGCAGCTCGCTGATGTCCGTGACAACCCGTGCGACCGCCTCGGCGTCGGTCAGGTCCACAGAGTGGTAGTGAGCCTCGCCCCCTGCCGCGCGTACCGCTTCCATCGCGGTGAGCGCGGACTGGAGCCGCTCGTAGCGCGAGAGCTCACGCTCGATCAGCACGGGGGTTGGCCGCTGTCCGCCTGCCTTAAGCCGCTCGGTGACGGTCATTCTGAAGGCTTCGCGGTCGGTAGCGAACCGAACCAGATCCGCGTCGGCAGGATCAGGCTCAGGACTCAGGTCGAGCAGGTGGAAGGTGCCGCCGCTGGCGGCAGCCAGGTCTGCGACGATCGCTGACACGATGCTGCCGGCCGCCCCGGTGACGACGAACACGCTCTCACTTCCGAGGGTTAGCCCGTCGGCTCCGTCGCCGAACGCGACCTCGCGCAAGCCCACGGTCCACCGGCGGCCGTCTGCCCGGCCGACCTCTACTGCTCCCGGGTCACGCCGGGTCTCCTCGATGAGCGCGTCAGCGAGCGACGCGGTCTTCCTGCTCACGGGGAAGTCCACGGCCTTGACCATGACTTCGGCCCGCTCGCGCCGGTAGGCCTTGGTGAAGCCGGTCACCGCACCGCCGAGAGGCGCAACGGCGCCCGCATCGTCATAGCCGTGGTAGCCACCGAGGCGGGTCGCCGACACCAGGAATGTGCCTCGCGGTCCGAGCTGACCCTCGGTATCCAGTCGCCGCACCACCGAGTGGAGGTTCTTGACCCGGCTGGCCAGAGCATCGCGCCAGCCGACCAGGTCGAGGTCCTCAATCGCCGGCTCGGCATCGAGCGCCGCAAGCCAGTACAGCCCGTGCACAGGGCCGCCCGCGAGCCAGTTCGTCAGCCGCGCGCCGATGCCGTCGGCGGTGGATCCGGCTTCGAGTACGAGAACGGTCACGCCAAGAGCGCGGAGGCGCTTGACGAGCGCGGCCGCGACGCCTCCTTCGTCTGCCATCACGATGACGCGCTTGGTGTCATCCAGAGTCACGCCAGTGAGCGAGCACCACTCGATCGGAGGCCGCAGCACCGGAACCGGAATCCGGCGCGGCAGCCGTTCAGCTGCGGCGACGTCCCCCGTGAACGCGGGCGCGGTCCGAACCGCGGGCGGTGCTTCCTCGGCCGCTGGGGATCGGAGACCCGCCGGGGCCTCTGCGAGCTGCGCCCGGTCGCGGGCGAAGCCGATGACGTGGGCGAGAGTGGGGAAGTCGCGCAGCCTGAGGTTCTCATCGCGGGGGATGCCGAACTGTTCCCGCACGGCCGCGAACACCTCGGCCTGCTTGACGGTGTCGACGCCGAGGTCGGCTTCGAGGTCAAGATCGAGGTCGAGCAGCTCGGCCGGGTAGCCGGTCATGTCGCTGACGATCTGCACGATCTGACTGGTGACCGCGTCAGCGGCGGGCTCGGCTGGGGCTGGTGCTTGCGCTGTCGGCTCGGCCGGGACTTCAGCCGCGGCCGGAGCTCGCCCGGTGCCACCGTCGCGGCAGGCTGCGCGGCGGTGGCGGGTTGTGTCGCCTGTCCGCGCTCGCGGGCGAAGCCGATGACGTGGGCGAGGGTGGGGAAGTCGCGCAGCCTGAGGTTCTCATCGCGCGGTATGCCGAACTGTTCCCGCACGGCCGCGAACACCTCGGCCTGCTTGACGGTGTCGACGCCGAGGTCGGCTTCGAGGTCAAGATCGAGGTCGAGCAGCTCGGCCGGGTAGCCGGTCATGTCGCTGACGATCTGCACGATCTGACTGGTGACCGCGTCAGCGGCTGGCTCGGCTGGGACGGGCGCTGTCGCGTCCGGCTCGCCGGTGTCACCGGTGTGGCAGGCTGCGCCGTGCGCTCCGGAGCCGAGCCGTTCGGTGCATCGGTCACCTCCGTCCGCTCACGGACGAAGCGGATGACGTGGGCGAGGGTGGGGAAGTCGCGCAGCCTGAGGTTCTCATCGCGGGGGATGCCGAACTGTTCCCGCACGGCCGCGAATACCTCGGCCTGCTTGACGGTGTCGACGCCGAGGTCGGCTTCGAGGTCAAGGTCGGGCTCCAGCAGGTCCCGTGAATAACCGGTCAGCCCCTCCACGATGTCCAGCACGGATTCCGCGACCGGGTCTGCTGGAGACGGCCCAGGCACACCCAGAGCAGGCACCGGACCTGCTGGCGCCGACGGTGATGCCGGTGCCACGGTCGCCACTGGCGCCGTCCCGGTTGCCGATGGCGGTACCGTAATGGCCGGAACTAGCTGGACCGTGGCCGCCATGTCGTCCGCTGCCAGGGCGCTCGCCACCTGGCCGTTCGCCACCTGGCCGTTCGCCGCGGCAGCGAGCGCCACGTCGGTGGCTCCGGTAGCAGGTGACTGCGCGGCTGCGCGCACTACCGCGGGCTCGGCAGGCGCCGCGGGTATCTGGACAGGGCCATCATCGGCGACGCGCAGGCGATGCTGCACGATCTCAAGCCGGGCATCCGGACGGCCACTCACCCGCGCCAGCCACGAGCGCCATGTCACGTCGTCGACCACGCGATAGGCGAAGCCCAGGTCGGTCGGCCCACGGCGGCGGCCGTCGGCCGGCGCCGTCCAGCGCAGCAGCATCATCGCGATCTGCGAGCCGAAGCCCGCGGCGAGACGAAGCGCATAGGTGACGGGATAGGCGCCGCCCCGGGACAAGTTCAGCTGGCCTAGCTCGGGATCGATCTCACGGAAGTTCGCAACCGGCGGGACGATCCCGGTTTCAAGTGCCTTGACGGCCACGACCTCCTCGATGCCCGCGCCCATGGCGTGACCGGTGAAGCCCTTCGTATTCGTGATGACGACCGAGTCGGCGGCGGGACCGAAGACCCGCCGCAGGGCGTTGATCTCAGCGGACGCGCTGCCGCCCCTGGCGGGGGTGTATGTCTCATGAGAGACGAACACGGTCTGGCCCGCGATCGCGAGGCGGTCGATTCCCTGCCGCTCGGCCTGCCGGATGAGGTTCTCCATGACCTGGCCGATGTGCTCCACGTCGAGCCGGGTGCCGTGGAACGCGCTGTTGGCGGCGACCACCGCGAGCACCTCGCAGATCGGGCGGATGCCGCGCTCCCGTGCCGCCGCCGCAGATTCGACGACCAGCGCCGCTGCACCAGAACCGATGATCATCCCGTGCCGACGCCGATCGAAGGGCAGGGCCGCGTCCTCCACGACATCGTCGGTCGCCGCCGCGCCGCTAGCCAGGAACCCCGACCCAGTCCAGGGCAGCAATGTATCGGAGGCGGCACTGTCCGCCGACACGACGATCACCCGGCGGCACCGGCCAGCGCGGATCCAGTCCTCTGCGACAGACACCGCCACGGCTGTGCTCGCGCAGGCGGAGTTCACCTGGGTGTTGGGGCCGCGGGCGCCGATTAGCTCGGCAAACTGCGAGTGCCCCATCGCCAGCGCCCTGAACAGGAAGCGGCGGTCGAATGCGAACGGATGGGTGTCCAGGGTGTGCCGCAGCCCGGCGATGCGCCGGTCCACCTCGGCGGCCGCTTGGTCCGCCGCGTTCATCCGGGCGCGCACGTCCGTGAGCGTCGCGAGCTCCGTTCTGCGCGAACGGTCCTCCTGGTAGCAGTTGATATCGTGCGCGAATGAGTCGTAGCCAGGGAACGCCGAGGCGAACACGACGCCGGTGTCGTCTCGCAGTTCATTTGGCAGGCCCCAAGGGCCGGGCAGCTGAGTCCCCAGCGTGGTGGTGTGGTAATGCCGGACCAGCGGGATGCCGGCGTCGCGCAACGCGTCGATTCCGGCGCCGATCGCGAGCCTGGTGCAGGGATCGAGCGCGGCGTCGCGGTCGGGATCGAGGCCGAACTCCTCAACCCCATCGAGAGGGCTGTAACGGCCCGCCAGCTTGATGACGTCGTCCTCGCCCGTGATCATTTCGAAGACCGGATCGCCCCGGTCGCTTTTCACCAGCCGGGTGATGTGCTTGTCGACCATCTCGCGGCGTATCTGGCGTGGTATCACGTCGATGAACTGCTGGCCGGACAGGATTCGGGCGACGTTCTCGTCGTCGAAGACTCGGTCTACGCCGGGCAACCCGAGCGCTGCCCCGGTGATGACGACCGGCTGCATGGTTTCAGGCGCGTGACCGGACAACGCAGGTGCCGCGTCCCCGGCAGGCACGGGTCCGTCAGCGGCGGCGAGGATGTGACGGCTCCGCTCGAGCAGGTCCGCCAGCATGTGGCCGAGTTCGGAATAGCGATCAGGAGGCACCACTGCCCCGGCGGCAAGGAATGAGGGGACACTCGGAACGGCGTGGCCACGGCCGGCGGAGCGGTAGCGGTCACTGGCGGTGTCCTGGCTGCGGAAGAGGTATGTGTGTTGGCTGGCGTGCTGGCCACGACCAGCGCGCTGCCGCTCGTTGGCAGGCGCTCCGCCGTAGCGGGATAGCCGAAGCCGGCCGCGTACAGACCGCATAGCGCGGCGTTGAACGAAGGCAGGTCCCTGTTCTTAGGATGGTTGGTGAAAAGGGTGAGGACATCGTCGTGCTCCGTGCCGAGCACATCCTCGGCGAATCCAGCCAGCGCGCGCTTAGGGCCGACCTCGACGAACACGCGGGCACCGGCCTCGTAGAGGGTGTTGAGTCCCTTGACGAACTGGACCGGCGATGCGACCTGCCGGCCCAGGACATCGAGCATTCGTCCTTCCGCGTCCGGGCCTTCTGCCAGGTAGAACTCGCCGTCGACGTTGGCCACGATTGGCAGCATGGGAGCGTGCAGCTGCAGCCGTGCCAGCGTCCGCCGGAGCGGCTCGCTGACCGGCGCCACGATGGATGTGTGGAACGCGTGGCTGACCGGAATGCGCACGGCCGTCAGGCCCGCCTCCTGGAACGCCAGTATCGCCTGCTCGACGGCCGCAGTGGCGCCGCCGATGACGGCCTGATGAGCGCTGTTTACGTTAGCGATCACCACGTAGCCGTCAATCGAGGCGACGATCCGCTCGATCTCCTCCAACGGGGCCATGATCGCGGCCATCGCTCCATGGTCGGGAATGTCCAGGCCGGCCATCTCGCGGCCGCGCGCGCTGACTGCCTCAAGGGCCGCCTCGAACGACATTGCGCCCGCGGCCACCAGCGCGGCGTATTCGCCGAGGCTGTGACCCATCACCATGTCGGGCTCGACGCCATAAGCACGCAACAGCCGGTAGAGGGCGATGTCGGCGGTCAGCACGGCGGGCTGGGTGATCTCCGTCCGCAGTAGCTGCTGTTCAAGCTGCGCGACGGCGGACGGGTCGTTCCGGTCGATGAAGATGTAGTCGGTCAGCGGCTTGCCGAGCAACGGTGTCATTACATGGTCGGCCTCGGCGAACGTCTGCGCCAGGATCGGCTCTATGGCGCGAAGCTCGTCCAGCATGTTGACGTACTGCGAGCCTTGGCCCGTGAAGAGGAAGGCGACCTTGGGTGCAGGGCCGTGGCCGAGGAATATGCCGCGCGCGCGGAGCATCTTGCGCATCTCGGCGGTTCCGCTGGTCAGCGCCTGCACGGCCTTGGCCGCCTTGTCCGCGAGTTCGGCAGCGCCGTCGTAATCAATGGCGGCCCGGAAACTTGCCCCGGCCAGAGCCGGGTCCGGCAGCTGCGGTGGCGGCGCCTCGCCGAGGGCAGCCCGGTCACGTACGTGTGCCAGTTGCGCGGCCACGTCCGCCTCGGTTTCACCGCCCACCACGAGGGCGCCACGCAGCGGCGCCTTGACCTCCGTCATCGCGGGCCTGCCGCCATCCGCTGCGGCGGCCGGGGCGGATCGCCCGCTGTCGCGGGGCGAGGGGAGGCGGGGGCGGGCACGGGATCCCCGCGCCCACGGTCGCGTGCAGGTCAGTGTGCGCTGACACGCGCTGGCCCGTACTCGTCAAACCGGCCAGGTGTGTACTCCTCCAGCACGGCGTGGAAGTTGGTGCCGCCGAAGCCGAACGCGCTGACACCGCCGCGCCGGACGCCGCATGGTGGCATCCGCCACTCGCGAAGCTCGGTGTTCACCCGGAACGGTGAGGCCGGCCAGTCGACGTTCGGGTTCGGGTCGCGGAAGTTCAGGCTCGGTGGCAGTACCTTCTCATGAAGCGCCATGATCATTTTGAAAAGCCCGGCCGCGCCCGCGGCGCTCTTCAGGTGGCCGACGTTCGACTTCACCGAGCCAAGCGCGATCGAGCCGGGGGGGACGCCAGAACCGCCGAAGACGGCGTTGAGGCTTTCAAGCTCGGAGGCGTCGCCGACGCGAGTCGACGTGCCATGCGCTTCGACGGCTGATGCGGTTGACGGCTCGATGCAGGCGTTGCGCCAGGCACGCTCGATCGCCAGTCGCTGCCCGGCCGGGTTGGGGGCGGTGATCCCCTTTCCCTTGCCGTCGCTCGACCCTGCGATGCCGAGCAGGACCGCGTAGATCCGGTCGCCGTCGCGCTCGGCGTCGGCGAGCCGCTTCAGGACGAACAGCGCCGCGCCCTCAGCCATGACGAAACCGTCTGCGCCTGCATCGAACGGGCGTGTCCCCGTCGCGGAGAGCGCTCCTATCTTGCAGAACTTCACGAATGCGGCGACGTTCATGTTGCGGTCCACGCCGCCGGCAACCGCGGCATCGAATTGCCCGTCGACGAGCCCCTCTGCGGCAGCGCTGACGGCTGCCAGCGCGGACGCACACGCCGCGTCGGTGGTGAAGCTGGGCCCGTGGAAGTTGAATAGGTTGGCGATACGGCCTGCCAGGATGCTCGCCAACTCGCCCGGCATCGTGTCCTCGTTGATCTCAGGGAACTGGCTTAGGAACGACCGTGTGGTCTCGGCGGTGATCAGCTCGCGCATGTCGGCGGGCAGCCCGGCGAACGCTGGTGACCTGGCGAGTTCCCTGGTGAATTCGGGAAGCTGGATGCGGAGGTTGCTCGCGTAGTGCTTCTCGCCGCCGATCGCGTTGCCGACCACTACGGCGACCCGCGCCGGGTCCACCGTCCAGGTCGGCCAGCCCGCGTCGACGAGTGCCGTGCGGGCCGCGGAGACTGCCCATTTCTGGCTGTCGTCCATCTGGTCGCCGACCTTCGGCGGAATCGGTAGCCGCCACGCGATCGGATCCCACGGGAATTCGCCGACCCACCCGCCGATCCGCGAGTAGGTCTTGTCGGGCGCCCGCGGATCAGGGTCGTAGTACAGATCCGGGTCCCACCGGTCCTTTGGGACATCGGTGATGCTGTAGCGGGCTTCGCTGAGGTTGTTCCAGAACGCTTCCGCATTGGGTGCCTGGGGCATGATGACGCCCATACCGACGATGGCGACCGGCTGGCGCGGAGCGGGCTTGCTAGAAGAGCTCATGACGATCGATTCTGTGTTGGGGGCGGCGGTCTGGGCCGCCCGTAGAGGGCGTCAGCGACGCTGTCCATGTCGGCTACCAGTCCGGCCTGAGCGGCGCGTACGGCGTCCAAGCGCAGGCCGGTCTCGAACTCCGTTGTGTCGGCGCCCTGGCTGGCGCCGAGCACCCAGCGCAGCCCTTCATGGGCCACTCTGTGTGCGGCATTCCGCGCGAATACGCGGCTCATTGCCGCTAGCGCTGCTGGGTCGAACCGGTGGTCGGCCTTGACCGGAAGGGCGCCATCGAGGGCCGCAGCGGCGCGTGCAGCGAAGGTGCCGGCGCACTCCGCGTAGGCGATCAGCTCACCGAGCCGGAGTAGCACGTGCTGGCTGCGGGTGAGGCGGCCCACGCGGCAGGCTTCGAGCACACTGGCTAGTGCCCCATTGGCCAGCGCCGCCGTTTCGGCGCCGACGTCGGCGTGGCGTGCATGCAGCGCGCGAAGCTCGGATGCGATCTCGGTGTAGTAGCGCCCGGCGGACTTCAGGTGCTGCTGCCAGCGGTCGCGCGCGATCGTCATCTCCATGATCTCGGATGTGCCTTCATAGATCGTGGTGATGCGGACGTCGCGCTTGATCTTCTCGACCAGGTAATCGCGGGTGTATCCGTAACCGCCATGCGCCTGAATCGCCGCGTCCGCCGCCAGGTTGCCCGCCTCGGTCGCAAGGTACTTGGCGATGGCTCCCTCAGTGTTCAGAGCGCCGTTCTCGCCTTGGCCCGCGTCAATCCGCGCGGCCGTGTACTCGATGTAGGAGCGGGCGGCCTCTAGCAGGACGGCATGCGGGACGATGAGCTTGTGCGTGTAACCCTGTTTCTCTGACAGCGGCGCGCCGGCCTGGATGCGCGTGGATGAATAGGCGATCGCGCGGTCGAGCGCAGACCAGCCGCCGCCGAGACCGAAGGCAGCGACCGTAAGGCGCGTGTAGCCGAACACCATCTGTGCCTGCGTGAGTCCCTGCCCCTCGATTCCGCCGATGAGGTTCTCCGCAGGCACGAATGCGCCGTCGAGGAACAATGCCGCGGTGTTGGACAGGCGGATGCCGTGCTTGTCCTCGGGCCGGTTCTGGGTGAAGCCATCCGTGCCGCGCTTGAGAACGAACCATGATGGACCGCCTGGCGCCCTGGCCAGGATGGTGTACATGTCGGCGATGCCGCCGTTGCTGATCCACTGCTTGCGGCCGGTCAGCCGGTATCCGATAGTCTGCCCGTCTTCGATGACCGGTGTCGCGATTGTCTTCAGCGCGCCGAGGTCGCTGCCTGCCTCCGGTTCGGTGGCGCCGTACGCATAGAGGAGTCCATGCTTGGCGATATCGGTCAGCCACGTGCGCTTCTGTTCTGGGGTCGCGCCCACGAAAATCGGATCGCTGCCCAGAGAAGTGGCGAACACGCTAGTGGCAAGACCCAGGTCGAGGCGAGCCATCTGCTCGCAGATCCGGTAGACATCGACGGTGTCACAGCCCATCCCACCGTATTCCTCGGGGATGAATAGTAAATGCACGCCAAGCTCATCACCGCACATCGCCCGGACCAGTTCTTCCGGGCAGACATCGTCGTGGTCGAGCTGGAGCTGGAGTTCCTGGGGCATCGCGTTGGCGACGAACTCCTTGATCGTGTCCAGCGTCATTTTGAGCGTCTCGGCGTCGATACCGGTATCGGCATCACCCTCTGTCACTGCGGGTTTCAGCACGGAAAATCACTCCTTCACTTGAACCTATTCCTGCTAATCGCAGCCGACAGGGCCATTGGTCCCTCACATTAAGACGAGCGACCTTCTACCGGCTGGTAACGAACCTTGCTGCGCGAGAGACCACCAGCGGTGACACGCCAGGCGCGGGCGAGTATCGTCCGCGCTCCTGCCTCGATCTCCTCGGTGAGACGCCAGCGGCGTGCAGCTCTTACTCCAGGGTTCCCCAGTCCTGCGCATTGGCGACACGGGCGCACAGCCGTCGCGGGGAAACTGGAGCGCAGTCCGTTAACTGTCAGCCGGGAGCTGCGCCGCAACCAGGATCGCGATAGCGGGCAGTACCGGCCGTTCATCGCACAGCACAGCAGCTGGCAGCCGGGCGGCGAGCTCGGCCCGGCCGCGGGAAGCTGCTGCGCGATCCCGTGCGGCGCCAGTTCGTGGCTGACCGGCTGCAGAAGCGGTGGAGCCGGCGACATCCTTGATGCAGTGCACCTGGTGTTCTGCATGCGCGCCGAGGCCATTGGCCGCTGCTGGTCGCAGGGTCGCTTGCTGGCATGGCTGGCAGACTCCTAGTGTCCGGTCAGGTTGATCCGTCGACAAATCTCCCTGAACTGGATTTCGTAGTCTGGAGCTGGTTCTGAAGAGGCAAGAGCCTCGACAAAGGGAGCCGGTCGCGGCCGCGATCTACGCCGCTGCTTGCCACCGGCAGCGATACCCCATCGAGACGTCGGGACGCTTACGGGCCAACTAGGGTCGTTAGCCCCTGCCGCAGCACACCACGGCGCGAGCTAGTGGCGGGATGGGAGATGCCCGGCGTGTCGCCGTCCTCGGTGCAGGTGCGATGGGCACGGCTCTGGCCGCGCACGCCGCCCGCAATGGCGCCAGCACCGTCCTGCTCGCGACCGATCACGACGACCTGGTCGTGGAGGCGTGGAAGCGAGGGCTGCCGCACCCATCACTGCGAGTACCGTTCCCCCAGAATGTCCGTTGTTATCAACAGCAGGAATGGGCCGAGGTGCTGCCGAATGCCGCGGTCGTGTTTGCCGCCGTGTCCAGCGCGGGCCTGGAGCGGGCACTGTCCCAGGCCGCTCGAATCGGAGTGGCGGAAGCCGTCTGGGTGCTGGCCACCAAGGGTTGGGCGCAGGACACCTTGCAGACCCCGAGTCAGGTAGCCGCGATGGTGCTCGGGAACGTGCCGGTAGTCTCGCTGGCCGGGCCCGCGCTCGCCTTCGAGGTCTTCGCGGGATCGCCGACCGGCCTGCTCTGCGCCTCCGCGGACCAGCAGGCCAGGAGGCTAGCTGCGGCCGCACTCGCCTCACCGACCACGGCGGTTTTTACCACCAGCGACGTCGCCGGGGCCGAGACCGCGGCGGCCTTCAAGAACGTGGTTGCCGTGGCCGTCGGCCTCGCGGAGGGCCTGTCTAACCGTCTCGGCGAAAGCGCGCTCGTGGCGAGCTACGCCAATGCCCGAGCAGCGGTGTTCGCCCGCGGCATGCTCGACATGATGGCACTTGTCGAGGCACAGGGCGGCCGGGTCGCGACTGTGCTCGGACTGGCTGGAGCAGGCGACCTGTACGTCACCTGCCACCACGGCCGCAACGGCCGATTCGGGCGGCTACTCGGCTCAGGTGCCACCGTCGAAGGAGCTGTCCGCTCGATCGGCAGCACGGTGGAAGGAGTGCCGAATACGGCGGCCGCGTTGCGGCTCGCCGCGCGCACTAACCTGGACCTTCCATCAGCGCGGGTCGTCGAACTTGCGTTGACTGAGGACCTGACCGGCGAAGGAGTCAGTGACCGGCTGAGGGAACTGTTCCTGACCGTGGTTTCGGGATCCCGGCCTCACGATGCTCACGACCTAGGTCCCGGCATGTCATGACGATGGCCCGTATGCAGGCATCCTGAGCGGCTCATGATGACAGTAGCTGGCACTTGAGGACTGCTGTTAGCGGCCACGCTGTTTGTGCATGAGTCGGCAGAGTTTGGCGGTTACGTTTCGGCAGGTCTTGGCGGTGGCATCGGGCCGCCTGGAGCCTGGAGCGTGCGGGGCGTGCTGGGTGGCACCGGGCGGCGGCTGGGCCGTCGAGGGCGAGCTGTTAGACGTGGGTGCCTGACAACCTCAACGTCGACGAGCTAGGCCGGCCAGCACAGTTGCACCGGGAAAGACAGCAGCCGCCTGGCACCTCGGGTCACCAAGCCAAGATCACGAAGCATCGAGGTTAGCGACCTGACTCCAGCCTGTCGTTTCCTGCCGGCGGCTGTGATGCTGCCATGTGCCGTTCGCTCACCTCGACAATCCGCCGGGCAATGCGCAGCTTCCATACTGCCTGCGAAAGGCCCGGAACCAAACTGGTCGCCAGGATCATCCACGGGCCAGCTCGGGTCTTGCGGTAGATATTGAACTCAGTTTCTCCCTTTGCCCATCGATAGCAGCGGCCAGCTAGGTCAGGGTCGGGATGCACCTGGCCCTTCTTGATGTAGCTCATAACCTGCACCCGCTGCCGAAGGGTCGTCTGCCGGAGCCAAGCCCGCTCAGCGGATCGCCGTTCGGCGAAGGTCATGGTCGTAATCGGGGAAAACGAGGCCGTGTGCGCAGGCGCGTTGACGTCTGGAGTCTCACTCATCCCAGCATGATCACCTGCTAGATCGCTTCCGCGTTTTTCGTAGGGGAATGATCCAGGCGAGTGGCCGCCGGGTCAAGGCTGGTCAAGGTTCCCGGCCGTGCCGGTGGGATGGGCCCCCGGTCCGGGCTGGGCGGTTGCGGTGCGCGCCGATGGGCCGTCGTCGATGCGAGTCGCGATCTCGGGTGGTGCGTCGATACCGGGGCCCGTCCTGGACGCATTCGAGGAGCGCTTCGGAGTGGTGATCCTGGAGGGTTACGGGATGACCGAGACCGCGTCGACCATGACGTTTAACAAGAGCGAGACTGACCGCCGCGCCTACAGCGTCGGCAAGCCGATCTGGGGAACGCGGACCGAGGTGTGGGACGCTGACGGCAACCGGTTGCCTGCCGGGAAAGATCACGTGGGCGAGGTAGTGACCTGCGGGCTTCACGTCATGAAGGGCTACCTGAACAATCCCGAGGCCACCGCCGAGGCCTTCACCGGCGGCTGGCTCTGAGGGCTTGCCGAGCGTCGGGGAAACGGTGAAGCAGGCGGGCCGCGTTGCGGGAGGTCAGCGCGCGCCAGTCCGGGCTACCGGAGGTGTCACCGGGCCCGCCGCCGGACGCGGCGTCGACCGAGGCCACCTGCGCGGTGACGCCGGCCGCGGGTGTCCAGCAGCAGTCGCTGCCGTACAGCACCCGGTCGCTGCCGAACGCGTCCACCAAGGCGGGCACCTGGTGCGGGAAGGGAGTGCCCGCCATGTCGAACCACAGGTGCCGCATCTGCTCCTGCACAGTGGTCGCATGACTGGACCCGGACCCGGGTCCGCCCGAGAAGACCGTCCGGAACAGTTCCAGGCGGTCGGCCAGCAGCGGCAGGGCTCCGCCGCCGTGGGGAAAATCCACTCGATACCCGGGTGGCGAGTGAACACCCCGCGGGACAGCAAGTCACTGACCGTTCGTGACGTATCAAAAATGAATTCCATCATCGGAGCGGGCCTGCCGAGGCAGAGCGCCTCGGCGCAGGGCGGTGAGGTTGGATGGACGAAGACGACGGCATGCCGTCGGCTGAGCTCCGCCCACACAGGCTCGAACGAGTCGTCGCCGAGATAGGTGCCGTGCGCGTTCGTCAGGACAATGACGCCGTCGCTGCCCAGCTCGTCCAGCGCGTACCGCAGCTCATCGAGGCAGCCCGTCACGTCGGGCAGCGGGAGCGACGCGAAGTGGCCGAACCGGCCCGGGTACTTCCGCGTCAGAGCCGCGCCGAACTCGTTGACCTGACGCGACAGCGCCCGGCCGGACGCGTTGTCACCGAAGTGAGTTTCCGGCGACGAGACCGACAGACCGTTACCGGGAACCGCAAGCCCTGCGACGCGTCGAGCCGACCGTTGAACTGCACGAAGATGACCGCGCCGTCATCGGTTCGGAGCGTCTCCCGGGCGTCAATCGTTCCAGTCCCCTTCAGGACCCACGACCGTCCAGTCCGCAGCGGCGGCTCCCAGCAGCTCCCCGCTCAGCCGGTCGCCCTTGACCTGGGCGCTGGCGGTCTCGAAGACCATTCGTTTTCCGGCTGGCCCTGCGCCGACGTCGATCGGCGGCCTGACTTGAAAGTGGATCGTGCACAGCGGCACCAGTTCGATTGCCAATACCTTCTACCTCCCTCGGCCATGACCCCTTCCTAGCGCGCCGGTGCTGCGCGCCATGATGGTTCAGTCCTGGGCCAAGCGAGCCGGTCCGCCCGCCCGTCGCGGAAATCGAGGCGGATCGGCGCAGCGGTACCGGGGACCGCAATCGATGCGGACGTCACCATTTACCAGGGTCCTGCTGTTTCGATCAGGTCAGGTGCGGCAACTTCTGTCCGGGCGTGGCTCTGGTCAGATGTCATCGTCACCAGATCCCACTACTGTGAGCCGACTGACTGCGGCACCGCCACGTCTCCTGACGGGAGCCCTGCGTTGAGGATGACGGCCGGTGCCTGCCTCGCACATCACCTGATCTGCTAGTTCGTCGCCGCAGGTGAACGCGACAAGCCGCCAGGGCTCATTCCGGGAACCTCCCAGCTCGACCGCCTGATGGCCCAGACGGTCTTCCGGGCATTTCGCCCCGACTGCCCGCACGTTTACTCCGAGCTTTTCGCCCAGGGTGGCGCCCCCCTTGCCCGTTTCAGAGTCCTGTCTGCCATCCGGCCGGGGACGGTTCGGGCGCGGCAAGGCGGGGAGAACTAGCTAGCTGACAACCGGGAGGAGGCGTGATGACGGGATCGCAGATCGACTATGCGGCGGTATACCGGCAGCTCCCGGTGCCGGTCCTACTGCTCACGCCGGAATTCGCCGTAGCCGACGTGAATCTGGCGTTCCTGCAGGCGACAGGCCGCACCCGCCAGGAGCTGCTGGGCCGCAACATCTTCGACGCCTTCCCCGACGATCCATCAGATCCCAACGCAACGGGGGTGCGCAACTCGTTCGCGTCGCTGCGCCGGGTCCTGGCCGCGGGTGAGCGCGACGCCATGGAGTTCCAGAAGTATGACGTCGAGGTGCCGGGCAGTCCGGGCCAGTTCGCCAGGACGTACTGGGGTGCGATGAACGCGCCGGTCTTCGGCGCGGACGGCCGCCTGGTGCTGATCGCGCAGTGCGTGGAGGAGGTAACCGATCGCATGCGCAGGTTCATGTCAGCGCTGGCAGCCGATGCGGCGTGCGGCGGGCCTGAATAGCCGGCGGGCCTGAACGGGCCCGCCAGCGCCGCGGCTCAGATACATCTGCCCGAGAGGGGATCAAGCCATGAGCCAGCGAATGGGATTCCACTACACGCCCTGCAACAACGGGCGCGGCGGCGGCTGGATCGTCGCGCTAGTCGTCGCGGTCGGCATCTGCGCGGACTCGCCAAGCCAGCGGCCAACGCGGCGCACGCGGTAGAGCGCGGCGCTGACGAGCCCGCGCCGCAAGAGCTGCACCTCCACCTGTACGGGGTCAGAGCTGCCGATGTCGCCGAGGCGATCGCTGCCCGGCAGGCACCGCTCTACCGGCTCAACGCCAGCGAACACGCAGCCAGCAAGGAGACCTAGCCCTGGTCGCTGTCCGTGTCATCCCCGTCTGGCGGTTCGCTGGCGGGGGCGCCGGAAACTCCCACCAGTGCCTTCGGCGTGCCCTCTGCGCGGCCGTGAACGCCGCGTACCCATCCAGGCCGCCCTCGCGTATCGCCTCCCTAAACCGGTGCCGCCACTCAGCACTTTTGCGGCGGCGGCGCTTGCGGCCCAGCGGGATGTACTCGTCCCAGAAGCCGTAGGCATATGCGTACCGCCAGCGGGCAAAGTTAAGCAACCGATCGCGGACAGTTATGCGGCTGCGTGTCACAACCGGGACGTTAGCGCCAGGACTGACATTGTGGCTATCCGCTCGACGACATCCGCGTAGTGCCGCTAGCAGGTCGTCGCGATCCCTGCCTGAGCTGCCGTCGCGAACGGGGAGGCGGCCCGGTCCCCGACGCATCCACTCGAATTTCCCGCGAACGTCGGGCCTGTCGGGCGGCACCCGTTTCTCTGGCTAGTTCAGCGCGAGCTTGCTGACGCGCGGGATGTGACCTGACTCGGGCGCAGTCCGCGCGTCCGTTCCTGTTTGCTGGCGGGGAGCGGACTACGTAAGGTGGTCGACTGCTTGATCGACGACGGCCACCCCGGGTCGTGACGCGCGACAGTATGGTGCCCGCGTCCGCCTGGTGAGCGTTCTGCGAGGATGATTCTGGAGTGCCCGACGCCGAGAATTACTGCAACTTACGATTGCGGCTGTGAGCGACGCACCGGACTACGCGTTCCCGCATTCTGCTGAGGACGAGTCGCGCCGCCTTCAGCTGTTAGAGCAGCGTCTCGACCCGCTGACGAAGAGGCGCATCGAGGGTCTTGGAATCGGCAAGGGCGCTAGCTGTCTGGAGATCGGCGGAGGGCGAGGGTCGATCACCCGGTGGTTGTCTGAGGTCGTCGGCCCGACTGGGCGTGTGATCGCCACCGATCTGCAGCTCAGGTTTCTCACCGAGATAGACGCCTCGAACGTCGAGGTCCTTCGGCACGACATCCGCACCGATACGTTTCCGCCCGGCTCCTTCGATCTCATCCACACGCGAGCCGTGCTCATGCACATATCCCCGGGTATGGACCTGCTGCGACGGATAGTCACCTGGCTGGCCCCCGGCGGACGGCTGCTGCTTGAGGAACCAGACTTCGGGATGTGGCTGGGCGACGCCGACCCGGTATGGGCCACCGGTCCCCAGTCCGCGCAAGTCGCTTTCCCGAGCATGGCCCTCTCCCAGGGCCGAGTTCTGCTCCGCCAGGTTCACCAGCTCGGCCTCACAGACATCGGTGCAGACGCCGAGATCGACATCATCCAAGCCGGCACTGATCTTGCCGAGTTCTACCAGCTCAGTCAGGCCGCTCTCGCCCCTGCGAAGGTGCAAGCTGGGGCCCTCAGCCTTGAGGAAGCGACGGCACTCATCGACCGACCAGGCGACGCTGACTTCCTGGCATGCGGATTCGTCCACATTGGAGTATGGGGTCGGCGGACCCCGCGGAATGACCCTGAGCCGTGACGTGGCCATCATCGACGGCAGCGTCAGGTCCGAAGAGCCACGGGTCTTTGCACGGCAGTTATTCGCCTTGGCAAGACCGGCGGACATCGGTCGGGCGCTAGGGCGATGCAGGGCGGGCGCAGTGTTCAGCTACGGGCGACGTACCACTTGCGATGGCGTCCGACTCGCGGCAATCCCGACTGGTCCGCAGAAGCCATGGGCACAAACGGACGGTAGTGATATGCGTTCCTGTGCATCGATGGAGCGCTGCAGCCACGCGACTCGTGCCCGCTCAGCCGTCTGTCTGGCCGACCGCGGACGATGAACGAACCATAGCGGTGACCAATGCCTGCGCGCCGCCGATCTCGACGCCTTGCTGACCGGCGAAGTACCTCGCTCGCGCCTCACTGCGCCCGATGTGCTCCATCTCGTCAAACCCGTACTTGCACAGCAAGGCGTCGATCTCGGCGCGCGTGAAAAAGGTGACAAACGGCTCACCGAACCCGGCCGCAATCGGCCGCATCGCCGAGGTCACCCGGACGGCGTGGTCAATCGAGAACGCGGTCGGGCTGGTTGTAGGTGAGCACAACCCGGGTCCCGGCTGCTCCGTGGGCGATGGTGGACAACGTCTGGCCGATCGCGTCCGGCGTCAGGTACATCGTGACGCCGAGCCACGAAAACACCGCCCGCTCCTGGAAGGAGAACCCCGCCTCCTCCAGGGACGGCCCTAGTCCCTGGAGCTCGAAGTCGACCGGCACAAGGACCAGGCTGTCGGGGATCACCACCCCGAGATCGGCAAGCCTGCGTTGCTTCCAGGCCTGGGTGGCCGGATGGTCGACCTCGAACACGCGGAGGGCGGGGTCGGGGCGACGATACGCGAAGGTGTCAAGCCCCGCCCCTAAGATCACATACTGACGAACACCAGTACCGGCTTGCTCCTCGACGGCGTCCTCCGTGTAGCGCGAAGCGCACGCAAACCCACCGGCTGAACGCCAACAGGTCATCGTCGCGGACCTCCGCGCGCAGCCGCTCCCTGATCGCGAGCCCCTCCTCACCCGCGAGCTGCAGGGCAAGCGTGTCGTCGAAGACCAGCGGCGGTGGCTTCGCCCGGTGAAGATCGCGGGCGACCGCGGTCACCAGGGCCGTGCGGCTCGGTCCCGCATCGAAGGCAGACACGCAGCGGATTGTAATGATCCGCACTGACTTCGAGAAGCAGGAGCGCAAATATGGAATAGCTAGTTCATCCACGCTGCGGTCCGTCGACTGTTCCCGCGGCTGGTCGAGGATCGAGACCAATCGCGTCACGGTCTAAGCAGGGACCGACATCCGGGCCGGCCTTTGTGAGACGCCACTTCTGGCCCTTGTGGCTGGGCGTCAACTCTCGGGATGGATCAACGTATGCGTCCGCCTCATAGCCACGCGACAGGCGCTCACCTAGGCTAATTCCCGCTGTGTGCCGCAGTTGTATCGGCCGCCCGCTCGTCATCGATCATCGAGGTCACGGTCGGCCTACGGACCGGCTACTGCGATTGACTGGCCTGTTCGGCCGGAGCCAAAGGGCCCTGGTCCGGCGGGCAGACAATGGGCATGCCGATGCAGGAGGAAGATGGATGCCCTGGCTCGGTAGCGGGAGGAGTGGTGGGCGGCGCCATCCAGCGTCGCTGTTTCTGGTGGTGCTGATGGCCGCGGTGGTGCTCCTGGCCGCCGCGTGCAGTTCGACGGGGCCGGCCACCGGCGGAGCTTCGACGGGACCAGTGAAGGTGGTTGTCACGCCCGATACGCCGGCCGGGACCCAGCTCCGGTGGCTCGTCGCGGCGGCGGCCCATCTGTCCCTGTCTGGGGCCCAGGTCGGCGCCCACTTCGACGCGGCCTTCCTCGCCCAGGTCAGCCCGGCCATGCTGAACCAGGGGCTGCACGCAGTGGTCATCGTCAGGCTGCTCTCGATCGAGGTCAGTGAACCGAGCACGCTTGTCGCTATCGCCTCCACCAGCGGCTGCTCTCGCGGGCTCAGGTTGCGCTCACCGTCGACAGCCAGGGTCTGATCAGCGGGCTGAGAATCGGCCCGGCCACGACCGCGCCGACGCCCGCCACCTGGGCCAGCGTCGACGCCGCCGTCCGCTCGGTCGCGCCCTGGGTCCGCCTGCTCGTCGCCAACGTCAGCACCGGCTCATGCCAGCCGGTACACAGCATCGACCCCGCCGCAGCGGCGCCGCTCGGCTCGGCCTTCAAGCTCTACGTACTCGACGCGCTGGGCAACGCCGTGGCCTCGGGCAAGGTCCGCTGGAACCAGCTGCTGACGGTCACCGCGCAGCTCAAGAGCCTGCCCTCCGGCGAGCTCCAGAAGGAGCCGGACGGCACCCGGATCTCCGTCCAGGACACGGCCGCCAAGATGATCTCCATCAGCGACAACACGGCCGCCAACATGCTGATCAACCTCGTGGGCCGCCCCGCGGTCGAGGCGGCGCTCACCACGACCGGGATGGCCGAGCCGGCCCTGGACCGGCCGTTCCTGACAACCCGTGAGCTGTTCATCCTCAAGCTCGACCACTGGCCGGCGCTCGCGAAGCGTTACATCGCCGCGAACGAAGCTGGCCGGCGGGCGCTGATCGCCAGCACCGTCGACCGGGCACCCCTTCCCGCCGTGGCGGCGGCGCAGGCGTGGACCACGCCACGCGACATTAACAGCGTGGAATGGTTCGCTTCGGCCGATGACATCTGCCGTGCCTACACCGCCCTGGCCGCCCTCGCCCGCCGGCCAGGGCTGTCCCCGATCGGCCAGCTGCTCTCGCTCAACGACGACGGCCTCCAGCTCGACCCGGCCCAGTGGAAGACAACCTGGTTCAAGGGCGGATCCGAGCCAGGGGTCCTGACCCTGGCCTACCTGGCCACCACCCAGGCCGGGCAGAGCTACGTCGTCATCTTGCTCGCCGAGAATCCGTCGCAGCCCATCAACGAGGCCACGGCCGTCCCGGTCCTGCTCTCGGCGATCAAGGGAGCGTTCACGCTGGCGGCTCGCCCTTAGCACGTTAGCTACGCAGCTTCGCTGCCACAGACCAGCCTTCCAGTTCCACATTTGCCTCAGGCATGACGGCTGACATGCACCATTCCGGGTCGGCGAGAGCGATAACGTCTCATTGAGTCGGCATCGATCGCCGCTGGCGCACTTGACCGGCCGTCAAATAGCGCTAGCTGAGAAGTATCTGCGATCTTGGTCCCCAAGTGGGCCCAGAAGACCGGTCCGGATTTCGAATCAGCCTCCTGAGCTGCGTCGGGACGGTGGGATTTGAACCCGCGGCCCTTTGACCCCCAGTCATGATTCAACCGTCGCGGGACGTCGCCGGGCGCGGCTCGGTGAGCCGATGACCTGCGCGAACGCGGCTGGACGTTGCTCGACGCCGCTGAGTATCTGCCGCTGTTGGCTCCCGAAATTGGCGCATTTCCGCCCCGTCAACAGCCGGGGAACACCGGTTCGAAGTTCTCTGCACGCTTGGCCCAGTTCAACCCGTCCGGAACAACCACTGCGTCTTCGGCGAGCCGCCAGCGGCGCCTCCCGGCACAAGCCAGATCGGGCGACCCTAGACTTTCGTCGGTTCACTTCGGCATTGCCCCAGGGTCGTCGGTGCCAGCGTGTCTCGGGCAAGTCATGGGTGGCGGAGGCGCAGTAGTCCGCGTTGCAGGACTGCGATGGCGCAATCTGGCAGCGCTACGAGATACGCGAGTTCATGGCATCGCACCCAGTCACGATCCCTTCCCAGGACTCGACCCAGGCCGACGACGCACGGGAGCTTGTCCTGCTCTAGCAGGAGGGCACGTGAGAAGCAGACAGAGGGACGAGCCATAAGGCGTCGTCCCTCTGTTACTAGGTGGCACCAGCGCCAAACTCGCCGGCGTCTGGCCGGGCAATGCTTGCTATTGCTGGATACAGTCAGGCCACGCTTCAATAGCTGCAGGACCGCGTGGCAGCGCGGATGTCGAGGAGTTCGCATGCGAGGCTCGCACCGGATCCGCCCGTTCGCGCTGACCCGGTATAGCGTTCCCATCGCCATCGCTGGGCTCGCGCTAGCCATGCTGTACGGATCAGCGCCTCCGGCTCGCGCCACGCCCGCGTCTCACGAGGCGTTTGCTAGCGTGCGTCTGGCGGGCCCGCAGCTACCGGCCGGCGTGGCCCGCGCCTGCAAGCTGCCGTCGCGTCCACAACGGATGGCTTGCATGGCGCTGGTGCGGACGAACACCAAGGTTCGCCCGCTCGGAAAACAGCCTTTCAGCTCGCCACCGTCGGGTTACGGGCCTGCTGACCTGCAGTCGGCGTACAACCTTGCTTCCGCATCTGCCTCGGTCGGCAATGGCGAACTTGTCGTGCTCGTTGACGCCTTCAACGACCCAAATGCTGCGTCCGATCTGGCCGTCTACCGGGCCCAGTACGGCCTTGCGCCATGCACGACCGCCAACGGTTGCTTCGCCCAGCTCGACCAGAACGGTGCGCCGAGCCCGTTGCCGAGGACGGACTACGGCTGGGCTGAGGAAGAGTCCCTGGACCTTGACATGGTCTCGGCCATCTGCCCGCTGTGCCACATCGATCTGATAGAAGCCAACAGCAACCTGATCAGCGACCTCGGCACCGCAGAGAGCCTCGCAGTGACCGTACTGCATGCCGCATTCGTATCGAATAGCTGGGGCACGAGGTCCCGGCTGAGCGACGCCGAGTACGGCAGTTACTTCAACCATCCAGGTGTCGCGATCACTTTCTCCGCTGGCGACCAGGGCTACGGCCCCTCGTACCCCGCATCTTCGCAGTATGTCACCGCCGTTGGCGGTACCACGCTGTCCCGCGCGTCGGTTAGCCGCGCCTGGATAGAGACGGCCTGGCGCGGCACAGGCTCGGGCTGCACGCCCAACGGAAAGCCGTTCTGGCAGGCCGACACTGGATGCGCCGAGCGCACGGACAACGACGTGGCGGCCGTCGCCGACCCCAATACCGGCGTCGCTGTCTACGACTCGCATCCGTACAGTGGGCCGCCAGGCTGGCAAGTACTCGGCGGAACCAGCGCGGCCGCGCCGATCATCGCTGCGACCTACGCGCTGGCCGGCCAGCCCGCAGCAGGAAGTTACCCCTCGCTGTATCCCTACCGGAATCCCGGCGACCTTTACGATGTAACCAGCGGTTCGAACGGGTCTTGCACGCCCGCCTATCTCTGCACGGCACAATCCGGCTACGACGGGCCGACCGGTCTCGGAACCCCGGACGGCACCGGCGCATTCGCGCTCGGCCCCGCGACGGGCGACGTCGTAACCCTTGTCAATCCCGGCCCGCTCTTTAGCGCGGTCGGCACCCCCATGACGCTGCAGATGCAGGCACTTGACACTCGATCAGGCCAGAGGCTGAGCTACTCGGCCACCAGTCTGCCGGCCGGGCTCACTCTAGACACCAGCACGGGCGTTATCTCTGGCACGCCGACGACGCCGGGGACTTCCCAGGTCACTGCCACCGCGACCGACGGAACGGGGGCGGCCAGCACGGTCAGCTTCACTTGGACGACCAATGACGTCATCACGGTCCAGCAGCCGCCGACGACCTACTCGAACCGCGGCGTGCCTGTCAGCCTGCAGATTCACGCCTTCGACTCGGCGCGCAGCCAGACGCTGACCTACTCCGCCACGGGCTTGCCTACCGGGCTCACGATCAACGCGGCGACGGGCCAGATCTCCGGAGCGCCGACGGCCTTCGGCAGGTACTTCGTGGACGTCACTGTGGCCGATTCGGCCACGAGCGCCTCCGCCGAGTTCACCTGGTACGTGCACGGCGTCCTCACCGTCAAGCCACCAGGCCAGCTACTCGCAACTGCGGGCGACCTGGTCAACATCGGGGTTCCGGCGACGGACACCGATCCCAACCAGCTCACCTTCACTGCGACGGGGCTTCCGCCCGACATTAATATGGCCTACGTCGGCCTAATCTACGGCTGGCTGTCGCGACCAGGTAGTTACCACGTCAAAGTCTCGGTCACCGACACGGTCGGGGCGACTGCCACGGTGTCGTTCACCTGGAAAGTCGGGTCAGCGCCCGACACCGGGCCGACCGGACCGATCAAGCTGGACCTCGGCGATAACTGCCTGGCAGAAGCCGCGGTCGTCAGCTCAGGCGAGCGTCGGGCGGAGATCCGCCCCTGCGATGGGCGCGCCGACGAGCGCTGGACAGTGGTTCAGGACAACACACTCCGGCTGAAGGGCCAGTGCCTGGGCACGGTCGGCGCCGCGGCTGTGCTCAAGACATGCACCAGCGGCGCAGCTTCGCGGTGGGAGGTTCGTCAGGACGGCCAGGTCGCCAGCCAGGTGTCGGGACAGTGCCTAACCGACCCAGGCTCGAGCACGCGCAGCGGGACGCATCTGGTGATTGCTGCCTGCAATCTCGCCCGTAACCAGCGCTGGACCGAGCCGCCCGGGCCGATCATCTCGTGGCGGGCCAGCCGATGCCTGACCTACAGCGCAGGGACCGGCGTCAGGAAAATCTCCCTAGCGCCTTGCCGCAGCAACGCGAATCAGAAGTGGACCGTGGCAACAGATGGCACGATCCGGGCCGCCGGCGAATGCCTGATGCTACCCGGCGGCACAGCAGGCCCCGTCGACCTCCAGGCCTGCGGCAACAAGGCCGGACAGTCCTGGGCCGCGGTCTATCCGTACGAGCAGGACGGCTGGCAACTCGTGACCGACGGGTGGTGCCTGGGGAGTCCTCTTACCTCGGGAATCGGTAACGTTGATGCCAGCTCTTGCGGTTCACTGCAGTACGTGGGCGACACACAGACGTGGCTGGTCAGATGACGGCAGAACGCTGCCAGCGCCGTCCGTTTCACCCCGTCGAAGACGGGGAGGCCGGTTCACCCCGTCGAAGACAGGGACGCGGCCGGGCAACCCCGCTTCCTGCGCCCTGGTCCGCGGGCTGGTTGAGGGTTGGGGACGGCCTGACACGAGACGCTTGTCAGCAGGTGGCCTAGATCAAGTCTTTCGGCTCGGCGAAGGGCAGAGTGGTAGCGGATCTGCAGTCTCGCCGAGAAGCTCGCTGTGTGAAAATGCGGTGGCTAGCTCGTTGGCTGGACCGCCCACGGAATTGGTCGACCAGACCACGGCTGCCGACTTCGAGTGCCTCGGGCTCAGCCGGAATGGAAGCGCGGGCAATCATATGGCTGCTCGCAATCAGATCGCGCAGCAGGTTTGCCCGGTGCTCGTTGCCGGATGGGCCATCGTTCACGCGAAGGATCACATAGTCAGAGCCTTTGCCGGCAGTCAGCTGCTCTTGCGCCTGCTCCATCTCGGACCGTTCGGTGACCAACTCAACGCGGTAGACGTTGACCATGCCAGGTGACCAGCCGTACAGGGAACTATGACGTTCAAGGCGGATGGTTCTGCTTCTGCATGCACGAGTTCGGCTTCTGCGCGTTGCTTGCTCGCCAGTCGCCGAGGCCCGCACTGCCAGTGATGATCGCGGAGATAGCCAGCGCTACCGCAGCCGAGCCCGCCGAGAAGGCTTCCGATGTTGCCCCAGGAAGCGAGCAAGACCCACCAGCGCGCGTGCTGCGCCATCCCCACGGTAGTCACGGATGTGGGCATAGCCCGGATCGAAGGGGACCAGTCGTGGGTCAAGGGTTGGCATCGTCACGATGCCGCGGCTGACTCGCAATATGCGGGGTGGGCTGGAGACCCGGGTATTGCGCGTATGCGAGGCGCCCACGGCACAATGTATGCATTCGCCGCGAGAACGTGCTGCTGTCGCAGGTTGGAGAAGTCAGTGCTTAGCATGCAGAGTCCGACGGTCCGACGCCGCCGTCTCACCTCCGAGCTCCGGCGGTTGCGCGAGGCCGCGAAGCTAACCTGTGAGGACGTCGCGGAGCGGCTGGAATGCTCAGCGTCCAAGATCAGCCGGATCGAGACCGGGCGCGTCGCGGTATCGCCGCGGGATGTCCGCGACCTGCTGCTGATATACGGCGTGACGGGCGGCCAGCACGACGGCCTCATGCAGTTGGCCCGGGAGTCCCGCCAGAAGGGCTGGTGGCACGCCTACGGCGACAGCGTGCAGCCACATCTGGCGACATACTTGGGACTCGAGAGCGCCGCTTCCGAGATGAGGGTTTACAGGGTCAACCGCATTCCGGGCCTGCTGCAGACTGAGGACTACACGCGGGCACTCCTGGCTACCGGCAAGGTAAAGACGCCGCGTCCGGATCAGGGGCAGCAGTTCGCGTTACTGGCAGAGCGCCGGCGGCACGCTGAGGCCAACCCACCGACTGCGTGGGTCGTGCTTGACGAAGCGGCACTGCGGCGTCAGGTCGGCGGACGGGAGGTGACACGCGCGCAGACCGAGCACCTGATCGAGCTCAGCGCGGCGCCGCACATGTTCCTCCAGGTGATCCCGTTCAGCGGCGGGGCGCACGTGGCGATGGATGCGCCGTTCGTCATCCTGGCGTTCCCCGATCGAGCAGACCCCGATGTGGTCTGCGTCGGGTACGCGACCGGGATGCTGTGGCTCGAGGACGTCACGGAGGTCCGCAACTACAACATGATCTTCGATCACCTTCAGGCAGCGGCGCTGTCGTTCGACGAGTCCGTGGCGCTGATGATCTCCGTGCTGAAAGAGCTGTAGAACTCGCCCAGTCATCACCAGTGCGAGCAAACCCGCGCTTGCCCGGCATCGTGCGAAGAGGTGTAGAGACCGGCGTGACTGGCTACATGGATCGTCGCTAGCATCAGCGCCGTCCCGTGCCGTCATAACGACTTTCAGTCGGGCGTTGATCGGCGCCGCCGCACTTGACCGGCGGTCAAGAAGCGCCAGAGAAGATCAGTATCCGCGATCTTGGTCCCCCAAGTGTGCCAGAAGACTGATCCGGATTTCGAATCAGCCTTCTGACCTGCGTCGGGACGGCGGGATTTGAACCCGCGACCCCTTGACCCCCAGTCACGATTCGGGCGTCGCTGCCCGTTGCGGAGTGAGGCTCAGTGAGCCGGTGAGCTGCGCGAACGTGCCTGGGTGTTGCCCGGCGTGGTCCGGCATCTGCCGCAGTTGGCTCCCGTTTGGCTCCCCGAAAATTGGTGTATTCAGCTTTGTGAATCGGCACAGAACACCGGTTCGAACGGCCCAGTCTTCGGATGCATCCCCCCGCGCGGGCCTTCGGCCAGGCTCTGGCGATCATCTGGCGCGCGGGCGCACCGGGCTGCCGCGGCTGACGCGTGACGAGTTACTCGCTTTCGGCGCGGGGGGGGCGGCGGCTCTCGGTTGACTGCCAACCAGACCGTCACGCTTCTGCGGACTGTACGTACAGTTCCGTAACGCCACGGTATCGATTTCGAGCCGCCGTGACGGGGCCTTGACAGCGTCCGCTCTCAGCCGCGCAATCACCCTCAGGGCGAGCAGGGCAAGACGACCCTAGCCCGGCACCATAGCCGGATGGCTTCGCCGAGCCGACCTGGAGCAGAGACGGTGCCTTTGTCGACGCTGTGCTAAGCGGTGGTCGTGAACTTGTTTGGCCCGGGTTGCGGATAACAGATAGCGTGCGGAGCACCCGGAAGGGCATGGGCATGAATCAAGGTCGCGCGTGAGGCGGCGCCGGGGATCCGCCGTCGCGACTGATGCTGCGGTCATTGCGGGTTCCTGGCAGGAGCCGGAGCGGTTCGGGGTTCTGTTTGACAGGCACGCCCTCATATTTACCGCTACCTTGCCCGGCGTGCTGGCGGCCAGGTTGCCGATGACCTGGTCGCCGAGACGTTCCTGGCCGCTTTCGCCAAGCGGGACCGGTATGACCTCGGCCACGCGGATGCCCGGCCGTGGCTGTATGGGATCGCCACCAACCTGGTCGGCCAGCATCGCAGGGACGAGGCCCGCCGGTACCGGATCGGGCAGGCGGCGGCCGAGCCTGCGTTTCCCGGTCACGCCGAACGGGTGGCAGCTGATGTCACGGCCCAGGCGATGCGCACGTTGCTGGACGCGGCGCTGGCCGCGCTGTCGGCCGGTGACCGGGATGTGCTGCTGCTCATCGCCTGGGAGCAGCTGACCTATCAGGAGGTGTCGCGGGCGCTGGCCATCCCGGTGGGGACGGTGCGGTCCAGGCTGCACCGGGCGCGCGCGAAGGTGCGCGAGGTCCTGGCAGGTACCGATGCGGCTGCAACCTATGAGGAGCTCACGGCCAATGAATGAAATGGAGCTGCTTCGGGAGCTAGCACAGGACACGCCCCTTCCCGCGGCTGCCGAGCTGGACGCGGCCCGCGCCAGGTTGGTCGCCGCGATCGCCGCCGATCCGGCCGCTGGGCGCTTCACCCCCGTATCAGAGGTCCCCATGTACCAGCCCAACCCGTCCAGCGGCCCTGCGGTCGGGCCGCTGCGGCCTCCTGCTCCCGCGCCGGTGCTGGGCGCAGTCAAGCTCATGTACGGGGGCGCCGTCGGCACCGTCGTGCAACTGATCATCGCGCTGGCCTACATCGGCGACATCAAGGCCCACCACTTGACAGTGCTCGGGCACCACCTCACCACGGCCCAGCTCAGCCACCTGCGCCCGCTCATCGCGACGCTGGCGATAGGCGTCGCCTTGGCCGTGATCGTCCTGTGGCTGTGGACGGCGCGGGCAGCTGGCCAGGGCAAGAACTGGTCGCGCATCTTGTCCACGGTCCTGTTCGGCCTGGCGACGCTGCAGCTGAGCGGCCTCCATGGCATCGGGCAGGTGTTCTGGGCGATGCTGACTTGGCTGATCGGCCTCGCCGCGGTGTGGCAGCTCCGGCGCCCGGCCTCCCGCGCGTTCTTCGAGTCGGCCAGGGCGTTCCGGTCGCGGCCGCGCCGGGTCGCGGTGGCGCGGCGACGTCGGCTGGCCGGCGTGGCAGCGGTAGTAGCCGTCCTCGCTGCGGCCGCTGCCGCAATCCCGCTCACCGTGTCGGGTGGTGACACCGACGAGTCGCGTGGTGGCAACCTGCGCAGTCGCGTGGTGGCAACCTGGCGCAACCTGGGATCCCGCTCTCGTACCACGTCACCGAACTGCCGCCAGGCCGCGGCGCTCCTCCTGGGCTCGTGGCGACGGGCACGATCAACGGCGAACGCTGGCAGTTGGACGTCTGGCGGGAAAGAGGCGGACTGTTGTGCTGGAGGACGGTCGCCGCGAAAAGCGGCTCGGTCTGCTCGGCACTTGGGCCACAGGCGAGACGTCACTCAGGTCCGCCGGTGTTGCTGGTCAGTCCGCCGGGACCGGCGCAGGCGGTCGGTGTCGGCACGATCAGAATCGATGTGACCAGCCTCACGGTCGCGTACGACGACGGCCAGGTCCTGACCGTGCATCCGGTATTCGGCCAGCGGTACGCCAGCTACTTCGCGCTTCCGGTGCCTTCCAGCGCGACCGTTAACAAGATCACCACTTGGTCGCACGCGGTGGAACTCGGCTACACGGTGCCGTTCGCGCTCGGACCCCTGGTAGTCGAGCGCTGGCTGCGGCCGGGCCAAGCCGCAGGACCGAGCCCGGTCGGCGGCACGATCGGCTCCGGAACGGTCGAAGGGACGCGCTGGTGGCTAGATGTCTACATCGGCCCGTGGGGCACGTGCTACTTCAGGGCTGGCAGCCCCCGTTTCGGCAGCACCTGCTATACGGCCACCGCGTGGAGGCCGCAGTCGACCGGCGCTATCGTGCGGATCTCGCTTATGAGCCTCGGGGACACTTCGCCCTGTCTTCTGGCCGGGGAGGCTGCTCCGCCGGTCCGGTATGTCGTCGTGACCACCGCGCATGGCGTCACCGGCCAGGCGCGCACCGTGTTGGTGGGCAACCGAAGGTTCTTCGCCGCCGCCTGGCCACCAGGTGGGAACGGATACCTGCGCTGGGCCGCTTTCGGTGCCTCCGGACGAGAACTCGGCTCGGGCCGCGTCCGGTACTAGCTGTCACGCCCGCAGCGTGCTCCGCCTCAACCTGGTAACCCTTCCGTGACGGGCTATCCTGAGGTAGTCCCGCTCGGGTCAGCAGTCGCCGTCTCGCCCATGACAAAGGCGGCGCGGTGATCCGGACTAAACGAGGCACCGCCATCCTGGTCCGGATACCCTGCGCGCTCGGGAGTGAGCGCAGCGGTCAGGCCGCGTCGAGAGTGATGACGGTCGCCGCCACGGTTGAGGAATGCGGGACTGGCTGGCCGTCTTCACGAAGCCCGGCAAGATGCAACTCGATGGCCTGGCGCATCTCGGCCAGGAGAGCGTCCTCGGTATCTGCTAGTGCGACGCAGCCAGGCAGATCCGGGGACCACGCGCCATATCCGCCGTCGCTGGCTCGCTCGATAACGACCGCGTAGCTGGTCATGGGTTCCTCCGGTCCAGCCCTGCTTGCCTCAGGATGCTTCGCTCGGTACCAGGTGGCAATTCGGCGCTCGGCTTGCCAGCAATTGTCACCCGGCCAGCCTTCTCTGCGTGCTTGTACTGCCGGTGGCTTCCCGCAGTGGTGACCAGGTACCAGCCGTCAGCCTCAATCAGCTTGATTATCTCACGGACCTTCAGGGGCACGAGTCCCTCCATCCCGTGCTGCGGATGTGCGGCCTGAAATGCCGTCGAGCGGCATGTCGGCTTGCTGTAGGCACGCTACGGGATACCTCTGACAGCGGAACCGCCCGGCGACATGGGGCGCGATGACGCAGGCGCTGCTCGCCGCGTACACAGTGATCATCATCGGCGGAATCGAGCGCTTGCTATTGGGTTCTGCCGCTTAGCGAGGCAATCGCAAGTGCGCGAGCTTGGCCGGTGCTCAACGGGCGCGCTCAGGGACGGTCAGCCGACTGGGCGGAGTGTGAGCCGGTGTTTCCGCAGGACCGTGCGGCTGTGCGACGCGATGTGTCGGCCCCGGTGCCGGGCTGGTTCGGGCTGCAGGTCACTGGCCGGGTTGTGGGTCTTCCCGGCTGGCCTCGGTGTCGCGCCCTGGCGTGCTCTCTGATGCAGCGGCGAAACGCGTGATCTTTGACTCCTTGACCGGCCAGTTTTCGCGCATCCGACCGGGTTGGCAAATGCGCTGGTAGAACGGTTGGCGTAGGACCAGGTTAGCCGCTTTGGAAGGTCATTTCGGAGGAGTTTGGTTCCCCGTTTGGCTCCCCAAGCTGATGATCTTTGACCCCTTGACCCCGGTCAAGGGGTCTGTCCTCAAGGAGATTGGCTCCCTTTTGGCTCCCAGCCATGGGACAGATAATCGAAAAAGGAGCACTACCAGTCGGGACGGCGGGATTTGAACCCGCGACCCCTTGACCCCCAGTCACGATCTGACCGTCGCCCCGCGTCGCTGACCGTGGCCTAGTAAGCGGCTGAGCAGCGCAAATGCGGCTGGATGTTGCTCGACACGGTTGGGCGCCTGTCGCTGCTGGCTCCCCGTTTGGCTCCCCGAAGTTTGAAGCTAAGTGGTACCAGCTGTGCGGTCACTCCGGCTGTTTGCGCAGACGCTCGAAGCTGCCCGGCCTTGAACGCGCCGGCTGAGAGAGTGCTGGCCGACATTGCTGCAGTTTCGCGGGAGATGTCCCGGCCACGCGTGCTTGCCACGGGCCTCCCCGCGCCAACCCGTACTGCTCGAAAGGCGGCGCGGCGAAGTTGTTGTGAGGTTAGTTCGCAGGGACCAGTTGCGGCGCGTTGACAACCACCGGCGCCGATGCATAGCGTTCTTGCCGTTATTGAACGCTGTTCGATAAGCAGCGCCCGTGCCTATCTGGACCCGCGCGGCGCTCGGCGTGCTGGGGGGGATCGTGTACCTGACGGCGACTGAGGAGGACCGGCTGTGCATCTTCACCGCAGCTGAGCTTGCCCGTCGTGCCCGGGCGGACGGGCTCGCACTGAGTGCGCCGGAGGCGACCGCCATCGTGTGCGATGAGATGCACCGGGCTGCGCGCGCCGGGGCTGATGCGCAGGGCGTCCTGGCGGCCGGCCGGGCAGCGGTTCGCTCAGAGGAGCTGATGGACGGGGTGCCGACGTTGGTGGACGAGGTCCGCCTGGAGGTCTTGCTCGGTGACGGGACTCGGCTGATCGTGCTGCGTGACCCGTGGGATGTGTGACGTGATGCCGCCGGAAGGCCTAACGCCCGGAGAGGTCCGCAGTCCCCGGCGGGAAGTAGTCCTGGCACCCGGCCGCCAGCGGCGCAGGATCCGGGTGACAAGCACATCCACGCGGCCGGTCCGGGTGTCTTCGCACTACCCGTTCTGGCGGGTGAACCCGCGGCTGATGTTCGACCGGGCAGCCGCTGAGGGCTTCCGGCTTGATCTTCCTGCGGGTGCCAGCCTGCGATGGGCACCCGGCGAGTCATTGGAGGTTGACCTCGTCGCGGCACAGCGGGGCGAGTCAGGTTCCTCAGCCGATGGCAGCGCGGGGCCAGAACGGTGAGCCATCCGCCGCGGATGCGCCAGGCCGACTACGCCGCCCGGTACGGGCCGACGACGGGCGACCGGGTCCGGCTGGCCGACACGGACCTGTGGCTGCGGGTAGAGGACGACTGGGTCGGCTATGGAGACGAGCCCGTCTGGGGGTACGGAAAGAACATCCGGTCGCGGATGACCCAGTCCGACCGCGTGCCAGGAGACAGCGAGCTGGATGTCCTGGTCGCCGGAGTGCTGGTGGTTGACCCGCTGCTCGGCGTGGTGAAGGCGAACATCGGAATCACCGGGGGGAGGATCGTCGGGATCGGGCGGGCGGGTAACCCGGACATCACCTCGGGGGTAGACCTGGTCATCGGGCCGAACACGCTGCCGGTCATGGGCTACGGGCTGATCGCCACTGCGGGCGCGGTCGACTCGCATGTGCACCTGATCACGCCGCGGCTGGTGCCGGTTGCGCTGTCGGCTGGGGTGACGACCCTGATCACGGCGGGGTTCGAGGAGCCGCCGGCGGCGATGAGCGCGACGCTGCGTGCGTTCGAGCAGCTGCCAGTGAACCTCGGCCTGCAGGCCAGCGCCCGGTCCGAGGGCCGGTCCCCGGTGGAGCAGGTGATCGAGGCCGGTGCGTGCGGGCTAAAGATCCACGAGGACTGGGGCGCCTACCCGGAGATCGTGGACGCGGTGCTGGGCGTGGCCGCCGACCACGACGTCGCCGTCGCGCTGCACACTGACGGGCTGAACGAGTCCTGCGAACTGGAGGATACCGTCGCCGCGATTGCCGGCCGCGCGGTGCATGCCTACCACATTGAGGGCTCCGGCGGCGGGCACGTGCCGGACCTGATCGGCCTAGTTCGCGAGCCGAGCGTGATCTGCTCATCGACGACGCCGACGATACCTTTCGGCACGGGGACTGCGGCGGAGCACCCGGAGATGATCGTCGCGGTGCACGGCGGCCTGGGCGGAGACCCGGAGGACCTGGCGCTGGCCGCCGAGCGGGTGCACCCGGCAACGCTGGCCGCCGAGGGCCCGCTGCACGACCTCGGCGGCATCTCGATCATCAACAGCGACTCGCAGGGGATGGGCCGGATCGGCGAGACGGTCCGCCGCACCTGGCAGCTCGCCCACGCGATGAAGGCGTGGCGGGCCTGCCGAAGCGGGCAGGGGTGGCCGGACGCGCCGGCGGTAGCGCGGCTGGTCCCGCGCAGCCTGGGCTCGCTGGCCGAGGACGGTCTCGGCCCTGACGACAACGAGCGGGTGCTGCGCTATCTGGCCAAGTACACAGCCGACCCGGCAATCACCCACGGGATCTTCGGGGAGGTCGGGACGCTAGCGCCGGGCCGTCTTGCCGACATCGTGCTGTGGCGGCCCGGCTTCTTCGGCATCCGCCCGGAACTGATACTCAAGGCCGGGCACTTCGCCTGGGGAGCGTTCGGTGAAGGCAACGCGAGCGTCGAGGACTCCCAGCCACGCCGGTACGGGCCGCACTGGGGCGGGCTCGGGCTGGCTCCGGCGTCGCTGTCCGTCACGTTCACCAGCGCCGCCGCCCTGGATGCGGGCCTGCCTGATCGGCTCGGCAGCAGCCGGCGCTTCGCGGCGGTTTCCGGCACGCGCACGGTGCGGCGCGATCACCTCGTCGCCGGCCGCGCCTGCCCGCAGATCGCGGTCAAGCCGTCCGACGGGACCGTCATGCTTGGCGGTCGGGTCCTGTTGGCCCGCCCGGTCACGGAGGTGCCGCTGTCTCGCAGGTACTTGCTGGCATGACCGGGAGCCGCGCAACGGACGGTTCCCGGCTTGTGATCACCAACGGGCAGGTGCTCACCGCCGACCGCAGGCGGCCCCGCGCCGAGGCGGTAGCGATCCGCGGCACCGAGATCGTCGCTGTCGGCGGCAACGACGAGGCCATTCAGGCCGTTCCCGGCGCTGAGGTCATCGACGCGGGACTGCGGACCGTCCTGCCTGGGCTGATCGACGCGCACAACCATTTCCTGGCCACCGGCGAGTCGCTGGCCTCGGTCGACGTGCGTTACCCGAAGGTCGCCTCCGTCGACGGCCTAGTTGCCGCGATCGCCGCCGCCGCGAAACAGGGAGGTGCCGCGCCTAGAGGCCTGCTGTACGCCTACGGCTTTGACCACGCCAAGTACGAGCGGATTCCAACGCGCTGGGACCTGGACCGCGCCGCGCCCGGCCACCCGGTGCTGGTCGGCCACATCTCGGGCCACTACGTACTGGCCAGCAGCCTCGCGATGCAGCACAGCGGCATCACCGATGCCACCCCCGATCCGCCGGGCGGCCGGATCGACCGGGACGCGCGGGGACGGCCGACCGGCCTGTTCCGCGACGCCGCCATGGCGCTGGTCCAGCCCGCAGCCGTGGACATCGGGCATCACGGCCCGAACTTCCACACCGCGGCTGATCCTGCCGATCTGGTCGCCGCGGTGCAGCGGGCCGGAGCTGCCTACCTGGCCGCGGGACTGACCACCGTCTGCGACGCCCAGGTGACCAGCCGCGAGCTGGCCGCGTACCGGGGCGCCCGCGCGCAGGGCAAGCTTGCGGTGCGGACGGTGTGCATGCCGCTGTCTCACCAAGCCAGCCAGTATCAGGCCATCGGCATGGCCGCCCCGTTCGGCGACGAATGGCTGTCGCTCGGGCCGATGAAGTTCTACTGCGACGGCAGCCTGATCGGCGGCACCGCCGCGTTTAGCGAGGAAGCGGCGGCACGTAGCAACGCACCTTGCTCGGGAAACCTCGCCGACGGCGGAGAAGGCATAGAACCGGCAGCAGACGGAGTCCTCTACTGGAAGTCGGCCGAGCTTTCCGCAGCGATCGAGCAGGCCCATCTCGCCTGCTGGCAGATCGGCGTGCACGCCCAAGGTGACGCCGCCATCGGGATCGTGCTCGACGCCTTCGCGCGAGCTCAGCGCGCGAGGCCGACGGCGGATCCCCGGTTCAGGATTGAGCACTGCGGCTACCCAACCGGCGCCCAGCTCGCAGCGATGCGCGATCTCGGGGTGATCGCGGTCTGCCAGCCGAGCTACCTGTACGACAGCGGCGACGAGTTCCTAGACGCGATGCCCGGCATCGCGCACCGGCTGCAGCCGCTGCGCTCCGAATTGGATCTGGGCATCCGGGTGGTGCTGAGCAGCGACTCCGACGTGGCGTCCTACCGGCCGCTGGACACGATCGCCGCGGCGGTGAACCGGCGGACGCGTTCCGGGCGCCCGATCGGACCGGACCAGGGGCTGACCGCCGAGGAGGCAGTGCTGGCGCACACCATCGACGCCGCCTTCGCCATTCGCGCCGAGCAGAGGATCGGCTCCCTGGAACCGGGCAAGCTGGCTGACCTGGTGATCCTCGGCGGAGACCTGCTCGGCTGCGCGCCCGGCCAGATCAGCGGCCTGGGCGTCGACGTGACCGTAATCGGAGGCCAGGTTGCCTTCCAGGCGTGAGGACACCCAGCAAAAGGCCAAGCAGGTCGGCGGCCCGCCATCGTCCCCCGGTCCGCGTACCCGGCACCGCCTCCACCGGGACCGGCGCCGGGCCCAGGTCCTGCAGGCGGCCCTGACCGTCATCGCCCGCCGAGGCCTCGACGACACCCGCATGGTCGACATCGGTGAGGAAGCCGGCATGAGCGCCAGCCATGTCATGTACTACTTTCCGTCCAAGCCCGAGCTGCTGATGCAGGCACTGAAATGGAGCGAGGACGCGTTCCTGGCCACGACGCGCGACGCGATCACCGGACTGCCGACCGCCCGCGAGCGGCTGTGGAGACTGGTCGAGCTGTCAGTGCCGGAGACCGACGTGGACCCGGCCTGGATCCTGTGGCTGGAGACCTGGGCGCGGGCCCCGCACGATGCCAGGGTGGCCAGGTTCGCCGAGGACATCGAGCGGCGCTGGACCACCCTGCTGGCCGAAGTCATCCGCGACGGCCAGGCGGCCGGCGAATTCGCGCCGCTCGACGCTGACGACTTCGCGGCGACGCTTTCCGCACTGATCGACGGCCTGGCGATCCGGGTCATCGGCGGTACGGGCCAGCTGACCCGGGCCCGGCTGCTGGAGATCTGCGCCGCACATATCACCGCAGGGTTGATCGCCCCGACCACGGACGCACCTGCCAATGTCGGCGTCCGTGCTCGGCCTGGGCGTTCCTGACCCGTCCGACCCAGCTACCTTGACGCATAGAGGCACCACGGCCGATACTTTGATTCAGATTTTGAATGCAATTCAATAACTCTCCGGGACGGAGGATGCCGTGGCCCGCCCAGATCGCCTGCCTCCCTGTAAGGTGCCGCCTACCGTCGACAGCCTGCCCAGCTGGCATCCGATAACCCGGCGAAGGCTGCTGGGATCTGCGGCGGCCATGGCGGGTGCTGCCGTGGCGGCCCCGCTGGCTGCGTGCTCCAGCGGTCAGCCGGGCCCGGCGGGCACCGTGAGCGTCGCGCCGCCGCCTCTGGGCGGCAGGGACCCCGGCACGCTGGTCGTCGCGGTCGATGCCGCGGTCGAGGACCTCGACCCGGCCACCAACCTGGACTGGGCGTTCGGCCTCACGCCCGTATATGACACCCTTGTCGGGCTGGCCGGGACCTCCCCGTTCCGGACGATGCCGCAGCTCGCGACGAGCCTCACCGCAGAGCCGGGCAACGACACTTGGCTGTGCACGCTCCGGCCGGGGGTTAAGTTCGCGGACGGGACGGCCTGCGACGCCGCCGCAGTGAAGGCGGCGATCACGAGGACCATCGATCTGCCCGGCGGGATCGGCTACCTGTGGTACATCTCCGACCCGGCCAAGCAGATCGTGATCACGGGCCCGGACACGATCCGGTTCGAGCTCGGCACGGCTCGGCCGTTCTTCAATCAGGAGCTGGCCCAAGAATACGGCTTCTACATCGCCAGCCCCTCCGCGGCGGCCCGCCATTCCACCGGGAAGAACGACCTCGGGCACGCCTGGCTGCAGTCCCACCCGGTCGGCACCGGCCCGTACATGCTCGCGTCGCTCATCGTCGGCCAGCAGGCCACCTTCGTCCGCAACCCAGGCTACTGGGGCGGCTGGGACGGGCCGCACTTCCGCAAGGTGGTGGCGCTGACCATCCCGGAGCCATCCACCCGCCAGCAGCTGATGCTGAACGGCGGCGCGGACATCTCCATCCCGATCAACCCGGAGGACGTCCTGCAGCTCGAGCGGGATCCGCGGTTCACGGTGAACCGGCAGAACACCCTCACCATGGACTACATCGCGCTGGGTCAGTACGGGCCGCTTGCTGACCCGCGAGCCCGGATCGCGATGAACCATGCGTTCGACGTCAAGGGCTACCTCACCGGAATCGAGCGCGGCACCGACGACCCGCCGCACGGCGTCTTCCCCACGCTGCTGCAGACCAGCGACCCGTCGATCACCAGCTTTCCTTACGACCTGGGCAAGGCACGGCAGCTGTTCGAGGCTGCCGGGGTGGGTACAGAAACGAAGCTGACCTACGAGTACTACACGGGTTTCGGCGACCAGGCCGGCTCGGTGCTGCAGGCCTCGCTAGCCCAGATCGGCATCCACCTGCAGCTGATCGAGAAGTCCTACAGCGGCTTCATCCAGGACTACTTCTCCAACGCGCCCGCCAGCCAGCGCCCGAACATGTACTTCTTCTCCTGGTGGCCGGGTTATGACAACCCGTTCAACTACGCCCAGCCGCTGTTCACCAAGAGCGGCTGGGGCGCCGCGGGCGGCAACGCCGGACTGTACTACAACGCCGAGGCTGACGGGCTGATCATGTCTATCGACAACGCCCTCATCGACGCCGCGCTGCTGGCGAAATCACAGCGGGTGCAGCAGATCCTCGCCGTGGAGGATCCCGCCTGGATCCCGGTCGCACAGGAACTGGTCAACATCGCCTATCGCAATGACATCCGCGGCTTCATCGCCAATCCGGTCTACGAGGCGACGTTCGACTTCTACGCCCTCTCCCGGGCCGGCGCCACTGATGGTCCGCTACCTGGCCAGACGGCTTGCGTTCGTCGTCCTGGTGCTGTTCGGCATCACGCTGATCACCTTCGTGCTGGAACGGGTGGTCCCCGGCGATCCGGCCCGGCTGCTGGCCGGTACGCGGGCCAGCCAGCAGGTGGTGAACCAGGTCCGCCGATCGCTCGGGTTGGAGCGGCCGCTGTGGGGTCAGTATGTGTCCTACCTGGCGGCGCTGGCCCACGGCAACCTCGGGATGTCGATCGTTACCCGCAATCCCGTCGTGCACGATCTGGTGCAGTATTTCCCGGCCACGCTGGAGCTCATCCTGTATGCGCTGCTGTTCGGGATCGTCATCGGGATCGTCATCGGCGTGGTTTCGGCTTCCCGCGGCGGCAAGACCGACGTGGCCGGGGAGACGGTGGCGACGACCGCCCTGTCGGTGCCGGTGTTCTGGCTGGCGATCCTGCTGCAGTTCGCGCTGTACTCCCGGCTGCACCTGCTGCCCGCGGGCGGGCGGCTTGACCCTGGCGTCGTCCCGCCGCGCACCATCACCGGCCTGTACACCGTGGACGCGCTGCTGGAAGGAGACCTGCCGCTATTCGCCGACGCGCTGCGGCATGTGATCCTGCCCGCAACCGCGCTGATGATCCCCGAGGTCGGGCTGGTCGCCAAGACCGTGCGCGCCTCCATGCTGGAAGTGCTCGGCAAAGACTACGTGCGCGCCGCACAGGCCAAGGGCCTGACTCCGCGCCGGGTGTATTTCCGGCATGCGCTGCGCAACGCGCTGCTGCCGGCGGTCACGGTGATGGGCCTGGAGTTCGGGCTGCTGGTGTCCGGGACCGTCCTGGTCGAGACGATATTCTCCTGGCCGGGCCTTGGCAGCTACACCGACCAGGCGATCGCCTCATCCGACTACGACGCGATCATGGGCGTCACCATTGTGGTCGCCGTCGCCTACGTGCTGGTCAACATGGTGGTCGACATCTCCTACGCGTGGCTGGACCCCAGGGTGAGGCTGACATGACGGTCCTGACTGCGGCTCCGCCCGGTTCTCCGGCCCGACCGGGTGTCCTGGCGCTGCGGCGCCGCAGCGCCGCAGTGGCCGCGTTCGCGCGGGTGTCAATGCGGAACAAGCTGGCCCTGGTGGTGACCTGCGGGTCGGTCCTGCTCGCGCTCGTAGTCACCGCGTCCGGCGGCAGGGTTCCTGGGCTGCCCAGCCCCCTCGCGCAGAACCTGGCGGCTACGCTGTCCCCGCCGTCGGCCGCGCACCTGATGGGCACCGACGAGTACGGCCGGGACCTGATCTCGCGGGTGCTGGCAGGCGCGGCCATCTCGGTGGAGATCACACTCATCGTGGTCGCGGTGGGGGTGGCCATCGGGATGGTCATCGGGCTGGCCGCCGGGTTCTTCGGCGGGCTGTCCGACGAGCTGCTGATGCGGCTCACCGATATGTTCCTGGCCTTTCCCGCGCTGATCCTGGCGGCTGCGATCGCCGCCGCCATTGGCCGGAACCTGCAGGCCACCGCAGTTGCGCTGACAGTGGTGGAATGGCCGTGGTATGCCCGGCTGGCCCGCGGCCAGGTGCTCAGCCTGCGCGAGCAGGAGTTCGTGCTCGCGGCCCGCACCCTGGGCGCATCCCGGCGGCGGCTGATGTTCCGGGCGATCCTGCCCAGCGTCATGCCGGTACTGCTGACCCAGGCGACGCTGGACGTCGGCTACGTGATGCTGTCGATGGCCGGACTGTCGTTCCTGGGCATCGGCGCCCAGCCGCCCGCGCCCGAATGGGGCTCGATGATCCTGGACGCGCTCGCCTACCAGCCGCAGGCCTGGTGGTACGCCCTGTTCCCAGGCCTCGCGCTGACCATCACCGCCTTCGGGTTCAACCTGCTCGGTGACGGGCTGCGGGACTGGTTCGACCCAACTCTGCGCGGGCAGCACGCCGCGCTTGAGGTGGTGCCGTGACCTCGGCCAGCGTCGCCTGCTCAACCGGACCGGAGGCGGCGGCCCCGCTGCTGTCGGTGGAGAACCTCGCGGTCAGCTTCACCGCCGGCCGCGGCCGGATCCGGGTGCTGCACGACGTGTCGCTGCAGGTCCGGCCCCGAACGACGCTGGGCATCGTCGGCGAATCAGGATGCGGAAAATCCGTCACCAGCCTGGCCGTCCTCCGCCTGCTCGGCCGCGGCGCGGCCGTGGATCACGGCCGGGTGCGATTCGACGGACAGGACCTGCTGACCCTGCCGGAGCCGCGGATGCGCGAGATCCGTGGCCGCGACATCGCGATGATCTTCCAGGACCCGATGAGCAGCCTCAATCCAGTCCTGACGATCGGCGAGCAGATCGGGGAGGTGATCCGTCGACATGCCGGCGCATCCCGCCCGGCCGCCCGGGACCGCGCGGCCGAGCTGCTGCACCTAGTCGGCATTCCAGGCGCGCGGTTCGCGCTGCACCGTTACCCGCACGAGTTCAGCGGCGGCATGCGGCAGCGGGTGATGATCGCCACCGCACTGGCGATGTCGCCCCGCCTGCTGATCGCCGACGAGCCGACGACCGCCCTGGATGTCACGATCCAGGCACAGGTGCTTGAGCTGATGCGGCGGCTGGTCCGCGACAGCGGTGCCGCGCTGATCCTGATCACTCACAACCTGGGCGTCGTCGCTGGGATGACCGAGCGTGTCGCGGTCATGTACTCCGGCCGCATCGTCGAGGAGGGCTCTACTGCCGACTTGTTCGCGCGCCCGGCACATCCTTACACCGTCGGGCTGCTGCACTCCCTGGCCGACAGCCAGACCCGGGGCAAGGACCTGGTACCCATCCCCGGCAGCGTCCCGGCACCTGGGCAGCTGCCCGCCGGGTGCGCGTTCGCGCCGCGCTGCCGGTGGCGCCTGGCCCAGTGCTGGACCGACCTGCCTGGGCTCGAGCCCTCACCGGCCACCGCGGAGGATGGCGGTCGCGGCGGCGGGCATCTGGTTGCATGCCACAACCCGGCGACGCCGGACGAGGCCGCGGCCGGCCTGCCCGGCCGCCCGCTCGCCCCGGCACCGCCTCCCGGCGGCACCGCAGTCATGGACAGCTTGCCGCCTCCCGGCGACTTTCCCGTCACCGGCGGCCCCCCACAGGAGGCAGCGAGATGACAAGCACGCCGCTGCTGGAGGTCTGCGGACTGAAGGTGCATTTCCCGGCCCGTCAGGGCCAGGTGCTCCGCCGGACAACCGGCACTGTCCGGGCCGTCGACGGCGTGTCGCTGCAGCTCACCCGCGGCGAGACGCTCGGGCTAGTCGGCGAGTCCGGGTCAGGCAAGACCACGCTCGGCCGCGCCATCCTGCAGCTATACCCGATCACCGCTGGCTCGGTGCGCCTCGACGGCACCGACCTCGCCTCGCTGCACGGCACGCAACTGGCGGCGTTTCGGCGCCGGATGCAGATGGTATTCCAGGACCCCTACTCCTCGCTTAACCCGCGGATGAGCGTCGGGCAGATCGTTGCCGAGCCATTGGTCATCCACCGGATCGGCGACGCGCGGTCCCGGCGGCAGGCGGTCGCCGACCTGCTCGCCGACGTCGGGCTGAGCGGCGCGGACGCGGCGCGGTACCCGAGCCAATTCAGCGGCGGCCAGCGGCAGCGGATCGGCATCGCCCGCGCGCTGGCGCTCCGCCCGGACCTGATCATTGCCGACGAGCCGGTCAGCGCTCTCGACGTCTCGATCCAGGCCCAGATCATCAACCTGCTCAGCCGCCTGCAGGCTGAACATGGTCTCACGCTGATCTTCGTTGCCCACGATCTATCTGTGGTCCGTCACGTCAGCGATCGGATCGCGGTGATGTACCTCGGGCGGATCGTCGAGACCGCGCCCGCCGACGACCTGTTCGCCGCCCCACTGCATCCCTACACCGTCGCCCTGCTGTCCGCCGAACCGGTCCCCAATCCGGTGATCGAGGCCAGTCGGCAGCGGGTAGTGCTGACCGGGGACATCCCCAGCCCCGCCGCTCCGCCGCCCGGATGCCGCTTCCACACGAGGTGCTGGCTACGGGAGCAGCTCGGCCGGCCGCAACGATGCGAGCAAGAGGACCCCGCGCTTGCCGGAGCGGGCGGAGGAGAAGGCACGGTGCCTTTCGGCGGCGGCAGCGCGGAAGGCACTGCGCTCGGCGGCCCCGGCGGGCATCAGGTCGCCTGCCACTTCGCCTCCGAAGTGCCAATGGCCCGCCTGGCAAAGACCAGCGCAGCAGAGGGAGTTCAACCGTGACCGAGCGCAGCACGCCCAGGGCAGACGGCTTCCGCATGCCCGCGGAATGGGCGCCGCATCAGTGCTGCCTGATGGCCTGGCCGACCCGGCGCAGCCTCTGGAAGGCGCAGTTCGAGCAGGCCAAGGCCGAATACGCCGAGGTGGCCCGGGCGATCGCCCAGTTCGAGCAGGTGCTGATGATCTGCCGCCCCGGCGACGCGCGGCAGGTACGTGACAGGTGCGGCTCGGCCATCGAGGCACACGAGATCGAGATCGACGACTCATGGACGCGCGACAATGGCCCGATCTTCGTCACCGACCACAGCGGCGCGCTCGCCATGGTCGACTTCGGCTTCAACGCCTGGGGCGGGAAGTACCGCCCGTACACCAGCGACGCCGCCCTGTCCGGAGTGCTGGCCAGCGTTCTCGGCATCCGGCGGTACGAGGCACCAATCGTGCTGGAGGGCGGAGCGTTCTTCGTGGATGGCGAGGGCACCATGGTCACCACTGAGGGCCCGGCTCTTGACGGGCGGAGAAACCCTGGCATCACCCGCGAGCGGTTCGAGGAGGTGGCGGCCGACTACCTTGGCGTCGACCGGGTGATCTGGCTGACAGCGGCACCAGACCGCGACACCGATGGGCACGTCGACGGCATTGCCTGCTACGTACGGCCCCGAACGCTGCTGTTGCTGATTCCTGACGACCCGCGAAACCACAACTTCCAGCACGCGGCGGAGAACCAGCGGCGGCTGGCTTCGGCAACCGACGCGCGCGGCCGCCGGATCGAGGTCATCCCCTTCGACGTCACCGGCTCGGCCCTGGCCGGGTCCCAGAGCGTCGAGGTGCCGTACCTGAACTGCTATCTGGCCAACGACGCAGTGATCGCGCCGGTGACCGGCGGGCCGCCCGACGAACTGGCGCTCGCCAGGCTCAAGGAGGTGTTCCCGGACCGGACTGTGGTCGGTGTACCCGGCGTCACCTTGTCCTACGGCGGCGGCGGGCCACACTGCATCACTCAGCAGATGCCGATCGGAAGGCCGGTGCCAGGCCCGTGAACGCACCCCGGCAAGGCGAGCTACCCAGGCAAGATGTCCTCTCGCGGCGCACGATGCTGGCCGGAGCCGCGGCAGCAGCTGCCCCGCCGCTGCTGGGCCTGGCCAGCAGCGGGGCGCACCCTCCAGCGCAAGTGCGACGGAGCGAAGGCTGGTTCGCGCCCGAGGACGAGGCCCGGCACGAGCGGACCTGGATGGCCTGGCCGGCCCGCCGTGACATCTGGGGGTCGATGCTGCCAGGAGTCCGCGAGGATGTCGCCGGGGTCGCCCGCGCCATCGCCCGGTTCGAGCCGGTAACCATGGCTGTCCGCCCGGCCCAGGCTCGCGAGGCCGCCCGCGCATGCGGAACGGGAGTCGAGGTCGTGCCCCTGGTGAACGACGATTGCTGGATGCGTGACATGGGCCCGGTGTTCCTGGTCAACGGCCGAGGCGAGCTGGCCGGCCTGGACCTGAATTTCAATGGCTGGGGCGACAAGCAGGTGCATCCCAACGACGCCAGGATGGCCCGCGAGGTGCTGGCGCTGTTGGGCATCCGCCGGTTCATCGCCCCATTCGTATCCGAAGGCGGCGCGCTCGTCGTCGACGGTCATGGCACCGTCATGGCCACCGAGAGCTCGATCATCAACCCCAACCGCAACCCCGGACAGTCGAAGGCCCGGCTCACGCGGGAGATCTGCGAGTACCTCGGCAGCCGCAAGATGATCTGGGTCCCTGGGCTCAAGGGCCAGGACATTACCGACGACCACATGGACGGACTGGCCAGGTTCGTCCGCGGCAACGGAGTCGTCGTCGACCAGCCTGCCGATCCGCACGCGAAGGATGCCTGGGCAGTGTCCGAGCGCCAGGCGCTGCACATTCTCAGGCACGCCACTGACGCCTCCGGGCGGCGCTTGAGCTGCCGGATATCCCGGGAATCACGGACCATCCCGCCGCACGAGAACCCGAACCTCTTCGTCAACGTGTACGTCAACTGGTACGTATGCAACGGCGCGGTCCTGATCCCCAGATTCGGCGACCCTAGGTCTGACGAGGCCGCCCGGTGCCTGGTGGCCGAACTGTACCCGGACCGTGAGATCGTTCGGCTGACCATCAACAGCCTGGCCGAGGGCGGCGGCGGCATCCACTGCATCACACAGCAGCAGCCCGCCGTTTAGCCGGGACTGCTGTCCATTCGGCCCGCACCCGGACAATCCGGGGGTCCCACTGGCTCGCTTAGCCCGTGGAGCTGCCCTCATGCCCATGCGCAGAGTGATCGCCGAGCTGATCAAGCGGGCACTCGGGCCCCGACTAACCGCTACAGCCGCAACGGCAACCCGACCGTGCCGCCAGCAGCGCCGCGCTAATCCGCCAGGTCCGGTGACCACAATGGCCGGGCGTCCAGGCCGGGCGGGAGACAGAGCATTGCCCGTCGGCCGCACTTCGCCCAGGCCTAAGCCTGCCCGTTTGGAACATGGCGTGCCGACGTCCGCGGGCTCTTGAGCTTCGCAGTCTTTGACCCCTTGACTAGCAAGCTTCGCGCATGCGACCGGGTTGGCAAATGCTCTGGTAGAACGGTTGGCATGGAGCCAAGGAGGGCCATTTGGAGGCCATTTCCGGGGAGAGTTTGGCTGCCCATCTCGCGTACAGGTATTCGAAAGGAGTGCTTTACCAGTCGGGACGGCGGGATTTGATCCCGCGACCCCTTGACCCCCAGTCACTATCTGCTCGACGCCGTACGTCGCGCCGTGTCGCCAGGTGGGCACTTGACCTGCGTATACGCTCGCCGGGCATCGGCCCACGTAGGCCAGCATCTGCTGACATAGGCCCTCCCCGTTTGGCTCCCCGAAATTCGCCGCAATTAGCGCTGCGTGTCGGCGGTGAACGCCAGTTCGAATGAGTAGGCAACTGCCGCTGCGGCGATGTCGCGCGCCAAAGCCGATCCGGCCGGTGGGTGGTAGCGGCCACTCGCCGCCCTCGCCGCGGTCTTCCTCACCAGGCGGCGCCATATGCCGCATGCCGGGCCAAGTGTCGCCGGGACACAGCACATTCGACCGTCTGCCGACGCGTCGGGTCAGGGTGATGAAGTCGCTTGGTGGCCCGGTCCTCTCTGGCGCGTGCCGACCGTCCGGGGGCGGAGGCTATTAGTTCACGTTGGCGGTGCCCAACGCCTCGAGCAGCGATCGTCGGTCGACTAGCTGCTCGAACCGGCGCCGGGGGCCGAGTGGCACGGCGGGCTCGTCCGGTAACCGCTTACGTCGCCAACTACGAGGCGGGCACGGTGACCCCGATCAATACGGTCACCAACACCGCGCTCAAGGCGGTCAAGGTCGCGACCAGACTCCGGTCGGGAGCTATCCGCACGTCATCGCGATCACGCCGAACGGGAAGACCGCCTACGTGGCGTCGGCTGCGCCTGCCGGGACGGCGGCCCGGGCATCGTGGTCCCGATCCGGACCGCTACCAACACCGCGCTCAGGGCGATCAAGTTCCGGACTGACGCCGTTTCCGTCGCCATCACCCCGGACACGCTCCCCGCGTCCCGCTGCTGGGTACGCAGCGGGCTGATGCATCTCCTCGTATCAGTCCGGTCGAGCCCTGCTTGGTAGCGGGGGGCGCCGCCACCGGGCCGGACTCCTGCAGAGGCGAACTCAAGCCGTATGGATCGGCCGCTGGAACTGGCCAGGACCTGCGCGGTGCAGCCGCCGATCGTAAGCCACCCCGAGACTCATCGTGAATGGCCGAACACACGCGTTTCACGGGCACGTCAGTGAGGCGCCCGCCGTAGAGCGAGGCCGATCGCCAGCAGTTACTGGTATGCCGGAAGAACGATGCGCGTGCTGCCGCATACATATGCGGACTCGCCGACGCCACCGAAGTTCCGCATCTGCCGCGTGCAGCGTGTCACGCGGGCGGGTTGATGGCCGGCTTGACGTCGATCACCGGCGTCCCGTCGATGGCCTCGATGGCGTCGACTTTCAATCCGCAGGCCGTCGCGCGCCACGATGCGGGCTCGGTGAAGGCCGATGGGGTTCGGCCGATTGGGCGAACAGGTGCTGAACATGCCGGTAAGCGGCTGGCTCATGTCGTCTTCGGGATGCGTGCTCAGCTCGTCGCGGGGAGACAGGTGGAGGCAGCACAGCACCAGGATCTCGTCGCCAGGTTGCAGGTCCCTGGCGCCCTCCGCGACCTGCTCGTCGAAGCGGATCCACGCCTGTGCGCTGGTTCGGCGCGTCGTCGAGGACTCTCAGGGCCGACTGCACCCACCCGATCGGCACCAGGCCGTAGCCCGTCTGCACAAGAACAGTGTGCTCGTCTGCCGCGGGCACGGCCGCGGGTTGCCCAGATCGATCGATCTGCACTCATCAGTGCTAGCTTGGCGGACTCGCCGCAGCGCGAAATGCCTTGCGGAATGCGGTGAAGGGGATAATTTCGGTGCGGCCGGCGTCCAGGTGCGCGGCCGCGGCAGCGCCATGCCGGACAGCTGCGTTGGTCAGGTTCCGGAGGAACGGTCGGCTATCCCGCGCCGTGCTCGCTGTTGGTGACCTGCAGGCCTGGGTTTCCCGGTAGCCCCGGCGTTCACCTAGCGCCTGCTGAAGCAGGTGACCCCTTGACTGGAATCAAGGGGTCACACAGAAGGGAGATTGGCTCCCCATTTGGCTCCCCGGACGGCAAATAAACATTCGAAAAGTAAATGTTACCAGTCGGGACGGCGGGATTTGAACCCGCGACCCCTTGACCCCCAGTCAAGTGCGCTGCCAAGCTGCGCTACGTCCCGGAACTGCTCACCCGCCCTGGCCAGGCAGGCCTACATACCTTAGCGCAGCCCGGACGCAACCGAGGAATGCCGCCTGCCTGGCCTGGCTCGACAGCTCGGTGGCCTGACCAGGGCAGAACTAGGCGGCGTTCAGAGGAAACCGCCAGGAATCGAGGGCTCGCCCCGTTTGCTCTACTTGCGGAGTCCGGGCGGGCCGCCGTGTCGACCAGCCTCCGGGTTTCGCGCGCCCGCTCGCTGTTAGTCTTCGGCCGGGAACGGGGTCATTTCGAGGGAGCAGACGCACATGGACGACCGCCTGGCCGGGCTGCTACCGCAACCGCGCTCGGTCCGGCCGCAGCCAGGCCGGCTCGCATTCTCCGCGCAGCCGGCCGTGGTCCCGGCCGGAGCGGGCTCGCAGTCTGCCGCCGCCGCCGCCGCAGTGCAGCACCTGCTGACGGGCGTGCCATGGCCAGCCAAACCGGCCGACCCCCAGGAAGGCCAGTGCAGTGTCGCCATCGACACAAGCCTCGGACCTGAGGCTTACCGGCTTGCCATCGACCAGGCCGGCATCGCGATCGCTGCGGGCGGCACCAGCGGCGCGATCTACGCGGCGCAGACCCTCCGCCAGCTACTTCCCGACGACGCCTGGCGGGAGGCACCGGTGCCAGGCGAGGACTGGTGGCTGCCATGCGCCGAGATTGACGACGAGCCCGCCCTGTCGTGGCGCGGCGCCCACCTCGACGTCGCTAGGCACTTCTTCGGCAAGCGCGAAGTCCTGACCCTGATCGACGCACTGGCCGCGCGTGAAGCTGAACCGGCTGCATCTGCATCTCACCGATGATCAGGGCTGGCGGATCGAGAGCCGGCTGCATCCGGCGCTGCACGAGGTGGGCTCCCACCGCCCTAGGAGCAGGGTCAGCCTCAACAACGAGCAGCCACCTGCCTACGAGGAGATCCCGCACGGCGGCTTCTTTACGCTGGCCGACCTGGCCGAAATCGCGGCGTTCGCGGCGCAGCGCGGGATGGAAGTCGTTCCCGAAATCGACATGCCCGGACACTGCGCGGCGCTCCTCGCGGCTATTCCGGAACTGGGCTCGGGCACCCCACCGCCTGGCGGCTACCAGGTAATCCCGGACTGGGGGATCTTCCCGTACCTGATCGCGCCGCTGCCGGAGTCGGTGCAGCTGCTGCGAGACGTCTTGGGCGAGTTGCTGGCCGCGACTGGCTCCAAGTTCGTCCACATTGGCGGGGACGAGTGCCTGCTCGACGCGTGGCGCGACGACCCGAGGATCGAGGCCAGCCGGCTCGACCGTGGCCTGGCCACGACCGAGGATCTGCACGCCGCGTTCCTGCATGACATTGCCGACATGCTCGCCGAGGATTTTGCAGTCAGGTCCGTTGTCTGGGACGAGGGCTTCGTCAGCGCGGCGGGCGGTGCCAGCCAGCTGCGGCCGGACACGGTCGTGATGGCGTGGCGCGGCATGGAGCTCGCCCGGAAGGCGGCCCTGGCTGGCCATGACGTCGTGGCCGCGCCGGTGTTCCCTACCTACTTCGATTACTACCAGGAACGGGGTCCGCACGAGCCACTCGCCATTGGCGGGCCGGTCAGGCTTGAGGACGTAGCGGCCTTCGCGCCTGTCCCTGCACACTGGCCCGAGCGGGCGAGCCGGCACCTCATTGGCGCCCAGTTCCAGGTGTGGACCGAGTACATCCCGGACGCCAGGTCGCTTGAGTACATGATCTTCCCGCGGGCCTGCGCGCTCGCCGAGGTGACGTGGTCTGGCGGTCCCGCCGGGTTCGCAGAGGGCGAGCGGGAGAAGCCAGCGCTGCGCGAGCGGATCGGCGCGCACCTGCGCAGACTAGATGCGGCTGGCATTGAGTACCGGCCGCTGACCGGGCCGCGCCCGTGGCAGCAGGGCGGCACCGGGACGCGCCGCCACCGGCCCGGTTACCTTCTCGAGGATGTGGCCAAATACCTCGGCCGGGTTGCCAGCGCAGAACCACAGTAATGCGGTCAGCGAGGTTAGCCAGCGCAACGAGTTGACCCGGCGGCGTGTGCATGCCTAGTTTAAGACCGACCGGACGGTATGGATCCGGCCGGAGCAGAGCGACCCCGGAGTGTGCGGCATGGCGGTGAGGTCGAAGGAGTCCACCGGGCGGGCCAGAGGCCAGGCCCGGCCGCCGGTTAAAGAACGCCTGCTGAACGTCGCGACCAGGCTTTTCGCCCGGCACGGCTTCGAGGGCACCTCGGTCCAGGACATCGTTGACGCCGCTGGGGTAACCAAGGGCGCGATGTACCACTACTACGGCTCCAAGGACGACCTGCTGTACGAGGTCTACCACCAGGTGCTCACCATGCAGACGAGCCACCTGGAAGAGATCGCTGCAGGTCCCGGCTCGCCCGAGGAGCGCCTGCGGGCCGCCGCCGCCGACGTGGTCGAGACGAGCCTGGACAACCTCGACGACATGATCGTGTTCTTCCGCTCGCTGCACATGCTGCCCGAGGATAAGCAGGCTCAGATCCGGGCCGAGCGGCGCCTCTATCACGACAAGTTCAAGGCGCTCGTCGACGAAGGAGTGGCCGTTGGCGCCTTTCGCGCTGACCTCCCGGCCGACATCGTCGTGCACTACTTCCTCAGCGTGGTCAATCAGCTTGGCTCCTGGTTCAAGCCAGACGGCGCGCTATCTCCGGCGGAGGTCGGGCGGCAGTTCACTGAGCTGCTGGTCGGCGGCCTCGCGGTCGGCTAGCCGCCCTGGCCCGGTGCCGTGAAGCCGCGTTACTCGTCGGCCTTGAGAGAGGCGGAGCCGTTCGCCGATCATGGCACTTCGCGGTCTTGGCCGTCGTTGGCCTAGTCGATGAGGCGGGCAGACTCAGTGCAGCGGACGGCCGAGTCGGCCTCACCGCGGGCGGACAGCCGGTCCAGACGTCGCCTCCTGACCGTCCTGGTCAGGAGGACGTTGCTGGTATGCGCGGCGCTACTAGTGGCGTTCGTGGTTGCATTCGGGACGCTGCTGCTTGTGACCCCGTCGGTCGGCAACGCGCGGCAACTGGCCAGTGCCATCGACCGCGCGCACCGCGCCGACTATCCCGGCGTCGTGGTGCCGTACCGGTTCGCCACGTCCCTGGAGGCGACCGAAGATCACCGGTTCAACTCCGAGCCGGGCATCGACCCGCTGGCGGCGGGGCGGGTGATCTACGGTTATGCTGACCGGCCGGGGCGACCAGGGCGGGGCCACGCTGTACCAGCAACTGGCCAAGATGCTGTACACCCCGGCCCAGACCGGGTTCGTGGCCGAAGCCGAGCAGGTCGCGCTGGCGGTCAAGCTCAAGTTCAGCTACAGCGGGCCAGAGATTCTCCGGCTGTACTCGGACGTTGCGTATTTCGGGCATGGCTTCTACGGGCTAGAGGCGGCAAGCTGCGGCTACTTCGGCGTCCGGCCCGATCAGATGTCCTGGCCGCAGGCCGCGCTGCTGGCCGGGCTGGTGCAGGCTCCGACGGTTGACGATCCGCTGGCCTATCCAGCTCATGGCCTGGCCAGGGAACAGCACGTCATCGGCAGGCTGGTTGCTGTGGGTGCGCTGAGCCAGGCACAAGCGGATAGCTACCTGGCCATTCCGCTGCATACGTTGCTCGCCGGGGCCGGTGGCTGCCGGTCCTGACCGGCGCGGCCCCGGTTGACCTAGCGCGGCCAGGCCGAAGTCTCGCTGACCTCTTCGGGATCCGGCAGGCTCTCTTGCTGTACCGGGCCCACGGTCCGGTGGCCGTTGGCAGCGTGCCGGCCCTGGGGGCGCCTGCCGATGGCGGGTCCCAACTTGACTGGCCCGGCCTGACCGTGCCCGCCGTGCCTGGTTCCGTCCTGGCCGGGGCCTCCGTGACCGGTGCCGCCGTGACCGGACTCGCCGTGACCGGGCCCGCCTCCGGTCATCGGCCACACCCACTTGCGGTACGACCAGAACCTGAACAAGGTGCCCAGACCGGTTCCGACCACTAGCGCGACGTAGTACCAGAAGGTCCCGGATAGACCTAGCGGGTGCCGCATGATCCAGATGCAGGCGTAGTAGATGAGCAGGCCCACGCCATTCAGGACAAAGAACATGGTGGTTTCGCGCGCAGTACCGTGGCCCTGACGGTGCCGGAACGTCCAGTAGCGGTTGCCGAAGAAGGTCACGAAGGTGGCCACGATCGTGGCGATGGTCACGGCTTTGTATTCGCCGAGGCCATGCAGTGCGCCGGCTCCGCCGATGGTGACCAGGGAGCCGATCCCGCCGATCACGAGGAATTTGGCACCCTCGTGGATGAGGTGGCGAAACCGCCCGTACAACTCGTGAATGCTGCTCACCGGTGGAACCGCCTCCTGGGTGGTTCGTCGCCTCGTTGTGACCATGTGAGACTACCGCCAGGGCCGGTGGCCCAGGACCATGTGGGCTGCCAAAAGAGACACTGGCGGCCGAATATCCGTTTCTGAACTGACAGAGGGTCCGGGTAGTGTCACGGGCGTGCCAGATCCGGACATCCTCGTCCACGCTACCGGCCTGACGAAGCGATTCGGCGACTTTACTGCAGTCGACGGAATCGATTTTGAGCTGAGGCAGGGGGAGGCGTTCGGCTTCCTGGGCCCGAACGGGGCCGGTAAGTCGTCCACCATGCGGATGATCGGCTGCGTCTCCCCGCCAACCGGCGGCACGCTGTCGATCCTGGGCATGGACCCGGTCGCCGACGGCCCGGCCATCCGGGCGCGCCTCGGCGTGGTGCCCCAGGAGGACACCCTTGATGTTGAGCTGACCGTCCGGGAGAACCTACTGATTTACGGCCGGTACTTCGGCCTGCCCAGGCAGGTGATCGCTGAGCGGACGGCCAGGCTGCTCGACTTCGTGCAGCTGGCCGAGCGAGCCAACGATCAGGTCGAGCCGCTGTCCGGGGGCATGAAGCGACGGCTGACGATCGCTCGCTCGCTGATCAACGAGCCGGAGATCCTGCTACTGGACGAGCCGACCACTGGCCTTGATCCGCAGGCCCGGCACGTGGTCTGGGACCGCCTGTTCCGGCTCAAGCAGCAGGGCGTGACCCTGATTCTGACCACGCACTACATGGACGAGGCCGAGCAGCTGTGCGACCGGCTGGTGGTCATGGACGGCGGCAAGATCGCGGCCGAGGGATCACCGCGCGAGCTCATCGAGACCTACTCCACCGCCGAAGTGCTGGAACTCAGGTTCCACGTGTCCGAGCATGAGCAGGCGGCGGAGAAGGTGGCGAACGCCCAGGCCGAGCGGATCGAGGTGCTCGCCGACCGCATCCTGCTCTACGTGCCCGACGGCGATGCCGCGCTGGCGGCAGTCCGCGGACTCGGGCTGGAGCCGCTGACCTCGCTGGTGCGCCGAAGCACGCTCGAGGACGTCTTCCTGCGGCTGACCGGCCGGCGGCTGGAGGACGGATGACGACTTCGGTGCTTGCGGCGCCGCAGCCGCAGCCGGCGGCTGGACGCGAGCGTTCGGCCGGTGCCATTCCGGGTCGCTGGTCGATGGCAACCAGAGCGTTCATGTTCTGGCTGGTCAACTACCGCCGTACCTGGAAGGGAACGATCTACACCAGCGTGCTCAGCCCATTGCTCTATCTGGGTGCGATGGGGCTCGGCCTGGGCACCCTGGTCGACAAGCACGGAGTGGGCAGCCTCGGCGGCGTAAGCTACCTGGACTTCCTGGCGCCCGGCCTGCTAGCGGCGGCCGCCATGGAAACCGCCATGGGCGAGTCGATGTATCCGGTGCTGGCGTCGGTCAAATGGCTGAAGACCTACCAGGCCGCGGTCGGCACCCCGGTGCGGCCCGCGGACCTGTTCCACGGGCACCTGCTCTTCACCACGATGCGGCTGATCATGAACGGTGCCATCTTCCTGGCCACGATGGCGGCCTTCGGCGCGATCAGGTCATTCTGGGTGGTGGCCGCGTGGCCGGTCGCCGTACTGACCGGCCTCGCCTTTGCCGCCCCTGTCGAGGCATTCTCGATCACCCAGAACAAGGACCAGAACTTCGCCCTGCTGTTCAGGTTCGGCATGATTCCGTTGTTCCTGTTCTCGGGCACGTTCTTCCCGGTGTCGCAGCTACCGGCGTGGATCCGCCCGGTCGCATACGCCACTCCGCTCTGGCACGGGGTGGCGCTCTGCCGGCAGCTCAGCCTGGGCACTGCCGACCTCATGGGCGCGCTCGGGCACGTCGCCTACTTGGTCGCATTCGTGTTCGCAGGCCTTGTGGTCGGCCAGCGGACCTACCGGCGCCGGCTTTATGTCTAGTCCTAGCCCATCACCCCGGCTGCCGCTGCGCATCCTGCCGGCTCCGCTGCTAGCCGCGCGCCGCGGCGCTCTCGGCGGCCGTGGCAGCGGCTACCTCATCGAGCGGCATGCCCGCGCTTACCGCCACGCGTGGCTCATCCTGGTGTCGGGCTTCTTCGAGCCGTTGTTCTACCTCCTGTCCATCGGCGTCGGCATCGGAGTCCTGGTCGGCACGGTCACCGGACCCGGCGGGCAGCACATCGGCTACACCAGCTTCGTGGCTCCCGCGTTGCTCGCCACGTCCGCGATGAACGGGGCGGTCATGGACTCCACGTTCAACGTGTTCTTCCGGCTGAAATACGCCAAGCTCTACGACTCGGCGCTGTCCACCCCGATGCGCTCGGGTGACGTTGCGCTCGGCGAGATCGGGTGGGCGCTGATCCGCGCTGGCTTGTACGCTGTCGCCTTCATGATCGTCATGCTGGCCATGGGCCTGGTTCACTCGCCCTGGGCCGTCCTGGCGGTCCCGGTCGCGCTGCTGATCGGCTTCGCCTTCGCCGGCGCTGGCATGACAGCGACTACGTTCATGCGCAGCTGGCAGCACTTCGAGTTCGTCATCCTGGCCACGTTGCCGATGTTCCTGTTCTCCGCGACCTTCTACCCGCTCAGCGTCTACCCGCGGCCGATTCAGTACGTCGTCGACTGCACTCCGCTCTATCAGGGCGTCGCGCTACTGCGCGGGCTCACCCTGGGGTACGTCGGGCCTGGCCTGCTGTGGCATGTGCTCTATCTGGCCGCAATGGGGGTCGGCGGCCTGGCACTGGCCGGGCGCCGGATCAGCCGGCTGCTGTTGCGGTAGCACTAACCTCGGGCGAGCCGTTCGACACGCTCATGCAAGGTGGGCACGAACTCTTCGTGCTCTGGCTTCATCAGGACGCTGCGCAGGATCCTCGCACCGGTCGCGTCGGCGGCGACGCCGGGGTGACGCTGGCGGAACGCGGTGGCAGATGCCCGCAGGGTGCTGAGCCAGAGCGGCTCCGCCGCATCGGTCATCCCGGCCTGGAGCACGCGCCCTGACGCTGCGTCGATTACCGACAGGCTGGCCTCAGCCGGGAAGTAACAGACGATGTCGAGCTCTGGTGGCTGATACAAGGCCAGGCAGTCCGACGCGGTCAGCCGGCCCGCCCAATCCAGCGCAGCCCGCCGGCCTGCGGCCAGCACCTGACCGAGGCCGTCGCGATCTGGCGGCAGGACCTGGAACGTCAGCCAGAGCGCGGCCGCGGCAGCGCCCGCACGGGAGCACTCCAGGCTGATCTCGCCGAGGTGCAGTTCACCGGAGGTGAAGTAGGTGTACGGCGAGTCGTGCAGGTAGAACCGGCCGACACTCGGGTCAGCAAACAGCACCGCGCCGCAGCCATAAGGCTGCAGCCCGTGCTTGTGCGGGTCGACGACCACCGAGTCGCATGCGGCGATGGCCTGCCACGGCGCGGGGTCGAGCCCGGCCGGACCGTCCGCGCCTGCCAGCACCGTGAAGAACCCGCCGTAGGCGGCATCGACGTGGACCCGGACGCCGTGCCTGCGCGCCACCGCAAGCACGTCGTGCACGGGGTCGATCGCGCCGAGGCCGGTAGTGCCGGCTGTGGCGACGACCGTGCCGATGGTGCCGCCGGCCAGCAGCGCGTTTAGCTCGGCAAGATCAATGCGGCCAGCCGGGTCCACTCCGACCGACCTGCCCTGGACGCCGAGCACGCCGCACATCCGGCCGTGGGTGTAGTGCGCGTCGGCACTGTAGGCGATGCCCAGGCCTGGGTGCAGCTCCCTGGCCACGAACAGCGCCTCCAGGTTCGCGATCGTGCCGCTCGTGGTCAGGTGGCCAAGGTGCGCGGGCATCCCGAACATCGCGGCCATCCTCGCGACCACTTCTTTCTCCATGGCTGCGGTCGGCGGTCCGCCGTCCAGCGCGTGGTTGTTGGGGTTTATCAGCATGGCGGCGAGATAGCCGACCACCGCTGCCGGGTGCGGGGGCTTCAGCATCTGGCCGGCGTAGCTGGGATGGAAGAACGGGTAGTTGCCGGTCAACCTGGTGGCGAGCGCGCCGAAGGCGGCGGCGAACTGCTCCTCGCTAACCTGCGCTGCGGGGTGCGGCTCGAAGGCGCCGAACGTCTGCTGCCAGTCGCTGACGGCTCCTGCGGCGGCGGTGAGCCAGCGGTCCAGATCCATGCCCGAAGCCAACCATGCCGGCGGCTCCGGCTCCCCAACCTCCGCAATCTCGGGTCTTATAGTGGCAGGAGAGATACGTCGTGCACCGCCGCCGCTGCACTGGGGCGTCCAAGGAAGCACGAACCGGAGGCCAGCAGCGTGGCGTCGCTAGTCAGCGAGCAGGTGCCAGTGCGGCTGGCACCGCTCGTCGGGCGGGAGAGCGAGCTTCAGGAGATCCTCGCGGCACTGGCGCACAGCCGGCTGCTCACGCTGACCGGCCCCGGCGGCACGGGGAAGACACGGCTAGCGCTCGCGGCTGCCGGCTCGGCAAGGCAGTCGTTCCCCGCCGGAGTGTGCTGGGTTGAGCTGGCTGCGCTGGACGACGGGTCGGTGGTCGCGACGGAAGTGGCAACGCGGCTAGGCGCGCCCGAGAATCCCGGCCAAGACGCCGCCGCGGCTGTTGCCGAGCACGTTGGCGCGAATCAGGTGCTGCTGGTGCTCGACAACTGCGAGCACCTGACTGCGGCCACGGCCGATCTGGCTGACCGCCTGCTTGCCGCGTGCCCGGCACTGACGATACTGGCGACCAGCCGCGAGGTCCTGGGCGTTGACGGAGAGCGGAACTGGCCGGTGCCGCCGTTGTCCCTGCCCGACGTCAGCGCCCGCCCGGCCGCAGCCGCCATCGCCGCGTTCGACGCCGTCCGGTTCTTCGAGCAACGTGCGCAGCTGACCCGGCCCGCATTCCGGCTGTCCGATGACAACGCCGCTTCGGTCCTTCAGGTCTGCCGCCGCCTTGACGGCCTGCCGCTGGCGATCGAGCTAGCAGCAGCCCGGATGCGGATCCTGTCCGCGCAGCAGCTGGCTGAGCGCCTGGACGACATCTTCGGCGTGCTCGTTGGGGGGACGCGCACCACGCCGCGGCGGCACCAGGCCCTGCGGGCCACCCTCGACTGGAGCCATGACCTGCTCGATACGGACGAGCGTGCAGTCTTCCGGCGGTTGTCGGTATTCGCCGGGGGATTCACGCTGGCCTCGGCCGAGCGCGTGGCTGCGGGCGGTGACATCGCTCCCCGCCAGATGCTGGACCTGTTGACCCGGCTCGCCGACAAGTCGCTGCTGCATGTGGATCACGCCGGCCGGACAGCGCGCTACCACCTGCTGAGCACGGTGCGCGAGTATGCCCGCGAGCGCCTGGTCGAGGCTGGGGAGGAAGACCAGGTGCGCCGCGCTCACCTGGCCCGGATGGCTGACCTGGTCGGAGAGATTACCCCGCGCATCGATCGCGGCGGCGACGGGCCGCACGGGCTGGAGCGAGAGTTGGACGCGCTCGACGCCGAGACGGGCAACCTGCGAGCGGCAATCGAACTCGCCCGTCAGTGCCACGACGCCATCGCAGCCTTGCGGATCGCGGGCCCGCTGGGCAAGTACGCCTACTTGCGCGGGCATTACCAGGAAGTCAGGCAGTGGATGGACGCGGCGGTCATCCTGGGCGCGGATGCCCCGCCCGACCTGCGAGCGGCTGCCCTGCTCGGCAGCGGTCGCCTGGCGCTCTTGCAATGTGATTACCAGCCTGCTGTCCGGCGGCTCGAAGCGGCCTTGCGGCTGTACCGCGAGCTTGACGACCCAGCGGGCATCGCCGCCGCTCTGCAGGTGCTCGGCAGTGTCGCACGCGAGCAGGGCCGGTACGCACGGGCGACGGAGCTGCACGCGGAAAGCCTGGCCGTAGCGGAAGCGGCAGGCGATCGCTGGGCAGTGGCCAGCGCCCATGGCTATCTCGGCTTCGCCGCCTGGCTACAGCGCGACTTCGAGCGCGGGACAGCAGAATGCACCCTGGCCCTGGGGCTCTCGCGCGAGCTTGGTGACGCAGAAGGTATTGCCTGGGCACTGATCAGCCTGGGCACGATCGCCCGCTACCAGGGGAACGCTGACCAGGCGCTCGCGCTGCTGAGCGAGAGTCGGGAGCGAGCCGAGCGGATCGGCTTCCGCGAAGGCATCGCCTGGTCGCTGGAGCAGCTGGGCCTGCATGCCATTGACCGCGGTGACGCAGAGGCGCCCGCGCTGCTGCGCAGCAGCCTGGAGATTCATCATCAGCTCCGGGACCGGTGGCGGGTCTGCAGCGTGCTTGTCGACCTGGCCGCGCTCGCCGTAGCCGAGGATCAGCCAGCCAGAGCTGCGTTGCTGCTCGCCGCGGCCGAGACCATGCGCGCTGCCATTGGCACGGTCATTGCGCCGTGCGAGCGCCAGTTGCATGACGCGACGATGAACGCCGCCCGTGCGACTATCAGTGACGCCGACTTCGCTGCCGCCACGCAGCGGGGCCAGCTCGCCCAGATCGAAGACATCCTGGCCGTACTCGAGCCTCCGGCCGTGCCGACTGGGGCCGGGCTGCCGGGAGCGCTCCTCGCACCGGGAGTGCCGCCGGGGAGAGTCCCGCCGGGGGGAGTGCCGCCACCGGCAGCGCACCCTGACCTAACGGATGTGACTCGCGCCGGGCAGCCTGAGGCGACGGCTGCCCCGGAGGCCGCCGCAGCCAACGTCGCCAGTGTCCCGCGACCGCGGCGGCGCCCCGGCGGCGCGCTGCGCATCCGGGCGCTCGGAGCGGCGACTGTGCATGTAGGCGACGCGGCGGTTACGGCCGCGGACTGGGGTTATGCCAAGCCGCGGGAACTGCTGTTCCTGCTGGCCACCTCGCCGCCGATGACGCGGGACCAGCTGGGCACCGCGTTGTGGCCAGACCAGGCGCCCGAGCGCGTCGGCACCACGCTGCATACCGCGCTACGGGGAGTGCGCCGGGCTCTTGGCGCACCCGACTGGATCCTCTATTCCGACGGCCGGTACAGCTTCAACTCCGAGCGCGAGCACGACTGCGACGTCAGCACATTCGAGCAGGCACTCGCCGCGGCCCGCCGCGCGCGCCCGCAGGCTACTGCGCTGCCCGACCTGCAGCGCGCGCTGGCCGCCTACGGCGGCGAGTTCCTGGCCGGGATGTCGGCTGGTGAGTGGGCGCACGTGCGGCGCGACGAACTGGCTCGCAGCTTTGAATCCGCGTTGCTGGCGACCGGCCGGATGCACATGGCGGCTGGCCGCTTCCAGCCGGCCGCGGCCGCGTTCCGCCGCGCGGTCAGCCATGAGCCGCTCAACGAGACGGCGCACCGGGAGCTGATGACCTGCTGGGCGCGGCTCGGCGAGACGGCCAGGGCGGTCCGCCATTACGAGGAGCTAGCCGATCTGCTGCATCGCCAGGTCGGCGTGGCGCCCGCCGCCGAAACGACAGCGCTGTACAAGCGTCTCGCCGAGCGAGGCTAACCCCCTGAGTTTCCCCCCGAGCCCGCCGGATCCCCCCGGAGCCTGCTGGCACGCTGACGCCAGGCTGGCGGTTCGAGAAGACGTGACGATCAGGCGCGTCGCCGCCACGATGGAGGTCCTGGCCATGCCCGATCCCATCGCGCCCCCGTCAGCAAGTTCTCCGGCCGAGGTCGTGGCGCTGGTGTCGATGGCCGTCAGCGACGGTGATCTCGGCGCCGCGGTTGCCCAGTACGAGTCCGGTGCGGTGTTTCAGCCGTGGGCGGCCGACGCTCCGGCTACGCACCAGAGCCTGGCGAGCGCGCTGGCCGAGCTCATGGAGCTGCGCTTGCCGCTGTCGGTAGCCGTCTGCGACGTGCTGGCCAGCACAGGCGCATCCATGGGCGCGGTTGCGCTGGTCCTGGCCGAGCGCCGCATGCACGGCACTGGCCCTGACTGCGAGCCGGTCGACGTGCACGGTCTCGGCGCGACCGCGGTGCGGCAACAGGCCGATGGCACCTGGCGTATCGCGGCCGATGCCTGGCGGCTGGCTAGCGCGGTTGATGGTGAGCCGGCCGGTTAGCACGTTCCCCTGCGAATCCCCCCGGCCCCCCGGCGAAATCCCCGGACCCAGCCGACAGTCTTGCTGGCGTAGGGACGAGGGCGGGCCACCTCGGAGAAGCCGACGAGCCCGCCAGGTTGACTAGAAAGGGTTTGAGAATGACTTCTGCCAACTTCACTCGCGCTGGCATCAAGGCCGCTGCTGCCGCGGTGACGGCTGCTGCGACCGTCACGGCTGCGGCCGCGATCGCCCTGGCCGGGCCGGCCAGCGCGAGCACGGGCGCGGTGTCGGTTAGCGGCTATAACTTCACCACGCTGAACAACCCCAAGGACCTGACGTTCAACCAGTTGCTGGGCATCAACGCGGCTGGCCTGATCTCGGGGTACTTCGGGTCGGGCATGGCGGGCCACCCGAACAAGGGGTACCTGCTGCGGCTGCCGTACAACACCAAGCACGACTACACCAACGAGAACTTCCCCGGCTCCGCGCAGACCCAGGTGACCGGGCTGAACGACGTTGGCAACACCGTTGGCTTCTGGGCCAACGCCAAGGGCGCCAACTTCGGCTTCTACACCTCCACCAACGGGAAATTCCACCAGGTGGACTTCCCGAAGGCCACTAACGCATCGCCGCAGGTGGACCAGCTGCTCGGTATCAACGACCACGGGATCGCAGTCGGTTTCTACACCAACAGCGCCAACAAGAACCGTGGCTACATGTACAACATCCACACCAATAAGTACAACCGGGTGCTCAAGCCGGGCGCGCCGCAGGGCCTTAACGGCATCAGCCTGACAGCAACCGGAATCAACAACTTCGGCACGATCAGCGGCTTCTACGTAAACGGCAGCGGCAAGACAGTGTCGTTCATCAAGTACGGGAAGCACTTCCTCACCTTTTACCGCAAGGGTGCCGCATTGACCCAGGCGTTCGGCATCAACGACTCCAACATCGTGGCCGTCGTACACCATTGGCACCGGCAAGCAACGCCAAGACGTACGGCTTCACCTGGACCAAGGCGCACGGCTTCACAACCGTCAATGACCCGCACGGGATCGGCACCACCATCATCAACGGCCTGAACGACCGTGGTGAGCTGGTCGGCTTCTACGTCGACGGCGCCGGCAACACCGACGGTTTCATCGCCCGGCCACGCGGCTAAGTCACAACAAGCAAAGTCGCAGGCAGATCTGCCTGACCAGAAGGAGCAGTGCCGTCGCGCGGCAGCGCGGCGGCACTGCTACGTTCGTGTGCATGGCGAGGCGAGGCGGAGTAGCGAGGCGGTCGTGAAGATCGGCGTGGTTTTCCCGCAGACCGAGATCGGCGCCGACCGGGGCGCCGTCCGCGCCTACGCTCAGCGGACTGAAGAGCTAGGTTTCACCCATCTGCTGGCGTACGACCACGTACTGGGTGCCGATCCCGAGATGCACAAGCCGTGGACCGGCCCCTATGACGTGCACACGACTTTTCACGAGCCGATGGTGCTCTTCGGCTACCTGGCGGCGGTTACCTCACTGGAACTCGTTACCGGCATCATCATCCTGCCGCAACGGCAGACCGCGCTGGTCGCGAAGCAGGCGGCAGAGGTGGACCTGCTGACAGGCGGCCATTTCCGGCTCGGGGTCGGCCTGGGCTGGAACGCGGTGGAATACGAGGCGCTCGGCAAGACCTTTGCCGACCGGGGACGCCGGGTCACCGAGCAAGTCGAGTTGCTGCGGCGCCTGTGGACCCAGGAGTCGGTCACGTTCACCGGCCAGTCCGAGCGTGTCACCGGCGCAGGCCTGGCGCCGCTGCCGGTGCAGCGTCCGATCCCCGTCTGGTTCGGCGCGCAGTCACGCCCGGCGTACGTGCGGATCGGCAAGCTGGCCGACGGCTGGTTCCCCCAGGTGCCGCCGGGACCCCATCTCGACGAGGCCAAGGCCGTGGTGACAGAGGCCGCGCGCCAGGCCGGCCGTGACCCGGCGGCGCTCGGCATGGAGGGCCGCGTCAGCTGGGGCGAGGGCGGTGCGGCCAAGCTGGTTGATCACGTTGGCCGCTGGCGCGACGCTGGCGCGACCCACGTCTCGGTCAACACGATGGGAGCTGGCCTCGGCGCCGTGGACGGGCACCTCACTGCGCTCACCGCGGCAGCCGACGCGCTCGGCCTGAGCGTTGGCTGACCTGGCCCGGACTCAGCTTTCCGCCAGCCGTCCTTCGGCTTTTGTGACATATTCGGGCCGACCTCCAGCCTATGCTCGCCATATGCGACGCGCGTTCGGCGGATTTATGTCTATGGCTTTCTCTGGCAGAGCGTTCCTGAATTCCGGCCGGTGAGAGCGGACGACCTGGCCGGTATCGCCGCTGTGCCGTCCACTCAGGAAGAGCTCGCCGCGCTCGAAGCGAGCTACCAGCCGTTCCACGGTGCGGCCGCATGGCGTCGCGTACGTATTGATCTCCCTCGCTGGGCCCGGTATGCGCACATTCTTGCGCGTCAGGTGCGCGCCGCCGGGGCGGACGCCTGGCTTGAAGTACAAGACCGGTTGTTTCGCGCCGCCGCCTTGGAGTCGGGCGCGCTTGATGGCTTGTTTCCCGCCAATCCGGAGCTAACGACGACCGTGCTGTCGAGTTCAGTCAGCTTGCCGGTCGACGACGTCGCCGGCCCGGTAGAGCTTGTAGCCGAATGCCACCGGCGGGCGCTAGTCCTGGCCAGCGAGGTCGCAGCCGATGGCCGAGCCGTCACCGAGAACCTGATCGCGGTCCTGCAGGACGTCATCACGGAGTCTCAGGCCACCTACACGGTCACCACTGATCAGGGCCGAAACGTGGAGGTCGAGCTGCCGCGACGGCAGTACAAGCCGGTGTCGAATTACCTCGTGCTACCGCACGGCCGCCTTGCTGTGTTCGCCCCAGCCGACCGCGTCGCTGCCGAGATGCGCCGCCTGACCTCGGAGGTCGCCTCGGCCGACTTCGCCGTCCTGCATCCGGCAGTGCAGGCCGCTTACGCGCATTACGCGCTCACTGCGATTCACCCGTTCGCCGATGGCAATGGCCGGCTCGCTCGCGTGGTCGCGTCTATGTTCCTGATCCGGTCAGCTGGCGTCCCGCTGCTCGTGTTCGCTGACCAGTGGCCCGCCTACTACCAGGCGCTCGGCTACCACGCGCTTGGCGCCGCCCACCGCCCGGCTGACAGGCAGCTGCTCGCCGACTATGTCAGCACCGCCGCTATCTCCGCCATGGACATCGCGTCGAACCTGCTCGCAGCTGCCGCGCACGGGACTCACGGAGGCCAGGTCCAGAAGAGGCGGGTCGGCCAGCAGCATGGGAGCACGCTGGACGCCGCGGCCCGTGCGCTGCTCGATTGCCTGACTATCGAGCTGAGAGAGTTGCTGATCTCACCGCCCCCAGGGTTCCGGCTCGCTGTGGCCGAGACTCGGACAACGCCGACAGGACATACCGAATCCGCTTATCGCGTTATCTGCGATCCGTCCACGGGCAGGTACGGGGTCCGCGTGGCCGTGCATGATGATCGGCGCGCCGCGCAACCAACCGCAGACCTGGAGTTCGTCGCCGTTGCGTCTGAGCTACCGAAGGACATGCTTCCCGTCGCGCTCAGGGAAATCCGCACCAGCGAGCTGCTCGAGGTCGCCCTGGCCGATGCTCACCCCCTCGTCCTGGAGCCGACAGCATTGCGAATCAGGCTGTGGGCGCAGCGCCTCCTGAACGAGGTACTGACGCCGATCCTGACGGGACCGACACGGCGGCCGCATTCCGGGCAGCCAGCCGACAACGCGCCCGCCTCGCCGCTGCCGCCATCATGATCAGCACTGCCAGCCCTGGCAACCCGGCAGCGGCGGGCACCGCAGGCCAAGCCAACCTGGCCAGGTCACCGGCCCGGCGAGGCCGGCCACGGGCTTTGTTCGTGCTGGGCGTTCCGCGGTCGGGCACAACACTGATAGGCAACTACCTCGGATCAGCGCCTGACGTGCTGAATCTCGCCGAGTATGGCGGTTTCTATGTCTCGCATTCGGTAGCGCCCGCCGTGATCAACCGGATCCCGGGTTACTACCACGCTGAGTACCTGGCCGAGCTCGGGGCACATGCCCGGCACTTTGCCGAGCGGCGCGCGAAGAGCGGAGGGTACGCCTGGTATCTGGACCACACACCGTGGAATCTCGAGATAGCCGCGGACCTGGCCGTGGATCCGCCGGACGGGCTCTTCGTCCTGATGCTCAGGCACTACGCAGGCACGATCTTGAGCTTGCGACGGTTCCCGTGGGCCGGAGACAGCTGGGAAGCTAACGCCGAGCTCTGGGTTGCGCTCTGTGAGCGCATCATCGACCTTCCGGCCGAGCGGCTCGTCGCTGTGGGTTACGACGCGCTCGCCATGGAACCGGAGTCGACGCTGGCCACGCTGCGCGCAGCCCTGGACTCTTACGGCTTCGACAGCTCGCGCCTGGACGACCACATGCTCGGAATCAGCCACGCGGCGATCATCGGCGAGCCACGGCCGGTAATCGGTGCCCAGGAGGGCGGAACCGACGGCCCTGGCGGCTTGCAGCCGATCCGGAGTCTCGACGCCGAGCGCTGGTCTGGGGATATCCATGCACGTGTATGGCCAATAGTTAGAGATACACATTTCGAGCTACTTCGCCGCTTTCCTGGCATTTATCGGTGCCCGCCGACACCTGGTTCACTCAGCGTTCATGATGATGTTCTTGGCGCTGTTTCGTATGAACTTGAAGCCTGGTAACAACTACGCCATCCGTTATAAGCTGCCTCATCCATTAGCGAAAGGGGCGGAAAATTGGTGTCCAGAGACCGTGACAATGCGGGCAACGCCGCAGGTGGGGATGCGCGGCCCGCCGTCGCCGACACAGCGGGCATGCCGCAAGCAGGGCCGGGCGATGGCGGCACGTCGACCGTCCTGCGTCGGGCTGCTGAGGGCAGGTCGAGCCGCCGGCACATGCTGCAGCGTGCCGGCGTAGTAGCGGCGGCCACGGTGGGCGGCCTCACGCTGCTAGATCAGCGCCGCGCCGAGGCCGCTAGCGGAGGCAACTTCATACTTGGCCAATCCAACGACGCGGGCGGCACCACCGAACTGCACAGCACCACCAACGGCGCCACGCTGGTGCCGCTCTTCCGCGTGAATGGCAGTCACCTGAGCGGGACGTCGACCTCCATGATCGTTGACGGACCAGGATCGCTGCGTGGGATAGCACTTCAGGTCAACGGCAACGCCGGTGGAACCGGGATCGTAACCACCGCGGCCAACGGTCCCTCCGGCACGGTCGGACTTGCTCTCGCGGTGGGCGGCTCGAATGGCGCCGACGCGATCCATGCGGGAAGCGACAAGGGCACGGGAGTGGTGGGCTCGAGCACCTCAGGGAAAGGCGTCACGGGCACCAGCAAGACGAACACCGGCGTGGCCGGAACCAGCTCGTCAGGTAACGGAGTGACAGGCAACGGCAAGCGCGGCGGCGTCTTCACCGGTTCGTTGGCGGCCATCAATCTCGCTCCGCACTCCGGGTCGCATCCGCATCTCGGCTTCAAGGGAGACTTGTTCGTAGACCACAACACCCATCTGTGGTTCTGCCGGGGCGGCGCGACCTGGGTACGGCTCGCATAGCCATCCCAGCACAGCGATGTCTCCTCGGCCCGGCCGCCGTGTCATCTTCGCCAATGCCAGCACAGCCTGGAAGATGGCCCGGCGGCCGCGCCGGTGGTGTCATCACTACAACCCGGTCGCGATGTGATCCGCTGAGGCCACAACAGTATGTAGCTTTCAGTGACCTAAATCGGGCATTCCGGCCGCGAAAGGCACTGAAATCGTCAGTATGTTGATGGCGCAACGCCTTAGCCGCCGAAGTATCGCCGTGGGTTGGCCACGAGCATCGTCTCGATCTGGTCATCGGTCACGCCGCGTACCCGCAAGGCCGGCAGTACGTCATCGAAGAGATGCTCGTAATGCCAGGCCGGGGCAAACATCGGTATCACCTCTTGCGGGAACCAGTCGATGTAGCAGGACGCGTCGTGCGACAACACCATGCTGCCGGTGTACCCGCGCTCGCACATCGCGGCGACGGTGCCGACGCGCTGCTCGAGCGGAGTAATCACGTCCAGGCCGAACCGGTCCATGCCAAGCAGGCAGCCGGCGTCGGCCAGCTCGACCAGGTAATCCACGTCCGTGGTGTCGCCGCTGTGACCGAGCACGACCTTCGTCAGGTCCGCGCCTTCCTCGCGCAGCACCCGGACCGCTTCGCGCCCGCTCCCAGAGCCGGGATGGGTATGCACTGTGATCGGCGCTCCGGTCTCGGCATGTGCCCGTGCGACCGCCCGCATGACGCGCTCTACACCGTGAGTCAGGCCTGGCTCGTCGATCGCGCACTTCAGGAACGCCGCCTTGATGCCAGTCCCGGCAATGCCTTCGGTGATATCACCGATGAACAGCTGCGCCAGCGGGTCCAGACCGCCATGACGAGGCAGGCGGTACTCGAAATACGCCGGGATCGCGTCGTAGGTGTACAGGCCAGTAGCGACGATGAGGTTCAGTCCGGTCCCGCTGGCGACCCGCTGGACCCGGCGGATATCCCGGCCCAGCCCGAGCACCGTAGGGTCGACGATGGTCTCGCAGCCGCGCCCGGCTAGCACGTTCAGCTTGGCGATCGCGTCGTCCACCCGCTCGTCCTCGTCCCAGCCGGCGGGATAGTTCAGCCTGATCTCCTCGCTGAGGACGAACACATGCTCATGCATCAGCGTGCGGCCGAGCCGATCGACGTCGACAACGCCTCGCACGGTCTCGACCACTGCCACGTCAGCACCGTACCGTGGAGTCCGTACCGACCGGTAGGTAGTCTTATCCGGACTCATCAGGGCCGCAGGAGGCAGCAGATGAATTTCGCATACGACGCTCGCACCGAGGAACTCCTCGGTCAGCTCCAGGAATTCACTGACAGGCAGATTCTCCCGGCTGAGCCGATCTTCGAGGAGCAAGCGGCCAAGCTGGCCGCTGAGGGTCGGGGCTGGGAACGGCCGCCGATCATGGACGACCTGAAAGCCAAGGCACGCAAGCGGGGGCTGTGGAACCTCTTCCTGGCTCACCACCCCGAGGGCGCAGGCCTGACTAACCTTCAGTACGCGCCGCTGGCCGAGGTCAGCGGCCGGTCGTTTCTCACCCCGGAGGTGCTGAATTGCGCGGCGCCAGATACCGGCAACATGGAAGTACTGGCCGAGTTCGGGACGAAGGAACAGCAGGAGCGCTGGCTCCGGCCGCTGCTAAATGGCGAGATCCGGTCCGCCTTCTGCATGACCGAGCCGGATGTGGCCTCCTCGGACGCGACCAATATCTCCACCAGTATCGTCCGTGACGGCGACGTCTACGTGATCAACGGCCGCAAGTGGTGGTCGTCGGGAGCGATGGACCCCCGCTGCCAGATCCTGATCGTGATGGGCAAAAGCAACCCGGATGCGGACCGGCACCGGCAGCAGTCGCAGATCCTGGTGCCCAGGGACACTCCCGGTGTCGACATCCAGCGCGGCATGAATGTGTTCGGCTATACCGACGGCACCCACGGCGGCCACGCGGAGGTCGTGTTCACTGACGTTCGGGTACCGGCCGAGAATGTGATCGCCGGCGAAGGCGAGGGATTCGCGATCGCCCAGGCCAGGCTCGGGCCGGGCCGGATCCACCACTGCATGCGCCAGATCGGCGCGGCCGAGCGGGCCCTTGAGCTTATGTGCCGCCGGGTCACCGAGCGGGTCGCATGGGGCAAGCCGCTGGCCGAGCAGGGCGTTATCCAAGACTGGATCGCCGATGCCCGGGTACGGATCGAGGCAGCCAGGCTGCTGGTGCTGAAGACAGCCTGGCTGATGGATACGGTCGGCAACAAGGGCGCGCACACTGAGATTCAGTCAATCAAGATCCTCGTCCCGCAGATGACCGAGTCGATCTTGGACAAGGCGATCCAGGCCCATGGGGCCGGCGGTGTGAGCCAGGACTTCCCGCTGGCGGCATTGTGGGCGCACGCCCGGACTCTGCGTCTCGCCGACGGCCCGGACGAGGTGCATAAGCGTTCCCTCGCCCGTCGCGAGCTCAGGAAGTACATATAACGATAAAACGCTCATCGCGCTGCCGACCTGGCCAGTGCCGTGGGTTGCAAGCGACCAGGAGGAATAGATGTCAGAGGCGTCCCAGCGAGTTGCCGTCGTCACCGGCGGTGCGCGCGGTATCGGCGCGGGTACTGCCCGCCGCCTGGCTGCCGATGGGCTGGCCGTCGCAGTCCTGGACCTGAAAGAAGGCGACTGCGGCGCTACCGTCGACACGATCACCGCGGCCGGTGGCAGGGCCATCGCTGTCGGCGCCGACGTCAGCGACTCCGAGCAGGTCAACGCCGCCGTCGACCAGGTAGCGACCGAGCTCGGCGCGCCCGCGGTGCTGGTCAACAACGCCGGTGTCATCCGGGACAACATGCTGTTCAAGATGACCGACGATGACTGGGACACAGTGCTCGGCGTTCACCTGCGCGGCTCGTTCCTGATGAGCCGGGCCTGCCAGAAGTACATGGTGGAGCAGAAGTTCGGCCGGATCGTTAACCTGTCCTCCAGCTCCGCGCTCGGCAACCGCGGCCAGGCCAACTACTCGGCCGCCAAGGCCGGCCTCCAGGGCTTCACCAAGACGCTGGCCATCGAACTTGGTTCGTTCGGCATCACCGCGAACGCGGTCGCGCCAGGCTTCATCGCCACCGATATGACCGCGGCGACGGCGGCCCGGATGGGTGTCGGCTTCGAGGACTTCCAGAAAGCCGCGGCGAGCCAGATTCCGGTCCGCCGGGTCGGCACCCCCGACGACGTCGCGCACGTCATCTCATTCCTGGTCAGCGAGGGGGCGGGGTTCGTGTCCGGCCAGGTCATCTACGTGGCCGGCGGGCCCCTATGCTGACCGAAGGGCGCACCGACGCGGCCGGACTGCGGGCACAGGTCGCCGAATTCCTGGCCGCGCACGATCCCGGCGCGACCGACAGGCTCGAATTCCTCCGGGCGAGGTACGGCGCCGGGTTGGCATGGGTGCATTACCCGGCGGGCCTGGGCGGGCAAGGGCTTCCCCGTTCTCTCCAATCGGTTGTCGATCGCGAGTTCGAGGCGGCCGGCGCGCCGTCGAATCACCCCGAGCGCAATGGAATCGGGCTCGGCATGGCCGCGCCGACAATTCTCGCGCACGGAACTGCTGAGCAGAAGGATCGCTGGCTGCGGCCGTTGTGGACCGGCGAGGAGATCTGGTGCCAGCTGTTCAGCGAGCCGGGCGCCGGGTCCGACCTGGCCGGTCTTGGCACCCGGGCGGTCCGCGACGGCGAAGAGTGGACGGTGAACGGGCAGAAGGTCTGGACGTCCTCGGCTCACATGGCCAAGCGCGCGCTGCTGGTGGCTAGAACCAACCCTGACCTGCCCAAACACGAGGGCCTGACCTACTTCGCGCTGGACATGAAGCAGCCAGGCGTGGAGGTCCGGCCGCTGCGCCAGATCACCGGCGAGGCGGAGTTCAACGAGGTCTTCATGACCGACGCCAAGATCTCCGACGCGGACAGGATTGGCGAGGTCGGTCAGGGCTGGACCGTCTCGATGGCCACGCTGATGAACGAGCGGGTCTCGATCGGCGGCAACGCCATGCCCAGGGAAGGCGGCATGATCGCCTCGGCTGCCCGGACCTGGCGCGAGCACCCGGAGCTGCGCACGCCTGGCATGCACGACAGGTTGCTGCGGCTCTGGGCCGATGCCGAGGTGGCCAGGCTGGCCGGCGCACGGCTCCGGCAGCAGCTGGCCGCGGGCCAGCCCGGACCTGAGGGCTCGGCGGCCAAGCTGACTTTTGCCCGGCTTAATCAAGACATCTCGGAGTTCGAGGTCGAGCTGGCCGGCGCCGACGGGCTGCGGTACGACGACTGGACCATGCGCAGGCCGCAAGGCGCGAACTTCTTCGGCCGCACCGCGGGCTACCGGTTCCTGCGCGCGAAAGGCAACTCGATCGAGGGCGGCACGTCCGAAATCCTGCGGAACATCGTGGCCGAGCGAGTGCTCGGCTTGCCAAAGGAAGCCAGGGTGGATACCGGACCGTGGAAGGATCTGCCCCGGTGACCGACACAACAGCACGTGAGGGAACGTTGTCCCAGCCGCTCGGGCCGGGCGCGAGCGGCCGCGGCCGTGCGAGCGCGACTTACGACCTGCTATACGGCGAGACCGAGACCGAGCTGCGCAGCGCCGTCCGGTCGCTGCTGGATGACAAGGCGGCCTGGCGGGACGTGCTGGCCAGGACCGAGTCGGCCGTTACCTATGACGACGGGCTCTGGCATACGCTGGCCGCCGAAGTCGGCTGCGCCGGGCTGCTGATTCCGGAATCGGTGGGTGGCGCGGGCGCTGGCTATCGAGAGGCCGCGGTCGTGTCCGAGGAACTCGGACGCTCCCTGGCGCCGGTTCCGTTCCTCGGCAGCGCCGTGGTGGCCACGACCGCGCTGCTGTGCGCCGGCGAACAGGACGAGCTGCTTGCCAGCCTGGCAGGCGGCGCGGTGACCGCAGCCTTGGCGGTGCCATTCGCCGCCGGGCCGGATCGGCTGCCGTCGGCTACTGTCCGGCTTGCTGGCCCGCAACGGGGCGACGAGGCCGGCACCTACCGGCTGGCGGGCATGGTGGCGGGCATCGCCGACGCGCTACCCGCTGACCTCCTGCTAGTACCCGCCGATGGTGTGCCATACGGGCTGTATGCGGTCAAGGCGAGCGAGGCTGGCCTTGGCAAGGCGCCAGTGACCTCACTGGACATGACCAGACAGCTGTGCGACGTGAACCTGGACGGCGTGCTTGCGCGCCGGGTCGCCGCCAGCGAGGTGGCGGAGCGGGCAGTTACTGCGGCCCTGCTGGCAGGCGCGGGGATCCTGGCCTCCGAGCAGTTCGGCCTAGCCGAGCGCTGCCTGGAGATGACGGTCGGTTACGTCAAGGAACGGCATCAGTTCGCCCGCCCGGTCGGCGGATTCCAGGCGATCAAGCACCGGCTGGCGGATCTGTGGGTCGCGGTCACCCAGGCGCGGGCCGCTGCGCGGGCGGTGGCCAATGCCCTGACCGCACTGGCCGGTGACGGGCAGCGCGACGCAGTGGCCGCGGAAGCAGAGCTGGCCGTGGCGCTGGCCAAGGCAGCCTGCTCCGATACGGCCATGAAGGCCGCGCAGGAGACCATTCAGCTGCACGGCGGCATCGGATTCACCTGGGAGCACCCGGCGCACCTGTTCCTCAAGCGGGCCAAGGCGGACTCGATCGGCTTCGGCACCGCGGACGCGCACCGGGCCCGGCTGGCGCGACTGGCAAACCTCCCGCCCGCAGAAGGCCAGACGCGCTGACCCAGTCCTGTTTCGCGCGGTTACAAACGAAAATCTCCATTAGATGCCGTAACGTGGTCGTCCTCGGTGCTGCGGCGCGCGTCAGGCCGCGGCCGGGTGGCAGTGGGAGTACCGCAGGGACACAGTCGGAGTACTGCAGGGATACAGCGATGGCAGAAACTCAGGCAGGACTGGGCCAGGACCAGACCAGTGTGAACGTGTTCACACCGCAGAAAACTCCGGCTGTCCCGGTGCCTGCCAGCCCGGTGCCTGTCAGCCCGGTTGCTGTGAGGCCTGAGTCGCCGCAGAGCGAGCCACCGCTTTGGCCGGATCGGCCAACCGTCGGCGCTATTCACCATGTCGAGCTGTGGGTTCCAGACCTCGATCGGGCCGTGGTCAGCTGGGGCTGGCTGCTCACCACGCTTGGCTACCGGATGTTCCAGGATTGGCCCGGTGGCCGGAGCTGGCGGTCCGGGCACGTCTATATCGTGGTCGAGCAGTCGCCAGCGCGGACGGCCGGGCGCCATGACCGCTGTCGGCCGGGACTGAACCACCTGGCGTTCCACGTCGGAAGCCGTGGGCAGGCAGATGTGCTCACCCATGAGGCCCAGCTGCACGGCTGGAAGCTGATGTTCTCCGACCTGCACCCATTCGCGGGCGGCGCCGGCCACTATGCCGCCTACCTGGAGAACGCCGACGGCTTCGAAGTCGAACTGGTCGCCGACTGAGTGGTCAATGGCGCTTCCCGAGCCGATGTCCGACCGCGGCGTAACGGCTGCCTCGCGACTCCTGCGAAATGCACTAAAGCGGTCAAGGTCGCCATTGACGAAATACTATTTGTCCTATTAGTATAAATATTAGCGGGCGACCGCGCAGCACGCATGGGGGTCGGCTCATGCGCGCGAATGCCGGGAAGGACACGCGATGAAAGTCATCCGGGCTCTGGTGGCTGGAATACTGGCCAGTTCCGCACTGTTTGCTAGCGGCCTGACTGTGGTTGCGTCCGTAAGCGCCACAGGCCCAGCAGTCACCGCGGCTGCCGGGAATACTTCTCCACCGCCGTGCCCTAGCACCACGCACTATGAGTATGGAAACTGCGTGCCGTAGCCTCGGAGGTCGACCGTTCTAAAGCGACCAGGCTCTTTCTGCGCTGTTATGGCATTACCAGATTGCGTTATGCATAGGTAAGCTGGAAACTCCAGTTACGTCCGAAGGTTGCAGAGCGGCTGATGTCCTCGTGAACGAAGTAGCGCGACCAGCCGGCCGCCGTGCAGCTTCGGAATACTTGCAGCAGCTTCTGCTGAAGCCGGGCCGTTATCGCAATTCCTGGGAGCAGCATGTCAGCCGGGAACGACGCGGAACTGTCAACCAGCTTGCTGTCGCCGAGGTGATCGCTCGGCATCTGCGGTCGTCTCCGCGCGCGACCGCAGATCTGCAGATTACGCCCCACCAGCTGAAAGACACCGTGTCTCGGGCCCTGACCGGAAAGCTGCTCAGCCGACCCGCGCTCAAGCTGTTTATCGACGCGTTCGGATTCTCCGAGCACGAAGCCGACCGGCTGTGGCGGTTGTGGAACGGCTCGGCGACCATCGGCGTGCTGACCGGTAGCCATGCGGTCCCGGTACAGGCAGAAGAAGATCTTGCGCTCGCGCTGGGGCCGCGGCGTCATCAGACCCTGTCCCTGCACGATCACGTCTATATAGGGGCTGACGGGCGGACCGAACGAGCGAGAACGCTGCAGGTCATCGAGGCCACCGCACCTGGCGTTGATCGTATTCCGTTCTTGTGCGACACGAACGTACTGACCATTGAGGTCGGGCAGGGCTGCAAGGAGGTAGTCGGCGAGCTACGGCAGGTACGCCATGATGTTTTCGCGGCGGAGATCCTGCTCGCGCGCAAACTCGAACTGGGCGAGACGCTCACCCTGGAGTACTGGACTACCTACCGTTATCCCGGTAACCCGGATGACCGGAGCGAACGCGAGTGGCGCCGCGCGGTGCTACGGCAGCTCGAGAACTACGACATCCGCGTTCAGTTCCACCCGGATAAACTGCCAGCCGGAGTGTGGTGGGCTCGCTGGGATGGTGCCGAAGGCGATGTGCTCGAGCGTCAGCAGGTTTCGCTGGACAGCCAGTTCTCTGTGCACAGATACCTCCGCTCATTCGAGCGAGCCGTCGCCGGCTTTTATTGGCAGTGGCAGTGAGACTGCGAGGCTGCCGAAATGTTCTATAGAGCTACTGGCCTGACGCGTTTCGGCGCGATGCACATCATTGCGTCCGCCAGCACGCGCGAGGAAGTGCATGGCAGCATAGAAGGCCCAGGACGATGACTGATGTGGCGCCTCCCGCTGGTCAACGCGCCGCTGCTGAGTACGTCCGCCAGCTCCTGTTAAAGCCCGGCCATTACCGTCAGGCGTGGCAGCAGCAAGTCGCCCGGCCACGAGACGACGTCATCAATCAGATGGCAGTCGCGGAGGTCCTTGTCGCTCAGCTCAGGTCCGCACCAAGCCGGGCCGGCGACGGGCAGATCATGCCCTATCAACTGCGGGACATCGTGGCCGATGTGCTAGCCGGGCGGCAGGTCAGCCGCCGGTCGCTGCAGATGTTCATTGACGGCTTCGGGTTCACTGAGGATGAAGCGGCCCGGCTGTGGCAACTGTGGAACGGTGCGACGACCGTCCGGGTGATCGCGGGCAGCCACGTGGTGCCGATGCCCGAAGAGCATGAGGTAACGCAGGCTCTCGGACCTCGCCGCCACCAGACGCTCACGCTGCACGATCACATCTGGGTCGGTGCTGACGCCCGCATCGAGCGCGCCAGGACCCTTCAGGTTGTAGAGGCCACGGCACACTCGGTTGACCGCATCCCGTTCCTTGTCGACACAAACGTGCTGACTCTCGAGGTTGGCCAAGGTTGCAGGGAGGTCGGGGGGGACATAATTCAGATCGGACCGGACGTTTTCGCCACCCACATCCTCCTGGCCAGGTCGCTTGACCTAGGCGAAACGATCACGCTTGAGTACTGGCTTAGCTACCGCTATCCCGGCGATCCGGACGACCCGGCCGAACGGCAGTACCGGCGGGCCGTCTTCCGGCACCTCGCGAGCTACGACATGCGGGTGGAGTTTCACCCGGCCAAGATTCCCGCGAAGGTCTGGTGGGCGCAATGGGATGGCGCCGACGGCGGAGTTCTCGAGGAGGAGGCCGTCAATCTAGATAGTCAGCACTCCGTGCATCGCTACCTCCGGTCGTTCGACAAGGCGGTAGCGGGCTTCCACTGGCAATGGCGTTAGCCGCGCCGCCGCGAGTAACGGCTGGGCAACAACCTCGTTACGGACGCCCGGTTACCGTCCGGCCCATGAAGGAGCCCACGGAAGCGCCGGACGAGCGGTTGGGCGGGCAGAGCCCGGACGCGTTGACCGCGGACCATCTGGCCCTCCCGCTCCGGGCGGCCCGCGAAGTGCCGACTATCCACCGGGGCCGGCTGACCGATGATCCGGAGATGCTCGAGCTGGTCCTGGCCGGACTGCTGAATTTGCCGTGAACCGGTCAGCCTGAGCCAGGCTTCCCGCGGTGACTAACGCGAGAATCGGGGACCTCAGCCGGGCACGCGGCAACGCCGGCGGGTCGGCTCGTGTGGCCCGGTGGTGATGAGAGGATCGCGTTAGTCGGCTGGGGTCATGGTGAATCTAGGGGAGCGGCCCGCCGGCCGTGCGGAGAACACCGGCAGCGCCGTCGAAGGACGCGCCCTGTGTCTTCCGCCGATTTTCACGCAGCCGTTCGGGCACGGAGGCTCGATGAGGACGGTTATGCCTCCGGGACACCGAGGCCGGCCTCTGCTGGGCACGGCCCCGGCTGCCGGGTTGTTAGGGCGTGATCACGATGGCTACTGGGCCGAATCCCACCGTCATCGGCTTGAGGGCAGTGTTGGTGGCGGTCCGGATCGGGGTCACCGTGTCCCCGCAGAAGCAGTCTTCGCCGCCGTTGGCGACGTAGGCGGTCTGCCCGTTCGGGGTGATGGCGATGACCCCGGGAAACTTCCCGACCTTGATCTTCTTGCCGGCCTTGTTGGTGGCGGTGCTGAATCAGGCTCTAAGGAGAACGCGAATGGCAGGCTCACCGAAACTGACGCAGCGCAACGGGCGCCGGCTGGCCGGCGGCAACGCCATTCCGAAAGGCAGCGCCGAGCAGCGCGCAGCGGGTGCAGAGCCGCAGGGACGGCCCGTTATGGCCCGCAATCAGTGGCCGGTCACCTTGCTGGCTGCCAGCGCCGCGGCCGCTTTGGCGTCGGAATCGAGCTGGTCCTGGTCGGCCAGGAATTGCCTGAGGCGCTGCCGGTCAGTCGCGGCCTCGCTGACCTGGCCGGCCTGTTCCGCGCACGCGGCCAGCAGGCTCAGCGTCGTCAGCTCCTCGACGAGGGAGCCGACCTCACGGAACGTATCCAGTGCGTCCCGCAGGTACGTGATCGCTGCCACTGGATCGCGGCTTAGCTGGCGTGCGCGGCCGAGCATGAGCATGAACCTGGCCGCAGTTATCTCGCTGCCGTAGCCGCGCGCCAGCCCGATTCCCTCGTCGCACAGCCGCTCCGCTGCCGGGTACTGGCCGCCGAGGATGAGCACCTGCGCGTGTGCGCGAACGGCAGCTGACTCGTAGGCGGGCTGGCCAAGTTCCATAGCCGCCCGCCTGGACTGGCGGCAGTGTTCCTCGGCCTCGCTGAGGATGCCGATGCGGCCGAGGGCCAGTCCGAGCACCGACTGCGCCGCAGAGCGGGTCAGCTGGCCCTCCGGCGCGTCCCCGGCCAGGCGCATGGCCGCGCGCGCTGCTCGCATCGCGGCGGCATGCCGTCCGCTAGCACTGTGGCACCGGCCAGCCAGGCCAGCGGCCATCGCCGAGATCTGCTGATTGCCGGCCCGCTCCAGAGCGGCCATGTTCGCCGTGAGCAACTGCGCTGCCTCGCCTACCTGATGGCTTTCCGCGAGGGCAAACGCCAGGCAGTAGGACGCCAGTGCGCCGGCCTCAACGTCGTTAGCCCCAGCCGCGGCGGCGACGATGGACCGCCAGGTGCCGATCGCGTCAGCAAATCTGCCATACGCGCACTGCAGGCCGAGCAGCAGCGCCGCCAGCTCGGCCGCGGCCAGATGACTGCCGGACGCGCACGCCTGCGCCGCGATGGCCAGCAGACTGGCGCGTTCGCTGGCTAGCCAGCCAGGCCCGGTGTCGACGCTGGTCAGCAAGGCGGGGACAGCACCCTGCGCCAGCGATGAGGGGAACGGGGAGCTGGCCAGGAACGGCAGCGCCGGCCCGGTTGCCGTGGCCTCGGCAGCCCGCCGAATCCAGCCTGTGCGCAGCCGTGCTAGCCGCTCCTGCGAGCCGGGCCCGGCGTAGTCTCGGTCGCACTCTGCGGCATAGGCCCGGGTCAGCGGGTGCACACGGTACCGGGCGCCGCCGACTTCGGCTCGCGCAGGCGCCACCAGGCCCACGGCGGCCAGTTCCAGCGCTGCCGTGCGGTCACCGTCGGCAAGCTCAGTGAGCGCCCAGCCGGGTATCTCCTCCGGCATGGACGTCACCGCGAGCGTCAGCGCCGCGCGGGCCGCAGCCGAGACAGACCGGTAGCTCGAACCGATGGCCTCGCGTACTGAGGTGTCTTCGGCTGCCAGCACGTCCATAGCGCGGCCCGCGGTGAGGTAACGAGCGAGCCCGGCCACGGTCAGGCCCGGCCGCAACGCGAGCGCGGCACCCGCCAGCCTCATGGCCAGCGGCAGGCCGTCGCAGGCGGTTACTACCGCCCCCGCAGCGCCAGGCTCAGCTGATACCCGGCCTGGCCCGGCCGCCGAGCTCAGCAGGGCCAGCGCGTCCAGGCTCGGCAGCCCGCCAAGCTCGACGATGCGGGCTCCGGCCAGCCCGCTCAGTCGGCCGCGGCTTGTCACCAGCAGCGCGGCGCCGCCTGGTCCCGGCAGTAGCGGGCGCACCTGTGCCGCGACGGCGGCATCGTCGGCGACCACGAGAATCCGCTGGTCGGCCAGCAACGACCGGTACATAGCCGCGCGCGCGGGACCCGTGGGCGGGATCCTGCGGGCCGGGACGCCGAGGCTGAGCAGGATGTCGGCCAGGATGTCAACCGGAGCCCTCGGCTGCGCCACACCGCCGAGCTCGGCGTACAGCTGACCGTCCGGGAATCGGTCGCGCAGCGCAAGCGCCGCTGCTGCGGCCACGGCCGTCTTGCCGGTGCCCGGCCCGCCCGTGATGACCGCAACCTGGGCGGCTCGGCTCGTGAGGTCATCGGCGATCCGGGCGATCTCGTCGGCGCGCCCGGTGAAATCCGCCGGGGGAGCGGGCACCTGCCAGGCTGGCCGGGTGGCAGCAGCCGGAGATGGCGCTGTGATCCGGGCGGCTGGGCGCTCGGCCGCCAGCTCCTCGGCGAGGATCTGCCGGTGCAGCACCGCCAGCACCGGGCCCGGTTCGATGCCCTGCTCCTCCAGAGTTGCCCGGCGAGCTCGCTGGTACACGTCCAGTGCTTCCTTGCGCAGCCCGATGCTGTGACAGGCGCGCATCAGCTGCGCCGAACTTCGTTCCCGGCCAGGGTCAGCCAGCACTGCGGCTCGCAGCTGGCCGAGTACCAGGTCATGCTCGCCCGCTGCCAGCCGGGCGTCGACGAGCGCGTCTGCGGCGGCCGTGCGCTGAGCCTTCAGGCCGGCGATCTCCGCCGCGATCATCGGCGTATCGGGCAGGTCGGGCAACGGAGGGTCCGCCCACAGCGTCAGCGCCTGCGTTAGTGACGCGGTTGCGGCAGTCGCGTTGCCTAGATCCAGCTCGGCCTGACCCTGCGCGGCCAAGTCGTTGAACTCGTCAAGGTCGAGCTCGCCCGGGCGCACGCTCATCATGTACCCGCGCTGAAGCCGGTGCCCGGGCGCGCGGCCGCCCGGCGGCCCGACGCTGTCCAGCCGCGTTGCGCAATCGCCCAGGCTGCGCCGTAGCCGGCTGATGCAGACGCGCAGCGATGCGTCCGGCGAGCCTGGCGGTTCGGCGCCCCACAGCGCCTGGATCAGCCAGCCGCGGGGGCATGGCCTGTTGGCGCGCAGCAGCAGCACGGCTAAGGCCGACTGCAGCAGCGGCTGCCTGATCACGGCCGGGCCGTCGCCCGTACCCGCATCTGCGTATAACGGGCCGAGGATCCGGAATTCCATTGATCGCCTGTCCGAGGAATGGCCGAAGGCTGCCGCAACTCGCCTGATACGTGATGGATACGCGCTTATTGAGTTTAGTGCGCAGCGGGCAGCGAACAAGACCTGACGACCGGGACAACTTTTCGGTAACGCTGGCTGGTCACCGTCCGCACTCCAGTTCTGGTTACACCTGAGTAACGGTGCAGTAATGGCAGTCCGGCTACGGTCGTCTCCGCCACCCGCATCGTGATAGTGCCCCCCGCGCGGGCAGCGCCCCGCAGTAAGCGCCGACACTCGGAGTAATGTCCATGCGCACTCAGGATCCGGCGGCTCCGCCGGCTGTGCCCCGCCGCCGTCCCGTTCGGATGCCAGTACTTCGCGTGCTGCCCGGAACGCCCGAGTCGGCCGGCCTGGCGCGCGCGCTGGCGCGCGAGGTGCTGGGCGACAGCCACCCGGCGCTGGAAACAGTGCTCCTGGTTGTCAGCGAGCTCGTCACCAATGCGATCATCCATAGTCTGTCGGGCGCCGACGGCGGCACGTTACTGCTCGCGCTATGCCCAGGACCTGCGGGGATCCTCATCCAGGTCCGCGACAACGGCGGCCCCTGGCGGCCGCTGGAGCTGGTGAAACCGGGCCTGGCGGCCGAGCACGGCTACGGCCTGGTCCTCGTTGACGCGCTCGCCGATAGCTGGGGAACGCTCGCGAGTACGCAAGGCAGAGTGACCTGGTGCCGCATATCGGCAACGCAGGAAACAAAGGTTTAACAATTGCAGTGGCCCGCCAGCGGCTTGTGCGGACGACGTAACGATCACGAAACTTGGTCGAAACGATCGCGTGGGAAACATGAACCGTACCTGACAGAACCGAAGCGGTCGGCTGGGACCGTGCTGGTCGCCGACGCCTGGCTACCCGGCAGCCCTTCGCTTCATGCCCTGGAGGCGGAGAGTGAACCCGTACGCAAGCTTCCTCAGCGCAGGCGATAACGCCTGGCAGATGACAGCTGCAACGCTCGTCGGTCTGATGAGCATCCCAGCCCTCGCGGTTCTGTACGGCGGAATCGTGCAGCGCAAATGGGCCGTGAACACCATGATGATGGTGTTCGCCGCGTTCGCCCTCACCCTGATCGTCTGGGTCCTGTGGGCATTCAAGATGGGCTTCGGCTCGCCCTGGATCTCAACCTTCGTCGGTAGACCGTCGACAGTTGTCGGCGCCGCGGGTGAACAGGCGCAGGCGAATATCCCGCTGCTTAACGGGCTGATGCCCAAGTTCAGATTCCCCGAAGGTTCGCTGGTCTACTTCCAGTTCGTGTTCGCCGCGATCACGCCGATCTTGTTCATCGGCAGCGTCGTCGGCCGGATCAAGTTCAAGGTCTGGCTGATCTTCGTTCCGCTCTGGATCACGTTCGCGTACGCCGTGAACGCGTTCCTGCTCTGGGGCGGCGGCTATTGGGCCGGCAAAGGCGCATTGGACTTCAGTGGTGGTTACGTCATCCACCTGGCAGCCGGCGTGTCCGGCTTCGTAGCAGCCGCGATGGTCGGACCTCGGCTTGCGCGCGATCGCGAAAAGGCGGTGCCGAACAACCTGCTGTTCATCGCGGTCGGTGCTGGCATCCTGTGGCTTGGCTGGAACGGCTTCAACGGCGGTGACCCGTACTTTGCCGGCGCTGATGCGACCGCCGCTGTGGTCAACACCAACCTCGCGACGGCAGTGGCCATGATGACGTGGATCATCATGGACATGGGCTTCAGCAAGACGAAGAAGCCCACCTTCCTCGGCGGCGTCAACGGCATGATCTGCGGCCTCGTCGGCATCACGCCCGCGGCTGGTTACGTCAACGGCGTCGGTGCGATCGTCATTGGCGCGGTCACCTCCGGCCTGGTGTGGGTGCTCTTCGGCTACCTGCCGCGGAAGGTCTGGCCGTTCAACAAGGTGGATGATGCGCTTGGCGTGGTCTATACCCACGGCTTCGCCGGCCTGTTCGGCGGCTTGCTCGTCGGCCTGCTCGCTGATCCGAAGATGATCGTCTACCTGGGGCTCGGCAAGGCACCGGACGTGACCACGGCCGGCGTGTTCTACGGCCACCCGAAGCAGCTGCTGATCCAGGCTGAAGCGGCGCTGACGATCATCCTCTGGGACGCGCTCGTGACCTACGTGATCCTGCGCGTGATCAAGTTCTTCACGCCGCTGCGCATGCCCGATGCTGAACTGCTGGCGGGAGACATCGCGGTGCATGGCGAGGTTGCGTACCCGATGGAGGAGCCCGACGTCGAGCCGGCCTTCGGCGAGATTCCCGGCGAGCCCGATCCGGCCGAGCATCATCACAAGGTGTTCGCGGAGGCCGGAGGAGGGGACGGCTCGTAGCGATCGGCTGACTGAGCGGGGAGATGACCGCTCGAATGCTGCCAGAGGGCCGGCCGGCCGTGCAACTCGCGCGCCCGGCCGGCTCGGTATTTCGCAGCAGCCTCGGTGCCCGCAGCAGCGTCAGTGCCCGCGGAAGGCTTCCTCGAGCCACCACGAGCCATGCTCTGCGGTGACCTTGGCGTCGATGACAATCGGGCGGCCGGGGCGACTGTCCAGCCACTGGCGGACCGGGGTCAGGTCGTCGGTCGACCGCACCGTCACCGCCGCGCAGCCAAAGCCGCGGCCGATCGCGGCGAGATCGGCCGGCGGGAACCGGACAGTATCGAGCGGATACTCATCCGGGCCGAAGTGGTGCACCTCGGCACCGTACGCCTCATCGTTATAGATCACGATCACTATCGGCAGGGCCAGCCGGACCGCAGTCTCCAGCTCGCTGATGCCCATCAGGGCCCCGCCGTCGCCTAGTGCCGCGACAGTCAGCCGGTCGGGTCTGGCGATCGCCGCGCCGATCGCCGACGAGAGGCCCAGCCCGATCGACTGGTACGCCTGCGTGAAGCAGAACCCGTCTTGATCGGGCACGGACAGGAACATGCTCGGATAGCCCATGAAGTTGCCGGAGTCGACTGCCACAGTGCGCTCGGCCGGAAGCATGTCGTCGAGCGCGATGGTGAGCGTGCGCGGGTCGATTCGGTGCCCGTCACTTTCGTCGTCATACGGGACGTCACGCCAGCGGATCGCCGCGCTGATCCGGTCGCGGACGACAACCGACCGGTATCCCTTATTGTCGCCGGCGCTGCCGTCGCCGGCCGGCGGTCCGACTCCCTCCCCGGATAGCCGCGCACTGACGGCTTGGGCGGTCAATGCGACGTCGCCGATGACCCCGAGCTGGACCGGTCGGTGCGCGCCGATTGCCGACTTGTCGCAGTCGACCTGCGCGACCGTCGCACCCCGGCCGATGAGGGTGCCGTGCCGGGTGGTCCACATGTTCAGCGAGCTGCCCCAGCCGACGACCAGGTCGGCGTTGCCGATGAGCTCCGCCGCGAGCGGCGAGGCGAAGCCACCGGCCATGTCGAGATCCCAGGGGCTGCCGCGAAACAAACCTTTCGCCGCCGCCGAGGTGGCCAGCAGCGCCCCGCATTGGGCGGCGAGGAGTTCAAGTGGCTTCCTGGCGGCAGCGTGCCTGGCGCCGCGCCCCGCGATGAACACCGGCCGGGCGGCCGCGGCGAGCGCCGAGGCCAGCGCTACGGCCTGGCCGGGCGCCGGCGCGGTGGCCGCCGTCGCCCGCGGCACCGCCGGGCCCGGCCACGTGCACTCCGCGGCCTGCACGTCGAGCGGCAACGCCAGCACGACGGTGCGGCGCTCGTTTTGGGCAGTGAGGTAAGCGCGAACCGTGTCGTCGACCGCAAAGCCAGCGGAGTGCAGCCGGGCTGGCGTTGCGCCGACACCCTTGGCGATGGCGTTGACGTCGATCCGGAAATTGGAGGTAACGGCGGCCGAGCTTACATCCGCCGCGAGCACCAGCAGCGGCGTCCGGCTCTTGGCTGCCTCCGTAATCGCCGTCAGCGCATTTGTAAGGCCCGGGCCCTGGTGAACGCTGACCACCCCGGGCCGCCCGTTCTGCCTGGCCCACGCATCGGCCATGCTGGCCGCTCCGCACTCATGCCGCGCCGCGATGTAAGTGGCCCCGTTACCAATCAAAGCGTTGGTGACATGAAAGTTCCCGCTGCCGACTACCCCGAAGACCGTGTCGACGCCCAATCCTGCCAGCGTGGTGGCGATCGCGTCGCTGACCAGCATCAGGACCGCTCCACCAGGGCTAGCACCCGCGCCGGGCTGCCCGAGCCGCCAACGATGGGTAGCGGGCCGGCTATGAGCAGGGCTCCGACGGGCGGCAGGGTGGCCAGGTTCTGCAGCTGCGTCAGGCCGTACTTGCCGGCTCCCAGCAGCGCCGAATGACAGGGGAACGGCGGATCGAAAGAATGCGCCGCGCCGGCGTCGGTGCCCACGGTCTCGACTCCGAGACCGATCACGGGCGCCTCCTCTGCGAGCCAGCGCGCGCAGGCGACCGAGACTCCGGGCGTGTGCGGGCCCGTCTCGTTCGCGTTCAGGAACTGCTCCTGACTGCCGGACCTGGCATCCCAGCCGGTCCGGTAGAGCAGCCAGCCGCCCGCGGGCAGCGGGCCGTGCTGTTCCTCCCACCGGCGGATGTGCTCGGGTTCCAGCAGGAAGTCCGGGTCCGCTGCCGCCTGCTCGCTGAAGTCAAGAACCGCCGCCGGAGCCACCAGGCTAGTCACTGGCACGCCGGCCACATCTTCGCGGTCGCGACCGCTCACCCAGTGCACGGGGGCGTCGAAGTGGGTGCCGGTGTGCTCGCCGGTGCTGATGTTGTTCCAGTACCAAGCCGGCCCACGGTCGTCATAGCGGCTGACCTGCTGCAAACTGAACGGGATCGTATTCGCGAATGGCTCGGGCAGCTGGATCACCGGGGTGGACGGCTCAAGCGGCGCGGTGAGGTCCACGACCTGGACCTCGGACGACCGGAGGGCCGAGACAAGCGCTTCGAGCACGGACACGCGCGCCTCCATGCGGGCTGCGGGGGGACTCATGGCAGGCACCAGACTGCCGCAGCGGGGCCGCCCAGGGAAGAGGCGTCGACACGGCAAGCCGGACCATCACGCAGAATAGAGGCATGGCCAAGCCCGTAACCAAGGCAGTGACGCTGGTAACAGACGATGGGGTCACGATCGAGGCGATTCACCTGCCCGGCGACCGCAGCCTGGGCTTGGTGCTGGCGCACGGCTTCACCATGAACTGGCAGGGCGGCCACATGTGGGGAGTATCCAGGCGGCTGAACCGGTTCGGCGGCGTGGTGGCTTTCGATTTCCGCGGGCACGGCCGGTCCGGCGGCCTCAGCACGCTTGGCGACAAAGAGATCAAGGACATCGACGCGGCGGTGGCCTACGCCCGCGAGCTTGGCTACGAGAATGTTGTGACCATCGGCTTCTCGATGGGTGCCTCCATCGTGCTCAGGCATGCAGGCCTGCTGGGCGGCGTCGACGCGGTCGTGTCCGTCAGCGGTCCTGGCCGGTGGTACTACCGCGGCACGCCGGCTATGCGGCGCGTGCACTGGGCCGTGGAGCACAAGGTCGGCCGCCTGATCGCGAGACGGTTCCTGAACACCCGCATCAGCGACTGCCGCTGGGATCCGGTGCCGCTGCCGCCAGCCGACGCCGCCGCCCGGATCTCCCCAACTCCGCTGCTGATCGTCCACGGCGACCGGGACGAGTACTTCCCGGCCGACCACGCAGAACAGATCTATGCGGCCGCGTTGCAGCCCAAGGAGCTATGGATCGTGCCTGGGTTCGGGCATGCCGAATCGGGTGCGAGCCCGGTGCTGCTGGAACGGATCGCGACCTGGGCGCGGGCGGCCGTCAGCGTGACGGCCAGCCCGAACGCCGTCGCCTAACGCCGGAAGCCCCAGTTCAGCAGGCGGGTGGCCGCGCCGAAGCGGCTGGCAGGGTCCGTGCTGGTGCTGTCCAGCACTACGCCCATTAGCTCACGCCGGCCGCGTCTGGCCTCGAAAAGCAGGCAGTAGCCGGCTCCGTGGGTGAAGCCAGTCTTGATGCCGAGTGCGCCAGGGTAGCGGCCGAGCAGCAAGTCCGTGTTGGTCCAGCGGTACTGCTGATGCCATCTGCCGGCCTTTATCTGGTCCTCGCGCTGACGGACGATCTGGCGGAAGGCCGGGAGCTTCATGGCCGCCTCGCCCATCAGGATCACGTCCTGTGGCGTCGAGTACGTGGAGTGCTCGGTTGGCCACGGCAGGCCGTCGAAGTTGGCGAAGTGGGTCCGGGTCAGGTGCAGCTCGCGCGCGGTCGCGTTCATTTTGCGCACGAACGAGCGCCAGCCATGGCCGTAGGCGTTAGCCAGTAGATAGGCCGCGTCCGCGCCAGAGGGCAGCAGCATCCCCTCGAGCAACTGCCATGCGGTGAGCACATCGCCTGGGCGCAGGCCAGCGGTGGTCGCGCCGTATTGCTGGGCGTAGCTCACCGCGCGCTGAGTGACGGTGATTCTCCGGCTGAGATGCCCGGCCTTGATGACCACGATCGCGGTCATGACTTTGGTGAGGCTCGCGATCGGGCGCTCGCTGCGCAACGCGCGGCTCCACATCCGCGCACCGGTGCGAGCATTCACCAGATCCCCGGCCGCCGCGACGATCCCGGCCGGCCGGCCGGACGTCCTGGCGCTGGCCGCGGCCGGGCTGGCTAGCAAGCTCAAACCAAGGCAAGTACCGGCCAAAGTGGCCAGGGCGAGGCGGAGTGCTGTGCGCATGACAATCCCGTCGAGGCCGGTGACGGTGCTGATATGACCATTAAAGCGTTAATTGCTGCAGCTCACACCACAGCGGGAAAGGTCCGATAGTGGGCTCACCAGCCGGTCGGCATCGGCATCCCCTCGGCGTAACCGGCGGCACCCTGGATCCCGACGACGGCGCGCTGGTGCAGGCCGTCGAGGCTGTCAGCGCCCACATAGGTGCAGGCGCTCCGCAGGCCCGCGGTAATCGCGTCGAGCAGGTCCTCCACGCCCGGCCGCTGCGGGTCCAGGTACATGCGCGAGGAGGAGATGCCCTCCTCGAACAGTTCCTTGCGGGCGCGCTCGAAGGGCGAGTCCGCAGCGGCCCGCAGGCGCACGGCCCGGGCCGAGGCCATGCCGAAGCTCTCCTTGTAGAGCCGGCCGTCGGCGTCCCTGAAGACATCACCCGGGGACTCGCAGGTGCCGGCGAACCAGGAACCGATCATGACATTGGCCGCTCCTGCGGCCAGCGCGAGCGCGACGTCGCGCGGGTACCGCACGCCGCCGTCGGCCCAGACGTGGCGGCCGAGCCGCCGCGCCTCTGCTGCGCACTCGAGCACCGTGCTGAACTGCGGCCTGCCCACCGCCGTCATCATTCGCGTCGTGCACATCGCGCCTGGCCCGACACCTACCTTGATGATGTCGGCGCCAGCCTCGGCCAGGTCGGCGACTCCCGCCGCAGTGACCACGTTGCCGGCCACAATCGGTACCTCGGGGCTCAGTCCGCGGACCGCGCGCAGCGCCTGCAGCATTTTCTCCTGGTGACCGTGGGCGGTGTCCACCACGAGCAGGTCGGTGCCAGCGTCCAGGAGGACCTTGGCTTTGCCAGCCACGTCGCCGTTGATGCCGATCGCGGCGGCAATCCGCAGGCGGCCGCGTGCATCGACGGCCGGCTGGTACATCGTCGCTCGCAGCGCGCCGGTCCTGGTCAGGATCCCCACGCAGCGCCCGTCTATGTCGACGACCGGGGCCACCCGGTGGCGGCCGTCATATAGCAGGCTGAAGGCGCGCTCAGGATCGGTGCCGGCGGGCAGCGTCAGCAGTTCGGTCGACATCACCTGGTTCAGCTGGGTGAACCTGTCGACGCCGTTGCAGTCGGCCTCGGTCACCACGCCAGCCGGCCGCCCGTGGTCATCGATGACGATGATGGCGCCGTGCGCGCGCTTGGGCAGCAGGCTGAGCGCGTGCCCAGTCGTGGCGGTCGGGCCGAGGGTCAGCGGCGTGTCGTGGACCAGGTCGCGTTCCTTGACCCAGGAGATCACCTCGGCCACTACGTCGGCCGGGATGTCCTGCGGAAGCACGGCGATGCCACCGCGTCGAGCGACGGTTTCGGCCATCCGGCGGCCGGCAACCGCGGTCATGTTGGCTACCACCACCGGGATGGTCGCTCCGCTGCCGTCCCTTGTCGTCAGGTCGACGTCCAGCCTCGACCCGACGCCGGACCGGTTAGGCACGAGGAACACGTCGCTGTAGGTCAGGTCATGGACGGGCGCGCTAAGGAATCTCACTGAGCCATTCTCCCCCGGTCGCCGCACGCACGGTCATCAGGGAGACTGACCTCTGCCCGGTGGCTAGGAGCCGAGTACCTGCCGCAGGTACTCGTTACCGAATCTGCGCTCCGGATCCAGCAGATCGCGGATGGCGGTGAAATCGGACATCTTCGGGTAGGCGTTCGCCAGGTAGTCGGCATCGCGCGTGTGCATCTTGCCCCAGTGCGGTCGACCGCCGACCCCTGTCATCAGGGCTTCCACGTCGCGGAAGTAGTCCTCGTGCGGCGAGGAGTGGAAGACGTGAATGGCGATATAAGCGCTGTCCCGGCCGTTGGCGGTGGACAGCCAGACTTCATCCGGGGGCGTGACGCGCACCTCGATGGGGAAACTGATCCGCCAGTCGCGGCGCTGGAACAGCGAGCGTATCTCAGCGAGCACGTCGGAGAGGGCAGCGCGCGGGATCGCGTATTCCTGCTCCTTGAACCGGACGCGGCGCGGGCTGGTGAAGACGCGGTACGCCGCGTCGGTGTAGGTCCGGGCGCCGAGCGCGCGAGCTGCAGCTGAGTTGACGATCGGGATCACCGCGGGCACCCGCTGGCCGAGCCACGACGTCGCGCCGAACACCGAGTTAGACAGGAACTCGTCATCCAGGAGGTAGCGCCACCGTGGCAACGGGCTGGCCGCGCCGTCAGTGCGGTTGTTGCGCTTGGTAAGGCAACCCTGGCTGTGCGGGAACCAGTAGAACTCGAAATGCTCGTTGTCGGCGCACAGTTCATCGAGCCGACTGATGACCTGCGACCACGTCATCGGCTCCTCTCGCGCCTGGAGCAGGAAGGCCGGCACGACGCTTGAAGGTAACCGCGGTGACCACGCCGAGAGCGCCAAGCCCGACCCTGGCCGCGTCGAACAGGTTGATCTCCCCGCCGTCAGCTCCGGTCACGCCGCCGCCCGGCGATCCGGCCGAGCAGGTGACGATCCGCCCGTCGGCAAGCACGAGTTCGAGCCCGGCAACTTGTGCGGCCATGCCGCCGACATTGCGGCCAGTGCCGTGGGTGCCGGTCTGAGTGGCGCCCGCCACCGTCTGCACCTGGATGTCGCCCATGTTCGCGAGCGATAGGCCGCGGGCAAGCAATGCGACGTTGAGCACGTGCAACGGACAGCCGGCCTCGACGGTGACCGTCCCCGCGGCGTGATCGATGGACCTGATCGCGGTGAGCCCGTCCGGGCGGAGCAGGACGTCATCGGTGACTGCTGCGGGCGTGAAGGAGTGGCCGCTGCCAGTCATCCGTACCGACAGGCCGTCCGCGGCGGCGCGCACTATCTCAGTGGCAACCGCCGAGGTTGAGGCAGGAGTTACCTGTCGGCGCGGGCTGGCCGACACGTTTCCAGCCCAGTTGCGCCACGTGGCTGGCGCCGCCGCCGAGCCGCCGTGACTATGCATTGAACCCGTCCTCGGCATTGAACCATTCTGTAGCCTGCGTAACACCTGTCGCACGCAGCCTCGCCCGTCCCAGCAGGCAAATACTGACCGCGAGCACCCCGAAGATCGCGGCGAGGGCGTAACCCCAGCGCGGGCCAAGGTTGTCGACGATCCGCCCGGTTGCAGCCGAGCCGACCGCTACGCCGACCGAGATCGCAGACGACAGCCAGGTCATGGCCTCGGTCCTGCGTTCCGGCGGTGCCTGCCGCTCGATCAGCCCGTAGCCGGCGATCAGCGTCGGAGAGATCGTTAGCCCGGCGACGAGCACGCCGAGATCGAGTGAGATCAGCCCGGGCTGCGCCCAGAAGGTAGCGACTCCGGCGACGGTCAGGGCAAGGGCCAGCGGGAATCTCCGCTCTAGCGGTGCGCGCCACGCCCGCGATCCGTACCACAATCCGCCGATGGCGCTGCCGAGGGCATAGGTGCCGAGAATGAATCCGGCCAGCGGTTTGTGCCCGTGCCGCTGGGCGAAGTCGATGGTGCTGAGGTCGATCGAGGCAAACATGGCGCCGAGGCACAGGTACACGGGCGTCATCGTCGCCAGCCCGGCCGCGGGGAGCCGCCTGCCCGCGGCTCGTTGGCCAGGCCGCCGGGTTTCGCGCCGGACTTGTGGCCTGACAGCGGGCTCGGTCTGGCGCTGCGCGGCGAACAGCAGTGTGCCGACTACCGACAGGGTCATGCAGACGAGCACGCCGGCCGGGGGGAAGGACGTGGCCAGCAGCGTTACCACCGCCGGGCCCACCACGAAGATCATCTCATCGACCACGGACTCCAGCGCGAAGGCGGAATGCAGCGCTGCCGAGTCGCCGAGCAGGGCGCTCCACCGGGCCCGGACCATGGAACCCAGCGACGGCATGGACGCACCGGCCAGCCCGCCGGTGATCAATAGCACCCAGATGGGGGCGCGCAACTCCGCGGCGGTAACAAGGGCCACGCAACTTGCGGCGAAGATCGTGACCAGCGGCCTGAGGACCCGGTGCTGCCCGAACCTGTCCGCCAGCCTGGCCAGCTGGGGCGCGCAGAGCGCATAACCGACCGACCCGGCAGCCGCTATCGTCCCGGCCAGACCATACCGTCCGGTGCTGGCCGCGATGAGCAGGACAGTACCGATCCCGAACATGGCCATCGGAGCGCGTCCGATCATGCCGGCGAGGCAGAACCGCGCCGCACCGGGCCTCCGAAGCAGCTCCACGTAGGCACCGCCCGGCCGTCGTCCGCCGCCTGCAGACCCAGGTGAGTCACGCTCCTGCGCCCCTAGCCCGGCCGGAACTTGCGTCATGTGAGCGGTACCTCCGCTCTGACCGTACCTGGCCACGCGGAGAAGCAGTTCGCGAGATATTCGCCGGCCGGGGCGCCTGGGTGCGCTCGGACCGGAAGTTATGGTGGAGGCGTTATGGGACGCTTCCACGGGCGTGCTCACAGTGCTGTTACGCCTGCTACCCGGCCTGACAGCGGCAGCATGCCCGTCCGGCGGCCCGTCGCCGGACGGGCATGGACGGTCGGCCGCATTGCCGGCCTGGGCGCCGTGGCCGTCGTCGGGATCGTCCTGCACACTTCCGCCAGTGCCGCTCCACTCGGCGGCTCCCGCGCGGACAGCGGGACGCTCGCCCGGTCTGCCGCACGCCCGGTGCAACCGCAGCGCCTGGTACCGGGGCCTGGCGGGGACGACCAAGCTGCGCACGGCCACCGGGGCAGTGGTGGCGGCAGTACCAGGCTCACTGGCTCCGGGTCCGGCCGGTCAGCCAGGTCGGCCCGGCAGGCCAGCGCCTTCCGCCAGATATTCCTGCCCGACTTGCTGATAGTCGCGCCCAAGGGCCTGACTGGCAGCCAGCTCGCCAGGCTCAGGAAGATTCGGGGCCTGCGCGGCATGATCACGTTCGACGGTGCCCAGATCACCGCTGGCGGCCGGCCGGTCAGCGTGATCGGAGTTGATCCGGCGACTTTCAGGTCCTGGGTGCCGTTGCGCACAGCGTCGGACCAGGCCTTCTGGACAGCGCTCAGCAAGGGCGATTTCGTCGCGTCCGCGGCCGCGAGCAGCAGCCTGCAACTGAAGCCGGGGGCGTTCTACCGGCTAGTCGGCGGATCCGCCCAGGTCGTCAGGTTCGGCCTGGCGGCGAAGCTGGGGATCTCGGGGGTCGACCTGCTGGTGAACAAGGCGACCTCGGCGCGCCTGGGCCTCGTCCGCCAGGTGGCGGGCTTGATCAGCGCGCCGGGCGTCAGTCTCGCCAGCCTGACCAGCAAGGTCTCGGCTGTCCTCGGGCAGGCCGGCAAGGTCGAGCCGCTGCGCAGCCAGCTGCCCGTGACGGCCGCTCCGGCCAGCAGCAAGCCGGCCAACTACCTCGAGCTGTTCAGGGCCTCCGCGGCTGATTATTGCCCGGGCCTGTCCTGGACAGTCCTGGCTGCTATCGGCCAGATCGAGAGCGCCGATGGCACAAACGTAGGCCCATCCAGCGCCGGAGCGCTCGGGCCTATGCAGTTCCTGCCTTCCACCTGGGCTCAGTGGGGCACCGACGCATTCGGCGAGACGGGGCCGCCGAACGTGCTTGATCCGTATGACGCCGTGCCGTCGGCAGCCCGGTTGCTGTGCGCCGACGGAGCCGCGGCCGGCGGTCGGTCGCTGTATAACGCGATCTTCGATTACAACCATGCTGACTGGTACGTCAACGAAGTGCTGGCACTGGCGGCGCAGTACGCGGCTGCCTACCGCTGATCGCTATCCGTCAGAACGCTCGTGCGTGCCACCGCGGGTCCGTAAGCCGTGTGCACCCTGGTTGGATAGGAGGGTGGCTCCCTACGACGCGTTCCTGCTCGTCTCCTTCGGCGGCCCCGAAGGTCCTGCGGACGTTATGCCGTTCCTTGAGAACGTGACGGCAGGCCGCGGCGTGCCGCGCGAGCGCCTCGAGCAGGTCGCCGAGCATTACTACGCGTTCGGCGGCATCAGCCCGATCAACCAGCAGTGTCGTGACTTGATCGGTGCGATCGAGAAGGACTTCGCGGCCCGCGCCGTGGCGCTGCCGGTGTACTGGGGTAACAGGAACTGGGAGCCGTACCTCGCCGACACCGTGGCACACATGGCTGCGGGCGGCGTGCGCCGCGCGCTTGCCTTCGTGACCTCGGCCTATAGCTCGTTCTCTAGCTGCCGCCAGTACCTGAACGATATCGAGGCCGCCAAGGCCAAGGTCGGTGCCAGCGCGCCAGCAATCGACAAGATCCGGCAGTACTTCAATCACCCTGGCTTCATTGGCGCGTTCGCCGCTGCCGCGGCGGATGCCGCTAGGTCGTTGCCAGCTAATGCCGGCGACGACTTCGAGCTGATCTTCACCGCGCACAGCATTCCCGTGGCGATGGCCGGGGCCAGCGGCCCGGCGGGCGGGGCCTACCTGGCTCAGCTAGCCGAAGCCGCGGGCCTGGTGGCGGCCGAGCTTGGCTACCAGCGGCGCTGGCACCTCGCCTACTCCAGCCGCAGCGGACCGCCGTCCCAGCCGTGGCTCGACCCCGACATCAATGACCTGCTCGGCGACGTGGCGGCCGCTGGTGCGCGCGCCGTGGTAGTAGTGCCGGTCGGCTTCGTCAGCGATCACATGGAGGTCAAGTTCGACCTCGACGTGGCGGCTGCGCAGACGGCCGAACGGCTTGGCCTTGCTTTCGCCAGGGCGGCCACCCCCGGCACGGACTCCCGGTTCGTCTCGATGATCACTGACCTCGTCTGCGAGCGCACCGGAGATCCTGCGAGCACCGAGGCGGTGCCCCCGATCGCACTGGGGACGCTCGGGCCCGGACCGGACTCATGCCCGGCTGGCTGCTGCGCCACTGGCTTGTCCCGGCCAGTGGGCAGCCGGTGACGACCTCGTGACCGCCGATTCGGGCGCGCGCGATTCAAGGAAGCTGTGTGACCTTGCCTGCGCCGTGGCGCGGCAGGCGGCCGAGCTCCTGCTCTCCTCAGCCGGACAAGCCGCGGTCGTGCAGACGAAGTCGAGCCCGACGGATGTGGTTACCGAAATGGACCGGGCGGCCGAGGAACTGATCCGTGACCGGCTTCAGGCGGCCAGGCCGGGCGACGCCATCCTGGGCGAGGAAGGCGGCGAGACTGGCGCGGGCGCGGCGGTCAGGTGGATCGTGGACCCGCTGGACGGCACCGTTAACTACCTCTACGGGCTGCCAGACTGGGCGGTCAGCATCGCAGCGGAAGTTGACGGCATCGTGACCGCCGGCGCGGTTTGCGCCCCGCTGCGGCGGAGCCTGTACTCCGCGACGCTCGGCGGCGGATCCTGGCTTGAGTCAGCCTGGCTGGCTGGCCCACAGCGACTGACGTGCAACACCGCGGTGGTGTTGCCCGCCGCGCTGGTCGCCACCGGGTTTGGCTACTCGGCCAGCCAGCGGGTCAGCCAGGGCAAAGTCGTAGCGGCCGTGCTGCCGCGAGTGCGAGACATCCGGCGGGCGGGATCCGCCGCCCTTGACCTCTGCTCGGTCGCGGCCGGATCGGTGGACGGCTACTACGAGCAAGGCGTGAATTACTGGGATATCGCTGCTGGCAGCCTCATCGCGCGCGAGGCCGGCGCGGTCGTCGGTGGCCTGCGAGGCGCCGAGGCCAGCCCGGCGATGACGATCGCTGCCGGGCCCGTCCTGTTTGCCGCACTGCAGGACCTGCTGGTCCGGATCGACTCTGATAACCAGCTTGACGCTGGTTAACTGCGGGTGAGTTTCCCGGACGCAACGGGGCCGGCGCTGCGGAAGCTGAACGAGACGATGCCGGCGCCCGCAGCTGATATCGTCACGTTGCCGTTCTCGCAGGTGCCCGTGGTGACGGTCTGGCCCATTATCAGCTTGGTAGTGGTCGCGTGCCGGAGGCTCAGGATGCCGGAGCAGCCGAAGCCGATGCCCGAATAGGTCACCATGCCCTGAGCTGCGCCCGCTTTGAAGCTGACGGTCACGTGATAGGTGTCGGTTGGCGGCTGCCTGACCACTCCTGACCACGTCCCGGCGAAGGCAGGTGGGATCGTGGCACTCGGTGCTCGCTTGCCCGACGACGCGGCCGACGCGGCCAGGCTGGGGCTCGGGCTTCGGCCGCTCGTCGCCGCCCGCCCTGGCGAGCCGCCGCCTTGCAACAGGCGAATCACCGTCACGACGATGACTGCCACCACCACGACGGCGGCGCCGGCCAGCAGGCTCGTCCGCCGGCCGTGGGTTTCGTGCCCTGGCCCATGGTGGCGCTGACCAGTGTCGGCGATCGCGGGCCGGGTCGTTCGTTGCCGGGTCGTCGGTTGCCGGGCGGTGCCCGCCCGGCCTGAAGATGGCCGCCCAGGCGCTGGCCGCGGCGCGGCTGCTCCCGTCGGTGCGGCGCCTGTCGGTCCCGGCCGCGGCGGGCCTGGCTGCGACCGTCCTGGCTGCGTCGGTCCTGGCTGGGGCGAGGCCGCCGTTGGCTGTGCTGCCATTGGCTGTGCTGCACTCGGGGGGGTTGGCCGTGGGGTGCGGACCCCAGCCCCTGAGTGCCTTGGCCGGGCGTGCGGCTGATGCCGTTCTGCGGCGTATGGCCCTGATCGTGACGCCCGGCGCATGCCCTCGGCCAGGACACCGGCTGGCAGATCCACGTTGCCGAGAAGGTTCAGCACCGCGGAGCGCGCAGGCGGTCGCTCGGCCGGGTCCGGATCCAGGCACCGGGCAATTACCTCGCTGAGCAGATCGGGCAGGACGGCAAGGTCGGCATGGCCGGCCGCCGGCCGGCCGGCGGCGGCGAACACGACCGTCTGAGCCCAGGCGAGCATGTCACCGGCTGGTGTGGCAGTGCCGTATGGCGGAGTAATTCCGAACTCGACCACGCGCGGCACACCGTCACTGGCCATGATCACGTACTCAGGGCCGAAGTTACCGTGCACGAGGCCGACCTGGTGGACTGCCGCCAGACCGGTGGCCATTCCGATGGCGACTGCCTCAAGATCAGGCCCGGCCAGGACGCCGTCAGCAACGACCACCTCGAGCAGCGACGGGCCCGGAACGTACTCACTGACCAGGTAGGCCTCGTATCCCTCCAGGCCGGCGTCGAGGACCCGGGCGGCGCAAAATGGCGGTACCCTCTTGGCCACTGCGGCTTCGGCGGCGAACCGGTCCCTGGCTGCTGGGTCCTGAGCCCAGTCGGTCCTGAGCATGCTGATCGCCACCTGGGCGCCACCGGGGCTGATTCCGACGAAGACCGGGTTGTCGGCGGGAATGCCTGCGATTCGCCCAACCAGGCGGTACCGTCCAACCCGCCTGGGATCGCCGGTGCGCAGCGGCGTCTGCTTGGGCATAACCGATTCCGCCTAGGCAAGCAGGTGGACCCACGTGGGGTTCGTACCATACGCCCTTTGTGCAGCGCAGTGCGGCGAATCGGTTAAGTTACTCCGGAGTAAATGGAGGCGCAAGTGCAGGCAGCCAGTAGGTTGCAGGGGCGGAATGCCCGCTAGGCACGTGATTCGGATGCCAGGTATCGCGACACGCACGACGCAGGTGGGCCTGGTAGGTGTAGCCCAGGGCCGGACGTGGCAGAATTCCCCGCCGGATTCGGGCACAACCGAGCAGTCTTGAGCGTTACAACCGCGCGGACGAGTTAGTAAAGATGGAGGGGTAAGGGCCAACATGGCTACCGACTATGACAGCCCCAGGAAGACCGACGACGACGTTACCGAGGACAGCCTGCAGGAACTGCAGGCAAGACGGATGGACAAGTCCTCAACGGCCATTGACATCGATCCCGATGACATCGCCGAATCGCTCGAGCTCCCTGGTGCTGACCTGTCAAACGAGGAGCTCTCATTCCGGGTGATTCCCCGGCAAGCGGACGAGTTCACCTGCTCGAGTTGCTTCCTTGTGCACCACCGCAGCCAGCTTGCCGACCACCGTGGCGGCCAGCCAGTTTGCCGGGAATGCGCGGCCTGACCGCCATTGAGCACCGGTGTGGGCGGATCACCCAGCCGGTGCTAGGGCCGAGAACTGCGGGTGACGCCTGCCGGATCGCGGCCGCGTTCCCCGCTGAGGATTGAGGAGTTCGATAGGACGGGTGAGACCCGGATCAGCCGAACCAGGTGGCGGCGGCCCTCCGGCGGCAGCCGCCACACTGTAGTGATGGCCCATCCGGTCAGCGCCGGCAATGGCAGCGCGAGGCCGGCTGCAAGGACGGGCCGGCCTGCCAGGGCTACCAGGACCAGGCAGACAGCAGCCGCAAGGACGGCCGCGAGGGTGGCGATCACCTGGATCGCAACCTGGCGGAGCGCCAGCTCGGTGTTGCCGCCGAACACCGGGTTTCCAGGCGCAGATCGTGCTGCCCGCAGGAAGTGACCGGCCGCGCCAGTTGTGTCCCTAGACCTCAGGCTTATCCGGCCGAGCTCGTTGAGTGCGCCATAGTGACCAGGCTCGATGGCCAATGCCGTTTCCTGCCGTTGCTGCGCGAGCGTCAGCTCGCCCCGGCTCAGCGCGACTGTGCCCGCCGTGACGTGAACATCAGCTTCTTCTGGCGCGATCGCCAGTGCCGAGGCAGAAGCCTCACCGGCGAGCTCGAGCTGACCGGCCGCGGCTGCGGCCTGGGCCAGACAGACATGCGAGCGCCACGACAGCGGTGCGAGCCTGCGGGCTTCCAATGCCGCAGCGACCGCGTCGCTCGGGTGGGCAAGGCCGAGCAGCGCCGTACTGGCGAGCCGGTAGGGCCAGTCGTCGGCCGGGTCGAGAGCCCTTGCCCTGTCGGCTGCCTGCACTGCGGCGGCGCAGTTGCCGGTTCCAAGATGTGTCCTGGATAGCTGGCACCAGGCCCGGCTGTTGTCCGGCTGAGCAGCCAGGACCGACGACAGCAGCCGGGCAGCTTCGCTATAACGGTGCAGGTCGATCATGATGCTGGCCCGGCCCAGGTCAGCTGCGGCGCGCCCGGCTCTGGCGTCGCGCCCTGAGCTGCCGACCGGGGCGCCTTCACCGGCGGCGCCATTGCCCGCTCCGCCGTCACCCCCGGCCCCGCCGGTCACAGCAGCTTTCGCTTCTTCAGGTATGCCGCAAGGTCGTCGTAGCTGCCGCCCTCGTTGGCGAACAGGGCCACGTTCCGCGCCGAGTCGAACCACGGGCCCAGCGACGGCCGCACCTGGGCGACGGCTGCGAGCAAGTCGTCCTGGCCGATCATGCGAGCTTGCCCCGTTCTGACTGAATCCAGCAGGGTAAGTTCAGCGGCTGTCTCGCAAATGTGGGCGATGTCGGCGGCGGAGTAGCCGTCGGTCCGGTTGGCCAGCGCCGACAGCTTGATCCCCGCGACTGGCCGGCCGGTGAGGTGGAACCGGAACACGGCTTCCCGCGCTTGCTCGTCCGGCGGCAGAACCAGCAGCGTCCGGTCCAGCCGGCCGGGGCGGCGCAACGCGCTGTCAACGTCCCAGGGATGGTTGGTGGCGGCCAGCACGAAAATGCCCTCGTTACTGCCGGTGACGTCGTCAAGTTCGAGCAGCAGCTGGTTCACCGCACTGCGCATCGGAGTGCTTCGCAGCTGGCTGCGTTTCTGGCCGATGGCGTCGACCTCGTCAAGGAAGACGACGCACGGCGCGTGCCGCCTGGCCGTCCCGAAAAGCTCGTGGATGTTCCGCTCGCTCTGGCCGATGTACATGTCGACAACGTCGGCGAAGGACACGGCTATGAACCGGGCCCCGAGCTCGCCCGCCACCGCACGGGCAATGAAGGTCTTGCCGCAGCCAGGCGGACCGTACAGGAGCAAGCCACCTCGCAGGCTCTTGCCGTAGAGTTTCCGCAGCTCCGGGTTACGCATCGGGGCCAGGAACGCGGCCTCGAGGCGAGCCTTGGCCTCGGCCATCCCGGCTACGTCCGCCAGCCGGAGGCCCGGTCGCTCAGCGTCGAAGGCCCGGGTTTCCCCTTGAGCGCTGTCAGGGGTCGCGCCATCAGGCGCGACGAACATCGGCGGCAGCACATCCCGCAGTTCGGCCTCCGCCTCAGCCCAGTCGAACGCTGCGGGTTCGGGCGCGGCCGGGCCTGGCCCGGTCCCGGCTGGCCCTGTTCCGGCTGGCCCTGTTCCGGCGGGTGAGCCCGGTCCCGATGGCGCAGGTCCCGCTCGCCCCGCGGGCTGCGGCCCCGGCCGTTCAGAGCCGGTCGGCGGAGTGGCGTTCTCAGCGGGCGGCGTGGCGCGATTGTCCGGCGCGGCCTTGCCCGCGGCTTGTTGCCTGATCAGCAGGTTGAGCGCCGCCGCGTTACGGGGATCGGCCTGCAGGATCAGTGCCGAGATGCCCGATCGCCTCGTCGCGGTGGCCTCCGGCGACCAGCCGCTCAGCCAGATGTAGCCTCAGGGCGACGTCATCGGGCAGCGCGGCAACGGCCTTCCGCAGGCTGGCGATCACGGCGTCCTGGTCGTCCATACGGCCACCCGGTGTTGTTCGTCTGGTTCATGCGACAGTGACGATTTTATCCGGCTTTTGCTACTACTGTGCGGCGAGCCAGAACCCGGATGGCAACGTCTTCGGACGCCGCATGCCCCAGCGCCGGGCGCGCCCCAGCGCCGGGCTGCCCCAGCGCCCACGTTCCACCCTCGATTTGGGCCGTTCCTGCGGGTGATTTGCCGGGTATGCGGAGGCCGAAGTCGATGGAATGTGCTGGCTGTCGTTCCCGCGCCGGACCCGGTCGGCCCGATTCAGGCCGCAGGCCAGCTCTGGCGCTCGTCACTACGCGGGTCAAGCACTACCTCAGCCTGCTCGCCGCCGAAGATCATGACCGGGTAACGTGCGTCGAAGCGCGGCCAGCCGGGATCTCCCGTGCTGGCGAACCTGACCCAGGCAGCGTGCATGTCGCGGGCGAGCGCCGCCGGCGCCCCGGTCCCGATGATCGTCTCGGCATCGGCGCAGGTGAGGTTGTCGAACACGAACGGGATCTCTACCGCATGCGCGGCGCCCAGTCCCAGTGCTGGGCTCTGCCAGGCGAACTCGTACAAGTAAGTTGGAGCAGGCCCGGCCGCCGCCAGCCGGGCTTGCGCTGCGTTCAGCATGGGCAGCCGGAAGAAGCGGTCGGTCATCAGCGCGCAGAGCACGTCGCCGGCGCTGGCGCCAGGGCGGTTCGCCCGGTACACCGCGGCCGTCTCCGCGCTGATGCCCAGCGCACCCAGGAAACCCGGCAGCGTCTGATCGGTCACCATCGCGGCCAGGCCGGACGGCACGTAAAAGAGCCGGAACTCCTCGGTATTGGTGCCTGCAAGCAGCGGCACGTCGCCTCCGGCGCCGGCCGCCAGGGCCGCCAGCGGGTGCACGGGCAGCACGTCCCCGTCGACAACCGGGATTAGTGCCATCGCCGTGGCCACGATGCTCGCGCCGAACCTGGCCGGGTCCGGGGCAACGGCCATGGCGTCACGTACCGTCGCCTGCGCCTGGATGAGCTTGTCCAGGTCCACCTCGGCCAGGCTGGCCGCGGTGGCATCGAAGCCAAGCGCGGCGCTCAGCTCCCCGGTGACCAGCCGCGCATCCTCCGGGTCGGCGCCGACGTGGGCCGCTCCGCTCTGCGCTATGGCCTTACTGAACAGGCCGCGCGCCCTGGGCATGCCGAGCAGCGTGGTGACGCTCATCGCGCCGGCTGACTCGCCGAAGATCGTCACGTTCGCCGGATCACCGCCGAACCCCGCGATATTGTCCCGGACCCATTCCAGCGCCGCGACCTGGTCCAGCAGGCCGCGGTTAGGCGGTGCGTCCGGGAGCAGCGCGAAGCCGTCCACTCCCAGCCGGTAGTTGATGCTGACCAGCACGACGCCGTCCCGCGCGAACGCCTGGCCGTCGTAGATCGGCACGGCTGAGCAGCCGTTGCTGAACGCGCCGCCATGGATCCACACCATGACCGGTGCATGACCGCCCGGGTCGGGCGTCCAGATGTTGACCGTCAGCCACTCGTCGCCGGGAATGCTCGGCTCAGGCAGGATCTGGTCCATCGGCGCGGCGTAGGCGGGCTTTGGCGGCGTTGCGCTGAACGCCATGCACTGGCGAACCCCGTCCCACGGCTCGGGTGGCTGCGGAGCCCGGAACCGGCGGGCGCCGGTCGGGCTGGCTGCGTACGGGATGCCGAGGAACCGGGTGACCCCGTCGACGACCTCGCCGCTGACAGTTCCGTACCGGGTAGTTGCAGTGGTCATGCGGGCACTGTGCCATATCTCCCGGTGCCAGACCAGATCCTCTGCCCTGTGCAGCTGGACAACACGGCGGCGAGGTAGAGTCGCGGCCGTGACAGATGAGAGCGCCGGAGCGGTGACGGACAACAATGACTGGCGGGTTACCGTCAGGCTTCATGAGGGCGGCCAGACTGGCCAGGCGATGGCCCGGCTCAGCACGCATAAGGTCGAGGGCGAGGTGCACAAGCGCCTCGGCGGCAGGGTCGTGGTCGGCACCGACGGGGCCGATGAGCTCTACGTCTACGCCCACACCAAGGACGCAGCCGTTGCCGCCCAGCAAACGGTCACCGACGTGCTGTCCAGCCACGGCATTGGCGCCGATTTCGACATCGAGCGCTGGCACCCCATCGAGGAAGAGTGGGAAGCGGCCGACGTGCGGCTGCCGTCGACCCCGGCCGAGATCGAGGCAGAGCGGGCCCGGCTGGGCGCAGAGGAGACCAGCGAGTCGCTGGCCGAGGGGCACGCCTTGTTCGAGGTCCGGGTGCAGCTACCGTCACACCGCGACTCTGTGGCCCTGGCGGCGCGGCTCCAGGCAGCGGGCTACCCGGTGGTGCGGCGGTGGCGATTCCTGGTCGTCGGAGCCAACAACGCCGATCAGGCTGAGGACTTTGCCGCCAGGATCCGGCAGGAGGCACCTGCGGGCGCGGTCGTCAGCACCGAGGAAGTCGGTCCGCTGCTGCCGTTTACTGCCCTGGACGCCGCGGCCGGCTCGGGCCTGTAGTCCGCAACTGGTGCAGCATCCAGCCACGGCCGGCGGAGTCGAGCGCGCGAGTGTGCTGGGTGAAGATCTCGGCCGCCCGCCGGTAAGACATCCGGCCCCGGCCGCTGAGCGGGCAGATATCGGCGGCGCTGGTGCCCGCGGGCGCGCGCCGGTCGGTCAGGAACACCGGGCCGTGCCGGCGGCCCGCTAGCAGCCAGCCGAGCAGGTCGCCGGTCAGCGGGCTCCACTGCAGCAGCCCACCGCTGCCCAGCCGCGCTCGCCTACCGTGCACGTCGATCATCGACGCGTCCAGCGCGAGGGCGGCATCCGCCGACGCGCCGCTATCCCGGAGCAGGTGCCAGAAGGCCTGCTCGCGCAGCCCGGCAGGGGCGCGGAACAGGGCGTCGGCTTGCGCCACCGTGAGCAAGGGCGCGGCGGTCGGCCTGCTGCCGACCGGTGGCAGAGCGGCTGTGGGGTCGGCTGCGATCCACTGTTGCCGCTGCCACCAGCCGATGGCGCTGCGAAACGCGGATAGCTCCCTGTTCACGGTCCGGGCTTCGGCCTGGCGGACCCGGTGCGCGACGGCATCGGCGAGCCTGCGACCTGCGTCCTGATCATCGAGGGCCGCGAGCGGTACCACTGGCGGGCTTGCCCGCCGTCTGCTAAGGCCAGCGGGCGGCAGCTTGTCTACCAGCGGCCACGCCCAGCCGGCCAGCGAGATCCGGTACACCCGCCGGGATCCTGGGCTTAGCTGCGATTCGGCCAGGTACCGGTCAACCGCGACGGCATATTCGACCGGCGCGAGGCTGACGGAAGCAAGCGCATTCATTGCCGTCATCATAACGCACTGGCTTAAATAACGCAGCACGCTGATTTACTGCGGCAGGAAGGCGCTGGCCACCAGTTATGTGCCGGATCCGCGAACTTCTATTGCCGACGGAATGAGAACTCTGGCAGCCTGAATAATGTGTCAGCGACCGACAACTCAGCCGTTTCTAATCGCAGTAAATCAAATAGCAATTCGGGCAACGGGGCCGGCAATAATCGCGGCCCTGCTATTCCGCTCGGCGCACAACGAACTCAGGGAGACCGCAGGGGGGCCGGTCAAGCTCGTCGGCTCGGGCCACTCAGGGACCGAAATTTCCGCGTCTTCTACGCGGGGTATGCCACCTCGCTGCTGGGTTCGGCCATGTCGAGCATCGCGTTGACCTTCGCCGTACTGGACGCCGGCCATACCGCCGCCGACCTTGGGTTTGTCTTCGCCGCCGCGGTGGTGCCGCAAGTCCTGGTCATGCTCGGCGGGGGAGTGCTCGCCGATCGCCTCGGCAGGCGGCCAGTCATGCTGGTCACCGACGCCAGCAGGCTCGCGGTGCAGGGCACGCTGGCCGGAGCCTTGTTCCTTGGCAGCCCGCCCGTCTGGCTGTTCGTGCTGCTATCCGCGCTCCTGGCCGTCGGCGAGGGCTTCTTCAACCCCGCTCTGGGCGGCCTGCGAGCCGAGATCGCGCCGCCGGGCCTGATGCCAGCGGCCAACGCGCTGCTCGGGGTGGCCCAGTCCGCCGCGGCGGTGCTCGGTCCGGCGCTGGCGGGCGGCCTGGTCGCGCTGACCAATCCGGCGGTCGTGATCGCGCTGGATGCCGGCAGTTACGGCGTCAGCGTCCTCGCCCTGGCCCGGCTGACGATCCGCCCGGCCGGCCTGCCGGCCCAGTCGCCGTGGCGAGACCTGACCGAGAGCTGGGCCGAGTTCCGAGCACAGACCTGGCTATGGCTAACAACGTTGCAATTCGCCTTCTTCAATCTGTTCACCTGGGCGCCGTACCTGCTCCTCGGCCCGATCCTGGCTAGGGATTACCTGGGCGGCGCGAGTGCCTGGGGGGTCGTCTCGGCGGCCTACGCGGGCGGCGCCGTGCTCGGCGGAGTGGTCATGGTCGGGCGCAGACCGAGACGCCCCCTGGCAGTCGCCGTGATCGGAACGTTCGGCTTTCCGGTGCCGTGCCTGTTGCTCGCGCTCCACGCCCCGGTCCTTGCGGTGGCCGCCGGCGCGCTCGTGGCGGGCTGCGGCAGTTCGGTGTTCGGCACCTTGCAGGCAACGGTGCAGCAACAGCGTGTACCAGCCAGGATGCTGAGCCGGGTGACCGCCATCGAGCTCACCGGCTCGTTCGCGCTCGGGTCGTTGGGTTACGCCGTCATTGGCTCGATCGCAGGAGTACTCGGGCCGACGCGGCTACTCGCCTTTGCAGCCGGTTACGCGACGCTCAGCAGCTGCGCGGTACTGGCGGCGCCCGCTATCAGGTCGGTTCGCTGGCAGGATGCGGCGCCCTCGCCAGTCACCCCGGCAGCGGACCGCTAATCGTGCCGCCAGGCGATACGCAGGCCACGGGCCACTCAGGCAAGCGTGACCGAGCGGGGCTAAGATCGGGCTGGGTGTAGGTTGAGTCACATGTCCGCCGATTCGGTTCAGGTCGAGGATCCGAATGACCCCGCCGTGATCCTCAGGGATCTGCCTGAGCGGGAGAGCGCCGAGTTCCTCCGCCAGTACCACGAGGCCGTGGACGCTGCCCATGATCCGGCCGGGTACCGAAGACTGCAGCGGCTGCTGCATGCGTGGAGGCTGACGGTGATCGCGTCGAGCCGAGTCGGCTACTACGACGAACTCGAGGCGGTCCGGAATGGAACCGCCCACACGATTCCGGCAGATGACGCCATCCCAGACTGGCAGGAGCGGTTGGTGGCGGCCCGGGACCAAATGCGGTGACATATCGCGCCGAGTTAAGTGCTCGAGTCCTCGGGCAACTCGGAGGTCTTCCGGTGAAGGCGTTCGAAGCCCTGATCGCTACCATGTCATCGGTGGTCGAATACCCGGACGATCCAATGCGGACGTTCCCGACGCACGATCCATATGTCCGGCGCGCGGAGTTCGGCGAAGCAGGCCTAATCACTGACGTGATCAATGACGCCCGTCTGACTGTCACGCTGACTGACGTCACCTGGGCAGGCTGACTTTACCGCGGGAATCGTGTAGCGGCGGACCTGGAGAGGCTGACGGGCATGGGGCAGCAGGCGGAACTCGTGTTCGCCGGGGGAGCGGTCTATACCGCGGATGCCAGCCACCGACGGGTTGTCCCGGCGATGGCTCCGGACGGCCGGCTGGCCACGGCGGTCGCCGTCGTCGACGGCCGAATCGCGGCGATCGGCACCGCGAGCGACAGCAACTTCCAGGACCTGATGGGTCCGCGCACCGAGGTGGTCGACCTCCGTGGTCGCGCGCTGCTGCCTGGCTTCCAGGACGCGCACTGCCACCCAGCCTTCGCAGGTATCACCATGCTCGGCTGCAACCTATTGGGAGCGGCGGACCTGGCCGCGGCGCTCGGCCGGATCGCGAAGTTCGGCCGACAGCACCCTGAGCGCGAGTGGATCGCGGGCTCGGGCTGGCGGATGGAGTGGTTTCCGGGTGGCACGCCGCACCGCGAGCTGCTCGATCAGGTTACCGATGGCCGGCCCGCTTATCTGTCCAACCGCGATGGTCACGGCGCCTGGGCCAATACCCGAGCGCTTGAGCTGGCGGGCATCGATGACCGGACACCTGATCCTGCCGACGGGCGGATCGAGCGTGATCCGGACGGCAGACCGCAAGGCACGCTGCACGAGGGCGCGGCCAACCTGGTCGGCCGGCTGCTGCCCGAGCTGAGCGTCGATGAACGGCTTGCCGGCCTGCTCCTGGCGCAGCAGCACATGCACGCCCGCGGCATCACCGCCTGGCAGGATGCCATCGTCGGCGACTACCTGGGCTCGATGGACCCGCTCCCGGTCTACCTGGCGGCTGCTGCCAGCGGCCAGCTGACCGCACGGGTGGAGGGGGCACTTTGGTGGGACCGGGAACGCGGCGGCGAGCAACTGTCCGACATCCTGACCAGGCGGGAGCGGGGCCGGGGACCCCGGTTCCGGGCCAACACGGTGAAGATCATGCAGGATGGTGTCGCTGAGAACTTCACTGCCGGGATGCTCGAGCCTTACCACGACCCTACGGGCTGTCATGACCGCGGCAGCGGCCTGTCCCACGTCGATCCGCTGGCCCTGCGCGAGTACGTCACGCAGCTCGACGCGGCCGGTTTCCAGGTGCACGTGCACGCGATCGGCGACCGTGCGGTCCGCGAGGCGCTGGACGCGTTCGAGGCGGCCCGGGCAAGCAACGGCGGCGTTGCCAACGGGGGCAGGAGCAGTGCAGACAATCGCCACCACATTGCGCACCTGCAGGTCGTGCATCCCGACGACGTGCCCCGGTTCGCGGCGCTCGGGGTGACCGCGAACATGCAGGGCCTATGGGCGGCGCACGAACCGCAGATGGACGAGCTGACGATTCCCTTCATCGGACCGGAGCGGACCGCCAGGCAGTACGTGTTCGGAGACCTGCTGCGTTCCGGCGCCAGGCTGGCAGCCGGCAGCGACTGGGCCGTCAGCAGCGCCAATCCGATGCGGGCCGTCCACGTCGCGGTGAACCGCTCGCTGCAAGGCTCGACTGGCGCTGCGGCCGAGCCGTTCCTGCCCGGCCAGAGCCTCGAACTTGCCCAGGCACTTGCCGCGTACACGATCGGCTCGGCATATGTGAATCACCTGGACCACGAAACCGGCACGATCGAGTCAGGCAAGCTTGCCGACCTGGTCGTGCTTGACCGCGACCCGTTCGCCGGCCCGTCGTCGGAGATCGGCAGTGCCGGCGTGCTGGCGACGTACGTGCAAGGCAAGCCGGCCTACATGTCGGCGGCCGAAGGCGCGCAGGGCGCCGATTGAGCAGCCACACTAAGGAGGTAACGGAGCCAATGGAGCTGACCGAGCTTGGCCGCGGCGGCCCGCGGGTGTCGCGGGCCGGCCTCGGCCTGATGGGAATGTCGGGCATCTACGGGCCGGCCGACGAGGCCGAGAGCATCGCCACGATCAGGGCTGCGCTCGACGCCGGGATCACGCTGCTAGACACCGGCGACTTCTACGGCATGGGCCATAACGAGCTGCTGCTGCGCGATGCCTTGCGCGGGGCGGACCGCGCCAAGGTGTTCATCCAGGTGAAGTTCGGCGGCCAGCGGGATCCGAGCGGCGCGTTCATCGGGCATGATGCCAGCCCGGCGGCGGTGAAGAACTCGCTGGCCTACACGCTGACCAGGCTCGGCACGGACTACGTTGACCTGTATCAGCCCGCCCGGCTCGACCCCCGCGTTCCGATCGAGGACACCGTCGGCGCCATCGCGGAGATGATCGACGCCGGGTACGTGCGGTATCTCGGCTTGTCCGAGATCGGAGCGGACACCATCCGCCGCGCCGCCGCCGTGCACCCGGTGGCGGCGCTCCAGATCGAGTACTCGCTGATGAGCCGGGGAATCGAGGCGTCGATCCTGCCCACGGTCCGCGAACTGGGCATCGGCGTCACCGCCTACGGCATCGTGTCTCGCGGACTGCTCAGCTCTGAGGTGGCCCGCGGCCTGGGCCAGAGCGACCCGCGCTCCAGGTTCCCCCGCTTCCAGGGCGAGAACCTGCGCCGCAACCTGGACCTGCTGACCGCGCTGGAACAGATCGCCGCTGACCGCGGCGTCACGACAGCGCAGCTCGCGATCGCCTGGGTGGGCTCACGGGGCACCGACATCATCCCGCTGATCGGCACCAAGCGCCGCGACCGCCTGGCCGAGGCGCTGCGCGCGCTCGAGCTGACCCTGACCCCAGCAGAGCTAGCTGCGATCGAGGCGGCAGTGCCGAGCTCCGCAGTGGCGGGGGACCGCTACGACGCTGCCCAGATGCAGGCGCTCGATAGCGAGAAGCGATAGCGGGGGAACGGGGCCTGCCAACGGGTGCAGTCGCTACCTGGAATTCGGATTAACGTGCACGGCGTGACCAACGCGGAGCGAGACGAGCAAGACGAGGAGGGCGACGACAACAGCCACGGCAAGACAGATGTTGCCGATGATCGAGCCGATTCGGGCCGGGTCGCTCGTACCGGACTGGGAGTACGGCAGTCCTGGTGGTTGCGGCACCGCAAGTACGTTTGGCCGGGGCAAGTCCGCCGTGAGCATGTCCAGGTCGCCATAGGTCCGAGCGCTGCCTAGAGCAGTCACGCGCTCGTCCCACTCCTGCTGGGTCAGCCGGCCTTCGGCGAAGGCCTCGTTGAGATGCACCTGCACGCGCCACCGGTCGTGGTCTGATGCCCGTATAGAGACGTAGTCGCCAGCCGCCATCGTCGTCAGCCTCCCGCCCCGTTGGCGCCTTTCCCCCGATCCTACGACGCCCCCTTAGGGGCACAGATACGTGACCAGCCTGACGGCGCTGAGCACGTCGCTGCTGATCACCTGGACGGGCCCGGACCTCCGGGGTCGCCCCGGAGGCCCGGGCTGCCCTCAGCTGCCTGCTCCCGAGGTGAGGTACTTGCCCAGGTTGTCGAGTAGCCAGGCGGTGCCTTCCTCGCGCGCTTCAGGCTTGTCGATGCCGTCAAGGAATACGCCCTGCTCGATGTAGGTGAGCTTGGTGCCGGTCTCATCGGGCACGATGTCGACGGTCGCCACCGACACCGACATGCGATCCTCGCCGGAGTACATCTCGTAGCAGTACACGATCCGGCGGTCCGGCACGATGTCGTAGTAAGTGGCGTCGTAGCGGTAGGAGCTGCCCTCCGGGGTCAGGCCGCCAAAGCGCTCGTGTCCGCCGACGCGGAAGTCCAGATCGGCCTCGGTCCCGTCGGACTTGAAGTCGGGGTCGTCCATCCAGACGGCCTTAGCCGCCGCGTCGGCCCAGGCACCGAAGACCTTGGCCGGATGCGCAGGGTAGGCGCGCTCGATGACGAACGTGGCGTGGTTGACGGAACGGTCGGTCATAGCTTCTCCTCAGGCTGGTCGAGATGGTGGTGGTGCGTTCTTGTCGGGTGCACGCGGCGGGCCGCTGCTGGCGGCGTCGCCCAGGTAGTCGCCGAGGCGATCCAGGCGACGCTCCCACAAGGACCGCCGCTCGGCGATCCAGCTCTCGGCCGACTGCAACGCCGCCGGGTTGATCTGGCAGGTACGGGTGCGGCCTACCTTCTGGGATCGCACGAGCCCGCTCGCCTCCAGAACCTGAACATGCTGCACAACGGCAGCGAGCGACATTGCAAGTGGCTTGCCGAGCTCGCTGACGGAAGCCGGTCCCAGGGTGAGCCGCTCGACCATCTGACGGCGTCCGGGGTCGGCCAGTGCGTGAAAGACCCGGTCCAGGTTGGCTGGCCGGTCGAACACTGCAGCTTGGTTAAGCACATCCTTGAGTATGCCGTCTCGCCGGCTAATAGTCAAGTCGGTGCTTGAGCATCTTGGATCATCTGTCAGTACGGTGCGCCATGATGTCCTGGACGGGAGGTGTGCGTCGCGGTGGATGCCAGTTCGAGTGGGGTTTCGCCGGCCCGGGTGACGGCCGGGCCGTTTGCGGCCGAGCGATTCGCCGCGCAGCTGCTGGCGGGCGAACCGGCCAGCAGCCCGGTTCACGTCGCCGAGCGACTCCTTGCGGTGCAGGGCCAGGATCCGCGCGGCGCGCGGCTTGCGATCCGCGCCCGGACGAGCGGGTTGTCGGCTGCGGACGTGGACCGGGCCCTGACGCAGGACCGGTCGCTGGTCGTCACCTGGCTCAACCGCGGGACTCTCCACCTGGTGCGTAGCGAGGACTACTGGTGGCTGCACCGGGTGACGGTGCGGCCGCAGCTGCACGTGGGCTGCCTACGCATCCTGGCCGGGTCGGGGGTCTGCGAGGCCGATGCAGACAAGGGCGTCGAGGTCGTAGCGGATGCACTCGCTGCGGGCGGACCACTGACCAGGCCGCAGCTCGCGAATCTGCTCTCCGGTGCGGGCCTGCCCGCCGGCGCGGCGCTGCACGTCATGATGCTGGCCAGCCTGCGGGGTATCGCGGTGCGCGGGCCGATGATTGGTGCCCAGCACGCCTACGTCCACGTCCGGGACTGGCTGGGCGAACCACCACCCGAGCCAGAGCCCGACGTTGCGCTTGCCTGGCTCGCGCGCCGCTACCTGGCCGGGCACGGGCCGGCCTCGGACCGCGACCTGGCCAGGTGGGCGGGCATTCCGGTCGGCCAGGCACGGCTCGGGCTCGCGGCTATAGCAGCCGAGCTGACGGACCGGCCAGATGGGCTGGCCGAGTTGCGCGGCGGAGCACGAGACGCCGGCCTGCCGCCGCCGCTGCTGCTCGGCCCATTCGATCCGCTGCTGCTCGGCTGGGCCGCTCGCGAGCCCATTCTCGGTGAGCGCCAGGAGATAGTGACAAGCAACGGGTTGTTCCGGCCGTTCGCGCTTGTCGACGGCGTAGCGGCCGGGACGTGGGCGTGGACTGACGGACGCGTGGTACTGGAGCGGTGGGGGCGGCTGCCTGAGCCGGCCGAGTCGGCGCTGGAAGCCGAGGCGCGGGATGTGCGCCGTTACCTCGTCGGCGGGCCTGAGCCCGACGGCCCGGAGCATGCCGTCACCGAGCCATCCAGAACTGACGATGCCGCGTCAGCCGGAGGAACGCCGTGAAACTGCCTGACCTTACCGACTTGCCGTTCGCAGCTGCGCTTGACCGGCACGACGGCGAGCTAACTCCCGACGGCGATTACGACACGCTGCTGTTCGAGCGAGCGGAGTTTGACGCCCCGGACGCGCCGAATGCCCGCTTTCTCGATTGCGCCCTGCGGCAAGTATCGGTCACCGGCGGTCGGCTCCCGCGCGCGAACCTGCGCTCGGTCTGGATGCGTGACGTCCGGTTGACAGGTACCGACATCGCTGAGAGCGGCTGGCACGACGTCACTGTCATCGGCTCATCGCTGGCCGGCCTGCAGGTATTCGGGTCGGAACTGCGGCAAGTCGTGTTCAGCGGCTGCAAGCTTGATTCGGTGAACTTCCGGGCTGCCCGGCTGACGCACGTCACCTTCGACAACTGCGTGCTACGGGATGTCGACTTCGCGGGTGCAACGCTGGCCCAGTGCTCGTTCCCCGGCTCGGAGCTCGTCCGCGCCGACTTCAGCAAGGTCACCATGGACCGCACCGACTTGCGCGGCGCGGTGCTGGGAGTGACCATCGACACCGGATCGCTGCGCGGCGCCACCATCAGCTCCGGACAGCTCGCGCTCGCAGCTCCCGTCCTGGCCCAGGCGCTCGGAATCATCGTCGACGACGCGCCGCCATAGGGCCGTCAGCGCGACTTCGCCGGGAGGTTACGTCCGGACTACCGCATCCTTCTGGTGGCGTCGTTCCCCGCTGGTCACGCGTGATCTGGACGGCTGTAGAGTGACGGATCCGGCTCCTGCCTCGGCAGCACGACCTCGGCCGAGACGTCGGCCGCCAGCCGGACGATGTCCCCGTCGGCGAGGCGAACGGCGATACCGGGCAGTACCCGGTCGCCATTGACGAACGTTCCGTTGGTCGAGTTCTCGTCCCTGATGCTGGCATGCCCGCCGTCGTCCATGGTGATCGTCGCATGCCGCCTGGATACGTTCTCGAAGTCAGCGAAGGCCGCAGCTACCAGGGACTCTGCCGGGTCGCGGCCGAGCAGCAAGGTCGTCCCGGCCGGGACTTCCACGTTCCCGGTCGGAAACGACAGCCGGAGCACCGCCGGCGAAATATTGCTATTGCGCTCCCGTGGACGCAGGTATTCCTGCATGACCGTGGTCGGCGCGGGCGCATCGTCTTCGCGCGGCCTGATCCTCGGCAGGTTAGCGCCGCACGTGAAGCAGATCAGGTCGTCCTGCTTCACCGCAGCCGCGCAGTTGGGGCAGGTAAGCGTCGCCATCATGTCCTCCTGGGGCTTCATGGTCGGCGGCCCGATGAAAGCTATTTTCGATGCACGAGAGACTAACGCGCGAGGACGGGCCGATGGTGCCAGGACTAGCCTGCTTGCCCGGCCTCGAGGCGCTGACCTGGGGCCCGGTGCTCACCTGCAAGCGGGCCGGTAGCATCCAAGCATGATCGGCTTCACGCTCAATGAGGAGCAAGAGGCGCTCCGCGGCACGGTCGAGGACTTTGCCCGGCAGGTTGTAGCACCGGTAATCGGGGACTACTACGAGCGCGGCGAGTTCCCGTACGAGATCGTCGCGCGGATGGCCAAGCTCGGCCTGTTCGGGCTGCCTTTCCCGGAGGACTACGGCGGGATGGGTGGCGACTATTTTGCCTTCTGCCTGGCATTGCACGAGCTGGCCAGGGTCGACTCTTCGGTCGCGATCACCCTCGAGGCGGCAGTCGGCCTCGGTGCCATGCCCGTCTTCCGGTTCGGCTCGGCCGCCCAGAAGGACCGCTGGCTGCCGATCTGCCAGGCGAACGGCTGGCGGCGTTCGGGCTGACCGAGCCAGGCGGCGGCTCCGACATTCCCGGCGGCATG
>CAVQCR010000016.1:0-44437 GCA_963711055.1 uncultured Actinomycetota bacterium | reverse complement strand
CCATTCGAGCCCGCACTTGAGTGGCCGAGCGGCCGGTACGCAGCGTTTCGGTCTCGATGGCGATCGGGCCCGGTTCCGGGGAGCGGAGGTAATGGGCGCTGGCGGCGATGACGTGCAGGTGAGCGCTGTTCCACGTTGCCGCCCGTCCCTGCATGGCGAGGAGGTAGCCCCGTTGGGTTTCCCGCCGATGGTCCATGCCGGGTCGACCTCGGCATCAAAACGGCCCGGCCCGACGGGCCGCTACTCGCTCACCTCGCTGAATGCGCGCAGATCCGCGCGGGGAACGGCGACTGTCATGGCTTCGTTGTCGCGACGAGAGGCTCGACCGCTCCTGGGCCGGGGGCGGCGCGAACGTCTCTGGCTTCTAGGCGCTCGCCACACACGGAGCACACCAAGACCGCGTTGGAGATGTGGCCGCAGGCCTTGTGGGTTACCTGGAGAGGTGGCCCGTTGGGTGCGGCGTAGCGGTCGCCCCACTGGCGCATGGCGGTGAGGACCGGCCACAGGTCACGGCCCTTGTTGGTGAGCCGATAGTCGTAGCGGGGCGGGTGATCGCTGTAGCGCACCTTCTCAAGGACGTCAGTTTCGACAAGGTGATTAAGCCGCTGGTTCAAGATGTTGCGGGAGATTCCCATGCGCTCTTGGAAGTCGTCGAAGCGGGTCACGCCCAAGAACACGTCTCGCAGGATCAGCATCGACCACCACTCGCCCACGACCTCGAGGCACTGGGCCACTGAGCAGTGCATGTCGGCGAAGCTCTTTCGTTCCACGCAACCCAGAATAGTGGGTTGCATGATAGAACGCAATCTCCTAGAGTGGATCCCATGACGGAACTCACTCAGCTGCTGGAGCGTCCCGGACCCTCCTCCACCAAGGCCAAGGCAGCCCCCCGCCAGGTGCTCGTCATCACTTGCGCCGGAGTGGTCTTGGCCAGCCTTGACCTCTTCATCGTGAACGTGGCCCTGCCTCAGATCGCCCGGGATCTCAAGGCCTCGAACCTGGGCGAGCTGTCCTGGGTTCTCAATGGGTACGCCATCGTCTACGCGTCGCTGCTGGTTTTCTTCGGACGCCTCGCCGACCGTTACCGCCGCGACCGCGCCTTTCTCCTCGGCGTGGCCGTCTTCACCGCGGCGTCCGGCGCCTGTGCCGCCTCCACCAGTGTCGGCATGCTCATCGGCTTCCGCCTCATCCAGGCGGCCGGCGCGGCCCTACTGACCCCGACTTCCCTCGGGTTGGTCTTGGCCTCCTACCCGCCTGAGCGCAGGCAAGGTGCCGTTCGCGCCTGGACGGCGGTCGGTGGCATGTCCGCCGCTGTGGGCCCAGTCGTCGGCGGCCTGCTGGTCGCAGCGAGTTGGCGGTGGGTCTTCCTGGTCAACGTACCGGTCGGGATCACTGCCCTCATCATCGGCTGGCGCCGACTGCCGCATGTACCCGGTCACCCCAGCGAGCGGCCCAACGCTCTCGGAGCCGTGCTGGCCACCATAGGCGTGGCGTCCCTCACCTTCGGGCTCGTGAAGGGCAGCGACTGGGGCTGGGGCTCACATGCCATCGCCTGGACACTCGCCGCGTCTGCGGCGCTCATCGCGCTCTTCGTGCTCCACTGCCTTCGGAGCCGTACTCCGCTCATCCATCCGTCGCTGTTTCGCTCCCGGAGCTTCACCGCGGCGTCGCTGGTCGCCATATTCTTCTCCGCATCCTTCGCAGCGATGCTTCTCTCGATCGTTCTCTGGGAGCAGGGCGCCTGGGGATGGTCGGCGCTGCGATCCGGGCTGGCCATCGCACCCGGACCGATCATGGTCCCCTTCATGTCATTCGTCGTGGCCGGCCGGCTCATCGTCCGCTACGGGTCAGCACGAGTGATCGCGCTGGGCAGCCTGGTCTTCGGCATCGGAGTGTCGTGGTGGGCGCTTGCGATCACGGTCCAACCCAACTACGTCTCGGGGGTACTCGGGGGGATGATCTTGACCGGCGTCGGAGTGGGCCTCACCCTTCCGACCATGATGGCCGCGGCCGCCTCCTCGCTCCCACCGCACTCATTTGCCACCGGCACTGCGGTCATCAACATGATCCGCCAGACCGGCCTTGCCCTTGGCGTGGCCGTGCTCGTGGCAGTGCTCGGCACCGCAGCCGGTCACGGCAGCGCCGCGCTCGACGCGTTTCGCCACGGCTGGTGGGTTTCTGCCGCGATCTCCTTCGTCGGCATCGTTCCCGCCCTCAGCCTGCTCCGGCACCCCGCACCAGCCACATCCACAACCTGACCCGCTCATCCGCGACATAAGGAGACGTCATGAATATCGCCGGATCGACCGCCCTCGTCACTGGAGCTAACCGAGGGCTCGGCCGCCACCTCGCTAACGAGCTGGTCAGCCGAGGCGCCACCGTGTACGCCGGGGCACGCAACCCCGACGCTGTCGACCTGCAAGGCGCCAAGGTGGTAGCTCTCGACATCACCGACCCGGCGTCGGTAGCCAGCGCCGTCGAGACCGCCGGCGACGTCACCCTCCTGATCAACAACGCCGGCTCATCCCCCGGCTCAGACCTTCTCAACGGAGACCCAGCGCAGATCCGCTTTGAGATGGACACCCATTTCTTCGGGACCCTGTCGGTGATCCGAGCCTTCGCCCCGAAGATCTCGACTAACGGCGGAGGGTCGATCCTCAACATCCTTTCCGTACTCTCGTGGGTCAGTTTCCCCAGGAGCGGCGCTTACTGCGCCGCGAAGTCGGCAGAATGGTCGATGACGAACGCACTGCGCGTTCAGCTGGCAGAGCAGAACATCCGGGTGGCTGGGCTCCATGTCGGTTACATGGATACAGACATGACCGCTTCGATAACCGCACCCAAGTCAAACCCCGCGGATATCGCCAAGATCGCCATCGACGGTGTCGAGCAGGATCTCTTCGAAATAGTTGCAGACGATGTCAGCCGTGAGATGCAGGCCGCACTTGCTGGCGGCGTTCCCGCCCTCTATCCACAGCTCCGAAACACTCCGCGCTCGTCCGCTCATTAACTCGACCTTCGGGTTCTTGACCCGACATTTGTGCCATCGCTTTCCACGCACACCCGGCAGCATTGAGGCGGCGCGCCGGCCAGCCGCCGGGATGTCGTCAGCAACCCAGGGAGGTGACCATGAGTTCGACCAATGACCACGATGTCATCGTCCTTGGGGGTGGCGCCGCCGGCGAACACTGCGCGGCGGGTCTGGCGGCACGTGGACTGCGCGTCGCCCTCGTCGAGCGAGAGGTGCTCGGCGGCGAGTGCTCGCAGGGGCGTGTATCCCGTCGGAGCCGCTGCTGCGCCCGGGCGAGGCGGAACGGCGCGCGCGAGGCTGAGGAAACGGCCGAGGTCGAGGTTCAGGCCGCGCTCGCGTGGCATGACTTCATGGTTTCCAACCATTCCGACGCCGGTCAGAGAGGTGGCTGGCGGCCCGGGGCATCGATCTGTTGCGGGGCACGGGCCCGCACTCTGGAGCCGTCGCCGGGTTCCGGATCCTCATAGATCCGGCGTGCCCAGGCTTTTCGTTCCACGATCGCACTCCCGTGCGTAGCCGGATTGAACTTGCGCCCTTGCGCTGTCCGTGCCCATCACGCCGCGCCCGGCCGCCCGGGGACTTCCAAGGCGGAAGGCGCAGTCAGCTTAGGTTGAGCGCCCGGTCATCCGGGGCGTAGATCCGGGGCGGCCAGCACGAAAATCCCCGCGGGGCCGGGAGCCAGTTCGATTGGCGTCCCGGCGGCAGCCGTCCGTCCGCGTCGATGACGATACCCGTCGGAGTTGAAGGTGAGTGGCCGTTCACCCTCGCTGCTCTTGCGCGGGCAGCGACGCGCCTGAAGTTGGTCGATTGCCGGCATGGCTGGGCGCAAGGCTGCGGATACAAATTTGAGTAACGCACTTAAAAAGTTTCGGGCACTACCGCGGGGGAGATGGAGAGAACAACGCATAGCTAACTAGCCGGACATTAATACGGCATGTATGCGCTGCTGTCAGAAAGAAAAGCGATAACGCTGGCTACTGTGCTAATGAGCCCGGCCACGGAATATCGTGCGAAAGGATCACCTATGCTGCACTTGCATCGGCATACCAGCGAAGCCCGTCAGCATACCGCCGAGGCGCGGCAGGACACCGCCGAGGCGCGGCAGGGCACCGCCGAGACCCCGAAGGCTGAGCACCCGGTAGCGGCGGCCGGCCGACAGTTCGTCCGGTACGCGCTCGTCGTCGTGATCGCCTGGATCGGCGCGCTGAAATACTCCTCGTACGAGGCAGCGGCCATCCACCCGCTGATCGCCAACAGCCCCATTATGAGCTGGTTTTACAGCATCCTCGGCGTCCGCTCGCTCGCGGCAACGCTCGGCACGGTCGAGATCATAGCGGCCGTGCTCATCGCCCTGCGGTTCGTCTCGCCGCGGCTATCAGCCGTCGGCAGCGCGATGGCCATACTGCTGTTCCTGGGCACGCTGAGCTTCCTGTTCACCACGCCAGGAGTCACGGCAGCAGGCGGATTCCCGGTGCTGTCGGTGCTGCCTGGCCAGTTCCTGCTCAAAGACCTCGTGCTGCTCGGCGCCGCGCTATGGACGCTGGGCGACTCACTCGGCGCCGCAAAGTCCAAGTCGCGCACCCAGCCGGAGTCGAGCGTGCCGGGACAACGGAACTCGCCGCCATAGTCAGCACACGTAAGCGCGGCGAGCTTCGCCATGCCCGTCGTGCCGCCGGTGTGGAACACGGCGGCCAGGCCCACTGGCTCGGGCTCGGGAACCGCGACAGCCTCGCTGGTCTGAGCAGCGGCATCGGCCAGATAGCAGACGTCCACGCCGTCCACCACGCCGAGATCGGGGGCTGTTCCGGCTGGGGCCGTCGGCCGCAGGGCGTACAACGCGGCCACGCCGAGTTCGGCGGCGAGCGCACGCGCGACTACCGGATCGATCCCTGGACCCACGGCGATGAGCACGCGGACACCCGTGCGCTTGAACAGGTCGATGAAGTGGCCTTCCGACAGCCCGGGATCCGCTGGATGCGGATGAGACGGCGCCGGGCCGCGAAGGCAGCCATGGCACAGCAGGCCACGGTAGCGGCGCCCGGAAGTTCCGCGGCAGCCGGCGGGTCACCCGGACCAGCGGGACACCCTGACCAGGGGGCAGCCGCGCCCAGCCAGGAACTTGTCGATGTGCTCGCTTCCCATAGCCGTGAACGAGATCGTGCTGGCGATCTGGCTGCTCGTCCGCGGATTCGGCTCCTCGGCGGCCGCGCCCGCGCCGGTCAGACGAAGCCGGGAACCGGCGGAGACGCGGGGCCCTGCGCCGACAGCCTGACGATCACGGGCGTCCCCTCTGTGGAAGGAAGCGAATTGGCGGGTCGCTCATCGGGTTAGGTAACGCTGGGTGACTGCCGCGCGTCCCCGGTTCAGGTCGATGCGCAGGCCCGCGTCTCAGATCGCGGCCAAGGCAAGTCTTGCGCTAGCGTTCGATCAGACGTCGTCGGGACGTCACCGTCGGCTATCCACCTGGCGGAGCATCGTTGTGACTTCGGGGTCGGGCAGGAACTCCCGGACCTCTTGCGCACAGCGGCAGGCGACGGCGATCTTGGCAGCCCATTCCAGCGCCGCCTCGCGTGAGGGCACGTCGACGACCGCGAATCCGCCGATGACCTCCTTGGTCTCCGGGTACGGGCCGTCGGTGACAATCCCGTCGGTGGCCACGACGCTGGCCTTCTGACTTTCCAGCCCGCCGGCGAACACAAACACGCCGGCGTTCAGGGCCTCCTGGACCACCGCGTGCGCGGCCCTGGCCACAGCGGCCATGTCCTCGTCGGGGATGTGGTCCATCGCGCCGGCATCGAACGAGATCAGGTACCGCGTCATCCCATGACTCCCTTGTCCCGGCGGCCTGCTCCGGCCGCCTCTTAACTCATATACGAACGCCTCGCCCCGGATCCGACACTGTTGCCAGAAGGAAATCTCACGGGACCTCCGCCGGTCGGCCCCCGCGGGCGTCATGTGACCGCTGTTCGCGGAAATCATCGCCGCTGCCACCGACTACGAGTAGCCGAACCACACTCTGATACCGCAATGCGTGCGGTGCTGCATGCGCTCGATCCTGACCTGCGGAGCGAGCGGCCTGTTGCAGATAGTCTTGCCCCGTTTAGCAGCGATGAGTCTCGCGGCGTTCCCCGGTCTGCAACGCCACAGCAATCCATCGCACTCGAATCGGGAGGCATCTTGAAGCTTCTCTCACGTCCGCAGGCGTCAAGAACACGAGCATGCGCGATGCGCTGGTCGACCTGCTGGGCAAGCCGATCGCCGACTCCAGTGGCCTCTGCATCCCTACGGCGCAGTACGGCCACCATGTGCGGGCCAGCCTCGGCCTGGCGCTTCGTCACCGGCCAGATGCCGCTATCCATGTGTGACCTGGGCTGGAAGTCGCTGGGCTTTCCGAGTTGACAGCGCTGCCCAACATCGGCGAGGAGAAGTGGGTTCCGTGGGTCTGGGAGGCTGACGTCCTGCTGGTGGCCGGCGGCGATGCGACGTACCTGTTGGATCCATGGTCACACTGCTCCTTTGCTGATTGTGCCGCCTAGAACAGGCTGTCCTGGGTGGCGGGTAGCTCGATACGCAGGCCTTTCCTGCGTCCGGTGCGGGTGAGGACGGCGCGCAGCTCGCCGCGCTTGACCTTCTGCAATACGGTCTGGCGTGAGATGCCGAGCGCCTGGGTGGCGTAGGCGAGCGGGACCCAGCCGTCGGGGGTGTGATCGGCGAGCATGTCGTGCAGCTGGGTGGTGAGGCGGATCTGCCAGGGCGCGCCGGGGGTGACCTGCGCGCCGGCGACGAAGCCGTCGTCGAGCCACCGCAGCAGGGTGGACGGAGCGATGCCGAGTTCGCGGGCGGCCCGGGTCACGTTGAGCAGCTCTCCTTCGGGTGCCTGATCGCTGGGCTGGTGGCAGCCGATGTGCCAGTGGGTGCGCAGCGAGGCGACTCTACTGGCGGTGAATGACAGTCCGCGGGCGGTGGTGCGGTGCTGCCGGTTGAGGATGCCGGCGATGACCGTGTCGGGGTAGTGCACGGCGAGCCGGCGGATCAGGACGATGGTGTCCTCATCGGTGCGGATGCTGGGCTGAGGGCGGCGCAACGGCACGGTCAGCTCGCTGATTGCGCCGCCTTTCCACCGCAGGACCAGGCTGGCGTGCGGGCCGGGGTCGTCGCGGTGCAACGAGATGTTCACTTCGTCGAGCAGGGTGCGCAGCAGCTGCTTGCGGTCCTTGCTGGTGGTGGAGGACGCGTCCCAGACCGCGCCGAGGTCGTTGCCGAGGGCCAGGATCGCGGCGCGCTCGCCGGGCGACAGGGTCCTGGGCCGGGCGGCCTCACGGCGGGCCAGATCGGTTTCGGCGCCGGCGAGCTCGCGGAGGGCGTGTTCCCATTCGGTTTCCAGGCTGCGGGCCACCAGCCGGTTGTCGGGGTCGACGGCCCGGTACCGGCGCTCGGCCCTGGATGCGTGGTAGCGTGCCTGCTCGACCTGGCGGCGCCACTGCTGGAGGGCGGTGTCGTGGCCGTCTTCGAGCTGAGCGGCGGCGGTCAGGCACGCCTGGAGCGCGGCTGGCGCGAGCGCGGCCAGGAACGCGGCGGCGACGGCGGCGTCGATGGCCTGCCCGCCGGTGCTCATATGCCGGGCGCCGCGGCCGTCGACGAGCTCGGCGGAGCCCTGGCAGTAGTAGTTCGGCACCGACCGGGCCGGCCCCCGGTAGAAGATGGCGAGCTTGCGCCCGCAGGTCCCGCAGGTGGCCAGGCCCTGCAGCAGGGCGCTGCCTTCCCGGATGGCGCCGGTGCCCGGCTGGCTGGCCTGCGGCCGGGTATTGGCGCCGATCCGGGCCTGGTTGGCCAGGTAGGTGTCCCAGTTGGTGAACCCGGGATGGTGATCGGGGATGAGGACCTCCCACTCGTCGCGGGGCAGCCGCCGGCTCCGCTGGCGCAGCGTGCCGCCGGGGTCAAGGTAGCGTTCCTTGCGGGTCCGTCCGTAGACATACGCGCCCGCATACGCCGGGTGGCTCAGCGTCGTGTGCACCGCGTGATAGGTCGGCTCCACCCAGGTGATCTCCGGTAGCTGGCTGCCCCGGCGCGTATAGGCGATCTGCTGCAGCGGCCAGCGCAGGCCCTGCCCGCGCAGCCACAGCCACGTCGCGCGGACCGATCCGCAGACGGCGAACTGGCTGAACACTGCGGCGATGACGCCGGTGACCGCCTCATCGGGGTGGAAGACGATCTCCCCGTCCGCCTCGCCCCAGACCAGGCCGACGGGAAGGCCGCGGCGCAGCTCGCCGCGGGCGGCCTTGTTCCTGACGCCGCCGTTCAGCCGCGCCCGCAGCACGTGCAGCTCGGCTTCGGACATGATGCCCTTCATGCCGAGCAGCAGCCGGTCGTTGAACAGTGCGGGGTGGTAGACGCCGTCGCCGTCAGCGACCAGGGTGTCGCACACCCCGGCGAGGTCCAGCAGCCGGTACCAGGCGGCGTTGTCGCGGGCCAGCCGGGAGACCTCCAGCGCCAGCACGATCCCGACCTGACCCAGCGCGACCTCGGCGACCAGGCCCTCGAAGCCATCCCGCTGCCCGGTCACCGACCCGGAGATGCCCAGGTCGCCGTCCACGACCCGGACCGCGCTGGCCGGCCAGCCCAACTGCCGGGCCCGGGCCGCCATGTCATACTGCCGCGCGGTCGACTCGGTGTTCCGCTCCACCTGAGCCAGGGTGGACTGGCGGACATAGATCACCGCCGTCCTGGACAGGTGCGAGGCGGTGATCTTCCCCGATTCACTCATCGCCGGCCCCTGTTCCCCCGGCCGCTGTCCGGGCAGCTTTGGCGATCAATCCGGCCAGCAGCGTGATCGCCGCTGCTAACCGCGGGCCGGGGAACTGGCCGATCAGGTCGGGGGGTGGCGCCGGAACCTGGTCCGGCAGCAGACTGAGCTGCACAGGCTGCACGGTTGTCCTCCTTGCGTGGTGGCTTCCGTGCAGCCTGCTCCCGCCGGTCAGCCTGATCCTGCCGGCCCGCCACGCGAGCGGAAAGATCGCAGACCAGAACCGACAGCTGCAGCAGGTCCGGAACCGATCCGAGCGTCGCCGCGGCGTCACCCCCGCCGCCGTCGGCTGGCTGCAGGTTCAGGTCAGTCCATGTCGCCGGGATCAGCCGCTTGCTGCCATCGGGCAGCACCACCAGCAGTTCCGCCGCGCCGTGCCGGCGCATGCTGCCCAGCACCTGCAGCCGCCGGCCCTCGAACGGATGCCGCCGGCGGGTCAGCGTGACAGCGGTAACCACGCTCACCACCGCTCACTCCCGAAAGCGGCCACCACGCCCCGGTGACCAGCGGCATGCAGCACCGCCTCGGCTACCAACACGGCGTTGCCCTCATCCAGGCCGGTCACGGCCTGCCGCAGACCGACCGGCACGCCGGCGGCGATGCTCGCCGCGATCCGCAGTACCTGGCCCTCGCCATGCGAGCACGGCAGCCCTCCGCGATCCAGCGCCCAGACCGCCGCCTGGAAGCCGACCGCGGCCACCACCGTGCCGGTGAAGACATTCCTGCCGGGCTCCACCGCGACCTCAGCAAAATCGGCGCGGTGAAGCCACCAGCGGTGCCCGATCAGCAGCTCAACGGCCGCCTCCGCAGCAGGCACGCCTTTCGCCCACGCCCGCATCCCCGCGGCGAGGTCATCGAAGGAGGTAGTAAGTCGGCGGTTCCTTCCACTGGATGCGGCAGTCCGGGCTGGCGGACCTCCTGCCGTCGCTGCAGGACACCGTCTGGGTGGGGTTGAGTGCTGGGAGCATGGTGACCGACGGCACCGTCGAGGTCGTCTCCGAGGGACACTGGAAGCTGTTCCCCTCGTTGCCGCGGCCAACAGCGATCGGCGTGGCGAAGGGCCCGCTCAGGCCGCCGACCGGTGGCGATCAGTGTCCCCGGCCCTCCCGCCAGCCCGAGAACTACCCGGCGTTTTGAAGGCGGACCGATGGGCTAGCGATGGACCTAGAGCGGGACGGGCGCGGGGGAAGCGAGTGCAGCAGGCACCCGGCAGCGGGCGCAGGTCAGGTCCGCAGAGCGTACTCGATCGAATCAAATGGCCAGTCGCGTTCCACCCACGCGAGGACCGCGTCGTGGACCACCGGGTCGAGCGCGGCGCAGTCGGCGCGTACCCAGGATTGGACGGAAGCGTGCCGCTGGCCCTCGGCGCCGCTGCCAGACTCACGGCCGCTGGCCGGATAGATGTACACGCAGCCGATGACGTCCCCGGTGCGCGTGCTGAGGACGGTATAGGTGAACCCGCGGCGCTCGGCGAAGTCTTGTGCGTGCCGCTCCAGGTCGCGGAGATTGTCACTCAGGGACATCTCGCGTGGCCAGCTGCCATCAGGGAACCCCGGCGTCGCCCGGATGTGATCAATGCTGGCCGTCCAGGCGGCGTAATCGGCCTCGTTGTGCTGCGGCCCGAGCGGGGCCAGCCGGAATTCCCCGGCTATGAGCCCGTCGGGTGCCGCGAAATCTTCCGGAACGAACAGCTCATCGCTCATCCGGCGATATTAACCCGCCTGCGGCGGCAGACACTCCGGCATAAAGGCGGCCACGACCAGATCTTGGCCTGCGCGACCACCAAGACAAGCCGGTGGCAGGTGAATGATGTTGGCGGCACCTCCTCGACCGGTCTGCGCGCGCGGCTATGCCATGCCCTGGTAAGCCTGTCCCGCCACAGACTTAATCCGCGCCTGTTCGCCGTCGCCGCACTGATCACCTAAGCCCTCGCGAAAGTCCGATCATGCCGCAGCGCGCTTGCTGGCGACGGAGGTCTTAGGTTAGGGAACGAGGCGCTTGCTCGCTGGCGCATGCGTTGCGGCTCCGCTGACCATCACTTCTCGCCCGCTCGAGCATGACCGGCCAGATTTCAAGGAGGCTTCGCCATGGGGCAGCCCCTCATTGCCGATGAGAACGGGGTCCGCTGGATCACCTTTGACCGCCCCGAAATCCGCAACGCCCTTTACACCGAAGATCTTGCCCGGATCAAGCAGGCCGTCACCGGCATAGGTGACAGCATCCAGGCGATCGTGCTGACCGGCAGCGGGGAGCGTGCCTTCTCGGCCGGGATGCATGTGGACACGTTCGCAGGCGCCGCGCCCGAGGACGGCCGGGCCGTGATCTCAGGCGTCCGCGACTGCATCGGCGCGGTACGGCTGGTGCCGGTGCCGACAGTCGCGATGATCAACGGCTTCTGCCTCGGCGCGGCATTCGAGATAGCGCTTGCCTGCGACCTGCGAGTCGCTCACCCAGACGTCCGCTTCGGGCTTCCCGAGGTTAGGTTGGGCATCCCTTCGGTGGTCGAAGCCGCGCTGCTGCACCAGTACGTTGGCCTGTCCAAGGCCAAAGAGATCATCCTCACCGGCGATCTCTACCCGGTCACCGAGTTCGCTGCTCATGGCCTGATCAACCGCATGGTCGAGCCGGGGCAGCTGCGTGCGGCGACGCTCGAATTGCTCGGCTCGGTCACCGCAAGCACCCGTGAAGTGATCGCCGCTCAGAAAGGCCTGTTCGAGACCTGGCTCAACCACGGTCTCCAGCACGGCATCGACACCAGCATCGACGTCTTTGCCGACGTCTTCCGTGCGCCCGCAACCGCTGAGGCAATCGCGCACTACCAGCAGTCCCGCTCGCGACCCTGAGCGACCAGGCCGCCGCTTCCGTGCCAGCGCCCGCCTGCCTGCAGACGCCTTCGAGTGCGACAAGGCTGCCGCGCTCTAAACGGGGAGCTCGAGATCGGCGGCCGCGGCGCCCGGACCTGCCGGACCTCGCCAACGTGCTTGGTAAACCCCACTGCGCTCAGCATCACCCGCATAATGCCGCCGAGCGCGCACGCTCCGCCCGGCAGCAGCTCGGCCGGAGTTTAGCCAGCCAGCCGGGTTCTAGGGCCCTGGCATGTCTTGAGGAAACGGGCTGGTCGGCGAGGCGGAGGCTGGCGTGCCCGACGGGGCCGGGGCTACGATCTTTGAACGGCAGTGGTCTTCAGCCCGTTGCCGTGCATCCGTCGGCAGAAGCTGCCGCGGGTTACGAGGACTGGCTGGTGATCTGTTTGCCTGTTCCCGCCCAAGGGGAAAACTCGATGCCGCTCTACATGTACCAGGCCTCCTATACCGCCAAGTCAATGGCGGATCAGCTTAAGGAACCGCAAGACCCGGTGGAAGTGATCCGGCCGGCCCTGGAGGAGCTGGGAGCCACGATCGTGGTGGCGGGCTTTCCGTTTGGCGAGTATGACGTGGTCGTCGTGTATGAGGCCCCTGATGATATGACCGCTGCCAGCGTCGCGATGGCAGTTGCCGCGGCAGGCGAGGTCAGGTCGGGCAAGACCACGCGACTGCTCAGCGGGCAGGAATGGCTCGAGTCTTTGCGCAAACGCAGGATTGTCACCAGCCGGAAGCGCGCCAGCCCCACGACAGCCGGTCATGACGGCCGCAACTCGTCAAGCGGCAGCAGGTCCGCGGGAAACAGTTAGGTCGAGCTTCTCAACCCTCCCGGACACAGTGCGCCAGCCCATCCGCTGATGCCTCGGTCAGAGTGCACCCCGCGCCGACCTGGATGTTCGGCAAGTGCGAGTTCCGCAGTACCCGTTGTGATGGCTTGCGTCATAGTCGGCGATCCGGGTCCCAGGGGACGCCGGTCACCGGCTGGGGTTGGCTAAGATCCGATTGTGCCGTCGGTCATCAAGACTGTCACGTGGGATTGTGCTGACGCCCTCGTACTGGCGCGGTTCTGGGCCGCCGTGCTCGGGTCAGACGTGGACGAAGACTCCACCCGGGACAAAGCGTATGTCGAGGCCACTGGCTGGGGTGCTCCCAACATGTGGTTCAACCGTGTTCCAGAGCCGAAGACCGCGAAAAACCGCCTGCACTTTGATCTGCGGGCACCGAGTGGCATGGCCGAGGAGGTGCGGCGGCTTGAGGCACTTAACGCTACCGTGGTGCGGCCGGGCGAGACGCTCACGGTAATGGCAGACCCTGAGGGCAACGAATTCTGCGTCGAGCCAGGCCCGTCAGCCTGATTACGGAAGATCGTCGTGCCATTAACGCGCAGTTACCACTGGCGCACTGCGGTACCCAGCAGTCACCCACGGCCACCCGCCAGCCCAGGTCAGGAGTTCCACCGCCGGTTGATATGGCGATTTGCAAGCAGGGGATCACGCTAGACGACTACTCAGACACGATCGCCTCGTCGGATCGAGCCAGGGCCTCGTCGACGGTTTCAGTAGCCGTCATCGCGCACGTGTCTAGCCACAGCCCGTGCGGCGTCATGATGGCACGCATCTCGGCGTCGAGATGCCTCCACATCTGGCCTAGTGCGGCAGCAGCACTTAGTGACGTTGGCTGGGCGGACTGACTGGAGTGGTTAGCTGGCGAGCGCGGATAGCGCCTGGACTGTGTCGACAAGGCCTGCCAGGCAGCTCGCGGCGGTGGCCGTGGCCGTGGTGATGACTTGCTCGCAGGCCAGGAACACCCCGACCTGGCAGTTGGTGATCTTCCCGGCCGTGCCGGTGTATTGCCGCTGCACGCCCGCCGAGCACGACCCGCTCTTCTCGAACCCGGTCTCGTCCGCGATCAGCACCCGCTGCATCCCGTCCGGCGTCGCGTCCCCGGCGAACTCCGCCAGCGTCCACCCGTTCTTGCGCTCCAGCCCCGATACCAGGCCCAGAAGATAAGCATGCGCGCGCAGCCGCGGCTCGCGGCGATAGAACGCCGCCGCCGCCACCTCGGCGAACATGTCGCTAAGCCCGGCCAGCCACCCAGCCGGGTCAATCTCCTCTCTGCTGGGAACAACGGCCGCAGCGCGATCAATAAGGGCAGTCACATCCCGATGATCACGATGCGGCCGGGCTCACGTCACGCGGGCACGCCGTCGAACATCACTAACTGCTGCCGCCGTAGATAGAGACAGCGCGCAATGCCGTACGGCCGCCGTCCTGCCTCGCACTCAATTGTCCAGCTCGGGTCGGCGGCGATCGGAAGGACGGGGTCAGACCAGGAACCGGCTGCTGGCTGGCGAGGATTTACGCTCGCCGGGTGTATCCATGCGGGCAGAGCCGGACGTAAATGCTGTGATGAACGAATCCGGAAGCTCAGCAGATCACCGGGTGCATCGGTTCACCGAGATGTTCGGGGAGCTGTTATGGCCTGGTCCTGGCGTACGCCCGCCGTCGCGTCGGTGCCGATCTAGCTCAGGATGTCGTTGCCGAGACCTTCCTAGCGGCCTGGCGGCACTTCGAGCAGCTACCGTCCCAGCCATTGCCATGGCTGTACCGCACCGCCCATTTCGCGATCGCCAACCAGCGGCGGACACTCGCCCGGCGGGGAAGGCTGGACGACAGGGCACGCCTGCTGGCCAGCAGCGCCACCAGCCCCGATAGCGCCGAGCGGGTTGCCGCCGACCTGGAACTGGCCGCGGCGTTCCGCTCGCTGAGCGAAGCCGACCGCGAGGTACTCCGGCTCGTGGCCTGGGAGGGTTTGACGGGCTGCCCCCAGTGTGGCCAGCGGCACGGGCTTATTTCAGAAGCCGACTATGACCCTGAGGAAGTGCAGGTTGATAGACACGCTAAGGAAGAAAACCGACAGGACGATCACGCCGGCGATCAAGGCCACCAGCAGGCCATACTCCACCGCGCTCGCGCCGCGGTCCCCGCTCAGCCGGTCAGCGAGGAAGGTCTGCATGGACGTGAAGACCTTCAACATGAGACTGCCCTCCGGCTTCGGTGGGCGGCGAAGGAACTCGCCCCGCGTCCCGCGCGGCACCACGCCGTCTGGCTTTCCGATGACACCATGGGGCGTGGCAGCCCGGCGGCGCTATCGGGCGGATGGCTAGATTTACCAGCCCGAACGGATGACATGTCGGCCGACCGACGGCATGAATCGCCGGCTGACAGGCGGCACGCATGACGAGCTAGTTGTGGGGGAGGCGCCAAGCGTTCAAGGTCGCGCATCCCGGCGAAGCGGTGGAGCGGGCGGTCGAGAACCAGGTCGTGCGATAGGCCCGCGGGAAAGCACCGGCGGTGGGACGGCTGCCCTTCCGCGGCTGGCTACCCGTCGGCGGCAACCCAAACCTTCCTGGCTACTCGGCGGGCGGCTCCTGAATCCTTGGCCTCCGCCAGAACAACGTGGTCACCTTCACCCGGCAACCTCACGCCAGAAGGCAACGCTGTGACACGCCAGGCACCCGCCGGGAACACGGCCGGTGTTGACGGCGCCTAGGTGCATCCTGCGCTCAACAGGGACATCATCATGATGGAACTGCGCCAGCCCCGCGACGCCGGGCGCGGGAGGTCATGGGCCCTGATCCGATGAGTGATCATGCGGCTTTTGCTTCGTAGCGGCGGACAGCAGGTGACTGTCGTAGAGCAGTCGCTCGCGCAGATCTGTACCCCGCTGAGGGGCTTCGGAGCCCCGCGAGAGCGATTTGCATCAGCAGTCAGTCCTCGCCGGAGAACCGCTCCCATGCTGCCTGCTTCGACACGCCGAGCGCTTCCCCGATGCGGGTCCAGCTGATGCCTCGATCGCGCAGGACGGCCACGTGATCATGTACAGCAGCGTCGGCCTGGGAAACCGCAGCTTGAGTCCGCGCCAGGCTCGCCAGCATTACATCGTCCGGGTGCTCGTTCCATGAGCCGAGTTCGGGCGCGAGCTGCTGGGCGATGATGAGCTCGCAGAGGTCCACGCACTCGTTGCAGATGTACACGCCTGGCCCGGCGATGAGTTTGGCGACTGCGTTTTTGTCCTTGGTGCAGAACGAGCAGCACAGCGTCTGGAGTCGGCTGGCGCCTGGCGGCGAATGTCGAGGATGCGTCATACCGTCAAGGTACCCCTGACGTTCTCTTGGCGTCAAGGCCGCCCTGACGCAGTCGTCCTCACATCGGGGGCGGCGGGATGCAGTTCGCGGTCGCCGTCGCTATGCCAGCTACTAATCCTGCCAGGACTTGCCGTTCCAGTGCTCGATCAGGGTGCTGGACCAGTCGGTGCTGCCCACGGCCCAGGCATCGGACGACGAGATGGCGACAACCCCCAGGAGCGCGTCGATGGAGCCGGCCGGCGGGTTGGGGGTGGGGACCACGGTCCACCGCTTGCCGTTCCAGTGGAACGCGGCAGTGCCGCAGTAGCAGCCGTTCGGGTTGGTGAAGCCGACCGCCCACGCGTTACTGGCCGAGCTTGCCGACACGTCCCAGAGGTTTGTCGAGCCGGTGGGGTTCGGGCTGGGAACCGGGCTCCAGCGCTTGCCGTTCCAGTGCAGGATCAGGCTCTGGTATGTGGGGCCGTCATTGTTGTAGCCAGCCGCCCAGACGTCGTTCGGTCCGGTCGCCGTCACCCCCTGCAGGAAGCCGCGGCCGTTGGCGGTGCCCGGCCAGATCCGCTTCCACCGGGTGCCGTTCCAGTGCTCGATCAGCGCGCCGCTCGGGCCGCCGTTGTAGTTGGTCTCCCCGACCGCCCAGGCGTTGCTGGCCGAGATAGCCGCCACTCCGAGGAATTGGCCGCTGTTCCGCGGCAGGTTGAACAGCTGCCGCTGCCAGACCTTGCCGTTCCAGTGCTCGATGATCGGAATCGCGAAGCCCAGAGCGCCCGGTCCGCCGCAGATACAGCCGACCGCCCAGGCGTTCGCGGGCGAGGTGGCCGACACACCGTTGAACCACGCGGAGCCCCCCGGAGTCGGCGTGGGCACATGGCTCCAGGTCTTGCCGTTCCAGTGATCGGCAAGGGTCTGAGTCGGATAGAACCAGGCGGTTCCGCCGACTGCCCACACGTCCGTGGGGGACTGTGCCGACACGTTCTGGAAGCCCTCGCTGAATAGGTAGTTCGCCCACGAACTGCCGTTCCAGTGAGCGATTTGCCCGCCGGTGCCACCCAGCCCGACCGCCCAGACGTTGTCGGCCGATGTCGCGCTGACACTGTAGAACCGGCCCGGCCAGCTGGGGTAGGTCGCCGGGGACAGCGAGCGGGTCCCGGCCGCGGCCGCGATGGATCCAGTTCTGGCCGCGGCGGCGATGCCGGCCGGGACCAGGGTGAGCAGCGTGAGGCCTACCACCGCGGCAAGACCCATTAGCTTGCGCCGGCGCTGCTTCGTCATGGCCCCTCCAGCGCCGGAGGCGCACGGGATGCGACGACGTCCAGCGCAGTCATGATGCGCCTGCAAGGCGAAGCCGGCAAGGGGAGGTTTCCCCAGATCACTTGCCCGCCATGGCCGACAGAGGAGGTTCACAGGGCGTACGCGTGGTCGGTGAATCCAAGGTCGTCGATGAAGCTGACCTGCTCGCGCTACCCAAGCCCGCAGCCGAACGCTGCCGTGATGTGATCTAGATCAAGCCGGCAGAGGGCGTGCACGGGCGCCAGGCGGGTACCGCGCCGCCAGCGAAAGCCCGGCTACTTCTTGATCACGAGGTACTGCCAGCCCGACTCGGCGCCGCCGACGGTGGTGTCGCGGCCGGGATGAATGCCGCGCGGATTCGGTACGGGTGACGGCGTGCCTCCTTGGTTGCCGCGACAGACACCGTCGCCCTGCTTGTGCGGCTCAGCGGGGCGAACTGCTTGCTCAGCCGGGCGTGCCACTCGCCCCGGTAGTACTCCTGCACCTCGAGGCGCGCGTACTCGCCTGGCCTGTTCGGTGTCACCTTGATTGTCGCCCTAACGCTGGCGGTGTGGTGGTAAAGCTTTTGATAAACGGTGATAAAGCATCACAACAGGCTATCCAGCAATGCCCATGTCCACGCTGATCTCGGTGAATGATCGCCTGGGGCGCGGTACTGGTCACCCGGCTCAGGGACGGCGCGAACCCGCCCGACGGCATCATCCGGTCTGGGCGGCGTAGCGAGCTGCTGCGGGGGCACACCTTCGCCATGGGCCACCGGAGTGAGCCGGCTGCCGCGATTGCGGCGGGCTGCCTCTCACCGTGAACATCTCGCGGACCGGCTCTAGCGCGCGGTGCCGTCCTTCCCGAGGATCAGCGAGTTCCGGCTGAACCTGCTCGAGGCCAACGGCCTCTAGCCGACCCAGGAAAGGAACACACACAATGGACAGCCTGCCGATCGGCAACTACGCGCTGCTCTCGGACTGCCGCTCTGCGGCGCTGGTCAGCCGGGACGGCTCGGTGGACTGGCTGTGCTTCCCCCGCTTCGACGGGCCATCGGTGTTCTGCCGCCTGCTCGACCCCGCCGGCGGACGTTTCGCGATCCGGCCGACAGGCGAGTTCCAGGCCCACCGCAGATACGTGGACCAGACGATGGTGCTCGAGACCACCTTCACCTCCCCAGGCGGCACCGCCGTCCTCACCGATGCGATGGCGCTCGGCCGGAACGAGCGCGGCCACGGCCTGGGGGCGGCCTCCCCGGGGATGCTGCTGCGCAAGCTCGCGTGCACAGGCGGCGAGATCGAAGCTGAGGTCAGCTACGAGCCGCGGCCCGAGTACGGACTAGTCCACCCGATCCTGGTCCCGGTCTCCGGAGGGCTCGCTGCCAGCGGTGGCGCTGACCGGCTCCTCTTGTCCACACCTGTCAGCTTCGACGTGAACGATGCCACCGCGACTGCCCGGATCCGGCTGGCCGCAGGGCAGCTCGCCGTCTTCGCTCTCGGCCACGGGCAGATGGCCGACCCACCGCTGGCCCCATGGCCCCCAGCGGAAATCACCACCCGGCTGGACGACACGGTGGAGGGCTGGCGGTCCTGGTCAGCGATTCACCAGAGCTACGCGGGCCCGTGGCAGGAGCTGGTCCGCCACTCCGGGCGGGTGCTCCAGGCGCTAACGTTCGAGCCGACGGGGGCGATCGTGGCTGCACCGACGACGTCGCTGCCGGAGACCGTCGGCGGCGCACGTAACTGGGACTACCGTTACACCTGGGTGCGCGATGCCAGCCTGACCATGGAGGCCTTGTGGGTGGCGGCCTGCCCGGACGAGGCGAGCAAGTTCTTCGTCTTCCTGGCTGGCGCCTCCCATCTGCAGCGCGGGCATGACCTGCAGATCATGTTCGGGATCGGCGGCGAGCGCGCCCTGAGCGAGCGCGAGTTGCCGCATCTAGCCGGGTGGCGGGGCAGCCGCCCGGTCCGGGTCGGCAACGGGGCATTTACCCAGCGGCAGCTCGACGTCTACGGCGAGTTGCTCGACGCCGCCCAGCGGCTCGTCGATCAGCTCGGCGAGCTCGACTCTGGCACCCAGCGGTTCCTGGCCACCGCCGCCGACACCGCCGCCAGCCGCTGGCAGGAGAAAGATCAGGGTATCTGGGAGATGCGCGGCGAGCCCCGCGACTTTCTGTACTCCAAATTGATGTGCTGGGTGGCGCTGGACCGCGCGATCGCCCTAGCCAGTCACCTCGACGCGGGCGACCGGATCGGCGACTGGGCCACTGCGCGCGACGAGATCCGGGCGGCCATTCTGGAGCGCGGCTGGAACGAGCGAGCCGGCGCCTTCACTCAGGCGTTCGGCAGCGAGGACCTCGACGCATCCAACCTGATGCTGGCCAGCACCGGCTTCCTGCCGGGACACGACCCGCGGATGAAGGCAACTATCGACGCCACCGCGCAGCGGCTCACGGACAACCGCGGGCTCGTGTACCGGTACCTCGCCCGAGACGGCATGGCCGGTAAGGAGGGCACCTTCCTCCTGTGCACGTTCTGGCTAGCGCACGCCCAGGCGCTGGCGGGCGACGTCGAAGCGGCCACAGCGACATTCGAGCGCGCCGTGGCCGCCACCAACGATGTCGGCCTGCTGGCCGAAGAGGTCGACCCCCGCGACGGCCAGACGATCGGCAACTTCCCGCAAGCGTTCAGCCACATCGGGCTGATCAACGCCGCATGGGCCATCAGCGAGGCCCAGCGGCGCACCGGCCGTACCTAGGCGGCCGCTGCTGCCTCCGGCCACGCGCAAAACGGCGGAGTCCCAGAAGTGCTGTCTCATCATTCCAGCGCAATCACTGGTTATCTGGTGGCTGGCACCGGGAATCATGTTCGCTGCCCGGGCGAGCCTGCGTCCGGCCGTTCCTGGCCCGAAGGCAACCACATCCGGAGTCAACAGGTCCGGGAATACGGACGAAAGTTACTGGCGTCACCGGGGAGGCGACATGGTGGATATGAAGTTCGAGGTAGCGGTGCTGCCGGTGGCCGACGTCGATCGCGCCAAGGCCTTCTACCAGCGCCTGGGGTGGCGCCTGGACGCCGACATATCCGCAGACGAGCAGTATCGGGTGGTGCAGTTCACCCCACCGGGCTCGCCCGCTTCGATCCAGTTCGGCAACGGGCTGACGACCAGGCCGCCCGGCTCAGTGCAGGATCTGTTTCTGATCGTTGATGACGTCGAGGCTGCTCGGGACGACCTGATCCGCCACGGCGCCGACGTCAGCGAGGTCTGGCACGGCCCAGGGCTGAACAACATTGACAAGCGCGTGCCGGGCCCCGACCCGGAGCGCCATTCGTATCGCAGCTTCGCGAGCTTCGCCGATTCCGACGGGAACACCTGGCTGTTGCAGGAGATCACCGAGCGGCTTCCAGGCCGGGTGTGGCCGACGGACGTTGCGGCTTTGGCCCAGCTCCTGAATGAGACGGCCGACCATCACGGTGCGTTCGAGGCGGTTGCCCCACCGCATCACTGGTGGGACTGGTACGCGGCGTACATTGACGCTCGCGAGCACGGCAGCACGCCGGAAGCGGCATCCGCGGCCGCTGGCCGCTACATGGCGGAGGTCAAGCAGGTCGTCGTTTGACCCGCCGCTCATCGCCCTGGCCGGTCGCGCGTCGGCACGCTAGCCAGCCGCGGCCGTGATGTCATCAGCAACCGACGGAGGTAACGATGAGCCCGACCAGTGACTATGACGTGATCGTTCTCGGCGGCGGGGCGCCCGGCGAGCACTGCGCTGCGGCGCTGGCTGCGGGCGGGCTGCGAGTCGCCGTGGTCGAGCGAGAGCTGGTCGGCGGCGAGTGCTCCTACTGGGCTTGCATTCCGTCGAAGTCGCTGCTACGCCCAGGCGAGGCGGTGCAAGGCGCGCGCGAGGCAGGCGCAAGCGCGCAGGTCGACGTTCAGGCCGCGCTGGCCTGGCGGGACTTCATGGTGTCGGGCTATTCCGACGCCGGCCAGGAGCGCTGGCTAGGAAACCGCGGCATCGACGTACTGCGAGGAACGGGCCGGCTGGCCGGTACCGGCGTGGTCGAAGTCGATGGCGTCCGCCACAGCGCGGAGCACATCGTCGTGGCTACCGGCTCAGATCCGATCGTGCCTCCGATCCCCGGACTGCGAGAGCTCACGGGCGTCTGGGGCACCCGCGACGCGACGAGCATGAAGGCCGTCCCGCGTCGACTGCTCGTGCTGGGTGGCGGGTCGGCGGGTGTCGAGATAGCGCAGGTCGTGCGGCGTCTCGGCGGCGAGGCGGTAATCATCGAGGGCGCCGACCGCGTGCTTCCGCGCGAGCCTGCGCCGCTGGGCGAGGCGCTCGGCGAGGCCCTGCGCCGGGACGGAATAGAACTGATCCTCGGCATGCGCGCCACCGCCGCGCGACGGGAGGGCGAGGAGTATGTCCTGCAGCTCGATGGCGGTACGGAGCTGCGTGGCGACCGGCTGCTTGCGGCGACCGGCCGGCGCCCGCGCGTCGAGGGGATCGGCCTGGAGACGGTCGGCGTCGAGGCGCGCCCAACCGGGATTCCGGTTGACGAGCACATGCGCGCAGGCGAGCGCCTCTGGGCGATTGGCGACGTCAACGGCATCTGGCCACTCACCCACGTCGGCGAGTACGAGGGCGACGTGGTCGCGGCGAACATCCTCGGCAATGCCCGTCCAGCAAACTACGAAGCCGTTCCGCGAGTCACCTACACAGATCCGCAGGCCGCGGCGGTGGGCGCGGTCGAAGCGGAGTACAGCGGCACCGCGCCGGTCTCAGAGCTGCCGAAGACCGCCACCTACACACACGCCTACGCCCAATCCAACGGATTCCTGACGCTGCTCAGCGACGGCGAGCGACTTACCGGCGCCTACGCGCTCGGGCCCGAAGCCGGTGAGTGGATGCAGCAGGCGACGCTCGCCATCCGCGCACGCGTGCCGCTGGAGGTACTGGGCGACACGATCCAGCCCTTCCCGAGTTTCTCGGGGATCTACGACGCGGCGTTGAAGGCGCTCCGCATCGAGATCGCGGACATGCCGCGGCCGGTCAGGCCGATGAACGCTCAAATGGCGAACCTGTCGGGGTGAGGAGGAGCGCGCGCGATCTCTGCTTGCTCCCCCGGCGGCCCAGTGACCGGTCGCCGCACGACCGATCGGAGGAATCATGACGAGCGCAACCAACGCTGTTTCCACCAAGCGCGAACCGGAACTGGCCGGACAGACCGTCGTGCTGATCGGCGGCAGCGCAGGCATCGGGCTCGAGACGGCTCGACGCGCCCGGGCTGAGGGCGCCGATGTCATCCTCACCGGCCGCAATCCCGACCGGCTGAAGCAAGCGGCGCTCGAAGTCGGCGCGCAACGCACTGCGGCCTTCGACGCCGCCGACGCGGCCTCGCTTCACCGGTTCTTCCGGGACCTGCCAGCACCGATCGACCATGTGCTGGTCACGGCTGGCGGCCCGCGCTACGGGTCGCTGCTCGAGATGGACTCAGCCGACGTGAGCCACGCTCTGAGCGATCACGTGGTGCAGGCGCTCGGGGTCGCGCGCAACGCCGCGGTCAAAATGAGGCCTGGAGGCACGCTGCTGCTCATGGGCGGCACTGGCGGCCGGCGCATCAGCCGCAGCCTCGGGATCGCCGCTGCCGCCACCGCCGTGCTGCCTCCGTTCACCGCGGCCCTTGCGCTTGAGCTCGCGCCGGTTCGCGTCAACCTCATCGCCGCCGGCTTCGTCGACACCCAGTTGTCGGCATCACTGCTCGGAGACCAGCTCGACGAGCGCCGCAAAGAGCTACGGGCCATGCTCCCGATCGGCCGCGTCGTCAGCCCCGCCGACGTCGCTGCGCTCGCTGTCCACATCATGACCAACACCGCGCTCACCGGCGCGACCTACGACATTGACGGCGGGCAGCAGTTCGTCTCGTGCTGACCACACGACGCGGAGCAGACATCGAGAGCACCTGCACTTTATGTGCGGTGTTCCGTGAGCTGCGCTTCGTTGCAGCTATTTACGCGAGCGGTGCAGGCAGCTCATCGTCGAGCACGTCCTCGCGGACGGCTTCGGCGCGGACCACCGGCCAGACCGGGAGACCAGCATCGGCGGCCAGAAGCGTCAGGAGCCGGGCCGCTTCTGTGACGGCCTCTGCAGCGCTTTCGGCTTCGAGGCTGACCGTCGCGTTCCACCGCAGCGGCTCACCGCCGGCGCTGACGCTGCCGCTGTAAGGCTCCGAAAGATCCAGGAACTTCTCAACTGCCTCGTCATCGATCAGGCCCGTCCCCTCAGTCCGGGCCTCGACGGTCACGCTCCACCAGTCCACCGCAGGTCTCCTGTCTTCCGGCTGTGGTGCCTGTCTCCCGTCCCAATCCAGGGTGACTCTGCCCGCTCGGCACCGCCCTGACACGGGCTGGCTGAAGACCGGCCGGACCGGACCCGGCCGCCGAAGATCGCGATCCCTAGTCAAATTTGAGCACTCGTGTTTTACTTCCTAGATGAACCCGACTCGCCTGTTCATCCTCGGCGCGCTGGTAAAACACGGTCCGATGTACGGCCACCAGCTCCGCCGGGATGCGCGAATCGACCGGACACGCATGTGGTCGGACGTCCAGCCAGGCTCGCTCTACAGCGCGTTGCACCGCCTGGCCGCGGAGGGCCTGATCGAACCCCTACGCACCGAGCAGGACGGTCAGCTCCCAGCGCGCACCGTGTACGGGATTACGGCCGAAGGCCGGCGGGAGCTTCGCGTGCTGCGGGCCGAGGCGTTTCAGGCGGTCCGGGTTCAGCCCGATCCCGTCGATCTCGCTCTGGCCATGAGCGCGGAGCTGGCCGCTGACACCTTGCGCGGATTGCTGGACGACCGGGTCCGCGCGCTGGCGGTCCAGGCAGCGCAGCTGGACCGGCAGCGCGAGCGTGCCTGGCCGGATCAGACCGTGGCCGACGACCTGGTGGTCGAGCATGCCCGGCTCCGCATCCAGGCCGAGCTCGACTGGCACCGCCTGGTGCTCGACCAGGTTGAGAAACTCAGCAATGACAGCGAGACGGCCCGGTGACCATCAGGGAGCTGCGCTATCTCGGTGACCCGATCCTGCGGACCCGGTGCGAGCCGGTCACCCGGTTCGACGATGCGCTGGCCGCGCTGGTCGACGACCTGATCGACACGGTGCAGCTACCAGGCCGGGCGGGCCTTGCGGCCAGCCAGATCGGCACGGGTCTGGCCGTGTTCTCCTACAACGTGGATGGCCAGCTCGGTTACGTCATCAACCCGAGGATCGTCAGCCGCGACGGCCAGCAAGACGGTCTGGAGGGCTGTCTGTCAATCCCCGGAGTGCTCGCGGAACGGCGCCGATCCGCATCCGCCGTGGTCGAGGGTGTTGACGTGCGCGGAAAGCCGCTGACCGTGGCTGGCACGGCCGAACTGGCTCGGTGCCTGGAGCATGAGACCGAGCACCTGCAGGGCGAGCTCTTTATCGACGGCCTCGAGGATGCCGAGCGCCGCCGTGTGATGCGGCAGCTCTATGCCAGCCAGCTCAGGGCAGCAGCCGTCGGTAGCGGACCTCAGGCAACGTGAATCCGAGTCCTTCGTATTCCTTGGCGGTGCCGTCGGCCCCGAACCCGGCCGCTTCATAGAACCGGCGCGCCCGCTCGTTGCCATCGAGCACCCACAACGTCGCCTCGGCGTAGCCGACCGCCGTTAAGCCTGCCAGCGCAGCTGTCATCAGTTCCCGACCGTGACCCAGGCCCCAAGCGGCGGGCGCCACGTAGATCGCCCTGATCTCGCCGATGAGGCGCGGGTCCCCGTCGGCGTCGCGGGTGGGGCCGAAGTCAGCGAACCCGGTGAGTACTGACTCGTCCTCAGCAACCAGGACCCCGCCGACGGCCCAGTTCACCGACGCCAGGATCTGCTGTCGCCAGGCCAGCCGCTGGGCCGGGTCGAGCGAGTCCAGGTAGTCCTGCGGGATGAGCCCGCGATATGCGCTCTGCCAGGACCGCACGTGCGTCTCGGCGATTCGGGCAGCGTCGTTAATCGTGCCTCGCCGTATCGTCACCATGGCTTAGCCGAGCCTACGGCGGCCGGCGAAGCCGTGTGCCAGCTTGTGATACCAGCCCAGTTCGCGCTCGCCTTCGAGCCAGCACAGCAGCACCGGCTCGTCTTTCAGCTCAGACGGAAAGTCAAGCAGCAGCGGCGCGATGCCCTTGAGCTCCAGGCCTTCAGTGCTGAACCAGCCGACGAGCTCGCTCAGCTGGGCCTGGTATGCCTTGGCCTCAGGCAGGCCGCCGAGCGATGAGTGCTCGCCATCGGCCAGGGCGGATTGGAGCTCCACCAGGCTGGCCCGGACCTCGATGAGGCTGTCAGCGTGGGCCAGCAGTTCCGGCATGAGCGCGCGTGCTTCGGCCAGTGTGAACGCCCGCTCCATAGGCCACAGCCTGCCCGACACCCAGCGCCTGCGTCCACTTCGCCCCCTTCGCGCTAGGGCAGGCGGCCCGCGCTGACGAGCTCGGCCACGCCAGGGACATGCCCGGCCCGGCGCATCAATGCCACGGTGCCCTGCTGGCCGGCTACGTACCGGTCCAGGAAGTCGAGCGTGACCCGTGCCACTATCGGCTCCGGCGCACCATGACCCTGATAAGGGGCAAAGTGATTCGCGCCGAAAAGGTTGAGATAGTAACGGGTACCTGTCTTATCCGCCTCATAGAGCTGCACGCTGTACTGCGGTGGATTCCACCCGTCGGCCGTGCCCTGGACGAACAGGATCGGCGGGGCAGGCCCGGCGAACCAGCTATCGCCACCCCACGGCCACTCGTTACCCGCTAGAACGATCGCAGCCCGGACCTTACGGTCCTCACAGCAGCTGGCTCCGGCGATCGCCGCTGCCGCGTTGCCGCCATCAGAATGGCCGGCTACTGCGATCTTCGTGTCCGAGACCAGTCCTGACAGCGGCCCGTGCGGCTGGGCGGATAGCGACAGCAACCGCCCGATCACGTAGGCGACGTCGGCCGGCTGGTTCGCCAGGTCTGACTCATCAGGGTTGACGACGTGGCAATTCGTGCGCGGGAATTCCACTGCGGCGACGACGTAGCCAGCGCTGGCCCATTGGCGCAGCAGGTAACTGTAGACACCGCCGCATTGCTTGTACCCAGGCGCGAACACGACGAGCGGGAACGTGCCGCCTGCAGCCCGGCTGTACGCGGGCGCCGCGGGGAGGACGGGATAACGCACAGTGACCTGCAGGACACGGGGTCCATGCTGGCCATCGGCAGGTTCGGCGAAGGTGTAGGACTTCTCTGCGGCGTGGTATTCCCCGAACCGCCCGACTGGCGGCGGCCCCGGCGGCGGGGTGTGGCTCGCAGTGGGCGAGACAGTTGGCTTGACGGGGGGCCGACTGGCATTCGCGCCGGCAGTCGCCGGGCGGCCGGCGATGGCCCGCGCCGCGACATACGCCCCGGCTCCCAGCAAGGCGACAATCACCGTAACGAGCACGGTGAGGACGACTCGCGGACGGCGGCTGGGCCGGCCGTCGCGGGCATGCCGGTTCACCCGGGCATCGTACCGGGCATAACGCCGTGCTGCGCCTCGAGATCGTGCATCCAGGGGACGAGCGTCGCCTGTGTCGTCCTCACGAATTCTTCATTCGCCGCGTGAGAATTTCATGAATTCTTCATGAAACCAGAGTCTTTACTATTTTCAAATAAGTTTCTCACTAGATCTGAAATGCTCGAGCTTGGTCGCCGAGTCGCGCGCATATTAGCCTGCCAGAATGACCTCTGACAAGGAAGCTGACATTGATTGCAAGGCTGGCAATGAGCGGTCGGCGAGCAGGCTCGGCTTGCTAGCCACGCAGCGCACCACGCGACGGCAGCGTCGGGTGTGGTCCGGCCGGGTGGCGAGCTGGGACAAGCACGGCTCGGCCGGCCTCGCCACGGTGACGGCGGCAGTACTGGCCAACGCTGCGGTAGGCCCCGGTGACATGGTCATTGATCTGGGCTGCGGTAACGGCCAGATCAGCATTCCGCTGGCCAGGCAGGGCGCTGACGTGCTGGGCATCGACGTCAGCCCAGCGATGGCCGATCAGCTGCGCGCCGGGGCCAAGCGTCAGGGTCTGTCCAACCTGGACGCGATAGCGCTGCCCGTCGAGGAACTGGATCTGCCGCCTGCCAGCGCGGATCTCATAGTCTCCAGCTATGCGCTACATCATCTGCGCGATCCTGACAAGGCCCGGCTCGTCGAGGCAGCAATTACCTGGCTCCGGCCGGGCGGGCGCCTGCTGATCGCCGACATGATGTTCGGTCGAGGCAGCACCAGCCGGGACCGGGAGATCATCAAGCTGAAACTCGTCACGCTGGCCAGAAAGGGACCGGGCGGCTGGTGGCGGATCGCCAAGAACATCGCGCGCTATCTCATCAGGGTCCAGGAAATGCCGATCTCGATGCAAGGGTGGGAGAGACTTTTCCGGAATGCTGGCTACACCGCCATCACTACGACCGGGATAGTCGCGGAGGCGGGCCTGATCGCCGGCCAGCGGCCCGGATCACCGGAAGAATTTCCGAAACAACCCGGAACTATGGCTCGACACGCGGCGGCGCCCAGATGACCCGCCGACTCGGCCCAGTCGGCCCGCGCGGGCTCGCGTTGCTTGCCCTGGCCGGGCTGGTCGGCGTGCTCCTTGCAGTGCACGGCTGGTCGACCCGCGGTAGCTCTGCCGCACTCGGCTCGATCAGCGGCACCGGGCAGGTCTCGGCGGCGTCCTCCGCCAGCACGTCGCAGGGGTCGCCGTCGAGTTCAGCGGGTCCGACGGCAGGACCGACGCCGAGTTCGGGGGCGTCAGCCGCTACGCCCGGGCCGCTGCTCAGCTCGCAGTCGTTCGCGTCGTACGCATTCCTGGTCTGGCCTGGTACGCCGAACCAGGCCGCGCGGGCCGCGCTGACGGGGCTGTCGGTGACCGTGCACCGGCATGGCACTGGCATCTCGGTTATCGCGGGAGTGAACGGTCAGGCGGCAGGAGCGCCGCGGTTTTACCCGACCGGTGCCCGCGTCTACGTGATCGAGGCATCTCTGGGCGACGAGTCGGGCAACACCGACTATAACTTGGGAGATGACGGCATCATCGTGACCGATGGGCACGGGAGGATCGTCCAGTGACCGCGCAGCGGAGTACGCAGGCGGCCAGGATGGCCAGCGCTGGCCGGACTGCGAACCGTCCTGGCAACGCACGGGCGGAGCCGGTCGCCGGGCCCGGCGCGCTCGGTCGGGCAGGGCAACTCGCCGCAGGCTGGGGACCAACGGGTGGCCGGGTGCTGCTCGGACTCGTGCTCGCCTGGTTCGGATACCACGAACTGATTCAGCCCGCCCAGTGGACCGGTTACGTGCCGGGCGTGCATTCAGCCTCGTCGTTCGCCATCATCCTGGTACTCGTGCATGGCTGGCTGCTGCTGGTGCTGTCAGTTGCCCTGATAGCCGGCATCGCATGCAGGCTGGCGGCGGCCCTTGCCGCGCTGCTGCTCCTTCAGATCGTGGCGTGGCTCACCATCAGTGCCGGGCTCTCAGACCTGACCCTCCGCGATCTCGGTGTACTCGGACTAGCCGTCTGCCTGATGGGATCCAGTAGGCAGCGGCTAGTCCTGACCGGCTAGGAAGTGCGGATGAGCCAGCCGGACGCGACATCATTGCTGGACTGGCGGCGCAAGGTGGCGGCCATCTACGCGACGGTCCGCGCGTCGCCTGACCCCGCTGCCGCGCACCGGTTCTGGCGGGATGCCCGGAACGAGCTGCTGGCAACGCACCCGCAGTCTCCTGTCCCGGCCGCGGATCGGCCCAGATTCCGCGGTGTGCCGGTAGCCCCGTACGATCCCCGGATGCGGTTCTCGGTACGGTTGGACGCCAACGTCGGGCCGACTCGCATGGAAGTGGCCACCGGCACCGACGGCACAGTTCCGTTCGAGCGGGTCGGCGTCGTCCATCTCGGCGGTGTCGGCGACCTTGATGTCTGGTGGCTGGCCAGCTACGGCGGCGGCCTCTTCGTCCCGATCAAGGACACCAGGTCCGATGGCGCCACTTATCCGGGCGGCCGTTACGTCCTCGACACCGCGAAAGGCGCCGACCTCGGCGGCGACGGCGGGTTCTTGGTCGTGGACCTCAACTTCGCCTACAACCCGTCGTGCGCCTACGACCCGGCCTGGGCGTGCCCGCTGGCGCCACGGGGCAATACTGTGCCGGTGCCCGTCGACGCGGGCGAGCTCGTGAGCACGCAGTAGCGTCGCTCCCTTGCTCTGCTAGGACGCGGCGGCCGATTGCCTTCGGCCACCGGCCAGCTGCGGCGCGAGCAGCTCGGCGATCTGGGCGGCGTTGAGTGCAGCGCCCTTGCGGAGGTTATCGCCGCTGACGAACAGCTCGATCGCGCACGGATCGTCCAGGCTCTGGCGCACCCGGCCGACCAGCGTCGGATCCGTGCCAGCCACGTCGGCCGGAGTCGGGTACCGGGCGCGAGCCGGATCGTCGACCAGGCTAACCCCGGCTGCCTCGCGCAGCACCTGCTGCGCCTGCTCGCGGCTGACCGGGCGGCCGAAAACCGCGTGCAGGGCGAGTGAGTGACCGGTAATCACCGGTACCCGCACGCAGGTCGCCGTTACCTTAAGAGCTGGCAGGCCCAGGATCTTGCGTGTCTCGTTGCGGATCTTCAGCTCCTCCGACGACCAGCCTTCATCCCGCAGCGAGCCGGCCCACGGAACTACATTCAGGGCGAGCGGGGCACCGAATGGCCCGCCGTCGCCGATTGCCGCCCGGACGTCGCCCGGCTGCTGCCCGAGCGTCCGGTTGCCAGCAACCGCGGCCAGCTGGTCGTAGAGCGCGTCGGTACCGGCCTGCCCGGCCCCCGAAGCTGCCTGATAGGAGGCCGCCACCAGCTCACGCAGGCCAAAAGCACGGTGCAGGGCGGCCACCGCGACGATCAGCGAGAGGGTCGTGCAGTTGGGCACGGAAATGATGCCCTTAGGCCTTTCCCCGGCTGCGGCCGCATTGACCTCGGGCACGACCAACGGGACCTGCGGATCCATCCGAAATGCGCCGGACTTATCGATAACCACAACGCCTTGGGCCGCGGCAACCGGCGCCCACTGCGCGGACACTTCGTCCGGCACGTCGAACATGGCCAGGTCGACGCCATCGAAGACCTCGGGTGTCAGCGCGCGGACCTCGACCTGCAAGCCGCGCACGTCCAGCTTGCGGCCAGCGGACCGGGCTGAGGCCACCAGCCGCACTTCCCCCCAGATGTCAGCTCGTTCCGACACGATTGCGCGCATGACGCTGCCGACCGCGCCGGTGGCGCCGACGATCGCCAGCACCGGCCGCGCGCCTGCCTGGCCAGCGTCCGCCGGCTCGGCCGGGCCGCCCGGGCTGATCGGCCAGTCCGCGGTCATCGCCCGGTCCCGCCGTAGACGATTGCCTGCTCTCGTCCGTCGCCCAGATCGAACGCATCGTGTGCGGCGGTGACCGCCAGCTCGACGTCATTCTGGTCTACCACCACGGAGATCCGGATTTCTGACGTCGAGATCATCTCAATGTTCACGCCTGCTTCCGCGAGCGCGCCGAAGAAGGTGGCGCTAACGCCCGGGTGCGAGCGCATCCCTGCGCCCACGACCGAGACTTTGCCGATCCTGTCGTCATACAGCAGAGATTCGAAGCCGACTTCGGCCTGCAGGTCGCCAAGCGCCGACATGCCGGCGTGACCGTCGTCGCGCGGGAGCGTGAAGGAGATGTCAGTCCTGCCGGTCGCCGCCGCGGACACGTTCTGGACGATCATGTCGATATTGATCCCGGCCGCGGCGATCGCGCGGAAAATCCTTGCCGCCTCGCCGACCTTGTCCGGGACGCCGACGACCGTAATCTTCGCCTCGCCCCGGTCCTGAGCGATGCCGGAGATGATCGCCTGCTCCATCGTCTCGCCTTCCGTTGGCGGCGCCGGGTCCTTCACCCAGGTGCCTTCCCTGCTGGAAAAGGATGACCGCACGTGGATCGGGATCTTGTACCGGCGTGCGTACTCCACGCACCGAAGCATGAGCACCTTGGTCCCGCACGCGGCCATCTCCAGCATCTCTTCATACGAGATCCGAGGCAGCTGGCGGGCAGTGGGCACGATCCTCGGGTCAGCGGTGAATACGCCGTCCACGTCGGTATAGATCTCGCAGAAGTCCGCGCCGAGAGCGGCGGCGAGCGCAACCGCAGTGGTGTCTGAAGCGCCCCGGCCCAGCGTCGTGATGTCCTTCGTGGTCTGCGACACGCCCTGGAAGCCTGCCACGATCGGGATGGCGCCGTCGTCCAGTGCAGCCTGGATCCGGCCCGGCGTGATGTCGATGATCCTGGCCTTGCCATGAGTGGAATCGGTGATGACACCGGCCTGCGAGCCGGTGAACGAGCGGCCTTCCAGTCCCAGGTTCGCGATGGCCATGGCCAGCAGGGCCATCGAGATCCGCTCACCCGCGGTCAGCAGCATGTCAAGCTCGCGTCCCGGCGGATTCGGGCTGACCTGATCAGCCAGGTCCCTCAGCTCGTCCGTTGTATCGCCCATAGCCGACACGACGACGACGACCGAGTTCCCGGCCTTCCTGGTGGCGACGATCCGCTGCGCAACCCGCTTGACGCCGTCCGCGTCAGCGACCGACGAACCACCGTATTTCTGCACGACCAGGGCCACGGCTGTGCTTGCACCTCCGTACTGGCTACGTCGGCGCCAGCCACTCGGGCTATGCGCGACCGGATCTGGCCGGTGACCGGCCGGACCCGAGTCTATCGAGGCCGCTGCCCCGTCAGCGCGCCGCCGGTTCGTCGGCCACGTCGAGCCGGGCGTGCGCGACCACGGAGTGCAGAGCCCGCAACGCGGCCCCGCCATGCGTGCCCCAGTGGTTCACGTAGGAGTACTGCCACCACCACAGTGCTTCGGCGACCCGGCCGGCCTCATGGTGCTTGAGCCCGTGAATCAGGTCGGCAGCCACGGCGGCCAAGTCATCAGAAAGCCGGAACGGCGTCGCCTGAGTGTCGGCGTAGGGGTCAAAGATCTCCGCGTAGTCGTCGATGCCGCCGAACCTGGCGGCCAGCCCGGTGCGCAGGGTGTCCAGGTCGACGTCCGGATCGGCCCCGATGTCAGGCTCCCAGTTATTCGGCAGGATGACGTCCTTGCTCGCGCCGAGCTGAGCGCCGGCAAGCATCATCTGGGCGATCTCCAGCAGGAGAAGCGGGATTGTCTGGTCAGCGCCCTCGCCTCTGGCCACCGCAGTCAGACCGTCCAGGAAGTCCCTGGCGTTTCCGGCAACGCGGTCGGCGAGGGGCCGCCACTCTTCCGGCGGCTGGCCGGGCGCCAGATCGGCGGAACCGCCGTTGTTCAGCGCGGATCCCCGCCGCCCGCCCGGTGACTCAGACATCAAGCAACCTCCGTCCTTCAAATGCCCTGCCCAGCGTGACTTCATCGGCATACTCAAGCTCGCCGCCCACCGGCAGGCCGCTGGCCGGCCGGGTGACGCGCAGTCCCATCGGCTTGATCATCCGCGCCAGGTACGTCGCGGTTGCCTCCCCTTCCAGGTTCGGGTCCGTGGCCAGGATGATCTCAGTCACCGCGCCGTCGGCCAGCCGTGCCATCAGCTCCCTGATTCTCAGGTCATCCGGCCCGACACCATCGATCGGGCTGATCGCACCGCCGAGCACGTGGTACCGGCCGCGGAACTCGCGGATCTTCTCGATCGCCGCCACATCCTTGGGTTCCTCGACGACGCAGATCAGCGACAGGTCCCTGCGCGTGTCCTTGCAGATCCGGCACTCGTCGTCTTCGGCAACGTTGAAGCAGACCCGGCAGAATTTGACCTTCTCGGTGACCTCGATCAGGACCGAGGCGAGCCTGCGGACATCGGCCGGATCAGCCGACAGCAGGTAGAACGCGATACGCTGCGCACCCTTGGGCCCGACGCCCGGCAGCTGGCCGAGCTCCTCGATTAGGTCCTGGACGACGCCCTCGTACATCCGGGCTCGCCTCAGTTCTCGTCGTCGGGCTCGCCCGCGGCCGGTCCGTCGGCCGCCAGGTCTGGCGGGCTGGACTGGCCGGGCAGGCCCGGAAAGCCGCTCAGGTCAGCCAAGCCAGGCATAACCGCGCCGCCTATTCCCGCGCCGCCGAGACCGGCCGCGAACGGAGCCATCGTCTGCTCCTGGAGCTCGTCCACGGACCGGCATGCATCGCGGTAGGCCGCCAGGACCAGGTCAGCCAGCGTCTGCGCGGTCTCCTGCGGATCCGTCGTGTCGATGGCCGCGGCATCGATCGCGAGGTCGACAAGCTCGCCCTGACCGTTGACTGTCGCCCTCACCACTCCGCCACCCGCGGTGCCCTCTACCTCAGTGTCAGCCAGCTCCTGCTGCGCATTCATGAGCTGACTTTGCATCGCGGCCGCCGCCGCGAGGAGCTGCTGCATATCAAGCTGGCCACCTGGCTCCACGCGACCTCCTGAGTTCTTTGCTGCGCGACCCTTGCTGCGCGACCCTTGCTGCGCGGCCCGTGCAACACGGCGCTGCTGCACGTCCCGTGCTGCGCCATTCCATGCTGGCTTGGACTTCCGAGCCTACGGCCTGAACCCCTCCGGGCACGTCGCGGCCCTCCGGGCAGCGCTAGGGCCTCTCGATCTCCTCGATGACCCGGCCGCCAAGCTCGCGCTCGATCAGGTCGGTGCCTGTCAGCGCGTCCGGCGCAGCCTGGTCTCCGGGTTCTGCCTCCGCGTCGGCAGCCGAGGCAAGCCCGCCGGACGGCCGGCCTCGGCCAGCGGACTCCGCGGCCCGCGAAGCGGCGCCTGGCCCCGGTGACCGAGCGGGCGCGCGGGACTGGCCAGCGGCCGCATCACCGGCCCGCTGGCCACCAGCAGCACCGTCGCGCCGGGCTTGCGGCGCGGCCGATGCCTCCGTCGGGTCATCGGGGTTTTGGCTGGAATCGCCGGTCACTGCGACCGCGGTCCGGATGTGCGGTGTTATGCCGTACAAAGCGGATAGCACCTGGCTGAGATCCTTGTCATAACCGCCGGTCAGGAATCCCTTCTCGATCCCTGCCTGGGCGAAGGCCAAGGTCAGCACCCCGTCGGCGAAGGAGTCCACGCTGGCATTGCTGAGCTGCATCCAGGCGACCCGTTTCCGGCCCTGGACAGCCTCCAGCACATCCGGCCAGCGGGCCCGCAGCGTCTCGGTGTCAGCCGGGGCCGCGGACTGCCGCGCAGGCTCGGGCCGGACCTGGCCGCGCGCTGCAGGTGCCGGGCGTGCCGATTCCGGGGGGACTGAATCCGGGCGTGCTGGGCCGGAGCGGGCAGGCTCCACCCGGTCTGGTTCGGCTCGGGCCGATGCCGGCTGCACCGTCTCTCGCCGCGCCGCCTGGGGCCGCACCTCGGGCCGGGGCTCGGCACTGAGCTTTCGCTCCAGGCGGTCCAGCCGTTCCGCCAGGCCGGCTGGATCTTCCGCCGATGCAGGCAGCAAGACCTGCGCGCACATGAGCTCCAGCAGCAGCCGCGGTGAGGTTGCTCCGCGCATCTCGACCAGCCCGGCACTGATGATCTCGGCGGCCCTCGTCAGCCCGGCCTGGCCGAACGCCGCTGCCTGGGCGCTCATCTGCTCAAGCCGGTCGGACGGGGCATCGATGAGCCCGGTCGTCGTTGCGTCAGGCACCGCGCTGATCACGATCAGGTCACGCAGCCGGTCCAGGAGATCTGCCGCGAACCGGCGCGGATCGTGTCCTGCCTCCACCACGTGATCGATGGCGTGGAAGACGCCGGCCCCATCCCCGGCCGCGAACGCCTGGACCACCTCGCCCAGCAGCCGGTCGTCGGTATAGCCAAGCAGCGCGACGGCCCGGTCGTATCGCAGGCCGGACTCGTCCGAGCCTGCCATCAGCTGATCGAGCACGGAGAGCGCGTCGCGCACCGAGCCAGCCCCGGCCCTGATCACGATCGGCAGCACCGACGGCTCGTACGGGACGCCCTCGCTGGCCAGAATCTGCTCGAGGTGCTCGCGCAGGACGGCGGGCGGCACCAGCCGGAACGGGTAGTGGTGCGTACGCGACCGGATGGTGGGGATGACCTTTTCCGGCTCGGTGGTGGCGAAGACGAACTTCAGGTGCGGCGGCGGTTCCTCGACGAGCTTCAGCAGCGCGTTGAAGCCTTCCCGGGTGACCATGTGGGCCTCGTCGATGATGTAGATCTTGAAGCGACCGGACACCGGCGCATAAAAGGCCCGTTCACGCAGGTCCCTGGCGTCATCGACGCCTCCGTGCGAGGCGGCGTCGATCTCGATGACGTCGATGCTGCCGGGTCCCGCCGGGGCGAGCGCGACGCAGGACTCGCATTTCCCGCACGGATCCGGGGTCGGCCCCTGCTCGCAGTTCAGCGAGCGGGCGAGGATCCTCGCGCTCGAGGTCTTGCCGCAGCCGCGCGGGCCGCTGAACAGGTAGGCATGGTGTACGCGGCCGCTGCGCAGGGCCTGGCGGAGCGGTTCGGTGACGTGGTCCTGGCCCTTGACCTCAGCAAAGGTTGCCGGGCGGTACCTGCGGTAGAGCGCGAGCGGCGCGGCGGGGACTCCTGGCCGCGGGCTGTCCGCATGGCCAGAGCTTTCATCGGGCTTCGGGGCGTCGCCTGCCATGACCTCATTCTCGCCGGGATTGCTCGCCGGGATGGCAAAAAAGGACCCCCCGCACACCCGACAGAGCCCGCGTACCCTTGCTGCCTTCCGGCCCTGGGGGGGTTGGCGGGATGAACGCCGTGCGAGGGGTCTGCCAGTCAGTCTATCCGCGGCCGGCCGAGCCCGCGATCCGGTAGCCCACGCCCGGCGTGGTCGCGATGACCTGCGGCTCGCCGAGCTTGCGGCGAAGGCGGCCGATCGTGACCGTCACGGTATTGGTGAACGGGTCAGCATGCTCGTCCCATACCTGCTCCAGCAGGTCCTCGGCCCGCAGGAAGGCGGGCGCGGCGCGCAGCAGCGCCTCCAGGACCCCGAACTCCTTGACCGAGAGGTCCACCTGCCGGCCATCTCGGCTCACCGTGCGGCGAACCGGATCGAGTTCTATCCCGCCCGCGCGCAGGATCCGCCCGCGGGCCGACGGCTGCCGCCTGGCAAGGGAACGAAGTCGCAGCACTAGCTCAGGGAAATGGAACGGCTTCGCCAGGTAATCGTCGGCGCCAAGGCCGAGCCCGCTGACCCGGTCGCCTGGGTCGCCCGCCGCGGTGAGCATCAGCACCATCACCCGGTCATCGCGATCGGTGATCATCTGGCACAACACGTCGCCGTGGATCCCCGGCAGGTCGCGGTCGAGCACGACCACGTCGTATGAGTTAATCCCCAGCTTGGCCGCGGCCTCCAGGCCGTCATGCGCCGAATCAACGGCCATGCCCTGGTCGCGCAATCCCTCGACCAGGACCTCGGCCAGGGACCGCGAGTCCTCGACCACCAGTACCCTCATCCGGACGCTCTTGCCAGCGCAAACTGACCGGCCCGCCCCGGCCAGGCGGCCAGCGGCAGTGTCACGGTGACGCGGAGCCCGCCGCCTGCCCTGGCCCGGATGTCCACCGTCCCGCCGTGCGCGGAAGCGATGGCCGTGACGATCGACAGGCCAAGGCCCGAGCCGCTGTCCGATCCGGTCCGGTCCGCACCTAGCCGCCGGAATGGCTGGCCGAGCTGCGACACCTGGCGCTGATCCAACTCCGCGCCGCCGTTTTCCACGGTCACCGAAGCGGTGGCCGTCGTGGCATCCGCCTCCGCGGACACCGCAAAGCCACCCGGCGTGCTCGTTGTGGACGATCGCGTTATCGAGGAGGTTGCCGGCCAGCCTGCTCATCAGCGCCTGGCTGCCCGCTACGACGGCCGCCCCGGTCCCCAATCTGAGCTGCAGGGCCAGGTCCCTGGCCGCGATGGCGCTGGCGCGCTCGGCGACCGCGACCGCCACGACATCACTGAGCGAGAAGACCGCATGATCAGGCAGCACGCTGTGCTGGGCGCGGGCGAGCACCAGGAGTCCTTCGAGCAGCTCGTCGACCTGGTCCAGCTCCGCCCGCAGCCGGTCCGCCAGGGCAGTCGTCTGCGGCGGCACCGGCGCTGGCTTGGCCATCGCCACATCGATGGCAGCGCGCATGGTAGTCAGCGGCGTGCGCAGCTCATGGGAGGCGTTGGCGACGAACAGGCGCTGAGCGCTGAACGCTTGCTCCAGCCGTTCCAGCAGCCCGTCGATGGTGTCGCCGAGATCCTTGAGCTCGTCCGCCGGACCGGACACCGCCAGCCGCTCGTGCAGGTTGTCGGCGGAGATCCGCTGCGCGGCCTCGGTCATCGCACGGACCGGCCGGAGCGCCCGGCCGGCCATGATCCAGCCGAAGACGACCGAGGCGGCCGCCATGATGCCGAGCGCGATCGCGGACGCCATCAGCAGCTGGTGGGAGACGGACGCAGTGTTCCGCGCTGACAGCTGGGCCTGGAGGTGGCGGATCTTGGCCTGGGCCTGGCCTAGCGCCGTGCCCGGACTGCTGACAGCCTGGGTCGGCACGGCGGCCACCTCACTGGTGCTGGAGATGGTCAGGCCGCTAGCGATCGCCAGCAGCACGGCCCCGGACACGACGAACAGCACTCCGTACAGCCCGGTCAGCCGCAGCCGCACGCTGCGGGTGAAGAGGCGCTTCCTGCTCACCAGTCCCTCCCTGCCGGGCTCGCTGCTGCCCTGATCATGCCGCGCGCGGCCTAACGGCGGAATAACAGCCTCAGTTCGGCCCGTGTTACTGGCGCTGCCATACAACCAGGTGACAGGTAGTAGCCGGAACCAGAAAGGCAGGACGGTGGAAGCAACGATCGAGGTGGCCAACGTGCGCAAGCGCTTTGGCCAGGCCGTGGCGCTGGACGGGATGTCGTTTACCGTCAGGCCGGGGCAGGTGACCGGCTTCGTCGGGCCGAACGGTGCAGGCAAGTCCACGACCATGCGCGTGATCCTCGGCCTGGACGCGGCCGACTCAGGCGGGGCACTGGTGGGCGGGCGGGCGTATGCGAGCCTGGCGCACCCGATGCGGTACCTGGGCTCGCTGCTCGACGCCGCAGCGTTCCAGCCCAGCAGGTCGGCCCGCAACCACCTGCTGTGGCTGGCCTATTCCCAGGGCCTGCCCGCCCGGCGCGTCACCGAAGTGATCGAGCAGGCCGGCCTGCAAGACGTCGCCAGGCGGAAGGCTGGCGGCTTCTCGCTGGGCATGCGGCAGCGGCTGGGGATCGCCGCGGCCATGCTGGGCGATCCGCTGATCCTGATGCTGGACGAGCCTTTCAACGGCCTGGACCCGGAAGGCATCGTATGGATGCGGGGGTTCCTGCGCGCGCTGGCGCGGCAAGGGCGCGCGGTGCTGGTGTCCAGTCACCTGATGAGCGAGCTGGAGGACACCGCCGACCACCTCATCGTGGTCGGGCGCGGCAAAGTCGTCGCCGACACCAGCGTGGCCGAACTGGTGGCGGCGGCATCCGGTGACCGCGTCGTGCTGCGCACGATCGCGCTGCCGGAGGCGCTGATGGTGCTCGACCGCGCGGGGGCCACCGTCGCCGCCTCCGGCAGCGACACGCTGACGATCTCTGGGCTGGCCGCCGAACGCGTGGTGGCGCTGCTCAGCCAGGCGGCCGTGCCGTTCTCCGAAGTCTCCGCGCACCGGGCCACGCTGGAACAGGCCTATATGGAGATCACCAGGGACGCGGTCGAGTTCCGTCCAGTCGATATAAGCACTGAGCCCGCCGAGGAGGTGGCGCCGTGACCACCGGCACGCTCGCGCCGCAACGGCCGGACCGACACATTCAGCAGGCTCACTTCACCGACGTCATCCGGGCTGAGTGGATCAAGTTCCGGAGTGTCCGCGGCTGGGTAATCGGCATGATCGTCGCTGCGATCCTCACCATCTTCGTCGGGGTATTCGCCGCGAACGCGAACATCGGCTGCATCATCAACGGAGTCCAGAAGAGCGGCCGCGGCTGCTTGCCGCCGATTCCCATCGGGCCAGGCGGCGAGGCGGTGCAGGACAACTTCTACTTCGTGCACCAGCCGCTGACCGGGAACGGCACCATCACCGCGCGGCTGTCGTCGTTCACCGGCATGTATGCCGCTGGCAACGGGCCAGTACAGGTCGGCGGCCCCGGCCCAACCATGAAACCCGGCCTCATGCCGTGGTCGAAGGCCGGCATCATGATCAAGGCCAGCCTGAAGCAGGGATCGGCCTATGCGGCCATGCTGGCGACCGGCGGCCACGGCCTCCGAATGCAGTGGAACTACACCGGGGACACAGCTGGCCTGCCCGGCGCCGTGTCGACCGCGAGTCCGCGCTGGCTGCGGCTCACCCGTTCCGGCGACACGATCACCGGCTATGACTCCGCGAACGGAACACAGTGGACCGAGGTGGGCACCGTTCAGCTCACGGGCCTGCCCGTGACCGTGCAGGTGGGCATGTTCGCGACCTCGCCGAGCTACGTCCAGACGTCTAGGTCCTTCGGCGGATCCAGCAACCAGAGTGGACCCAGTCAGGCCACGGGCGTCTTCGACCACGTCAGCGTTTCCGGCAGGGCGCCGGGGCACCCGTGGACCGGCACAGCCGTCGGCGGCGGCGGGCCCGCGGCGAGCGGCAACGGCGGTACCGGCGCGGCCCTGGCCTCCGGCAGTCCGGCGGCGCTGTCACGCTGACAGGATCCGGCGACATCGCGCCGGTCGTGCCCGGACCAGGTGGCGGTGGGTACCCGACCACAACGGTGGAACAGAGCCTGGCCGGCGTGTTCATCGGGCTCATCGTGGTTGTTGTCGTGGCGGCGATGTTCTTCACAACTGAGTACCGGCGCGGCCTCATCCGCACCACCCTCGCCGCCACGCCGCGCCGGGGCCCGGTGCTGGCGGCGAAGGCTGTCGTGATCGGCTCGGTCGCCTTCGTGGTCGGCCTGGCCGCATCGGTCATCGCGATCGTGCTGGGCGTCCCCCGGCAGGAATCACAAGGCCAGTTCCTGCTGCCGGTCCCGGCGATCACCGATGTGCGAGTGGTGCTCGGTACCGCGGCACTGGTAGCCGTCGCCGCGGTATTCGCAGTCGCCGTCGGCGCGATCATGCGCCGCAGCGCCGCAGCGATCACAACGGTCGTGGTCGCGGTCGTGCTGCCGTTCCTGCTGGCGGCCCTGAACGTCTTCCCGCCGGGCATCTCCGCCTGGCTGCTGCGGCTCACCCCAGCGGCTGGTCTCGCCGTCCAGCAGAGCATTCCGCGGTACCCGCAGGTCGTCAGTAGCTACTCGCCCGCAGGCGGTTACTATCCGCTGCCACCCTGGGGCGGATTCGCCGTCCTGTGCGCGTACGCCGGCGCCGCGCTCGGGCTGGCCTTCGTGCTGCTCCGGCGGCGAGACGCATGAGTACGGCGGTACGCGCCGAACCGGCAGCGCCGGTCACGCTGCGCGACGGAAGCACGCGGCTGCGGGACGCGATGCGCGCGGAGTGGACCAAAGCGCGCACCGTCTCCGGCCCTGGCTGGCTGCTCCTGGCGATAGTGATACTGACCGTGGCCGTCAGCACGGCCGCAGTCGGCGCGACGAGCTGCCCGCGCGGCGTCGCCTGCCAGGTGGACACGACCAAGCTCAGTCTGACCGGTATCCAGTTCGGCCAGGTCGTCGTCGCCATCCTGGCAGTTCAGGCGGTCAGCAACGAGTACAGCACGGGCATGATCCGCGTCACCCTGGCGGCGCTGCCGCGGCGAGACACGGTGCTGGCGGCTAAGGCGATCATCATCGGCGTCCTGGTGCTGCTGGCCGGCACAGTAGCCGTGCTCGGATCAGTGCTGGCCGGAGGGCTGATCCTGCCTGGCCACGGCTTCACCGCAGCGTACGGCTTCCACGCGGTATCCCTCGGCTACGGGCCCACGCTTCGAGCCGCGGCCGGCTCGGTGCTCTACCTCGCCCTGGTGGCCCTGCTCGGCGTTGGGGCGGCGGCGGTAATCAGGGACTCCGCAGTGACCATCGGCGTCGTGCTCGCCCTGCTGTACCTGTTCCCTATCGTGATCGCCTTCGTCGGGAACCCGACCTGGCAGCGGCGCATCCAGCGATACAGCCCGATGGCAGGCCTCAACATTCAGGCGACCACCGGCCTGAAGAGCCTGGCTATCACGCCATGGGCAGGACTCGGTGTCCTGGCGGTCTGGGCCGCTGCCGCCCTGGTCGGCGGCGGGCTGATGCTGCGCATGCGGGATGCGTGAGGCAGGATCAACGTGACAATCTCCTCGCCCCGCCGGAAGAAGCCGATGATCGCACCGTGGTTGCTGGCAGCGCCGAGGCTGTCGCCACTAAGGCCGGCACGGTCGTGGCTGGTCCGCAGGCGATGGCCGCTGCTCGCCACCGCGGCTGTGATAGCGATCGGGATGGTCGCATCGACCTTCGGCGGCCACCCCGGTAGCCAGCCGTGGGCGCTGCCAGACGACCTGTGGGGAACGCTAGCCGCGGCGAGCCGCCTGCTGCATCTTGACCTGGCCGGCCTGTATACCCGGCCCACGGCCTTGATCACCTTGCCCGGCGCGGCCATAATCCTGGTGCCGATCGTCGCCGTCGCCAGCGCGGCGGGCATCCCGCTCGGGGCACCGGGCGTGCACAACACCCATCCGGCCTCCTGGCTGCTCGCCGGGCCGTACGCGATTGCGCTGTGCGGCATGGCACTGGTCGCCGCTGACGCACTCGCCGAGCGCCTCGGGGCGAGTCAGGGTAAGCGCGCGCTGCTCGCCGTCGCTGGCGCGGGGGCGCTGTCGAACGTCTCCGTCCTGTGGGGGCACCCCGAGGACGCGGTGGCGGTGGGACTGCTGCTATTCGCCATTGGCGCGCAAGCGGACAGGCACACCGCGCGGTCGGGCTGGCTGGTCGGTGCGGCAGTCGCCGTGCAGCCACTGGTGCTCCTCGCCCTGCCGGTCGTCCTCATGACCATCACGCCGAGACGAGTGCCCGGTTTCGTGGCGAGAGCCGCGGCGCCGAGCGCGCTCTTGCTGGCCGCAGCGGCCGCGGCTAACTGGTCAGCCACTATCGACGCGGTCACCAGCCAGCCCAACTGGCCTACTGTCGATCACCCCACCCCGTGGGTGGCCCTCGCCCCGCACCTGAGCCACGGGGCGGTGGCGGCTGGCCCGTTCCGGACCGTCGCCATCCTCGCGGCGTCCCTTTGCGCGCTCATCGCCGGGCGCCGGTGGCGGACGGCGCGGCATACCGCCTGGGACACCCAAACGCTGGAGGACGTGCTGTGGTGGACCGCCGCGGCCCTGGCCCTGCGCTGCGTCTTCGAGCCGGTGATGGTCGCGTACTACCTGTGGCCAGTGCTGGCGGTCGCCCTCGTCGCGGCGGCCAGGAACTGGCCGCGCCTGATTGCGACGTCCGTTGCCGCGGCCGGGCTTACCGCCCTGGCGCAAGTCCGCTGGCATGGTCCGTGGGGCTGGTGGGCAACGATGACGGCAGGGCTAGGGCTGGTCCTCTGGTTCGCCCGCGCCCGGTGGCCGGCGAAGGCTAGGGCCGTCAGCAACGACCCGGCGCCGTCCGTGGCCATCGAGCACTAACGCCAGCCCTGCCGGTCAGTTCGTCTGCAGTGCGGCCAGGCCGCGCAGATCGACGCAGTTCATGCCGCGCGCGTGCACTATGACCATGAGCAGCCCGGAACAGGTCCGGCACCGGACCACCGTGCCAGGTGCCCGGCTATAGACAACGCACTCGGCGACCGGGCGAGCCGCGCCGCAGGCAGCGCAGGTGCCGATGGCGGCGGTCATCTCCGTGCCGAAGATCTCCTGCAGCAAACCGCCGATAGCGTTCCCGTCAAGCGCGTCTGTCATGGCGTCCCCGTTCCCCCGAAGCGCTCGGTCTTCACCCGCTGGGGCGGATAGCCGAGCTTGACCATGATCGCGGCCACTACCTCGACAAAGGCAGTGGGACCGCACACGAAGACGACTGGCTCGTCGGCGGGCGGCCACGCGACCTCAGCGAGGACCGCGTCGCCGACCCGGCCGGCGTAACCGCTCCATCCCGGCGGCTGCTGCCGGGTGAGCGCATAACTGACTTCGACGTGGGGGCTAGTGCCATACGCATCCAGCTCGGCGCGGTAGATAACGTCGGGCAGGGAACGCGCCGAGTACAGCAGGCGGGTCGGCACCATGCTGCCTGCCTGGTCCCGGCCACGCAGGATCGACCGGAGCGGAACGATCCCAGACCCACCCGCGAGCAGCAGCAGCGGCCGTCCGTCCGCGGGATCCCAGACGAAGTACCCGCCGATCGGCCCGCGTACCTCAAGCTCGTCACCTGGCCGCAGTTCATCGGTCAGGTAGGGCGAGACCTCACCGTCGGCCAGCCGCTCCACCGTGATGGAGACGGGCTCGCCCGGCGCAGAGGCGATCGAGTAGGCGCGCTCGGCGACGTAGCCGTCCTCGGCGGTGAGCCGCACGTCCAGGTGCTGGCCAGCCCGGTGACCAGGCCAGTCCAGCACGTCCAGGCCGATGGTGCGGACCGAGGGCGTCTCCCAGGCGACGGCGCCGACGGTCGCCGCCTGCCAGGTCAGTCGCCCGCGTACCGCTGTTCCCGCCATGGATCCCCGTACATGTGGTAGCCGTAGGTCTCCCAGAAGCCCGGCTCATCGGAGTCCAGCAGTTCCAGGCCACGTACCCACTTCGCACTCTTCCAGAAGTACAGGTGCGGTACCAGCAGCCGGGCCGGGCCGCCGTGCTCGGGCTGCAGCGGCTCGCCGGCGAACCCGAAGGCGACCCAGGCCTGGCCGCCGCTCACATCAGCGAGCGGAAGGTTCGTTGTATAACCGCCGTCGCAGAATGCCAGTACGTAACCGGTCGTTGCCCGTCGGCCGCGAGCAAGTCGTCCAGGGACACCACGTCCCACTCGGTATCAAGCTTCGACCACCGGGTGACGCAATGGATGTCCGCAGTGAGCGTCCTGACGGGAAAGTCATGAATCTCGGGCCACGTCCACGATCGAAGCACCTTGTCGTTGCGCTTGATCGAGAACGACCAGTCCTCCAGACTGGTCGCGGCGTCGGCCCGGCCGACAGTACCGGGAAGTCCCCGGTCACGTACTGGCCCGGCGGTATCCGGCCTCTTCCCCGGCCGGAGCGCTGCGGCGGCCATGAAAGCCGCGCGACAGAGGGCTCACGTCATCATCTCCGCTCAGCCGCGTAACGGCCCGCATCTCGGCAGGTCGTGTTACCGACAAAGTCTGCACCCCGGCCGCCGGCGAGCGGCCACTGCGGGCCTCGTTACCTCTGAATGCCCGTGGATGAGACCGCTCATGCCGGAAATGCCGATGGTCATAGGCCCAGAGGAA
>CAVQCR010000015.1:0-351962 GCA_963711055.1 uncultured Actinomycetota bacterium | reverse complement strand
CAGCGCGCACGCCTCACCATCAGGGCCAGCCTGGATCAACCTGAGGTCTGATGCGGCAGGTGGCCGAAGCTGAGATTGTGGTCTCGCAAATCGGGGAAGCCGGAGGGACATTGATCGGGCAATCTATGCCGCTGACCGGCGAGCAGGCCTGGCAGCCTGCGCCGGGGGCGGTTATCCAGGCGCTGAACCTTACCAAGCGTTACGGCAATACCGTGACCGCGCTCGACGAGCTCACCGTCGACCGTGGAGCCTGGTATCACCGGCCTCATCGGCGCCAACGGGGCAGGCAAGTCGACGCTGATCAAGATCCTGCTCGGCCTGCTCGAGCCCACCAGCGGCAAGGCCGCGTGCTCGGCCACGACTGCGTGACCGAGGGCTTCGAGATCAGGACCCGCACCGGTTACATGCCGGAGCACGACTGCCTGCCTTCTGACGTGACGGCGACCGAGTTCGTCACGCACATGGGCAGGATGTCGGGCCTGCCGGCCACGGCGGCCAGGGAACGGGCCGCCGACTCGCTGCGTCACGTCGGCTTGTACGAGGAGCGGTACCGGCAGATCGGCACCTACTCGACTGGCATGAAGCAGCGGGTGAAGCTGGCCCAGGCTCTGGTCGGGGACCCCCGGCTGCTGCTGCTGGACGAGCCGACCAACGGACTCGATCCGGCGGGCCGGACCAGCATGCTGGAGCTCATCGCGCGGATCGGGGCAGAGTTCGGCATCTCGATCCTCGTTGCCAGTCACCTGCTCGGCGAGATCGAGCAGATCTGCGACGGCCTGGTCGCGATCGATGGCGGACGGCTGCTGCGGGCCGACTCGATCAGCTCGGTGACGCAGGCCAGCGCGGCCTTGCTCGTCGAGGTCGACGAGGGCATCGAGCAGCTGCGGGCCGAGCTCGCCGCGCGCGGGCTGAGCCCGGTCCCCTATCAGCGCGGGCTGCTGGTCCAGCTGGCCGGAGACGAGACCTACGACGCGGTCCGGGATGCCGTCGCCGATCTCGGCCTGCCGCTGAGCCGGTGGAACAGCGCAGGCACCGGATCGAGGAGCTATTCCGGGCCGATCCGACGGTTGCCCGCCCCCCGGCCGCCGAGGCAGCGGCGCAGGTGCCCGGCATGACGACAGGAGCTGCCAGTGTCAGCTGACGCACAGGCTGCCGCAGGGCAGCTAGCCCCGGCCGCTGACGGCGGCGGGGTCATCCACAACATCGGATACCGCCGGTACGAGGCCGCCCGGCTGGCCGGGCGCAGATTGTCCGGGCGCTGATCTGGCACAGCTTCCGGTCGGCCTTCGGCATCGGGCGCGGGGCCAAGGCCAAGATCTTCCCGGTCCTGATGTTCGCGTTGCTGTGCCTGCCCGCCGCCGTGACCGCGGTGGCGCTGGCCACTAACCCCGGCAGTCAGCCCATCGTCAGCTACGACGGCTACGTTCCGCAGCTGCGGACCGTCGCGGTGCTGGTGTTCGTCGCGCTGCAAGCGCCGATCCTTGTTTCCAGTGACCTGCGCAGCCACACCCTGCCGCTGTACTTCGCCAGGCCGATCAGCCGGCTCGACTATCCGGTCGCCAAGCTGGTGGCGTTCGTGCTCGCCTGCCTGGCGCTGATCGAAATCCCGCTGGTCCTGCTGTACCTGGGCATCGTGTCGCAGCAGCACGGGCCGAGCCAGGTGTGGGCGCAGACCCGCGCGCTCGGGTCCGGCTGCTCTACGGCGCAGCCTGGGCGATCCTGCTGGCCAGCATCTCGCTGCTGCTCGCGTCCACGACCGGCAAGCGCGTTTTCGCGATCTGCGCGACCGGCATCCCGCTGTTCTTCAGCTTCATCCTGGCCTCGGTGCTGGGCCACGTAGGCGAGCAGGCCTTCGGCCCGGCCGCATTCGGCCAGCCGTCGGCGCTGGCCAGCCTGGCCGGCCTGCTGAGCCCGTTCACGCTGCTCGGGGGCGTGCTGCACTGGTTCCAGGGCACGACACTAAGGTTCCAGCCGCACCCCTTCCAGCAAATAACCATCGGGAACTATGGCGCGGTCTACTTCGCTGTTTTCGTGGTCCTGACGGTGGCTGCCATCGGCGGGCTGATCGCCCGCTACCGGAAGGTTGGTGTGGCATGACGACCATCGAGTTTCGAGCCGTCTCGCGCTGGTACGGCAACGTGGTGGCCGTCAACGACATCAGCATGACGATCGGGCCTGGCGTCACCGGCCTGCTCGGCCCCAACGGAGCGGGCAAGACCACGATCATGCACATGATGGCCGGCTTCCTGGCGCCGTCGCGCGGCGAGATCACGGTGGCCGGGCAGAGCAGCTGGCGCAATCCGGCCATGTTCCGCCAGGTGGCGCTGGTGCCCGAGCGTGACTCGGTCTACGCCTTCCTGACCGGCGCCGAGTTCGTCGTGGCCACCGCTAAGCTGCATGGCCTGCCGGATCCCGGCGTGCCGCCCGGCGTGCCATCGAGATGCTGGAGATGACCGAGGCGCAGGACCGGAAGATCTCGACCTACTCCAAGGGCATGCGGCAGCGGATCAAGGTGGCCGCGGCGCTGGTGCACGACCCGGAGATCGTGCTGCTGGACGAGCCGTTCAACGGCATGGACCCGCGGCAGCGGCTGCACATGATGGACCTGCTGCATGCCCAGGGCGACCAGGGCCGGGTCATCGTGTTCAGCTCGCACATCCTGGAAGAGGTGGAACGGCTGTCCGGCATCATCCAGGTGATCGTCGGCGGCAGGCTCGCCGCATCCGGCGACTTCCGGGCTATCAGGCGGCTGATGACGAACAGGCCGCATGTGTTCCTGGTCCGTTCGTCTGACGATCGGCTCTCGGCTCGGCGCTGATCGGGCGGCCCGCCGTCAGTGGAGTCGAGCTGACCGGGCATGGCCTGCAGGTGCGCGCCTCCGACTACGGCACTTCACCAGGGAACTGGCCGGCGTCAGCGCGACAGGCATCCGGCTGACCCAGGTGCTGCCAGCCGACGAGTCGCTGGAAAGCGTCTTCACTTACCTGCTGGCGTCCTGATGAGTCAGCCGAACCAGAGAACGGGGCAGCCGATGTCCGGCCTGTTCAACGGCGTCATCATGAGGCTGACGCTGCGCGCCGCCATGAGCCGCAAGCGAGCGCTGCTGTTCGCCGTGCCCGCCATCATCCTGATCGGCATCTCAGCGCTGCTCAAGGCGACGGCGAGCGGCAACGAGTGGCCGCCCGTGGTCCTCGGCCTGATCGGCTACCTAGTCCTCGCGCTGACGGCACTGATCGTCGGCGGCAGCGTGCTCGGCGCCGAGATCGAGGACGGCAGCATCGTGCACCTGCTCGCCACGCCGGTCAGCAGGCGGACCGTGGTGCTCAGCAAGTACCTGGTCGCGGTGGCGCTGACCGTCGTGTTCGCGGCGGTGCCGGAATACCTGGCCGGCGCTATCGCGACCGGCGCGGCAGCAAACTGGCCATCGGCCTGTTCGTCGGCGCGCTGGCCGGATCTGTCATCTACAACGCGCTGTTCGTGATGGCGACGGCGGTCTTCAGCCCAGGACGGGCGCTGGCCCTGGGCCTGCTTTACGTGCTGCTCTGGGAGGGCCTGCTGGCCGGCCTGGTCCAGGCGTAGCGCTGCTGTCCACCGGGCACTACAGCCTGGCGGTCGCGAACTCGATCGCGCACAACGGAGAACTGCACGCGAACCTGACGGTTGGCACTGGCGTCGGCATGGGCACTCGCGGTGACGGTCGTGGCGCTCGCGCTGGCGGTCAACCGGCTGTCCGCGTTCTCGCTCAAGGGCGACGTGGCCTGACCGGATTACCGCGGGGTGGTGTCGTCCGGCTCGAAGGCCGGGCCGTGGCCGGGGATGATGACGCTAGCGACGGCAGGATCCGGGCCCGGCCGGCGGTGAGCACCGCCGGGTCGGGCGCGAACGGGTCATCCGCAGGTCCGTCGGCTGCCCACCAGGCGTGCGTGCACGCGTGCACTCCGCCGGGCGTCGCGGCCAGCGTGGTGATGTCCTCCGGTGTGTGGCCGGGCGTGGCCATCAGCCGGACCGACGGGCTGATGACATAGCCGTCGGCCGGCCTGCTGATCCACAGGTCGCCGTCGTAGATGGCCCAGTGGTCGTGAATCCGCGCCGCCGGAAACAGCGCCGCGTTCACGGTGTGATCGGGGTGGTGGTGGCTGAACACCACGTCGGTCACCTCGGCCGGCGTGACGCCATGCCCGGCCAGCTCAGCCAGCAGTCCGTCCCTGGACGCGACCATGCCCGGATCGACGATGATCACCGCGTCGGCGTCCTGGATCAGCGTGACCGTGCTGCCCACCTGCTCGCCGCCCTTGCCCTCCCGCGCATAGCCGGCTAGCAGGACGTGCACGGCCGCCGACCCGGTCAACGGAAACTCAGCAGTCGTGCATGAAGGCCTGACCCTACCGGGCCGACCCGGCGCTGGCGGACTTCGCTGCTGCCTTCAGCTCCTTCTTGTACGCCCGGACCGCCCCCAGCGACGCCTCGTCGGTGATGTCGGCCACCGAGTAGTGCGAGCCTTCTGTGCCGAAGTGTCCCGCCGCTTCCCGCCAGCCGGCGGCTGGACCCCCAGCTGCTTGCCCAGCAGCGCGGCGAAGATCTGCGCCTTGTAGCCGCCGAAGCCCGGCAGCTCGGCGAGCCTGGCAACGAGCTCGGCGCCAGAGTCAACCCCGTTCCACACCTGAGCAGCGTCGCCGTCGTAGCGGTCCACGATCACCCTGGCCAGGTCCTGGGTGCGGCCCGCCATCGCCTTCGGGAACCGGTGCAGGGCCGGGCGCTCGGCGAAGATGGCCGCCAGCTCGTCCGGACTGAATTCGGCCAGCTCGGCCGCGGTAGGCTCGTGACCGAGGCGCTGGACCAGCTCATAGGGTGAGCTGAAGGCCTTCTCGAGCGGTACCTGCTGATCGAGCAGCATCCCGATCAGCAGGGCGAGCGGGTTACGGGAGAGCAGCTCGTTGGCCTCGGCGTCGACAGGCAGCGATAGCGTCATGGCAGCCATCATCTACCATCAGGTCGGGCCCCGGCCAACCCGTCGGCCAGGCCCGTTGCCACTGGCCGGGAACTACCGATCGAGTGGGATAGTTGACACAGAAGGGGAACGCAGTTCCCCGAAGGGAGCCCGGCATGACACCGCATATGAGATATGGCCTCATTGGCCTCGTCGTCGGGCTGATCTTGTTCATCGTGAACCCGTGGCTTGCCATCGCGGTCATTGCTCTGGCGATCGCGATCCCGGTGGTGGCCTACCGGATGCTTTCGCCGTCGCAGCGGGCCCGGCTGCGCCGCAACCGCGGCCGCAAGCAGATCGGCAGCTAGCGACCGGCGAGGGGATTGACCACCTTCAGCCGCGGGAAACGGCTGAGTCACGATCGGCCGTCCAGAGTTCGCGTACCCCGTGGCTAAGGCACAGGGCAGCGATCCTGGCGTCGTGTATCAGCGGCCCGGAGACCTTTCCGCTGCTGAGAAGCGAGCTCAGAGCCTCACGGTAGGTCTCGCCCTCGCTCACTGGCACAGCTGATGGCGATTGCAGCCAGGCGGCAATCTGATCCGACCCTTCGGCCGGGCTGCTCGGAGGGTCGTAAATGCGTGGATGAGTCACGATTGAGTAGAACTCGTGCAGGCAGGGCCATGGCAGCGCCCACTGTGCAGGACTTTCGGCTAGACCGCGAACCGCGGATGCGGCTTGCTGGTGGAACGGCGAGTACTGTCTGTGCGTGTAGACCAGGATGTTGGTGTCGACGGCGATCACAGTCATGTGCCCATTACAGGCGGTCGCCGTAGCTCGCAGCCCTGATCTTGGCCCAGTCGGCATCCGCGAACTCCGGCCGCATGCCGCGTCCGGGCACGCTGGCATCACGCAACCGGAACTGCTGTGCGCTGTGGTATCGGGCGATGACCGCGCGCAGGCCTTCCTCGAGGACCGACTTCAGCGTCGTGCCCTCGGCTCTGGCGACGTTCTGCGCTTCACGCAGGAGCTCATCCGGCAATTCGACGGTCGTCTTCATATGGGTAACCATGCTCGCTCACCCATATAGCCATAGACCTCTTCGAGGCATTGCTGGGTCCGCCGGGTGTTGGCAAGCCAATATCCGGTTTGACGCATCACTGGAATGGCTGCTGCCGCCAGCCTCAATCTCGCGGTCGGCGCCGCGGCCGAGCACGCGCGCTGATAGCGGCATCTCCGGCGGCGGAGGCTGCAGGATCGCGTCGCGGAATGCCGGGCGCACAGCTGGGAACGCCTCGCCTTCCGGGAGCCAGTCCGGGTCCTCGGCGGGCACCATGAGCCCGGCGCGCTCCTCCATCCTCCGTGCGTGCGCTCTGCTGCCCTCCTCCAGCTCATTGACCCAGGCCGGCATTCCTCCCTTGGCCGCCTCGTCTCGCTCGCGATCGCCCGGCGGCGAGGGCTCGGCTGAGACGAAAGGCTCTATCTCCTGCCCTGGATGCGGGCGGCGGAGCTCGGAGTCGGCAGCCACGGCGATGCGACGCTGACCCTCGGTCGTGGCGCGCCCCTCTTCCCGGTTGTCTGCGGCCCTGGCCAGCAGCTGCTCCTGCAACCTGTATGAATGCTCAAGGGCCTGGCCCTGGCTGGCTCGCTGCCGGTGCGCCGCCGCCCGTGCCTGGTCTTTGGCTGCGGCAGCTTCGGCCTCAGACCGCACTGCGGCCATCTGGGCGCCTTCGGCGGCCCGCCGGACGTAGCCGAGCACGTCCCCGACGTAGCGGGGCGCCCAGGCGGTCTCGGCCTTGTAGGTCTCGCAGCGCAGCCAGAGTTGCCGGTCCTCCAGGCCCCGGACCTCGTCAGCCGGGCCCAGGGCGCGGAACGCCTCGTGCCACAGGGCGCGCTTGTCCGGCGACTCGACCGCGGCGGGCTCGGGACCGATCGGGTCGGTTGGGTTGTCGTAGCCGAAGGCTTCCCGGTAGGCGCCGATCGCCGCGGCCTTCTCCTGCCACTCCAGCCGCGCGCCGCGCGCCGGAACCGTGACCTTCGTTGTTACTGTTCGCTGACTGCAGCGGGAAGACTGGGTTGTCTCTTGTGCCAGTCCGTGCACTGCTGATACGTGTAACCGACACGGAACACTGTGGCTTCATCGAACGGCCGGCCAATTATCTGCATGCCAACGGGGAGACCGTCGCCCGAAAATCCGCACGGCACGGACATTGATGGCACTCCAGTGAGAGATGGCACCCCGGTGAACTGGATTATTGAGGACATCAGATCCTCCTCTACCCCATCCTGGATGACCACCTTTGCTTCACCTAGGGGAGTCGCGACGAAAGGAAGCGTCGGACAGATGAAGATGTCAACCTTCTGGAATGCAACTAGGATTTCCCGTCGCAGCAACGTTCGGTAACGCTGGGCATTGAGATATTGCGCCGCCGTGTACATCTGCCCAAGCTCAAGCATCAGTCTAACGTCGTCGCCGTAGTCGTCCGGACGCTCGCTGAGCCAGCGCTGATGGAAAATTGCCGACTCGGCTAGTTCCACAGTTATCTGCGCCGATGTGTTGCCTGTGATATTCGCTATCGGAACTTCGTCGATAACTGCTCCCTGGCGGGCAAGAAGCTCGAGTGCTGAGCGCACCGCGCTCCCGACCGGCTTCTGCACGTGAGAGAAGCTGTAGTCCGAGTCCACGCCAATATGGAGGTCGCGGACGCCATTGTCGATGCCGTTGAGGTAATCAGGAACAGCTCGCGGGTCACTGCGTGGGTCACAGTCGTCGAATCCCGAAATGACTCGTAGCATCCTGGCCACATCAGCAACTGTTCGTGCCATTGGTCCGACGGTGTCCATCGACCAAGCAAGCGGCAACACTTTCGCATTCGACACGCGTCCGAGGGTCGGTCTGATGCCGACGCATCCGTTGACCGCAGCTGGCAGCCTGACAGATCCGGTTGTGTCGGTGCCGAGCGCGCCGAAAACCTCGCAAGCCGCTACCGCGGCGCCCGAGCCTCCTGAGGACCCGGCTGGGAAGCGACTTGGGTTCCATGGGTTTCTGGTATAACCATAATGCGGGTTTGCCGTCGTTCCGCCCGATGCGAACTCGTGCATGTTGAGTTTGCCTAGGACGATTGCTCCTGCCGCCTGAAGCCTGGCTACAACGGTTGCGTCAGAGTCCGGAATATTGTCTGCCAGAATCTTCGATCCGGATGTGGTCCGCAGGCCGGCTGTGTCGATATTGTCTTTGATCCCGATTGGCACGCCGTGCAGCGGTCCTAAGGTTTTCCCGGAGGCTATCATTCGTTCATGTGCCGACGCGGTAAGCAGTGCTTGCTCCGGCGCGACCGTGATGAAGGCGTTGATGACAGGCTCCCATTCCGCAATGCGGGTAAGACACGCCAGAGTGAGGTCAACGGGAGAAACCTCCCTGGCCCTGACAAGCACCGCAGCTTCACTGAGCGTCTTGCCTGAAAGCTCAGCGGCTGCGCGGCTGTTCATCGGAGCTGACCGTCGGTTGGCTGACAGCTAAGAAAGCACACAGCTGGTGTTACAGCACTCATCTCCTCGGCAGACATCTGGCGGTTGAGTTCGTTAGCCGCCATGGGTAGTTGCGAGAGTGCCTTCGCTTGGTGATCAAACCGGCTTTCGGGAATCGTAAGGTCGGTCAGTTCGGTCACGTAGGAGATCGTGAGCCTATGGATAGATTTCACATCTGTCTTCCTGTCGATCGTGCAAGACGCTCAGTTGAAGTCGCAGACCAGCGCGCGGCCCGTACCTGAGATCTTGCTCGGGCTGACTGCAACACTCCTTTGTTCTGCCCGTTCCCGGCAACGCTAGTTCTTGCTGAGCGTCCGGCAGGCCGGCTGTGGACGCCCGGCGAGTGCGGGGCAGAACCCCTGGCTAGGCCGCAGGATGTTCTCGTGATGGTGGTCCGCAACGCTGGTCGGCGATAGGCGCAGGGTCCCCGATTGATCCAGTGACCTCGTCCGCGTCAGGCAGCCTGACGCGACGGAGGCCGCCGCACGACGCTTTGCAGGCAAGTAACGCGCGAGCGGCGGCAGTCAGCCGTTGACACCCAGAGGCACGCGCCGTACCGTTCCCTATTAACCATTAGGGGCGCGTATCCGCTTCGCCGGAGGTCCTCTGAGTTGTGTCCTCCGTGCTGCTGTCAATACGTGCCTGTAGGACCGGCCGACTGCGAGGAGGGTGGAGCTGTGAAGACGCTGCCTGAGAACACTCGAGTCCGCGGTTCATTACTACGACGCGGCGCGATCGTCTTGAGCGCCTGTGCCCTGTTGGCCCTGACGGTCGCCGCTTGCGCGTCCTCAGCCAGCCCGACCAGCTCGACGTCGGCAGGTGCCCGCATCAAGGGCGGTGCAGTCACCTTCGCCGAGCCTCCGGGGGTGATCCCCAACTGGATCCTGCCCTTCGTGAGCACAACAGACTATTCGTACTTCGGTGACTTCGACTGGGACTGGCAGATGTGGCGGCCCGTTTACTTTGTGGGACAGCCGACCAGCCCCGACATCGACTTCTCGGAAAGCCTCGCTTACCCGCCCGTGTTCACCAACAAGGACACCACCGTCACGATCACCCTGAAGCCGTGGAAGTGGTCAGACGGAACGCCGATCACGGCGCGCAATGTCCTGTTCTTCTTCAACATCTTGAAAGCGGAGAAGCTGAACTGGTGGCTCTATATCCCTGGGACATTCCCAGACGACGTGAAGTCGGCGGCAATAGTCAGCCTGCGAACTATCAGATTCCAGCTCATCCACTCATACAACCCTGATTACTTCACGCAGAACGAGCTGCAGAGCCTGACGCCTCTGCCAATGGCCTGGGACCGCACTTCGTTGAGCGGGCCGCGCGGGAGTGGCTCAGCGCTCCCTGCCGGCAGCGGGCAGGGTCTCGACATGACGAAGGCGGGCGCGACGGCGGTCTACAACTTCCTGGTCGCCCAGAACAAGCTTCTGCCGGACTACACCACGAACTGGCTGTGGAAGATCGTAGACGGGCCGTTCAAGTTGCAGACTTACAACGTCGACGGCCTGACCTCCCTCGTGCCAAACAAAGAGTACGGCGGCGTCCAGCCGAGCATCAGCCAGCTGACCTTCCTGCCGTTCACAAGCGAGTCCACGGAGTTCGCGCAAATGGAGTCAGGCACCTCGATCGACGTGGGATACACCTCCTACGCCGACGCGAGGCGAGCGAAGGCCCTGAGCGGCTACACACTCAACCCATGGCCCGCATGGGCGATCAGCTACTGGTTCATCAACTTCAACAATCCCGCTGCCAGCCCGATCTTCAAGCAGCTGTACATCCGGATCGCCATGCAGTACCTGATCGATCAGAACACGATCGACAAGTACGTGTACTACGGCTACGGAGTTCCAAGCCTGGGCTCGATACCCTTGTCGCCGTCGAATCCGTACGTGACGTCCTCCGCTAAGTCCTATCCGTTCCCCTACGACCCAAGCAAGGCGATCAGCCTGCTGAAGCAGCACGGCTGGACTGTGCACCCGAACGGCACGTCGGTCTGCAGCCTGCCGGAGCCGGCGCCAGCGACTGCGGCGCCGGGATCAAAGCCGGCGCACCGCTATCATTCACGCTCCTCTACAGCAACGGTGTTCCCGAAGACGAGACCCAGTCTGTCGCGGAGAAGACCAGCGAGGCGCTCGCCGGCATCAACATCAACCTCCGGCCTGTGACACCGGCCGCGCTGTTCACCGACGCGCCGATCTGTACCGCCTCGCAATCGGCCTGCTCGTGGCAGCTGATGTCCTACGTCGACTACACGCCGTTCCCGTACCCCATCTCGGCGATCAATTTCGGCACCGGGGGAGTGTACAACTTCGGCAGTTACAGCGACCCGCGCGCTGACGCTTTGCTCCACGCCACGGAGATCGCGCCGCAGGCTAACGGTCTCAGCAGCGCTCTGTTTGCCGGCGAGGACTACTTGCTGCAGCAGGAGCCTGGTATCTACCAGCCGGTCACGCCCTATCAGCTCACGGTGGTGGCTAACAACTTGCACGGCGTGATCCCGCAGAGCCCAGAGCTCGCTATCACGCCTGAGCTGTGGTACTTCACGAAGGGGTAACGCCGCGGCATCGGTGGCGGCGCGAGAATCAGATTCCGATGCTCGACGAAGGCGGGAGAGGCAGTGGAGGTTCGGTCGGGAGCGGGCAGCTTCCACGTCACCTTCGAGCGTGTAGCCATCGATGACCGGCAGATTGTGATCTTCGGGACGGTCGACGACTGGGACTCGCGGACGTGCCTATCGGCGGGGGAAGCTCTCGATGTCATGCGCCTGGTCTTGCGACCGCAGGTCCTCTGGATGCTCGCGAAGTTTGTCATCTCGAGCGGGCTGAAGCGGCTGCAGCCGGGACAGCAACATTTCGCGCGAACCTCGCAGCGCGCGAAAGCTACGGGTAAGTTGCCGTCTAATGACAGTTAGGGAGCGCGCTCAAGCCCCGGTAGCAGCGGCAGGTCGCACAGCACCGATCACCCGAGAGGCGGTACTCGAGGTCGCAGCTGTGCTCTTCATGAATTACGGCTACGAGCGTACGACCCTGGCTCAGATCGCCGATCGGCTGCATATCAGTGCTCCGTCGCTCTACTGGCACTTTCAGTCGAAGGAAGAAGTGCTCCACGAATTCCTCAGAGCCGAGTGGCTGAATTTCCTCGCAGACGTCGAGGACGCGGCCAGCGTGGGGACTCCCGCAGAGCGGCTGCATGCGATGGCTGCAGCCCATGTGCGTCACGGCCTCGAGCGGCGGACGGAGTCGAGAGCATTCAGCTACCACTACGCGCAGCTCGCTCTCCTCGTCAACGAAGAGCGGCGGGCCGAACTCTACGAGTTTAACCAGCGGTATGTCCTCTTTTGCCGAGGAATCATCGAAGACGGGATCAGGTCCGGCGAGTTCGTCGTACCTAACCTCATCTCGGCGTCCTTCGCCATCATGAACGCCTGCGAGGCGGTGATCGGATGGTTTCACGCGGACGGCAGCCTCTCGATCGAGGACGTGGCAGAACTCCATGGCGAGTACGCGCTTCGCATTGTCGGCATCGATCTGGCCGTCCGGCCTTCCGTCGCCCGGTTTATAGAGATAGCTGACGCGGGTGCCGGACAGCCGCCAGCGCGGCCCCAAAGCGACTGAGAAGTACGGGAACAGGCGAAGGTGAGAAAGGGGTAACTGTGAAAGGCGAGTTGCGACTCGGCGCCTTCGTGATCCCGGTCAGGGACCTTGATCGGGCCGTCGGCTTTTACACGAAAGTGCTCGGCCTTCGCGAGGTGCTCAGGCTCGAGGAGTTCACGATCTCACTTCTTGAGTCCAAGCAGGGACAGATCTGGCTCATGGACTACGGCGGTCGGCTCGAACCCGGTGGGCGCCCGACGCAACTCGTGTTGCTCACCGATGGGGGGGTGGACGAGTGGCTGAACCGTATTACCAGCGCGGGCTGCGAGATCAGCCAGGAGATCCACGACGATCCGCTCGGACGGCTTTTTATCTTCGCTGACTCGGAGGGCAATCTGGTAGAGATACGTCAGCCGGAGGGTCCGCTCACGTGCTAGATACAGCAAACGTCCGCCAGGGCGATGATGGCACCTCACTGCGAGCGCCGTCATGACGCGGTACCTCGGGGAGAGGTTTCTCCACGCGCTGGCAGTGTTGCTGCTGGTGTCGCTTGCGGTGTTCGTGCTGTTGAAGGCCCTCCCGGGTGGCGCTGCTCGGGCGATCCTCGGGCCCCGGGCTTCGCCAGCAGCCATCGCGGCATTCAATCACGCTAATGGCCTCGACCATTCCATCATCGTGCAGTACCTCACCTGGCTCTGGCGGCTACTGCACGGCAACTTGGGGTACTCCTACCACTATAACGAGGCCGTCACTACGCTGATCGGGCAGCTGCTGCCGAAGAGCCTCTTGCTTATTGGCCTCGCGACTGTGCTCGCGCTGGTGGTAGCGATTCCCATCGGACTGGTGCAGGCGAGTCAGCACAACAAGCTCGCCGACCACCTCGCGACCGGGGTCGAGCTCGCCTTCTACTCGATGCCGACATTCTGGCTCGGCATCGTCCTGGTGCTCTATCTGGCAGTGGACACGCACGTGTTCCCAGCTGAAGCTCCGCAAGGGACGATCGGGCAAGTCATCACCGACCCGCGGGGTCTTGTGCTTCCAGTGCTCACGCTGGCGCTGATTACAGTGGCCTTGTTCACCCGATACATGCGATCGTCCGCCCTGGGCACCCTCGTCGAGGACTTCATCAGGACGGCACGCGCCAAGGGAATGACCGAGCGTCACCTGTTCATGCAGCACGTCTTGCGCAACTCGTTTGCTCCAGTAGCGACACTCATCGGCCTTAGTCTGCCGGCACTGGTCGGCGGCGCCGTAGTTACCGAGACGGTCTTCAACTACCCGGGAATGGGCCTGGCTTTCTGGACCGCGGCCCAGGGTCGCGACTACGCGATCTTGCTCGGCTTCACCTTTATTACGGGCGTTGCGACGGTGATCGGTTCACTGGTCGCCGACCTCGCCAACGCCCGCCTAGATCCAAGGGTCCGGCTCAAATGACACGGCAGTCCATGGGCCAGCGCCAGGCAGCCCGGAGCGTGGACGCTCCGCTGCGCGACCCGAGTCACCCTGGACTCGACGCCCAGCTCGCGGCGGTGGGCCTGGGCCGGCGTTCGAGATCGCAGTCCGCTGCCGCTACATTCGCCGAGCACAAGATGGCTGTTGTCGGGCTCGGGTTCCTCGTCTTCATAGTGCTCTTCTGCTTCGCAGGCCCGCTGCTGTACCACACGAACCAGGTCGGCAGCGACATTGCTCAGTCGGCGCAGCCGCCGAGCGGTGAGCACCTCCTCGGGACCGATCAATCCGGCTTCGACATCCTGGGCCTGCTGATGATCGGTGGCCAAACTTCGCTTGAGGTGGGCCTCGCGGCTGCCGCCCTCGGGGCACTTTTTGGAGTCGTCTGGGGCGCCACCGCTGGCTACGTCGGCGGGTTTGTCGACAGCCTGATGATGCGTATCGTCGACGCCCTGCTATCCATCCCCGCGCTGCTGCTCCTGCTCGTGCTTGCCACGATCGTCCAGCCGACTGTGATCACGCTCATCTTCATCGTGGCCCTCTATGCGTGGCTCGTGCCAGCACGTCTCATCCGTGCGGAGACGCTGAAGCTGAAGAACAGGGAGTTCGTTGAGGCGGCCAAGGCGTCAGGTGCGCGCAAGCCGAGGCTGCTCTTCTACCACATCATCCCAAATAGCGCTGGCACCATCGTCGTCAACGCGACCTTTCAAGTCGCGGATGCGATCATCCTCGTCGCGTACCTGAACTTCCTCGGCCTCGGCATCCCGCCGCCGGCCACGAACTGGGGCGCGATGCTGGCCGGCGGGCTCACCTTCGCCCTTAGCGGCTACTGGTGGATGATCTACCCTCCTGGCGTCGCGATCATCCTCACCGTGATGGCCGTCAATTATGTCGGCGACGGGCTACGCGACGTCTTCGATACTCGGCTCAGGCGCCGATGAGCGCGGCCGTCACAACCACAAGGGAGGCCTGAGTGTTCTCGTATGAAGGAAAGCGAGTGCTGGTCACCGGGGGAGGCCGGGGGATAGGCCGCGCCATCGCCGTCGCGATGGCCGGCCAGGGCGCTGATGTTTGCGTCGCGGCAAGGAGCGAAGACCAGCTTGACGGCACCGTGAACCAGGTCGAGGCATTGGGGCGCAAGGCGGTAAAACTGCCGATGGACCTCGCTGGGGCGGACGCCGGGCGCGAAGTCGTGCGCAGGGCAGTTGACGAACTCCGTTCACTCGACGTCGTCGTCAACAACGCCGGTGGCGGAGGGCGCATCCCTGGTGCCCTCGGGCCGCTTGAAGACGCGACGCCCGAGGCCCTGCGCGCGACCTACGACCTCAATCTTGAGTCGCCGTTCTTCGCCTGCCTCGAGGCCATCTCCCACATGACCAAGCGCGGCGGGGGAGCGATCCTCAACATCGCCTCAATCGACGGGCTAATCTCGGCGCCGACCGAGGCGCTATACGGCTCGGCCAAGGCGGCGCTCATCAGCCTTACTGCATCGCTCGGCCTGGAAGTAGGTCAGCACAACATCCGGGTCAACGCCATCGCTCCGTCATTGATCGACACGCCGCTCGTCGCGGAGGCCCTGCAGACCCCAGGACAGCGCATCGACCGAGCATCTTTCTTCCCAATCAACAGGGTCGGGAAGCCCGAGGACATCGCCGCAGCTGCGGTCTACCTCTGCTCGGACGAGGCCGGGTGGGTCTCAGGCATCACGCTGATGGTCGCGGGTGGCCAGCAGACCACCAGCGACATCTTCCGCTGGGTGCGCGGGCACAACCCTGTTCCGGAAACGTCCCGGATATGAACGCAGAACGCCGTGGCTACAACTCTGTCGTTGATGTTGCCGTGCTGGGAGCCGGGGTGGCCGGGCTCACCGCCGCATACCGGCTGCGCGGCCTTGAGGTCGAGGTCTTCGAAGCCTCGGACAGCGTCGGCGGCCGGACGAAGAGCCAGCGATTCTCGGAGTCCTCGTGGGCGAACTTCGGCGCCCAGTATGTCTCGGATGACAAAGTTAAAGTGGTCGAGCTCTGCGCCGAGGTCGGGGCCAAGCTCATCCCGGCACCTTTCAACGCGGCAGAAGATCTGGCCGACATTTCGGAGGAGGTACGCGGGCAGCTCGCCCGCATCGAGAACGAGCAAGCACGGCCGCGCGACGCCACCGAGTGGTACCTCGACGGACGAGCCTTCGCCGACTGGCTCGGGCCGTCCTCCGAGGCGGCACGGGAGTTCTGGGAGCACTGGGCAGGCGGGATGCTCTGCTCGTCGATCACGGAAGTATCGCTGTACGGCTTTCTTTGGTTCTGGGGTCCGCAGCGGACCTCGCCGTGGAGCGTGGAACCAGTCGAGAGTGCTGGTCTGGGCCCAACTGTAGTCCACGGCGGGACAAATGACTTCACCCTCCGCCTAGCGAAGGCGAGCGGCGCGCGATTGTCCCTCTCGACAGTCGTCGACTCGGTGATAGCTACCGGGGACGCGTACGAGGTACGCGGGCGCTACCTGGGCCAGCGCGTGGTCACTTACGCCCGCCGCGTTGTGTGTGCGCTCCCGGCTCCAGCCGCGGCCGCAGTCTGCAGCGACCTCCCGGCGTGGAAACGCAGTGCGCTCGGCGAAGTCCGCTACGGGCGGTTCCTGGCCACACCCATCCTCGTCTCGCCGGCCAACGATACGGCCGGACCTTGGCGCTTCAGCATCACGCGACCAGGACAGCGGTACAACAGCAACGACTTCATGCTGAAAACGCCGGGAGACTTCGATAAGGCCGGCGGGTGCTTTCACTCCTATGTTTACGATTGCTACGCACGCCAGATCTGGGACGATTCCGACGACTCCATCATGAGCGGTGCGGTCCGAGCGCTGATCGCCTTCCAGCCCGCATTCGAAGAGCGAATCCGCTGGGTGGGGATCCAGCGGTGGCTCACAGGACTGCCTCAGTACCGACCAGGACACATGCGCCGGCTTGGTGCACTCCGGGCCCCAGTTGGAGGCGTGTCGTTCTGCGGTGACTATTGCTCGCCTTCGAACATGGAAGGCGCTGCGCGCTCGGGAGAGCGTGCCGCCGCCGAAGTCGCCGACGAGCTCGGGCGGGGATGACCCATGGGATCGCCGAGCCCGAGTGCGGGGATGGAGCAGCTCGTCCGCAGCTCGATGCTGTGCGTTCTCGGCACCGACGGCTCGCGAGGTCCGCACTTGGTGCCGATCTGGTTCCTGTACCGGGACGGTTGCTTTCAGATGGTGACAGGCCACGATCGCCGCAAGCTGCAGAACCTCGAGCGCAATCCGAAGGCAGGCCTCGCGGTGATGGCGGACGGCGGCAGCCCGGCAGTCATGGTCGACGGAATCGCCGAGACGACGCCCGACGGTGCGGGAGAACTCGTCAGGGAACTGGCACTTCGGTACCTCGGTCCGGCCCGTGCCGGAGCGTACATCGACGAGCTCTTCGCAGTCCGGCCTGCAGAGCAGCTTCGCCGCATCGTGCTGCATCCGACGTGGTGGAAGAGCTGGGATGTCGAGTGACCCTTGCGCGGCCATTGGCCTGCGGACTCGAGAAGTGAGCAACAAAGTGACATGTGTCGAAAGGAGCGGCGGGAATGCTTGACAGCTACCCAGTGACGACCAGCTTTTGGGGCGAGACAACCGCTGACCCCGAGAGCGAGCTGATCGGCCACGAAGAGGCGGACGTGGTTGTCGTGGGTGCTGGCCTGGCCGGCCTATCGACTGCTTACCACACTGCCCGGCTCGACCCGTCCCTTCGGGTCGTCGTGGTCGAGAAGGACTACGCCGGCTACGGCGCCAGCGGCCGGAACTTCGGGAACGTGCCGCAGCTCGCCCGCGCCGACCTCGCCTCGCTCGTCCGCGTCCTTGGCCCCGAAGGAGCGCGCTACATCGTCGACCACCAGGCGTCCATGTTCGAGGATTTCCAGCGGCTTGTGGCCGACGAGGAGATCGAGTGTGAGTTCACAGTCGTCGATCTTCTGCACATCGCCGTGCACCCCGAGATGGTCAGCGGCCTGCAGCGCATGCGCGAGCAGCACCAGGAGTACAGCTTTCCCTCCGAACTGCTGGACGCGGAACAGACCCGTTCCTACGTGAACATGACGGTGTACGCGGGGCTCAGCTGCTCGCGCAACGGGTTCGAGCAACCGTTCAAGCTGTCGCGCGGACTGAGGCAAGCGGCGCTTCGCGCGGGTGCTGTCATCCACGAAGGATCTCCGATGACGGCGCTCAGCCGCCGCAACGGAGCCATCGTGGTGGAAACTCCCGCAGGCTCAGTCACGGCGCGCAAGTGCGTTCTCGCCACGAACGCGTATTCCGCGGGCCTGGGTATTGCCAAGGGCGTGGTCAATCCCACTTATACCTACGTGCTCGCCACCGAGCCCCTCGATGACGAGAAGTTTGCGCTCATGGGCTGGGGGGACCGTCATCGCCTGATTCTGGACGCGGGCATCAACTACTGGTACATGCAGATGTCCCCCAACCGGCAGTTCCTGCTTGGCGACGCGATGCATTCCCCAGTTTCGCCTGACGGAATGACCTTCGCTCCGCACGACGACATCCCCTCGTACCAGCGGATCCACCAGGTGATCATCGACCGCTTCCCGTTCCTTGAGACAGTCCCGATCGACTGCGCGTGGGGCGGCCCGCTTGGAATGACCGAATCGCGTTACCCGATCACGGCGCAGATCGCAGAGGGGATCTTCCTCAATGCGGGCTACAACGGACGCGGCGTGCTGATGGGGTCGCTCTCGGGTCGCGCCCTGGCCCCGCAGCTCGCCGGCATCGAGGTGGACGACGGCTACGAGCGCTACGCCGAACTGCTGCTGCGCTTCGATGCCGACAAAGCCGGCGCGGCGCTCGAGAAGCAGCTCGTCTAACGATCCGGCAGACTGTGGTTCCGACGACAGGCCTACCCATGACGACCGCCCTGAAGGCCGAGACTGAGCCGACGGCTGGCGGACTCGACGCGCTGCTCGAGCCCAGGTCTCTTGCCATTCTCGGGGTGAGCGACCGAAGGCTGACCTGGGGCAACCGTGCGCTGCGAGCATGCGCTGAGGCAGGTTTCCCCAGTCTGTACGGGGTCAGCCCGCGGGCACCGCTTAGCGGCTTCGAGGGCATCGAGATCGTTTCGAGCCTCGGCGAGATCCCCGGCCCGATCGACTGCGCACTCGTCGCGGTGAGCCGCCAGAACACGGTGTCCGCCGTCGAAGCCTGTGCTGAGCACGGAGTCCAAGCTGCGGTGCTCGTTGGTATCGGATTCGGGGAGCTCGGCGGGCAGGGAGCCGAGCTACAGAGGCGCCTCGCCGGCGTGGCGGGCGCCGCCGGGATGCGGCTACTCGGTCCGAACTGCATCGGAACTTTCCGGGCGCGCAGCGGCGCCTGCTTCACGCCCTTCGTGCCGCCTGCAGGCTCTGTCGCGCTGGTGACCCAGTCCGGCAACGTGGCTGCCCACCTCTGCGTGCTGGCCCGGCACTATCATTTCGGCCTGTCGACTTGCGTCGGCGTTGGCAACCAGGTCGACGTTTCGTTTGCCGACGTGCTCGGCTGGCTCGCGCGCGACGGCGAGACTTCGACGGTAGCGCTGTACGCAGAAGGCCTGCCTGTTGGCAGTGGCCGCCGCTTTGCCGAAGGACTGCAGGCGTGCGTCGAGGCTGGCAAGCCGGTGATCGTGTTGCACGGTGGCGAGACAGACATAGGGACATCGACTGCGGCCACTCACACTGGCTCGCTCACAGGCAACGGCGAGATCTGGCATGCCGTGCTTGAGCGCGCAGGAGCAGTCAGCGTGCGTTCGGTTCCCGAGATGGCCGAGGCGATCGCCGCTGCTGAAACCGTACCCCGATTCGCCGGCGCAGTGATGGTGCTCACCGACGGCGGGGGCGATTCGGTGCTGACGGTCGACGCGCTCTCCCGCAACAGCATTCCGCTAGCGCAGCTGAGCGATGCGACACAACAAGCGCTTGCAGTGCTCCTGCCGCCGGGCTCCCCGCAACACTTCGGGCTGAACCCTGTCACCCTCGACGCTCCAGGAGGGCTCCAGGACGACCCGATATTGCTCGCGCGATGTGCCGCGGTCGCGAGCGCGGACCGCAATGTCAGCGCCCTCCTGATCGTGGGGTTGTTCGGTGGGTATTCCAATCACCGTTCTGCCGAGCTTGAAGCGGCGTCACGGCTCGTCGACCTGCGCGCCTCAGGCATGCCCGTGCTCGTGGCTTCGGCCTACGACGGCGTCGATCAGCAGGTTTATTCTGCCTTGCGCAGCGGGGACGTCGCAGTCTACTCCAGCAGTGAGCAGCTGGTCAGAGCGCTGGCAACTCGCATGCAGGAGCACCGTTCGGCCGCACTACGGATGCACGATCACGCTACGGCAAGCGCAAGAGAGCGCCGGCCAGCGACCGTGCTGCCTTTCGATGAGGCTCGGCGTCGCCTGCTTGATGCGGGAATCCCGATTGCTGAGATGAAGACGGTCGGCCCCGGCGGCGATATCGAAGCAGCCTGCGAGGGCTTGCCGCAGCCGCTTTGCGTCAAGCTCGACCTGCCTGGGCTGACGCATAAGTCCGACGTACGCGGCGTCCATCTCGACCTCGATCTCGGCGGCTTGCGCCAGGCCGCCGCGGATCTTTGGTCCAGGTACCCTCAGGCCTCCCTCGTCGTGATGCCGAGCTTCCCGAGGGGCTTGGAAATGCTCGCCGGCATTACCAAGGATGAGCTGTTCGGTCCAGCTGTTGTTGTCGGGCGTGGCGGGATCTGGGCCGAGATCGAGAACGACGTAGCGGTCGTTGTCACGCCGGCGTCGCGCGCGGACTTCCTCAGGGCGGTCTCCAGGCTGCGCTGCTATCCGATGATCGCGGGCCGGCGAGGGCAACCGCCTCTCGACCTTGACGCGCTCGCCGACCTGCTGGAACTCATGGGCGGCCTGGCGGCTCGCTCCGACCACCTGAGCGTCGACCTCAACCCGGTGATCGTGTACGACCGCGGTCTGGCCATCGTCGACTTCACCGTCGCTGATCTTGGTAACCGCGCCGGAGGGAGCAATACTTGTTAGCCGGTGGTCGCCCGATCGACGCGCATCGTGAACAGGAACCGGTGCGCCGAATAGTCGTGGCCGGGATAGGGGGAGCGGCCAAGATAACGCTGCGCCATCGTGTCGAGATGGTCGTGCGCCCCCTCTGTCGCGATCTCGGTCACCACACCGCGCAGTTCGAGGAAGCGGTACGGGTCATTCGGGTCCAGCAGACAGAGTGCCGCGTACCGGTTCTCAACCAGATGCCTCGACTTGAGAGTCGTCGCGAGGCTCGAAAAACGGACGGTGGAGTCGTCGACCAGCTCCATCCAGATCGGCGAGACCGCGACATGCCCATCGCTCTCTGCCGTCGCGAGCATCGCCACGACTGGCTGGTCGAGGAGATCACGGTGGTCGTCAGGAATTCTCATTGGGCACACAAGATCGCCGCCTTTCATAATCGGCTCGGTGCCGCATCGCGGCGGCCATGCTTTGCCTGCCGACTAACTAGGCGCGCAGCGTGCCGGCTGACTCGCTCGAATCGTAGCCATAGAGCTGCAAATGACAACGTGCTGGGAGGTGCGCCGTGAGTACCGCAGTATGCCCCAGAGCTGACTCGATCCTGGACTTTCGCGTCCGGCTGGCAGCGCCGGAACGGCCGCAGCTGCAAGCCCCGCCGGAGTACGTCTCGCAGTACGACGCCGTTCTTGACGTCAGCGCACGTAGCGCCCTGTCGACTGAGGACCTTCTCTCCGAGATGGCCTCGGCAGGCGTGGCCCGGGCCGTCGTGCATGCCGAGTACGAACATGGTGATATTGCCGACGAGCTCAACAGCGCGACCGCCCGGGTGGTGAGCGAGCACCCAGGCGTGCTCGTCGGATTCGGAACAGCCAGCCTCGAGCCGCTTCGCGTGATGCGCGCGGTGCGGCAGGTGGAGGCAGCCCGCAACCTGGGGCTCGTCGGGATAAACCTGCAGCCCTCGTTCATCGGCCTGCCGATGACGGACCGGCGGCTCTACCCCCTCTACGCCAAGGCGGAGGAGCTGGGCATGGTAGTAGCGCTGCACACCGGGGTCAACTACACCGTGCACCAGCCGATCGCGAACGATCATCCGCTGCAGCTCGACCAAGTGGCGTGCGACTTCCCGGGCCTGCTGATCGTCGCATGCCACGCCGGCTGGCCGTTTGCTGCCGAGCTGGTGGCCGTCATGCGCAAGCACCCTAGCGTGTTCGCCGACTTCGGCGGTCTGGCTCCGAAGTACGTGAACGCGCCGGACTCCGGCTGGTCGGTCATGCGCCGGTTCATGAACTCGCTCCTGCGCGACCAGGTTCTCTACGCCACCGACTGGCCGGTCTTCCCGATGGCCCGCGCGGTGGCCGAGTGGCGGTCGTCGGAACTTCGCGCCGAGGTTCTCGCCGGCCTGTTCAGGGCGAACGCCGAGCGGCTTCTGCAGCTCGCAGGCATCGACATCGTGAGTTTCACCAACGACAGCAAAGGAGGCCGTCATGTTGAGTTATGAAGGGAAGCGAGTCATCGTCACGGGCGCGGGCCGCGGGATCGGGAAAGCGATCTCGCTTTGCCTCGCTCGCCAAGGTGCCGCGGTCACGCTAACTTCCCGGACCAAGGACGAACTCGATACGGTCGCGAAGGAGATCCGGGCGAATGGGGGAACCGCCTGGGTGCGACCATGTGACCTGATGGACACCGACGCTTTCGAGGCGCTCATCCACGACAGCACCGAGGAGATGGGTGGCCTCGAAGTGCTGGTGAATAACGCCGGAGGCGGCGACCTTTCCTGGTTCGGCCCGATCGAGGACACTGGTCACGACGAGTTCGACGCGATTATGCGCCTGAACCTCCGGAGCCCCTTCTTTGGTTGCGTCCGGGCCGTGAAGGAAATGACAGCGCGAGGCACCAAGGGAGCCATACTCAATATCGTTTCGATCGATGGCATCTTCCCGGCGCCCGGAGAGGCGGTCTATGGCGCGGCCAAGGCGGCTATGGTGAGCGTCACTCAGGGCTTGGCTGTCGAGGCCGGCTATCACGGCATCCGCGTCAACGCCATCGCGCCATCACTTATCGACACTCCTCTGGTCGCCTCGTGGGTGGCAACTCCTGAGCTGCGCCAGGAACGGTCGTCCTACTTCCCGATCAACCGGATCGGAACGGCCGAGGACATCGCTAACACAGCCGCCTTCCTGTGCTCGGACGAGGCGAGCTGGGTTTCCGGAATCACCATCCTCGTGGCCCGCGGCCAGCAGGCGACGAGCGACGTATTCCGCTGGGTTCGATCCCACAACCCCGTGCCCGCCGATCTCAAGATCTGAGCGGAAGCCAGGCAAGAGGAGAGGTGCGGGCCGGTGATCACACAGCCAACAGAGCGTCGGAGTGTCGCCGCGCATGGCACCTTCTCCGGACAGGTGGCGTTCATCACCGGGGCCCGCGCCGGCATCGGCCGGGCGGTTGCTATTGCGCTCGCTCAAGATGGTGCTGACGTGGCGCTGTTCACCAGGACGCAGTCACGCGGGGAAGAGGTCGCCGAGCGCATCAGCTCGATCGGCCGCCAGGCGATGCTGTTTGCCGGTGACGTCGCCGACAGGGCGGCTCTAGCCAATGCCGTTGCCGAGTCATCGGCGCAGCTTGGACCGCCGCGGGTCCTCGTGGCGAACGCTGGCATCGAGCTGAGAGGCAACGTGCTGGAAACCGCAACGGAAGACTGGGACCGCGTCCTTGACGTCAACCTGGGCGGCGTATTCCGTACCTGCAAGGCAGTGCTCCCCGGCATGATAGCGGCGGGCGGAGGGTCGATTGTCATCCTCGGATCCGATGCTTCGGTCATGGGCGCGCGAGCCTTCTCGGCGTACACGGCTAGCAAGCACGCACTGGTCGGGCTGACCAAGTGCCTCGCCTTGGACTTCGGTGCCCAGGGAGTTCGCACCAACATCGTCTGCCCGAGCTACGTCGAGACCGACATGATGTTCCGCGTTCTCCAGAAGGGCTCTCCCGAATACGATGAGCAACTGGCGCGGATTCCCCTTCGCCGTTTCGCCTACCCAGATGACGTAGCCAACGTCGTCTTGCACCTGCTCAGCCCCGCAGCCGCGTTCACGAACGGCTGCGTCTACGTCCTTGACGGCGGCGCCACCTCAACTGCCCGAAGGAGCGACTGAGCCGTGGAGATCAGCAACCGTGTCGTCGTCGTCACGGGCGCGGGAAGCGGGATAGGCCGTGCCCTATGCCTCGCGTTTGCAAACGCAGGCGCGCAGGGCATCGGCTGCGTTGACCTGTCGGCCGACCAGGCTCGTGTGACCGCGGAACTCGTGGCAGCTCAGGGCGCGCGCGCCCTGGCGCAAGTTGCCGATGTCGCCCGCGAAGCTGACGTGCTCGCAGTCGTGCGGCGCACAACGGAGGAGTTCGGGCAAGTCGACATCTTCTGCTCGAACGCGGGTCTCGCCACAGCCGGAGGCGTGGAAACGCTAGACAGCGAGTGGCAGCGATTCTACGACGTCAACGTCATGGCGCACGTATACGCCGCGCGCGCTGTCCTACCGCAGATGCTAGCGCGGGGGGAAGGCTATCTCGTGAACACCGCTTCAGCAGCAGGGCTGCTGACGAATCTCGGTGCCGTCGTCTACAGCGTCACCAAGCACGCGGCCGTCGCCCTGGCCGAATGGCTGGCCATAACGCACGGTGATGGCGGGATCAGAGTGTCGTGCTTCTGTCCGCAGGGAGTCGACACGCCCATGCTCCGGGGCGTGGGCCAAGTTAGTGACGGCATTGCCCAGCGTGCAGTAGCACTCTCAGGCGGCATCATCACCCCGGAGCATGCCGCGGCCGCAGTTGTCGACGGGGTACGCGAGGAGCGGTTTCTCATTCTCACGCACCCTGAGGTGCGCCAGTACATGCAACGCCGGGCTGGCGATACAGACCGCTGGATCACGGGCATGCGGCGGGTGCATCGCGAGCTCATGAGTCCGCAGGACGACGAAGCTGACGATGTCAGTGGCCGGTGAATTGCGGCCGACGGCGCTCGGCGAACGCTGCCGTGCCCTCCTTCAGGTCGCTGGAGGCCTCGACGACGTCCATAAAGGCGTGGTAGAGGCGCAGGCCATCGGCGAGCGGAAGATTCCGCGACCGAAGAACCAGTTCCTTGGTCATCTGAACGGCCATAGGCGCGTTTTCCGAGATCAGCCTGGCCAGCTCGTGCGCCCGGGCGAGGGCAGCGCCGCGCGCTGTGACCTCCTGGACGAGACCCATGCGGTGGGCCTCCTCGGCCGGAATGAACTTGCCGGTGAGCAGCAGGTAGAGCGCATTCGATGTACCGATGAACTCCGGGAGCACTTGGGCTCCGTAGCCATGCAGGAGGTTCCATTTCACCTCGGGCGTGCCGTACTGCGAACCTTGGCCGGCGATCCGGATGTCGCAGAAGAGCGCGAGTTCCAGGCCGCCCGCCAGGCAGTACCCTTCGACAGCGGCGACGAGAGGCTTGTGAACCTCAATGCCCGAGTCGAATCGGCTTGGCCGCCATGCGGTCCACGGCGCTCGACCATCGGCTGTCTCGGCTGTGGCGTGGACGCCGATCAGGTCGGCGCCAGCCGAGAAGGCGTCGCTGCCAGCGCCTGTGATGACGCCCGCAAGGATCGATGCATCCTCATCGATCACCGTCAGAAGGCGCGAGATCTCCAGGTACATCTCGCGGGTCATGGCGTTGCGTTTCTCCGGTCGGTTGAGCGTGACGGTGGCGATACCGTCCTTCACGTCGAACAGCACAGACATAGCGACTTTCCTCCAGGAGCCGTTTGACAAAAGCATACCCTAAAAATCATTCGGGTAATAGTCTAGCTCTCCTGAGAATTTATCGAATAGGGAGCGAGTTCTGTCCTGAGTAATTGCCCTTAAACGAACGCTGGAGAGTTCATTTCATTTAGGCTGAGCGGAGGAGGACACAATATGGAGGCAAGCGTATCGCAAACCGGGCCGAGCGCGAACGACCTTGTCGCATTGCTCGAGTCAGCCGCTATTCGGTGGAGCGACCGGCCTGTGCTGATCTTCGATCAGTTCGCCGAGACGATCTCCTACCGGGACCTGGCTGAGCGGACTCGAACGGTGGCTGCGGCCCTGGAGTCGATCGGCGTCGAGCGAGGCAACCGCGTTGCGGTGATGTTGCGGAACCGGCCGGAGTTTCCGATCGTATGGCTAGCTCTAGCTCGGCTGGGCGCCGTGATGGTGCCGTTGAATGTCTACTACCGCCAAGCCGATGCCACCTATGTCCTCAACGACGCCGGCGTCACATTGCTCGTGACCGAGGTAGATTTCGCCGATCTCGCAGTGCTGCTTCGCGACGCAGTTCCTTCGATTCAGACCGTCGTGAGCGTCGACGCGGCGGTGAAAAGCTATGGAGTGCATTCGCTCGCTGACATCCTCGCGCACGCCGGCGGTGCACCCTCGGCACGGCCTATCTATCCCGAGACCACGATCAACATTCAGTACACGTCCGGCACTACCGGCTATCCGAAGGGCTGCGCGCTGTCGCAGTATTACTGGATTCGACTTGCACGAATGGTGGCGGCCGGCCCACCGCAATTGTCAGCGGAAGACGTCTTCCTGACGGCGCAGCCTTTCTACTATATGGATCCGCAATGGAATCTTGCCGGTGCCCTTGCCGTTGGCGCGTGCCTCGTCGTGCTCGACAGATTTCATCCGTCGACATTCTGGGAGAAGATCCGGGCCTACGATGTCTCCTTCTTCTATTGCCTGGGCATGATGCCTGCCGCCCTTTACGCTATGGACCCGAGCGCTGAAGATCGCCGTCACAGAGTGAAAGGCATTGCCTGCTCGGCAATCCCGGTACGGCTCCACGCCGCGCTCGAGAGCCGCTGGGGCGTTCCGTGGTACGAAGCCTTTGGCATGACCGAGACAGGCGGGGATACCAGGATCATGGAGGCCGACCATGACGAGACAGTGGGGACCGGCTGCATCGGCGTGCCTTACGCCGATCGAGAGGTGCGCGTGATCGACCTCGACGAGCGCCCAGTCGCGCGCGGCGAGGCAGGCGAGATGGTCCTACGGGGCCCCGGAATGATGGATGGTTATTTCAACAAGCCTGACGCGACGAATATCGCCTTCAGAGGTGGCTGGTTCCACACTGGCGATCTGGTCCAGCGAGACGAAGCGGGCCGCATCTACTACCTAGGCAGGTTGAAGGACACAATTCGCCGAAGCGGCGAGAACATCTCATCGGCCGAGGTGGAGGGAGTGGTGATGGAGCATGGGGCAGTTTCGGGAGCTGCCTGCGTTCCGGTGCCCGACGATCTTCGTGGTGAGGAGGTCAAGATCTACGTGGTTCTAAAGGAGCCCTCGTCGCAGCCGGACCCGAAGGCGTTGGCAGCCTTCTGCTCCGAGCGTCTCGCCTACTTCAAGGTTCCGCGCTACTGGACTTTTGTCGATGATCTGCCACGCACGCCGTCGGAGCGGGTGGCCAAGGGGGCGCTCGTAGAAGGCGTGGTCGACCTCAGGGTCGGCGCTTTCGACATCGTGGACGAGGCCTGGCGCTAAAGCGCCTGTCTATCAACGTTGCCGCAGCGAGCCAGGCGGGCACGGCCGGGAACCCAGAGCAAGGCGGGTCATCGATCGTTGCCGAATACCGAGACGCGCTGCGGCCAAGAGACCAGCGGGGTCAGGGACAGGGCTGAGGTCTGAGCGGCCAACCCATCGGAGCGGGCACCGATCTCCAGGGGACGCCCAGCGGTGCTTCTGTGCTCAGTTGCCGAGAGCCCAGTGCCGATCTGCGGCGCGCTCTCGATGAGCGGGCTCACAGCCGGCTGATTGGGGGCTGTAAGAATCCCGCGGCAGGATCGTGGGGCACGGAGTGCGTAACCTGAGGGTACTTTAAGCCGGGTGTTGGTAAGGCCATGATGGACGGGCAGAGCGCAAGGACGCACTGACGCCAGGCCGTCGTTCTCAGCTGGCGCCGCCGGGGCCGGCAGCAAGCATGAGGGTGAGCTCGCGCAGGTCGTGCAGGCTCTCGCCAGGCCGACCGGCCAGCACCAGCAGGCCAGGGTAAGCCTGGGCGAGCTGAGCTGCCTCCGCGGCACCCCGCTCTGCCCCTTCTTCTGTCACGGCCGACAGCACTACCAGGCGAGCGGCGACGTCGTGAGCTAGCCGGCCGACCTCGTTGGCGGGCAGGTCGGTACCCAGATGCTGGACGAGCCAGTGCTCCTCGCGGAGACTGCCCGCGGCCATCAGTGACGGCAGCCCATGCCGCTCTCCGGGCGGGGTCGCTGTCACCGCGACTCCACGCGGGCGCCCCCTGGGCTGCCGTGCCGCGAGCGGCGCGATAATCTGCTCGCAGATCGCACTGGCCCGGTGCTCGACAGCGATCGTTACGTCACCGGCTGCCCAGTCGTCGCCGATGCGGCGCAGCGCCGGCCCGACAACTCGCTCACAGAGCTCGATGAACGGCACGCCCGCGGCGAGCCGCTCCAGGCGCGTCTGGGCCAGCCGCTCCTCGCCGGCCACGATCGCATCAAAGAACCGGTCAGCATGCCGCTGCCAGTTGCGCACCCGCAGCTCTGGGCGAGGTGACGTACCGGTGGCGCGCTGAGCGCCGAGCGCATAAACGTCGGCGACGTTGACCTGGTAGCTTCGCCCGGCCTTCGTAGCAGGCAGGAGGCCCTGGCGGACCCAGCCATAGGCAGTCTGGTAGTGAACGCCCAGGAGGTCAGCTGCCTCCTGCAGCGGAAGCACCCGCTGTGCTCGTGCCATATATTCAGTGTACTTTAGTATCGATTTCGTTGCGGCGATGCCCTGGCCCCTGATGGCCGGGGGCCGCGCTGGTGTTGTGCCCGAGTGTCGCGATCCCGCGGTACTGGCGGCGCTCCCGGGAGCAGGAGGCATTCGCCAAGTAAGCCGCCGACAGGGTGAGCAGGTCACGCACGCCGCTAAGATGTCCTACGCCGGATGAAGCTCCGGCGGGCCGCCCGGCCCGAACCGCCGCCGTGGCTGATGGCTTCTACCGGGAGCACGCCCTCCTGGCCGGAGCCGCCTGAGCTGGCTGCTGCCAGGACGCTACCTGGCAGGAGCAGCAGTGAACATCTATTACGTGGCGGCCATCTGGCTGGGCATGGCCCTGCTTGCCTCGCTTGTCAGCATCAGGATCGCCATTCCGGCAGCGCTGGTCGAGATCGTCGTCGGCGCGCTGGCCGGGAACATACCCGGCATCCGGGAGCATGTCACCCAGACTAACGTCGTGGTGTTCCTGGCCAGCGCGGGCTCTCTGGCGCTGACGTTCCTGGCGGGCGCCGAGATCGACCCGGTATCCCTGCGCGGGCACTGGAAGGCGAGCCTGTCCATCGGGGTGGTCTCGTTCCTGCTGCCGTTCCTGGCGGCCTTCGGGTTCTGCGGGCTGGTGCTCGGCTGGCATCTGCACGCCGCCGAGATCGGCGGCATCGCGCTCAGCACGACGTCGGTCGCGGTGGTGTACGCGGTGATGGTGGAGACCGGCCTGAACCGCCATGACCTCGGCAAGCTCATCCTGGCTGCTTGCTTCATCACCGACCTGGGCACGGTGCTGGCCCTCGGCGGCCTGTTCGCCAGCTATGGCTGGCTGCTTCTCGTGTTCGTCGCTGTCAGCGCCGTCACCGTCGCGGTGCTGCCCCGGCTCATCCGGCTGGCGATCAGGCTGTTCGGCCACCGGGTGTCCGAGCCGGAGATCAAGCTGCTGCTCGTGGTGCTGTTCGGCCTTGGCGGGTTGGCCACCCAGGCAGGCAGTGAAGCGGTCCTGCCCGCGTACGTCGCGGGGCTGGTTGTCGCAGGGGTTTTCCTGCACGACCGGGTGCTGATGGACCGGCTGCGCTCCATCGCGTTCGCGCTGCTCACCCCGTTCTTCTTCCTGCGTGCTGGGACGCTCATCTCGGCCCCGGCGCTGATCTCCGGAGCCGGCGTGATCGCAGTGCTGCTGCTAGTCAAGCTCGCCGCCAAGATTGACGGGGGTCTGGCCGGTCGCAGCCGCGTTCGGTCTGCCACCGCGGGAACGCGCTTACACCACGCTGCTCATGGCCACCGGGCTCACCTTTGGTTCCATCGCCGCGCTGTTCGGCCTCACCCACCACCTGATCGACAAGGCTCAGTACACCGAGCTGGTAACCGTGGTCATCCTCTCCGCGTTCGTGCCGACCCTGATCGCCCAGCAGCTGTTCCGGCCCGCCATTGTCGACACCGAGGAAGAGGAAGCCCTCGGCGAAGAAGACCTGTCGATCATCCACCACCGGGCAGGCACCCTGCCGCACCACGATTGACAAGCCCGATCTGACGGGAGCGTCGTCAGGATGCTGACATTGAGTCAGGGCTGGCCGGGCTGCCAGGAGCCGGGGAATTCTCGTGGCGCATCCGGGCCGGCGTAGCGGGCGAGCGGCCGGAAGATCCGGTTGTCCTGGATCTGCTCGAGCACGTTCGCCATCCATCCGATGACCCGGCTGCAGGCGAAGGTGGCGCTGAACATCTCCCGCGGCAGGCCCGCGGCCTCCAGCACGACGCCGGCGTAGAACTCGACGTTGGCGTACAGCTCGCGGCCTGGCTTCATCTCGGCGAGCAGCTCGACCGCGGTCTTCTCCACGAGCTCGGCGAACTCCACCCGCTCGCTGTTCAGCTCCCTGGCCACTTCGTGCAGCAGTTCCGAGCGCGGGTCAACCGTCTTGTAGATCCGGTGACCGAAGCCCATGAGCTTGTCGCCGTTGCTGATGGCCCGCCGCAGCCAGGCCTCGGCATTGTCCGGCGAGCCGATGGCGTCCAGCATGTCGAACACCCGGGCCGGCGCCCCGCCGTGGAACGGCCCCGACAACGCGCCGAGCGCCCCGGTCACCACTGCGCCCAGGTCCGCGCCGGACGAGGCGATTACCCGTGAGGTGAACGTCGAGTTGTTGAAGCCGTGGTCGATGGTCAGCATCAGGTACCGCTCGACCGCGTACCGGCTCCGGTCGTCAGGCTCCTTGCCGGTGATCATGTACAGGTAGTTGTCGCTGTAGCCGAGATCGACCCGCGGCGGCACCGGCGGTTGCCCACTGGCCAGCCGGAACAACTGCGCGGCCAGGGTCGGCATGACGGCGGCGAACCTGGCCGCCTGCTCTGCGGTTTCCTCGGCCGTCTGGTCCGTCCATGGCTTGCAGCCCATGGCCTGCGCGGTCACTGACACGGCCGAGCGCAGGGACTCCAGCGAGCCGGGCCGGCTGAGCCTTGCCACTGCGGGCAGTAGTTCTGCGACGCCGTCGGGTAGCTGCCGCAGTGCCGCGGTCTGCAGCGCGAACTCGGCGCGTTGCGCCGCAGTGGGCAGCTCACCGCGAAGCAGCAGGTGCCAGGCGTCCTCTACCCTGCCCCGCCGGGCGATGTCGACGGCGTTGTAGCCGCGGTAGTGGTAGAAACCCTTGCGCCCGAGCACGTCAGACACCTCAGTGCGGGCGACGGAGACGCCCGCCAGGCCGGGAGCGGCCTCAAAGGGCTCGGGGACAGCTACGTCTTCGGTGGCGCTCATGAGTCTCCTTGGGCGTGCGGGAGGATCTGCTCTAATATTGATGACTGCTGCGTACTTGTGTCAACGTTGATCATAATCAACCTCATTCGTTAGCTGGACGTCCGGCGGCGGGCGTTCAGGCAGATTTTTTCCGGTAACGTGGCCGGCTGACGCAGCGCGGCCGGGTGCCTTTTTCCGGCCGACTTGGCAGTAATCCCGAGCGGAGGGCAAGTGACCGAGTGGATCGGCGCGGCCGAGGCCGCCGAACGCCTCGGCATCAAACAGGCCAGCCTGTATGCCTACGTCAGCCGGGGGGTTCTCAATCGGCGCCGGGATGCCGACGGCCGGGCCAGCATTTTCGACTCCGACGAGGTCGAGGAACTGGCGCGCAAGGGCCGGCCACGGCGTTCTGGCGGGCCGGCCGAGCTGGTGATCGAGACAGCCGTTACCGAGATAAGGGACAGCACCCTCCGGTACCGGGGGCAGGACGCGACTGACCTTGCCGTGCATCGCAGCTTCGAAGATGTCGCCGCGCTGCTATGGACCGGCGAGCTGCCGGCGGCCGCCCGCCCGATTGGCGCGGATGACCGGGATGACGCCGCCTGGCAGGCCACCGCCGAGGCGCTCGCCGTCGGCCGGGCCGCGCAATCAGCCTTGCCGGATGGCACGCTCCCGCTGGAACGGCTCCAGGTGATCGTGCCGGCGCTGGCGGCAACGGACCCGTTCCGGCTCCAACTGGACCGGCCCGCCGTGGTCGCGGCCGGCCGGGCGATGATCGCCGGCATGACCGGTGCGCTACCTGCGGCCAGCGGGGAAGCTGCACCGGTGGGGCCGGTTGCGGCGAGGCTTGCCGCTGCGCTCTGCACCCAGCCGGTGCCGGCCGGGCTGATCCGGGTGCTGAACGCGGCCCTCGTCCTGCTGGCCGACCACGAGCTGGCCGCCTCGACGCTGGCGGCCCGAGTAGCGGCATCGATGCGCGCCGATCCCTATGCTGTCGTGGCCACCGGGCTCGGCGCGATGGGCGGGGCCCTGCACGGTGGGGCAGCGCTTGGCGCCGAGCTCATGCTGGGGTCGGCGAACACCGCCGCGGACGCGCCGCGAGTGGTGGGTGACCTGCTGCGTCGCGGAGAGCGACTGCCCGGCTTCGGGCACTTTGTCTACACCAGCGGTGATCCGCGCGCGAACCTGCTGCTCCAGCTCATCGGCGACTACGCGCCCGGCTCGCCGCAGCTCGCCGTCGCCATGGCCGTCGCCGACGATGCCCGGCGCCGGGCGCTGCCTGAGCCCAACATCGAGTTCGCCCTCGCCGTGCTGGCGCGCGTCGCGGGCATGGTTCGCGGCGCTGGCGAGGCCATTTTCGCCACCGGCCGGACGGCGGGCTGGCTGGCGCACGCGCTCGAGGAGTACGGGCGCAACATCCCCATCCGCCCCCGCGGTGTCTACACTGGCCAGTCAGCGACCTGACCGCACGACGGTGTGCGCGTCGGCTGGCAGATGGGCAGGTGTCAGGCATAGATGATTGAGATAATCGCCATCGACACGCCATCGCTGGGCGACCGCGGGTACCTGGCCACGGACGGCACCGTTGCCCTGGTCGTCGATGCGCAGCGCGACTTCGACCGGGTCCTGGCCGTCGCCAACGACCGCGGCGTGACGATTACGCACGTGTTCGAGACGCACGTGCACAACGACTACGTGACCGGCGGGCTTGCCCTGGCCACCGCGGTGGGCGCGCAGTACCTCGTCAACGCTGCCGACCCGGTTTCGTTCCGCCGGACCCTGATCGCCGACGGCGACCTGGTCAAGGTCGGCGACATGACGGTCAGGGCGCTCGCCACGCCCGGCCACACGTTCACTCACCTGTCCTACGCGCTGGCCGACGGGGACGAGGTAGTGGCCGCATTCACCGGCGGATCCCTGCTGAACGGAACAACGGGCCGAACCGACCTGCTGGGCAGCGAGCACAAGCGGGAGCTGGCCAGGGCTCAGTTCGGCTCGGCGCACCGCCTTGCCAGTGAACTACCGGACGCTGCCTCCATCTGCCCGACGCACGGCTTCGGCAGCTTCTGCTCGGCCACCCCCACGGTCGGCTCGTCGTCGACGATCGGCGACGAGAAGCGGATTAACCCCGCCCTGACCAAGCGCGAAGCCGAGTACGTCGACGAGCTGCTCGCGGGGCTGGACGTTTACCCCGCCTACTACGCGCACATGGGCAAGGCCAACCTGGCCGGGCCGGCTGCGCCCGACCTGGACCCTCCGCGCCGCGCGGAGCCCGCCGAACTCCGCCGCCGTATTGACGCTGGCGAGTGGGTCGTCGACCTGCGATCACGCACCGCGTTCGCCGCTGGGCACCTGCGCGGCGCGCTCAACTTCGAGTGTGGCCCGAACCTGGCGACGTATCTGGGCTGGCTGATCCCGTGGGGCACACCGCTGACGCTGCTCGGCGACAGCGCCGGGTCGGTTGCTGACGGCCAGCGCGAGCTATGCCGGATCGGCATCGACCGGATCGAGGCCGCGGCCGATGGCTCGCCGGAGGCCTGGGCGGCGGGGGAGGCGCTGGCGGAGTTTCCGACCGCCGATTTCGCGACGCTCGCCGCACGCATGGCCGGGGCTGATCGCGCCGGCGACTCCCTGGTGCTGCTCGATGTGCGGCGATCATCCGAGTGGCGGGCCGGGCATATCCCGGGTGCTGTGCACATCCCGCTGCACGAGCTTTCGTCCCGGCTGGGCGAGATCCCTGGCGGCGAGATCTGGGTCCATTGCCAGGCCGGCTACCGCGCGGCAGTGGCCGCGTCCCTGCTGGCGGCGGCAGGCCGGCAAATCGTCGCGATCAACGACGACTTCAGCTCGGCGCTGCCGGCTGGGCTCCGCAGCGGAGCCTCGTGACGACACCCATCTTCCATAGGTCGCCGATGGCCTGCGGTACAAGCTAGGTAAATTGCCTATAACGGGCCGGGCGCGTACGGTGGCCGCGGGTTGCCCTGCGGGGCGACGGGAATCAGAGCGGTTGGCTGGGCATTATGGCCAGCAGAGCTGCCCGAACGGAGAAATCTGATGCCCGTACGTCGCCTGAATCATGCTGTGCTTTATGTGCGCGACCTTGCCGCGAGCGTTGACTTTTACACTGGCGCGCTCGGCTTCGAGGTGCGCGCCGAGGTTCCGGGCCGGGCCGCGTTCCTGCGGGCGCAGGGAACGGCCAATGACCATGACCTCGGGCTGTTCTCAGTGCCCGACGGCCAGCTGCCGCACGGCTCCTACATCGGCCTGTACCACCTGGCCTGGGAGGTCGGGACGCTGGCGGAGCTGTCAGAGGTGCGGGACCGGTTGTCCGAGCGCAACGCTCTGGTCGGCGCGAGCGACCACCGGGTGTCGAAGTCGCTGTACGCCAAGGATCCCAACGGGATCGAGTTCGAGGTCATGTGGCGGGTACCGGCCGAGGACTGGGATCAGGAGATGTCCAGCGGCGCGATGATCCAGCCCCTGGACCTGGAAGGCGAACTCGCCCGCTGGGGTGACCGGGTGACCGGTGCCGCGGCCGGCTCGGTGACGTGAGTGCCTGACCAACTGACTAGCCCGGCAGCGACCGGTGGTCAGCTCCGCCGGAGTCCTGCGGCTTGGTGCTGACCTCGATGGTGCCCTTGTAACCGACGCCTCGCACATGCACGACCGGCGCATTAGCAGGAAGCCGGCTCTCCAGCTCCTCCTCGGCCGTCCAGGCCTTGCTCACCCCGAAGCCTTCGAGGTCGACTCGCACGCCTACCGGCACTAGCACGTCGATACGTGACTTGTAAGCAACGGCCACCAGCGTGGTGACCGGCGACGTTAGCTCGGCGACTCGAAGATCGATGTGCCCGCTCCCTTTATAGACCACGGCGGAGAACCGCTCCGGCACGCGCCAGCGGCCGCCGCGGCGGATCGGGCCCTTGTAGGCGATCGCGAACCTGCCCGGCTGGCGGCCTGCCACCGCGTGTGCGGCCGGCCGGGTCGTTGGTCCGCTGGTCTCCGGCAGGTCCTGGGTGAGAAACTCCAGGTCGGCGCCGACCCGCGCGGTGAGCGCCGCCCGCATGCGCTGATCGAATTCATCGTCATCCAGCCGGCCCTCGGCGAAAGCCTCCTGCAGCCGGTGAGCGACGGCATCACGGTCGCGGTCGCCGACGCGGATACCGGGCTGACCGGGACGAGGCTCGAGCGGGGCCGGGTCCTCGGGCCGGCCCGGGCCGGGCTCAGGCTGGGCGGGCAGCTCCTGGCGGAAGCGATGTTCCGGGCCGGATGACTCCATACGCTGCTCTTCCCTCCGCAAGTCGCGATGTATCTTAAGACAGCGTACCGGAGCCCCGGGGCTGTGCCTAGTAAGTCGCGCCCGCAAACCGCTCAGGCTCCGGAGCGGACCAGCTGCCGGTACAGCGCCGCGGTCTGGCCGGCAATCCGGTCCCAGCTGAAATCCGCTTCGGCCCTGACCCGGCCACGCGCGCCCATGGCTGCGGTCCGGGCCGGATCACGCAGCAGCGTGGTAATGGCGGCGGCCAGCCCCTCTTCGTCACCGGGCGCGACGAGCAAGCCGGTCTCGCCGTCCACGACGACTTCCGGGATGCCCCCGACTGCGGAAGCGACGACGGCAGCCCCGCACGCCATGGCCTCCAGGTTGACGATGCCAAGCGGCTCGTACAGGGACGGGCAGGCGAACACCGTGGCGTGGCTGAGGATCTGGATCACCTCGTGCTTAGCCAGCATGCCCGGAATCCAGATCACCCCGGACCGGGTTGCCCGGAGGTGATTGACCAGGCCAGTCACCTCGGCCTCCAGCTCCGGAGTGTCAGCCTGGCCTGCGCACAGCACGAGTTGCGCCTGCGGATCGATGTGCGAAGCGGCCCGCAGCAGTACCGGCAGGCCCTTCTGCCGGGTGACTCGCCCGACGAATACCACTGACGGCCGGGCCGGATCAATGCCCAGCGAGTCGAGCACATCGCGTCCGTGGTCGGGCTGGTACTGCTGAGCATCGATGCCGTTGTAGATGACGTGCACGCGCTCGGCGCGGACCGCCGGATAGGTCAGCCGGATGTCAGCGGCCATTCCTTGTGACACCGCGACGACGGCGGCGGCCGACTCAATTGCCGTGCGCTCGCACCAGCTGGAGATCGCGTATCCGCCGCCCAGCTGCTCGGCTTTCCACGGCCGCAACGGCTCCAGCGAGTGCGCGGTCATGACGTGCGGCACCCCGTACAGCAGGCTAGCGAGATAGCCGGCCAGGTTGGCGTACCAGGTGTGCGAGTGCACCAGGTCCGTGCCGGCTACCGCCGCGGTCATCGACAGGTCGGTCGAGACCACCTGCAGCGCGGAGCTGGCGCCTGCCAGGTGCTCCCACGACCGGTGCGCGATGGCGCCCGAGCGATTCTCGCCCTGACAGTGGACGGTCAGGTCGATCAGCCCGGCCAGCGAGCGGGCCAGGTATTCCACGTGCACCCCGGCGCCGCCGTAGACATCCGGGGGAAACTCGCGAGTCAGCATCGCCACGCTCAACTCGCCGGCCCCGGACGACGGGGTCACGGCGATACCTTCTGGCCTTTGCCTACGACGGTCACGCCGCCCTCGGACACCACGAATCCCCTGGCCTTGTCATGCTCCTTGTCCACCCCGACGACCGCTCCCTCCGGCACGTCCACGTTCTTGTCGATGATCGCGTTCTCGATGACGGCGTGCCGGCCGATCTTGGTGTTGTGCAGCACGACCGCACGCTCGACCCTGGCCCAGCTGTTCACCCGGACCCCCGGTGAGAGCACGCCATCGCGCACCAGCCCGCCGGATACGATCACGCCGTTGCTGACCACGCTGTTGATCGCGCGGCCGACCCGGTCACCGTCATCGTGCACGAACTTAGCCGGTGGCTGCGACGGCACGTGCGTGAGGATCGGCCACTTGTCGTTGTAGAGGTTGAAGACGGGATGCACCGCGCACAGGTCCATCTGCGCCTCGAAGTAGGAGTCGAGCGTCCCGACATCTCGCCAGTACCCGGCGTCCCGCGGCTCAGCCCCCGGCACCGTGTTGTCGAGGAAGTCGTACACCTGGGCCATGCGCTGGCGGACGAGGAGGGGAACGATGTCGCCGCCCATATCGTGCCTGCTGCCATCGTCAGCCGCGTCCTGGCGCAACGCGTCGACGAGCACGTCGGTGCTGAACACGTAGATGCCCATGGAGGCATAGGCCATCTCCGGCTGTCCCGGCATGCCGGGCGGATCGGCTGGCTTCTCCAGGAACGCCTCGATCGTGCGGCCGTCCGGATCGGCTCTGATCACGCCGAAGGCGGTCGCTTCTTCCCTGGGCACCGGGATGGCCGCCACGGTCACGCCGGCGCCGCGCGCGATGTGCTGATCGATCATCTGCTGCGGATCCATCCGGAAGACGTGGTCAGCGCCGAAGACGGCGACGATGTCCGGCTGATCATCGAAGATGAGGTTCAGTGACTGGTAGATAGCATCGGCCGACCCGGTGTACCAGTGCGGCCCGAGCCGCTGCTGCGCAGGAACCGGCGTGACGTAGTTGCCGAGCAGGCTGCTCAGCCGCCACGTGGTGGTTATGTGCCGGTCCAGGCTATGGCTCTTGTACTGGGTGAGCACGCAGATGCGCCGCATGCCGGAATTGACGAGATTGGACAGCGCGAAATCGACAAGCCGGTAGAGCCCGCCGAACGGGACCGCAGGCTTCGCCCGGTCGGCGGTCAGCGGAGCGAGTCGCTTGCCGGCGCCGCCGGCGAGAACCATGCCGAGAACCCTGTCAGTCGTCACTTGCCCACCTCCAGCACCAGACTGCCCGGCGGCCGTCGTGGATACCAGTGTGGGCCGTGAACAGCAGCGAAAAGGTACCGGTGACCGGCGATCCTGGTGCCGGACCCTTGTCGGCTTAAGGCTGCACTAGGCCGACGGCGTGTCGATCTGTTTGGTACGCCGAGTGGTGGCCCGCATCGCCAGCATCCGTGCAGTGCTCACTGTGACGCCCAGCACGACTCCCCAGATGAGCGCATCACGCAACGCGACCTGCGGATCCTCGGGATGCTCGGGCGGCTCCTTGCCGGTCAGCTTCGTCCAGCCGAAGGTGATCAGCTTGCGCGCCCCGTAGGCGGCAGCGGCTCCGGCCAGCGCGTTCATCGCACGGGCGCTACTGCTCTGCTTGCCTGCCATCTGCCGTCCTCCCAGCTCTTCCTCGCTGCGCCTGGTAGTTCTCGGCGGATCGTCGGCGCTCCCCGACAGTGATCATGCCATGGACCGGTCGCCGTGACTGACTATGGGTCGGGAACTCTCGATGGCGGCCGCCAGCTCGGCCGGGTGGCGGGTTGCCAGCAGCCAGTACGGTGCACCGCCATCGTCTCCCGTTATCTCGATGAAGACCGCACGGTGCAGGTACGGGCGGATCAGCAGGTGCGCCCGCGGGTCCGCCCGCGGCCCGCGCAGCACTCGGGCCTGCGCCTCGTCAAGCGGCCGGACCTCGGCCGGTCGCCGACAGCGGCAGGGTTGCCTTGTCGGCCGTTAGCACTCCGTCGGACACCTCGATAGTGGCGCGACCCCAGTTGAGCAGGAACGCGGCAAGCACGCCGAACAAGGCGGCAAACACCGCGATGGTCGTGACGAGGTTGAATCCAGTCCAGACGATTGCCCCGAGCATGAACATGGTGACCATGCCGGCCAGCCACCAGGTAAGTGGCGCGCGCAGGCGCTCACGGTAGGAGTGCATGCCACCCAAGGTACTGGACGTCGGGCACCGACCCCTTAACGTCCGTTCCGCAGGCCTGACATCGCTGGCGTAGCTTGTACTGCGTGACAGGCCGACACAGTGCAAGGCGCCGGCGAGCAGGCGGCTGCTGGCGCCGAGAACCTGGCCGGGGGCGCTCCGATCCAGGCGGGCGGCGCGGGCGAGCCCGCTGGGACAACGGACGGTCCCGGCGGTCGCGAGCACCTCGCAGGCAGCGGCGAGCAGCCGATCGGGCTGCGGTCGGCGGTTCGCTGGCTGCTCGGCCGCGGCCAGGCCGTATCGGCCACTCAGCCGCATGCCATGGACGGCGGAACCCGGCTCCGGCGAATCCGCCGCGCTGGAGGAACTGGTCGCGCCGGAATTGCAGGTCTCCAGGCTGCTACGGCAGGCCGCCGCCTGGTCCTGGTGCCTGCTGCTGACCGCCGCCACCATCTACCTGACATTCCGGCTGCTTGAGGCACTCCGCCTGGTAGTGCTGCCGCTCATCGCGGCCCTGCTACTGACCGCGCTGCTGCAGCCGGCCACCGGCTGGCTGCACCGGCGCGGGATGCCACGGCTGCTGGCAACCTGGTGCACGTTCCTCGGTGCGGTGCTGGTGTTTGCCGGGGCAGTCGCACTATTCGCCAACCGGGTCAGCGCGGACTACCCGGCGCTGTTCGCCGAGGTGCAGCGGACCGCGACGGAGGTGGAGCACTCGCTCTCGGGTCCGCCGTTCCACCTGAACTCCGCCCGCCTGACGCAGTACAGCAACGATTTCGTCAAGTTCATCTCCCAGCACAAATCCGAGGTGGCGGGCACCGTGCTCACCACCGGGAAGTACGCCATCGAATTCCTGGCCGGCCTGGTGCTGACGCTTTTCATTACCTTCTTCCTGCTCAAGGACGGCGCCCGGATCTATGCCTGGCTGATCAGCGGGGTCCGCGGTGAATCGCACCGGCGTGCGGCCAGCGCCGGTGATGCGGCATGGCGGGCGCTGGTCAACTACCTGCGGGGCACCACGCTGGTGGCCGCCATCCACGCCTTGTTCATCGGCCTGGCGCTGTGGCTGCTTGGCGTGCCGCTCGTCGTGCCCTTCATTGTGCTCATCTTCATCGCCGCCTTCGTGCCGATCATCGGCATCCTGGTAGTGGGCGCGCTGGCGATCTTGGTGACGCTGGCAACAAAGGGCTGGGTCGCCGCGGTGATCCTGCTGGCGGTCTTCGTGCTCGAGAACCAGATTGAGAGCCATCTGCTCCAGCCGCTCGTGGTCGGCCGCATCATCAGGCTGCACCCGCTGTCGATCATTCTCGTGCTGGCAGTTGGCGGCATCATCGCCGGGATTCCGGGCGCTATTGTGGCGGTGCCATTCGCGGCGGTGATTACCTATGCCTGGCCTGCGCTGCGGGGGACCCCGCCGAACCCGCCCCCCGAATAGCCGGCGGCGGGCACCGTCAGCGAAGCTGAAGCTACCGACCAGAGGGAAATTGCGATGACCTGCGCCTGCACCGAGCCGGGGTCGGTCCCGGTACTGATTCGGCGTCTCGATCCCGGCCTGCCGCTGCCGCAGCGAGCCCATCCAGGTGACGCTGGCAGCGACCTGTTCATAGTCGCCGACCTTGACCTCGCGCCTTGCCAGCGCGCCATTGTCGGCACCGGGGTGTGCATCGCGCTGCCGGATGGGTACGCCGCCTTCGTGCATCCTCGTTCGGGGCTGGCCGCGCGCCACGGCGTCACCGTCGTCAATGCGCCGGGCACTGTCGACGCGGGGTACCGTGGCGAGATCAAGGTGATCCTGCTGAACACCGATGCCGAGCATCCGGTGAGCTTCCGGCGAGGTGACCGGATAGCCCAGCTTGTCATTCAGCGAATAGAACGCCCGATATTTACAGAAGTCGAGATCCTGCCTGGATCGCACCGCGGTGCCGGAGGCCATGGCTCGACCGGCGGTCATGCGATGGCCGGCGATCCTTCGGAGGGTAACGAAGTCCTGGCGGGGCCGTAGCCCGGTCGGGAGGTTAGGAGCGTGCGGGGTGTTCCGACGACGTAGTCGTACCGGTCAAGACGCGGCTGGCCGCGGGTCGGCCGGCGCGAACGACCCGGCAGCCCAGGACGAGCAGGACGTTGCCGAAGACGGCGAGGTTGACGATGAGGACCTCGGATACGAGGAAGACGACAGCTTCGACGACGCCGCCCTCGCGGATGAGGACGAGGACGCGGACGAGACTTGAGGCCGCAGAACCAGCTGAGGTGGCCGGCCGACGCAGGACGCCGCGTGCTGACCTCGGGGACCCCGTGACCTGGACGCGGCTGCGCGATTCCTCGGCGGAGGGCCCGCCAGCGGACAGCCCGGCAGGCCCGTGGGACAGCGAGGGCGGCTATCCGGATGTCGAGCGCATCGACTTTGGCAGCCTGCTGATCCCGGTCCGCGAAGGCTATGACGTCCAGGTCTTCATGTCCGAGGAAGAGGGCATCTCCATCGCCGTGGTGCACGGCGAGAGCGGAATCCAGCTGCAGCCATTCGCCGCGCCGCGAAGTTCAGGGCTGTGGCGCGAAGTCCTGCCGGAGATCGCCGACGAGGTCGCGAAGGCAGGCGGGCAGAGCAGCGAAAAGGCGGGCCCGTTCGGGCCTGAACTGCTGGCTAAGGTAACCCCGCAGGGATCAGACGTCCGGGTGCCGCCGCAGCCGCTCCGGTTCCTGGGCGTCGACGGTCCGCGGTGGTTCTTGCGCGGCCTGATCAGCGGTCCGGCCGCGACCGACCGGCGCCTGGCGCAGCCCTTCGAGGAGATCTTCGGCGACGTGGTGGTGGTGCGCGGCGACCATGCCGAGCCGCCCAGGAAGCCGCTCGACATCAGGCTGCCGGATGAGGCCAGGCAGGTCCTGGAGAGCCAGCTAGAGCAGGAGCCCGATCCACTTAGCCCGTTCGAGCGCGGCCCGGAGATCACCGAGACGAGGTAGCCGGGCCCAGGCCCGGCGGCGCTGGGTCAGTGATCCGAGTTGAGCAGGTGGGCCAGGTCGTGCTCCACGTTCTGGCTGGTGACGAACAGCAACTCGTCACCGCCCTCCAGCGGGTCGTCGGCGCTGGGCACGATGACGCGGCCGTCGCGCAGAATCGCGACCAGCGCGGTGTCGGCAGGCCACTCGATCTCGCCGACGCTTCGGCCTGCCAGTGGCGCATCGGCCGGCATGGTCAGTTCCACCAGGCTGGCCTCGCTCTGCCGGAACGTCATCAGCCGGACCAGGTCGCCGACGCTTACCGCCTCCTCGACAAGAGCCGACAGCAGTCGCGGGGTTGAAACAGCCACGTCGATGCCCCAGGACTCGTTGAACAGCCACTCGTTGTTGGGGTGGTTTATCCGGGCCACCACCCGCGGCACGCCGTACTCGGTCTTGGCGAGCAGGGAGACGACCAGGTTCGCCTTATCGTCGCCGGTCGCCGCGATGACCACGTTGCAGCGCTCGAGCTGAGCGTCGTCCAGCGCGCTGATCTCGCAGGCGTCGGCAAGCAGCCACTCGGCCTTCGGCACGCTGTGAACCTTGATGGAACTCGGATCCTTGTCGATGAGCAGGATCTCGTGCCCGTTCTCCAGCAGCTCCTTGGCAATCGAGCGGCCTACCGCGCCCGCCCCGGCGATTGCGACGCGCATCAATGGCCTCCCTTTCCGGGGTCTGCGCCGAGCACGGCCACGATCTCGTCGAGGCGGAGCTCTTCGGCGATGACGTGCACCACGTCGCCTTCTTGCAGCACCAGCGTCGCGCTGGGCATGAGCGCTTCGCCGAGCCGGGCGATGTAGGCGATGCGAGTGCGCGCAGCCAGTTCGAGGTCGCAGACCCGCTGCCCGAGCCAGCCGTCGGAGTAGGCCACCTCGGCCAGCACGACGGCCCCGGTCGGGTCCCGCCACAGGGACTCCGCGCCTTCCGGCACGAGCCTGCGCAGCATCTGGTCGGCGGTCCAGGCGACAGTGGCGACCGTCGGAATGCCCAGCCGCTGGTAGACCTCGGCCCGGCGCGGGTCGTAGATGCGCGCGACGACCCGCTGCACGCCGAAGGACTCCCTGGCCACCCGCGCCGCGATGACGTTGGAGTTGTCACCGCTGCTGACGGCGGCGAACGCGCCGGCCCGCTCGATTCCCGCCTCGGTCAGCACGTCGCGGTCGAATCCGATGCCGGTCACCTTGGTGCCCTTGAAGCCCGACCCCAGTTTCCTGAAGGCCTCCGGATTCTGGTCGATGATGGCGACCGAGTGATCCTGGTCCTCGAGGATGTGGGCCAGCCTGGATCCGACCCGGCCGCATCCCATGATCACGATGTGCACGTGCTTCCTTCCAGCCAGAGCGGTGCAGTCCAAAGTATTCCCTGGCGTAGCGCTGCTAGCCAGACGGTACCCAGGCCGGATCGCGTGCTCCGGGTATCAGGGCACGATGGAGCTCCGTGACCACCGAGCGTGCACCTGCGCCGGAGGCGGGGGACGTCCTGGAACTCGCCGTCGGTGAGGCTGCGCACGGCGGGTGGTGCGTCTCGAGGCAGGACGATGCGAACTGGGTGGTCTTCGTGCGTCATGCGCTGCCCGGTGAGCGCGTCCGGGCGGTCGTTACCCAGAGCACGGCAAGGTTCGCCAGGGCGGACGCGGTTGAGGTCCTCCAGCCTTCGCCCGATCGGGTTGCGGCGCCCTGCCCGTACGCGGTTCCCGGCGGCTGCGGCGGCTGCGACTGGCAGCACGCCAGCCTGCCAGCACAACGCGAGCTGAAAGCTGCGGTGATCAGCCAGCAGCTGCGCCGGCTAGCCGACGTTGATCTCAAGGCCGAAGTGCAGGCCCTCGACGGGGACAACGCGGGCCTGGGCTGGCGGACCGTCGTGTCGTTCGCGGTGAACGATCGAGGCAGAGCCGGGCTGCGCAGGCACCGGTCCCACGATGTAGTGGAGATTGACCAGTGCCTGATCGCTCATCCGCTAGTCACCAGCGCCGGGGTGACCGGGAAGAAGTGGCCGCCGGGCGCGTCGGTGCAGGTGTGCGCGGCGCCCGCTACCGGGGAACGGGGCGTGCTTGTCACCGGGGCCAAGCCGGCCTCAGTCGCGGGCTGGCCGCAGATCGAGGCCGATTCGGTGCAGCTGGGCGGGCGCAACGGTGCCAGGACCCCGATCCGCGGCCGTGGCTACCTGATCCAGCGCGCGGCGGGCCGGGACTGGCGGGTCAGCCAGGGCGGGTTCTGGCAGGTGCACCCCGGCGCTGCCGACGTACTGGCCACCGCGGTGCTGGCCGAACTCGACCCGCAGCCGGGGCAGACAGCGCTCGACTTGTATTGCGGGGCCGGCCTGTTCGCCGGGGTGCTGGCCCGTGCGGTCGGGCCAGACGGCGCCGTCATCGCGGTCGAGCACGACGCGGCGGCGGTCCGGGACGCGCGCCACAACCTCCGCGAGTGGCCGTGGGCCCGCGTACACCGCGGCGACGTCGCTGCGGTGCTCACCCGGCTTGGCGTCGGCGAGGCATCGATCGCAACCTTGGACCCGCCGCGGACCGGCGCGGCGAGGCCGGTCATCGACGCGCTGTGTGGCCGCGGGCCGAGTGAGTTGCGCAGGCTGGCATACGTTTCCTGTGACCCGGCAACGCTGGCCAGGGACCTGCGGCTGCTGATCGATGGCGGCTGGCAGCTGACCGGCGTGCGCGGATTCGACGCATTCCCGATGACCCACCACGTCGAATGCCTGGCTACGCTGTGCCGGTAACAGCCGTCTCAGTCGGTCTTGAGCACGGCCTCGACCTCGAGGGTGAGCTGGATCTTCTCGCTGATCATCACGCCGCCGGTGGGCAGTGCCATGTTCGCGGTGATGCCGTAGTCATTGCGGTTGATCTCGCCCGAAGCCGAGAACCCGGCACGGGTGCCGCCGTAGGGATCGGGCCCGAAGCCGTTCACCTCGACGGCAAGCTCGACCGGACGGGTGACCCCCTTGATGGTAAGGTCGCCCGTTACAACATAGATGTCGCCTTCCTGACGGATCGCGGTGCTCTTGTAAGTCATGGTTGGGTAATTCGCTACGTCGAGGAAGTTCTCGCCCTTGACGTCCCCGTCGCGCTGGGCGTTGCTGGTCGTGAGCGACGTCGTGTCAATAGTGGCGACCGCCGAGGACTCGAGCGCGTTTGCTGCGGTGATGATCTGGCCTTCGAATATGGTGAAGTTCCCCCGGACCTTGCTGACCATCAGGTGCCTGGCCACGAAGCCGATATGAGAATGGACAGGGTCGATATCCCAGGTTCCGGCTACGTAGCCGGTTGCTTCAGCGGTGCCTGCCGACATGGTCTCCTCGCATTCAGGTAAGGGCTGATGGGACGCGCGGCTGCCGAAGATGAGCCAGACTCCCATCCTTCGCTTACCCCGCAGGTGGCGCAACCGAACTGACTGCGTCTCCCCAAGCCAACGCGCTTTCCGGGCTGTTCGCGTAAAACCTGACAACCCGTCATGATCTGCTCCGTAACCTGGGCGCACGCCGCGGCGTCATTCTGGCGTGGCAGCACTCGCAACGATGGACGGCTGGTCCGATCCGGCTCGTCCCGCACATCACCACCTGCCGGGCTGTGGTCGGCCCGGCCAACAGGAACGGCCGATGACGGTAGACGCCAGGTCCGCTGAATTCGACGAGTTCTATGGCGCCGCAGCCAGGCGCGTTGTCCGGCACGCCTACGCGCTGAGCGGCAATCTTGCCGACGCGCAGGAGATCGCCCAGGAGGCGTTCGCCAGGGCCTGGCAGCGCTGGGATTCAGTGCGCGGCTGCGATTCGCCGGAGGCGTGGGTAAGGCGGGTTGCCACGAACCTCAGCAACAGCCGGTTCCGGCGTGACCGCACTGCCCGCGCCGCGGCGTGGCAGCTTGTTTCCAGGGAGGTTCCGGAGATAAGCCCGGACACCGTGGCGCTGGTCATCGCCTTGCGAACGCTGCCAGAGCGGCAACGGGTCGTGCTTGTGCTGCACTACCTGGCGGACTTGCCAGTTGGTCAGATAGCCGCCGAGCTGCGCTGCCCGGTGGGAAGCGTGAAGGGCTGGCTGTGGCGAGGGCGCGAGGCGCTGGCTGCCGCTTTGGGCGAGGAACGTGAGAACGGTCGGCCAGTGCGGCTGCGCAGCCTGGAGGCGCCCGATGCCTGAGATCGACACCCTGAGGTCGCTTTTCGGCGGGCTGGCGGCGACAGATCTGCCGGTACCCGCCTCCGCTGGCGTGATCGCTCGCGGCAGGCGGCGGCGGCGCAACGCCAGGCTCACGAGCGCCGCAGCGGCCCTGGCCGTCATGGCATTGGCCAGCTCGCTCGCTGCTTCCATCCCGCAGGCGACGGTTCATCGAACGGGCCACCAGGCGAGCGCGTCGGGTAAGGCGGCCCACCACCAGATGCGGGCCATGGGCGATCAGCCCGGCCGCTCACCGAGCTTGCCGCCAGCGGGCTCCGGTCACCTTCTGCTCGGCACTGGCCTGGCCGGTTCTGCCAGCGTGTTCGAGATGTCCAGGATCGGCAGCGCCAGGGCGGTCCGGGTCAGCGGACTTCCCGCGGTGGTAGCTCCGCAATCGGTCATCGCCAGCAGTCCTGGTGGCGGATGGGTGGTCACCGAGGCGGCCGGTCCGGTCAGCGGAGTTAACTGGCAGCCGGTGCGGCTCGCCACAGTGAGCGCCACCGGCGCTGTCCGGCCATTTGGCCCGGAGTTCAGCAAGTGGGAAAACGTGACGAGCCTGGCCGTGCGCCCAGACGGGTCGGCGGTCGCTGTCGGCGTGTTGCGCGTCAGCGGCTCCCGACAATGCCTGTGCTCAGCTGCGCGGATCGAGCTGATACCGATGCCAGGCCATGAGGCTCGAGTCCGGACCTGGACGCTGGCCTCGGCCACGATGACGATCGTCAAGTTCCTGTCCTGGGCGCCGGACGGCCTCCGGCTGACGTACTTCCCCGGTGGTGACGAGACCGGCGGAGGTTTCGCTACGGATGGTGCGGCGACGCTCGATACTGCCGGACCGGGCGACATAGCGCCAGTGACGCGCGACTGGCCGGCTATCCGCAAAGGTTCGTGCAATGCTGTCGCGGGCACCTGGAATGGCAGCTCCTACCTGGCGCTTGAGGGATGCGACCCGTCGTACCGCTTGCAGCCCGTGGATCCGGTCACGGGGAGCGCCACTGGGCCGGGAGTGACCGTGCCGCTGGCATGGGCTTGCGGGTCCTTTGCGCTAGGCCCGGTGCGGGGATCCGATGAGGTCGTGGTCTCCGGTTGCGGCAGCTTCCTGGTCAGCCACGGCCACGCCAGGACCCTGGCACTGCCAGCCGGATTGACGTGGGTAAGCGCAGGCTGAACGACCGGCAGCTGGTCTGCTCGGCAGCTTGACACGATTTAGGCACCGGCGGCCGCGCTCGGCCGCCGGACACGCAAAGATGGCCGTATGCAACTGCGAATCTTCACTGAGCCCCAACAGGGCGCGAGCTACGACACGCTGCTCCGGGTAGCGAAGGCCACCGAGGACCTTGGCTTCGACGCCTTCTTCCGCTCCGACCACTACCTGAAGATGGGCGACGTCAGCGGGCTGCCCGGCCCGACCGACGCATGGATCGCGCTGGCCGGCCTCGCCCGCGAGACGTCCCGGATCAGGCTCGGCACGCTGATGAGCCCCGCCACATTCCGGTTCCCTGGCCCGCTGGCGATCTCGGTCGCGCAGGTTGACCAGATGAGCGGCGGGCGGGTTGAGTTCGGCTTCGGAGCCGGGTGGTTTGATGCCGAGCACGCTGCCTACGCGATCCCGTTCCCCCCATTGCGGGAACGGTTTGACAGGTACGCCGAGCAGCTTGCGATCATCACGGGCCTGTGGGAGACGCCGGTCGGCGACACCTTCGAGTTCGCTGGCGAGTATTACACCGTGACGAACTCTCCGGCGCTGCCCAAACCGGCCCAGCGGCCGCGGCCGCCGGTGCTGATCGGCGGGGCCGGCCCGAAGCGCACGCCCAGGCTCGCCGCGCGCTACGCCGACGAGTACAACGTCCCGTTCAGCAGCCTTGAGGACACCGCGGCCGCGTTCGGGCGGGTGAGGGAAGCGTGCGTGGCCGCAGGCCGGGACGAGGGGTCGATGACCTTCTCGGCTGCGCAGGTCGTCTGCGGCGGCCGCACGGCCGCCGCGCTGGAGAAGCGGGCCGCGGCCATCGGCAGGCAGCCCGACGAGCTGCGTAAGAACGGCCTCGCCGGGACCCCGGACGACATCGCGGCCAAGATCGCTGAATACGCCGGGATCGGTGCCACGCGCATGTACCTGCAGGTACTTGACCTGGATGATCTGGATCACCTGGAGCTGCTGGCGGAGCTCATCCCGGCAGTCGGCTAGCCACGGGCTTATTGTTATCCGCCTTGGCCTCAGCAGGAAAGCAGCGGAACGGCTGAGCTTTCGCTGAGGATGGCCTGCCAGCCTTGGCGAGTCACCATCATGTTCAGCGCCAGGGCTCGTCGGTCCAGGCGAGACAGGGAGATCCGTCATGGCACGCCTGAGGCCGCACCGGCTGGCGATCTGGCTGCTCGGCGGCGTGGCCGTGCTCGCGCTTCTCGCTGTCGGCGGCGCGTGGTTCTACATCCACGTCATCGAAGGCCCGGCACCCGCGCCGCTCAGCCTGAAATCGTCGTCAGGCGCGACTAGCACGGCAACTCCCGGCACAGCTACTGCGGGTACGGGGTCGGCGGGCACGGTGGCGGGCAGCTGGAGGGTGGCCGCCGGGTCGATCGTCGGTTACCGGGTCGATGAGGTGCTAGCCGGCCAGAACAACGTCGCCGTCGGCCGTACAAGTGACATCAGCGGCAGTATGACAATCCGAGGCAGCAGTGTGACCGCGGCGTCGTTCACCGTGCAGATGGCGACCATCAAGAGCGACCAGAGCCAGCGAGACGCGCAGTTCAACGGCCGCATTATGAACACCGCGGCGTACCCGAAGGGAACGCTGACCCTTACCGGGCCGATCGGGCTCGGATCACTGCCAGTCGATGGCGTCATCAGGACCTATCACGCCACCGCGAACCTGACCCTGCATGGGCACACCAGGCCAGTGACGTTCACGCTGCAGGCAGAGCGAACCAGCGCCGGCATCGCGGTGTCGGGGTCTATCCCGATTGTGTTCGCCGACTGGGGCATCTCGAACCCGAGCTTCGCCGGCTTCGTGACAACCCAGAACCATGGCCTGCTTGAGTTCCTGATCAAGTTCAGCCGCTCGTGACCGGCGACGCAGCGAGCTAGGGGCCGAACCCGCGCCATGGGTCGTAGTCGACCTCGAGCGGTTCCTGCGACGGGCGGTCAGGCTCAGGCACGTGCTGCAGGTTGAGCCGGATCCTCGTCCAGGTTGACGACCGGCCGCGCATGGAGTCGACCAGGATGTCGGCGGGCTCAAGCCGGGCGGCAACGTCCGGATGACGCTCCTTCCACCGATCCAGGCCCGCCATCGCCTCGGCCTTGCTCGCGGCCCGTGCGATCTCGATCAGCGGCATGGAGGTACGCCGCCTGCCGGTCGGGCCTGCGGACTTGCCGGGCGCCGGCGACGGGACGACGGTCCGTCGCTTGGACGGCTGCACCCGGGGGGCTTCCCCGGCCTGCTTCTCGAAATGCGGCGGCCACGGCGCGTCTGGCAGCCCGGCCGCCTCGTCAGCCTCGGCCAGCTCGAGCAGCCGGTCCAGCGAGCCGACCGCGTCGTCGATGCCGGCTCCGGGGTCGCCTACGGTCGCATACCGCTGCGGCACGGTGTCCATCGTGAACGCCGCCGGATCACAGCCCGGCACCTCGTCCCAGAGCAGCGGCGTGGAGACTCGGGCATCCGGCGTAGGGCGGACCGAGTAGGCCGACGCAACCGTCCGGTCCTTGGCGTTCTGGTTGTAGTCAACGAAGACCCCGTGCCGCTCCTCTTTCCACCACCGGGACGTCGCCTCGTGCGGCGCGCGCCGCTCAATCTCCCTGGCCAGCGCGACCGCAGCGCGCCGGACCTGGCTGAACGTCCACCGCCGCTCGATCCTGGCGTAGACGTGCATGCCGCGGGAACCCGAGGTCTTCGGCCAGCCAGTCAGCCCGAAGTCGGCCAGCACTTCGCGGGCGACAATCGCGACGCTGACGATCTGGTCCCAGCCAATGCCGGGAACGGGGTCCAGATCGACCCGCAGTTCATCTGGATGCTCGAGGTCGTCCGCGCGGATCGGATGCGGGTTCAGGTCGATGCAGCCGAGGTTGACGACCCAGGCCAGGCCCGCGGCATCGGAGATGACGATCTCCTCCGCCGTCCGCCCGGACGGGAAGCTGAGCACGACCGTGTCCAGCCAGTCCGGGCGAGAAGCCGGAGCGCGCTTCTGGAAGAAGGCTTCGCCCTCGGCGCCGTTCACGAATCGCTTGAGCACCAGTGGGCGGCCGGTTACCCCGCGCAGGGCGCCGTCGGCGACGCTGAGGTAATACCGGACCAGATCCATCTTGGTGTGGCCGGTTCGCGGAAAGTAGACCTTGTCCGGGTTGGAGATCGTCACCGAGCGGCCCGCGACCTGGATGGTCTCCTTGCGGTCAGGCATGCCGACACAATAACTCGGTGATCCAACTCTCGGGAGCGTGGCAACCCGCCGGCTTGCTGTCGCCTGGCAGGCGATGGGGTCTGGCTGAGGAGATCGTGCAGGAGGCGTTCGCGCAGCTGCTGGCCCGGTGGAACCCGCTATGGGATCGTCACGCGGCGCCGACGTACCTGCGCCAAACCGTTGTCAACGCCGCGCGATCGCGCTAGCGGCGGCCTCGCGCGCTTCTCAGATTCTGGCTGCCGGCAATCAGAGAATCCACGGTTGGCTCCGGTGCCTCCTGATTGGCGGATCACGGATGAGCACCGCCTCATCTACAAGGTCACGGACGGCGAGATTCGCATCGCCGCGTGTCGCTACTACTACGAAGGGTGACGTGCAGAACGTCGCCGGCCGTCGGCCTCTACTCGCGCAGGGCCCCCGGGGCTGGCGGCCTAGCGGGTGCCGGTGATTGCGTCCCAGAATGCCTGCACGTCGGGGTAAATCAGCTCGTGATCGCGGGGCAGTGATGCCTTGATGAAACGGGACCGCTCGTCCGCGAGCACCTCGATCTGGCCAGCCTCGACGGCGTCGAGCGCTTGCCGGGCGACCGACTCGGGACTCACCTTGGGCGCGTCGATGCCGGCGGCCATGTCGGTATCGATGAAGCTCGCGTGGACCGCGACGACCAAAGTGCCCTGATGATGCAATTCGATGCGGATGCCGTTGGTCAAGGACCACGCGGCCGCCTTCGAGGCTCCGTACGAGGCATCCAGCGGATTGGTATAGAAGCTGGTGACCGAGAGCATGTTCACGATCGCGCCGCCGCCGTTGCGTGCGAGCACGGGCGCGAAGGCGCGGCACATGCTCAGCGTGCCGAAGTAGTTGGTCTCCATCTCCAGCCGCGCCGGGTCCAGCGTCGGCGTGCCGATGAATGAGCTGGCCTTCATGACTCCGGCGTTGTTCACCAGCAGGCCGACGTCCGAGTACTCCGCGGCGACCTCGGCGACGCGTTTCGGATCGGTGATGTCGAGGGCGACGGCCGTGACGCCCGGCTCGGTGACGGCGGCAGGTTTACGGGCGGCTCCGTAGACCTGGGCAGCGCCTCGGCTGACCAGCTCTCGGGCGTATACCTGGCCAAGCCCGCGGTCCGCGCCGGTGACCAGTGCAACAGATCCTGCGATCTTCATGTGCTCCCCGTTGACTTAGCCGGCTAGCTAGCACACTAATGGCGGCCACGCCGCACGCCGGCGACGGCACCCGCATCGACCGCGTCACCGTGCCCCTGCTGTGAGTGAGATTAGGATGAGGACGATGCGCACCTACACGATCGTGGTTGAGCCCGAGCAGGGCGGCGGCTACTACGTCACGGTTCCGGCGCTGCCTGGGTGCTTCACGCGCGGCAACACCCTCGAGGAATGCCAGGAGCGGGCAGTCGAGGCCATTGAGGTTCACATTTCGGGCCTACAGGCCGATGGCGAGCCGGTTCCCGAGGAGATCGGAAGGCCGCAGCTGCTGGCGGTCACGGTGGCGGCGTGAGCTCCGCGCCTGGATTGTTTCCAGCCTCGCTAGGCCAGTAGCTCGTCGGCGGCTTCGGCGAATAGCTGCGTATGGCCGTCAGCGTCGGCGACCGAGGTCTGCGGGCACATGAGCGCCATGTTGTGGAACGGGGTCAGCAGAACGCCTCGGTTGACCAGGTAGAGATGCAGGTACTCGTCAAGATCGGCGTTCGCCGCCGCGGCCGACTCGCCGCCGTTGCGCGGGGGTTGCGGACAGAACCGGTACTCGGCGCGGGCGCCCAGCTGACTGATGGTCCACGGCAGGTCGCGGCTGGCGAGCACGTCGCGCACGCCGGCGGTGTACCGGTCGGCCACCGAGATCATGCCGTCGAATGCCGCGTCCGTCAGCACCTGCTCCAGCGTCGCCCGCATGCCGGCGACTGACAGCGCGTTGCCGGCCAGGGTGCCGCCAATTCCGCCGGTGTCTTCGATGTCGGCCGCCTTGTCGGCAAGGATCCGGTCCGCCAGTTCCGCCGACAGGCCGTAGGCGCCGGCCGGGATGCCGCCGGCGATCGACTTGCCGATCGTGACGATGTCCGGCTCCAGGTTCCAGGCTCTCGTGCATCCGCCTGGTCCGGCGCTGAAGGTGTGGGTCTCGTCGTTGATGAGCAGGCTGCCGTGCTGGCGGGTCAGCTCGCGTACCGCGTCCAGGTAGCCAGGCTCGGGCAGCACGATGCCGATGTTGGTGAGGGCCGGCTCCATCAGCACGGCCGCAACGTCACCGAAGCCGAGTTCCAGGTCCAGCGCCTCGGCGTCGTTGAACTCGACGACCCGGGTCGTCTCGACCGGGTCGACCGGAGCGCCCACGTTACCTTCCCTGGAGGCGGGACCCTCCGGCGTGACGACGATAAATGTCTCGTCCACGCTGCCGTGGTAGCAGTAGTTGAAGACGAGGATCTTGCGGCGGCCGGTGAGCTGCCGTGCGATTCTCGTTGCCCACCGGTTGGCGTCGGTGGCGGTGAGCGTAAGCTCCAGTGCGATGGGCCGAACCGGCGCATGAGCTCCGCCCCGACCCAGGCGGCATCCTCGGTGGGCAGCATGGTGGTGGCGCCGCCCAGCTCGGTGTAGCGGCGGGCGATGGCGTCCTGGACCGCGGCGGGGGAGTGCCCGGCCATCGCCCCGGTGTCGCCCAGGCAGAAGTCGATGAACTCGTTGCCGTCGATATCAGTCAGCCGAGCGCCTGCGGCGCCCGCGAGGTAGAGCGGGAAGCCGCCCGGCCACATTCGCATCCAGGTCATCGGCACGCCGCCGAGCAGGTTGGCCGCTGCCGCGTCGAACGCCCGAGCCGACAGGGGATGCCGATTCAGGTAGTCCGCGCGCTCGCGTTCGATCAGCTCGGCGAGGCGGGCCCGGCTGAACGGCTCGGCGGTGCGATCGGACACGGATGACTCCCCAGCTGTTGAATGACCGTACAGCTTAGCGCGGGCCTCGCTACTTCGGCTTGGCGGCCTTCGGGCTGGCCTTCGGCTTCGCCTTCTTCGGCGGCATCTCGCCGACGTAGGCGAGCGCCCTGGCGACCCAGCCGGCCGCTTGCTCCGAGTCTTTGCGAAAGGCCGGCGGCAGGCTCAGGTAACCGCCCATGGGACGCTCTTCGGGCCCGAACGGCCCGGCTCCGTCGATGGCGGCGAGTTCCTCGCGATCGGGATCACTCAGGCGCACGCCGACTGCCGCTCCGAACAGCCCGGCGAACATGTTCCCGTTGACGAATGCGCCGAGGTTGCCGAACATCGGCTTCATCTCGACATCAGGAGCCTCAGGCACCAATGACCGGAAGTAATCCTTGTCTGCCTCGGTTGGCTTCGGTATCTGCATCTGTGCGGCCTCCTTCGGTTCCGCTCACCGGCTTGGCTGTTAGCCTGCCACCTCCGGCTGCGGGGGTCGCGCCGGACAGTCCGAACGCGAGTTGCGGCCCTAGGCGAGGAGACACGCATGCCGGATGACGGACTCACGCTGGAGCGAGTCCAGGCCGCGGCGTCGCGGCTGGCCGGGGTCGCTCATCGCACGCCCGTATTGAGCTCCTCGGCGCTCGACCGGCAGTGCGGCGGGGAGGTGCTGCTGAAAGCCGAGCCGTTCCAGCGCAGCGGGTCGTTTAAGTTCCGCGGCGCCTACAACCGGCTCAGCTTGCTGGATCCGCCAGCCAGGGCCGCGGGCGTCGTGGCGTTCTCCTCCGGCAACCATGGCGCGGCCGTCGCGCTGGCCGCCAACCTGCTTGGCATCACCGCGGTGGTCGTCGTGCCGGCGAACGGCTCAGCCGTCAAGCTCGCCGCGATCGAAGGCTACGGCGCCGAAATTCGCCGCTACGATCCCGACAGGGAGAGCCGCGAAGAGGTAGCTGCCGAAATCGCGGCCGACCGCGGCCTGACCCTGATCCGGCCGTTCGATGACTATGACGTGATGGCCGGGCAGGGCACCGCCGGGCTTGAGCTGACCGAGCAAGTCCCTGGGCTCGACCTGGTCTTGGTCCCGGTGGGCGGCGGCGGCCTCGCCGCCGGCGTCTCCACCGCCGTCAAGGGCCAGCTACCCGGCACCGCTGTGCTCGGCGTCGAGCCGGCCAGCGCCAGCGACACGAGCCAGTCGATGCAGGCGGGCCGCCGGGTTGCCATACCCGAGCCAGACACGATCGCCGACGGATTGCGCGCGCGCGAGCCGGGCGAGCTGACGTTCGCAGTTAACGCCCGGCTGCTCGACGACGTCGTGACCGTTTCCGAGGCCGCGATCGTCGAAGCCATGCGCTTCTGCTTCTCCCGCCTCAAGGTCGTGGTCGAGCCCAGCGGCGCGGTAGCGCTGGCCGCGCTGCTCACCGGCGCGGTCACGCCGGCCGGGCGCACCGCGGTCGTGCTGTCCGGCGGGAACATCGCTCCGGCCGATTTCGCCGCGCTAGCAGGGTCCTGACCGGCAGCCGGTCAGCCTTTAGTCCCGGCGAGCCGCAGTGCCATCTCCACGTAGCGGTCCTGAAGCTGGTCAATGCTGAGCGGATAGTTCTCCAGGGTCCACTCGCTGATGTGCCCGCACATCGTGGTGATGGTGACGGCGGTCAGCGTTGCGGCGGTCAGGTTGTCGCCGCCCGCCAATGCGAACGTGCCAGCCTCAGAGCCTGCTACGAGGACGCCGGTCAGCCGGTCGCGGATCTGCCGGCGCAGAGTGATGATCTCCTGCCGGCGCGGCCCGGTCAGGGCGGTGAACTCGCGATTAGCGAACCGTGATCTCTTCTTGCCCCCGGCCGTGTGAGCGACGATGAAGCGCACGGTAGCCGCGAGCTGCGCGGCCGGATCCGGGCCGCGCGCTCGCCAGCGCGGCGGCCATACGCGCATCGAACTGCAGATGGATGTCCCGAACCAGCACGTACAGCAGCTGATCCTTCGACGTGAAGTGGTTGTATAGCGCCCCTGGCGACAAGCCGCAGGCGGCGGTGATCTCCCGAACGGTCGTCGCGGGCGCACCCTGGCTGGAGAACAGCTCTATAGCAGCCTCAGCGAGGCGGCACTGCAAGGTTGTGCCGCCGATCGGCAGCCGGTCGTCGTCGGATCCAGGTCGGTCTGGGCGGTCATGAGAATTGGCTACCCCGGCAGCATGCGGACATGAGTATGTCTTTGACGCTTGCTCAGCCGTATCGGTTGTCAGCGGCCTCTTGACAACACATGCGCCGGTCAGCGTACGACTAGATCGCTGTATGAACGCTTGTTTATGCCGATACAGCGTCAGGGCGCGTCCGCAGTGACGGCCGCGGATGCGTGCCATAGGACCCGGGCCGAACCCCCCTCCTCCCGGCCCGGGTCTGGCCGCGCATCCAGTAGCGGCGAGATTCGGCCTCCCCAGCTAGGCCGGGGTCGGCAGGCCCGCCAGGGCCTCCTCAAGTGCCTTGTCGTTAAGCTCCAGGTCCTTGAGCTCCCCGCTCAGGTAGTCACCGTAGGCGGCCAGGTCGAGCAGGCCGTGGCCGCACAGGGCGGTCAGGATGACCTTCTCCTCGCCGGTTTCCTTGCACCGGAGAGCCTCCTCGATGCAGGCCGCCACGGCATGTGTTGGCTCCGGGGCCGGCACGATGCCCTCTGTCCTGGCGAACCGCAGGCCGGCCGCGAAGCACTCTGACTGGGGCTTGGCTACTGCTTCGATCAGGCCGAGTTCGTAGATGTGCGAGAGCAGTGGTGACATTCCGTGGTAGCGCAGCCCGCCGGCATGGATCGGGTCGGGGATGAATTCGTGCCCAAGGGTGTGCATCTTCAGCAGCGGCGTGAATCCGGCCGTGTCGCCGAAATCGTAGGCATAGACACCCTTGGTGAACGACGGGCAGGCGGCAGGCTCAACAGCGCGGATGACTGGGTTTATCCGGCCCGCGAGCTTTTCCCGCAGGAACGGGAAGGTCAGCCCGCCGAAGTTGGAGCCGCCGCCAGTGCAGCCGACGATAACGTCAGGCGTGTCGCCAGCCATGGCCATCTGCTTGAGCGCCTCTTCCCCGATGATCGTCTGGTGCATAAGCACGTGGTTGAGCACGCTGCCGAGCGCGTAGCGGGTGTCCGGGTCCGCGCCGGCCACCTCGACGGCCTCGCTGATCGCGATCCCCAGACTGCCGGTCGAGCCAGGATTCGCCTCGAGCACAGCCCGCCCGGAGCTGGTCAAGTCGGATGGGCTCGGGTGCACGGTGGCGCCGTAGGTCTCCATCAGCATCTTGCGGTAGGGCTTCTGATCGAAGGATGCCCGTACCATCCATACCTCGAGCTGCAGCCCGAAAAGGGCCGTGGCGAATGCCAGCGCGCTGCCCCACTGGCCGGCGCCGGTCTCGGTTGTTAGCTTCTTTACGCCCTCGGCCGCGTTGTAGTAGGCCTGCGGGACGGCGGTGTTCGGCTTGTGCGACCCCGCGGGACTCCCGCCCTCGTACTTGTAGTAGATGCGAGCCGGGGTGCCCAAGTCGCGCTCCAACCGGCGAGCGCGGAACAGCGGCGTCGGGCGCCACAGCCGGTAGACGTCGAATACCTCGTCTGGGATCGCGATGTGCCGCTCCGCCGACACCTCCTGGGCGATCAGCGCGCCGGGAAACAGCGGCGCCAGGTCGTCCGGGCCGACCGGCTGGCCGGTGCCGGGGTGCAGTGGCGGAGGTGGCGGACTCGGCAGGTCAGCCACCACGTTGTACCAGTGCTGCGGCATCTCGGATTCCGACAAGAGGTACTTAACTTGGCGGTCCATGGCAGCCTCCTGGTGGCGATCAGCTGAGAATTGCTGAAATGCGATACAGCGCAACGCTAGCCGAGATCACGCCAATCCAGGAAGCAACGCGGATCATGACAAACCGCGGTATGGCCAGCCTGCACGGCTTCGGCCAAGGCTAGCTGGGGAGGCAGACAGGTTGCGAGGCCCCGGCGCGCATGCGATCGTTGGCCGGTAGAAGTATCGGCGTGGAGGTGGCAGTGCGGCGAAAGCGCGAGGAGCGCCGAACCGACGATCGCGCCGATATTCCCGCTGATGAATGGCTGAGTCAGTTCCGCCCGGTGCGGCCAGATGCGTTTACCTCCGCCGACCGAGATGCCGCGCCGCGGCCGCCCACACGTCCGGACGCCGACCTGGGTTTGCGATCGCGCACCGACGGTCCGGCTGGTTTCCCGGATCGTCGTGGCGGCCTGCCGGGCAGAGGGGGCGCTCCTCCAGGACGCGACAGTGGGCTGCCAGACCCTAATGGAGCGCGCGACCGGCGCCGGGGCCCCCAGGATCAGGACGGCTATCGCGGCCAGCAGCCGGGCGCAGGCTGGGATCAGGGGCTCGACAGGGACGACAGGCCTGGCCGGGATCCGGGACTTGGCCCGGACAGCGAGTTTGGCCGGGGCGGCGGCCTTGGCCGCGGCGCCGCGTCTGGTCGGGACTACCGGCCTCGGCGCGACTACCGGCTAGATAGGGATCAGCGGCTCGGGCGCCGCCTAGGGCAAGCCGAGGGGCAGGTGGCGCCCGAGAACTGGGCCGAGCCCGGTGTCCCCGGCCGGGGCCCGCGCGACCGAATCCGCGCTGACGCGGGCGAACCCGAGGCCGGGCGGTTCGATCTCCACGGCCGCGCCACGGCCGCGCGCCAACCGGTCATCCGCGGCTCCAGCGCGGACGATCTTGACACTGGCCAGGTCCTGCGCGGGCGCGAGGACTACTCCAGGGAGCCGGACGGCTTCCGCGCGGAGCGGCCTCGTTCGCACGACCGACAGGCAGATGATGTTTTCGAGCGTCCCGCGGGCCGCCGTCGGCTAGCCGATAGCTACCGCGGGCCAGACAGCGACGGTGGCGAGGACGGCTACCCGTCCCCGGACGGTTACCGGCGTCCCAGTGCCTACCACGACCAGGACGACTACCCGGACGGCTACCGCGGCCCGGACGGCTACCGCGGCCAGGACGGCTACCGCGGCCAGGACGGCTACCGCGGCCCGGACGGCTACCGCGGCCCGGACGGCCAAGCCGTGCAGGACGGCTATCGGCGTCCCAGTGCCTACCACGACACGGACGGCTCCCCAGGCCGAAAGGGCTATAGCCGTCCTAGCGCCTACCGCGACCCGGTCAATTATGTCGGGCGGGATGGCTACCTCGACCCCGAGGCCCTGCGTGGCCCGCACGGCTACGGCAGTACCGATGACGAGAGGAACCGGGACCACTATCGCGGTCCAGATGGTGCCAGCAGTTCTGACGGTTATCACGAGCCGAGCTACTACGCCGACGGGTACCGCGATCCCGGCAGGTACCGCGATCCCGAGAGGTACCGCGATCCCGACGGGTACCGCGATAGGGACGGGTACCGCGGCCCAGATGATTACCGACATGGCGACGGCTACCGTGGCCCGGACGCCAGGCGGCCCGACTCCGCACGGGCGGACAGCCGCAGATGGCCGGAACGCAATGCATGGCGGCCGGAGACCTACGGCGACAGCGCGATTCCGGGCAGGAACGTCCAGGAACGGGACGTCTACGTGGTCACCGACTTGCCCGAGCGCAGGCCTGCCGGCTACCGGCCGGAAAGCCAGGACGAGCACGGGGGCCCGGACGCTCGCCGGGTTAGCGACGGCTTTCGCGGCAACAGCGCCCGTGGGCCGGACCGAGGCGGGTCCGGGCCGGCCGCCGCGCCGCGCCCGGACGGCTTGGTGCCCCCAGGCGGTGTCCGCCTCGGCGCCAGCTACTCCGACCATGGTGACGGTGGTTTTCAACAGGTTCCCGGCACGGACCGCGCAGAGCGCGCCGACCCGCAGGCTGATGGCACTGTCAGGTCGGCTCGCCAAGATGCACCGCGGATGTCGGGCGTCCCGCTTGAACTGCCAGCCGGATCCCGCGACGTGGCACCGGGGGGAAATGGCGACCCCGTTCCCGTCGTCGTCGATGCGGCCAGCCAGCCCGCGATTGCCGTGAGTTCGCGGAATGAGGACGAGGAGCGGACCAGCCCGTTGCCAGTGATCCTCCCCGGCGCGACCGCTGTACCGCGGCCGGAACCAGTCGCGGTGCCCAGGGGACCGTTCGAGGCGGCGCGGCCGAGCCGGCCGCCGTCGGTGACCGGGTCCATCGAGCCGCCACCGGCCACCAATGCGGTGATCCGGCCGACGGCCACGCTGGCGCCATTGCCTGCCATGCCGCATTCCGCCGGGCTAACGGCGCCGGCTTCGCTGCCGCCTTCGGCGGTGACTGAACCGCCGCCGCGCGAGGTACCTGAGGCCGCGGAGGCGAAGCTCGACCAGCTCAAGGATCTGTATTTCGCCGCCGAGGCTATCGGGGAAGAACGGCTTGAAAAGCATTTTGACCAGGTCAGCGAGCGTCAGCGCGAACTGATCAGGGAGTTCTTCGAGAGGTCCAAGCCAGCTGGCTGAGTCAGCCGAGTGCACGCTGCATAAGCAGCGTTCCGATCCACCTGCCGTGCTTGTAGCCGACGTCAGCCAGGCGTCCTGCCTCGGTAAATCCGCAGGACTTGTGCAGGCCCACGGATGCTTGCGCGTCAGAGTCGGCGATGACCGCGATCATCTGCCGTGAGCCCGCGTCGGCGCATCCGGCCATCAGCTCAGTCAGCAATAGCCTGCCGATGCCGAGGCCGGCCTTGCCGGGCGCTATGAAGATCGAATCCTCGACGGTGGCCCGGTAGGCAGGCTTACGCCGCCACCGGCTTGCGTAGGCATAGCCGGCGACCTCGCCGTCGGCGTCGGCCACCAGGAATGGCAATCCCAGTTCGTCTAGTTCCTCGCGCAGGCGGGCCCAGTCCGCTCCGGTGCGCGGCGACTCCTCGAACGTGGCCACCGTGTGTGTCGCGTACCAGCCGAAGATGCTGCTCACTTTCGTGAGGTCGGTGGTAGCGAGCCGCCTGACGACGACGTTCAGGACTGCCTGCCCCACCACGCCCGGAAGGCATGCGTCAGGTTCTCGGCCTCCTGCTCGTCGATCCTGACCAGTTCGGCACCAAGGTCCGCGTACTCCCACTCCACGATCGCCGAGTCCAGGCCCCAGGTCAGGTCCCGGCGGAGCGTCTCGTCGACCGGGCCGGCGTCGGAGTACGTTCTGCGGGCCAGGCCCGAAGCGGTGCGATTTCCCTGGTTAGCGACGATGACGTAGTACTGAACGGCGCTGTTCATGTGGCCTCCGGTCACCTGGCTTCGGACCGGAAGTCGGCAATCTCCATGCAGCGGGGCGGCGGCTTCGCTTCGACCGCTGCGGCAACCTGGCGCGCGCGCAGCCGGGCCCGTTCGCCTGGCGGTATGGCCGGATCGGTGATCCGTAGGTACCCCTCGTGCGTCCGCTGGACCACGGCCCAGCTCGCGGGCGTGTGGAACTGGATCTCGAAGGCGAGCCCGTGAGCCGGATCTCGCCACCGGGTCCAGATGCCCCTGTATTCAGGACTTTCCCAGCGGTTCCGTCTGGCTTCAAGTTCGAAGCCTTGCGTCTTGAGAATGCGGTGCACCAGCCAGGTCCCGTCGGTGTAATCCGGTGGCTCGAAGGCGAACGCGTACCTGATCGCGTCGTAGATAGTCCAGGCCAGGTCCTCGGCCGGGCGTCCGGGGTTGCGGGCGACGAGCCTGGCCAGCTTGGCCGCGAAGCGCTCGGCGGATTTGAGGCTGTTGGCTTCGCTGCCGGGCGCAAGCCCGCCGTGGGGGAGCTGGGCCGCGATCCGCCGGATCGCGGGGGTTAGGCCGCTGCTGCCGTAGCCGCCAAAAAGGCTCTGGCCCTCCGCAGTCCGACAGGCGGTCAGGACACGCTCGGTGAGTCGGCCAATCTCGTCGTTCGCCCGAATGGTCGATGACCCAGCTGCGACCTGGGGCTGCGCGGTAGTGTCACTCGGCACGCTGGTCTCGGGCGGTCCGGGGATGCCGGGCCGCGGCGCGACCTCGGGCCCGGCGTCGAGTCGGGCATGCACGTCTGCCGGCCGCGATCCGCCGTTGATGCTAGCGGCGGATGCGTTACCAGCAGGCCAGGGCCCCAGGGCAAGGTCGGCGGCCGCCAGGCCCGTCATGCTCGGAATGGCCGTTGCCCGCGAGCGGCGTTGCGTAGGGGTCCTGCCAGTCGGGCCGGGCTGGCCCCGCCGGATGGCTGCGGCCGTTGCTGTTAGGCGCAAGCTCGGGCGTGCCGCGCTCGCCGGCCGGCAATCCAGTTCCGGTTGGCAGGCGCGGTCCGGGCTTGGCGATGTTGTCATCTTCGTCTTCTGGGTCCGGCCCGCTGGGCGTGATGTCGCCGCCATCCGCCGTGATCGAGGCGCGGCCGTTATGGCCATCGGATGATTTGGTGCCTGCGCGACTGGCTGCATTCCCGCGGCGCGCGTCGGACTCGGGCGTCGCCAGGCTCTAGCCGGGTCCGGTCAGGGTGGCGTGCCGTGAGACGGCCTGGTTGAGAACGGTCTGGCTCGGGGGCGGGCAAACCGAGTTCGAGCTGCTTGAGCCTGATGGGCAACGGGCGCGCCGTTCCCCCATCGTCATAGGGAGCAGACGGGTGCCCGTCCGGCAACCTGGCCAGCCGTGACCGCAGATCAGCGAGCGAACCGGCGGGCGGGCGGCTGAATCGCGAGGCGTCGCGCTCCGGCTCGAAGCGGTCGGCAGCCGCGGCGGGAGCTTCGGGGCGCATCTCGGTCGGCCGGCTGACGGTGCCAGCAGCCAGCGGGCGCGAGGGCGGCACCGCCGGATCGCCGGACGGCTTCGCTAGCGGGATTGGTGCGGCTGGCGGGGTCGCTGCGGTCGGCGGGGCCGCTGCAGTCGGCTGGATCGATGGCACCGGTACTGCCGCTGGGCCTGGCTGGACCGGCCTGAGGTTGGCGGCAGGCCCAGAGAGGGAGGCGGCCTTTCCGTTACGCCCGAAGCGCGGCAGGTCGACTGTGTTCTCGCGCGGGTCTTCATCGTCCCGCGGGTGAGTCGGCCCTGGCATAGTGCTTTCTCCAGCCTTCTGGCGATTCGCCCATCGTAATGTCAGTCGGCACGCTTGCGCCGCCCATGGCCCGCTATCGCCAGTAGGGGCAGCACCCTTGCCGCCGGCCAGGCCGGCCATGCCGGAGAGGCCAGTGCCCTTGTCACCGGCGGTGGCGGCCTGACTCGCTATCGTCGGACCTGCCAGCACAGTCCGGCCGACCCAGGAACCGCGATGGGACCATTGACAATAGCCGCCGCGAAAGCCTGGTCAGGTAGCTCCACCGGGCCGGTTCCCGCTGGTGGCGTGCACCTGTGGATGGTGCCGCTCGACGTGCCGATCAGCGACTCGCGCCCGCTCCTCGATGCGGCCGACCTAGCGCGCGCGGCCGGCTACCGGCGACCGGCCGATGGGGCCAGGTTCGCGGCGAGCCGAGCGGGGCTGCGGCGGCTCATAGCCAGTTACCTCGATGCCGATCCGGTCAGCTTGCGCTTCCGGCCGGACCGGACCGGTCGGCCAGCCGTGACCGTTCAGTACGCCGGCTGGCGATCGCGCGGCTGACGACGGCTTCGAGCTCGTGCCTGGAGTCGAGTTCAGCCTGTCCCGGACCGAGAATGTGGCGCTGATAGCCGTGTCAGCGGCTGCGGTCGGCGCCGACATCGAGCGGGTAACGCCCCGCCCGGGCCTCGCCGATCTCATCTCTGCTCGGTTCCCGCCGCGCGAAGCTGCCTGCCTGGCGGGTGGCTGCAGCCTGCCTGCCCGGCCGGGCGACCCCGCGCTCCGCGGCTTCTACCGGCACTGGACTGCCAGGGAGGCCTACCTGAAGGCGATCGGCTGCGGCCTCGCGGGGCTCCGGCGCGTGGAGGTCACGTGCTGCCCGCGCCCCGAGGTCAGGATCGTCGGCGTGCGGGCCGACGGCTGGCAGCTGTCATTTCCCGCCGTCTCGTCCGCGCACGCGGCCGCGGTCGTCGCCCGTCACCCGGTTACCCGGTGCTGCTGGCTAACGCCGCAGGCGCGTTAGCCATCCCACGTCTCCGCGTCCGGCATCGCGGGCAGGATGCGGCCGGTGGCCGACCCGAGTCCGATCCTGACGCCGTCCACGCCGGGCGCGGTCGCCGAGAGAGTGACCTCGTCGCCGTCCTGCAGCCACGCGCGCGACGATCCATCAGGCAACGGAACGGGGTCCCTGCCATTCCAGCCCAGCTCGATCAGCGAGCCCCGTTGCATGTACTCAGGCCCGCTGATGGTGCCAGACGCGAATAGGTCGCCGGTGCGCAGGGACGCGCCGTTGACCGTCATGTGCGCGAGCATCTGGGCCGGGCTCCAGTACATGGTGGCGTACGGTGGCGTGGCGATCAGGTGGCCGTTGAGGCGGACCTCGAAGTCGATGCCCAGGCCCCAGTCGACCGACTCGGTCAGGTACTCGAGGAGCCTCGCGTCACGGGACGCCGGGCGGACGCGCGCGTGATCGAGCGCCGCGAGCGGCAGCACCCATGGTGACACCGTGGTGGCGAACGACTTGCCGAGGAACGGCCCGAGCGGGCGTGATTCCCAGGCCTGGATATCGCGCGCAGACCAGTCGTTGAGCAGGCACACACCGAACACGTGCTCAGCGAAGCGTCCGGTGGGGACCGGATCGCCGAGGTGGCTGGACATGCCTACCACGAAGCCGAGTTCGGCCTCGAAGTCAAGCCGGGCGCTCGGGCCGTAGACCGGCCCGTCCGCGCCGGGCAGCCGGGACTGGCCGCAGGGACGCCGGATCCCGGTGCCGGACACGACCACGGTCCCGGCCCGGCCGTGATAGCCGATCGGCATGTGCTTCCAGTTCGGGGTCAGCGGCTCGGAGTCCGGCCTGAAGATCTTGCCGACATTGGTGGCGTGATGTTCCGAGCAGTAGAAGTCGGCATAGTCAGCCACGGTGAACGGCAGCCGGAGCTCTACCGCACGGGCCGGGATGAGCAGGTCCTCAAGGGCCGGACGGTACCTGTCCAGTGACAGCCACTGGACCAGCTCGGTACGGAGCTGAGCCCAGGCAAGGTGCCCGGCAGCGAGCAACGGATCCAGGCTGCCGGAGCTGAACAGATGGGCCCGAGTCGGCAGCAGCCTTTCGGTGGCCGTGGTCAGGTCGAGGACGCGGTCGCCGACGGCGACGCCGATCCGGTAAACGTCGGCGTGGTGGGCAGCGGTGTAGGACCCATAGGGAAGTGCGGCCAGCCCGAATGGATGATCGGGTGCCAGCTCAAGCCAGTTTGCCGGCTGCGCCATGTGTGCCTCCGCGTGCTTGGCCGGGCTCGCTGTCCCGCGGCCTCGCTGATGCCGATCCGTTTGTGCCGGTGACTCAGTTCCTGTTGATCAGGCCAAGCGTAACGAGGTCGGTGATCGGTTCGTCGGTACTGCAGGTGCCGAACGATGTGAACAGCTCACGGACCGCGGCGGCGCTGTCCGCGTCGAGGCCTGCCACGCCCGCGGCAACCGAGTGGGCATCGGTTTCCGCCAGTACGCCGGCGACCTGGTCGGCGCTGGCGTCATCCAGGGCGGCCGCGACAGCCAGCATGACATTGAGGAAGCCATGATGCTCGAAGCCGGTGTCGGCGGCCCGGTGCCGGACCGCGATGGTGCAGGCCGGCGGTGCACTTGAACGCCAGCCGCTGCGCGGTCAGTTCGGTCAGCGGCCTGGCGAGTGCTCGCTCACCGGGGAAGGCGTCGGCGGTCGTCCCCCCAGTCCGCAGTTTGGCCAGATAGCCATGATCGGCAAGGATGCGTACCGCGTCACCGGTCAGCTCGCCGAGCGGGATCTCGGCGAACGCCGTTGCCCCCGCTAGTGGCGTCCGGTCCAGTGCCGCTACCAGCTCGGCTACTGCGTCCAGGCGGCCGGCTTGGCCGACAGGGACCTCGACAGCGCGCAGGCGCAACCTTGGGTCGGCGAAGACAGCGTCCACGGCGGTGTCAAGGTTGGCCGCGCCTCCTGGCAGCACAAGGGCCAGGTCCTGCTCGGCGACCGCCGCCGCTGTTAGCGCTGCGCTGAGCGCGGCAATCTTGGCGTCCGGGCAGACGAACGGCCCGCACATCTCGCGGTACCAGGCTGTCTGGTGGCGCTGATGGCCAGCGACCGCCTCGGCCATCTTGAGGGACGCAGGCGGGAACAGCGACGCGTCGTCAAACAGCCGGCGGAAATTGGTGCTGGGTACGCTCATCGGAGGTAGTGCTCAAGCCGGGCGGCAACTTCTCGGTAGCGAGCGACCGGGATCAAGTGCACGCCATCGAATGCTCCTGAGTCGCGTATCTGCAGCACATGCTCGCAGGTGGCCTCGACACCTGCCAGGCTGTCTGCGGCGACCCGCTCCACCAAAGCGGCCGGAATATCGATGTCGGGAATCGCAGCGGCCAGCCTTCTGGCGTGCGTCTCGCTTGCGAGAACTATCGCGCCTGCGTAGACCGGAACGTCTACCGGGTTGGCGTCACGCCACCGCAGCAGTGCGCTCAGCGAAAAGCCGGCCTGCACGAACATGAAGTCTGCGGCACGCTTCCAGGCCGGAAGCGGTCGCAGCGCCGCTGCGGCGCCGACTCGGAAAGGGCGCGTAGCCTCGAATGCGGTGTTGGCAGATAGCGTACGGACTTCCTCGATCATCGCCCGCACAGTCAGCTCGCCGGTCCGACCGCCGGAGCTGGGTTTATCCCCGTAGACGAACAGGAACTGGTCAACACCGTACGCGGCGGCCGTCAGCAGGTCCCGGTGGAACCCCAGCAGGTTCCGGTCGCGAGAATTCAGGCACGCGATGCTGCGGCCTCCCATCGCCTCGACCTCATGCGCGACAGCCACGCTCGACACCGTGGCCCGACCCAGGTGGTTGTCAGGGATCAGGAACATGTCGGCCACCTTGCCCAGAGTCCCAATCTGATGACGTACATGCTTGAGATCCGGCCGCGTCGGCGGCTCAATCTCACAGACGATCTCGAACGGGTGGCTTGTCATAGATCCAACCTAGAGCCAGGCGGGCCAGAGGCCGGCTCTGCATCCTCGGTCCGCGCCGGATCGATCGGCAGGCCATAAGGCGCACGAACGCGGATAGCACCTGGCTGTGACTCCCACGGCCGTTCCTGAGCTGATGTTAGAGGTCGATGACTTGGCTAGGTCCGCCAGCGGCCTGAAGCAGACGTCTAATGTCGGCGCGGTCACCGGTCACGACATCCGCCTTCAGCTCGGTCGCGGTCTGCGCGACTACGGCATCGACCACGTCGCTGGCGCCCGCTCGTCCCAGCAACTGCCCGGCGGCGTGTGCGCTGCGCTCCGTCAGGCTCACAACTTCGCAGCCGCGCAGCATCCGCCGAAGCTGCACCTGCGCTGCCGATCGGCTGACCTGAGCGACCACCACAGTGGGAACCACCGGGACGATTCCGGCCTCCAGCCGCACCCTGTGCTCGGCCCAAACCCCGCGCGCGTTGCGATCCGCGGCGACCAGGACGCCCGCGTCGTAGACCACACCGGTCACGCTGACTTGCGCTTCGTGCTCTGCGCGCCGATACGGCCACGCGCGGCGTCGAGTTCCTCGCGAGTAAGCGCTCCTTGCTCGGCTTCCCACTCTGCGACGGCCGCAAGCCCGTCCCGGAGCAGGAGAGCGCGCCGGGCAGCCGCCGTCATCCATGCCGACACGCTGATGCCTTCGGCTGCGGCAGCAGCGACTACGCGGGCGTGGACGTCAGGATCGACAGTGATGGCGATCTTCGGAGATGGGTTACCACGCGGCATGCGCCAAACTATACCACCAAGGTAGGATCGTAAATGTGACCGCGAGCCCAGCCGAGGTGACGTGCACGACGCTGGCCCGAAGAAGGTCGCGCCAACCTGAACTTGCCCTAACTTAGCCGTCGATCTGTCTAGGATCGGGTAATGACTGAACGATCAGACAGCGCAGGGGGTAACGGCGAGTGGGCCGTCGGCACGCCAGCAGCTGGCGGCGACAGGCTGGCCGACCAGCCGGCGGCTGGGCGCGTCCCGGATCGCGCGCAGGTAGTGATCGTCGGCGGCGGGGTGATCGGCTGCTCTATCGCCTACCACCTGGCGCATCTGGGCTGGACCGATGTCGTCCTGCTTGAGCAGCACGCGCTGACGGCAGGCACGACCTGGCACGCGGCCGGGCTCATTACCTCGGCGGGGATGACCGACGAGACCTCCTTGTTCTTTAGCCGGTACTCGCGGGACCTCTACTCCCGGCTGGAAGCCGAGACCGGGCACTCGACCGGTTTCCGCGCAGTGGGTCACATTTCGCTGGCCACCACAGTGCAGCGGCAGGAGGCGTTGCGCCGGGAGGCGGCCTGGATGCACGGGTTCGGCGTCGAGGACACCGAGATCTCGCGCGCCGAGATCGCGCAGCTGTGGCCGCTGGCCCGCACCGACGACGTCCTGTCCGGCTTTTACGTCGCCGACGAGGGCCGAGCTGATCCCGTCGGGGTGGCGACATCCCTGGCCAAAGGCGCCCGCCAGCTGGGGGTGAAGGTCATCGAAGGGGTGGCGGCGACTGGCGTGGAGGTCCGCGGCCGGCGGGTCAGCGCGGTGCTGACCGAGGCCGGCCGGATTGAGACCGAGGTGGTCGTCAACTCGGCCGGGATGTGGGCGCGGCAGTTTGGCGCGCTGGCCGGAGTTTCAGTCCCGTTGCAGGCAGCCGAGCACTACTACCTCCTCACTGACACCGTGCCGGGGATGGACCAGGACCTGCCGGTGATCGAGGACCCGGACAACTACGGGTACTACCGCCCCGAGGGCGACGGCATGCTCGTCGGCCTGTTCGAGCCCGTCGGCAAGCCGTGGTCACTGGACGGGGTGCCAAGGGACTTCTCCTTCGGGAAGCTGCCGCCGGACTGGGAACGGATGGAGCCGTTCCTCGGTCCGGCCCTAGGCCGGATCCCGTGCCTAGCCGAGACCGGCGTGCGCACCTTTTTCTGCGGGCCAGAATCCTTCACCGCTGACGTCAGGCCGCTGATCGGGCCGGCGCCGGAACTGGACGGCTATTTCGTCGCAGCCGGGCTCAACTCGCTCGGCATTCTGTCCGGCGGCGGCGTCGGCAGCGTCGTCGCGCAGTGGATCGCGGACGGCGTGCCGCCGGTAGACACGGCCCATATCGCGGTCGACCGGACCGCAAGCTACGAGACCTCGCGCCGGTTCCGCGCCGAGCGGACGGTCGAGCAACTCGGTGTACTGTTCGGCGACGCCGTATGGCCGGCGTGGCAGCCGTCATCCGGCCGGAACATCCGGCGGTCGGTGCTGCACGATCGCCTTGCCGCTGCGGGCGCGCATTTCGGCCAGTCGGCGGGCTGGGAGTACCCCGAGTGGTTCGGCGGCGCCGGCGAGCATCCGGCGACCAGGCTCGACTTCAGCCGGCCGGGCTCGCACGCGATCGTTGCGAGTGAGCACAGGGCGGTGCGCGAAGCGGTGGGCGTGCTGGATATGAGCCTGATGGCCAAGTTCATCGTCCAGGGCCCGGACGCCGCCGCCGTGCTCAATCGGCTGTCGGCCAACGACGTGACCGTCGGCCTGGCCCGGATCGTCTACACCCAGTGGCTGAACGAAGCAGGCGGCATTGTGGCCGACCTCACCGTTACCTGGCTGGAGCCGGAGAAGTTCCTCGTCATCGCCAGTGACGTGATCCACCGCCGGGTCGAGCCACTGATCAAGCGGGAGGTCAGGCCGGGCGAGTTCGTGACGGTCACCGACGTGACCTCCGGCACGACACTGCTTTCGGTGCAGGGGCCGCTATCGCGAGAACTGATCAGCCGGCTGACCGACACCGACCTCTCCGGGGCCACGTTCCCCTATCTTCACGCTCGCCAGGTTCACGTCGGCTACGCGCCCGCGCTCGCGGTACGCGTCACCTACGTTGGCGAACTCGGCTACGAACTGCATGTGCCGGCTGAATACGCAGCCGGCGTCTACGACGACCTGATGGCCATCGGCGCGGACCTCGGCGTGCGCCCGGTCGGGCTCTCGGCCATGTCCAGCCTGCGGCTGGAGAAGGGTTACCGTGACTTCGGCGTCGACATCGACAACACCGATAATCCGCTGGAGGCTGGCCTTGGCTTCACGGTGGCCTGGGACAAGCCGGACGGGTTCGTCGGCCGGGACGCGCTGATCAAGGCGCGTGCCGAGGGTCCGCCGCGGAACCGGGTCGTGAGCCTGCTGGCTGAAGACCCGGTGGTCGACCTGTTCGGCAACGAGCCAGTGCTGCGCGACGGTGAGTGGGTCGGCTACGTCCGGGCCGCCGCCTTCGGCCACACGGTCGGCGCGGCGGTCGGGCTGGCCCAGGTCACGTGCCGGGACGGCGTGACTGCCGAGTGGCTGCACGAGGGGGGATTCTCGGTCCGCACCGGCAGCTGCGGCGACGCGCCAGTCCGGCTGCAACTCGGCCCGTTCTATGATCCGCGGCGGATGCGGATCCTGGCCTAGCTCGCCGGACGAGTTCACCCGGCAGCCACATCAGCCTAGTTAGCTTGACGTCGAGATAATTCGGTGGCTAGGCTGGTGGAAGATAGCTTGACATCGAGATACTTGCTTTGCGAGCCTCGCCTTCCGTGCGGCGGGGCCTATCTCCGGGGCCAGGACGCGCCCGGGGTCCGGCTAGCGGCAAGATGCATGCAGGGCGTGTCGCAGGGCAGCAGCGTCGGCGACCCAGGGCCCATCTCCAGGAGGCAGGACACCAATGACCGGGAACAGCTTCGGCAGCCGCGCGAACCTTGCGGTAGGCGGGACGAGTTACCAGATACACCGGCTGGACGCAGTGGACGGCGCCAGCGAACTGCCGTACAGCCTGAAGATCTTGCTCGAGAACCTGCTGCGGACCGAGGACGGCCTGAACGTCACCGGCGACCACGTGACTGCGTTGGCGCACTGGGATCCGGCGGCCGAGCCGGACACCGAGATCCAGTTCAGTCCGGCCCGGGTCATCATGCAGGACCTGACCGGGGTGCCTGCGGTGGTGGACCTGGCCGCCATGCGCGAGGCGATGCAAGCACTGGGCGGAGACGCCGGGAAGATCAATCCGCTGGTACCAGCCGAGCTGGTCATCGACCATTCCGTCATTGCCGATGTATTCGGACGGCCAGATGCCTTTGACCGTAACGTGGAGCTTGAGTTCCAGCGCAACCGCGAGCGGTTCGCCTTCCTGCGCTGGGGTCAGGAGTCGTTGCGCCAGTTCAAGGTGGTGCCGCCGGGGACCGGCATCGTGCACCAGGTCAACATCGAGTACCTGGCGCGTGTTGTCATGACGCAGCAGGCCGACGGCGGTGCCTGGGCTGCCTACCCCGACACCTGCGTCGGTACCGACTCGCACACCACGATGCAGAACGGCCTGGGCATCCTGGGCTGGGGCGTCGGCGGGATCGAGGCGGAGGCCGCTATGCTCGGCCAGCCAGTGTCCATGCTGATCCCCCGCGTGGTCGGCTTCCGGCTGACCGGACAGCTGCCCGCCGGGGCGACGGCCACCGACCTGGTTCTGACCATCACCGAGTTGCTGCGCAAGCACGGCGTGGTCGGCAAGTTCGTGGAGTTCCATGGTGATGGAGTGGCTGCGGTGCCGGTCGCCAACCGGGCCACGATCGGCAACATGAGCCCCGAGTTCGGCTCGACCTGCGCGATCTTCCCGATCGACGCCGAGACGCTCGCCTACCTCAAACTCACTGGCCGTTCGCCCGAGCTGGTCGCGCTGGTTGAGGCCTACGCCAAGGAGCAGGGCCTATGGCATGACCCGGCCGTGCCCGTCCGGTACTCCGAGAACGTCGAGCTCGACCTGTCCACCGTGGTGCCGTCACTGGCCGGCCCGAAGCGGCCGCAGGACCGGGTCGCGCTGTCCGATGCCAAGATCTCCTTCCGCGAGGCGCTCGGAACCTACGTGCAGCTGGACAAGCTGGATGACGAGATCGCCGACACGTTCCCGGCCTCCGATCCGTTCGTCGCCGACCGCGAGAACGGCGGCGGCATACATCAGACAGCGGACCCGGCGGCGCACCGGCCCGGTGGTCGGCCGACTGCGGCCGCCGAGGTAACGCTCGACGACGGTACGACGACTACGGTCGACCACGGCTCCGTTGTAATCGCTGCCATTACCTCCTGCACCAATACCTCGAACCCATCTGTGATGATCGGCGCGGCGCTGGTGGCCAAGAAGGCCGTCGAGGCCGGCCTGGAGCGCAAGCCATGGGTCAAGACCACGCTGGCGCCCGGTTCCAAGGTCGTCATGGACTACTACGAGCGGGCTGGCCTCACGCCCTACCTAGAGAAGCTCGGCTTCAGCCTGGTCGGATACGGATGCACTACCTGCATCGGCAACTCCGGGCCGCTCCCGGAGGCGATCAGCGCCGCAGTCGCCGACAACGACCTCGCGGTGGTGTCGGTGCTGTCGGGCAACCGCAACTTCGAGGGCCGGATCAACCCGGACGTGAAGATGAACTACCTGGCCTCGCCGCCGCTGGTGGTCGCCTATGCCCTGGCCGGCACCATGGACATCGACCTGACAACCGAGCCGATCGGCACTGGGTCCACCGGGCAGCAGGTGTACCTGCGCGACCTATGGCCGACTCCGGCAGAAATCCAGTCGATCGTAGACACTGCCGTCGCGGCGGAGATGTTCACCCGCGACTACGCGGACGTGTTCAGCGGCGACGAGCGCTGGCAAGAACTGGATGTGCAGCCGGGCGAGACGTTCTCCTGGGATCCCGAGTCGACGTATGTCCGGCATCCCCCGTACTTCGACGGAATGCCGCTCACGCCGAGCCCGGTGGCTGACATTCACGGCGCCCGGGTACTGGCCATGCTGGGCGACTCAGTGACCACCGACCACATCTCGCCGGCCGGCGCTATCAAGACCGAGAGCCCCGCCGGAAAGTACCTGGTTGAGCACGGCGTGCAGCGGTCGGACTTCAACAGCTACGGTTCCCGGCGCGGCAACCATGAGGTGATGATCCGCGGGACGTTCGCTAACATCCGGCTTCGCAACCAGCTGGCACCCGGCACCGAGGGCGGCCTGACGCTCAAGCTGCCCGAGGGTGAGGACATGTGGATCTATGAAGCCTCGCGCAAGTACATCGAGGAAGGCACTCCGCTCGTCGTGCTCGCCGGCAAGGAATACGGATCCGGCTCGTCGCGCGACTGGGCAGCGAAAGGCACGGCGCTCCTTGGCGTCCGGGCCGTCCTGGTGGAGTCCTTCGAGCGCATCCACCGGTCCAACCTGATCGGCATGGGCGTGCTGCCGCTTCAGTTCAAGCCGGGGGAGAGCGCGTCATCGCTGTTGCTGACCGGGCATGAGGTTTTCGACATCACAGGCATCGAGGCGATCAACTCCGGAGACGTCCCGCGCGAGGTGACGGTGCGTGCCGCCAACAAGGAGTTCCGGGCGATCGTGCGGATCGACACGCCAGGTGAGGCGGCGTACTTCCGGCATGGCGGCATCATGCAGTACGTTCTGCGCTCACTTCTCGGCGACGGCCGATAGTCAGGCCCCGGCCGGGGCCTCTCTGGGTCCGCGGCGGCGGTGGCGGTGGCGCTGGCGGTGGTGGCAAGTCGGGCCGGTAGGGCGTGGTTGCGGCACCGCCGCCCCAAGTCTTTGGGCGGCTCTGTCACAGTCACGCCCTAAGGCGAGTCGGCTAGCGGTGGTCCAAATTGGACTAAACGTTGCTTGTCAGGCAGAGCCCTGGATCCAAGTCCGGCCCAAGCTTCTGTCATATACAAGGCAAACGTCCCATGTGGCTACGAACGACGCTACTGTCGAGCCGGTGAGGAGACGTTTGCTATCTAGCAAGTGTTCAGAGTCGGTCGTGCCAGGCGGCGAGGAACAGGTGTGAGCATCGCGGGGGCATCGGCATCGCTGGCCACTCCGGGGCTCTGGCTGACCGGCATGGAGCGCGCCGTCATGCTGGCCGGGCTCGCCCTCGCGCTCGGCGGACTGGCTGGCCGAAGCGTCTTGCGGCACTACAAGGGCGCGCGGCCGGGTCCGCTGCCAACACCATTGGCAGTGCGCGGGTCGCTGCTCGGCGCCGCCGCCAGCGCGGCGCTGCTAGTGACGGCAGTCGCCGGGCCGGGCGTCGCCGCCAGTCTCGCCCGGCCGCCCGCGCCGGGGTTGCGCAGCGGCGCCACCGCCGAGATCGCACTGATCGAGGTGGCCCTGTTCGCGCTCGCTGCGTTGGCGCTGCGGTTTCAGCAGACGGGCCTGGGCGCGGTAATGCTCTGCGGCGTGGTACTGGCCGAGGGCATCCGCGCGCACCCAGAAGGCGTGATCCCGGTAGCCGGCGCGCTGCTCACCTACTGCCACGTGCTGCCCGCGGTGCTGTGGGCAGGCATGCTCGTTTATGCGCTTCGCACGGCCATAGCCTGGCGGGGCGATCCGGCCGCTGCGCATGGCGTCATCAAGCTGTATTCCACCGCAGCCGCGTGGCTGTTCGTCGTCGTGGTCGGGACCGGCGTCATCTCCGCTCTGGTGCTCGTGCCGATCGGCTCTCTGCTGACGACGTCGTACGGGCTCTTCCTCATCGCAAAGGCCGCGGTGGTCTGCGTCGCCGCGGGCCTTGCCTTCGCCGGGCGGGCCTGGTTGCGCCGTCGGCCCGAATCCGCCGATGGCCCGTCGCTCGCGACGAAGCTCGAGGTAGCAGCGCTGGCCCTGGTGCTGGCCATTACCGGCATCTTGACCGTGCTCACGCCTCCTAGATCGACTTCCGCCGCGTCGTCAGGTCTGCGTCGTCCCGTCTATCAGCGCGCGGATGATGTCGGCATGCCCGAACATTTGTGGTTAGGCCCGCACCGTCGTCAAGCTTGAAATCACTGTCGACCTCGGGAAACCCGAACGGAGCGGGCTCGGCGCTGTTGGCCAGGACAGTGACGAACCAGGCATGTTCCACCTTCGTCAGGTGCCTGACCAGCCCTTGCAGCGTCGTCAGCGAGCCGGTCGCCCGCCAGGCGGCGGCGTGCCCGCCCTAGGCTACGACGATGTTGACGATCCGGCCCGGGACGATGACTAGCCGCCGGACGACGCCCTGGCTCGTGAACTGCCCGAAGTCGCGATGCGCGCGGACGAGCGTCTCGATCTGCGCGGCGTCTGAATTAGCCGGCACCTCGACCCGGAACCTGGTCCGCCCGTTGATCTGAACCGGCAGGACGACCGACTGCTCAGCCGCCAGGCTCTCGTCTGGCCACGGAAAGTCGGCATAGGCCAGCGAAGCCGGATGACCGAGCCGGGCCCACAGCTCCTCGGCGATGTGGGGCGCGAACGGAGCGACCATGAGCACCAGGGGCTCGGCCAGTTCGCGCGGCAGCGCGCCATCTCTGGCTGAGATCCGGGCCGCGATCGTCGTCAGCTCCGTCAGCCTGGCGATCGCGGTGTTGAACCGCAGACGGCCGAGGAACTGCCGCACGTCCGCGATGGCACCGTGCATCGCGCGCCGGGCGGCTGAGTCAAGTGGCGCGTCGCTGACCGTCGGCTGTCCAGTCTGCTCGTCGACGACGCACCGCCACAGTCGCTGCAGAAAACGGTGCACGCCGATGATGTCGCCCGGCTGCCAGGGGCGGCTCGCTTCGAGCGGACCGGACGCCATCTCATAGAGCCGCAGTGTGTCGGCACCGTACTGGCGGAAGATCTCGTCCGGGCTGATGCCATTCTTCAGGCTCTTGCCCATCTTGCCGGACCGCCTGGTCACCGGGCGCCCGCGGTAGCAGGCCGAGCCGTTGTCTTGCTGCGTCACCTCGGCAGCTGGCACGTGCATGCCGCGGTCGTCGGTGAAGGCATCGGCCAGGATGTAGCCATTGTTCACCAGCCGGCGGAACGGCTCGCGAGTGGACACCAGGCCGAGATCGAACAGCACCTTGTGCCAGAACCGGGCGTACAGCAGGTGCAGCACGGCGTGTTCGACGCCGCCGACGTACAGGTCCACGCCACCGCTGCCGTCCGGGCCGTTGCTGTCCGGGCCGCCACAGCCGCCGCCGTCGGGTGCCCCCATCCAGTACCGCTCGACGTCAGGGTCGACGAATGCGTCGTCGTTGGCCGGGTCCAGGTAGCGCAGGTAGTACCAGCATGAGCCGGCCCACTGCGGCATGGTGTTCAGCTCTCGCCGGTAGCTGCGCGGCCCGTCGCCGAGGTCGAGCATCGGTGCCGCCCACTCGACCGCCCTGGCCAGCGGCGGCACCGGCTGGCTGCCAGAATCTTGATCCACATCGGGCCGGAAATCGGTCATCTCCGGAAGCAGGACGGGCAGCGCATCGTCGGGCAGAGTGACCGCGTTGCCCTGCTCGTCGTAAACGATGGGGAACGGCTCGCCCCAGTAGCGCTGCCGGGAGAAAAGCCAGTCTCTCAACCGGTAACGCCGCGCCGCATGCCCATGCCGGTTCTGTTCCAGCCAGTCGATGGCGGCGTTAACCGCGGCGGCAGTGTCCTGGCCGGCATCGGTGACCGCGCTGACTGGCAGCCCAAACTCGGCGGCGAAGTCCCTGTCCCGCTCGTCGTGGCCAGGTACCCCCATGATCGCGCCGGTGCCGTGCGCCATCAGCACGTAGTCAGCGACAAATACCGGCAGATTCTTGCCAGTAGCCGGGTTGATCGCGTAACTCCCGGTGAACACACCCGTCTTGGCGCTCCCGCGGCCGACCCGGTCCCGGTCACTCAGCCGCGATGCCGCGGCGCGGTAGGCGGCCACGGCCTGCGCTGGCTGCCAGCCGCGACCTGCCTGTCCGGCGGTCGCACTGCCCTGCACGTTCTCGGCGCCGGCCGGATAACGCCACCGGTCCTGAGTACCATCTGGCCACGTCGCGGTCACCAGTCGAGTAGCCAGCGGGTGCTCAGGCGCGAGCACGACATACGTGGCATCGGCCAGCGTGTCCGGGCGAGTAGTGAAGACCGTAATGGCGTCTGGCCCGCCGGCGTCAGGTGTACTGGCGCAAGACGCGTCGGCATCAGGGCGGCCGGCATCGGAAGCGCCGGCGACCGGTAGCCAGATATCCGCCCCCGCGCTCGCGCCTATCCAGTTCCGCTGCAGCTGCTTGATGGGCTCCGGCCAGTCCAGTGCGTCGAGGTCGTCGATCAGGCGTTGGGCCATGGCGGTGATGCGCATCATCCACTGCCGGAGCGGGCGCCGGTACACGGGAAAATTGCCGATGTCGCTGCGGCCGTCGACAGTGACCTCTTCATTAGCCAGCACCGTGCCCAGGCCAGGACACCAGTTGACGAGCTCCTCGGCCACATAAGCCAGCCTGTGGTCATCGATCAGCGCCGCGCGCTCGCCCTCTGAGAGGTCCGCCCACTGCCGGCCGCCGGGCACGATCCTGCGGCCGGTGGCGTACTCGTCGGCCAGCTCGCTCACCGGGCGGGCCCGGCCGGTCTCCTCGTCTGCCCAGCTGTTGTAGATCTGCAGGAAGATCCACTGTGTCCAGCGGTAAAAGGCCGGATCGCTAGTTAGCACGCCGCGACGGCGATCATGGCCCAGGCCCAGGCGGCGCAGCTGCGCGCGCATGTTGGCAACGTTCTGGTCGGTCGTCTCGCGCGGATGCTGGCCAGTCTCGAGCGCGTACTGCTCGGCAGGCAGGCCGAACGCGTCGAAGCCCATAGCGTGCAGCACGTGGTGGCCGGTCATCCGAAGGAAGCGCGCGTAGACATCGGTGGCGATGTAGCCGAGCGGGTGGCCAACGTGGATTCCCGTGCCGCTTGGGGCGGCAAACATGTCGAGTATGTAGGCCTTGGGCAGGCCGCTCACTCGCTCGAACCCGGCGGACAGCGAGCCCGACGGGTTGGGAGACTGGAAGGTGCCCGCCCGTTCCCAGCGGTCCTGCCAGCGCACTTCTATCTGCGCCGCCAGCTGCGCGTCGTATCGGAACGGCGCGCCGGCTGAGGCGGCGTTGCTCTCGTCGGCGACTGTCGTCTGCTCGCTCATGGCGCCGTTGCCTTTCGCTTGCCGGAGAAATAAAAAAGCCCCTCACGCATGAGGGGCGGCCACGCTGACTTAACGCGTCAACGCGGCCAGGAAAGAAGCAGGCTGCCAAGTCGTACCACGACTGCAGCTTACTGCCCTCGGACGCCGGGCGCGAGGAGGTTCCACGTCGATTCAGCTGCCGGGGACACGGCGTCGCCTCAGCAGAAGGTCAGCATCGGCCCGCCTCAGCCGGAAGTGGCCGCCAGCGCCAGCGGTAGCACGCCCGTGGCGCCGGCCTCGCGCAGCAGCATCGCCGCGACCGTCAGGGTCCAGCCCGTGTCGATCTGGTCGTCGACGAGCAGGACAGGACCGGGCGCGTCGGCAATCCCGTCGCGTACCGCGTCCGGGACCGTCAGGGTGCTCCAGACGGCGCGCAGCCGCTGGGCACTATTTTGCTGGCGGGCACTGTTCTGGCGAGCACTGTTCTGGCGGGCACTGTTCTGCTGGCGCGCAGGCGCGCCGTTACCGGCGGCACTGCCGTCGGCATAGTCGAGCGTGCCGAGGTAGGGCATCCGGCCGAGGCTGGCGATGCGACGGGCCAGACTAGTGATCAGATCCGGATGGGAACGAGATGGCATCGCCGCTACCGCCGCCGGCCGCTGCGCCCAGTCCCAGTCCGCCAGGACCTTGACCACCGCTTCGACGAGATCGTCGGGAATGGCACGGTCCGCCGGAGGCTGGCCAGCGTCGCCGTGAGCGAGCAGAGCTCGCAGCTGCGGTCCCCAGCCGAGATCGGTCAGCCGCCCCAGCGCCCGGCCCGGCTCGGCCATCAGACCAGGATCGATCTTCCCCGTGACGTCGACGCTTAGCTCTTTCATCCCGGTCGGCCACATCTTGCGCGGCTCGATCTCCACACCGGGCCTGAGCAGATGCTCACGGGCGGCCGAAGTCGCCGTCTCGGCCACTGCCACCGGCCAGGCCCGCCGTGTGCAGTTGTCGCACCGGCCGCAGGGCGCGGCTGCCGGGTCATCGAGCTCGCGGCGCAGGTACTCCATCCGGCACCCAGGCGTAGCGATGTAGCCCAGCATGGCCTGCTGCTCGCGGGTGCGCTCGGCGCTGACGCGGGCGTAGCGGTCAGCGTCATAGGACCACGTCAGACCGGTGGCCTCCCAGCCGCCGCTTACCCGCCGGACCGCCGCGTCGACGTCCAGTACCTTCAGCATCATTTCGAGCCTGCTGCGGGACAGGTCAACCCGTGCCTCCAGCGCTGCAGTCGACAGCGGGCGGCCAGCCTCGGTGAGCGCAGCCAGCGTCCGGCGGACCACCGGCTCAGGGGGGAACGCGAGCGAACCAAAGTAGGCCCAGATGTCCGCGTCCTCGCGGCCCGGCAGCAGAATCACGTCCGCGTGGTCGACGGCGCGGCCAGCCCGGCCGATCTGCTGGTAGTAGGCGATCGGCGATTGGGGCGCGCCGAGGTGCACGACGAAGCCAAGGTCAGGCTTATCGAAGCCCATGCCAAGGGCACTGGTCGCAACCAGCGCCTTGAGCCGGCTGGCCAGCAGCGCGTCCTCGGCGGCCTGGCGCTCGGTCGGGTCGTCCTTGCCGGTATAGGCCGCCACTTCGTGGCCGCGCTCGCGCAGGAAAGCCGCTGTCTCGCGGGCCGCGGCCACGGTCAGCGTGTAGATGATCCCAGAGCCAGGCAGCTGGTCCAGGTACTGAGCCAGCCAGGCCAGGCGCTGCTGGGCGGCGGGCAGGCTGACGACGGACAGATGCAGGCTCGCGCGGTCCAGTTGGCCGCGCAGCACCAGCGTCTCGGCGTCAGAACCGGCGCCGAGCTGCTCGGCGACGTCCCGGCTGACCCGGGCGTTCGCTGTCGCGGTAGTGGCCAGGACTGGTACGCCGGGCGGCAGTTCACCGAGCAGTGTCCGCAGCCGCCGGTAGTCCGGCCGGAAGTCGTGACCCCAATCGGAGATGCAATGCGCCTCATCCACTACCAGCAACCCGGCTGAGGCGATCAGCTTGGGCAGGACAAGATCGCGGAAGGCCGGGTTGTTGAGCCGCTCGGGGCTTACTAGCAGGACGTCCACCTGGCCGGCCGCCACCTCGGCATAGACGTCCTCCCAGTCCGCGGTATTCGCCGAGTTCACGGTGCGAGCCCTGATCCCGGCCCTGGCGGCCGCCTCGATCTGGTTACGCATAAGTGCCAGCAACGGCGAGACGATGACCGCTGGCCCGGCTCCGCGGGCTCGCAGCAGCGCTGTGGCGGTGAAGTAGACGGCCGACTTGCCCCAGCCGGTGCGCTGAACTACGAGGGCGCGAACACGGTACTCGACCAGTGCGCGGATCGCCGTCCACTGATCCTCGCGCAGCACAGCAGCCGGACCGGCCAGGGCTCGCAGGCAAGCCTCCGCTTCCTGGCGCAGCTCTGTCTCCCGGCCCGGCTCTGTCTCCTGGCGCAGCTTTGTCTCCTGGCGCAGCTTTGTCTCCTGGCGCAGCTGTACCGGCGGCGCCGCTTCATCGGTCACATGCTCCTTCGTATCAGGTGCCGCCGACACTCGCCCGGATGCGGGCATAACAACCCGCTGCTGGCGCCCGGCTAGCCTGGGCGTGCCATTGACCCGGGAGGACTGAGGTGAAAATCAAGGACGCGGCCGCTCCTCGCAGGCTTCTCACGCCTGCGCGCGGCGGCGCGTTGCTCGTCATCGGGGTCCTGGCGCTCGCCATCAACCTGCGATCGGCCATCACCAGCCTGCCGCCGGTCTTCCCTGAGCTGGCATCGGCCCTGCACCTCTCGGCGTCCAGCCTGGCGCTGCTGGCGGCCGTCCCGGTCTTGTGCTTCGGCGTGTTCTCTGGCTCGGCCGCGCCGCTGAGTCGGCGCTTCGGTGAGGAAAGGGTGCTGTTCGCCGCGATGCTCCTGCTCGCGGCGGGTCTGCTGCTGCGCGGGCTCAGCCCCACCGTGTTGCTGTTTCCCGGCACGATCGTGGCCGGCGCCGCCATCGCGTTGATGAACGTGCTGCTGCCCAGCCTGGTGAAGCGCCGCGCGCCGGAGCGGGCGGGGCTGCTGATCGGGTTGTATCTGCTGATGCTGGCAGCTGGCGCCATCGTGGCGTCGGTGCTGGCAGTGCCGGTATTCAACGCGGCGAGCGGGTCGGCCTCCGGCGGCCAGGTGAGCGCGGGCAGCTCGGCCGTGCGCCTCACGCTCGCGCTGTGGGCTGGCCCGGCGCTAGTCGCGGCGCTGATCTGGCTGCCCCAGCTGCGGTATCGGACGTTGCCCGAAGGCCGCCTGCGCCGTGGCCCAGACCGCCGGGCCGGAGCGCTCGCGCTCAGCCGGAACCCGCTGGCCTGGCAGGTCACCTTGTTCATGGGCCTCCAGAGCCTGTCTTACTACGCCACCCTGTCCTGGTTCCCGACGATGTTCCGGGATCGCGGCGTGAGCGCCGCCCATGCCGGAGTGCTGCTGGCCCTGATGAACCTGGGCAACGCGGTGACCGCTCTGGCGCTGCCGATGCTGGCGCATCGGGCGCCCGATCAGCGGCGGCTGGCAGCGGTTTCGATGGTGGCGACGGCGGCCGGGCTGGCCGGAGCGGTATGGTGTCCGGCCGGGCTGGCCGCGGGCTTCATGGTGCTGCTGGGCCTAGGCCAGGGTGCGACGCTGGGCCTCGGGATCTTCTACACCATGGCCCGCGCGCCGGATCCGGTAAGCGCCGCATCGCTGTCGGCTTTCGCCCAGGGATTCGGGTACCTGATAGCCAGTGCCGGGCCGCTGACCATCGGATTCGTCCATCAGGCCACGGGCGGCTGGACCGTGCCGGGCCTGATCTTGCTGCTGGTGGCGGTGGCCCAGCTGATCAGTGGCTGGCTGGCGGGCCGCGCGCGCACCGTGCCGGCCGCCCTGGGCCAGGCTTAGTTACGGCAGCCCTGGCCGCACCTGACCGGCCGGCCTAGCCGTAACTCAACGGCCGCCGCAGCAGCCACTGCAGGAAAGTACGGCGGGGCGGCCTGGCGCTGAAGCTGCCGCTGTTGACGTTGCCCGACACCTCGACTCGCAGGATCACTGGCGCTTCGGGGGGGTGGCGCGTCTTGACAGTGCCGCTGCGGACAGCGACGTCGTCGGTGTCAACCACGATCCCGGGCCTGGTGATGAGGGTCAGCGCGCCTGACCGCACCTCCGCGTCAATCTTGAGCGTCGGACTGGTAATGATGGCCTTGGTCAAGTCGAGTTTGACGGCGCCGCTGGTGACCCGGACCTCCATTCGCTGCGGTACTACCCACTGGCCGTCCCGGCGGGCGACGCCACTGCCGCAGTCAATCCGGACGAGATCCTTCGGCTCGTGTGGCGCCATGCTGCCCGGCTGCGCACCGAGAGCGGGCAGGTCCGCAGTCAGGACCGCGAGCTCATTGTAGGTACGCGCGGTGAGCGCGGCCTCCAGCCGCTCGTCTAGTTCCTCGGCGGTCAGCCTGCCATCACCTGCCGCCACTCTGAGCGCCTCAACTACCCGGTCCCGGTCGGAGTGCGAGGCACGCAGCTCTGCCGGGGCTGCCTCCTCGGCCGGGCGGCCGGCCGGGGATACTTCGCCTGTCATGCGACATACTGTATTGGCCGATCACGGCCAGGCGGTATCCCAGCGCAAGACCTTCCCAAGATGCCTGCCGGCAAGCGCGGGGTACCGGCACAGCCGGGCAGCCGGGTGACGCTGTCGTCAGGTAACAGCCTGCCGTCACGATGGTTCCCGGCGACTGCTGCGGTACGGTCTCAGGATGGCCGAAATACACTCGATAGGTCCGGCCCGTTCGGGCGCCCCTGACCCGGGCAGCCGCGCGGGCGCCCAGATGCGGCCGAGCCCGAGGAGCTGACCGGTGAGCGTGCTGGAGAGCATCCACAGTCCGCGTGACCTGAAGGACCTCAGCCCGGAGGACCTGCCCCGTGCTGGCCGCAGAGATCCGCGATTACCTGATCCGGGTAGTCTCCAGGAACGGCGGTCACCTGGGCCCCAATCTGGGCGTCGTGGAGCTGACCATCGCGCTCCACCGGGTCTTCGACTCCCCGGTTGACCGCATCGTCTTCGACACCGGCCACCAGTCGTACGTGCACAAGCTGCTGACCGGCCGGGCTGCCGAGTTCGACGGGCTGCGCCAGCGAGGCGGGGTGTCTGGCTACCCGAGCCGGGCCGAGTCTGCGCACGACGTGATCGAGAACTCGCACGCCTCGACGAGCCTTTCGTACGCTGACGGTCTGGCCAAGGCCTACGAGCTGCGCGGCGAGACCCACCGCAGCGTCGTGGCGGTCATCGGAGACGGGGCGCTGACCGGCGGCATGTCGTGGGAAGCGCTGAACAACATCGCCGGGGCGAAAGACCGGCGGGTCGTGATCGTCGTGAATGACAATGGCCGGTCCTACCAGCCGACGATTGGCGGACTGGCCGACCACCTGGCCTCGATCCGGGTGTCCCAGCGCTACGAGCAGGTCCTGGATTACATCAAGAGCTCCCTCACGCATGCGCCGCTGGTCGGGCCGCCGCTATTCGAGACGCTGCACGGGATAAAGAAGGGCCTCAAGGACGTCCTCCAGCCGCAAGTGCTGTTCGAAGACCTGGGGCTGAAGTACCTCGGCCCGGTCGACGGGCACGACGAGCACGCGGTTGAGCACGCGCTGCGGCGCGCCCGCGACTTCGGCGGGCCGGTGCTGGTACACGTGATCACTCGCAAGGGGTTCGGTTACCCGCTGGCCGAGGAGAACGACGAGGACTGCCTGCACCAGGTCTCTCCCGCCGCCAGCCGTCAGGCAGGCGGATCGCGCCAGGTCCGCGGCTCCCGGCCGCACGCTCACACAGGTCTTCAGCGAGGAACTAGCTGCCATCGGCGCTGACCGCCCGGACGTGGTCGCGATCACCGCGGCGATGCTCCACCCGACGGGGCTGGCCAAGTTTGCCTGTACCTTCCCCGACCGGGTCTTTGACGTCGGGATCGCTGAGCAGCACGCAGTCACCAGCGCGGCCGGGCTAGCGATGGGCGGGATGCACCCGGTCTGCGCGATCTATGCCACCTTCCTGAACCGGGCATTCGACCAGTTGCTGATGGACGTGGCGCTGCACCGGCTGCCGGTCACCTTCGCACTGGACCGCGCGGGCATCACCGGGCCGGACGGCGCCAGTCATCACGGCATGTGGGACGGCTCGATCCTCCAGCTCGTGCCGGGCCTGCGGATCGCAGTGCCGCGGGATGGCTCCAGGCTGACCGAACTGCTCCGCGAGGCGGTCGCGATCGACGACGGGCCTACGGCGCTCCGCTTCCCTGGCAGGCTGGCGCCCGCTGATGTGCCCGCCGTGGCGCAGCTTGGCTCGATGGACGTGCTGAGGCTGCCCGCTGACCCTGGCGGGCGCGACGTCCTCCTGCTCGGGGCAGGTCCGATGGCTGGCGTCTGCGCCGAGGCGGCCGACCGGCTAGCTGATCAGGGCATCGGAGTCACTGTCGTCGACCCGCGCTGGGTCAAGCCGCTGGACGCCGCGCTGCTCGATGCGGCCCGGCAGCATGGCCTGGTCGTGACCGTCGAGGACAACGGGCGGGTTGGCGGATTCGGCGATGCCGTGGCCCGGCTGCTGCGCGACCACGACATCGACACCCCGGTCCGGACGTTCGGGCTGCCCCAGGAGTTCCTCGAGCACGGCGAGCGCAACGCGCTGCTTGAAGATTGCGGGCTGACTCCGCAGCAACTGGCCAGGGTCATCACCGAGCAGGTCGCCAGCCGCACGCCCGAGCTGGCGCAGGAGCAGCAGGCCTGAGCCGCCGGGCCAGCCAGGTCATCGGCGCTTACGGCCCGTGCCGGTGCCCGTGGTCATGCCGGTGCCCTGGCGGAAGAACCGGCTGCCGGACGGGACAACGGGGAAGTATCCGAAGGACCGGCCGAGGTCGGCCCTGGTGAACGTCAGCTGCCAGATCTGGCCTGCGTTCGCGCCGAAGACCGAGCCCGGACAGTCGGCGGAGCCACTGGCGGACCGGTAACACGACGCGTCGCCGGTCATCGGGTGCGTGACCGGCCCGGCCGGATTGAACATCGAGACGTAGCCGGCCAGGTGCGGGGTGTAACCGCCGAACGCCGCGAAATCGAAACTGTTAGCCGTTCCCGTCTTGCCAGCCTGCGGAACGTAAACGCCGCCCCTGACGACTCCGTCGCCGTGCGCCGTCCCGCTGGTGAGCACGCCGGCCAGGATGTAGGTTGCCGCCGCCGCGACGGCCGCGGACATCGCCCGGTGGCAGGCGGCGGGCTGAACCGGCAGGGTGCCGCCGGTATAGCTATCGATCCTGGTGATGGCCACCGGGGCGCAGTAGATGCCGCCGGCCGCAACCGTGGCGTATGCGGCGGCCATGGTCATGGGCGACACATCGACCGCGCCGAGCGTGAATGACGGAAGGTCGTCGGCGGGCGGCTGGTAGCCGGCCGTGCCCGGCTTGCCCGAGCCGCTCAGCAGCGCGCTTCCGTCGGCTCGGTGCACACCCATGCTGACCGCCGTCCGGACTACGTTGCACAGGCCGACGCGCTGCTCGAGCTGAGCGAAGAACACGTTGATGGAATGTGTGGTGCCGGTGTAGAGCGAATAGGTTCCCTTGCCGGGCCCCTCAGCGTTCGATACCTGGAACGGACCCGGTTGGCTCGTTCTCGCAGTTGTAGTAGTCACCCAGGACCGACGGGGAGACCACCCGCATGGTGAAGCCGAATGGGATGCCCTGCTTCAGCGCGGTGATCAAGGTGAACAGCTTGGACGACGACCCGGTCTGGACCCCGATGCCGCCGTTCTCGGCGGTGTCGACGGCATAGTCGATGCTGTCCTGGCCCGCGCGGCTACCGTAGCGGCGGTCCACCGCTATCGCCTCAACGTGCCCGGTGCCCGGCTGGATAAGGACCTCGGCGGCAGCGTTCCGGCCGGGGTTGAAGCCCGATGGTGGCGGCGGCACCATGAAGCTCACCGCGCTTTGGGCGGCCCGCTGATCCTGGGCGTTCATCGTGGTGTAGATCTTCAGCCCGCCGGTGGTGTTGAGCTGCTGGTAGGCCCGGCGGTATACCGGGTTGACGCGCAGCACGGCGAGCACGTAGTCGCAGAACCAGGCCGAGTACGCCGCCGACGGGCTGTTGCAGCCCTCCAGCAGCGACTGCGGTGAGTAATGCAGGTCCAGCGGTGCCCGCTCCGCGGCCGTAGCCGCAGCCTGGCTGATGTCGCCGAGCTGCGCCATCCGGGCGAGCACGACATTGCGCCGGGCCCTGGCCGCGGCGGGATGAGCAAGCGGGTCGAACTGCGCCGGGTTCTGGACAAGCCCGGCCAGCAGCGCCGATTGCGTCAGCGTCAGGCGGGCCGCGGTCGTGGCGAAGTAACGCTGCGCGGCTACTTGGATGCCGTACGCCTCGTTCTCGAAATACGCGACGTTCAGGTAGGCGGCGAGCAGCTCGTTCGCCGTCAGCTCATGCTCGACTGCTGCCGCGATGCGCAGTTCGCGGATCTTGCGCGCCACGCTGTCGGTCACCGCGGCATGTTGCAGCGCGGCATTCGGTGCGGTCAGCACGAGGGCGTTCTTGACGTATTGCTGGGCCAGCGTGGACCCGCCCTGAACCTCGCCGCCGGACAAGTCCGTGGCGATCGCGCGCAGGGTGCCTCGGATGTCGAGCGCACCGTGCTGGTAGTACCGCGAGTCCTCGATGGCCACAATCGCCTCGCGCATGGCCGGGGCTATCTCGCTATACGTGACCGGCACCCGGTAGATGTGATTCGGGTAGTAGTAAGCGATCAGGTGGCCGCTGGCGTCGACTATCTCGGAGCGCGATGGGACCTGCGCCAGGTTCGGCACGGCCAGGTCGTTAAATGCCTGAGCCGCGTCGCGCGCTGTGATTCCGACGACGCCGGCGATTGGCAAGCCGACGGCGCTTACCAATATTCCGGCCAGGATGGAAAACGCAGCCTGCGCTCGCGAGGGCGCGTATCGCCACGATTTTCCGGCCGCTCGTGCCCCGACGAACTCACTGTGGATCCTTGCTGGTCATCGGTGTTGCGCCCCCGGCCCGGTGCAGGCCTGGAGCCGCGTGGCTGTTAGTTGCTGACCTGCAGTGGATGAGGTGGGGTCGATACCCCGCACGGGATAAAGGCAATGAGGGTCAAGGCCTAAGGGAGAGTAAAGATAAACGTCCGGGCGACAATGTGAGGCGACGGCCAGCCGCCAGGCGTCCGCTGGCACCGAACCGGAGTGCCTGGCCGATTACTCCGTTAAACCCGATTAATCACCTATGCATAGGTGCGATGATCGCCCGCTAAGTCCGGCGCCGTGGCCGCGCCAGGTGCCGCGACAAGGCAGAATCGCATGCATGCAGACTCTCCAGGTCGCCGTGGTCGGCTCAGGCCCGGCCGGCCTCTACACCGCCGAGGCGCTCATCAAGCAGGCTGCGGCACTTGACCCGCCCAGGTCGATCCGGGTTGACGTGCTGGACCGGCTGCCCACGCCGTACGGCCTGGTCCGGTACGGCGTTGCCCCCGACCATAAGTCGATCAAGTCGATAGCCGAGTACCTGCGCAACGTGCTCGAGCACGAGGGCGTCAACTTCATCGGCGGAGTCCACCTGGGCGATGACGTTACCCGCGATGACCTGCTGACCGCCTATGACGCCGTCGTGTACGCGACCGGTGCGATGCGGGACCGCCACCTCGGCATTCCCGGTGAGAACCTGCCCGGCAGCGTCGCGGCGACCGACTTCGTGAACTGGTACTGCGGCCATCCCGACATCGACCCAGACGCGTTCACCCTGGACGCCGAGTCGGTTGCGGTGATCGGGGTGGGGAACGTGGCCGTCGACGTCGCCCGCATCCTTGTCCGTAACCCGGAGGAATTGCGCGAGACTGACGTATCCCAGCCGGTGCTTGATGCGCTCATGGCCAGCAAGGTCCGCGAGGTGCACATGATCGGCCGCCGCGGCCCGGCGCAGGCCAAATTCACCACCAAGGAGCTGCGCGAGCTCGGCGAGCTGCCGGGCGTGGACGTCGTGGTGGGCGCCGGCGAGGCGGACCTGGACGCGTTCGACCCGACCGGCGAGAGCGCCCGCCTGGCGAAGACGGACCGGCACGTGCGCGGCAATTACACGGTGATCTCCGAATGGGCCGGGCGGGCGCCGACGGGCGGCGGGCGCAAGCTGACCGTCCGGTTCTGGCTGCGGCCCGAGGAGATCAAGGGAGGGAACGGGGTCGAAGCTCTGGTGCTCGAGCGGACCAGGCTGGACGAGTCTGGGCAACTCCAGGGGACCGGCGAGCGGGAGACACTGGATGTGCAGATGGTGCTCCGGTCGGTGGGGTATCAGAGCGTGCCCCTGGCTGGCGTGCCGTTTGACGAGCGATCGTCCACCGTGCCGAACGAGGCTGGCCGGGTCCTCGGCCAAGACGGCCAGCCGCTGCCGGGGGAGTACGTGGCGGGCTGGCTGAAGCGCGGTCCGACGGGCGTGATCGGCACGAATAAGTCGGACGCGGCCGAGACCGTCAGGTCGCTGCTGGCCGACTTGGCCGGCGGTCCGGGCCCCGGCGACGTGCAGTTGCCCAGGGCCGGCCTGCTCCGGATGCCGTCAGGCACCGGAACTGATGGCGATCCGGACCGCTCACCGGTGCACGAGGTACTGGCCAGACGCGGCCTCCGGCATGTCAGCTACGCCGACTGGTTGAAGATCGAGACGGCCGAGAAGGAACTCGCGGCCAGGCTCGGCCGCGGCGCGCGGGTGAAACTGGCGAGTCGAGAAGAGATCCGCCGGGCTTGCGGCCTAAGCTAACGCTGGCTCTGGACTTCGTCCGCCGGCGGGCTGGCTTGGTTTAGCGCCAGCGGGGGTAACAGGATGAGAGTCACGCAAGCTCGGCGAGTACAGGCAGGCTTACAGCGGCCATCGCGGCTGGCCAGCCCGCAAATTGCAGTTGGTAATGCTCCGGTAAATCTTGACAGATATTCCTCCCATCGTGCGCGAAGTACGCCTAGATGGGAGGTAGCGTCTTTCAGACGTGCACGTGCCCGGCTTACCTAGCCGGATATGTCGTTGTAAATCCGCTGATGTGCAAGTCGTCGGGGCTGCCAGCCCTCACGCAAACCGCGAGGGGCATCTTGGGTGGAAGCACCGCGTTATCTGGAAGCGCCAGGCCATCAGAACGCGCCTGAAGCCGAAGTTGAGGAACTGCGCGGAGACCGGCAAACACAGCATGATGTGCTGGAGGCGCTGGCGAACTGCAGCAATCACCGGAAGTGGTTCGCAGGCTTCGCTGCCCCTTATCTCGGCGAGCATCCGATCGAGATAGGCAGCGGCTTCGGTGACTATGCGCTGGAGTGGCTGCCGCTGGTAGAGAAGTTCACCGCCACCGAGGCAGATCCCGCGCTGCTGCCCCGGTTGCAGCAGGAGATGGCGGCCTATCCCAATGTGACGGTGCAGCAGTTGCTGCTGCCTACCGACGAGCGCGGCGACCACTCCTGCCTCGTTTCCTACAACGTACTCGAGCACATCGATGACCACGTTGGCGCGCTGCAGAGCATGGCCCGGCTGGTCCGGGTCGATGGGTACATCGTCCTGGTCTGCCCGGCGTTCCCGTTCGCCATGAGCCCCGTCGACATCGCCACCGGCCACGTGCGCCGGTACACGAAGCGGTCGATGCGCAAGGCGCTGACCGACGCCGGGCTCGAAGTGGTCGACGTGCGGTACGCGAACTCGCTCGGCCTGATCTGTTATTACGCATTCACCAGCGTGCTCCGGCGCCAGCCATCTACCGGCGGCACCATAAGCTTTTACGATCGGCTCGTAGTGCCAGTCGTAAGGTTCCTTGAGCGCCTCGTCGGGCGGCCGCCCTTCGGCCAGTCTGTCGTCGCGGTCGCGCGGGTGATGGAAGATGCAGATCCGGCAGTTGAGGCCGTCACAGGGGGCTGACCTGGGCTCGCCTCGCACGGTCCGAGCGGAAGCCTCGCAGGGGGCAGGACAGCCGGTCGGGGGCGAGCTGCGTCGGTTGTTGGCCGGGCCAGTATGGGTTCTGCTGCTGCCAGCGCTCGTCACCCTGGCAGTGGTGCTATGGGGTATCGACGGACCGTCGTACATACCTGACGAAGCGGCCACGCTGTCCGCGGTCCACCGATCGTTCCCTGAACTCCTGCGGATGCTGGTGCACATCGATGCGGTCCACGGGCCGTACTACATGTTCATGTGGGTCGTCGTGCGGCTGGGCGGGACCAGTGAGATCGTAACCCGGTTGCCTTCCGCGCTGGCGACGGTGGTGACCGCGGCGGGCGTGGCGGCGCTTGGCCGACGGCTGGTGTCGCCAAGAGCGGGACTGGCCGCCGGCCTCGTATTCGCATCCGTGCCGTTTGTGACCTTCTACGCGCAATTCGCGAGGCCGTACGCGATAATGACGGCATTCGCCACGTTCGCTAGCTACGCACTGGTCCGAGTACTGGATGCCGAGCCTGGCCACCGCCGCGGCTGGCTTGTAGCTTATGCGGCGCTCCTTACCGGGCTTGGCCTGGTACAGGTCTTCGCCCTGCCGCTGATCGGGGCGCACGCGGTGACGGTGGCACTGCGCTGCTCGGCCAGGCGGGAAGCAGCCTCGCAAGCTGTGGCTAATCCTGGGCTGGCTTGCCGCAGCGGGCGTTGCAATCGCGGTGTCCGCTCCCGTGCTCGTGCTGGGCTACTTTCAGCGCCAATCCTTCAACACGCTCGTCTACCAACCCTGGATTGCGCGGCTGCAGGAGTTCTTCATGAGCCGCGCGCTGGAGGATACCTTCGCGATAGTACTGGCCTGCGGGATCGCCGCCAGCTTGCTAACCGGTCGGCTGCGGGCCAAGTGGCCTGGCAGTTTTCTCGCGCTGTGCTTGCCTTGGCTGGTTTTTCCGATCGCGCTAATGCTTGGCATATCGCTCATCACGCCCGTGTATGCCGAGCGCTTTGTCGCATACTGCCTACCAGCGGTCGCGCTGCTGGCCGGAGCGGCGCTGGACGCGCTTGGCTGGGCGGCGGGTATCGCCGCGCTCACGGCGATCGTGGTCATCGGGCTACCTTTGCAGCTGAACGTGCGCACTGCGACCGCGCATGGCAGCAATCTCAGGTTGGAAGACCAGATCATCGCCGCTAACCGTCGCCCTGGCGACGCGGCCCTGTACGGCCTGCCCAACACGCAGTACCAGCAATACGCCTACCCCTACGGGATGTGGTCACTGCGTGACATCTCACTCGCGGAGACGCCTGCTGCGTCAGATAGCCTCACGGGCACGCTGGTGGACCCCCAAGTTCTGGCTGACCGGCTGGCTCACGTCTCCCGGGTGTGGCTCGTCGGTGGCGGACCGGGTGCAATCGCGATTAACTCCGGCATCGTCGAACATGCGGGCTTCCGGCTCGTTCACAGCTTCCCGCCGTACAGCCTCGAGCTCTATGCGCGGCCCCGCGGTTCCGGGTAACCATCCGCGGCCCACCCCGCCGGACTCGGGCGGCGTTCGTTAATTGCTCAGCAGCACGTAATAGGGTGACCCCTGGTACGTCAGGGTTATCCGGCGGGCTCGGGGATACCGCTGCCGGAAATAGAGTGCCTCTGGCCTGTCCAGGTTAGTAGTGACAAGCGCCTGCGTCCGGGGAAGCACGCTGGTCCGGAAGTTACGCAGGTAAGCATCCATCTCCCGCTGCGTGAACACCAGCGTGTACGGGTCAGCCGGGATTGGCGCAGGCTTGAGATCTGCGACGAAGTAGATAAGGCCCGGGTAGCCGTTGTGAAACGAAACGACGTACGTCGTACGGTTACCGACTATCGCGTGCAGCCGGTTCATCAGCCGCACGAACTGAGGCATTGACTCGTGCCCGTACTGGCAGCAGACGTTCGCGTCGGCCAGCCCGGCGCCAACCCGCTGGCCGGCGACGGTGGCCGGATTGCCCGGAGCGGGGTAGGTCGCGAACTGCTGCCGGTCGAGATACGGATCCTCGAGCGCCAGCCCGGATATGCGACGGCGCGATCACCTTCGCCGGCAGCAGCCAGATCCCGGCGGCGAACAGGGCGGCGCCGGCCACGATCAGCGCCACCGGCTGGCGGAATCCGGCCAGGCGCGGCAGCGCGAGCCTCGGCAATGTCGTGGCGACCACGATTACCAGCGCGGGGAAGATCATCATTGTCCCGGTGAGGTGCGCCAGGTCAGACCGCAGCAGCGCGCCCTGGTAGAGCAAGATCGTTGTCACCAGGACAGCGACCAGCATGATCCTCTCCCGCGACCATTTCTCGGCGACCCGGAACGGCCGGAACTGCAGGACGGAGACGAGGGCGAGGACTGCCAGTATGACGGGCAGCCCCTCGAAGATACGCAGCCATGGCTCGGCGTTGTGCCACGTTGGTGACGAGTGGCTGCTGCCCCCGAATCGCGTGTTGCTGTACCCGCCAGCGACCGCTTGCGGTATGAGGAAATACAGGTAAAGGAACCGGCCGAGGACGCCCTTGACCGCGTAGAAGGCCAGCACCGGGACCCACACGAGCGCGGAGCCAGTCACCACGCCGAGTAGCGCCTGTACGGCCGCCCGAGCGGACGTCGTGCCAGTGAGGACCAGCAGCGCTGAGACAACGAGCGCTCCGACCGCGCCACCGATCAGGTTCTCCTGCGCAATATATGACAAACCTCCCCACAGAATGCCCAGGGCCGCGCCGCCGGCAAACCCGCGCAGGGAGGGGCAGCGCTTGATGACTCCCGGCAGCAGTACGACGAGCGACACGGCGCCCGCGTAGCGCAGCGGGTTGGCCCAGCCCCAGTAGCCGCCGTAGATGCCGCTTGGTGCGAATCCGATCAGTAGTTGGGCGGGATAGATCAGTGCCCACATCAGCGACGCGACGAGTCCGCGGCCGTACCCGAACGCCAGAAAGAGGGCCACGAAGAAAACCGAGGCGCCCGCCCATTGAAACATCGCCCAGGATTCACGGAAGCCAACCACGGAGAAAGTGGCGACGTGACGCATAAAGAGGTACGAGAAGAGCTGTGAACCCGGCCCGTACTGAATCGCAGCCGGCCCGATATAGGGAACGTTCCCCTTAGAGATGGCCTGCAGGCCTTGCAGGAAGACGTCCTCCTGGTAACCAATAGCGCCACCGCGGCTCAGGTGCCAGGGCGGCCCGTAGAAGTAATAGGCCAGCCCGACGGCGGTCAGGATCCCGGCCGCCAGTATGGCGAATCGGCCAAGCCGGGCTCGTGCTGGCTCGGCGACGGCGGGCGCCGTGCTGTGCGCCCCTTCGCTCGGCGTCACGATGCCGGCAAGCCACGACCGCCAGCTCTGCGGGTGCTCGCGGCCGATCTTGAGCACCCGTGCCGTGGCGACCAGCAGCAGCATCGGCGCGAGAGCTCCCAGCAGGCAGGCACTGGTCTCCCAGCGCTTGTCCAGGTAGCCAAACGTGAGCCACACTTCGGTGGGCGGAAAAGTAGCCTTAGCCCCGTAGTAGACGATGATGAGCAGAGTCGGGAACCAGAGAGTGAGGGCCAGCCAGATCGCCGCCCGCACTGGTGCGGCGAGTGCGCCGTCGAGCAAACCGGTGGCCAGCTCTCTTAGCGGCCGGATCAGGGTTGCAACGACCACCAGGCCCACGGCAACCAGCGTGACCAGGGCTCCGTTGATGATGTCGTGCTGCGCCACGGGCATGGCGCCCTTCGGCCGGATGGTCAGCGCGATCGCAATCGCAAGAAGGCTGGTCGCTGCCAGCGAGACCAGTGCCGCCCGAAAGAATGGTGCAGGCCCTGCGTCGACTATTGCCAGGACGCGGTCGAGCACGCTAGGTCGCAGCCTCGCCGGATCTTCTGTCGACGGCCAACGTTCTCTCGCTAGCTTCACTGAGGGCTCCCCGTGCCTGCGTCATCCGCAGCGTGCGCCCGTCAGGCTAGCAGAAGGGGTACATAGGCCTGATACGTCGGAGATCCAGGTGATATCAGGCCCGCGTCTCTTGAAGGTTTGAACGGTATCTCTTTAACGTCTGCCTGCGAGACCGTCACTGCAAGTGACGGAGGTTTGGCTGTCTGCAATCAAGCGGGCTGACGGCTGTTGCGGATCTCACCCAGCCGGGGTGATCTGGATTGCCTGATTGGCGGGTAAGGCTTGAGCATCCGGCTGGGAGGTGCCGATGTCCGCGGTAAAGACCCAGGCCGAAGGGCCTGTAACGAAGCCGGATTGGCCGTCGCCGGATCGCTCGCTGTCCCGGTCTGAGCGCGTCACCGTCGGCAAGGCCGCCCGGGCCGTCGTGCCGCGGGAAGACCACGCGATGCTCGACTTGCCGTGGGACCGGCCAGAGCCAGTGGACCTGCTGGAATCGCAGGCAGGGTCGCGCGTGCCCGACCTCGTGCCGGTCCGGTACGGCCGGATGCTGGTGTCCCCGTTCGCATATTTCCGCGGCGCAGCGCTGCCGATGGCAACCGACCTGGCTGCCACGCCCGTTACCGGGTTCATGGTTCAGGCCTGCGGTGACGCGCACCTGTCGAATTTCGGCGTCTTCGGCACGCCCGAGCGCAGGCTGGTCTTCGACATCAACGACTTCGACGAGACGCTGCCGGGTCCGTGGGAGTGGGACGTCAAGCGCCTGGCCGCGAGCATTGAGGTATCGGCGCGGGAGAACGGGTTCACGCGGAAGCAGCGCCGGGACATCCTGGTGGCCGCGGTCGGCCAGTACCGGCAGGCCATCCGCGATTTCGCCGGCATGACGAACCTGGACGTCTGGTACTCACATGCGGACCTGGATCGGCTCAGGACCGAGTTCAAGTCCGTGCTCACCGCCAGGATGCGCAAGGTCGTGGATGAAGGGCTCGCCAAGGCGCGCACCAGGGACAGCATGCAAGCCCTGGCCAAGCTGACCGTCATGGTCGACGGCCAGTGCCGTATCGTTGCCGATCCGCCCCTCGTCGTGCCGATCTGCGACCTGGTAGCAGCCAGCGAGGACATGGCCGGAGCGGAGGACCAGATCCCTGCTCTGCTGCGGGCTTACCGCCGCACCTTGCGCGAGGACAGCGCGGCCCTGCTCGGCAGGTATGAGCTCGCCGACATCGCGCTGAAGGTGGTCGGCGTGGGCAGCGTGGGTACCCGGTGCTGGATCGCTCTGATGCTCGGCGGTGATAACTCTGACCCGCTGTTCCTCCAGGTCAAGGAGGCCCAGGAGTCGGTGCTCAGCAGCTTCGCCGGTCCGGGGGAGCATGCTCATCAGGGCCAGCGCGTCGTTGTCGGCCAGCGCTACACCCAGGCCGCCAGCGACATCTTCCTCGGCTGGATGCGGATCCGCCATGGCGCCGACGGGCGGCCGCATGACTACTACGTTCGGCAGCTGCGGGACTGGAAGTTCTCCCTCGACGTCGGTGCCATGGTGCCTGCCGGGTTGCGCCGTTACAGCCGGCTCTGCGGCTGGACGCTCGCCCGCGCGCACGCAAGGACCGGCGACCGGATCGCCATCGCTTCCTACCTGGGCTCCTCCGCCGTATTCGACAACGCGGTCGCCGACTTCGCGGCGGCTTATGCTGATCAGACCGAGCGCGACTACGCCGACCTGGTCAGCGCGGCGGAGACCGGCCGCATCACTGTCACGCGCGGCCTCTGACCTTGCAGGCCGGCCGCGCCGCAACTGTTCGGCACGTCACCTGGCTGATCGTGCGGCTGGGACTTATCTCGCATGCAGGAGCCGGGTAGCCAAAGCATGCATCCGCTCGGCGAGTTCAGGAGGCTCCTGCACGGTGAAACTGAATCCGAGCATTGCGATATGGAACGCCAGCGAGTCCAGCGAATCCGAGCCGCTGGTCAGCAGGCAGCTGTCGGCGCTGACGGTCTCCACGAACGCGGTGGTCGGCGGAACTTGCGCGGCAACATCGCTAGCAGGAGCGTGTACGAGCACCCTGGCCTGGTAACGGTACGGCGCGGTACTGACCGCGTTGGCCACGAACGCGGCCGCGTCCGGCGGGTCACGCGGCTCGAACCTGACCCCAGTCAGGCGCGGGGACTCGATCCGATCGGCCCGGAAGGTCCGCCAGTCGTCGCGCTCAACGTCGCGGGCGACCAGGTACCACCGGTAGCCGGCCTGGACCAGGCGGTGCGGCTCGACCCGCCGGTCGGTCAGGTCGCCGTCCAGGCCGCGGCGATAGCCGAAGACCACCCGTTCCCGGTTGCGGCACCCTCGGGCGATCGCGGTGAGCACGTCGGCGTCTACTACGGCGCCCGGCAGGGTGAGCGGCACCGTGGCATGGCTGATCGCGATGGCCCGCTCGCGCAGCCTGGACGGCAGCACCTGTTCCAGTTTGGCTAGCGCGCGGACGGACGCCTCGCCGACTCCGGTCACGGCGTGACTGGCCGCAGTGCGCAGGCTGAGCGCCACGGCAATGGCCTCGTCTTCGTCGAGAAGCAGCGGCGGCAACGCCGCGCCGGCGCCGAGCCGGTAACCGCCAGCCACGCCCGGAGTGGCGTGCACCGGGTAACCGATCATCCGTAGCTTCTGCACGTCCCGTCGCAGGGTACGGACGGTGACCTCGAGCCGGTCGGCCAGATCCGGGCCCGGCCATTCCGGCCGCGTCTGCAGCAGCGACAGCAACCGCAGCAGCCGGACTGAGGTGTCCATCATGATTCTCAGTTTGCCAGTCATTGAGGACCGTTCCTGTCCGCATTAATGGTTAGCGTTACCGGCATGGACATCGACTGGAACGCAGAGCTGGCCGATCAGCTCGAATGGCACTGGCAGTATCAGCTACGGCCCCGCCTCGACGGTCTGACCGACGATGAGTACTTCTGGGAGCCGGTACCCGATAGCTGGAGCATCCGCCCTCGCGGTGAGAGCACCACCCCGCTCGCGATGGGCCCCGGTGACTTCGTCATGGACTACGCGATGCCACCGCACGACCCAGAGCCGGTCACGACGATCGCCTGGCGGCTTGCCCACATCATCGTCGGCGTGTTCGGCTCCCGGAACGCCTCCCACTTCGGCGGACCGCCCGCAGACTGGCCGACCTGGGACTATGCCAGCACGGCCGATGCAGCACTGCGCCAGCTCGACGAGGGCCATGATGCCTGGATCAAGGGCGTCCGCGGTCTTGGCGCGGACGGCTTGGCGCAACCGTGCGGGGCGGCCGAAGGCCCGTTTGCCGAGTACTCGATGGCTGCACTTGTCCTGCACATTCACCGTGAGGTGATCCACCACGGCGCCGAGATCTGCCTGCTCCGCGACCTATACCTGAGGACAAAGTGACTCGCAGGCGCATCCTGTTCAGCGTATGCCCGGAGGGAAATGCCTCCAGGTACGAACCAGTGACCAAGGACGACCGAGGCTAGAGGTTAGCGTCGGGGTACTCGTCGGTGCTTGATGCTTACCTCCCATCCGTCATATTCGGCGCCGGGTATGAGCGACGCGAACTTCTGGAACAGTTCGCGGGCATCGCGGACGAGGTCTGGGGTTAGCAGCACACCCGATCCACCGCTTGTACTCCGGCCGTAAACGATCTGCGGCGGGCCGGCACTTAGCGGAGGCCGTTTCCGGGTGACCGGTGGGCGCCGTAGTCCAGACTGGAGGGTGCTGCGGCTTGCTCGTGGGGCGCCGCGCCGAGGTGAGCGGAGGAAACATGAAGCTGACCCACCGCAGGTCGATACGGCCCGCGGTCGTGCTGCTGGGCGCGTTACTGGCTGCCACTGGTCTGCCTGTCACCGCGGAAAGTGCCGTCGCCCAGCCGACCGCGAGCGGCGCGTCGTCGAGCCCGGTTTCGCCAACGGCGGGCAGCCGTTATGGGTTTACCGCCCACCTAGGTCGCGGCGCCTGGGAACTCGGATCGCCGGTGGGCACTACCAGCGAATCGCCGAGCCCGAGAGTCACTTTTCTTGACGGAGTCTTCTGCACATCGCCGGCCAACTGCTGGGCTGTCGGACAGAGTCAACCGTCACGCGGCAGCGTCACGTTAAACCAGATGCTGCACTGGAATGGAAGGAAATGGGGAGCCTTCCCGGTACCCGAGCCAGGCGGGACCACCCCGCATCGTTACAACACGCTGTATGAGGTCCGCTGTGTGTCCGCACGGGACTGCTGGGCGGTCGGCTATTACCTCAAGGGCGGCGCACATCTGGACGAGGCCCTGCACTGGAACGGTCGGAAGTGGTCCACTGTCTCGACCCCGACGCCTGGCGGCGTACTCAGCGGCGACATCAACGAACTTTACGACCTCAACTGCACCTCGTCGGCCAACTGCTGGGCCGTAGGGGAGTTCGGCCGGTCCGGGACGCAAGCTAACCAGGCACTGCATTGGAACGGCAAGAGATGGTCCCTGGTCGCCACCCCTGATCCGGCCGGCACAAAGTCCGGCGACTCCAACGTATTGAACAGCGTCCGTTGTACCTCGGCCTCCAACTGCTTTGCAGTCGGCTTTGACATGACAGCGGACAGCGTGACCATCAAGGTGAACGAGGCCATGCACTGGAACGGCAAGAAATGGTCCCTGCAGACCGCGCCGAACCCCGGCGGCACGAGTGCCGGAGCTAACAGCGAACTCGTAGGCCTGGGCTGCGGCTCATCGACCAGTTGCTGGGCAGTCGGGTTCTACGAGACGACTACGCCGCAAGCCGCACTAAACGAGATCCTGCATTGGAACGGCAGGAAATGGTCGCTGGCCGCCACGCCCGACCCGGCAGGCATGAGCCAAAGTGCCGTCAACGATCTCGTTTGGGTTACCTGTGTCTCCTCGCGCGACTGCTGGGCGGTCGGAGATTTCGGTAGCACGGCCAGCACGGAGAAACTCGCTAACCAGGCCCTGCACTGGAACGGATCGAAGTGGCGACTGGTACGAACGCCCGATCCCGGCGCCACCGCGCTCGGACCTTCCCTTGACGTCCTGCTCGGAGCACGGTGCACGTCAGCTGCCAACTGCTGGGCGGTGGGCCTGCAGACCAAGGGCGGGAACTTCGTGGACGAGATCCTGCACTGGAACGGGAAGAAATGGTCTACGGCGTAACACCGGGCGGCGCGAATTCGAGCAGTGCTCATGATTCCTGCGCAGGCTTAGTGGAGGACTACTTGACAGTCTCAAGAACAGGCCCTTGACCTGACTCCGCCCGGCGGTGACTAGCGGGTCGAGCTGACAGGCCGGGTTTGCGCAGTTTGCGAAAAGTGCCCGTCGCGGACGCTACGATGACGCGGTGTCGTACCAGCCTCCGTTCGACTGGATGTCCTGGGACCTAAGGTCGCTGACCGAGGACCATAAGCCCCGCCCTCGATCCGGACTGCCGGCAAGACGCGGACAGCCGCAAGCCAGGCCCAGGCCACTCACTTGCCGGCAGCCGGTTGCGTCGACTGTGACCGGCGCGAGCTTGCTTCACCGGCGGTCAAGCTCAGCACGCGCGACAGCTTGTGACCGATAGGCGCCGGGTACAGGCGGCCTATGGGCACACCAGCACTGTTTGCGCCGTGTCGTAAGAGACAGGTCGCTTGCCGAGCTCGGTCACCACAAACACGGTCAGCCCGAGCAGCTCGCCCATCTCGTGCGGCTGGGGCATGCGCACGATCACCCGGCTGCCCGGAGCCAGGACGACCCTGTGGATCTCAGGAGTGCGCGTCACGAAGTGCCCGACCCCTCGCCGCGTCTCAGCCAGGCCGATCTCGCGAAGGAGCTGCATCGCCTTCCGGACCGTATCCCGGCTCACCCTGTACCGCTCCACCAGCTCGGGCTCGGACGGCAGCGCCGATCCGGGCGGGAGCTGCCGGACGATGATCGCACCGCGCAGGTAGATCGCGAGCTGAAGGTACGCGGGCAGCATGCTCCGAGGGTTGATGACAGAAACGTCGATGACGTCGCTTACACCGTCAACTGCCCGTTGGTCGTCGACCGTGAAGTGATGTTCGTCACGTTGCGACATAATTGCCTTCCCCTGCCGTCAGCTTTCGGATACGGTCGGGCTCGCCTGCTTGTACGGACGACCTGACAAGCCTACAAGCACCGGGAGGGGGGGCGGCGAGGGCCTGTCCGATGTCGATGTCGGGCGTTGGGCATCCGGGCAGGCCCTCGCCAACCCATCAGACCTCCCGCCCGAAGGGGCATTGCGGCAGCCGCATCACCAGCCTGGCCGCTCCGCTCGGGGCGCGCTATGCGGGTTGCACCCAGCAGTGCAGAAAGTTTCTGGCCACCAGCATGCTGAGCCGATCACGCATCAGTTAGCGATCTCCGGCGCTGTCCGGTATGCACCCAGCGGGAAGACCCGACCGGGCCGTCTGTCAGCGGTGCGGTCGGCGGGCGACAGCAAAGCGACCGGATCGGTCACCGCTTACGCCCAGATTAGGGACTTTCGGGGCGCCAGCGAAGATGGCCTTATTGCTGGTGCTTACCGAGGGCAAGTAAACAGTCCCAAGAACAGTCGACCTCGCCAGCAGCGTTGGCACAGACAGCAGCCACGTTTTCGCGCCTAAACACATTGAACGCCTGTTCGTACGCTTGGAAATGTGGCATCTACGGCTACTCAGCCGATGACGACAGCTGCTTCCGCCCAGGGGTTCCACGAAGGCGTCACGGTGGCGTACATCGTCTGGCGCGATCGACGCGACCGAGCACGCACTGTACTTACCAGTTTTCCAGCTCGACCCTTTCCTGCAGGAAGTCTTCCCGGCTGATCTCACCCCGTGCATACCGTTGGCGCAGGCTCGCCTGGGCTTCCTCCAGGCCAGGTGCAGACGCCGGGATCTGGTCGCGGCGTCGGTTGCTGAGAACTCGCGCCGCTACGATCCCGCCGGTGACCGCCAGGGCCAGGCCTAGCAGGCTCCACACAACTATCCAGAGGTAGAAAGCGCCGCCCGAAGCGCCCATCATTCCACCCATGGCGTCACCGCCCTTCGTTGCAGCTAGGCTGACCGACCCGTCACTGCGACACCAGGGTCAGACGGCCTTCGGGCCTGTGACCAATGGCGTAGATCCCTGGCGAACCAGATTTGGGCCGCTCCGCTAGATGGCGGAAACTCCGATGCATCGCGTCAAGCTGGCTGCATACCGCGGGCCGCGCGCTACCCCTGATTACCTGGGGCGCCATGTTCCCGCATGACAGTCAGCAAGGGCCAAACCGCTGGGTGACGATGGCAGATCCGGAGGGTAACGAGTTCTGCAGTAGCCGAGCATCAAGGACTGCTCGCGGCCGGGGCCGATGCTGTCAGGTCTTCCGCGCGGCTCGTGGCGCTGACTACGATGCGCCGGTGGGCATCTCGGTACCAGCGCGCCGGATCGTTGTAGACCAGGCCAAACTTCAGCGCATGCTGGGGTCGCCGGAGCTGGCCTGGCTAGTGGACCGGATCCGCGGCAAGCTGGAGCGGGGCGAGCCGATCGACGGGACTGTCACGTTCGTCGGTGCGACGCCGACGCAACGGCGGGCGGCCGCTCGGCTGCTTGGCCGCAACGTCGGCCGCGGCACGTCGCTGAGCGTTCCGCTGCCTGCGGTCGCGGCCGAGCTCTGGCGGGCAGCGGCCGCGCCGGACCTGGTCTCGGCGGTCGAGGCTCTCTGCGGTCCGGTCCGCAACCTGGCAGCAGACCGCGCAGCCGACCTGAAGCGCTGGGGAGATGCGCTGGCCGAAGTCCGGGCAGCTGGCTCTCGCAGTACGCCTGGTACCGGGATTGGCTCGATGCCATCTGCCGGGACGGGACGCTGACCAGGCTGATCAGGCAGGGTCAGGCGACCGTGATCGGCCAGGCGGTGGCAGTACTCGAGCGCCTGCCGAACGGGCCGGAGCCGGGCACAGCCGTGCTCGCTAGCCTGGCCGACGCCGCGACCGGCAATGAGCGCGCGCTCGCGGACGGGCCGCTGGCCGGGCTGGTGCTGCGCGCACTGGCGGCGCGTGAGGGCGTGGCGGTCCCATCCAGCCGCGAGGCCGAGCAAGCCTTGTGGAGCGCAGCCGGCGTGGTCGCCGACGACCTGGCCAGCCAGGTGCTTGTGTTCAACCTGAAGTCTGGCGGCGAGCCCGTCGGCCGCTGGCTGAGCGAGGCAGCCGAAGCGGGCCTGCCGTTCCGGCTCACGCTCCGGCAGATCATGACGGCGCCGGTGCTGCCTTGGGCGCTGGAGATCTTCGTCTGCTCGAGCACTGCCCTGATCGCGGCGGCTGCCGACCAGCTTGGCCCGGCCGGCCCATCGCTCGTCTGCACCGAGGGCGAGCCGTCGGTGGCCTGCACTCGGCTACTTGAATCGGCCGTGAGCAGCGGATCGGCGGTGCGCTGGCACGCCGACTTCAGCTGGCCGGGCCTGCGCGGGACGGCTACCGCCATCCGCCGGCTGCGCGCCGAGCCGTGGCTGATGGCGGCCGGCGACTACCAGGCGGCGCTGGCCGCCGGAGCTGATCCGCTCCGGGGCAGGGCCGAGCCGAGCCCGTGGGACCCGCGGCTCGCCGAGCTCATGCGGATGACCGGACGAGCCGTGCTCGAGGAACGCGTCCTGCCCGGCCTGCTGGCCGAGCTCGCGGCACGCACCGAGCCTCGGTTACCGGTCAGCGGGCGCTGACCCGCCCGGCGGGCTAGGGCCAGTTATCGGTCACGCTGGGTGCTGGTGATCTTGCGCAGCAATGCCCTCGTCCGCGCTGCTTCGTCGCCGCGAGCGTATTCCCCGGCGACGAAGTCAGTGACGCCGGCGTCGGCGAGCGCCATAATCTGACCCTCGACTGCGTCCTCATCGCCGACAATCGCGACGTCGCCCGGACCGGCCGCGCCCTCCCGGTCGAGCATCGCCCGGTAGGACGGCAGCTGCCCGTAGATCGCGAACACCTTGGCCGCATCGGCCCGGGCCTGCGCCGGATCATCGGTCACGCAAACCGGCAGGATGCACACGACGCGAGGATTCGGCCGCCCGGCCTCGCTGGCGGCCGTCGTGATGGCCGGGACAATGTAGTCGCGCACGGTGGCCGGCCCGGTCATCCACAAAACGGTGCCGTCGGCGTGTCGCCCGGCCAGGCGCAGCATCTGCGGAGCGAGCGCGGCCAGGAGCAACGGCACTTTACGGCCGCATCGCGGCGTGGACAGGCCGATGTGGGCTCGCAGGGTCTCACCATTGAAGTCCGCTGGCTCACCCGACAGCAACGCGACCAGTACAGCCAGGTATTCGCGCATGTGCCGGGCGGGCTTGTCGAAGCTGTAGCCGTACATGTCCTCAATGACGATCTGGTGCGACAGCCCGATTCCGAGTACAAGGCGGCCGCCGACCGCGAGATCGGTGGTCAGCGCCTGCTGGGCGAGCACCGCCGGGTGCCGCGGGTACGTCGGCACGACCGCCGTGCCGAGTTCGATGCCGGGCACCTGGCTGCCGGCGACGGCGAGGGCGGTCAGCGCATCCAGGCCGAAGATGTTCGACATCCAGGCCGAGGCGAACCCGTCATCACTCGCAATGCGCAGTTGGTCGGCCACGTTGCCGAGCGCGTCCGGCCCGCTGGGTTCAGCTACCGAAGTGCCGATTCGCATAACAATCTCCGTCCGGTGTAACTGGACCCCGTTCCCTTCATGATCCGAAGGGTGTCGGTCCGATCCTGACGGGAACGTGCGGCCGGCGCAAGCCCGCGCCCGAGGGCGCGAGTGGTATACCTGCCGAGTGCCCCTGTTGCGCAAACGGGCGGGTCTCGGCTGCGAAGCCCGAGCAGTTCCCGGGTATGAAAGCGGCATAACCGGCGCGCTTTGGCCGCGCAACTATCAGAGTGTTGGGACGGTGACGGAGAACGCCACTGGAATCGGAGGACCTAGCCTCTTTTGCTGGTAACGGGGCGGGGGACAATAGGGACATGGATTCCGCCGCACCTAGCCGCGCTGACCGAGCTGATCGAGCTGACCGGGCGGTGGCGGCCGAAGCTGAACGTCAGGCAGCGCGCGAGCGGGCGAGAAAGCACCAGCAGGCAGCGGCCCGGGCTCGGGCCCGTGCCGCGGAACGCGAGCGCGAGACCGCCCAGCAGGCAAGCCGGGCGCGGGTCCTGGTACAGCTGCCGCCAGACCGCTATCTCGACCGCGAGGCCAGCTGGCTCAGGTTCGGCCAGCGGGTGCTGGAGCTAGCCGAGGATCCGAACGTCCCGCTGCTGGAGCGGGTCCGATTCGCCGCGATCTTCGCTAGCGCGCTAGACGAGTTCTTCGGCGTCAGGATCGCTGGCCGGATGCGGCGGATGGCTACCGGACTGCCAGTGGAGAACGCGTCAGGTGCGCCGGCGGAGCAGATCCTGGAGAACGCGCTGCAGCTGGCGGGCGAACTTTCCCTCCGGCATTCCCGCTGCTTTACCGACATGTTGCAGCCGGCCCTGGCCGCCGAGGGAATCGAGATCCTGCGCTGGAAGGAGCTGGTGCCCGACGAGCAGTCCCGGCTTGCGACGCTCTTCCGCGAGCGCATCTACCCAGTGCTCACGCCGCTGGTCGTCGACCCGGCGCACCCGTTCCCGTTCATCTCAGGCCTGACGCTGAGCCTGGCTGTGACGATGGCAGACCCCGACACCGGGCAGACCATGTTCGCGCGGGTGAAGGTGCCGCCGCTGCTGCCCAGGCTGCTCACGGTCGCGCCGAACAGGTTCGTTCCGCTCGAGGACGTCATGGCCGCGCATCTCAGCGACCTGTTCGTAGGCCTGGACATCCTCGAATACCACGTATTCCGGGTCACCAGGATCAGTGACCTGGAGATCGACGAGGATGTCACCGAGAACCTGATGAAGTCGCTCGAGCGTGAGCTGATGCGCCGCAGGTTCGAGCCTGCGGTGCGGCTCGAGGTGGAGGAGTCAATCTCCGATGACGTGCTCGATAGGCTGGTGACTGAGCTTGGCGTTGACAGGCGGGCTGTCTACCGGCTGCCGGGGCCGCTGGATTTGTCCGGCCTCTCGTCAATCGCTGACCTGGACATCCGGCAACTGAAGTATCCGAAGTTCGTCCCGTCAGAGGCCGCATTGCCGCAAGAGGCAGGCGGGAACGTGTTCAAGGTGCTGACCGAGCGCGACGTACTGGTGCACCACCCGTATGACTCGTTCACTGCCAGCGTGCAGCGCTTCATCGTGGCAGCTGCTGCCGACCCGCGGGTGCTGGCAATCAAGCAGACGTTGTACCGGACAAGCGGCGACTCGGAGATCGTGGACGCGCTTATTGACGCGGCCGAGGCTGGCAAGCAGGTCGTGGTGGTGGTCGAGCTCAAGGCCCGCGGCGACGAGCGGGCCAACATCGCCTGGGCGCGCAAGCTTGAGCAGGCCGGCTGTCACGTGGTGTTCGGCTTCCTCGGCCTGAAGACGCACTGCAAGATGGCGCTGGTCGTGCGCGAAGAGGCGGACGGGTCACTGCGCCGGTTCTGTCACATTGGAACCGGTAACTATCACCCCAAGACTGCCCGGCTGTATGAGGACTTCGGCCTGCTCACAGCCGACCGGACGGTCGGGGAAGATATCACTGACCTGTTCAACCACCTGACCGGATTCAGCCGCCGGACCGACTACAGCCGGCTCCTCGTCGCGCCGGCCAGGATGCGGAGCGGGCTGATCGAGCGGATCGACGCGCAGGCGCAGCTGCAGCGCGAGGGCAAGCCGGCCCGCATCCAGTTCAAATGCAATGCGCTGATTGACGAGGAAACGATCGATGCGCTCTACCGCGCCTCCATGGCCGGCGTCCCCATCGATTTGTGGATCCGAGGTATCTGCTCGATCCGGCCGGGCGTGCCGGGGCTGTCCGAAACAGTCCGGGTGCGCAGCGTCGTAGGCCGGTTCCTTGAGCACTCGCGGATCTACGCATTCGGTACGGGCACAGAGGAATCGCCGGGCGAAGTCTGGATGGGCAGCGCCGACCTTATGCACAGGAACCTGGATCGCCGCGTCGAACTGCTCATCGTCGTGACGAACGAAGCGCATCGGGCGGAGTTGCGCCAGCTGATCGACCTTGCCATGGACCCGCGGATCGCCTCGTGGTGGCTAGGCCCGGACGGCACCTGGACCCGCCATCACCTCGATGAGTCCGGAGCCCCGCTGACCGATATCCAGGATCTGCTGATCAGGTCGAGGCGGGTCCGGGGGTCCGATGGGTGATCAGCACGCGGCCGATGAGATTCGGGCCGCCGGTGCGGTCGTATGGCGACCGGCCGGCCGCGGCGCGCAGGTCGCGGTGGTGCACCGAGCGAAGTATGACGACTGGTCCCTCCCCAAGGGCAAGGTCGAGCCAGGTGAGCATCTCTTGCTGGCCGCGGTGCGCGAGGTGGCCGAGGAGACAGGTCTACCGGTAACGCTTGGCCGCAGGCTGCGCGAGGTCCGCTATGGCGCTGCCGGGGCAGTCAAGCGGGTCGATTACTGGGCGGCCACGACGGCTGGCTCGGCGATGGCGTTTGCGGCCAACAGCGAGATCGACCAGCTGGCCTGGCTGGCTGCGTCCAGGGCCAGCGTCTTCCTGAGTTACGAGCGAGATGCGGAGACGCTCCGCGAGTTCCGGGCCGGGCCTCGCCGAACGTCGCCGATGATCCTGGTCCGGCATGCCTCGGCTGGCAGCAAGTCGGCCTGGCACTCCGATGATGCCTCCAGGCCACTCGACGGCGCCGGTAAGAACGATGCCAAATTGCTGGCCGCGTTGCTGACGTGCTTCGGCGAGTGCCGCGTGCTGAGTTCGCCCGCCGAGCGCTGCGTAGCGACCGTACGGCCGTACGCCGCCCTGGCCGGGACGACTGTCGAGATCGACGCGGCTCTCGAAGTAACTAAAGGCAGGGACTCCGGATCTGGTGGGGTGGTGGCGAAGATCGCGGCGCAGCTCGCGGCCGACGAGCAGCCAGTGGTGGTGTGCGCCCACCGGGAGAACCTGGCGATGCTGATAGAAGCCGCGTGCGTCCAGCTCGGGGCAGCTGCGCCGGCCGATAGGCCGCTGCGCAAGGGCGAGTTCATCGTGCTGCACCGCGCCGCCGGCAAGCTCGCAGGCGTCGAGAGGCATCAACCGGGCGATGTCGGCTGAGCGCAGGCACCAGGCGCTGTGCCTTCGCCCGTCTGGGCGCGGCGCATGACTTTGACTACGAAGATAACCAGGCCGGCGGCGACCGCCGCGGCACCGATGCCGAGCGCAGCCGGATAGCCCCACAGGCTGGCGGCCAGTCCGCCAACCACAGAACCGGCCAGTCCGGCCAGGCCGCTGGCGGCGGATAGCAGGCCTTGCGCGTCTCCCTCGTTATCCGGTGCGAGCTGGCCGGTGAGCGCCGGCGATGCGACGCTCAGGAATGACCAGGCGAACATGATGCCCGCGAACGCCAGGAGGGGGAGTGCGGCGCCAGTGTGGCCGATGTCGGCAAGGATCGCGAGTGCGGTGAGCAGGACGACCCGGCTCGCGAAGGCGCCCGCAACCGCGGTGGCCGGGCCGTGCCGCTGGCTGAACCGCCCGGCCACCACGAACATCGGCAAGCTGGCAAATACGATTCCGGCGAATGCGAGCGCCGAAGTGTGAGTGCTGACGCCGAAGGCGGTCCGGAATAGCACCGGGTACAAGGCGAATACGATGGCCGTTCCGCCGTAGGCGGATATCCAGGCGGCCAGCATCCAGCCGAACCGACCGCTGAGCAGCCGGGAAGCTCCGGCCAGGGGGTTGCGTCGCTGGCGCAGATGGTGTACTCGGGACGGGCTGGCTGGTCCCCACTCGCCGACCTGGCCCGCTGAGGCGAGCCGGTGGCTGGTTCGTTCCGGCCGGCGTGCGCTGCGTGGCTCGGCACGCATCCGGGGTACCAGCAGCAGCGCGAGCGGAACGCCGGCCGCCGGGACCAGGGCCGCTATCAGCAGGGCAGTGTCTGCGCGCAGGCCGGATAGCCAAGCGGCGAGCACCAGGGCTGCGCCCTGGCCGACGCTGAGCGCGCTCTCTAGCCAGGCCAGGCGCCGGTTCCACTCAGCCCTCGGCCGCCGTTCGACGATCAGCAGGTTGGCGACCGTCACCGCGCCGGCGAACCCGGCGCCGTGGCAGAACGCCAGCGGCACTTGCGCGGCCGGCCCCGCCAGCGGGAACAGCCATAGCGACACCGCGCACAGCGCTGCGCACCCGGCGGCAAGAACGCGGTAGACCCGGAACTGGTCCGCGAGGCTGCCCGCCAGTGGTGCCGCAACCGCGCCGAGACTGAAAGCGCCCATGACCAGGCCGACGTGACTGACGCCGTACCGGATCGCCACGATTGGCAGCAGGATGGGCACGAGGCCTACTGCTGAACCGTTGACCAGGGCGAACGGGGCGAACCAGGGCTCAAGCACTCGCGTTGACGCGGCGCTGGCATCGGCGGGCCGGTCACTGGCCCGGCCCGGCGGGCCGCCGGTCTCAGGCCCGGACATCAGGCTCGCGCCGCGAAGGCTGGGCTGGCTATTGGCGTGGCGGTGATCGTGCCATCCGGCTTACTTCTCGAGCCCATCACCAACAATCCCCCTAGCTGCCCGCGGCAGGAAGGGCGAGCTCAAGCGCGTCCAGGCTTGCGAGCAAGTCGTCGTCCATGTAGGTACGAGTCCAGTCCCTGATCATCCTCGGAATCGGCTTAGGCAAGGCGGCCGGGACGGTGATGGCGACGCCGTAGATATCCAGGAGCAGATCGCGTACCAGTTCAGGGTCGGCGCCGGCCTCTGGCGGGTGCGCCGCTTCCCACGAGCAAGAACGAGACACCGTCGACGGCGATGATGGCGGCGGCGAGCAGTGGTTGAGGGTATCGCGCCGACGTGATGGCGCGGGGCTGGCCCGCGACCGGCGCGACCGGCTTCGGTTCGGTCATTGCTGCGGGTCTGCTGGTTCCCAGTCGAGGGTTGGCGGGAGCGCGCCCTCCAGGATCAGGAGCCAGCGCTTGACCTCGATACCCGCGCCGCCGCTGTAGCCGCCGAGCCCGTCGGTGGCCAGCACCCGGTGGCACGGGACGATCACCGGTATCGGGTTGGATCCCATGATCTTGCCAACGGCCCTGGCTGGCACGATGTCGTTGGTTACCCGAAGGCCGCTCCGACGCGCAAGCTCGCCGTAACTGGTTGTCTGCCCGTAGCCGACCGACGCGACGAGCGTCTCAAGCACCTGACGCTGCTGCCCGGCCGTGGCCGACCAGTCGATCGGCAGGTCGAAAACCTTTCGGTGGCCACGGAAGTACTCGGCGAGCTGGGCGCGTGCGGCGTCGGCCAGCTCGCGCTGGTCATCGTTACCCTCCGGCGCTGAGCCGAATCGGACGCACGCCACGCCGTCGGGGCCGCAGCCAGCGCAGACCTCGCCAACCGGCGTGGACAGCTGGGCCCAGGAAAGCCACGTCATCTGAGCATTCTGCCGGTTGCCGCACCGGCATTGCCAGCGGCAGCGCCGTCGGCTGTAGGTCGGGCCGAACGGCGCGCCGCCCGACCGTCGCGCGGCGCCGAAGTGTCAGAAGCCGGCGATAGAACTGCAGATAACAACGGAGGGAGAATTGCGATGACCGACGATATTGCGGATGCCGTCGAGGCCGAGCTCATCGCGCTGTCGGGGTTGCTAACAGAACCCCTGGAGCGGGAGTGCCTGCGGTGCTTCCTGCTGAGGATGCTCAACGAGTTCGGCTGCGATGGCACCCATCGGTGGACGGTCCGGTGGCGCGACCTGCGCGCGCCCCTGGCGACGGCGCTTGTCGGCAAGCTGGCAGAACTCGGCGGATGCTGTGACTGCGAAGTCGTGCTCAACGTTTTCCCGCATTACCCGCAGGGCGATCGGCTGCTCCCGTGCGCGGGCCAGCCCCAGGCAGGTTCGGCTGTGCCGTGCAACCTGCGGGTCCTGCGCCGTACCGCATGAGCCCCGGACTGGATAGCCCAGCCTGTGCTGCTATTCGTTGCCCTTCTCCAGGATCCGGAGCAGCGCTCTCGCGATAGGTACGGCGGCCAGCTCCACTTGCCATGGCCTCGCTCCGTAGCCGGCCAGGTCGGCGGCTACTGCCGTAGGCGTAAGGTCTGCGGGCGGCTGCCAGGCCAGCCGCCGTACCGCGTCCGGCGGCACGAGGTTCTCGGCAGGCATGGCGTGCTCATCGGCGAGCGCGGCGACGACGGCACGGACCGCTATCAGCCGTTTCGCTGCTTCGGGATCGCGTTCCTGCCAACGGTGCGCGGGCGGCGGCCCATCGCCGGGTGGCGCGGACGCGGGCGGGAGCGATCGATCTGGCTGGGCTCTGGCCCGGCCGATGGCACGCAGCCATTCCGGCATGTGGCGCCGCGCGTTACGGCTGGAGAAGCCGGCGACAGCGCCAAGCTCGGGCGGTCCAGTTGGCATCAGGCGCGCGGCTTCGACGATGGCCGAATCTGACAGCACCTTCGTCGGTGACATATCCCGGCGCCGCGCGATCTTGTCTCGTTCCAGCCAGAGTTCCCGCACGACGGCGAGACCCCGCCGGTTGCGGACCTTGTGGATGCCGGACGTGCGCCGCCACGGATCCGCGCGCGGCGGTGCCGGCGGCGCGGCGAGGACGGCCGCGAACTCCTGCCGCGCCCATTCGAGCTTGCCCTGGCCGGCAAGCTGTTCGGCAAGCAGGTTACGGAGCTCGACAAGAACTTCGACGTCGAGCGCCGCATACCGGAGCCACTCCTCCGGCAGGGGTCTGGTCGACCAGTCGGCTGCGGAGTGGCTTTTCTCCAGGCCCAGGCCCAGCATCGACTCAACCATGGTCGCCAGGCCGACGCGCGGGCAGCCGAGCAGCCGCCCGGCGATCTCGGTGTCGAAAAGCTGACGCGGCCGGTACCCGAGTGCCGCCAGGCATGGCAGGTCCTGTGACGCAGCGTGCAGCACGGCCTCGGTGCCTGCTAGCACGGCGTCCAGCTCCGACAGGTCCGGGCAGGCCACAGGGTCGATCAGGACCGTACCGGATCCCTTGCGCCGGAACTGGACGAGGAATGCGCGGTGACCGTAGCGGAACCCGGAGGCGCGCTCAGCGTCAACGGCGACCGGGCCGGTTCCGGTCGCGAGAGCTTCGACGGCGGCACGCAGGGCATCGGGGGTTTCAACCAGCGGAGGCAGTCCGTCTCTTGGCTCAAGCAGCGGCTCGACCGTGCGCTCCACGACGGTTGCCCTGGGCGGTCGTGGAGCCGTCGGCGGGCTCCGTGCTTGCGCTCTCGATCTGACCGCTCATAGCCGCGGCCTGCGGCGCTGGGGACGCAGCGGTGCGACGCCTGGCGGCAGCGGCGGTAGTCCGGCAGCTGTGCAGATCACCTCGCACCAAGCCGCGATATGTCCGTCGAGCTCCGCTGACGTGCCGTCAGTGATTGCGGGTGACCACGATGCCCGCAGCTCAAAACCGGTGGATACGGGTTCGTCCAGCTTGCTGCCGAAGCCCTGCGTCACGACGGTGGTCACGGTTCCGCTGATCTTCCTGTATCCGGCGCAGCGCGCCTCCAGCGCCTCGATGAGCCAGCTCCAGCCAACCTCGTTGATCAGCGGATCAGCAGCCATCTCCGGCTCGAGCTCGGCCCGGATGTAGCCGATAATTCGATACTTCCCATCCCAGCCCGGCTGACCCGCTGGGTCAAACAGCAAGACGAACTTGCCAGCGCCGATCTCAGCGTCAGTGTCGGAACTGGCGAGGCTGTCGGTCACCGTCACGGCAACGGCGGAGGCGAACGGCGCGAGCCGACGGGGCGGCGGCTCGTTCTCGGCTGCCAGTTCCGCCCGAAGGCGAAGCTGGTCGGCGATCCCCGCTTCCATCTCGGCCACTGCCCGCCTGAACTCGACCCCGGCCCCGCTGGAACTATTGTTCACTGGCTGCACGGCGGGTCTCAGGGTCTGCGCGTCAGGCACGGGCCAGTGACCGTCATGCCACGCGATCGCGGAGGCCGGCCGTCCAGGCCGATGTCGGGACTGCCGGGATGCCGCCTATCAGCAAGGCTGCTCCGCACCTGACGCAATACCACTCTGGGCAGCACAGGTCAGGACTATCCGGGCATCGGCTTGCGATGCCGTGGTGCTGCGTGATGGAGCGATCCAGGCCGCAGTCAGGACAGTGCCGGATGATCTCAGCCATCGGGCCTCCTTACCGCTCGGCTCAGCATTGATGCTGGCACGAGACTGGTCGCAAGCTCCGGACCTGCAGCGGCGTGTCATGCGCTTTTGCCGTGGAACGACGGCCAAGCCGGCTCGGATCGCCGAGCGGACCAACCGTGGAATGCGAGGCGGTGGCCCCGTTTCGCTATAAGGCACTCGGCGCCGGGCCAGGTCCCGTTCCCCGAGAGCCCGGATCGCATCGATCGCCCGACTTTTCATCGCTTCGGCACGTTTCTGCGGGGCCGCCCTGAGGGGAGCGCCGGCCTGTGAAATCATCACGTGGTGACGCCGAACGCCGATCAGTCCCCGTTCCTGCTTGCCTGCCGAAGGCAAAAGGCGGCGTATACGCCAGTTTGGTACATGCGCCAAGCCGGGCGCTCGCTGCCGGAGTACCGCGCGCTTCGCACCGGCACAGCCATGCTCCAGGCGTGCGCGACCCCGGACCTGATCACCGAGATCACACTGCAGCCGGTACGCCGGTACAACGTCGACGCTGCCATTTTCTTCAGCGACATCGTGGTTCCGCTGCGCGCGATCGGCGTGGGCATCGACATCAAGTCCGGCGTCGGGCCGGTGGTGGATCATCCCATCAGGTCGGCGGCCGACCTCGCCCAACTGCGGCCGCTAGAGCCCGACGATGTCCCTTACGTGACCGAGGCTGTCGGCACCCTGGTCAACGAGCTGGGCAGCAAGCCGCTGATCGGCTTCGCGGGCGGACCGTTCACGCTGGCAAGTTACCTGCTGGACGGCGGCCCGTCGAAGAACTTCGAGATCACCAAGTCGATCATGTACGGCGAGCCGGAGCTGTGGGCCGACCTGATGGGCAGGCTCGCCGAGATCACCATCGGCTTCCTGCAAGTTCAGGTCGCGGCGGGTGCCAGCGCCGTGCAGGTCTTCGACTCCTGGGCCGGCGCGCTGAGCCCGGACGACTACCGCAGCTGCGTGCTGCCGCACAGCAAGCGGATCTTCGCCGCGCTCGCCGGCGCCGGAGTGCCGCGGATCCACTTCGGCGTCGCCACCGGTGAGCTGCTCGGCCTGATGGGCGAAGCAGGCGCTGACGTCGTCGGCGTGGACTGGCGGGTGCCGCTTGACGAGGCGGTGAGCCGAGTCGAGCCCGGCAAGGCCCTGCAAGGCAACCTCGACCCGGCGATCTTGCTGGCTCCCTGGCCCGTCGTCGAGCAGCGCGCCCTGCAGGTACTGGAACGCGGCCGGACTGCCGAGGGGCACATTTTCAACCTCGGGCACGGGGTCCTGCCGCAGACCGACCCGGACGTGCTGGCCAGGCTGACCGAGCTGGTGCAGACAGCCTCGGCGCAGCCAGCCTGAGCCGTTCCGGTTAGCGAAAGGCCCGGCCGGCCCCGCTCGGCCTCGCCGTCGGTGTCAGCCGGCGCTGTCAGCGGACGCTGTCAGCCGGCGCTGTCGGTCGGCTGGGTTGGCGTGGCCCGGCGGCCGCCGAATCGCCGCCAGCCCAGGTAGCCGATGCCACCGAGCACCAGGATGAGGATCAGGAACGGCAGGACCGCGCCCAGCGCCGTCAGCACCAACCCGGTCGCATGCCGCAGCGCCCGCCAGCCAGCTGCCAGCCCGGCCAGGAACCCGTGCTTGGACGCCATTTTGGCCTGCACCGCGGGCCTGGGACTGAGCAGTGTCATGGTGATGGTGGCGTAGCTGGTCTCCTGGTTGAGGGCCCGCTGCTGGGATAGCAGCGAATTCAGGTACGACTGATCCTGGCTGATCTGCTGCTGCACCTGGAGCAGGCCCGGCACCGAAGCCGCTCGCTTGAGCAGGCCTCGGAGCGCCGCGATGGCGTCTTGCTCCGAGATCACCAGGCTGTTCACGTCCGCGACCTGCTGCGTCACATCCGTCGCGTGCTGCTGCATGGCCAGCTGCTTGCCCAGCGTCGGCGACGACAGCCGGCCCAGCACCATTTGAAAGGAGGGAACGGGGACCTTCAGGGTCAGGCTGACAGTTTCCCGGCTCGACTTGCCGGGGGATCTTCCCGACACTTGCTCGTCCGCGGTGTAGCCGCCAGCCCCCACGACGATGGCGATGGCGTGCTGCGCGGCCGCCGCGACGTCGGTTGCGCGAACGGTCAGGCTGGCGGTGTAGATGATGCTCTGGGTCGCCCGGATCAGGCCCGCTGTCTCAGCCGCCGTGCGACCGCCCGCACTGGCGGCCGGATAGCCGCCGGTTGCGGCGCTGGTGCCGGCGGCGGCGTGCAGAGCACTCGGAACGCGTGCGGGCGCTGCGGCTTCGGAGCCGGAACCGGCGGAGGTGGCGGTGGTACCGCTGCTGCATGCTGCGAGCAGCAGGCAACCTGAGAGCAAGACCGCGCCGCCGATCGCGATGCGGCGGCGGCGAACTCGACTAGTCATACCCCTCGGACGCGCCGGCGCTCAGCGTGGTTGCATGACTAGCCATAATCGGTGCCGTGAGCTTCCCGAAGATAGAACTGCATGTACACCTCGAAGGCACTGTCAGGGCCAGAACGCTGCTGCAGATTGCCAGCCGCAACGGCGTGGCGCTGCCCGCGGACACCATCGAGGGACTGGCAGGACTGTATGAGTTCACTGACTTCGCCCACTTCATCAAGACGTGGACCCTCACCACATCGGCACTGCGGACCGCGCAAGACTTCCGCCAGGTCGTGGTGGACTATGCGGCCGAGGCAGCCAGTCATGGCGCGGCGTACATCGAAGGGATCTTCTCCCCGTCAGAGCCGGTCAGGCGTGGCGGGCGCTGGGACGAGGTTTTCGCCGGCTATTGCGACGGCGCCCAGGAAGCCCTGGAAACACACGGCATCCAGGTGCGCCTAACACCGGATGTGACGCGCGCTTTTGGGCTGGAAGCAGCGGACCAGACCGCAGAGTACGCCGTCGCCTACGCTGATCGCGGCGTTGTCGGCCTGGGGCTGGGCGGCAGCGAGGCGGACTACCCGCCGGAGCTATACGCCCGCGCGTTCGCGATCGCCAGGGACGGCGGTCTGGGCTCGGTGCCGCACGCAGGGGAAGCTGCCGGCGTCGCGTCCATCCGGGGGGCGCTCGACGTGCTGGCCGCTGACCGGCTCCGGCACGGCATCCGGGCAGTCGAGGACCCTGGCCTAGTCCGCGAACTAGCCAGTCGCGGCGTGGTGCTGGACGTCTGCCCAATCTCGAACGTGCGTACCAGGGTGGTGCCTTCGCTCGCCGAGCACCCGTTGCCCGCCCTGGTCGCGGCCGGAGTCGCCTGCTCGGTGTCGACCGACGACCCGGCCATGTTCGGCACGAACCTGAGCGCCGAATACGCCGCCGCCATTGAGATGGGTGTGCCGCCGCAGGTGTGCTACGCGGCCGGGGTAAAGGGCGCGCTGTGCGACGAGCAGATCCGTGACCGACTTCGCCGGATAGGCTCCGACTTTGACTGGGCTGCAGTTGCAGCCGCGGGGAGGGAGCGCTGATGGGGAATCCGGACGTCCAGCCGCCGCCGCATTCCGTCGCGATCATCGGGGGCGGTATCTCGGGCCTGGCCGCCGCGTTCCTGCTCAGGGATAGCGGCCTGGCCGTCACCGTGCTCGAAGGCTCGCCCCGCCTCGGCGGAAAACTTGCGGTGTCCGAGGTAGCCGGAGTCGCCGTCGACGCTGGCGCCGAAGCGCTGCTCGCACGACGGCCCGAGGGTACCGGCCTGATCAGCGAGCTGGGATTGTCTGAGGAACTTCAGCTGCCAGGCACGACCTCGGCCGGAATCTGGACCCGCGGGAGAATCAGGCCGCTGCCGCGGCGGCAGTTCATGGGCGTGCCCGCCGACATCGGCGACCTAGCCGCCACCGGGATCCTGTCCGAGGACGGGCTGGCCAGGGCGAGGCTAGACCTGAGCCTGCCAGCCTCAGACGCCGACGGCGACGAGTCGGTGACCACCAGGGTGGGCGGCCGGTTCGGCCCGGAACTAGTTGACCGACTCGTCGAGCCATTGCTCGGTGGTGTCTATGCCGGCCGTTGCGAAGACTTGTCATTCGAGGCAACGCTGCCCGGCCTGGCGCAAGCGGCGCGCAAGCACAGCTCACTGACTGCGGCAGCGGCGCAACTTATGCCGGCCGGGCCTGCTCGGGGGCAGCCGGCGCTGCCTATCTTCACGACGTTGACAGGCGGCCTCGGCACACTGCCAGCCGCGATCGCCGCGGCGTCCGGCGCCACTGTCCGGACCAGGGCGATGGTTCGGGAGCTGACAAGGACCGCAGCCGGCTGGCGGCTCACCGTCGGCTCGGCGCATGCGCCGGAATACCTCGACGCGGACGGGGTCATCATCGCGGTTCCGGCCGTCCCGGCTAGCCGCTTGCTGGCGGGCACAGCGAGCCAAGCCGCTGCTGCGCTTGGCGAGATCAGGTATGCGAGCATGGCGGTGGTGACGGTGGCCTACCCGGTGGCCTCGTTTCCCGCTCCGGTGACCGGGAGTGGTTTCCTGGTGCCAGCCGTAGACAGGCGGGCGATCAAGGCAGTCACGTTCAGCACGGTCAAGTGGCCGCATTTGCGTGCCGCCGGGCACGACCTGCACATCGTCAGATGCTCGGTGGGCCGTTTCGGCGAAGACGCGATCCTGCAGCGCGAGGACACCGAGCTCGCCGCCGTTGCCGCCGCTGACCTGGCCGATGCCACCGGCGTACGCGGCCGGCCAGCCGATGTCGTGGTCAGCAGATGGGGCGGCGGCTTGCCGCAGTACAGCGTGGGCCACCTCGACCGGGTGGCTCGCATCAGAACCGGGCTAGCGGCTCAGCCGGGACTCGCTGTCTGCGGTGCCGCCTATGACGGGGTAGGCATTCCGGCCTGCATCGCGACCGCCAAGCAGGCGGTGGATCAGGTGGTGGCTTACGTCGGCAGTCTCCGCAAACCGGGCGAGTGAGCAGGAGAAACGCGTTGATCAAACTGGACCGGGACGGGCCTGTCTGGGTGCTGCGGATGCAGGCCGGCGAGAACCGGTTTAGCGTGGAGTGGCTTGATGCCGTGAACTCGGCACTCGACGTGGTCGAGGCGAGTGAGCCGCCCTGCGCCCTGGTGACCACCGGCGAGGGCAAGTTCTACAGCAACGGCATGGATCTGGAGTGGCTGGCCACGGCTCCGGACCTGGCGGCCGAGTACCTGTCATCTATCTACCGGATACTCGGCCGGATGCTGGGCTTCCCCGTGATCACGGTCGCGGCGGTCAACGGGCATGCCTTCGGTGCCGGAGCGCTGCTAGCTACCGCGCACGATTTCGCCGTGATGCGCGAGGACCGTGGCTACTGGTGCATGCCGGAGGCGGACCTCGGGCTGCCACTCACGGCGGAGTACCTCAGCGTGCTGACCGCGAAGCTGCCGAGCCGCACGGTGCAGCAGGCGGTGCTGACCGGTCGTCGTTACGGTGGCCGGGACGCGCTGGCCAGCGGCATCGTGCACGATGTAGCCGCCGAGGACGAGGTTGTGACCGCCGCCGTGCGGCTAGCGGCCGAGATGGCAGGCAAGGACCGCCGGACCGTGGCCGAGCACAAGCGCCTGCTCTACGGCGAGACAATCTCGACCTTGCTCGGCTGAGCTTCAGGCGCCTCGGCCACCGTGATTGTCGGCATCACCAACACCATGACGATTTCAGTGCCTTTGGCGGCCGGAATGCCCGGTTTGCGGCACTGAAACCTACATGGTGTTGCTCCAGCCGAGAGTGTCGCGCCACGCGACCGGTCAGGAGTCGGCCAGGATCTGCAGAGCACGGATGAACTGGCGCTCGAGCTCGCCGCCGAGCGGCGCCAGGAACTCCCGTTCCACTTCCGCACGCGCCAGGCCAGCTCGGGCCAGGCAGTCCTGGCCGGCCGGGGTGAGCTGGACGAAGTTCCGGCGGCGGTCCTGCGCGCTGCGATGCCGCACGACCAGGCCCTTGCCCTCGAGCGTGTCGACAAGCGCCACCATTGTGGTGCGGTCGACGCCCAGCTGGTCAGCTGCCTCCTGCTGCGACAACGGGGTCTGGGCGGCTAGCACCGCCAGCACAGTTAGCTCCCGGCCGTCGATGCCGTAGGGCGCCATCGCGGGGGCGGAAGCCCGGACAAGCCGCTGCTGGGCGTGCTTGAGCAGGTATCCGAGGCGCGACCCGAGAACGTCTGGCAGCTCACCTGGCATGGATTTACTGTACAGCTGAGCTGATACTCAGTTATACTGATGATCAGTATAACTGAGGATAGTGTGACGGCAGTGCGAGAGGCGGGTCTCCATGGCAGCCAGCGACGAAGTGACCTTCGGCATCAAGACTTCACCCGTGCACACCACGTACGAGGCGATCTTGCGGACCTGGCAGCAAGCCGATGAGGTGCCCGAGATCCAGCACGCCTGGCTGTGGGACCACATGTTGCCGCTCACCGGTCCGAAAGACGGCCCGATCTTCGAAGGCTGGACGCTGCTGACCGCGCTCGCCGCGCAGACGCGGCGGCTCAGGCTCGGGCTCCTGGTGACGAACAACCAGATCCGCCAGCCCGCCGTGCTTGGCAAGATTGCCAGCACGGTCGACGTAGTCTCCGGCGGGCGACTAGTGCTCGGCTTGGGCGTCGGCGGCACGCTGCCGGCTGGTACCCCGCGGACTCCCGACCAGCACCCTGGACTTGCCGAGTACCTCGCATTCGGGCTGCCGGTGACGACTCCCGCGGAGGGCATCGGCCGCCTGTCCGAGACCATCACGATTCTCCGGCGCATGTTTACCGGGGACGCGTTCGATTTCGACGGGCGCTACTACACGCTGGCAGGCGCGCGGAACGAGCCGAAGCCAGTCCAGCGACCGGGGCCACCCGTTCTTGTCGGCGGAACGGGCACCAGGCTGCTGCGACTTGTAGCCGAGCAGGCTGACATCTGGAACATCCCTGGCCCGCCGCACGCGAGCCTAGATTTTGTCACCGAGCGAAGCCGCGTGCTCGACCAGCACTGTGCTGACATCGGCCGCGACCCGGCCGAGATCACCCGGTCAGTACAGCTGGTGATCACCGCCAGCGACCCGGCTGGCGTTCGCTCGACGATTGCCGGATTGATCGGGGCCGGCTTCGGACATATCGTGCTCGGCGTCCGGCCGCCAGCGCCTGCCAACGTGCCCCGCTGGCTGGCCGAAGAGATCATCCGGCCTGTCAGCGCGGAGGTCGCGTCGGCTGCCGGCTGAGACATGCCCGCGGAGCTGGCGCCAGCTCCCAGCTGAGATCATGGGCTGCGTGAGCGGCCGGGTGCTTGGCGTCGACGCCTGCAGCGCGGGCTGGGTGGGCATCGCACTAGCTGGCAACCAGATCATCGCTTACGGGCACGCGAACATCGAGTCGCTGGTCCAGCAAGCCACGGCCGACGGCCCGCTTCAGGTCATCGGAATCGACATGCCCATCGGCCTGCCCGACGCTAGTGTCCGCCGCACCGACCTCGAGGCGCGAGCAGCGGCCGGCCCGCGCTGGGCGTCGGTATTCGTGACGCCTATCCGGGCCACCCTGGCGTTCACTGACTACCGGCAGGCATCCGAGCTCAACAAGGAACGGACCGGCCGCGGAATCTCCCGCCAGGCCTTCAACCTGCTGGAAAAGATCAGGCAGGTCGACGGCTGGCTGCACACGGCACCGTGCCGGATCGTCGAGGTACACCCGGAGCTGAGCTTCGCCGCGATGGCCGGCGCGCCGCTGCAGGCCAGCAAGTCCAGCTGGGCCGGGCTTGTCACGCGGCGCCGGCTGCTCGCGGACGCCGGCATCGTGCTGGCTGACGACCTGGGCCCGGCTGGCCGGAGAGCTGGCGGCGACGACGTGCTGGACGCCGCCGCCGCGGCCTGGTCAGCGCGGCGTGTGGCCAGCGGGCAGGCGCGCCGCCTGCCAGCCGAGCCGGAGCAGTTCAGTGACCAGATCGACTGCGCCATCTGGACGTGATGGCGCCAGGGCTGGGAAAATCCCGCGCATGCCTGCTCAGCTGATCCGATCCAGTCGCCTGTATCCCGGAGCGCCGTACCCTACGCCTCGGTCGCCCCGCCCGGCAGCCTGATCTTTACCGCGGGCGCCTGCCCCATTGATGGGAACGGGGACGTCAATGCCATCGGCGATTATGTCGGCCAGGCCCGGCTTGCGATGGCCAACCTGGTGACTGCACTCGAAGCGGCCGGCGCCTCGCTAACCGACGTGCTGAAGAGCACTGTCTACGTTGCCTCCGCAGATAGAGCTGATCTTCACAGCGTGTGGCAGGTGGTGCAGGAGGCATTCGGGGAGCACGACGCGCCGAGCACGCTACTGGGCGTCAGCGTTTTACAAGATGGACAAGCCGGCAGAGGCTCGTAGCCGGGTTACAGCGTGACTGTACGTCGGCTAAGTCTGAAGGGCCGACTGGTCGCGGGCTGCCGGTGCCTGCTGGTCGCCCAGCGCGACGGCCTCGATCTCGACCAGCTGCCCCGAGTAGCCGAGGACGGTGACGCCCAGCAATGTGCTTGGCGGGTCGTGCGGACCGAAGGCCGCGTGCACGACCTCCCAGACCTCGATCAGGTCCTGCTGGCGGGCCGAGGCCACGTAGACGGTGCTCTTCAGCACGTCGGTGAGGCTGGCGCCCGCCGCCGCCAGCGCCGTGATCAGGTTGGCAATCGCATGTCCTGCCTGCGCGGCGTAGTCGCCCGGCGCGGCGACGTCGCCGTCGGCGTTGATCGGGCAGGCGCCGGCCGTGAAGATCAGGCTGCCGGGCGGCGCCACCGCGGCGTAGGCATACGGAGCGCCGGGATAAAGGTCACCGGCGCGGATCAGCTGAGCGGGCATGCGGGTGATCCTCCCAGCCGCGCCCGGCGGTCAGCAACCGGACCTGCCAATCCGCAGGCGCAAGGATCACGTCTTTGCCGGCCAGCGGGAAGCGGCCCCCGCACAGCAGTTCGCCTGCCAGATCGACCTGACCGACACGGTCGGGCGCACCAAGAACCCCCGTCAAGATGTGACGTGTTCGATTCGAGCGCTAGGAGGGCGAGCGAGAAGATCCCGGTTCCGGTGTGTCCGGTGCTCGAAGGGCCCGGACGCCATCGACGTTCCGTGCGCTCGACTTCAGCTTGGCTGTTGATGGTGACTGTTGCGCCAGCACGGGCACGCTGGGATCCGGTAGATCCTGGGGTACCCGCGATGGCAGGCAGGCGATCACCAGGACGGCGCCGCCGAGTGCGACCGCGGCGCCGACGGCCAGCGCTATCCCGGCGCCGCTCATGAACGCGGCACGGGCGGTATATGCCAGCAGTGCGCCTGCGGCGCCCCCGGCGTGCGCCGCCACGGCAAGCGCACCGCCGATAGAGCCGAGGATGGCGTGCGCGGCAGCGGCCGGCAGGTGCCGCCCGGCCAGCGCCGTGCCCATGCGGTCCTGGTACCGGGTCGCCAGCACGCTCCCAATCACGGCGACGCCGAGCGCGCCCCCGACCTGCAGTGCCACGGCGTTGGACGCTGAACCGATCCCCGAGTCGCCCTGCGGGACCGATCCAACGACGGAATTCGTCGCTGTCGGCAGCAGCAGGCCGGCCCCCAGCCCGATCAGCAGCAGACCGGACACCACGTCGCCGTAGGTGACGGCAGCCGTCGATACCGCCGAGACCTGCCACAGGCCACCGGCGATCGCCGCCAGGCCGACGGCAACGGTGAACTTGATCCCGATGACCCGGGCCAAGATCGGAGACAGCGGCGCGCTCACGCCGAGCACGGCAGCCATGGGCAGGATCCGGAGCCCGGCCTGGAGCGGCGAGAATCCGAGGTCGAACTGCAGGAACTGAGTCTGCACGAACAGCGCCCCCAGCAGCCCGAAGACCCCGAGACTCTCGGCCGCTGCAGCCGCAGAGAACCGGCGGTCACGGAAGAATGCCAGGTTCAGCATCGGATGGCTGCTGCGGGCCTCCCATGCGACAAAGGCGCCGAGAAAAACAACGCTGGCCAGCCCCGTGCCGACCACCTCCGCCGAGGCCCAGCCCCTGGCGGGAGCTTCGATGATCGCCCACAGCAGCAAGCCAAGACCGGTGATCGACAGCACCGCCCCCCAGGGATCGGCCGGCCGGCGGCCGGGTTCTTCGAGTCGGGCACCAGCACCAGGGCTCCCGCGAACGCGGTGATCAGGACCGGGACGTTGACGAGGAACACCGAGCCCCACCAGAACCGGGCTAGCAGCAGGCCACCCGCTATCGGGCCGGTAGCGATACCCAGGCCGATCGTCCCGGCCCACACGCCAATCGCCCGGGCCCGCTCCGCCCGGTCGCGGAACACGTCGTTAATGATCGACAGCGACGGGGGGATCGTCAGCGCCGCACCGGCCCCCATCACCGCCCGCCACCCGACCAGTACGTCCACCGACCCTGAGAACGCGGCACCAACCGATCCCGCGGCGAAGACGGTCAGGCCGATGAGGAAAAAACGCTTGCGCCCGAGCCGGTCCGCCAGGCTGCCGCCGACCAGCAACAGGCCCGCGAACACCATCGCATAAGAGTCGACGACCCACTGCAGCTCACTTGAGGTAGCGGCCAGCTTGCGGACCAGAGTGGGCAGCGCCACGTTGAGGATGGTGTTATCCACATTGACGATCAGCGCGGAAGCGCAGACCACCACCAATACAGCCCACCGGTGGCCGCCTCGTTTCTCATGCCAAGTAGCTGCCGGTCGCGTCAACGGGCCCACTAAGCCAGCAGAACTCAGCGGATCTCAGCTCGCCAGGGTCAGAGGTCCCCTCCACGTTGGTGATGACATTCGTCGGCGATCGCTTCCAGGTCAGCGGATGGGGGCGCGCGCCGGGCGCGCGCAACCGTCGTGGACGATGGGACACGCGCCCGCCAGGACGCTCTCGGCATACGCGCCCTTTGGGGACGCCCACGCCGTAATTCACGCTGGCGGCTGAGAACCCGTGGTCGAGGGCGAGCAGCAGTGCCAGCCCGCCGCCGATGCAAAAGCCGATAACACCGGTCTTGCCCGTGCAGCCCTCCTGGCCGGCCAGCCAGGTCCGCACGGCTTCGACATCGTCAAAGGCTCGCCCCCGCCGGGCGCGCAGGTCGCGGCCAATGGAGAACAGGCACCTCGCCGGCCGGCTCCGGTAGAACAGATCGGGCGCAACGGCCAGGTAACCCTCGGTCGCCAGCCAGTCGGCCCGGTTGCGCAGGTCCTTGCTCATGCCCGCAGCATCGTGAATGACCACAACCCCAGGCCACGGCCCCTCACCCGAAGGCATCGCCAGATACGCGGGCCCGTCCGCGAGCACCCGAGACCATTACCTCAGCCATCACATCTCCGCACGGCTCCGGATCCGCGCTCGCCAGCCCCTGCGCACTCCAGCACGGGCATCATCCCACCGTCCCAGCGCGTTGCCACCTCGGCCGCGCGCTGCCCGAGCGGGACGCGCCCGTCGGCGCGGCGCTGGCTGAACTCGACAACGGCCTGTTCGCTGCCGAACACGCCAGGCAGCGAGCCGGGATCGGCGAGCGGCTGGCCGGAGCCTAGCCGCGTTGCATACCGGCCCTGACCAAGCTCCTGATCAAGGTGACAACGGAGTACAAGAGGCCGATGCTGGCGCCGACGATCCCGACAATCAGCACCACGCGCGCGACCACGGCGACGAAGGCAACCGAGCCGTGGAAGGCGAACGGGAACACATCCAAGACCCGGACCATGGTCACCAGCGCGATCGTCAAGGTCACCAGGTCGCCGACCGCGCGCAGCGGGGGCGGGTCTGCCATGAAGTACACGCCGTTGGCCACGATGCCGGCCCACAGCGTAAGGTTCACCAGTCCGATGACCTGCGCGGTGGCGGGCGTCAGGAAGGACATCGACTGCCAGCCGGGATGAGCGTCGAGCAGGTAGAGCAGGACCCCGTTGATCGCGATGGAGACCAGGTAGCCGCCGCGCCGTGAGGCGCGTGACCGCTGCCGTCTCCGCACCGAATTCGACGTCATCGTGACCTTCCGAATCGTCGTCCCTGCCATGCACGCTAGGCCGGCAACCAGCACCGCTTCAGGAGCCGAAGGTCCCCCGGCATGGCGACATTAGCCCCGGTCGCGCGGTGCGCCGGGCCATCCAGCGGCCATAGCGTGAACGCAGTGACGGCGCTGACGGTGGAAAATGGCGGCGGTCACCAGCCGGCCGCTGCGCTGAGCGTCCCGCCTGTCAGCGCCAGAGCGAGGACGCCTGGTACCGCGATCAGCAGGATGCTCGCGGAGAGAGATGGCCGGGGGTGGCCTGCCAGGCCCCAACTGCGCAGGGCCACGTACCGAACAGCCAATCGGAGCGCTTTCGCCCGCGACGACCGCGCGGTTAATTCGGGTACAGAATCGGCAGGGGATCTGGCTGAGACCGTGGCCGCCGTCAGGCCACTGCCTCCGTCGTTTCGCCGAGCACGGCGATGGGCATCACTGCGCTTGGCTACCAGGGCCAGTTGGTCGAGATAGAGGCCGTCGGGCTGGCCAGCGCAGTCAGTGCGCGGCCGGATAAGTAAGCTGACCGGTTCGCCGTCCGCGGTGTCAGCCGTCTGACCGGCTGCCGGCCGGCGGGCGTCCTGGCCGCCGCATCTGCCTCGCGTGACTCGGGAGCCGCCCGGCCTCGGCCAGCGCGCGGCGGAGCAGGAACTCGATCTGCGCGTTCGTGCTCCGCAACTCGTCGGCGGCCCACCTTGCTAGCGCATCATGAACAGCCGGGTCGAGCCGGAGCAGGATGCCTTTGCGCTCGCTCACGGGAGATACCGTGCCCTCCGCTACTGGTAGAGGGAGCCGGTGTTGACGACCTGCTGGGTAGCCTGCTCGCTGCACAGGACGACGAGCAAGTTCGACACCATCGCCGCCTTCCGTTCCTCGTCCAGTTCGACGACGCCCTCATCCTGGAGCCGTTCCAGAGCCAGCTTCACCATGCCGACGGCACCCTCGACGATCCGTGAACGCGCCCCGACAACGGCGCTTGCCTGCTGCTGGCGAAGCATGGCCTGGGCGATCTCCGGCGCGTAGGACAGTCTCGTCAGACGCGATTCGATGATCTCGACCCCGGCCGGCTTCACTCGGATGGCGATCTCCGCCGACAACTGCTGGGTAATCTCCTCGGCGTTGTCGCGTAGCGACAGCGCGCCGCTGCCGCGGTTGTCGTAGGGATAGGAGGACGCAATGTGCCGGACCGCCGTCTCGGTCTGGATGGTCACGAACTGGGTGTAGTTATCGACGGCAAAGACAGCGGCCGCCGTGTCGCGAACCTGCCAGACGACGACGGCAGCGATCTCGATCGGATTACCGTCGGCGTCATTGACCTTTGCCTGGGCCGACTCCTGATTGCGGATCCGGGTAGAGACCGTGACACGGCGGGTCACCGGATTCACCCATTGCAGTCCGGACTCGCGGATGGTGCCCTTGTACCGGCCGAACAGCTGGATCACCCGCGCCTGGCCGGGCGCTATGGGCGTCAGGCCAGCCAAGTCCCATCGAGCTGGCAATCACGAGGATCACGCCAGCCCAGCGCAGCGCTATCGCGGCATCGTGACTCTGACCGCCGGCCTTAACAAGCAGAACGATGCCTGCTATCAGCAGGACGACGCCGACCAGCAGCATGCTAATGCCAGGCAGATGCCAGGCCCGGCGCTCGGTAATCTGCTGGACGTCGAGTCCCGTGCGCTCGTCGACTGATACCTGTGATGCCATCAAACCCACCTCCGGTTGACGCGCTTGATAGCATCATGATATCAGTTTTTAGCGCCACTGCTAGCAGTGCCACCGCTGAGATCGGTGTGGATGTTACAGGGCTGGAGGGTATCGACGTGGGAGGCCAGGCCGGAGCGCTCGAGCTAACCGGATTGCGCCGCCGCTATGGCGACGTTGTTGCGCTAGATGGGCTGAGCTTCACCGTCCCGGCCGGTCAGGTCTTCGGTTTCCTCGGGCCGAACGGGGCGGGAAAGACCACGGCGATGCGCGCCATCGTCGGGGTCGCTTCGCTGGACAGCGGCACCGTGCGCTGGAACGGCAAACAGATCGACCAGGAAGCGCGGCGGCGGATCGGCTACATGCCAGAGGAACGCGGCCTGTACCCGTCGATGAAGGTCCTCGAACATCTTGAGTACCTGGCCCGGCTGCACGGCCTCCCGGTGGCGAAGGCGCGCGCAGCGGCTGAGCACTGGAGTGAGCGTCTCGGAATCGCCGGGAAAGGCCAGGTCAAGATCGAGGCCCTGTCCCTGGGCAATCAGCAGCGGGTGCAGCTTGCTGCCGCCCTGGTGCACGAACCCGGGCTGCTCGTGCTAGACGAGCCGTTCTCCAGCCTGGATCCGGCCGGCGTGGATGCGATGAGCGGGGTGCTAGCGGAGCGGGCCGCGGCCGGCGTCACCATGATGTTCTCCAGCCACCAACTCGACCTGGTCGAGCACCTGTGCACGTCAGTGGCGATCATCCACCATGGGACTCTCGTGGCCCAGGGAACTGTCGAGGGGCTCGCCAGCGGCGGTCCGCTGCGCGTCCTGGTGAAGGTGACCGGCGATGACGAAGGTGCCTGGACCCGCAAGCTGGCCGGGCCTGCCAGCGTCGACAGCATCTCGGCCGGGCTGGCGGCCATCTCACTCGCGAGCAGGCTGGACGCGCAGGCAGTGCTCGATCTTGCCCGTCGGTCGGGCCCGGTCGAGCAATTCGGATTCGCGCGGAGGCGGCTGTCCGAGGTATTCCGCGACGCCGTCGGTTCCGCAGTTGAGGACGTCGACATCGCCGCTCAATCCGGACGGGCCGGGCCGCGCGGCATGGCGAGCACGACGGAGGCAGGCCGATGAGCACCACGGTGCGCACGTCCGTGGGCAGGAACTGGTGGACGCTGACCGCGCTGGTCGCCCGGCGCGAGCTAACTGACCGGACCAGAGCCAGGTCATTCTGGATAGCGTCGGCGCTGCTGCTCGTGGCCGTTGCCGCCGGGGCCGTCATCCCGGCGCTGCTTCAGGGCAGTCGCCCGACGTCGCAGGTGGGGATCGTCGGCGGCCCCGTTCCCTCGCTATCCCAGACAGCACGGGAGGCGGGGCGCATCTCGGGCACTGCCGTCGCCGTCGTGACCGTGCCCGATCTGGCTGCGGCCGAGGCGCTGCTGCGCTCGGGTCGGCTAGCGGCTGTCCTGGTCGGCGACCGCGAGGTGCTGGTCAAGCAGCTATCGCTGGCTGGCGGCTCGTCGCTCGCCGGTGCGTTGGCTCAGATAGGGGGCCTGCAGAGGCTTTATGCGCAGCTGTCGCCCGCGGCGGCCGCGCGGGTCAGCCACGGGATCGCACTGCCGGTCCGCAGCCTCAGTCCGCCGCCGCGCGGTCTGGCCAGCAGGATCACCGGCTTGTCCGTGGCGATCCTGATCTACGTGATCATCCTCACCTACGGCGTGCGGATCACGATCGGCGTGGGCGAGGAAAAGGCGACCAGGGTCGTGGAGGTGCTGCTGACTACGCTGCGGCCTGTTCAGCTGCTGGCGGGCAAGGTGATCGGCATGGGGCTGCTGGCACTAGCCCAGATCGTGGCTATGGTCGGCATCTACCTGCTGCTCGGGCATGCGGTCGGTTCCGCGTCCGTCCGCGGTGCCTCAACGAGCGTGGTGCTGGCGGGCGGGCTCTGGCTTGTGCTTGGCTACGCCTTCTACTGCACTGCCTATGCGGCCGCAGGCTCGCTGATCACCCGCCAGGCCGACGCCTATAACGCGAGCCTGCCGCTGCAGTTGCCGCTGATCCTCGCCTACGTGCTGGCGTACACAGTCCTGTACGCGCCCAGCGTGAACTGGTTCTACCACCTGCTCGGCTTCATTCCGTTCACGGCGCCGGTAGCGATGCCGGTGCTCGTCGCGGTCGGCGCGGCGCCAGTCTGGCAGGTAGCCGTGTCCGCGGCGATTACCCTGGCCGCGACCGTCGCGATGACGCGAGTGGCGGGCACGGTCTACGAACGGGCCATCTTGCGGTCGGGCAGCAGAGTTAGGCTGCGGCAGGTGCTCAGATCCGCCAGCTAGCCCTGCCTGCCGCTCTGGTAGACATGTCGGTATGGCTGGAAACTCCGAACTCGGGCAGGCGGCCGCCCGCCCGAAAGCGCGTGACCTGAATGAGCTCATCCGCTACGTCATGTGGTCGGTGTTCCGGGTAACCGGCCCGGCCGCGATGGACGCGGGTGCCCCTGCCGGGGCTGGCGCCGCAGGCGCGCCGGTCGCCGTGGGGCCAGCAGTCGCCGCCGGGGCTGCGGTCGCCGGCGGGCGTGTGAGCGGCAGGCCGGGGCTGGCCGCCGAGGTGACCGAGCTTTGCCGGCAAGCTGCCGGGAAGGGCGTTATCACTCGCGGGTGCTACGACCTTCAGGGCATGCGGGCCGACGCCGACTACATGTTCTGGTGGGTCGCGCCTACCGCCGACGACCTGCAGGAGATGTACGCCAAGTTCCGTCGCACCGGGCTCGGCCGGGCCAGCGAGCCGGTGTGGTCAGCCATGGCGCTGCATCGGCCGGCCGAGTTCAACAAGAGCCACATCCCGGCATTCCTGGCCGGGGAAGACCCAAAGAACTATGTCAGCGTGTACCCGTTCGTCCGATCGTATGAGTGGTATCTGCTCGACGACGCCGAGCGGCGCGAGCTGCTAGCTGAGCACGGCCTGATGGCGCGTGACTACCCCGATGTCAGGGCCAACACGGTGGCGTGCTTCTCGCTGAACGACTACGAGTGGATGCTCGCCTTCGAGGCCGACGAGTTGCACCGGATCGTGGACCTGATGCGGCACCTGCGCGGGGCCAGGGCCCGCCGCCACACCAGGGTGGAAATCCCGTTCTACACCGGCCGGCGTAAGCCGGTCGATGAGCTGGTAGCCGCCCTCCCGTGACGGCACAATCGCTGACAGCGGTGCCGTGAAGGTCTCCGGACGCTCAGCAACCCAGTCCCCCGGCGCTCATGCTTCCGGCGCTCGCGCCAGCGGCGCAGCTTAACGGCAGAGAGCGGTCATGATCTCGGTCCGGTGGTCGTCGGCATGCCGGGCAGCGATCTCGGCCAGGCGCCGCACCCGGCCGTCGCCCGCGTCCAGGTCCGTGGCGGTGAGGTCGCTGATCATCGCGATGAGGACGTCGCCGCTTGTCTGCAGATGCTGCATGGCGCCCGCCTGCGTCAGGTTTCCGGCGGCAGCAGCATGGGCGGCATTGAGCGCATCGACCAGCTCCGAGTTCACCGCCGGGCTGTCTCCGGTGACGATCGACCCGATCCACTTGCCCAGGTATTCATAGGCGTCAGCGACGTGGTCGACGATCACTCCCGCAGACCTGGCGTCGCCCTCGTCGCGCAGCGGCGCAGCGTGCCAGTCGTCGTCCGTGCAAGTTGCCACGAAGGCCAGTAGCCGATCCCGCGCCGCGGCAATCTGGGCTGCGTGCTCTGCCGGGCTATCTATGTCTGTCATGGTCCGGAATATATAGCGGCCAGCAGTTTTCTCATCACGTCGTGTCGTCGTGCGCTAACCTGTTGTTCACCTGCCTGGGGGAATGGGCCAAAGGAGAGGCAGGACCAGAGTGTCCAGTAATTCAAAACGCGGGCTCAGCCCCGCGGCTGCTGCCGCGCGCCAACCTCGGCGGCTCTTAGGAGTCGGCGGGCTTGGTGCTCGCCGTCGCCAGGATGAACCAGGTACCGCCTCACGGCCACGCCGCGTGGCCTGCCCCGACTGCGGGATCCGCATCCGGGATCCGGTCGCGGCTCGGCTCGGTTTCTGTGACCGGTGCAAGGAATTCACCGGCATGTGCGGTGCGGGCCGGAGAATCATCTCTCCGGACATGATGACCCTGACCAGCTGGCACACGCCCTGCACACTGCCCGGCACGCTGTCATGGGAATTCAGCCTGCACGGTGAGCTGCTCCGCACCGTGCTCTGCGTCGAGCATGACTTCCAGGTCAGGACAGGAGCAGCGCCCTGGGTCGGGGAAGCTCTCCCGCTCGAGGACGCTCCGGATGCCAGATAGCTGATACCCGGGGCCGAACACCAGCGGGCCAGCAGCCCCAGGCCAGCCGGGCGCAGGGCCAGCGCCGGCCTGGGCTGATGACGGTCCATCCCGTGCCGCCCGGTCCACGCCATGCGCGGCCAGCCGGGAGGCGGATGCAAGCTCCCGAGTTAGCCTGGCCAGTAGGAACAGCGCACGCCGGTATGCACCGTCTCGCGAAGGTGCTCGCCTATTACCGCGTCTGCTTCGGCAATACGGGCCAGCGCGCGGCGGATGGCCTTGCCCACCGCCACCCGCGCGCGTTCTCCTTCATCGGGGAAGGACCGGGTGCGCGCGGCGAGCCCTGCGGCGCTGGCGAGCTGGCCGACGAGCCAGTCGCGCTCCGCGCGAGCTCGCTCGGCCTGTTCAAGCGAGTCTGCTGATTCCAGGTCGGCAATCTCGGCATCAAGCCGCTTCACGCGGTGGCGGTACCCGACGATCGCGTCGCGATCCAGCACCGGCTGCGCGGTCGCGCCGCCAGCTGCGCTACTAAGAGCACCTAAGCCTGCCACCAGATCTGCAGCGGGGATGTCCTGCCGCGGATTGGCGATCAGCACAGCGAGGTGGATCATGCCTATGCTGTCCGTCAGCAAGGCGCTTCGGTCCCGCAAGGTGATTCGCCACTTCCGGCCGACGCGCTCACATTCTGCGACTGCACCGCGGTGACTATCGGCAACGAGGTCGTCCGGGACGGGCATTCCGAGCGCGATCGCGTCGGCTTCGGCCGCGTCCAGTTCCCGCTTAGCGGCCTCGGCGTCTCCTGGTTGCCCGCGACGGCCATACGCCTGGGCAAGGCGCCGCCGGGACGACACGACCGCGGGCCAATGCGCCAGGGCGAGGTTGTGCTGGACAGCGGCACGGAGATGATCAATGGCCCGTTCCAGGTTCCGCGAGGTCAGCGAGGCGACCCCGAGAGCCTGTTGAGTCGACCCGAAGCAGGTGACGCACAGACCCCCGACCATCGGAAGGTGAGCATAGGGGCTGAGCAGGTCATAGGAATATGCGGCAAGGTCGGCGTCGTCAAGCAGGTAAGCCGCTTCCACGATGCCGTTCATCGATACCAGCCAGCTGCTAGATCGCGGCAGGTGGGCCAGATTATTACCGCGCAGAGTCGCGAGGCAGCTCGCGGCCGTGTGCCGGTCACCGGTCATCGCTGCGGCCACGGCCAGCGCGGTCACCGAGGAGTTGTCGACCGCGCTCAGAGACTGAGAGTTGACTCGTTCGTGCAGCATCGGCAGCAGTTCCACGAGCCGACCCTGGTACCAGCGAATCGTCACCAGCTGAGCGCCGGGCCACCACTCACTGTCGGTGTCGCCCGCTGTGGCGCCGCTCCTTGCGCAGATGCCGACCAGCGACTCGGCCTCATCGAGGTGGCCTGCGCGAATCGCGAGCATGACGTCGATGGCGCTGACGACGAATCCCACGGCGGGATGGTCTTGCCGGCCGAGGTGGTCCCGCAGCTCGCTCAGGAACCGTCGGGCATGCGGATCTCCCTCGGCGAATGCGTCCACGGTCTGCCATAGCAAGCCCATCAGCTGGTCACTTCGGCGTTGTGTCCGGAAGCTCGCCTTGATCAGCTCGACGGCCAGTTCCCGCCGCAACGTGACATCGTCTGGGCCCAGCGCGCAGTGGTGGGCAATGCTCAGTGCTTCTGCCAGCGCTACCCAATCACCGGCAGCCCTAGCCTCGTCGAGTACGGCTAGGATGCTCGCGCGGCCGCCGCGGACATAGTCCGCTTCGCCCGCCAGTCGGGCACGCACCCGCAGCGCCAGCGAGGACTGCCCGTCGAGCAGGGACAGGACGTGCTGCAGGCGAGCCTCAAGCATCACCGCCCCCGTCACGGTGCGGCGCTCGCTCACCCACAGTCCCGCCAGGCCTATGACCGCTACAGCCATCGCTTGAACATCGCCGGCCTGCTCCGCTAACTGGTACGCGCGTTCGAAAGCCTGCCGGCTGACCTGCAGATCACCATCCCTGTACAGGGCTCGGTCACCATCAGCCAGGGCACCCTGGAGCTCAGCTGCCAGGACGCTGACCAACTCCAGCCGGCGCGTCTGCAGCCTCCTGTCGGCTTCGCTCGCCATGCGTCAAATGTATTGGCGGCCCAAGTGCGCCGTCGAGGCCAGCCAGAACTAGTACAGAACCGTTCACCAGCACGTCCGCTGCACATGGCCACGCTGCGCTCACTATGGCTAGGAGGGCGCTTTGCGGAGGAAGTTGGTCAGCTGTGCCAGCGGCCAGGTAGTGATCACGTCGTCGGCGGTGAGCCAGCCGCGCTGGGCAGTCGCCACGCCGTACTGGAGGTAATCCAGGTCGCGCAGCGAGTGCGCGTCAGTGTTGATCGCGAACTTCACCCCGGCGTCACGAGCCGCCCGGACGTGGGCCGACGGCAGGTCCAGCCGGGCCGGATGCGAATTGATCTCCAGTGCCGTACCGGTCCGTGCGCAGGCGCGGAACAACTCCGGCAAATCCACGTCGACGGGCGGCCTTCGGCCGATCTTCCGGGTCAGCGGGTGCCCGATGACGTGGATGTGCGGGTTCTCGCAAGCGGTAATGAATCGCCTGGTCATTTCTGCCCGTGGCAGGTCGAAGTGGGAGTGCACCGAGGCGACGCAGACGTCGAATCCGGCCAGGAAATCCGCTGGCCAATCGACGCTCCCGTCGGGCCCGATGTTCAGCTCGGTGCCGTGCAGCAGCACCATGCCGCCTCCTGGCCCGGTGGCGATCGCGTCGCTCAGCGCCCGCACTTGCTCGCGTTGCGCCAGCATCTTCTCGTCGGTCATCCGCTGCATGACCAGGTCCGGCGCGTGGTCGGTGATCGCGTAGTACTGGTAGCCGCGGGCTTGCGCTGCCGCCACCATCTCTGCCAGCGTCGCCGTGCCGTCCGTCAGGCTGGTGTGCGTGTGCAGGTCGCCCCGGACTTCGGCTCGCGTGATCAGCTTCGGCAGCGCGCCGCTGCGCGCGGCCTCCACCTCGCCGTGGTCCTCGCGCATCACCGGCGGGATCCAGGCGAGGCCGAGCCGCTGATAGACCTCTTCCTCGGTCCGGGACACGATGAGCTCGCCCGACTCGACGTCGAACAGGCCGTACTCCGACAGCTTGAGCTTCATGCGCACCGCGAGCTCGCGGATCCTGACATTGTGCTGCTGCGAGCCGGTGAAGTACTGCAGCGCAGCGCCCCAGGCGTCGAGCGGTACCACCCGCAAGTCGACCTGCAATCCCGCCGCGGTCCTGATCGACGTCTTCGTCGGGCCGGACGCGATGATTTCGGCCGCCGTCGGCATCGCGGCCAGGGCCGCCATCAGCGGACCGGACTCCACCGCGGCCGCCAGCACGTCCACGTCGCCTATCGACTCGGCGGCCCGGCGCAGCGAGCCTGCCGGCGCGATCCGCAGACAGCCTGGTGCGGCGCTGACAGCATCGATCACAGCGGCCGCGGTCTCGGCGGCCACGTTCAGCAGCACTCGTCCGCCGGCGCTGTCCATCAGGTCAAGCCCGCGCAAGAGCTTGTCGGCGCTCCGAGGGCCGAAGCCCTTCAGGTCGTTCAGCTTCCCGGCTGCGATGGCCTCCCTGAGCTGGTCGGTCGAACTGATGCCGAGTTCACGGTAGAGCTGGAGCGCCCGTCGCGGCCCGAGCGCCGGAATCCTGGTGAGCATCCGCACGCCGTCCGGGATGTCGGCCCGAAGCTCCTCAAGCTCGGCGAAGCTGCCGGTAGCCGTAATCTCGCCGGTCTTGGCCGCGATGGACTTTCCGACACCGGGGATCCGCAGCAGTGCGGCCGCATCCAGCTCCGAGACATCGTGGGAGTGCCCGGCGATCGCGCGCGCGGCTTTGCTGTAGACGCGCGCCCGGAACGGGTCGCCGCCTAGCATGACGGTCAGATCGGCGTATTCGTCCAATAGCGCGGCGACGACGTCGTTGGCCTGGGGCATGGCACTCATTCTGCCCGCCCCTCAGCTGCGGATCGCTCGGGTGCAGCAACGCCGTCAGGCCACGGTCACGAGCGCGACCGGGTCGACGGCATGACAGCATGTGCTCACCCGGCCGGGCGGCCGGAGCCGCTGGCAGCCGGGCCAGCCAGCCGCCTGGCATCAGGCGCGAAAGGGCGACGCATCAGTGAGCCAGCCGCTGGAGAGCTATCAGGACGAGATCTACCTGACCGGACTGACCGGCACAGTACCGGCGTTCCCGGCCGACATCGCCGGGCTGGAGCAGGCGGCGCGCAGCATCATGACGCCGCGCGCTTACGACTACGTGGCCGGCGCCGCCGGTTCCGGCGACACCGCGAGGGAGAACCTGGACGCTTTCCGCCGGTGGCGGATCGTGCCGCGCATGCTGACCGACGTCAGCACGCCGGCGTTCACCAGCACCGTGCTCGGCGCCGACCTGACGGTGCCGTTCCTGCTGGCCCCGATCGGCGTGCTCGGCATCGCCCACCCCGACGGAGAACGTGCGGTTGCCAGGGCGGCTGCAGCTGCCAGCGTGCCGATGATCCTGAGCACCGCGGCATCCACCGCGATCGAGGACGTGGCCGCGGCGAACGCGGATGGCCAGCGCTGGTTCCAGCTTTACTGGCCCAAGGACCGGGCGATTGCCGCGAGCTTCATGGGCCGGGCGCACGCGGCCGGCTACAGCGTGCTGGTCGTCACCCTGGACACCAGGATTCTGGCCTGGCGGCCCCGCGATCTGTGCAACGGCTACCTGCCGTTCTTGCAGGGCGTCGGGGTGCAGAATTTCCTCTCCGACCCGGCGTTCCAGGCCGGTCTGACTCGCCCAGTCAGCGAAGACCCGGACGCGGCCATCCTGCGCTGGACCCAGATCTTTGGCGACACGTCATTGACCTGGGACGACCTGCCCTTCCTGCGGCAGCACTGGCACGGGCCGATCGTGCTCAAGGGCATCCTGACCGCTGCCGACGCCATCCGGGCCGCGGCCGGAGGGATCGACGGCGTCATCGTGTCCAACCATGGCGGCCGCCAGGTAGACGGTGCCATCGGCGCGCTCGACGCGCTTCCGGCGATCGCGGATGCCGTCGGCTCGCGGATGGCCGTCTTGTTCGATAGCGGCATCCGCGGCGGCGCCGACATGGTGAAGGCACTAGCCCTTGGCGCGCAGGCAGTGCTACTGGGCCGTCCGTACGTCTACGGCCTGGCGCTCGGCGGCGAGGCTGGCGTGCGGCACGTGCTCCGGGCGCTGCGCAACGAGTTCGAGCTGACGATGCGGCTGGCCGGGCTCTCTCGGCTGAGCGAACTGGGTCCCGATTGCCTGCAGCGGCGTCCGTAGCCTCGCCGGCCGCGAGCCAGCAAACGAGAGAGACCACGATGGACCTCCAGCAGATCGGCCTCCGGCACCCAGTCGCCGACCTGGTCAGGGACATCCAGGCCAACCGGACCGGGATCCCGCGGCGAACGTTCGTCGCAGAGGGCCTGTATGAGATCAACATGGTGCTGGCCACCGCCGTCGACGTCGATGCGTTCCTGTGGTGTCCCGAGGCGGCCTACTCCGACGAGTCCGCCAAGCGCGCCGGTCAGCTCGCCGAGCGCGCCCGCCGGGCCTACCGGATCTCAGCCAAGACGCTAGAGCGCCTGGCCGAGCGCCCGAACCCGGACGGCATGTTGTGCATCGCCCAGTTGCCCGACTGGCAGCCCGACGAGCTTGAGCTCGCGGCCGACTCGCTCATCCTGGTCGCCGACGCGATGGAGATACCGGGCAACCTCGGCACATTGATCAGGACGCTAGATGCCTGCGCCGCTGACTGCCTGGTGCTGACCAGCAAACGCACCAGGCTGACCCACCCGAAGGTGCTGCGCAGCAGCCAGGGCATGAGCATGAAGGTGCCGTCGATCGAGTTCGCCGAGATCGGCGACGCGATCGACTGGCTACGGCAGCAGGGATTCACCGTGTACCTGGCCGACACTGACGACAGCATCGGCTATCGGCAGGCTGATTACGGCGGCCGCACCGCGATTGTCGTCGGCAGTGAGCGGTACGGTATCTCCCCGCCCTGGTACCAGGAGCGCTACCAGCGGATCGGGATTCCGATGCTCGGATCGGCCGACTCGCTCAACGTGTCGGTCTCAGCTTCCGTCCTGCTTTATGAGGCCCGCGCCCGCAAGAGCGGCTGGTGACTTGCGGCCGCGACCTCCAAGCCGGCCCCGTTCCCGTCATCGCACCCGGCCACCGCGGGTTGCGGCCAGGCACTGGCCGGTGGCCGCGTTCTTGACCTCGCCGGCGGTGCTGCCGAGCCACCGCCGCGTGGCCCGGCCGCGGCAAGTTTCCAACAGCAGGCGAGCCCGCTTGCCCTTGGCACCGGGAACGCTGGTCACGCACAGGCTGGCAGCACGGATGGTGCGACCAGGCCCACGGTCACCGCTGCCGGGCGCCGCCGTTGCAGATTGCTGACCGTCAGCTGAGCGGACCGGCCGATGCCGGAGCGGTACAGGCCAGGCAGAGCCCCGCTGCAGCGGACGACACTACGGGAACCGGTCGAAGCAGGTATGACCAGCAGCCCGATTCGCAGGCCGAGATCTTGCCCCCACGGAGAACAATCTTAGAGATTGTCAATATTTATTACGATGGCTTCCTGGGTGGACCGGGCGATCACGACGGTGGCATTCTGATCCGGCGAGGGATTCTCCTCCCGGTGGGGAACGTGCGGAGGCACCCAGACGTAGTCGCCGGGCCGCGTCTCAAGCCTGACCTCAGCGCCGGTATCGGGATCGCGGAACACGAAGACAGGGCAACCGGAAACCACGTAAATCCCGGTCTCGGACTCCCCGTGATGGTGGTTGCCAGAGTTCACGCCCGGAGGTAGCTCAGTCCGGCCCATCCACAGCGAGTGCGCCCCGGTCAGCTCGCCCGAGATCGCGGCGGACCGGACCATCCCGCTCGTCTGGGCGGTGGCGCCCGACAACTCGCTCGACCTCACGAGCTGGAGCCGGGCAGGCCCGGTACGCCCGCCGGCGGTCACTCCTCCTCGAGCGTCAGTGACACCGAGTTGATGCACCAGCGCTGATCGGTCGGGACGTCGTAGCCCTCGCCCTCAAAGACGTGGCCGAGGTGCGAGCCGCACGAAGCGCACCGGACCTCCGTCCTGATCCGGCCGAGTGACCGGTCCTCGAGCAGCACCACAGCGTCGTCCTCGGTTGGCTGGTAAAAGCTCGGCCAGCCGCAGCCGGAGTGGAACTTAGCGGCAGAGCGGAATAGCTCGGCACCGCAGGCGCGGCACCTGTAGACGCCGATGGTCTCGGTGTCGGTGTACTCGCCGGTGAACGGGGCCTCGGTGCCTGCCTCCCGCAGCACGTGATACTCCTCGGGGGACAGCCGGTCCCGCCATTCATCCTCTGACAGCTGCACCTTGTCCATGAGCGTGAGACTACCTGGCGGGCACCTGTTAGCCGGCAGGACCCGGTTCTACGCAGAACACGTTGCCTTCCGGGTCATTGTGCCGAGGCGGAGCGCGCTCCGTACTCCCAATGTCGCCTTCATGGTCCGGCGGCCAGTCGGTGTACTGAGCTGCAACGAGCCGACCATCGGCCAATCAGTGACCGAACCGGTTGCGCTTGGATCATCTTCGTTCGCACTGGGCCTCAGAAGCCATTTCCCCAGTGGGAACCGTGCCACCATCGCTTTCTCGGCTTCTGGTAACTATCAGGACGCCGCCGCAGACCAGAACGGCGCCGCCGATCTGAATAAGGCTCGCTGGCTGGCCAAGGACGATCGCGGCAAGGACCATCGCGCCAGCGGGCTCCAGCAACAGCAGCAAGGACGACAAAGCAGCAGGCAGGCGCGGTAGCGCTGCCGTGATCAGCAGCCAGCCGACGATTCCGCACAGCGCGACGAGCGCCAGCAGCCAGGCCAAGGATCGCCAGGGGATCACCAGATCCAGTCCGCCGAACATCAGCCCGAGCAGCACGGAACCGGCAGCCGCGCCAGCGGTCGCGTCGAAAAGCTGACCTGCCACATGTCGCTCCCGGCCAGCGGCCTGCCGCAAGATAAGCAGCATGCATGCGTAGGTAGCGCTGGTCGCCAGACCGGTATGCCACCCCGGCCGCCGGGTGCCATCGCAGTCCCGTGCTCCCGTCCCCGGCCAGTCCCGACACCATCACCACGCCGAGCAGCACGACCGGGAGGGTGATGAGGTAGCGGCGGCCGGGCTGCTCATTCAGGACAGCCCATGCGAATGCCGCAATGAACAGGACCTGCAGATTGCCAAGGACAGTGGCGACCCCGGCCCCGACATCTGCGATCGCGTGAATCCAGAGGACCAGACCTTGGCTGCCCAGAACAGGCCAGCGAGCGCCGCGTAGAAGCGACTCGCAAGTGGACGCGTGCCCAGGCGGCGTTGTTCGGCCACCGCCAGCACGGCGAGGACCGGCAGCGGAAGCGTGAAGCGGTAAAATGCCGTCGTCGAAGGCGAGACCTTCGCGAGCGTGACCAAGATCGCTGAGGTAGAGATGCACGCCGCGCCGAGGGCCGCCTGCACGACCGGCCATGACCGAGTGGCGGGCCTCGCCGGATTGACCGTCAGGACTTGTCTCACTTTCTATCCTGACGGGGGCTTGGCATGACCACTCGCCGGAGCGACCATGTTAGCGCCGATGCCCCGATCCAGGTCCCGGCGATGGCGGCTGGATTCTCTGGCAGCTGCTGCAACTAAGTGATCACCCCGAGGGCGCCCGGCCCTGACCAGTCCGGGCGTCCGATCGGGTACTCAGACCGAACCCATATCCGCGAACCTGGTACCAGCCCTGGAGCCTGCCGTGACTAGTTCTTCATTCAAGAACTTGCCCATCCGGGACCGTGATGAACAACAGAAGCTGGCTCGGGTCGCGCGAGGTGATAAAGCACATGACCGTCAAACGATTTCAGCAGAAGCCACAGACGCAGGCTGATCGGGCGGATGAATGCGATAACGCTGGCGGCATCTGCGCGCGGCGAGCCGCGTGACCACTGGGCTGCCACAACTTGGCTGATGCTTGCTTAGCCTGAGCCCGGTCCAGCCGGACCATAGGGCGCCGCGCCATCGGGCGCTGGGTTGTCTGGATTGACGCCGATATCTGAGCGGTCTGCGAGCGGTTGGTAGGTCATTCCGCCCGACATCTGGCTCAGACTGGCGGGCTGGCGCACGTTGCTAAGCCTGCGGCCGCGGGTTCGCACCGTCGCCCAGCCGACACACCAGATAACGCCCAGCACAAGAACCCAAACCAGCCGATGACGTGCGGCACTAGCGAGAACACCCGGCCGATGTGGCTGACCACGATCGCAAGCGGTACGTGCAGCGTCCTGACGAGGCCGATTATGACCAGGATCAAGCTCCCAGCCGCGCTTCCGGCCGGCGACAGCATCGCCGCAGCGGCGGCCAGGGCGTATCCCCGCCGCCGAGTGCCACGGTGGCGCCGAGGCCCAGCGCTGCCCCCAAACTAGCCGGATGCGGTGGGCTGTTCCCTGGCTCTTGCCGATACACCATGTCCGATCCCCCGAGGCCAGTTAGCCGATCAGGCTGCGGCCGCAGGTATCGCAGCGTCCGCCGTCTGCAGGTCCTTGAAGAATCGGCGATGCACGTGCAGCCTCTCGCCATTCGCAGGAATGACGTGCCAAACGCCAGACCCAGGGCCGAGCTCCGTTGCTCTCGGCAACTCCGTGACGACGCCGCGGGCCTTTCGCATTCCTAGCTTGCCCGCATCAAGTATCAGGATGCGCCGCGGAGTCACCACGCCGATCCGGTAACGGTTCATGCTCAGGAAGATGAGCCCGCCGGTCAACACGAACAAGTACTGGCTGACAGTCTGTGCCCCGAACACGGCCTCTACCGTCTCGCCAGGTTCCAGATATTGCGCCGAAGAATTCAGCATTGAGTCACGAAGTGCCACGGCTCCTCCAGAAAAGCCCAGGTAAAATGACGGAACCATAGCGCCTTCGCGCCGAGTAGGTCAAGCGTCGCCAAACCGGCAGCCTTTCTCCACCTGCCAGTCGGCATCTGCGCCCGCGCCGCTGGTCAGCCACTTACGACGTGCGTGCAACACCGAAGCGGTGTCGTCTATCCGTGAGACGGTCCAGGCCGGGGGCGGGACCCGCATGGCCAGCTGGAGATGGAGGCGGTGATCCGCCACGATCTCGGCGAGACAGATTTTGACATTAGCGGCATCAGTGCCAAGTCGCGTATGAGGTACGGGGCATTGTTACTGCCGTCATCGCGTGGAAGTCAGGGTTCACCGAAATACAGATCGATGAGCTGATCACCGAAGCCGAGCGGATAGCGTTCGCGCGCGGCTGGAATCCCCCACTGGTTGTTGAGGTCTGCTTAGCCGCGCCAGCATTACGCATTCTTGCGGTCGTCTCGTTGCCCTCCGCCTATGGCTGGAAGAACGCCATGTCAGCTACGTGCTGACGTGCCGATGATCTTCACGGCGGCCACGGCGGCCGGACCCCGGCTCTGGGGAGCGGCTTGCACGCCAGCCGAAGATCCTGACGGCTGGAGTGCAAGCGGTAGATCGCGGTGGCCGTTACGACCAGAACTCGTCAACGGCGTACTGGTCACCAGCCTGAGTCCAGATCTCGGCTGCCTTGCCGTCTGGGGTGGGGTGGGAGACCAGGACCTCGTTGTCATCTAGCTGCCTGCCCTCGCGCTCGGCATGCAGCGTAAAGAGCGCCACGCCGTGCTCGTCGTTGGCGACGACATCGTGCAACTCGATGCGGAGCGTGCCCCCCGAGAGCTCGAAGAGGCGGCCAAACAGGCCGAGCACCTGAGCCGTGCCCTCGTAGTCACCGGAGACTGGACTCCGGCCGGAGACGTGGTATCGGATGTCATCGGCGAAGTATCTGGTCTGCAGCGCCTCCATGTCGCCACGCTGGAACGCCGCGAAGGCCTGCCGCAATAGCTCTTCGTTTGGATGTGTCATCTCATTCCCCCAATAGGTAACGGCATCGCACTATCGTCCAGGCTGCCAGAACCCGCCGTCAAGATCTATCCGAGCATCCAGGCTCCCCGTGTTTTGGGCACGTGCTGGAACCAGATGTGCGTTAGCAGAAGTCTGCTATGCAGCCCTAATTCCTCTATGGGCGCTAGAGCGTGACGTCATAAACCGGCTCGGCGATGTCAGCCTCCCGCAGCTCGATGTCGGCCACGTGGCCCGCAGCCCGGACGTCGCGGGAACCTGCCGCCAGCGCGTCGAGGTCGGCCTTGGCCGCGGTCACGATCAGCCGCGGAGCGGGGTACTTCATCGCCAGCCGGGCTTGCGACTTAGCCTTCCGGATCGCGGCAATGGCCGCTGACGCCGCCGCCAGGGCCGTCTCATCGCCAGGACCCGCATGCTCGCGAAGTTCTGCAGGCGTCGGCCAGGCGGCCCGGTGAATCGTGCCGTCCTGCCACCAGGACCAGACATCCTCGGTCACGAACGGCAGGAACGGCGCGAGGAGGCGGAGCACCGCAGACAGCCCGAGGCGCAGGGTGGCATGAGCCGACGCGGCGGCCTGCGGGCCGTGGTCGCCGTAGGCCCGTGGCTTCACCAGTTCCAGATAGTCGTCGCAGAAGAACCAGAAGAACCGCTCGGCGTGCTCCAGTGCGGCCGCGTGGTCGTAGGAATCGAGGGCGTGCGTGCACTGCTCGGTCACCGCGGCTAGGCGACGCAGCAGCGCCCGGTCGATCGGCTCGGTCACCGCCGCGACGGGCTCGGTCACGGCGGCCGCGGCACTCTCCGGGCCGATGCTGAGCACGAACCGCCCCGCGTTAAGGATCTTGATGGCCAGCCGCCGACCGACCTTGATCTGCGCCAGGTCGAACGCGGTGTCCACGCCCAGCCGCGCGCTCAATGACCAATACCGGACTGCATCGGCCCCGTGCTCGCGCAGCAGATCCATGGGGGTGACGGCGTTGCCCTTGGACTTGGACATCTTCTTGCGGTCCGGGTCGAGGATCCAGCCGGAAATCGCCGCGTGCTGCCACGGCAACACACCCAGCTCGGTGTGCGCGCGCAGCACTGTGTAGAACAGCCAGGTCCGGATGATCTCGTGCGCCTGCGGCCGCAGGTCCATGGGGAGAACCCGGGCCATCAGGTCCTGGTCGGCTGGCCAGCCGCAAGCGATCAGCGGGGTGAGCGACGATGTGGCCCAGGTGTCCATCACGTCCGGGTCGGCCGCGAACCCGCCGGGCATGCCGCGCTGCTCGGGGAGGTAACCCGCCGGCGTGTCGGCCGCCGGATCCACCGGCAGGTCCGCCTCGGCAGGCAGGATCGGCTTATCCGGCTCCATGCGCCCGGCGTCGTCCAGCCGGTACCACACCGGGATCGGGACGCCGTTGTAACGCTGCCGGCTGATCAGCCAGTCTCCGTTCAGGCCCTCCACCCAGTGCTCGTACCTGACCCGCATGTGCTCGGGATGCCAGCGCAGCTCGCGGCCCCGCGCCAGTAGCGCGTTCGCCAGGTCCTTGGACCGGCTGCCGTTTCGGATGTACCACTGGCGCGTCGTGATGATCTCCAGCGGCGCCTGGCCGTACTCGTAGAACTTCACCGCGTGCCGGATCGGCTCGGGCTCGGCGCGCAAGAGGCCGGCCTCGTACAGCAAGTCGGTGGCCCGCTGCCTGGCGGCCTTTGCCGGCAAGCCTGCGAGTTGCTCGTAGGCCCGCGTTCCCTCCCTTGTGGTGATTCCGGGCGGCGGTGCGGGCAGCAGCCGGCCGTCCTTGCCGATCACCGGTCGGGTCTCCAGCTGCAGGTCGCGCCACCAGGTGACGTCGGTCATGTCGCCGAAGGTGCAGACCATAACCAGGCCGGTGCCCTTCTGCGGGTCGGCGAGGTGGTGGGCGAGGATCGGCACACGCACGCCGAACAGCGGCGTCGTCGCCGATGAGCCGAACAGGCCGGCGTAACGCGCGTCGTCAGGATGGGCGACCAGCGCCACGCAGGCCGGCAGCAATTCCGGCCTGGTGGTGGCCACCTCCAGCTCACCGTCATCGTCCGGCACGCGGAAGGCCACCCGGATGAAGGTGCCGGGGATCTCGCGGTCCTCGATTTCGGCCTGCGCCACCGCGGTGCCGAAGGTCACGTCCCATAGCGCCGGCGCTTCAGCCTGGTAAGCCTCGCCTCGGTCGAGGTTGCGCAGGAACGCCAGCTGGGAGATCGCCTGCACGCGGTCGTCGATCGTCCGGTAACTGACGTCCCAGTCCATCGAGAGGCCGAGCCGCCGCCACGCTTCGGTGTAGGCGTCCTCGTCGAGCCCGGTGAGCTGGCGGCAAAGCTCGACGAAGTTGCGCCGCGAGACCGGCAGCTGGTCGGCTGGCGTCAGTCCGGTTGCATTGCCTCGGGCGGGCGGACTGAGACCGGGCTGATAGGGCAGGATCGGGTCGCAGCGCACGCCGAAGTAGTTCTGCACCCGGCGCTCGGTGGCCAGGCCGTTGTCGTCCCAGCCGACCGGGTAGAAGACTTCCTTGCCGCGCATGCGCTGGAAGCGCGCGATCACGTCGGTGTGGCTGTAGGAGAACGCGTGCCCGAGGTGCAGGGTTCCGCTGACCGTCAGCGGGGGGGTGTCGATGGCATAGACGTCATCGCGGCCCTTGGAGCGGTCAAACTTGTACTACACGCTCCTTGGCCCAGCGCTGCGCCCACTTGTCCTCAAGCCCGTCGAGGGACGGCTTGGCTGGGATGCGAGGTGTTTCGCTGGTCATGTCGGCCAGGATAGCGCCCGGCGGCCGCGCTGCGCACGCGCATATCGCCCATGACAGCGGCAGCTGCGTTGGTCATCGGGCTCCGGCGAGCCAAGATCATCTATGAATGTGACACTGGCTACTGCTATCGCAATAGGAACTTCACATCCATGGATGATCTTGAGGGCATTTTGTCGGTATCGGCTGTCACTGTTGCCGTCATGACGCTAGAGGATCGTGACGTCGCCGGCTTACTGGCCAGCCAGCGGGGCGTTCTGTCCAGGACGCAGGCATTCGCCTGTGGAGTCACGGACAGCGGCGTCCAGTACCGAACTCGGCCAGCCGGGCCCTGGCAGCGGTTGCTGCCGGGCACCTACCTCACGACGACCGGCGAGCCGTCCCGTGACCAGCTCCTGATGGCGGCCTTGGTTTATGCAGGCCCCGTCAGCGTGATCACTGGCCCGGCCGCGTTGCCGATCTACAGCATCCGCCCTCCGAGGACCAGGGTCGTGGACGTGCTAGTACCGGCTGCCCGACAACGAGCTAGTCGTGCTTTTGTGACGATCCACCGAACGTACCGAATGCCTCTCGGGTTCACGGTGGACGGCGGCCTGAGGTTCGCCCCGGCAGCGCGCGCGGTTGCGGACACCGCTCGCGGCCTTGCGGTCCTTTCGGAGGCTCGCGCGGTCGTGGCGAGCGCCGTTCAGCAGCGCAAGTGCACGATTCAGGAGCTAGGCGCCGAATTGACGGCCGGTCCCATCCGCGACTCGGCCCGGCTGCGTGCCGTGCTGCTGGAGGTCATGGCCGGAGTTAGATCGGTTCCGGAGGCCGAGTTCCGCGATCTCATCAGGACATCCGGCTTGCCGCTGCCGTTGTTCAACCCGCAGCTGTTCCTGGACGGTGAGTTCCTGGCCACGCCGGACGCGTGGTGGCCGGACGCTGGCGTGATCGCCGAAGTCGACTCGCGCGAATGGCATCTGTCGCCAGCCGACTGGGAGAATACGATGCGGCGCCACGCCCGGCTGTCCGCCGCTGGGATCATCGTCTTGCACATCAGCCCGCGCCAGTTGCGTGCAGAACCGGGCCGGGTGGTTCGGGACATCGCCGGCGCGCTGCGGGCGGGACGGCCAGTGCTGGGGATCACCGCACGGCTGGCCGCGGCCTGAGGCGCGGACGGCAGACCCGGACCGGTAAGCCGTTTGCGCACTGAGCTGGCGACGCCGAGCTAGCAGCTCAAGGGTCCGCCGACGAGCCGGCGCTGAAGCCGGCCCCATATGGTTGTGCCTATGAACACTCGCCCTCTCGGATCGACTGGTGTCCAGGTCACTCCGCTGTGCCTCGGCGCGATGATGTTCGGCAGCTGGGGCAACCCCGATCACGACGAATCGGTCCGGATCATCCACGCGGCGCTGGATGCGGGCATTAATTTCATCGACACGGCCGACGTGTACTCGTCGGGTGAGTCGGAGCAGATCGTGGCCAAGGCGCTGACCGGGGGACGACGCGCGAACGTGGTCCTGGCCACCAAGGTGCACGGGAACATGGGCGACGACGTGAATCAGCGGGGCAACTCGCGCCGCTGGATCGTCAGGGAGTGCGAGAACAGCCTGCGGCGCCTGAGCACCGATTACATCGACCTCTATCAGATCCACCGGCCGGACCCGGCCACTGATATCGACGAGACGCTGGGCGCGTTGTCCGACCTGATCAGGGCGGGAAAGGTCTGCTACGCGGGTAGTTCCACGTTTCCGGCCGCCCAGATCGTGGAGGCGCAGTGGACCGCGCAGCGTCGCGGCCGGGAGCGGTTCGTTTGCGAGCAGCCGCCGTACTCGGTCCTGGTCCGCGGCATCGAGGCCGACGTGCTGCCGACGTGCCAGAGCTATGGCATGGGCGTGATCAGCTGGAGTCCGCTGGCCAGCGGCTGGCTGTCGGGCAGCTACCGCAAGGATGCTGAGATCCCGGTCAGCCGACGGGCGGGGCGCTTGCCGCAACGGTTTGACATGAGCTTGCCGGGCAACCGGCTGAAGCTAGAGGCGGCGGACCGCCTGGCCAAGCTCGCGGCCGAGGCTGGCATGTCGCTGATTCACCTGGCGCTGGGCTTCGTACTGAGCCATCCGGCCGTTACCTCGGCGATTATCGGCCCGCGGACTATGGAGCACCTGGAGAGCCAGCTCCGCGCGCCGGCCGATGGGCTGCCCGCCGAGCTGCTGGACCGGATTGACGAGATCGTGCCGCCCGGCGTGAACCTCAATCCCGGCGACCGCGGCTACGACCCGCCGGCGCTCGCCGATCCCACCCTCCGGCGGCGCGGCTGATGTCCAGACGGTCGGCCGCCCGGCCGGGTGGCGGCGCACGACAGCCCGGAAGGCGCCGCGCTGGCTGTGCTGGCGATCGCCGCGGTTATCGCGCTTGACGTCGCGCGTTCGCTCTAGCGACTCGCCGCGCCGTGGCGGTTAGCCGCGCGGCAGCGCGCCTGGAACCGGGTTGCTAACGGCTGCGTCTCATCGGCATGAAGATAGCGACGGTTGTGACAACAGCAATCCTGGTATCCGGCGTCCGCAGCCGGCTGCGGATCAGTACGTGCACCAGCACAACCGGTTGCGGCGGTCAGCCGCACTGACTCCCGTACCGGTGCGCCGCGCCGCCTACGGCGGCCGGGAACCGCAAGCTTGCCAATGAGCAAGCCCGCTGGCTGATGTCACTAGTGCCATTGCCGCCTCATGCGCGGACGCTGCGCAGGGCGCCGGCCTCGCTGCGGGGTCCGGCGATGGGAACACCATTGGTCGAGTCGCTCGTCGACAGGTCCCGGTCGTGGCGGCTGCGAATGCCGGTCAGCCAGGCCGTCGCCTGGCTGCAGGCGCACCACCCGCGCGGGCTGGCGCAAGATGGATCGTCTGGGTCTGGGTGGGGCGAGGCAATTGGGTATAGCTACGCCGGCCACTCAAGCCGGGCTTGGCAGTCAGCTGACCTGGAGGTCGAGGTCGCCCAGGCGGGCGGCGCCAGCGTGCTGCGCGCCGACGCGGTTGTGGTGTGGCTGGACCCGGTGCCCGTCTCGGACACGGCCAGGGCCGGCGGGTGTACCTCGGCGTGGCCGCAGGCTGCCCCGCAACGGATAAGTCGATCGTCGGAGTCAAAAACCAGGGCGCCGACCTGCGCCGCCAGCTGTTGCCGGCCGCCGCTCCGACTGCCGGGCTGGTGTGCCGCTACTACGGCATGAACGGCCATCCGTGGCAGCTTCGCGGCCAGACCAGCCTGACCGCCGCAGCCGCCCGCCGGTTGGCTACGTCGATGCGGAGGGTGTCGCTCAGTCACACAGTGGGCGGCGTGACGGCGTGCCCGCTGGATGACGAGTCTGCCGAGATCATCGCGCTGTCCTATCCCGGCCGCCCCGCCGTCGACCTGTGGGTCACGCTCAACGGCTGCCGCTACATCGCCAACGGCTTCATTGAGACCGGTACTGCCTGATCATCCCGTGAAATCGCGGTCGGGTTCGCTCCCGTGCGGCCGCCAGCAAGTGTCGCTGACCCAGCGGCCAGCGGCAGCGACAACCACGTCGACGACCGGGTCCTTGATGTCGGTGTAAATGTCCAGGTCGTCCACCGCGGCAGCAAGCGCGAGCTTGAACCGGCCGTAGCCGGCCACGGCGTCCTGATGAGCTCGCAGCCAGTCGCGGAACAGCAGCGCCAGCCGTTCGTTCGGCGAGCCAACCACGCGCATGTGCAGGTTGACATCACCGCTGGGATGGCCCCGCCGGGTCCACACCTGCTTGACCCACAGTTCCGGATCGCTGACATCTCCGGCGGGAACGTGGTCGTGCCCGTAGGGCAGCCGCCGGTAGCCGCGCCGTGCCAGCGGCTCGTCGAAATGCCGCCACCGCATCAGCCAGATCCCGGACCGAGATCTGCAGGTCGAGCACGTCCTTGGCGGGCATGTGCGGTATCGAAGTGCTGCCAATGTGATCGGCATACACGACCAGCGGGCCGAGCGCCGCGCAAATGTCGGCGAGCTCGGCGGCTGCCCGCTGCGGCCAGCGCGAGTCGTAAGGCACGACAAGCACCGATTGCGACGCCGGTGTCTCGCCCACGAGCCGCGATGCTAGCAGCTGCGGACCGGAAGCCCTGCGCCATGCACTGGAACGGCAGCCGCGTGTGATCGCCGCGCTGCGCTAGGCGGCGGGTGCTAGTGCTTCCATGATTTCGACAGCCCTGGCGACCGCGGCCAGCGGCTCAGCGTCCGGCGATCCGATCTGCGGGTCCCAGTTCAGGTCGTAGAAGACCTCGGTGATGCCGATCTCGCCCAGCCATGCGGTGTCGGCCTTGATCTGGTCGTAGTCACCGGAGAGCAGCAGCCGCTGTCCGTCGGCACCCAGCACGGGCTCGCCAGCGCGCACAACGCCGCGGCAGATGAACCGCATCGCCTCGGGATCACGCCCGGCCGCCGCCGCTGATTCCTTGACGACCGAGACCAGGTTGCCGACGCGGGACAGGTCGGTCCGGCTGGAGGTAACCCAGCCGTCAGCGATCCGGCCGATGCGCTCCAGCGCTGGCTTCGCCATCCCGCCTAGCAGCACCGGCGGGCCGCCCGGCTGTACTGGCAGCGGCCGCTGCGTCCCAGCCGGAATCTGGTAGAACTCGCCGCTGAACTCAGCCACTCCGCCGGACCACAGCCTTTTCAGCACCTCCACGTACTCCGCTGCCCGCGCGCCGCGGCGCGCCATGCCCGCGCCGGTCAGCGCGAACTCCTCCGGCATCCAGCCGATGCCGAGCCCGAGATCGTGCCGCCCGCCGGACAGCACGTCGACCGACGCGGCCTGCTTGGCCAGGTATCCCGGCGAGACGTAGGGCAAGTTGATCACTGCGACGCCGAGCCGGATCTGCCTGGTGACGGCCGCCGCGAACGACAGCGCGGCCATCGGGTCGAGCACGCTGCGGTACACCGCCTCCATGCCCGAGCCAGCCGGGATCAGCAGCCGCTGAAAGGTCCAGAGCGATTTGTACCGGGCGCGTTCCGCGGCCGTGGCGAAGGAGGCTAGATTCTGCGGTGTGGCCCAGGCGCCTGAGACAGGGGCGCCGAATCCGATGTCCATTCTGCACACTGTAACGGGCTCGCCCTGACGGACGGCCGAGCAATCCTGAACGACCACGTTCCGTAAATCACTCCGGAGGCAGAAGTGTTGGCAACCGCAACCGACCCGCGCACCTGGATCGCGACGCTGCGCGAATCACACGACAAGCTGACTGGCCTGGTGGGGCCGATGACCGCGGAGCAGGTTCGCGCGCAGTCGTACGACCGGGACTGGTCGATCGCCCAGGTGCTGTCGCACCTGGGCAGCGGCGCCGAGATCGCGCTGATGACCCTGCCCGGCGCGCTCGGTGAGGCGGAGCCGGTGAGCCGCGACGCGTTCGGGCCGGTGTGGGACGTGTGGAACGCCAAGGGCCCGGACGAGCAGGCCGCGGACGCGCTGGCGACCGACGAGAAGCACGTGGCCACGCTGGAGCAGCTCTCCGACGAGCACCTGGCCGCGATGCGGCTGGACTTCTTCGGCATGCAGCTGGACGCTTGCGGCGTGGTCAGGCTGCGGCTCGGCGAGCACGTCGTGCACACCTGGGACATTGCGGTCATGCAGGACCCGGCCGAGACGGTACAGGCCGGCGCGGTAGAGCTGCTGATTGACAACGTCCCGCAGTTCCTCGCGCCGCGACTGGGCAAGCCGCTGGATGAGCCGTTCGCCGTGCGCATCACGACGACCAGCCCGGACCGCGATTACCTGCTGACGTCCGGCGAGTCAGTCAGCATGACTCAGTGGGCCGATAGCGACGGCGTCGATGGCGTGCCGCGCGTGAGCATGCCGGCCGAAGCGCTGCTGCGACTGGCGTACGGGCGGCTCGACCCCCAGCACACGCCGGACACTGTGTCCGGCGATCCGGACACACTGGACAAGCTGCGCGTCATGTTCCCCGGCTTCTGACCACGTGGCCTGCGGCTCAGGCGAGTGCGGCCAGGGCGAGCTGGGCGGCGTCCTGCGCGCAACCCCACGAGAGCGTAACGCCCGAGCCGCCGTGGCCGTAGTTGTGGATGACCGTGACGCTGTCGGCCTGCTCGGCCTCGAGCCGCACCGAGGTCCGGGCTGGCCGCAGCCCGACCCGGTGCCCGAGCACGGTCGCGCCACGCAGCTCCGGCCGGACCGCCGCGCACGCCGCGATGATCCGCTCGGCAGTGTTCGGGTCGGGCTTCCGGCTCCAGTTGCCGACCTCCTCGGTCCCGCCAAGCACGACCGTGTCGCCGTGCGGGAACAGGTAGGTGAGATCATCGTGCGTCGCGCCGGTACCGACGAAGAACTCGGTGATGCCCGGATTGCTCGAGACCACGACCTGCCCGCGCACGGGCGTCACGTCCGGGTCCGGCACCAGGTCGCGCGCGCCGCAGCCAGCACAGTTCACGATGACGCGGGCACACCGATACTGACTCGACGCATCCAGAAGCGAGGTGAACATGGCGGGGAACGGGGTCCCCGTACCCGCCCGGTCGAGTCGAGCCACCAGGTAGTCGAGGTAGTCCGGCATCGACACGACCGGCGCGGTCAGCCGCCACGCTGACCGGTAGCCGGGCGGGATCTCACCCGGCCCGCACCTGGTCGCGTCGCCGTTCGCCGCGAGCTCGGGCGGCGCCAGAGCCGCTGCGCGGTCTGCGGCGATTCCGCCGATCATGCGCACGATGTGAGCCAAGCCGTTGGCGCTGAGCTCGGTGAGCCGGTCACGGGTCACGCGCGCCCAACGAGCGATCCGGTCATCGATGCCGACCAGGTGCGGGCCCCAGACCGCGCCCGCCGCGACCGATGTGGTCTGCGCCGGCAGCTCGGCGGCTGCTACGGCGACGCTCGCTCCTGCCTCGGCCAGGCAGATCGCCGTGGACAGCCCGATGACGCCAGCCCCGATGACGAGAACGTCCGCGTCCGTCGTGGTCACAGTCAGACCATAGCCGCTGGCCGGAGGGAGCCACCGCGGAGTTAGTGCCCGGTAACATCACCTCTGTCCGGCTAAGGAGGATGTGCATGCCTGAGGACCGCTGAACAACTTCTGTACGCCGGATGCCTTTGACTGCGACAATCTGGTCGCGGTCGAGGCGCTGACTCCCGGCGGTAACTGGGCCTATTCGCCAGTGCGCCGCCAGCCTGGGCTCACCCTGAATTGTCAGAGGGTGGTGGCACGATGGCCGCATGACTGTAACAGGACACTTGGGAGCCGTGGCGTTCGACGCGGCGGACATCGACAGGCTCGCCTCCTTCTACGCAGAGCTCACTGGCTGGGAGATCATCGAGAAGGACTCCGACTGGATCACGGTCCGGACGGGCGACGGCCAGGAGATCGCGTTCCAGCTGGCCCCGGACCATGTCCGGCCCCAGTGGCCAGGGCAGGAGCACCCTCAGCAATTCCACCTGGACCTGCTGATCGATGGGTACGAGGCGGCGGCCGAGCGGGCGATCGGCCTCGGCGCGACCAGGCTCGCCGACGGCCAGACCTGGATCACGCTGGCCGACCCGGCCGGGCATCCGTTCGACCTGTGCCAGCGCGACGGCGTCGGCCCGGTGATGGGGCTGTTCGCGGTGACAATCGACGCACCCGATGCGTCGGCGCTGGCCCGGTTCTACGCCGCACTGCTCGGCATGGAGGTGACATACGAAGGTCCGGAGGGCGCCCTCATTTCCGGTGGGGGTAAGAGCGTGATGTTCCAGCAGGTCAGCGAGTACGCTCCGCCGCGGTGGCCGGACCCGGCCTACCCGCAGCAGGCGCACCTGGACATCAGCGTCGACGACCTCGACGCCGGCGAGACGCGAGCCCTGGAGCTGGGCGCGTCGCGGCTGCAGGGCGGTGGCCCGACATTCCGGGTCTTTGCCGATCCGGCCGGGCATCCGTTCTGCCTGACCGGGTAAATCCGAGATCCACCTCCGCGGGGCGTCCCCCGTGCACCCTGCGGGAACCCACGCACCAGGCGCGCGCCCGGCCGCGCGCAGCCGGGTGCGTGGGCTTGCGGAATCCGGCCCGGCCAGCGAAGGTAACCCCATGACGATCGTGTCTGATCTTGAGCTGGCCGAAGTCGACCTCGTTGGCGGAGAGCTAACCGGCGAGAGCTATCACCAGCGCCTGGCTGAGCTGACGGACCGGGGCGAGTTCAGCTGGCTGGCAAGATCACCGCTGGCATTCATCGTGCTGGACCGGGAATCTGCCGAGTTCTTTCTGCGGTCGCGGGCGACCACGTTCCCCGGCCGCGAGATCGCTGACCTGTTCGGCGTCACGGCTGGTCGGCTACGCGAGCAGATCGACGCGAACATCCTGAATCAGCAGGGCGAGCGCCATCGGCGGCTACGGGCGCTCGTCGGCGGAGCCTTCACCCCGCGCGCGGCAGACCGCTGGCGCCCGGCTATGCGCGGCTTCCTGGAGGAGCTGTGGCCCGCCGTCGCGGCGGAGCGGAGCTGCGAATTCGTCGGGGCCATCGCAAAGCCCTACCCGGCCCTGACCATCGCCGCCGTGCTGGGCGCGCCCCGGACTGACGCACCGCGGCTGCAGGAGTGGTCGAGCCTGATCCAGCGCCAGTTCGACATCCAGGCGCTGGCCACGCAGGTGTCGGAGATCGAGCGCGCCGCTGTGGAGGTCTACGACTATGTCGAGCAACTGCTGTCGCAGCGCCGGGCGGTACCCGGCGATGACCTGCTGACGGCGCTGCTGACGGCCGAGGAGGCGGGCGACCGACTGTCGCACGCCGAGTGCGTCAACCTGGTGCTGAACGTGATCGCCGGCGGCATCGACACCACCCAGGCGCAGCTGTCGCACGCGCTGCGGCTGTTCGCGGCCCGGCCTGACCAGTGGGAGGCGCTGCGGCGCCAGCCGGAGTTTGTCGGCCGCGCGGTCGAGGAAGTGCTTCGCGCCGAGCCGATCACGCCGTTCACCGCGCGGATCTGCAACGAGGCGGTCGAGTACCGCGGCGTGCTGTTCCCAGCAGGGACGATCGTGGCCGTTTGCGCCGAGCGCGGTAACCGCGAGCAAACCGACGGCGAGGACTTCGACGTCACCGTAGCTCGCGACGGACGGCTGCTCACCTTCGGCGCCGGCCCGCATTTCTGCCTCGGCGCGAACCTGGCCAGGGCCGAGCTAGAAGAGGCCCTGGCCTTTCTCGCGCCGCGGATGCCCGGCCTCGCGGCCGCGGGCCCTGCCGTGCTCGGTGGCGTGGAGGGGATCTACGGCGTCGACTCGCTGCCGATCCGGTGGTCATGAGGCAGCTACGCCGGACCGGCTAGCGAGCCCGGCGCCAGCCCCATTGCCTCGGCAGTGAGGTCGCGGGCGATGGCGCCGAGGACCTTGGACATCCGTGTGTGCAGGCCGCTACCGAAGGTGATCCTGGCCACGCCGAGCCCGGCCAATTCGGCGAGCATTAGACCGCCCGGCAGGAACATCGCGTTGACCGGCCCGGGAATCCGCCGGACAAGCTCGCCCAGCGCCTCGGGCGGGGCGATGATCGGGTACACGCAGTCAGCCCCGGCGGCGAGGTAACGGCGGGCACGCGCCACCGCCTGGTCGACCGCAGCGGCGACTGCCGGGCCAGCTTCGGCCAGCGCCGACCGGGCCGGATCGCGCACGAACACATCTACCCGCGCGTTGATCACCAGCTCCTGGCCCGCTTCCGCGCGGACGGCGGCGAGGAACTCGGCCTGCTGGTCCGGGTCGGATAGTTCGCGCGTGGCCGGATCGGAGTCCTCCAGGTTGCAGCCAGCAATCCCGGCCCCGACCAGCCGCCCGACGAGTTCGCCGGGAGACAGCCCGTAGCCGGTCTCGACGTCGGCGGTCACCGGAACGCTGACGCTGCGCGCGATCCGGGCTACGGCCGAGAGCATTTCCGCGCCCGGGGTCTGACCGTCGCGGTAGCCCAGCGTCACTGCTACCGCCCCACTCGACGTCGCCAGCGCGCTGAACCCGGCGTCCGCGAACACGCGCGCACTAGCCGCATCCCAGACGTTCGGGAGGATCAGCGGCTGAGGGCCGGCATGCATCGCCCTCAGCCGCTGTGCCGGCGACGACTGTGCCGGCGGCGACTGTGCCGGCGACGACTGTGCCGGCGGCAACCCTGCCGGCGACAACTGCGTCTTCCCGGAAGTGGCCGCCGCGATCACGGCTGATACGACCCAGGCGCCCAGGCGCGGGTGCTGACCCCGATGCCGTTCCAGGCGTTGATCGTCACGATGAGGCTGACCAGCGCGGCCAGTTCGTCCTCGCCGTATTCTGCGGCCGCCCGGTCGAAGTCGGCATCCGGCACGTGCGTCTGCGGCATCAGCGTCATCGACTCGGTCAGGGCCAGCGCCGCCCGCTCACGGCTGGTGAAGAACGGCGTCTCACGCCAGGCCGACAGCGCGTAGATTCGCTGCTCGGTCTCACCCGCCGCGCGCGCGTCCTTGGTGTGCATGTCGATGCAGAAAGCGCAGCCGTTGAGCTGGGAGGCGCGGATCCGCACCAGCTCACGCAACCGGACATCGAACTCCACCCGGTCCAGTTCCTTGGTCGCCGCCTGATCGAGATGCGCTAGCGCCCGGTAGAAGCCGCCCGCGTGCGCCTCGAAATCGAGCCGGGCCGGGATGGTCTCGGTGATCTGCGGAGTAGTCATGAGAACTCCTTCGTAGCGTTTCCTTCTGCTCTCACCCTAGGAGCAAAGAGGCTCAGCCTTAAGATCCAATTCTATGAAGGGAACGTGGGCCACTTCGGCCGGACTCGATCTTTACCTCGAGCTGCCCGGCTCCCGGCCGCGGGCGGCTCTTGAGGCGGCGCTGCGTGACTCGGTGCGCAGTGGTCGGCTGCCGGCCGGGACCGCGCTGCCGTCTTCCCGCGCTCTTGCGCGTGATCTCGGCATCGCCCGGAACACGGTCGCCGAAGCCTACGGGCAGTTGGTCGCTGAAGGCTGGCTCACCGCCCGGCACGGATCGGGCACGTGGGTCGCGGAGCGGGCCGGGCCGGGACAGCAGGCGGCTCAGCAGAAGGCCGGCTCGTCCGCTCGGGCCGCTCGGTACAACTTGCGGCCGGGGACTCCCGACGTGTCCGCGTTCCCTCGTACAGCGTGGCTCTCTGCCGCACGCAAAGCGCTGGCCGCGGCGCCGAGCGCGGACCTCAGCTATGCCGACCCGCGCGGCCTTGAGGTGCTCCGCGTCGCGCTGGCCGAGTACCTCGGCCGGGCCCGTGGCGTGGTCGTGACACCGGATCGCGTCGTGGTATGCGCTGGGTTCGCCCAGGGCCTGGAGCTCCTGTGCGAGGTGCTGCGGGCCAGGGGAGTGGCCAGGCTCGCCGTCGAGGCTTATGGCCATACCGGTCACCGGCGACTCGCCCGGCACCATGGCCTCGCGCTGGCACCGCTGCCGGTCGATGCCCGCGGCGCGGCTATGCATGCTGACGACGAGACGCTGCACGGCACCGGTGCGATGCTGCTGACGCCCGCGCACCAGTTCCCGCTCGGCGTGGCCTTGGCTCCCGAGCGCCGGCGGCACGCGATCGACTGGGCCGCCAGTACCGGGGGCCTGATCATCGAGGACGACTACGACGGTGAGTTCCGCTACGACCGGCAGGCTGTCGGCGCGCTCCAGTCGCTTGCACCGGAACATGTTGCCTATGGCGGCACGGCGAGCAAGAGCCTTGCGCCCGGGCTCAGGCTGGGCTGGCTAGCGTTGCCGGAACGACTGGCGGCCGAGGTCGTCGAGATGAAGCGCGACACTGGCCGCCTGAGCAGCAGCATCGACCAGCTGACCCTTGCTGATTTCATCAACTCGGGAAGCTACGACCGCCAGGTGCGCCGGGCCAGGCTGGCCTACCGGCAGCGTCGGGACCGGCTGGTCAGCGCCCTCGCCCGTGAAGTCCCCGTTGTCAGTGTCAGCGGCATCGCTGCCGGGCTGCACGCCCTCGTCCGGCTACCGGACGGAGTGGCAGAGGACGACGTGGTTGCCCGCGCTGCGGCACGCGGGCTGGCATTGCTGGGGCTGGCCGCTTTCCGGGGCGGTGAGCAGGACCTTGGCCCGGCCATCGTCGTCGGATACGCGACTCCGCCGCCACACGCTTTCAGCACGGCGGTGACGCGCCTGTGCGCTGTCCTGCGCGAAGCCACGGCTGGACGCCGGTGACCGTGGTGCATCCTCCCGCTCTCGAACGCGCGGTGCGGGCGAGGAGCCCGCGAGCGCGAGCGCCCCGCATCATGCTGGCTACCCGTTCAAGCAGGTCGGAAGCACGGAGTCAGGCGCCCACTCCGGGGTGAGGTGGTTCGGAGCACCACCTTCATGCGGGGCCGATCCGCGCCAACTGCGGCGGCTGGGCTTTTACGACTGACCAGTGCCGCTGGCCAGCTTCAGCTCCCACGACCGGTACGTGTCTGCCACCACAAACCCGAGCTGTTCGTTGATCGCGATCATGTGCTGGTTGGAGCCGGCATTGCCGGTGTACGATGCGGTCCACCTCCGGCAGCGGACTGGCTAGCAAGTCAAGCATCGCGATCTTCACCAGCAGGCCAAGCCGGTGCCCGCGGTGTTCTGGGAGGACAGCCGTAATCATCTGAAAGCCCCAGCCGGGCACTTCCACGTCGGTGCCGACCTGGGTAAGCGCCGCCATCTCCCCGGTCTTGTCGTGCCGCGCGCCAATGCTGCGGCAGAGCAGGCCGTGATCGGCGAAAGATCGGTCGCTCCGCCTGAGTCGCTCGGCGTCCCAGGTGTGGGCTTCTACCCCGGCATCGCGTGGCGCGTCGGCCATCGCGTTGCGCACCCGCGCAACCTGGTCAAGATGCTGATCTGGGGTCGGGCCAGTCCAGGAGGCCAGCGTGTATCCAGCGGCGTGCTGCTCCGCGCTGGCGCGCAGGCTTGCGAGCCTGGCGGGCAGGCCAGCGTCGATGCTCAGCACTCTGGTGACCTCGGCGATGCCTGCGCTGGCTCCGGCCGCAGCAGCGAAGGCGGCACCTGGCGAGCCGTCCCGTGCGGTGGCGTCAAGCCAGGTCCGGCCCTCCTGCCGGGCCTGCTCGCGGCAATGGGCCAGCAGCTTCGTTCCCACACCCGCACGCCTTTTGTCCAGCGCCACGATCAGGGTGCAGTCAGCCCGCCGCAGGTTCTCCTTATCCGGCAGCCGGAGAAAGTAGCCGCCGACCAGCTCGCCCGAGTCGCCGTATCCGAGCCAAGCCTGCTGTGGCGAAGAATCGAAGCCGTCCATCCACTTGCCGGCGAAGGACCGGACTCCCCAGGGCGGCGTGTTGGGGTGATCAACCGCCCAGGCGGCGTCCGTGATCGCGAAGCATGCCCGCAACGACGCGGTGTCGTCCCTGGGGTCGAACCGTTCGATACGCACCCGGGCATCTAACAACCGGACCGCCGGGCGAGGCAACGGGTTTATCTGCCCGGTGCGGCGGCCCGGTTCGCCGGCCGACAGATTGCTGGTCAGGTCCAGTTCCCAGAATCGGCGTACGCAGCGTTCCTCGAAGCCGAGCTTGGCGTTGACGGCAGAATCATAGGCAGCTAAGAATTAGAAGTCAAAGCATTAGACATCGAGCGTTCATGCTAGCCTTGGCTCATGAGACCTGCGCGTACTCCCATCGGGCTCCAGCTGGCCCAGGCTGCCAGGACTGTCAGCCGGGCGTTTGACGAGGCGCTTGCGGTGGCCGGCGGCTCGCTGCCGGTGTGGCTCGTGCTGCTCAACATCAAGGCACGCAGCCTGCGCAATCAGCGTGAGCTGGCCGAGGCGGTCGGCATCCGGGAGGCAACCCTGACCCACCACCTGAACGGAATGGAAGCGAGCGGGCTGATCACCAGGCAGCGTGACCCGGCAAACCGCCGGATCCACGTGGTGGAACTGACCGAGGCAGGCGAGGCAGCGTTCCTGCGCTTGCGGGATGCCGCGATCACATTTGACCGGAAGCTGCGCCGCGGCATCAGCGAGCAAGAGATCGCCGAACTCGATAGCGTGCTGGGCCGCCTCGCGGCAAATGCCGGCGGCCAGGAGGACGGCGCACCGTGGGCAGGCCTAGCCGAGGACAGCCGATGAGAGACCAGCAGATGCCAGGGCGCAGGCCAGGCAAGGAGGCACACGCAATGGCGGACCAGCCGACGACCAGCCGCAGCCGAGGCAACGACGTTCAGCCACTGCGGGAACGCGCGAGTCGCCCGCTCGGCCGCCGTGTACAGGCACGGGTCTTCCGCGTGATCAACGTACCCATGCGCGCCTTGCTGAACCTGCCATTCGCTACTCCGCTCGGCCGTAACCTGATGCTCGCGTACATCACTGGGCGCAAGACCGGCCGGATATACCGCCAGCCGTTGAGTTACGTCCGCGATGGCGACGTGCTCCTGACACCCGGTGGCGGGAACTGGAAGCTCAACCTGCCCGCTGGTGTGCCAGTGCGGCTGCGGCTGCGCGGCACGGACGTCATGGCCACCCCCGATGTCGTGACCAACGTCGACGAGATCAGCGACCTGCTGACCGTGATGGCGGCCGCGAATCCGCGGGCTGCCGCCTTCATCGGCGTGCCCCGCGATCCAGAAGGTAAGTTCGACCGGGCTGGGCTCGGGACCGCCGTCCGGCACGGATTCCGCATCGTCCGCTGGCACCTCTAGCGCGACTCGCCGACCAAGTCTCCAGGCATAGCCCTAGCTGGGCACTCGGATGGCCCGAGCCCAGCCGGGAGCATCGGGGGCGTCGTCCCCGAGCAGGCCGACGACGACCCGGCTGCCGCGGGGCGGCACGTCCGGCCACGGAGTGAAGCCGTCGGTCAGCACAACGATGATGCCCGGCCGCGGCCGCAGGCCAGATGCGGCAGCGATGCCGGTTCCCATGTCGGTGCCTCCGCCGCCGACTAGCTCGACCTGCCGCGCCGAGCCGATCCGCTTGGCTGGCCCGGCTGCAGTGTCGCAGGCCAGTACGCGCATGCTGCGTGCCAGGCCGAGTGCTCTCAGCAGACCGTCGACCTCGGCCAGCGAGGCGGCCAGCAGGTCATCGGACATGCTGCCGGACGTGTCGCAGACGACGGCCACCTCTGGAACGGGCCGGCGCAGCGCCGGCAGCACGACATTTCCCACAGCAGTGGCGCGGCGCGACGGCCGCCGGTAGGAGTAGTCGACAGCCCCGGCGGTGTCGGCGACGGCCTTGCGCAGTTCGGCCGCCAGCGCGCGGCGCCAGTCCACCTTTGGCTCGAGCATCTCCGCCGCCCAGCGCAGCAGCCCGGCCGGCACGGTGCCAGCCTGCTTGCCGGCGGCCAGGCATTGCTGCGCAACCAGGCGCTGCAGCAGCCGCGCTTGCCACGGTGGCAGTACGGCCGGCTCGTTCGCCTGCCATGGCCGGCCGAGGCCGTCGGCGCCGCTGCCGCAGTCCAGGGTGTCGGTGCCGGCCTGCTGGCCAGGGCCGCGTCCGCCATCGGCCGGCGCGCCGCCCTGATCAGGTCCTGGCCGCCTGGTCGCCGCGAAGTACTGCTCGGCGAGCTGACCCGGTGCGCAGCCGAGGTGCTGCGGCAGGACCGGGTCGCCCGGCAACTGCAGCCCGGCGGGCACCAGGTCGTCGTTGATCTCAGCATCGGCACTGCGGATCCATGTCCCGGACTCCTGCGCCCGCACACCCGCCAGCCCGGCTCGCGGGGCATGCTCGCGTAGCAGGTGGCAGACATGGTGCACGAGCACGCTGCCGAGTTCCGCGGCCGTCCAGCGGGCGGCAAGTTCAGGGTCGGCCCACAGTCGCCAGCCTGGATCGACGGCGACGGTGCCGATGCCCGGCGCGGGCACGACCCTGGCGCCGAAGATCCCGCTGGCCAGGTAGGGGTAGTGCGCAGCCGCCCACAGCCTGGCGGCTGCCAGGCCAGCTATGCTGCCCGGCGCCCGCGCCTCGGTCACGGTCGTGCCCCGGTCATCCGTGCAGCAGCCCGGCGTCGCGCAGCACCGGCGCGAACAACCGCACTTCGGCCGGGAGCGGGACGCCGTCGGGGCGGCACCTGGCCAGGACTCGGGCGGCGACCGCCGCAACGTCCGGCGCGGAGTTCGCCGCGATTCCTAGCACTTGCCAGCCCGCCCGCCAGCGATCAGCCGTGGGATCCGCCTCCACGACGGCGGCCACGGCGGCGACCGCCGCATAGGCGCGATCGGCGCGCTTTGGCAGCCGGAACGAGGACGGGTCGGCCAGCACCGCCTCGGGGTCAGGCAGGTCCATCTCCATCAGCCAGGCCAGGAACTCCGCGCCCGCGCCGTCACCGACCGCGCCGACCACGAGCGCAGACCTCGCCTCTCCGCTCACTCCCGCAGCGCCGCTGGCCGCCCACAACCTGGCCGCCATCTCCCAGGTCCGCGGGCTCGGCCAGCCACGACCCGCGCTGGCCGCGTCAGTGGGCGGTGCGCACGCGAGCGCGGGCCTGGCGTGCAGGAACGCGCCGACCAGCGCCAGCGCCAGGTGCTGGTCGCCCTCCCAGCCGTCGGGCAGGTCCGGCACCAGCGGTGCGGGAAAGCCGCCGGCCAGTCCGTCAGCCACGGCCAGCGGGTCGATGTCCCACGGCAGGTGGCACAACCGATTGGCCAGCGGCGCGGACAGGTCCCAGCCGTCGGCCGCCTGCTCGGGCGGGTTCGCCGCGGCCACCACCGCGACATCGGGCGGCAGCATCACGTCGCCGACGACTCGCTCCAGCACCACGCGGAGCAGGGCTGCCTGAACTGCGGGCGGCGCGGTGGACAACTCGTCCAGGAACAACAGGCCGTGGCCAGACTCAGCCAGCCGTCGGGCCCAAGCGGGCGGAGCGAATCGCACTTCCTCGCCGACGACTACCGGCAGGCCGGCGAAGTCGGAGGGCTCGCGGATCGACGCGATCACCGTCTCGCACGGCCAGCCCATTCTCTCCGCCATGGCCCGGATAGTGGAGGTCTTTCCGGTCCCTGGCGCGCCCCAGAGCAAGACCGGCACGCGTGCCGCGACCGCGACGGCCAGTGCCTCGGCGGCCGCCTGCTGGCGGCCACCGGATCTCGCCCTACTCGCCACTGTTTCTCCCTGGGATCTGCACGGCACCGACCATCACGCCGCTACCTGCCAGCGTTGCCCGTCGTGCCGGATGGTCAGCTCGACCGGCTGCCTGCCGGGCGCGGGCAGGGCGAGTACGTCCGCAACGGGCCACGCCGCTTGCTGGACGCTGACGACCACGTGACTACCGACGACCGCAAGACCCGGTGCCCAGACCGTGGCGAGCCAGCTAACCGGCAGTTTCGCGTGCAGGCGGTGCCCGCCAGTCGAGCGGTTCAGGTCGATCGATCCCCAGCCGCTCTCATCATGAATGCTCACTTCGATGTCGTCGGGATCAATGCCGAGCCATTGCGCGGCCACCGGCGCGACGCGGCCGGTAAGCGCGGCCGCCAGAGCCGGAGCCGCGCGTCCGTGGTGGCCGGCGGGCCGACCGCCAGCCGACCACGCATGAGCGACACCGCCGGCTAGCCGGAACTGAAACGGCGTCCCGAGGGCCAGCAGACGCATCAGCTCAATGCGAGCGTCGCTAGTGTCCTCGCCTAGCCCGGGTGCTAGCCACCTATGGGCCGCTCTGAGCGGGCGGCGGACCGGACCAGCGGAGCCGATGCCGACCCTGCTGCTGAACTGCATACTGCTGCTGACCCTGCGTGACCGCAGCCTGCGCACCGAGTGCTGCGACATGCTGACCGAGCCTGCGCCGCTCCAGCCCCGGCCGACAGAAAACAGGCCGGAGCCGTGCTGGCCGGCCGCGAGTTCGTCGAGCGTGGCACTCGTGATCGTCAGCTTGTCGTCGGCCGAGCGCGGGCCGATCGAGAACACAGTCAGGTCGTCGCTGTGCCGGCCCCAGATCCGGATCAGGTCGAGGCACGGGGTCGCGTCCCCGCCGAGCGCGGCCAGCACGAGCTCGCCTTCTGCGTCGGGGTGATCGACCGGGACGAGCGTTCCGTCTGACCAGCAGATCCGATGCCTGCCGGCGCCGCAGTTGACCGCGGTCTCCGCTGGCCCGAACGCAGCCCACCACGGCGACGTCATATGCCCTCCTGCCAGGTCAGCGGCACGGTAACGCTGACTTCGCCGGTCCGGCCCGTCAGGATGATTTGCAACTCGCGGGCCTGCGGGTCGATGGCGGGGTGCAGCCGGAGGTCCAGGTCCGCGCGCCCATGGCTGTAGCTCCAGCCGTCCTCGCTAGTCAGGTACCATCCGCCCACGTTGTCACGGGCAGTCCAGCGGTACGGCTGGGCCTGCCGCCACCGGCTGTGGTGGTCCGGTTCGGGCCAGCCGCGCGCGTGCACCCGAATCGTCGCCCACTCCGGCTCGGACTCCAGTTCGGCGATCGCGCAGCGCATTCCATCGAGTTCCGGCAGCACGGCCGCGACCGGGATGACTCCGGCCGGGCCGTCGTCCCTGTCGCATCGTGCCAGCAAGCCTAGCCAGTCTTCGGGCAGCCTGCGGGGCCTGATCTCCGCCAGCGGAACCGGCAGGTCCAGGCCAAGTCGCGCGGCCACGGCAGTTAGCCTGCCAAGCGCCGGGCTGGTAGCAGCCAGGACTCCGGCGGCCAGCAGGCCGGATGCGATCGTGACCAGCTCGGGATCCTCGCAGTCGTCAGGGTCCCCCGCCCATCCGGACTCCAGCACCTCCACCGTGCGGACGTCGAGGAACCTGTCGGCCGCCTCACTCGGCGCAAGCGGCACCGCAGTTGTCGGTAGCGCAGCTGGAGCGGCATCCAAGGGAATACGAACCGGGTCTGCGCCAGGCAGCGCAACGTCCAGCCATCGAACGTTCGCAGGCGGCACGGGCCTGAAGCAGAACTGGCCGTCCCACCGGTCGCTACCGCCGCCTCCGCCGAAATGAGCATGGTAGGTCCCGCCTCGATCGTCGGTGGCCGTGCAGTGGTCCAGCACCTCCATCTCGGGTGGCATCCCGCGTTCAGTTTCCTCGGCGAGCGTCGCCGGAAACTTGGCCGTCACAGTCAGGCTGGCCACGTCAGAGTCCAGTATCATCGCGCCGAGGTAAGCGCGAGCTAGTTCGCCCTCGACCTGCAAGTCCGCCTTAGCTCCGACCGGGATGGCTCGCAACGGGCCGGCCGGTGCCGCCTGTGTGGCGGGGCCATGCCAGCGCGCTACCCGCGCGCCGCCCAACAGTTCGTCCTGGTCAACCAGGCTCCGGGCGGCCAGCGACGTCCGCAGGTCCTCGACCACGGACTCAGCAGTGACCTCGTCGATGGCGCCGGCGTCGGCCAGTGCTGCCGAGAGGGTTGCCAGCCGTCGCACGCACGCCTGCGCCGGCGCTTCCTCGTATGCCCATCCGCGGCGGCCTCCGAACCGTCGGCCCATTCGCCGGACAGCGAAGGCCGCCCGGTTGCCGAATGCCGCCAGCACATGACCCGCACGCCCAGCCGACCGGGACAGCAGCGTTCCGGCCCGGCTCGCCCGCAACCTGCTGAGGTGAGCCTGCGGCTGGCTGGACCGACCGCGGGATTGGGCCTGGCTGAGCCGGCGCAGTGCGGCCGCGCGCCGGCGGTGGCTCCGGCGCGGAGCGGCGCCTATAACGTGGAAGCCCTGGTGCCGGGCCAGCGGGTTGCGCCGCGGCTCCCGGTAGCGCGGAAACGTGAGTGCCTTGCGCAGCTCCGCCTCTGCCTGCAGCCGCAGGTAGCTCTCGGCGCGCTGACGGTCGGGCACTGCGTGCTCGCCTGCAGCCGTCATCGCGGCCCCCGATTGCCGACCAGAATTGGGCATCACGTTATGTCGTGATAGTGGCTCACCGCAACGCCATTAACCGGGCAAGGCAGCCGGAGTTCGCCTCACCTGCGGCAGCAGGCGATCGGCAGCCGCCGGAACTCGTACCCGTTCCCTCATCGCGCGCGACACGCCGACCCAACATATGGTCCATGACATTGTCGTACCTCCTACATATGGTGCTCGTGCAGCAACGGCCCGGCGGAGGAGAGGCAGATGCCCGCAACCATGCAAGTGCGCAAACGCAACGGCGATAGCGAGCCAGTCGATGTCAACAAGATCGTCCGCGCGGTGCAGCGCTGGGCGGGCGACCTCGACGATGTGGATCCGATGCGGGTCGCGACCAAGACGATCAGCGGTCTGTACGACGGGGCGACGACGGCTGAGCTTGACCGCCTTTCGATCCAGACCGCGGCGGAGATGATCGCGACCGAGCCTCAGTATTCGCGGCTGGCGGCCCGGCTGCTGTCCGGTTACATCAGCAAGGAAGTGCGCGGCCAGGGCATCGCGTCGTTCAGCCAGTCGGTCGGGCTGGCCCACGCCGAAGGCCTCATCGGCGACCAGACCGCCATGCTGGTCAAGGACAATGCCCGCAAGCTCGACTTCGCCATCGACGACGAGGCGGACCTGCACTTCGAGTACTTCGGCATCAAGACGGTGTACGACCGGTACCTGCTCCGGCATCCGGCCAGCCGGCTGGTGCTGGAAACGCCGCAGTACTTCCTACTGCGTGTCGCGTGCGGGCTGTCCCAGACTCCGGCCGAGGCCATCGGTTTCTATCGGCTCCTGTCCTCGCTTGCCTACCTGCCCAGCTCACCTACGCTGTTCAACTCCGGCACCCGCCACGCCCAGATGTCATCCTGCTTCCTGGTCGATTCGCCGCGAGATGAGCTGGACTCGATCTACGACCGGTACGCCCAGGTCGCCAGGCTCAGCAAGTTCTCGGGCGGGATCGGGATCGCGTGGTCGCGGGTCCGGTCCCGCGGCATGCTTATCCGCGGCACGAACGGGCACTCCAACGGCATCGTGCCGTGGCTGCGCACGCTGGACGCCTCGGTCGCGGCAGTGAACCAGGGCGGCCGGCGCAAAGGCGCGGCCTGCGTGTACATCGAGCCCTGGCACCCTGACATCGAGGAGTTCCTCGAACTGCGCGACAACACCGGCGAGGATGCGCGCCGGGCGCACAACCTGAACCTGGCCAACTGGATCCCGGACGAGTTCATGCGCCGGGTCGAGGCCGACCAGATGTGGTCGCTGATCGACCCCGACGTCGTGCCGGAACTGCCCGACCTGTGGGGCGATGCCTTCGACCAGGCCTACCGCGCGGCGGAGGCGGACTGCCGGTACGTCCGGCAGGTGAAAGCGCGCGACCTGTACGCGAAGATGATGCGCACGCTGGCCCAGACCGGGAACGGCTGGATGACCTTCAAGGACTCCTCCAACGCCAAGTGCAGTCAGGCCGCCGCGGACGGCAACGTCGTCCACCTGTCTAACCTCTGCACCGAGATCATCGAGGTCACCAGCGATACCGAGACGGCGGTCTGCAACCTGGGCTCGGTGAACCTGGCCCGGCACCTTATCGCGGGCCCCGATGGCCGGCCCGAGATCGACTGGGCGGAGCTGCGGCAGACGGTGCGCACGGCCGTTCCGTTCCTGGATCGCGTGATCGACATCGGCTATTACCCGAGTCCGCAGGCGGCGGCTTCTAACCCGCGCTGGCGGCCCGTCGGCCTGGGCGTCATGGGACTGCAGGACGTGTTCTTCGCGCTGCGGCTGGCGTTTGATTCCGCCGCGGCGCGCGAGCTGTCCGCGCGGATCGCCGAGGAGATCTACCTGACCGCGCTCGAGGTGTCCGCTGACCTGGCCGAGCGGCACGGCCCGCACCCGGCGTTCGCGCAGACGCGGGCGGCGGCCGGGCTGCTGCAGCACGATCTGTGGCAGGTGGCTGGCGCGCAGCCAGACCGATGGGATGCCCTTCGCGAACGTGTTAAGGGAACGGGGTTGCGCAATTCGCTGCTGATCGCGATCGCTCCGACCGCCACGATCGCCTCAATAGCGGGGTGCTATGAGTGCATCGAGCCCCAGGTGTCGAACCTGTTCAAGCGGGAAACGCTGTCTGGCGAGTTCATGCAGGTCAACGGCGCGCTGGTGACAGAACTGAAGGCCCAGGGCCTGTGGAAGCAGCCGGTTCGCGATGCGATCAAGCAGGCCGACGGGTCGGTCCAGGACCTGAGCGAGCTGTCGGCCGAAGCTCGCGAGCTATTCCGCACAGCGTGGGAGCTGCCGCAGCGGGCGTTGATCGACATGGCCGCGGCTCGGGCGCCGTTCGTCGACCAGAGCCAGTCGCTGAACCTGTTCATGGCGTCGCCGTCGATCGGCAAGCTCTCCTCGATGTACCTGCACGCCTGGAAGTCCGGGCTGAAGACGACCTACTACCTGCGATCGAGGCCCGCTACCCGCATCGCCCAGGCGACGGTCGCAACGCGTCGGCCGGAAACGGGCGAGCTGCCGGCAGGCCAGCACGCCATCGACAAGGCGGCAGCCGCGGCGGCAGTTGCCTGCTCGCTGGCCAGCCCCGAAGCATGTGAGGCGTGCCAATGACCTCCGAGCTGAGTGCGCAGCGGCGGATGCTGCTCGACCCAGGCCTGGATCTGACGCTGCGGCCGATGCGCTACCCGCGGTTCTATGACCGGTTCCGCGATGCGATCAGGAACACGTGGACTGTCGAGGAAGTCGACCTGCACTCCGACCTTGCCGACCTCGCGCGACTGTCGCCCGCCGAGCGGCACCTGGTCAGCAGGCTGGTGGCGTTCTTCGCTACCGGCGACACGATCGTGGCGAACAACCTCGTGCTGAACCTCTACCAGCACGTCAACTCGCCGGAGGGCCGGCTGTACCTGTCCCGGCAACTGTTCGAGGAAGCCGTGCACGTGCAGTTCTACCTGACGCTGCTGGACACCTACGTGCCGGATACAGAAGCGCGGGCCGCGGCGTTCGCGGCGGTGGAGAAGATCCCCTCGATCCGCCGGAAGGCGGAGTTCTGCTTTCGCTGGATCGACTCGATCTACGGGCTGCCAGAGCTGCGCACCGCCGCTGATCGCAGGTCGTTCCTGCTGAACCTGATCTGCTTCGCTGCCTGTATCGAGGGACTGTTCTTCTACGGCGCGTTCGCCTACGTCTACTTTCTGCGCTCCCGCGGCCTGCTGAACGGGCTGGCATCCGGCACGAACTGGGTGTTCCGCGACGAGTCCATGCACATGGCGTTCGCGTTCGACGTGGTTGACACGGTCCGCGCCGAGGATCCGGAACTGTTCGGCGACGATCTGGCCGGGCAGGTCCGGGACATGCTCGCCGAGGCCGTGGAATGCGAGGTGCAGTTCGCCGATGACCTACTCGGCCAGGGCATTCCCGGCCTGCCGCTGGCCAGCATGCGCGACTATCTCCAGCATGTGGCGGACCGGCGGCTCGTGCGGCTCGGCATCGAGCCGATGTACGGCTCGGCGAACCCGCTGCAGTTCATGGAGCTCCAGGACGTGCAGGAATTGTCGAACTTCTTCGAACGCCGCGTGTCGGCCTACCAGGTCGGGGTCACCGGCACCGTCGCGTTCGACCAGGACTTCTGACGGGCGGGGAGCGCAGTACCGTCAGCCTGCGATGAGCACGCCCTTGCCGGTGAGGTCGGCGACGGCTGCCTCGTCCAGTCCGAGCCAGTCGGTCAGCGCTTCGGCATTGTGCTGGCCGCGCTGAGCAACAGCCCGGCGCGGCCCCGCCGACGCGCCCGAGAAGTCGTAGGGCATCGCCACTACCCGGTGATCGGTGCCAGGCACGCTGACTGAATGCGCGCCGCCGGCGAAGACCTCGGTGCTGTCGCGCAGTTCGGCCCAGGCGACGCCAGCCCCCTCCAGTGCTGTGAGCAGGCTAGCCCGGTCGGCAAAGCTGCTCATCCAGTCCTGGATCGCCTGCTGGCGCAGCCGCGCTTTGGCCGGCAGGTCGGTGCCGGGGGGAGCGGGATCTGCGATGAGGCCGCGTCGTGACAGCATCGCCCACGCGTGCTTGGGCGGTGCGGCGATCAGCAGGGGTCCGCCTGGTGCCTGCCAGATCGTGCCACGCGAGGTATACGGCTCGCCGTTACCCGCGATCGCCGCGTGCGCGTGATCGTCGCTGGCCGCTACTGCCGCGAGCATGCTGAGGCCGACGTGCTGGCCGCGGCCGGTTGCTGTCCGCTGATGCAGGGCGGCGAGCACCGCGATCGCGGCGTGCAGGGCGGTAACGGTGTCGGACAGCGCCAGCGGCAGGTCGGAAGGCGAACGCTCATCGAGCTCCGGCCTGCCGGGCGAGCAAGCCGGACTCGGCATGGATCACCGGTGCCAGCGCCCGGCGCTGCGCGTCCGGGCCGCCGGGACCGAAGCCGGTCACCGACAGCATGATCAGCGCCGGGTTCGCGGCAGACAGCTGCTCGTAGCCGAGGCCATGCCGCTCCATCACGCCCGGCCGGAAGTTCTCGATGAGCACGTCAGCGTGCCTGGCGAGGTCGCGGACCAGGTCCGTTCCGCCCGGCACAGCCAGGTCGATGCCGACGCTGCGCTTGCCCGCGTTCATCTGGCTGTACATCCCGCTGCGCTGGCCGGCGGCCACTCCGAAGTGCTCGGTGATGTCGGTCCGCGGACCCTCGATCCTGACCACGTCGGCACCGAGGTCGCTCAGGATACGAGCCGCATACGGGCCCGAGATGGCCTGCGACATGTCCATGACCCGCCAGCCAGGCAGCAGCGGTGGCGGCATGCCCGCCACGCCGCTTCCGGCGGAATCAGCCACGGGCTCAGTCACCTGGTTACTCCGCTTCCAGCCTGGTCAGAGCAGCTGCGACCAGGGTTCGATGCGCAGCGCGGAACTTCTCCAGCTGGGCCGCAGGCAATCCCCAGCGGTCCATCTGCCCGCTGGGGCGCAGGGCGGCATAGAGATCCCAGTACGGCAGGCTCGCCAGATCCAGGCCGGGCATCAGGCGGCAGTACCGCCGGGTGAACTCGTCCATGGCGGCGTGGCCATAGTGCATGAGGACCTCGAGCCGGGCATTGCCGAGGTCAGCCAGCGGGTCACCGAATGCGGCGTCCTCCCAGTCGATGACGCCGATCAGATTGCCATGCCGCCACAGCGTGTTGCCTGGCCAGTAATCGCCATGCAGTATCGCGGGCTCGTTGACCCGCGGCGGTGGCCAGTTGCCCGTCAGGGCCGTCCGGACGGCCGCCTCACTCACCATGTCGTCGAGGACAGCCGGCCACGTTCCCAGCATTTGGGAAGAGACGCTGTCGATATCGGGCAGGAAGGCAGCGTCGGATCGCGTGAAGCCTGCCCTGTGCAGGTCGGCCAAGGCGGCCGCGAACTGGCCGGCGAAGTCCGGCGGCATGCCGGGCCCGGTGGGGGGCTCGCCGTCGATGAACTCGAGGATCAGGCATGGCGCCGGCAAGACGGCGCACGATTCGTCGGCGCTGGTATGCGGCACGGCGGCACCCGCAGGCCGGCCGCGTGCAGCAAAGTCAGCAGCCGGTATTCGGTGCACGCGATGCGCGGCTTGGAGCGCAGGTCGGCGGCGCCATACTGGCGCACAATCAAGGTGCGCTCTTGACCGTCACATCTCGTTGCGGCGACGGCGGTGACCTGGGCAGACACGCCGCCGGTCAGGTTCCGGGCGCGCACCGGCCGAAGGCCCGGATCCACCTGCCGCAGCAACTGCGCGAGGCTGGCGGCATCCGGAGTCACAAACCGATCATGCCAGAGCTTGGCTTGGCCGGTTCTTCTAGACTTTGCCGATATGGGGACCGGAGAGGTATCGGTGTCATGACCTCCGGCGAAACGGAGGAGTCGTCGTCGTTCGAACTGGGCACCGACGGGCCATCGGTCATCCTGGTCGGCGTCGATGACTCGACGACCTCGATCCGGGCAGGCTGGTACGCGGCCGGGCTGGCGCGGCGGCAGGGAGCCCGGATAGTCGCGGTCTTCGTGGCGCCGATCGCCTCCTTCGGGTCGGCCGGCCCAGGCGGCGCCGCACTCGCGGTCGCCAAGGACGAGGCGTTCCGCGCTACCGCTCAGGAAATGGAAGAGCGGGCCCTTGTCACTGGAGCCGAGCTCGGCATCTCGATCACGTTCGTGGCCGCGCGCGGCGACCCGTTCACCGAGATCCGTCGGATCGCCGATGAGGTCCGCGCCGACGCGATCGTGGTCGGCGCCTCAGCCCAAGCCGGTCACCGGTTCGTCGGCTCACTCGCGGTCCGGCTGGTCCGGGCCGGGAAATGGCCGGTCACAGTCGTGCCTTGACGCCCTATCGGTGCCGGCTCGTGGCCGGTATCGTCGTGCCGGCATGACAGGTCAGGTGAATATTGCGGCGGCGCACGGGCAGAGCGCTTCCAGCGACAGGAGGAGCGACTGTGCGGAGGTCTTGGCATGCCGACCCCGAGTCCCGGCTCGACCTCTGGATGGCCAGGCCGCATGCTGAGGTTGCCCTGTGATCCCGCGCTGGCTGCATGCGCTAAACGAGGCGCTGGCGTTCCTGATCGAACTGGCCGCCTTGGCCGCACTTGGATGGTGGGGCTCCTCGACAGGTCACACCCGCGCTAGCCATCTGGTCCTCGGCATCGGCGCACCGCTGGCGGCGGTTGTGCTGTGGGGTCTGTACGCCGCTCCTCGGGCCCTAGTGAAGCTGCCGCTTTCCGGGGTGCTACTGGTAAAGGCGGTCGTCTTCGGCGGCGCGGCACTGGCGCTATGGGGCCTCGGACAGACCGGCCTCACGATCGCGTTCGCAGTCGTGGCGGTTGCTAACACCGCGCTCGCGACCGCCGACCGCCAGGCGCTCATCCACACCAGCCGGTGATCGCCGGACGCAGCGGCTAGCGGCGTTGCCCGTGCCGCGTCGGGTGACCCAGGCCGGATGGAGCGCCCCCCGGAGGTCCAGCCGCCGCGCGGGCGCCCCCGAGCCCGTTTGGTGGGAATGATCGCGCCACGCATGATGAGCTCGCCGCCCCAGACACCCCATGGCTCGGCCCGCTGCAGCGCTCCGTCAAGACAAGGCCCCCGCGCGGGGCACTGCAGGCACAACGCCCTGGCCTGCCGGATCTCCTCTGGTTTCTCGGCGAAGAACAGATCCGGCGCCGCGCTGCACGGCAGCGCCGTGGCGGCGTCGCGCTGCGGCCGCAGCAAGTCGCTGGCGGTCGCTGCCACGCGACGATTGCGGACCGCCTCGCGGTGGCGCTGGCCCTGGCCAACGTTCCGGGTATGGACCGGGCCACAAAGATCAGTCCGGGCGTACATGAATCCTCCTCGGCGGCGGACTGCGGCTTCAGTCCCCGTCGTGGAGTTTCGGGGTAAGGCCCGCTCGGCTGCATCAGGCAGATTCCTTATGTCGTCATTCCATCGGCCTTAGGGTCCCGATCATGTGGTCCGGCAGGCGAAAATGGGTGTCATGGGTACTCGGGTCGGCAGCCCCGTCGAGGCCAGGCCACGCGAATGGCTGGCGATGCCCGGCGGGCGGATTCGGCAGGTTGTATCCGTCCCGGCCGAGGACAGCACTGCTGAGGACACTGCCGAGCTGGTATCTCCAGCCGTGTGGCTGGCCCGGCTGGCGCCGACATGCTCCTGCGGCAGGCCGTGCCTGGGATCGGGCCGAACTTGCGGTGCCGCGGAATGCGTCCGCAAACTGCGTGAGCGGGAGACTGTCTCCTGAGCCGCGCCAGCGTGCCGGGTCAACGCGGCCAGTCACCGCGCCCAGGGATGATGGGGATGTGACCGGCCGCGGCAGGGCAGACTGGCCGGCGGACAGCCGCGCAGTTCGCCTGATCCGGCGCGATCCCGCCCGCGAGATTGACGCTTCTGCATGGCCGGCCACCGTTCCGGCCGTGGCGCAGGTGCTGCGCGACGACCTGGTCCTTGCGCCGGGCCTGACGGTCCTGGTGGGCGAGAACGGCTCGGGTAAGTCCACCGTCGTGGAAATGCTGGCCGAGGCGTGCGGGCTCAACCCGCAAGGCGGATCCGGCCAGGCGCAGCTCTTCCAGGTGCGGGACAGTGAGCCGGGGCTGGGCCAGTACCTGATAGCCGAACGCGGGCCCAATCGTGGCTGGTCCTACTTCCTGCGTGCAGACACCATGCACGGCTTCTACAGCTATCTGGAAGACAACCCCGGCCGGAGTCCGGAGAACTTCCATCGGCTCAGTCACGGCGAAGGCTTCCTGGAGATACTGCGCACCCGGGTGAACCAGCCGGGCTTCTATCTGATGGACGAGCCGGACGCCCCGCTGTCGTTCACCGCTTGCCTCGGCCTGGCGGCCTTGCTGCATGACCTGGCGGAGGCTGGCTCGCAGGTCAGTCGTGGCCACGCACTCGCCGATCATCGCCTCGGTGCCCGGCGCGACCCTCCTGGAGCTCGGCGAATGGGGCATCCGCGTGGCCCAGTGGAGCGATCTTGATCTGGTCGGTCACTGGCGCCGATTCCTGGCCGATCCAGCCTTCTATTACCGCTACCTGCTGGCAGAGTGAAGCTTCCAGGGCCTAAACACCGCGACGTTCAGCCTGTGTCGCCGGGCAGCCGAGCCGGGCCTATCGCGCCGGGTTGCGGGCGAGCAGGCGGTCGACTAGCGCGGGCACCGCCTCGGAGATCGGCAGGCGGATAGTTGCCACGGCTACGTCGTCGTACGGGGTCGGGTCCCTGTTGACGATGACCAGGCGGGCGCCCCCGCGGACGGCGACGGAACACAGCGAGGCCGCGGGCTCTACCGTCAGGGTGCTGCCGATGGCCAGGAACAGGTCTGCCGCCTGCGCGGCAGCCGCGGCACCGGACAGCACCTCCGTGTCCAGCGCCTGGCCGAACATGACCGTGGCCGACTTGAGTATGCCCCCGCAGTCCAGGCATGGCGGGTCGACCTCCCCAGCCTTTACCCGGACCAGGGTGTCGGCCATGTCGGTCCGCAACCCGCAGCTAGTGCACACGACCGCGTACATGGTGCCGTGCAACTCGACAACCCGGTTTGCGGGCGTCCCGGCTCGCTGATGCAGGCCGTCGATGTTCTGCGTAATGACCGTGGTCTCGATGTCACTGGTGACCAGCCTGGCCAAGGCGAGATGCGCCGCGTTGGGCTCGGCCGTCCAGGCCGGGTGCGCCAGCCTGGCCTGCCAGGACCGCTGCCGCACTTCGGGCTCGGCCAGGTACACCTGGTAGGTCGCCATCTTCTCGGCTGCCGGGTCGCGGGTCCACAGCCCGGATGGACCCCTGAAGTCGGGAATCCCCGAGTCGGTGGAGATGCCGGCACCGGTCAGGATGCCGACTCGGCGCACGCCCGAGGTCCAGGCCTCGTGGTCCAGCAGCCCGCCCGTCGTCACCAGTTCATCCTTTGCCGGCGACTCGCCCCGCGCAACTCCGGCCGGAGCGGCATGGCCGGCCCGTGCTAGCTGTCTCGTGCCGGGTAGGGTGCCGGCGTGGATTCCGAGCAGCGTTGCCCGCCAGCGGCCGGCGTCTGCGGTGCTGTGTTCCGGCCGGGCGCAGCCAGGCTGGCCGCGGGCACCGCGCGCTTCTTGCTCGGTGAGTGGGACGTGGTCCGAGAAGTGCGTGACTACCGCTCCGGCAGGACCGGGGCGTTCCGCGGCACGGCGCGGTTGGAGCCAGCGCCGGGGGGTAGCGCCGGGAGCGTGCTGAGCTACCGCGAGCACGGCGAGCTGACATTCGCCGGCCACCGCGGGCCGGCCAGCCGGAGCCTAAGCTACCGCGAGCGGCCCGACGGGGCAGCGGACGTCCGGTTCGCCGACGGCCGCGCGTTCTACCGGGTAGACCTTCGAGCCGGTCATTGCCGGGCAGAGCACCTGTGCGGCGCAGACCGTTACGTGGTCTTCCTGCGCGTCCTGAGTGGCGATAGGTTCACCGAAACGTGGCGGGTTAGCGGTCCCGCCAAGGATTATGAGATGACGACGACCTACGTCAGGACGGGCAGCCAGGAGTGACGGTCAAGGGGTACGCGGGCACCATTCCGCTGCTTCTCCAGGACGCGGCCGAACGGGATGCCGACGGAACCTGGCTGCGTAGCGATCAGGGCTCGCTCAGCTTCGGCGGCGCGGTCGCAGCGGTGAGCCTGACCGCCGAATCGTTGCGTGCCGCCAGTGTCGGCAAAGGCGATCTGGTCATGCTGACGGCCAGCAACACGCCGGGTTACCTGCTGTGCTGGCTAGCGCTCACCTCAATGGGCGCCGTAGCGGTGGCGGTCAACCCGCGCAGCACGTCGGCCGAGCTGGCCGGGCTGGTGAGGCAAGTTAAGCCGAGGCTGCTCGTCGCCGACACCGGGCTGGCGGGCGTGCTCGCGGCCGCCCGGAATGACACGGGCCCTGCAAGCATCATCAGCTCTGGTCGAACCCCGTTCCCCGCCGTTATTGACGTCCAGTCGCTCGTGCCTGCCGACTGGTCGCAGCCGGCCGCGATGGCCGAACGGGCCCGTCACGTCCGGCTGCCGGACGCCGGCCTGACACCCGATGACCTCGCCGTGCTCATCCCCACGTCGGGCACGACCGGCCGGTCGAAGCTGGTCATGCAGACGCATCGCGCGTACGCGATGGCGGGGGAGGGGTTCCCGTTCTGGATGGAGCTCACGGCGGCGGACCGGATGCTGACGACGCTGCCGCTGTTCCATATCAACGCGCCCGCGTATTCGGTGATGGGCTCGCTGGCCTGCGGAGCCGGGCTGGTGCTGGCTGAGCGATTCTCGGCCAGCGCGTTCCTCGATATCGCCCGCAGGCACGGTGCGACCGAGTTCAATGCGATCGGGGCCATGCTGGAGATCTTGATGCGGCAGCCGGAGCGGCCCGACGACGCCGATACTTCGCTGCGGCTCTGTTACACCGGACCGGCGCCGGAGCGGGAACGGCAGCTCGAGATCGAGCGGCGATTTGGCCTGCGGATCGTGGTCGGGTACGCGATGTCGGAGTCGCCGTACGGGTTGATATGGGCCCACGGCAGGCGTCCGTACGGCACGCTCGGCTCTGTGCGGCAGCATCCGCGCCTCGGCACGGTCAATTTCGCGAGGGTAGTCGGCGGCGGCCTAGGCGGCGCCGGTGGCGATGTGCTCGGGCCCGGCGGGACAGGCGAGCTCCAGCTCCGCAACCCGGTGCTGACTCCCGGCTACTGGGGCATGCCCGAGGAGACGGCAGCCGTGATGACCGACGATGGCTGGCTGCGCACTGGTGATCTGGTGATCGTCGGCGACGACGACACCTACACGTTCGTGTCCAGGGTCAAGGAAGTCATCCGCCGACGCGGCGAGAACCTGTCCCCGCTGGATGTCGAGGACGTCCTCGGTGCTCACCCGTCCGTCCTCGAGTGCGCGGTAATCGGCGTGCCGTCAGAGCTGTCGGAGGAGGAGGTCAAGGCGTTCATCGTCCCGGCCCCCGGGCATGAGGTCGACTTCGCCGATCTGCAGGCGTTCGCGGCCGACCGGCTTGCCGCCTTCAAGGTGCCGCGATACTGGCAGCTGATCGACGAGCTGCCGAGGACGCCGACGGCGCGAGTCGCCAAGCACCGCCTGCCTGCCGGCCACTCACCGGGCGAGTACGACGCCGAGGTGCCGGGACGTGCGGAGCCGCCGGGACGCGCGCGGGACAGGCGGAGCCGCCCGGACAGGCGGAGCCGCCCGGACAGGCGGAGCCAGGGCGGCTAAGCCTGCGACAGCGTGAGCAGTGAGCTGAGTAGGCGTGGTGCCGGGCACAAAACGCCCTAACTGTGGCAGATCACTCGCAGGGCGCTAAGCGGTTGCGTGTTTTCAAGATCGACGCGCAAGCAGTATGAGGCCTAGCTGTCGTGCCAGCGACACCCAGCGCTCATACTGCCGGCCGCCGTTCCCCCGTGAGCCCCGAGCCCTCGTTCGCGGCGAGCTTCAGAGCGGGCGTGCCCTCGGCGCTCGTAGCCCAAGATATCTTTCCAAAGGCTTCTTTCGAAAGCTATCGTTGCATACATGTCAGAGCCAGGCGCATCCGAGCGCACAGTCACGCGGCTGAATGATCCCAAGGCCCTTCGCGCCCTCGCGCACCCGACCAGGCTCGCCCTCGTCGGCCAGCTCCGCATCCACGGCAAGCTGACCGCGACCCAGGCCGGCGAACTGCTTGGCGAGAGCTCGGCCAGCTGCTCGTTCCATCTGCGCCAGTTGGCCAAGTACGGCCTGGTAGAAGAGGCGGGCGGCGGCCAGGGCCGGGAGCGGCCGTGGCGGGCAACGGCGATGTTCACCAGCTGGCCGGAAGTAGCCGAGGATCCCAAGGTAGAGGCGGCCGCCGGCCTGCTCAGCAGCGCGGTGGCTGACATCTGGTTCCGTAACCTGCGGCGCTGGATCGAGGTCAGGCCGGATGAGCCGGAGCAGTGGCAGCGGGCGGCGGAGTTCGGCGATACGGCGGTTTACGTCACCGCCGACGAGCTGGCCGAGCTAGGGCGACGCACGCGTGCCCTGGTCGACGCCTACCTGCCCCGGCAGGCTGACCCGGATCTGAGGCCACCGGGCGCCCGGCTTGTCAGCGTCCTGCACATCGCCCACCCGCTCGTCGAGCCCGGCCGGCCGCGATCCGCGGGCAGGCCGGCCGGTGACCCCGCTTCGGAGGGGGAGGCCCGGCCGGGTTCCGCGGAGGCCAGTTCGCCCTTCGCGGAGAGGCGCGCGCAGGTGCAGGAGAGCTGACATGCCGGAAGCAACCCAGACAACGAGGGGCCCGGAGCGCCCATTCACTTCGCGGCAATCCCGGCAGCGGCTCGCCAACCGGATTCCGGTGCTGCTCCGCCAGACGCAGTTCCGGCGGTACTGGAGCGCGCAGACCATCTCGATGTTCGGAGATCAGATCTCGGGCATCGCGATTCCGCTGGCTGCGGTCCTGGTGCTGCATGCAACGGCAGCCGACATGGGATACCTGACCGCCCTGGTCTGGCTGCCGAGCCTGCTGTTCGGCCTGCACGCCGGGGCCTGGGTCGATCGGCGCGGGCAGCGCCGGCTCACCATGATCGCCGCCGATCTCGGCAGGTTCACTCTGCTCGCGAGTCTGCCGGTGTGCTACGCGCTGGGCGCGCTCACGCTGGCCCAGTTGTTCGCCGTGGCATTCGGAGCGGGCGCGCTGAGCGTGCTGTTCAATGTCGCCGACTCGGCACTGTTCGTGGCCGTGGTTCCGGCTGACAGCTACCTTGACGGCAATACGCTCATCTACGCGAGCAGGGCGCTGTCGTTCGTCGGCGGTCCCAGCATCGGCGGGCTGCTCGTGCAACTGTTCTCGGCTCCGTTCGCGATCGTCGCGGACGCGATGTCGTTCGTCGGGTCAGCCTTCTTCTTGCACCGCATCCGGCCAGCCGAGCCGCAGGCCGACGACAGCGCCGCAAGCGGGTCGGTAACTGCGGGTGCCCGGTTCATCGCTGGCTCGCCGATCGTGCGGGCTTCGCTTCTCGCCGTCGCGACCATTAACTTCTTCAACCTGATGTTCTCGGCCCTGTACCTGCTGTACGCGGTGCGAGAGCTACACCTTCGGGCCGGCCTGATCGGGGCGGTGCTCGGTGCCGCCGCCGTCGGCGGAGTGCTGGGAGCCGCGGTCACCAAACGGCTCGCAGACCGGATCGGGGTGGGCCGGGCGTACGCCGCGGGCTGCGCGCTGTTCACTTTGCCGCTGCTGCTTGTCCCGCTGGCCGGTGGTCCGAAGCCACTGGTGCTCGGCACCTTGTTTGTTGCCGAGTTCGGGTCCGGCTTTGGCGTCATGGTGCTGGACATCAGCGTCGGCTCGATCTTCGCGGTGGTGATACCGAACGACGTGCGATCGAGGGTCTCCGGCGCATTTCAGGCGGTGAACTACGGCACGCGTCCGGTCGGCGCGCTGCTGGGAGGTTTCCTGGGCACGCTGATCGGCCTGCGACCGGCATTGTGGCTGGCGGCCGCAGGCGGAGTACTGGGATTCCTGCTGCTTCTGCCATCGCCGATCCCGGCTTTCCGGATGCCATCGGAGGATGCGGACGGCATCGCGGACGGCCGGCGGACGGCGCACCGAACGGCCCGGCGGACGGGACGGCAGGTCGCGCAGGCGGCAGTGCCGGCGCCGAAGCATGAAGTATTGCGCGCCGCGGCCACGGCCGGACATCAACGCGGCGGATTCTCAGCGCCATCCGCTGCGAGTCCGCCACGTTGACGATGATTGCTCAGTCGGCCGCTGTCAGATCCGGAAGAACAAGTTCAGGAACCGGTCAGCCAGTGCGGCGTCGCCCATCGCGGTACCGCCGTTAACCCGGCCGAACGCGGTGAGAACCATGCTGCCGGGGTCGAACTCCAGCACTGCAGGCAGTTCCTCGACGGTACCTGGCTCGTAGCTCATGCCCTGGTCACTGATCGAGACGCGGAAGTCGTCGGCATTGCGGCCGCTGACCCGGACCCCGATAGTGAACGGGCTGAGGTCGGCGTCCTGCCTGATCGTCGACTGCCAGATGATGAACATGAACGGAACGAGCAGGTCAGCGGTGTCAGCCGGGAGTGCGTGTGCGCGGCCGCTACCTTGCCTGATGTCCCAGGTGTGAACTCCGTAGTCCATGAGCTGCCCGGCCGCGTAGATGAACGCCGGCACCGGGCCCATGTAGAAGTGCGGAACGATCAAGCCCGACCACTCATCGGCTGTGAGCGGCTCGAGGATGCCGATCATCTTGTCCAGGTCGGCGCGGGCCCGCGCCATCATCTCCTGCTGCGACAAGCCGCGGAAGGACTGTGCGCTCTGGCCCGCCCGCTCGTGCATGCCGGCCAGGCCGTAGGGCGCTGGCGCTTCAGTTCCGGCCCTCGCGGTATCGAAGGCCTGGAAGTATCCCTCGGTCGTGTCCACGACATGGCCGATGACGTCCTTGACCTTCCAGCTCTCGCATGCCGTCGGCGCGTCCCAGGCGCCGGGCTGCTCTGCGAGCGTGAACATCTGGTCAGCTTCGCGGCGGACGACTCGCAGGATGGTGTCCTTGCCCTCGTAGGTCATGGCGTTCCACTCGCTCATGTCCTCGCCTCTCTTGGCAGCGCTAGCGGTGCCGGGTTCGGGATGTGAACTTCTGTGCGGCCTACAGTTGGCAAGCCCAGCGTATGCTCGCGGCCGTGTCAACGGTCAGTTAGCAAGGGGAACGCGGCCAGCTTGTTGCCGATGATCAGGAAGCACGCGGTGTGCAGTGTAAGCACCTTGCACAGCCGCACTTGTCAGCCGGGCAGCCGGCCTGTCAGCCCGCCAGGCTGAGCGTAGCGAGCGCCGCGCCGTAGCGCATCGCCACAAGCTGGCCGATCGCCTGGTGCGCGCCAAGCGGCGCCGCGCAGGGCGCGCCGAGTGCTGCGCTCAGATCATCGAAGACCGCTAGTGAGGTTCCCGGCCCGATGAGGCAGGGCGCGAGTGCGGGCCGCGAAGCACCAGAGTCACTGAGCCTAGTCACCGCATCGGCGATGCTCGCCGGATCACCCAGCGAAGCGGGCATGACCGGCACGGAGAGCCTGGAGGCCAGCAGCACCGCGACAATCGAGGCCTCGCCTGCCGCCTCCGAGCCGACGTCGGCAAGCACGACGACGCCCCGGCCGCCGACAGAGATGCTCAGCCCCGTCGACCGGGCGTGGCGGGCGAGGCCAGCTTCTGCCAGCCGCGCGTGGAGCGCCTCGGCCAGTAGAGGGTGCGGACCTAGATGCGCCGCTACGACTGCAGGCACGGCTGGCTGAGCAGCGATCCGCCGGAGCGCGTCGTCGACCCTTGGACTGGGGCTTATCAGCAAGGGCACGATCACGCTGGGGAACTGCTCGTGGCCGTCGGACTCCGTCCCTTCGTCGATGACTTCGAACAACGCCTGGGTGTATCCGTCCAGGTAGCCGACTCGTATGTCGACGCCAGGGCAGGACAGCTCGGCGATGGCGGCGACCTTGTGGCCTACGCCCGCCGAGTCCTGCTCCGCGGTGCCCGGAACGGCGATCACCAGGGACGGCGCGTCGGAGGCAACCGACAGCCGGTGCGGGCTGCGGTGACGTCCGGCCGGCCTGGTCCTGGTGGTGCGGCGGGGGAGCGGCTCGGCTCCGGTCTGCTGCGGGCCCCGCTGTGGCAGGGAGTCACCCCGCTGTGGCAGGGAGTCACCCCGCTGTGGCAGGGAGTCGCCGCGCTGAGGCAAGGAGTCGCCGCGCTGAGGCAAGGAGTCGCCGCGTTGCGGCAACGGCTCGAAGGCTGTTCCGGACCGCTGCGGTAGCGGTTCGCCGCGCCTGGGCAACGGGTCGAAGATCGATCCGCCGCGTTGGGGCGGGCCGTCGCCGCGCTGGGGCGGGCCGTCGCCGCGCTGGGGCAGACCGTCGCCGCGCCGCGGCAGGGGCTCATAGGCCGAACCGCCCTGCGGCGGCTCGGACCCTCCGCGCTGCGGCAGCGGCTCCCCTCGCTGGGGCAGCGACTCGCCCGGCTGTGGTGCCGTCGGCTGGCTTTGGTCCGTCACGCTGTCGTATCGTAATAGGCCTGCCGAGCGGTTGGCGCGCGTTCTGCGATGTTCACACCAAACCACCGATTCGTACTAGTCGACCGGCAGCATGCTTCTGAGCACGGCAATGAGTGCGCTCTTCTGCGCATCAGTTAGCCGGTTCTCAGCTCGGATGGCCGCCTCAATGTCCGGCGGCGGCTCAGCCGGGTCGCTACTGGCGGCCTCGCGATGCAACAGGCCGGCCTGCGCCAGCAGCGTCTCGGTCGACACGTTCAGCGCATCGGAGATGAGCCTGATCACCCGGACCGAGGGCTGATGCAGGCCGCGCTCGATCTGGCTGAGATACGGGTTGGACAGCTTGGTTCGCTCGGCGAGCTGACGCAGCGAGAGGTTAGCTAGCTTGCGCTTGTTCCGGATGAACGCGCCGAGCGCTTCCATCTGAGAGGCCAACGGCTCGTTCATCGGAGCCCCCTTCCGACTGAATCATGGCGCCGCGGGATCCCCGCGGCGGCGATCTTGGGCGAGTCGTCCCCGACTACGGCGCGGCGGGCTGCTCCCGAGAGCAGCCCGCCACGTCCGTTGGCCAAGGCCGGAGCGCTAGTTACTTCTTGGGGGTTGCCGGCTTTGCGGTCCTAGCCCTGCTGCTGGTGCCCGCTGTTGCCGCGCCACGCTTGGTCCCGGCGGCCTTCGATGTCCGGGTCTTGCTGACCTTGGCGTTCTCCTCGGCGGCGGCTGGCTTGGTGTCAGCAGCGACGGCGTGCTCCGCCGGAGCCTCGGCGACCTCGGTCGCTTCGACCGCGGGGACGGCAGCAAGGTGAGCGCCAGAGTCAGCGTGCCCGGTCTTCCTGCCATCCTGCAGCGTTGCGACGGCCTTCGACAGCCTGGTAACGCTGTCGGCTACCAGCGGGCTGGCGGCCTGGAATGCCTTGTCGGCGAGGCTGCGCTGGGTCGCGAACAGCTGGCCGGCCGCCTTGCGCTGGGTTGCGAATACTTCGCCTGCCACCTTGCGCTGGCTAGCGAATACCTCTCCTGCCACCCTGCGCTGGGTGGCGATCATCTGGTCGGCAAGCTCCTGGGCGCTGGCCCTCAGCTTGGCCGGGTCCGTCAGGTGGCTCAGCGACGGAACTCGCAGGCCCGGCACCGTGATGTTCGGCCGGAAGGCCTTAGCGAGCTCATTGCCGGTGCGGATGGCGCCGGTCACAGCCTCGCGGCTCTTGCGTACCTGCTCCTGGCGGCTCTTGCGCACCTGCTCCTGGGCCTGGCGCACCTGCTCCTGAGCCTGGCGCACCTGCCCTGGGCCTTGCGGACGCGCTCCTGGCCCTTGTTCATGGCGCCGAGCAGCTGATCCTGCAGTTCCTGCGCGACTGCGCGGGTGTCGATCATTTGGGGTCCCTCCCTTTAAACGTCTGATGCAAACTATACCAAGCATCACGCGTAGTTTGTCAAGCGGGGGAAGGTCCCGCGGAACGCCCCTTACATCACCGGTTGCCCGAGCCGCCCATCATGGCGCCGTGGCCGTGGTGACAGTAGCCAGGGTGGCCCGATCGGTCGCCTCGGTAGTTCTGCATCCAGTTGGTGATGGCTGTGCTGACCGAGCCGGCCTGGGCCCGGGTGATGGTGTGCTGGTTGACCAGCTGGCCGAGCACCGCGTCAACCATGCTCCGCCAGTGGTCGGACAGGTAGTTAACGAAAGCGTCGTGGATAGCGATGGCCTGAGCCCTGGTGATAGTGCCCTTGGTGACCAGCGACCCGAGCGGGCCACAGCTGGGCATCCCGGACGTGCTGGACGCCACAGCGGCTGTGCTTGCGGGCGCTGCTGGTGCGCCAGCAGCGGCCATGGCTGTCGCGCTTTCCCCGCCCGCCAGGAGGCCGACAGCGACCAGGCCTGCCAGCAGTTTCTTGTTCATTTTGTCCCCCCTGCGCTTATCTCCCTTCTGTTCTCACTCTACGAAAGCACGACCAGAGCCGGCCTAAGCCCCGGCACCCAGCGCGACCGGCTAGCTGTCGCTCATGAGCAGGCCAAGGCCGGTGCCGAGCATCCAGACGTCCTTGCTGACCGCAGTCCCCGCACGCGTCGGCCAGATGCTTCCGGGCTCGTGCATCGCCGGCGTGCGCCAGTACATGGTGAGCAACGCACTGGAGAAGCCGGTCAGGGCAAGCCCGGCAAGCTTGCTCGGCATGAGCGGCAGCAGCAGAGCCGTTCCGGTGGCGATCTCGCCGGCTGCGAGCATGCGCAGGAACTTCTCGGGCGGGATGTCTTTGAGGAACGGGAAGGCGGCGGCTGCCGCACCGTGTATCCCGGCCGCGGTCTCAGGCGAGCCCTTCCACTTACCTATCCCCGCATGCAGGATGTATCCGCCGGTGGCGAGCCTGCCAGGGACGTCACGGGCGGCAAGGGGCAGTCGCATCAGTTCTCCTACTGGGCTACGGCTGAAGACACGGCCGCGCAACGTGGGTGCAGCCCAATGCTAGAACCGCGTCCGCCGGACGGCCGGTGCGCCCAGCGTTCCGGCCGTCTGCAGTCAGCCGGAGCGCCGGGTTCGTCCGCCTGGCTCACGCCTCCTGGACGATCTCCAGGCCATTGCCGTCCTGGTCGCGGAAGGCGAACATCGGCGGAACGCCCGGCCAGCGCAGCACGTCTTCAGCGTCGACAGCGTTCTTGAGCAGGAACGCATGCAGTTCGCCGGCGTCGGCGGCAGCAAGACGGATGCCCGTTTCCACTCCTGCAGGAGCGCTATCCTTGGCGGGCACAAGCGCGATGCTCGTGCCCGAGTCCGGCCCTACCTCGATCCAGCGCCCGCCATTGCCGAGGCTGACGTCCAGGCGCTTCTGGAGGCCGAGGATTTCGGTGTAGAACTGCAGCGCCCGGTCCTGGTCGCGGACTGGCACGCCCACCGTGCGGATTCCGGAGATGCGGCTCTCAGTCATTGCTGCCGCTCGGTCCGCTCGTTGCGAAGTCGGCTGAGTACATCAGCGAACCTGGCGTGGTGAGCAGCTGCCCGGTCTCGAGCCACGTCTTGAGACCGGAGAGGATCATCGGCCAGCCGCCGTAGATCTGGTCATTCGCGCCCTCGCGGAGCTGATCGTGAACCAGCAATAGGCGGCACGAATCGCCGACCGGCTCGATCTCCCAGGTCACTCTGCTGGGTCCTTCGCTCTTAACTTCGTCGCTCCACAGGGCCGTCATGGTGTGCACCAGCCGCCGCGGCGGGTCAGACTCGAGGATCTCGCCCTCGCCGAGGAGGACCGGCGCTGCGGGGTGGCGGAACTCGTACCGGGCACCCGGCGTCCAGTCAGAGTTCACGGTGGCGCCGAAGTTGTACTTTTTCCTGATCTCTGGATCGGTGATCGCCTGCCACAGGCGTTCCGGCGTCGTGCGGATGTAGATCTCGAAGACCTTTTCCATCGGATTCTCCAGTTCCTGCTTGAGGTCGCTGAGCGCTGCGGCCCAGGGCTCGGCGTACTTGCTGACCCACCGGTCGTGGATAAGTCGGATCGGCACCGGATTGAGGAAGTGAAGCTTCTCCCGGCCACGGCGCCTGGTAACGATCAGCCCGGCTTCCTCCAGTTGCTTCAGGTGCTTCATGACGCCGAAACGGGTCATCTCGAAGCGCTCCTCCAGCGCGCTGAGCGTCTGCCCGTCCGACCGGAAGAGCTCGTCGAGCAGTTCGCGCCGCGTCGGGTCGGCCAGGGCCTTGAATACCTCGTCCACGCTCTGATAATAGGTGACCAATTAGTCACATGTCAAGCCTGCGGCTGCACGGCGAGGCCGAATATGCATCCGGAGGATGGCGCAGGCAGATGAGGGGAGGGCCGCGTTCTGTGCTGTCGGGCCGACGGCTTAGCGTGCAACCATGTCTGTTTCCTGGCCGGCCGTGTCCTACGAGCAGTGGAGCGCAACCTGTGACACCCTGCACGCGCATACTCAGGTACTCGGCAAGCTCGCGGTAGCGCTAGCCCCGCCGGAGCCTCAGCTGCAGCACGCGGCGCTGCGGCTGACTGCACGGGGCTGGGAAACCGCGCCGTTGCCTGCGCCCGACGGCTCCGGGCGCATCGTCGTACTGCTCGATCTTCGCCGTCATGAGGCTGTTGTCGAGCACAGCAGCGGCAGGGAGGAGCGCGTTGCGCTCGCGCCTGATCGGGCCGTGGGCACCGTGACAGCAGAACTGCTCACTGCCGTGGCCAGGCTTGCCGGCCCGGTCAAGATCAACCCGACGCCTCAGGAAGTGCCCTGGACCGTACCGCTGGATGCCGACGACGAGCACGCGACCTACGACCGCCAGCAGGTCGAGGACTACTTCGCCGCGGCTGGCCGGGCGGCCATGGTGCTGACCGAGTTCCGCGCTCCCTACCGCGGCCGATCCACGCCGGTGAACGCCTGGTGGGGCTCGTTCGACCTGGCCGTCAGCCTGTTCTCCGGCCGCCCGGCCGCCCCGCCAGCGGACGAATTCATCATGCGTAACGCCATGGACGCCCAGGAGGTGGCAGTCGGCTGGTGGCCGGGCGATCCGCGTTATCCGGCGGCCGCGTTCTACGCCTACGCGCATCCGGCGCCGGAGGGCTTCGATCACGCTGCCCTCACGCCGCCCGCGGCGCACTGGGACGCGGCGCTCGGGGAGTACGTCCTCAACTGGGACGACGTGCGCGCGAGCACAGATCCGCACGCTGCGGCGCTGGAGTTCGCCCGGTCGGCCTTCAGGTATGCCTGCGCGATATGCAACTGGGACCCCGGGCTTGCCGCTTCGGCTGACGGCACACCGCCGCCAGTGGTCTGAACCAAGTGACCAAGCCCGCCGGTCTCAGCGGGCGCGCTCCGAATCGATGGCGGGCGGGCGTCTATCTCCGGCCGCGGACCTGGACCGGGACCTGGCATGCTGGGCCGCATGACCGACGAATCGCGGCGCCCGTGCACTCGCCGGGCCAGGCTCTGGCAGGCGGCCGAGAAACGGCACGTGCCGCTCCAGGCGATCCTGGCGGCCGTCGCCGTCGTCGTGCTGGTCTACCTGGCCGGCAAGGTCGTCGACCGCCTGCGCGGCGTGATCGTGCTGCTCGTTGTGGCCGGGTTCATTGCGCTGCTGCTCAATCCGCTGGTCGTGGTGTTGCAGCGCCCGCTGCGCCGGCGCGGACTCGCCGTCACCGTCGTCACCTTGCTGGCCGTCCTCGCCTTCGCCGGCCTCGCTGCGGCGTTCGGATATCCGCTGGTCAACGGGATAAGCCATCTTGCCGATAGCCTCCCGACCTATGTCAGCAACGTCCAGCACGGCCAGGGCTTGCTCGGCCGCCTGGTGACCAGATATCACCTGCAGACCTGGGTCGAGAAGAACGCGCCTAAGCTCGCAACCTACGGGCGCGACCTGGCGCGGCCAGCGCTCAGTGTGGGCGCAGGCGCATTCTCCCTGCTGCTCTCGCTGCTGACGATCTTCGCCCTAGTCGTGCTCATGTTGCTCGAGGGACCGAAGATGCGGACCGGGCTACTCGGGCTGATGGCTCCCGAGCGGGCCGCCAGGTACAGCCAGGTAGCGCGCGAGGTGAACCGGTCCGTTACCGGCTACATGCTGGGCAACTTCGCCACGTCTGTCATCGCCGGCCTCGTCGTGCTCGCCACTCTCCTCGTGCTCAGGGTCCCGTTCCCGTTCCTGTGGGCGCTCTGGGTTGCGCTCGTTGACTTCCTGCCGATGATCGGCGGAGCTCTGGCCGGGATCCCTGTCGTGTTGTTCGCCTTCACTCACTCGGTGCCGGCCGGCCTGATCACCCTCGCGGTGTTCCTGATCTACACCCAGGTCGAGAACCACGTGCTCAACCCGATCATCATGAGCCGCACGGTAAGGATCAACCCGCTGCTGGTCCTGGTGTCGATCCTGTTCGGCGCGACCCTCGGCAACTGGGTGGGCGGCCTCTTCGGCGGGTTCGTCGCGGCGTTGCTGGCGATTCCGCTGGCCGGCGCCATGCAGGTGATCATCCGGGAGGTGTGGCAGGCGACGGCACCGGACCGGGCCGCTGATCCGATTGAGGCAGGCGCCGGCGGAGTGCTCGGCGGCCCGGCTCCGGCTGCTGATTAACAGAGGCCGGACGCCGTCGGCCGGGTCCCCGGCCACGCCGGGCAGTGCAACCTGGCCCTGTCAGGTGAAGCGGTGGTCCTAGCGGCGGCGCGCGGTCTGCTCCCGAGGCTCCGGCGGCGCGGCCGCTGCGGCTGGCAGGAGCGGCAGCCGCGACGGGGGCTTGATCTCCTCCAGCCGGAGGTAGGTAACAAGGCGCTGACCGCCCCTGGCCGCGAGCGAGGCTAGGACCCGCTGCAACTCGGTCACGTTGCGCGCAACGACGGTGAGCAGGTAGTCCATCTCGCCGGTGACGTTGTCCGCTGCGATGATCTGCGGCTGCGCCCGGACGTGCTCCTCGAACAGGCGAGTGGCGCGCGGATCGTGCCGACCGAGCGTGGCGGCGACGTACATCTGCAGCGGGAACCCGACGGCCGCGGGGTCCAGGCGGGCACTGATGACCTGGATGACGCCGGACTCTTTCAGCCGCCGCACCCGATTCAGTGTCGCTGCGGGCGACAGGCCGACCAGTCTTGACAGCTCGACATTGGTACGGTCCGCATCGGCCTGCAGCTCGGAGAGCAGCTGCAAGTCAACTTCATCAAGTTCAAGTGCCATACCTCCAAATATTATCTCGTCTAGCAGGCCTGTAGCCGAACTCTACGCCGCCATCGCCGAGACTGAGGCCATGAACAGCAGCCGTCGTCTCGTCTTCCCGGCCCTGGTGGCCGCGGGGGTTCTCTGGGGCACTACCGTTCCGCTGTCGAAGGTCGCGCTGGGCTGGCTCGGTCCCGCCTGGCTGACTTTCGCCCGGTTCGGACTGGCCGCCGCAGTACTCGTGCTGGTGAGCAGGTCACGGCTGCGCGCTGCCTGGAGCCCGGCCGTGGTCCTCAGCGGCGCGGCCGGATACGGCGGCTCGGTCCTGCTTCAGAACATCGGCGTCCAGCGCACGAGCGTGACCCACGCGGCGCTGCTGATCGGTGCTACTCCGGTCCTGGTCGCGATCATGGCCGCAATGCTCCGGCACAGCGTCGCGCGACCGGTCGCCTGGCTTGGGTTCGCGTTGTCGCTGGCAGGCGTCACGGTAGTCGCCGGGCGCCAGGGGGCCGGTTCAACGCTCGGCGGTGACGGACTGGTGCTTGCGGCTCAGCTGATCTCGGCGGCGTTCACCGTCTCGCAGGCCAGGCTGCTGCGGGGCCGGGATCCGGTCGCGGTCACGGCGGTGCAACTTGCCGCTGCGGGCGTGGCCATCCTGCCCGTCGCGCTGATCACAGAGCCGGTACCCGGCAACCCAGCCGGCTCGGCCACCGTGCTGGCGGTGATTGCACTCGTGCTGGCCGGGACCGTGCTGCCAACGACGTTGTTCGCCACGGCGCAGGCCAGGGTGCCGGCCGACGTGGCCGGAGCGTTCGTGAACCTGGAGCCGCTCGTCGGTGCCGCAGCCGGAACCGTGCTATTCGCCGACCCGCTCGGGCCGGTCCAACTGGCCGGCGGCGCCGCGATCGTGGCCGGCATCATGCTCAGCAGCGTGCAGGCCATCAGGTCCGGCCGCCAACCGAAGGCAGCAGCCGCGCCAGCGGCGGCGACGGCGGCCGCCGCGATTACAGCGTTGCCGCCGGAACCAGCCATATCGGGCCGGGCAGAATCCGTGGCAGCGATTCCGGGGAAAGCTGAGTCCTGGCCGCTGCACGATCGGGCGGGCTTGGCCAGGCGCAACCGGCTGTCGCACGTCACGGCCGCTGATTCCGCCCGGCGACGGCTCGACCGGCACCGTCCCGCGTCGCGGCCTGCCCGGACGACCAGGCCGGCGACTCACCCGGCTGCCAGTTCGGCCGCCGGGCGTAGCGTGAAGCCCTCGTAGCCGTTCGCCGCGACCTCGGCGCACTTGTCGCGGAACACGCCCACGCCGCCGACATAGGGCAGGAAGACCCGCGGTTTGCCGGGCACGTTCGCGCCCATGTACCAGGAGTTGGCCTGGGGAAACAGGGTGAGCGAGCCTACCTCGGCGACGTGCCTGACCCACTCGTCCTCAGCCTGCTCGGTCGCCTCGATCGCCGCGCACCCGGCTTCACGCAGGTATCCGATGCAATCGCTGATCCACTCCACGTGCTGCTCAATGGAAACCACCATGTTGCTCAGCACTGACGGGCTGCCCGGGCCCGTGATCGTGAACAGGTTAGGGAATCCGGCCATTGCCACGCCGAGATAAGTCCGCGGCCCGGCTGCCCACCGCTCCCTGAGGCTGACCCCGTTCCGTCCGGTGATGTCGATCGCGTTCAGTGCCCCGGTCATGGCGTCAAAGCCGGTCGCGAACACGATGGCGTCGAATGCGTAATCGTCCGTTGAGGTCCGCAGCCCGGTTTCGGTGAATTCGACAAGCGGCGTCGTGCACAGGTCCACCAGGTGCACATTGGGCCGGTTGAACGTCTCGTAGTACCCGCTGTCCAGGCAGGGCCGCTTCGTGCCGAAAGGGAAACTGCGCGGTGACAGCGTCTCGGCCACCTGAGGGTCCTTGACTACCGCGCGGATCTTGCCCCGGATGAACTCGGCCGCGGTCTCATTCGCCGCCGGGTCGAGCAGGATGTCGACGAAGGAGCCGCCGAGCGAGGTGAGGTCGCCCTTCTCCCAGCCCGCCTGGTACCGGGCGGCTCGCTCCTCGGCCGACACCTCAAGCGCGCTATGGGTGGCTTCCGGGCCAGGGATCCCGGACCTGGACGTACGCTGCGCCTGCCGCCAGGCCCGGTAGTTCGCCTTCATTTGCGCGGTCTCGGCGGCCGACAGCGGCCGGTTCCCGGCGGGCATCGAGAAATTTGGCGTGCGCTGGAAAACCGTCAGCTCAGCCGCCTGCTCGGCGATGATCGGGATCGACTGGATGCCGGACGAGCCGGTGCCGATCACGCCCACGCGCAAGCCATCGAAGCGAACGTCCTCGTTGCCCCAGCGGGCGGTGTGGTGCGTGCGCCCGCGGTAGCGGTCCAAACCCGGCACCTCGGGCAGCTTCGATGCGGACAGGCAGCCGGTCGCCATGATCAGGAACTGTGTGCTCAGCGTCTCGCCGCGGTCGGTCGTGACCTGCCACCGTGCGGCGCCCTCGTCGTAGCGCGCCGCGGTGACCCGGGTGCCGAAGATGATGTCCGGGCGCAGGCCGAACCTGTCGGCGACATGGTTGAGGTAACGCAGGATCTCTGGCTGCGTCGGATACTTTTCGGTCCACTCCCATTCCTGCTCGAGCCCGGGCGAGAACGAGTAGGAGTACGACATGCTCTGCACGTCGCAGCGGGCGCCCGGGTACCGGTTCCAGTACCAGGTGCCGCCGACGCCGTCCGCGGCCTCGATGACCTTGACCCGCAGGCCCAGTTCCCGCAGCCGGTACAGCTGATACAGCCCGGCCATCCCGGCACCGACAATGATCGCGTCCAGGTCGCGGGGGCTTCTCATCATTCGGACGGTACCGCCATGACATATCGGCGGCAATAACAGCGAGAAGACAGATGCGGAACCGGGCCACCACCTCGGGGGGATCCGGGCAAGCTGCGCCATGACGCCGGCGTCCAGAGATCGGCCGAGCGGCGTCATGAGTCTTGACCTGCGTGCACGCTGCGCGCGGCCGTGATCGGTAATGATGGGGTCGTGGATAGCGCAGGAGTAGGCATCGAGCCGCTGCGGCCAGTAATTGCCGCTGACGTGGTAGCGGACCTTATGGAGCGGCTGGGCCGGAGCCGGCTACCCGCGCCGGCCACCGGCGGCTGGGAGCGCGGGGTGCCGGGGCGGTGGCTGGCTGACTTGATTGCCGACTGGAGAGCGTTTGACATCAGCGGCCTGCAATCCCGGCTGGACAAGCTGCCGCATGTGGCCGCCGACATCGGTGGGCAGCGGCTGCATCTGCTGCACGCGCGGGGGCAGGGCCCGGACCCGTTTCCGCTGCTGCTCACTCACGGCTGGCCGGGCTCGTTCTGCGAGTACCTGGACATCCTGCCGTTGCTGACAGAGCCGGAGGCACACGGCGGCGATTCCGCGGACGCATTTACCGTCGTGGTTCCGTCGCTGCCGGGGTTCGGCTTCTCAGCGCCTCCGCCGCCAGAAGGGTTGACAGCCAGCGCCGTGGCCGGAATGTGGCATCGGTTGATGCACGGGCTGGGCTACTCGCGCTACGGCGCCCACGGCAGTGACCTGGGCGCCGGCGTGACGGCCTGGCTCGCCCGGATCCACCCGGAGGCGGTTGTCGGCATCCACCTCGCGACTCCGGGGCTGCCGCCGCCGCCGCTACCCTGGACTGCGGCCGAGGAAGCCCATTTCGCTGACGTCGAGGTCTGGACCGCGGAAGAGGGCGGATACTCCCACCAGCAGGCCACCAAGCCCATGACGCTGGCGGCGGCACTGCTCGACTCCCCGGCCGGCCTGGCTGCGTGGATCGGGGAGAAGGTGACGGCGTGGAGCAGCATGGCCACCGACGGAGACCCCGCCTTCCCCCGTGAACTGCTGCTAGCCACCCTCACTATCTATTGGGCCACCGGCACCGTCGGCTCCTCACTCCTGCCGTACTGGGCTTACCGCCACTGCCTGAACACAGCGCTGCCTGCCGGACGGCCAGCGGCGGTGCCAACCGCAGTCAGCGTCTTCGGTGGCGAGCGCGTCCCGTTCCCCAAGCCACCGCGCGAACTTGCCGAGCGCTACTTCGCCGTTACCAGCTGGTCCGAGCACAGCCGCGGCGGGCACTTTCCCGCCGTGGCTGAACCACAGCTGCTCGCCGAGACGTTGCGCCGAGTATTCAGGCCGCTGCGCTACCGCGGCTGACCCGTGCCGAGACTGTCGGGGCGCGCGCCGGGCGGCGGTGCGGAGCGAACCGTGGTGTCAGCTGACTGGCCGGGAGCACCGGTTCGGGACTCGCGGATCCGCGGCCATGTGTTCAGCCAACCGCTCCACCGCGGTTTTCAGCCTGCGGAAGTAGGCCGCCCGGCTGAGGCAGAGCTTGCTGGCGGCCTCCTCGTGACTGCGCAACGGCTCGAGGTACCCGGTGATGAGCACGCTGTAGAGCAGCTTTTCCGACTCGCTGTCGCCGAATGCCTGCTCGGCTGCCGTCCGCAGCAGGCTACGGACGGACTCGGCGCGCTCCGCCACTGTTGACCCCGTCGCCAGCGCGTTACGAGCCAGCTCGCGCGGCACCTGACGCTGCAGGCAGCCATCGACCCTTCCGATCCGGCGGCTATCTGGCTCGATCTGACGAGCATCGGGTGACCACGCGGTTCGCGGGCCGGTCCGAGGGGGATCGGCCCGCGACCGGTGTGGGCTGGGCAACCAGGGTTGGTCAGGAAACGGGACCCCGATCAGGAGGCGGTCGCGTCGGCGCTGGCGCGCTCCAGGACTTCGGCGATCGTCTCCGGCGATTGCGCCCCGGAGAAGGCGTACCGGCGGCCGACGACGAAGAACGGGACGCCGGTCGCCCCCAGCGAACGGGCCATCTCCTCGTCCGCATCCACGGCGTTGCCGTACTCGTCCGTGGCCAGCACCCGGGCTACTTCGTCCGCGTCAAGGCCCGCCTCGGTGGCCAGGTCGGCCAGAGAGGGGTGATCGAAGATGGATCCCTGCTCGCTGAAGTAGGCGCGCTGGAGGCGTTCCACTAGCTCTGCCTGGCGCCCGCGGACCCTGGCCAGTTGCAGTAGCCGATGCGCGTCCCTGGTGTTGCCGCTGACCAGGCCGTTCATCCGGAAAGTAAGCCCGTCACCGGCCGCTCGCTCCTCCATCTGGCGCTGAGCCTGCTCAGCTTGCGCCGGGCTCATGTGGTACTTGCTGGCCAGCATCTCCACAGTGGGTGTCGTGATGCCCGGCGGCATGGTCGGGTCGAGCTCAAACGAGTGGTAGGTCACCGTGACCTCGTCCGCGCCGTTAAACGACTCGAGCGCTCGCTCCAACCGCCGCTTGCCGAGGTAGCACCACGGGCACACCACGTCCGTCCAGATGTCAACATGCATGACCGCGCTAACGTCAGCGGGCCACGCAGCCTTCCCGTGCGGCCCCCTAGTGGTCATCAGCCCAGGTCAGGCTGCGGTCCGGTGCCGGAACAGCCAGGCCGCGGCGAAGAAGGAGACGACCAGGATGCCCCCGCAGTAGATGACGGCGAGCCACGCCTCGTGGCCGAGAGCGACTCCGGTGGAGGTATGGCCCATCCACAGCCCGCGCATGGTCTCGATGATCGGGGTGAACGGCTGGTGCTCGGCGACGACCCGCAGAGCGGCGGGCATGGACCGGGCTGGCACGAACGCCGTGCTGACGTACGGGATGAACATGAGCGCGAAGGACACGGAGTTCGCGGCCTCGGCGCTGCGGACGAGCAAACCCACCGCGGCCGCCAGCCAGGACAGCGCAAGAATGAATAGCACGATCAGGCTGGCCGCGCCGGCCCAGGCGGCCGGCGACGCGCTCGGCCGCCAGCCGATGCCAAGGCCCACGCAGATCACCAGGGCCGTGGCCAGCAGGTTGCGGGCCAGGCTGGCGGCGATCTGCCCGGTCAGGATCGAGGAGGCGCTGATCGGCATGGACCGGAACCGGTCCACGATGCCGTTCGTCATGTCAGTCGCTACTGCAACGGCCGTCGTTCCCGCGCCGAACCCGGCACAGAGCACGATAAGGCCGGGAACGACATAGTCCACGTACCGGCCGCCGGTCCGCAGCGCGCCGCCGAACACGTAGACGAACAGCAGCATGAGCACGACCGGCAGCATGAGCGCAGTGAAGAACGCCTCCGGATTGCGCAGCGAGCGGCGCACGCAGCGCGCCACCATAACGCGCGAGTCGGAGACGGCGTAGGCGAGGCTCATCGGGACACTTCCTCCGGTTCGCGGCGGGCGCCGTCGGGGCTGGTCAGGGACAGGAACACGGCATCCAGGCTGGGGCGGTGGACGGAGATCTTCCGGGCCGGCGTGCCGGCTGCGGCCAGCCAGCCGAGCAGCGCGTGAACCTCGGCGGCCGACCCGTCGGTAGCGACCTCGACGGCCAGCAGTTGTTCGTCGGCGGTCAGCGCGTCCAGCGACCCGACGGCCCGCGCGTAGCTGCCGCGGTCGGCGAATTGCAGCCGGACGACCTCGTTGCCGATGCTGGACTTCAGCTCATCCGCAGTGCCCGCCGCCACGATCCGGCCATGATCGAGCAGCGCGATCCGGTCGGCCAGGACGTCGGCTTCCGCCAGGTACTGGGTCGTGAGCAGGATCGTCACGCCCTCGCCGACGAGGTTCCGCACTGTCAGCCAGAGCTGCTCACGGCTGCGCGGGTCGAGGCCCGACGTCGGCTCGTCCAGGAACAGCAGGTCCGGTTTCCGGATCATGCTGGCGGCAAGATCGAGGCGCCGCTTCATACCGCCGGAGTAGGTGCCGGCCCGCCGGTCGCGAGCGTCGTCCAGGCCGAAGGCGTGCAGCAAGTCGCGGGCGCGCGCCCGGGCGGCCGGCTTGCCCAGGCGCAGCAGCCTCGCCATCATCTGCAGGTTCTCCTGGCCGGTCAGCATGTCGTCGACGGCCGCGTACTGCCCGGTGAGGCTGATCGAGCGCCGGACGCCGGCCGGGTCGCCGACGAGGTCGTGGCCGGCGATGGTGGCATGGCCGCTATCAGGCCGCAGCAGCGTGGCCAGGATCCGGACCATCGTCGTCTTGCCCGCGCCGTTGGGCCCGAGCAGCGCGAAGACCGAGCCCGTCTCGATGGCGAGATCGACGTGGTCGAGCACGACCCGGTTGCCAAAGGACTTGCAGAGGCCGGTGGCATTAACTGTGTATGCCGTACACTTATTGTCCATGGGCGATACTGTATACGACGCACACAGTTTGTCAACCGGCTCGGCCGGGGCGGCCAGGCGGTTGAATGGACGAGCGACTGACCGCAGGCCGAGGAGGGCAGATTGCCAGGCGATGGTGGGACACGACTGCCGCCCGTCCTCGAGCTGATGTGGGGACGCCGCGAGCGCGGCCGCCGCGGGCCTAAGCCGGAACTGACGGTCGACGCCATCGTCGGGGCCGCGATGCGGATCGCCGATGCCGACGGGCTAGACGCCGTGTCGATGGCGCGGGTCGCGCAGGAACTCGGCTTCACCACGATGTCGCTCTACCGGCACGTCGCCGGCAAGGAGGAGCTGCTCCAGCTGATGTGGAACGGCAGTGCCCTGGACGTCGAGCAACTGGTGCTGACGGGGGACAACTGGCGCGGACGGCTCCGGATGTGGGCGACGGTCCAGCGGGAACAGCTCGACCTGCATCCGTGGATCACGCAGATGCCGATCGCGGCGCCGCCGCTCGGGCCGAACTCGCTGAAATTCGTGGAGCGGGGCCTGGCGGCCATGGACGGGACCGGGCTGGCGGACGCCGACAAGCTCCGGGTGATCGGCCTGCTCAGCTCGTACACCCTGAGCGAGGCCCGGATGGCGCATGATGCTATCCGGGCGAGCAGGCAGGCACAGCCAGCTCAGGAGGACCCCGTTCCCTTCCCTAGCTTTGAGATGCTGCTGCGAGAACTGGTCGACGAGCAGACCTACCCGCGGCTGCACCGGATCGCGTGGTCCGCAGAGACTGGCCCGCCGCCGGCCAGCGAGCGGGACGAGTTCTTCTTCGGGCTGGACCGGATACTCGATGGCGTCCAGGCGTTCATCGGTGCTCTTAAGCTGGACCGCAATGCGTCGCCGGACACGGCAGCCGCGGAACTGCGGAGAGAGACGGACGAATGAGCATCGAGAAGCCTGAGGTCGACTTCCCCGGCGGCGAGCCGCCAGCCGAACTTGAGATCACCGACGTCTGGGAGGGCAACGGTGCCGTCGCCAAGGCCGGCGATACGGTCCAGGTGCACTATGTCGGGGTTGCGTACTCCACTGGCGAGGAGTTCGACGCGAGCTGGAATCGAGGCGATCCGCTGGAGTTCAGGCTCGGTGTCGGCCACGTCATCGCAGGCTGGGATCAGGGCGTGCAGGGCATGCGCGTCGGCGGCCGCCGCCAGCTGGTCATTCCGCCGCACCTTGCCTACGGCGAACGCGGCGCTGGCCGGGCGATAGCGCCGGGCGAGACCCTGATCTTCGTCTGCGACCTTGTCTCGGCCTGAGATGAGCTAGCGGCGCGGCGGAACCCGCGGGCTGGGGGAGGGGTCAGGGGAAGTGATCAGGCGGCGCCCTGGGCAGTTCCGGAGGCTGACTGGCCGGAGCTGGCGAAGAGTTCGCTGACTACTTGCCTGGCCCACTGCATCCGGTCGCGCGCTGCCTCTGGGTGCTCGCCGAACTCCTCTGCCATCCGGCCTGCGCAGCCGACGGCGCCGAGCTGGCCGACGGTGCGGCTGATCGCATCCGCCACCGCCTCGGGGGTAACGGCGTCCGATCGCTGCAGCGCGGACGCGAATAGCGCCTCGCAGTGCATGTCGGTCACGACCGGGCGGTCCATGGCAAATCTCCCCGCAATCAGGACGGAACGCGGCGCCGGCGTAGTCGGCGCCTGGAGTGTGATCATCTGGGTCTGGTCTGGCGCTCAGTGGCCCGTACTTTCCGGGCGAGCAGCCAGCAGGTGAAAGTCACTTGGCGATAGGACGCAGCGGGTGACGGCTACGTTGCGTGATCCGCGTCACCGTATCCGTTACGCCCGACGGGACGACCGGCCGGGACTGCCGTCGTTCCTCAATAACCTGGGGCTTTGGCAGGCATAATAAATCGGCATATTTAGCCGCCATCAGGCTGTCAAGCTGCCAGGGCGTTGCGGGTGGCCCGCGTCGGCTGCGGGTCACCGGCTGGCGGACTGCCGGCCGGGCTACTAACGCGCGGCCCGCCGATCCAATGGCAGGTCCAGGCCGGGCAGGTCCGCCGCGGCGGGCACCATCAGCTCGAATACCGACCCCTTGCCGACTGTGCTCTCGACGCGGACCGAGCCATTGTGCGCTTCCGCGATCGCCTTCACTACCGCCAGGCCGAGGCCAAAACCGCCGGTCTTCCGGCTGCGCCCGCGGTCAACCCTGGTGAACCGGCCGAAGATGCGGCCGACCTCGTTAGCCGGGATGCCCGAGCCTGAGTCGGCGACGGCGATGATGACGTTGTCGCCGTCAAGCCGCGCGCTGAGCTCGATGCGTCCGTCGGAGTCAGTGTGGTCGATCGCGTTCTCGATCAACGCGTCCAGGGCCAACGTCAGGCGGTCTTCGTCCGCCCGGACCGCTGCCTCCGTCAGGGTGCCGAGCGACCAGCGCCGGGGCGTCTGGCTCCACCGGTGCACCGTCTCCATCAGGAAGTCTGCGACGTTAACCTGCGTCAGGTGCAGGAAGTCAGGGCCGTCCGTTGCTGCCAGCAGCATCATCCTGCTGGCCAGCCGTCGCATCCGGAGCAGTTCGTCGACGGCAACGCGTGCGTCCTTGGCGATCACCTGATCGGTCGCGGCGCGGGTTATGAGCTCGGTGTGGCCGAGCGCAATGGTGATGGGCGTGCCCAGCTCGTGGGCCACATCCTGCAGGAACTGCCGCTGATGATCAAGCAGGCGCAGGTTGTGCGCAGAAACGCGCTGCATCTCCTCCATGGCAGCGAGCCGCCTGCGGGAATGCCAGGCCATGACCACGAACATGGTGGCAAGCAAGGGCACTTCGGCGAGGTAGTCCAGGTCCTGTTCGCCGCGCAGGACCTGCCAGCCGATCAAGCCGCCGGTGACTAGCGTCACCACCAGCACCGTGAGGACTGTCGACCCCAGGCGCCACAGCCGGAATCCGTAGAGCGTGGTCAGGCTAAGCCAGATGATCAGGAACGGCACTGTCTGCCAATCCGGGATGAGTCGCATCGCCAGCAGGTTCAATGCGATGAAGACCATCCAGGCAATGTCGACCCAGTGGGCCTTGGCAGATCGCTCGGCCCGTTTCACCCACGCCGTGGCGCGCCGGGCCGGGACTGCGGCGGCTACGGGCTCAGCAGACGACGTTTCCATGCGAATCCATCCACTTGTCAGGCAGCTACCGAATCCTATGGCTATAGGAGCAGTCCAGCTACGCCAGCCGGGCATGATTCCGCTGGTCAGCAGCGCGCGTGCGGAGCCAACCGGTCAGTCGACACGGGGCCAATGCGGACCGAGGTAAGGATCGGGGGAGTCGTGGGCCCAGCGGTCGAGCAGAGCGGCGAGGGCCGGCGCTTGCGCACTGCCCGCTGGCAGGTTCCGTTTCAGTACGAACACCAGAACGACATCGCGCTCGGCGGCGAAATCGGCGACGTTCTCGGTAACGACAGCCCGGCCGTCAGCCCGGGCAGTCGCCGCGACTTGCGAGTCCGGGGCGCCCCGCAAGCCAGCCTCGGCGACATGGACCGCGTCGTGATCGTACTTATCGCGGAGCAGGCCGACCACGGCTGCCGGGAACATCTCGTCGATTAAGAAGCCAATCACGCCAGCAGCGCCTGACGCTGCTGAGCGGTCTTGCGGCTCCGCTCGGCCATCGCCTGGTTCCGCGCGATCCGCTCGCGTATCTCTCTGGCGTGCTCAGCGGCGTAATCGAGGGCGACCCGGACAAGCCGCGGGTGCAGGTCCGTCTCTTCGGTCAGCAACGTGATGCGCTGCTCCTCTGAGCCGGCCAGTTCCTGAAGCCTGGCGACGACTTCCCAGATATCCGGTCCGGCAGCAAGTGCAGCGCGCCTGTCGTGCGCAGGGCCGCGGAAGATCACTCCGGGATAGTCCAGCTGATCAATGCCTTCGACGATGAGCTGCTCGAGCAGCGCGGTGGCAGTCATGCCGTCCCGTGCGGCACGGACGGCAAGGCGGTTCTTAGCCGCGTCATTGATCCGAAAGGACGTGCTTCTCGCCATGGTTACCTCCAGCCACGCCTACTGTACCGCATAGTAGCGCTAGTGAGCTACAGACCTCGTGGCCGTGAATCCGGCGCGGCTGTCCACGCGGGCTAGCAACTTCGTCGGTTAGCGAAAGGCCGTAAACGCGAGGTCGTTTCCGGTTAACCGGCCAGCACAGCGCGACGTTAGAGGAACAGGCAGAGCCGGCCAGCTGCGAGCGCGCGGCGGACCTGCGAGGCCGCGGTTGCGGCGTTCCGCGGCACCAGCTGAGGCGCGTGCGTCCTACCGGCGTATCCTGCGTGTAGGTGTAGGTGTAGGGGTTGTCCAGGACCCTGGTCTCCGGGATTTCTGGGTGCATGCCTTCATTCCAGGCCTCGGGGCCGAGCGTGCCCTGAAGGTATTCGACAGTCTGGTCGATAGCCTGGCGCGCTTTGGCCAGGTCGGAACCAGCCAGCTTGTGGTCGTACTTGACGACCCGGCCGTTGACGATGACGGTGTGCACGTCACCGCGCTGGGCCTGGAACACCACGTGTCCATAGGGATTGAGTAGCGGGAACATCACCGGCGAGTGGTCGTTCTTGATCAAGACGACGTCCGCCTTCTTGCCCGGCTCCAGGCTCCCGGTGACCGAGTCCAGCCCCAGCGCCTTGGCGCCGCCGCGGGTAGCCCAGTCCACGACCTGCTCGGCTCGCAGCTTGTGGTGAGTGACGGTCTCATCGCGGGCGTGCGCCTCCAGGTGCTCGCGCAGGCGGTCGGCGCTCAACGTGGCCCGCATCGCCGAGAACAGGTCGGCGCTCCACCACACGCTTGTATCCATCGACAGCGATACGCCGATGCCATGCTCGCGCAGTTTCCAGGTGGGCGGGTAGCCCTGCCCGGCGCTCATCTCGCTCTCGGTGGACAGCGAAGCGTAACCGCCCGTCGCCGCGATCCGGTGGTAGGAGTCGGCTGACAGGCTTGCGGCGTGCACGTAGATGGTCGAGGGGGTCATGAACCCGTGCTCGTGCATGAGCCTGATCCCGTCGTCGGTGGTCACCTTCCACACCCCGGCGTGCGTGGTCACCGGCGCGCCGAGCTCGCGCGCCACCTCGAACGCGGCCCTTTCCGGGAACTCAGGGTTCCCCGGCACGTCGAAGGCCATCTGGAAGCCGAGCATGTCATTGCCGCCGCTGAACCGCCGGGTGACGAAGTCACGGAACTCTGGCGCCGCCGACCACTCCCATGGCGCGGCCTGGATGTTGCCGTAGGCGAGGACGAACCGGCCCGGAACCTCCTGCAGTGCGTCCGCCGCCGCCTCGGCGTGCTCGATGGTGTGCAGATTGTGCGACCAGTCGACCGTGGTCGTCACGCCGGCGTCGATTGCCTCCATCGCGCTCAGCAGATTGCCCGCGTAGATGTCTTGCGGCCGGAACGACTTGCCCCACTGAAGGTAGTTCCAGACGAAGTACTGCGTGAGCGTCCAGTCCGCGCCGTAGCCGCGCATCGCGGTCTGCCACATGTGCCGGTGCGTGTCGATCATCCCTGGCATCACGATGCCGCCGCGGGCGTCGATCTCCTGCGTGCCATCTGGCACCGGCAGAGCCGGCCCGACGGCGCTGATTCGCTCGCCCTCGATGAGGACGTCAGCGTCGTGCACGACGCGGTGCCCGTCATCCATGGTGAGTACGGTGCCGTTGCGGAAGACCACCGGGCGTCCGGATTCAGGTGCTCCTGTCATCATGGTCCTCGGTTCTGAGCGACGTGAATCTACAGGCACAGAGGGGACCAGCATGACGTATCCGACTTCGATCGGCGACTCGACTGCTGACACGATCACTGTCCTCGGGCACGACCTCGCCGCCGACCTGATGGGCAAGGTCGGCTTCGGCGAGCTCGCCATGTGGCTGGTCACTCAGCGCCGGCCGACGCCGGGCCAGGTGCGGGTGTTCGAGTCCGTGCTCGTCGCGCTGGCCGACCACGGCTTCACCCCGACGGCGATCGCCGCTCGGCTGACCTTCCTCAGCGCGCCGGACTCGGTGCAGGGAGCCCTCGCGGCCGGCCTGCTCGGCGGCGGTTCCCGGTTCCTCGGCGTCACCGAGGATGCCGGCCGGTTCCTGTCCGGCGTGCTCGCCGAGGCCGTGGATGACCTGCCATCGGACGACGCTGGCTGGGACGCGCTGGCGCTCGCGGCCGTGCGGCAGGCTCGCGCCGCTGGTTCGTTCGTCCCTGGCCTTGGCCATCCGGTGCACAAGGTCACTGACCCGCGCACGCCGGTCCTGTTCGCGATCGCGGCCGAGGAGGGCCTGTTCGGGCCGCACCTGAAGCTGTTCCAGGCGATCGGCCGCGTCCACTCGCAAGTTCTCGGCCGTACGCTACCGCTCAACGGCGCGGGAACGTGCGGAGCCGCCCTGGCCGATCTGGGCTTGCCGCCGGACCTGCTCCGCGGGTTCGCGCTGCTGGCCCGGACCGCCGGCCTGCTCGGCCACATCGCCGAGGAAAAGCGCCGCCCGATCGGAATGGACCTGTACCTGAACGTCGAGCACAACACCGAGTACCTGCCGCCCGAGGCGAGCTGAGCCTGGCTCAGCGCCAGTTCGCCGCCGACCTCAGCCACTGGAGCCTGCCCTACCCCGACATCTCCACCTGAGCTCGACTTGCCGACACAAGACCCTGGCCGTGCTTGGATGGCCTGGTGGCTGCCAGCGTGAAGCACATCGGAATCGTGCTCTTTCCCGACGTGGAGGAACTCGACGCGGTCGGCCCCTGGGAGGTCCTGTCGTACTGGACGCGCGCCCACCCGGAGGATGGCTACGCGGTCTGCTGTCTCGCCGAGGCTGGCGGGCTGATCCGGTGCGCGAAGGGCCTGACCGTCCAGGCGCACTACTGCTTCGCGGATGCGCCGCCGCTGGAGGTACTGCTCTACCCGGGCGGGCAAGGCACCCGGCCGCAGCTGTCTGACCAGGGCGCGCTGGACTGGGTCCGGCGCCAGCGGGCGGTCGTGCCGCTGATGACGAGCGTGTGCACGGGCTCGCTCGTGTATGCCGCCGCCGGGCTGCTCAGCGGTCGGCCAGCGACGACGCACTGGGCGTCGCTGGACCGGCTCGCCGAGCTGGACCCGACGATCGACGTGCGCCGCGATGAGCGATTCGTGGATGACGGCGACGTGGTTACGTCGGCCGGCATCTCCGCTGGTATCGACATGGCCTTGCACCTGGTGGGCCGGCTGTCTAGCCCCGACCGGGCCCGTGAGATCCGGCGCGCGATCCAGTATGCCCCGGCTCCGACCGTCTGATCTGAGCGAGGCTGGCTCGGATGTGTCCGGTCTATATCGTGCTGCGGATGGCCATCTGGCATAGCTCCGGCAACCTGCCCTCGGCCTCGCGGGCCGCGATCTGCACGCCGGCCCAGGCCAGCGCGAGCCCGTACGCGGCGGCACAGACCAGGAGCACTGGTGTCCGGACCGCGGCCGGAGCGGAGCTGGTGACCGCGGCCGCGACTATGACCGGCGTGACCGCGACGGCGACGCCGGCCAGGGTGGCGAGCATGCCGCCGAAGGTGTAGGACCCGTATCCCTGGGCCGCCTGGCGCATGGGGCTGCCGGTTCGCTTGGCCATCGGGTAGGCAAGCGTGACGGTGAGGATGTTGCTCATGCCCAGGGCCGCGCCGAGGCCGGCCAGGGCCACCGCGGAGGCCGGCACTGCCTCCATCGGATGCCTGACCGCGAACGCGAGGCCGAAGCAGATCGCGGTGAGCAGCGGTACGGCGATCAGGCTGAGCGCGATGTTCTGGCCGGAGAAATAGGCTCGCAAGGAGCGGCGGCTGGTCAGCGCCAGCGCTTCGATGACGAACGGCGGGCCGGTCAGGCCGATCGAGTTGGCGTGGAAGTACCCGACGAACCCGGCGCCGATCGACGGCGCTGGCGATCACTACGCCGGGATGCTTGTGCGGGCCCAGGATGGTGCTGGCCGATACGACAACCATGATGACCGCGGTCATGCCCCAGTAGACCAGCGATGTCGGCTCGCGGCGCTGGTAGATCCAGAACCGGGCCGCCACCGCGCCGCGCAGCCCGTAGCGGGCCAGCGGCAGCGCCGTGCCGCGCACTTGCGAGGACTGGTTAGAGGTGTCGGTCGGTGACCAGGGCCCGGCCCAGCGAGCGTACCCACAGCCAGCCCAGCACGATGATGACGGCGGCCAGCAGCCCCAGCCGCGCCAGCGCGGTGCCGGGATGGCCGTGCGAGGCGTCCTGGATCGCGTGCGCGGCCAGGCCCGGCGGCAGCCAGCGCATCCAGGCGTCGACGCCGCGGAAGCCCGCCGCGGTGATCCCGCCGTGCGCCGCTGCATTGGGTATCACCTGGCCCAGCAGCTCGATCAGGGCGAAGATCGGGATGATGAGGAAGACCGCCAGGTCCTTGCCGCGGCGGGAGCGCAGCAGCCTGGCCATGCTGGTGGTCACCAGCCGGGCCAGGGTGATGCAGAACAGCACCTGCAGCGTCACCGCGACCACCGCGACGAGCAGGCCCAGCGGGCCGCTGGCCAGCCCGACCATCACCCCGAGCAGGCCGATCAGGTTGGCCGCCGGCCAGGCGCCGGCGGCCGAGGCGGCCAGCAGCCCCACCGCGAGCGGACGGGTGCGCAGCGGGTACAGCTGCAGCGTGGCGGGGTCGAGGGTGCCGTCCAGGCCGAACGCGAAGATCGGCAGGATGAGCCAGCCGAGCGCGAACGCGGTGAAGATGACCGTGGTCAGGTCCACCGACGCGCTCAGGCCGCGGAACAGGGCCAGGACATAGAAGCCGCCGACCGCGACCACGATGGCAAAGAACGTGCTGAAGATGAACGAGGTCTGGGCAGCGGTGGACGAGCGCAGCGCGTTGAGCAGCAGGCGCAGCTTCAGCTGGACGAGGAGCCGAGCCATGACAACCCCTCCTCATCGGTCGCCCGCGGGCCGACCAGGTCGATGAACGCCTGCTGCAGGGTCTTGCCGCCCCGCACCTGCTGCGGTGGTGCCGGTTTCCACGATCTTGCCCTTGTCGATGATGGATACGTGGTCGCAGACCTGCTCGACCAGCTCCATGACATGGCTGGAGAACAGCACGGTCGAGCCCGAGCCGGCGAAGCGGGTCAGCAGCCGGCGGATCACGTCGGCGGAGATCGGGTCGACGCCCTCCAGCGGCTCGTCCAGGAACAGCACCGACGGGTTGTGGATCAGCGCGCAGCCGAGCGTGGCCTTCTTGCGCATGCCGGTGGAGTAGTCAGCGACCAGCCGCTTGGCATCGGCGGTCAGGTCGAGCACGTCCAGCAGCTGCGCCGCCCGTGAGCGCGCCTCGGCGACGGGCAGGCCGCGCAGCCGCCCGGCGTATTCCAGCGTTTCCTCGCCGCTCAGCCGCTCGAACAGCCGGGCCTCGGCCGGGACCACTCCGATGACCGCCTTGGCGGCAGCCGGGTCGGCCCAGACATCCAGGCCGTTGATCAGAACCTCGCCCGGCATCTGGCCGCAGCAGCCCGGTCATCATCGAAAGTGAGGTGGTCTTCCCTGCTCCGTTCGGCCCGACCAGCCCGGCCAGCGAACCGGCCGCGATGTCCAGATCGATCCCGGCCACCGCCTCCTTGTCGCCGAAACTCTTGCGCAGCCCGCGCACCTCGATAGCTAGCTCAGCCATCTCTGCCTCCTCAGCAGCCATTCAGCTGGTCCGTAACGATGCCGGTAAACATCGGCTACGGGCCGACGGTCTCGGGGAGCTTGCCCGTGGCTCCGAGTTTGTAGGCGATGATCAGTTGCTGGTGGGTCTTGGGTACCTGAACGCCGGCCCCGACGAGGACATAGTCACCGTCGATGGTGACGGGCGCATTGGAGCCGGAGGATAGCGGCGTCTTCAGCAGGATCGCGCCGGTGGCGGCGTTGAACGCGTACAGGTATCCGCTGTAGGTGGTGGTGAACACGACGTCGTTGGTGACCGCGGCGGCGCCGTACGGCGTAGACGGGAGCTTGTCGTCCCAGATGATCTTCCCGGTGTCCTGACTGACCGCGACCATCTCGCCGGTGGCCGTGCCGATGGAAGCGTCGAATGCCTTGCCGCTCTCCGTCACGCCCTTGACCGACATCGGCACCGCGAGGTTGTTGACGGCGGCGAAGATCGTCGACCCGTTGGTCGCCAGCTGGGACTCGATGCCGCCGAACACGCCGGGCTCGAGGGCGAACTTCGCGGGCAGCGGGATCGGCCGAGGTCGGCGTGGCGTTCTCGGTCAGCAGCCCGGCGTCCTGCGGGCCCGCTGTGGACGCCGACCGGGAGCTTCCAGATCAGCTTGCCGGTCTGCGCGTTCAGCTCGATCAGGATGCCGGCCTTGCCGCCGTCGATCACCACTGGCTGCCCGTTGGCGGTGGTGAGCACGGGCGAGTTCTGCAGGTCCCAGTCGAACAGGTCGTGCGGGGTGAGCTGGTAGTACCACAGCAGCTTGCCCTGCGGGCTCAGCTTCACCACCGAGTCGGTATAGAGGTTCGGGCCAGGCCGGCTGGTAGCCCACGGATAACCGCGTGGCCACCCGCCCTGGCCGATCGGGCCGGGGTTGGCGATGCCGATGTAGATGTTGCCCTAGGCGTCGAACGAGGGCGGATCCCATAGGCCGCCGCCGGAGTTGATGGCCCGGGTTTCCCCACAGGTTCTGCACCTCATCCCAGGACCATTCCGGCGCGCCGGTCCTGGCGTTCAGCGCCCACAGGATCCCCTTGCCGCCGCCGAGATACTGGCCGACGGCCGGGTTGACCGGCACGGTCGACACGTAGACGGTGCCGTCGTTGTACCCGGGCGCCATGTCGATGCCCTCGTGGTCGTTGCCGGATCAGCGTCCGGCTCCACAACTGCTTGCCCGTCGCCGCCGACAAGGCCACCGCGGCGTGGTTGGTCGCCGCGTACACAACCCCGCTGACCACATTGACGCCGTCCGGGCCCGCCGTTAGGCGAGCTGTAGTTGTGCGTCCACAGGACTTTGCCGGTGGCGAGCTTGATCGCCATCACGTTCGACTCCATGTCCTGCAGGTACACCACGCCGTTCACGACGACCGGCGTGGTCGAGTAGCCGTCGGTCACCCCGACGGCACTGGCTGCACCGGTCGACTCGATCGGCACGCACCAGGCCACGCCCAGCTTCGACACGTTCGCGCTGGTGATCGCGCTGGTGACGTCCCGGGTGTTCTGCAGGTTGCCGCCCGGCAGCGTCCAGCCCGCCGCGGCTGCCGCATTAGGGGAGCTGCCCGTGTTGCCGGTGCCGAGCCCGCTGGCCGCCGTGCTTGCGGCGGACGGACCCGACGAGCAGGCTGCCGCGGGTGAGCTGGCGTTGCTTCCGCAGCCACAGACGGCTAGGCCGGCGGCTAGCACGAGACAAACACCGGCGGCCGGCGGCCGCCAGCGGGCGCCGACGCTGCTAGTCGGCGCGCCGTTCCGCCGGACCGGGCTGTGCTGCCTGGCGGAGAGCGTCGGGTGGCTGGGCAGTAAGGCAAGCCTGCCGTTAGCTGCGGATGTCTGAATGCCCATGGCTGCCTCTTCGCCCGCCTGCCACAGACCGGCGCGTACTGCTGGCTGCTCGTTGTGACTGGCCGTCGTTCCCTTAATTAAACTGATATCAGTATGCTAGATCCCAGCTATCAGCAATGTCAACGGGAAGTTGCGACGGTCACCTGATGTCGTGGCGGTGCGCGTAACCGATCGCGGCGGCGCGGTCCCGTGATCCGGTCTTGGCGAAGATGCGGTTGATGTGGGTCTTGACCGTGTGGCTGCTGAGGAAAAGCTGCGCCGCTATCTCGGGATTGGTCATGCCCGCGCGCGATGAGGCTCAAGATCTCGACCTCGCGCTGCGTCAGGCCGTCGGGACCTGGGGGCGCATCGGCCGGCGCGGCGTTCGGCGCTGTCGCCGCGGCAGCAAGCAGGGTGGCATGCGCGCGCGAGTCGACGACCGTCAGCCCGCCGGCCGCCGCGTGCAGAGCCTGAGCAATCCGGGTACGGTCGGCATCCTTGGTGAGATAACTGCGGGCGCCGCCCTGCAGGGCGGCTAGGACGGACCTGTCGTCGGCGAACGTGGTGAGCACGACGATGGCAACATCGGGGTACTCGGCGGCAAGCCGCCGGGTGGCGCCGATGCCATCCAGGACGGGCATATGCAGGTCAAGCAGGATCGCGTCGGGCTTGTGCTCGGCGACAAGATCGAGCGCCTGCTCGCCGTCGGCGGCCGCGCCGACGACGTCAATGTCGGGGAGCCCGCCGAGCAGCAGGACCAGGCCTTCGCGCACGCTGGCCTGGTCATCAGCAATGACGATGCGCAATGGCGGGCCGTCGGGGACAGTCATGACGCCACGTTCTCAGACTGCGGCCGGGGAAGCGCAGCGCTGACGACCCATTGGTTGTCGCGGCGGCCCGCGTCGAGCGTCCCGTTCAATAGGCGCAGTCGTTCTCGCATGCCGGTCAGGCCATAGCCGCCGTCGACCGTAGTCACGCGCGTCGACCTCTCCGCGCATGCCCCTGGGGCCAAGCCGTTACGGACGGTGAGCCGGACGTCGGCATCGCCGTAGTCGAGACGGACCGCGACCGGCTGGCCCGCCGCATGCTTGGCGGCGTTGACCAAGGACTCCTGGGCAACGCGCAACAGCGTGACGGTGGCCTCGGGCGGCAGCGGGCGTGGGGTGCCGCCGGTGTCGAAACTGGCAGCAACCCCGTAGCGCTGAGCGTGGGTGTCGCTCGCCTGCGCGAGTTCGGCGTCGAGCGGCACTGTATCGGTGCGCAGGGCGTGGACGGCACGGCGCGTCTCCACCAGGCCCGCTGCCGCCATCCGCTGCGCGGTGGCGAGCATCTCAACCGCACGGTCGACGTCCCCGCGATCGGTCAGAACCGCGCGGGCGGCCTGAATCTGGATCCCGAGCGCGCCGAGAGAATGAGCGAGCACGTCGTGAATCTCGCGTGCGATCCGGCTGCGCTCATCGAGGAGGTCGGCCCGGCGCTGCTCGGCCTGCAACAGCTCGCGCTGAGCAAGCAGCGTCGCGGACTGCTCGGCCTGGACTCGGTAGGCGCCCCGGTTCCGCCCGATTATCAGCCCGGCCGCGACACCGAGCGGCAGTCCGAACAGGGTGGCAGAGCTGGCGTGGAAGGCCAAGCCGCTGATCTCGATGGCGAGGATGCCTGCGGCGGTCACCGCTAGGCCGGCGGCCAGGCTGCAGTCGCCGCCGGCTATCAGCGCCGCCACGAACCCGAAGACAACTATGGCCGAACCGCCGCTCCCGGCGGCCGACGCGAATCCGGCCGCGACGGCCATCATGCCCAGGATCAGGGGAAGCGCCCAGGCCCGACGACGGAGCCCGGCTGGCTGCGACTCGATGAGCGCCCATGCCAGCATTGCGGAGCCGAGCAGGCAGTAGCCAGCCACCTGAACGGCTAGTTCGAGCGGTCTGTGCGGCGGGACGATAACGAACGCCAGCACGCCCACCCAGGCGAAGCCGAGGGCGCGGGCGATCCAGTTGACCGTGCCCAGCATGACTCCAGTATCGCCGAGACCGGCGTTTGGCCGACCATCCACCGCAGGCTCCCTCTCCGGCCGAAGCGGCCCGACTGGCTACGGGCCTGAACGGTATCCGCGAGCGCGGGACTACTACGTCAGCCCGTTGGACTGCACTCTGGGTGCATTCCGCGGGCGCGGCCTAGTACCGCGTGGTACTAGCCCGCGCCTCCCGTCTCATGCCCGATACCGACCGATGGTCCGATTCGCGAGGGGCTGATCGCCGGGATAGTGGATTCGTCAGCGACAAGCGAACTCACTAGGAGCATGCGATGTTGTCTCAGCTCACCGAAGCAATGATCGTCAACGGCGCCGTACTCGTCACCGTGCTGGCGAGCGACCTTGGCAGCGAAAGGAAGATCGGTCCGGTGCGGATGCTGCGGCCGCTGGTTGCCGCCGCCGTGATCATTCCGCTATTCGTGAACCGGCCGGTCACGCATGGGTCAGGGCTCGCGGTCGAGATAGCGGGCGTGGTGGCTGGCCTGCTCGGCGGATTGGCCGCCATCGCCCTGATGGGCGTCCGCCGCAGCCCGAAGACCGGCGCGCCGGTCAGTCGGGCCGGGGCGCCATACGCGGTCTTCTGGATTCTCGTCATCGGCGCCAGGGCGGCCTTCTCCTACGGCTCAGCCCACTGGTTCACCGCGCAGATTGTCAGCTGGTCTATTGCGCACCAGGTCAGCGAGGCGGCGATCGTAGACGGGCTGATCTTCATGGCCATCGTTATGGTGCTCGTCCGCACGATCGGACTTGGCGCCCGTGCAGCCCGCCTGCCAGCCGAGATTCCCCTCCGGCAAGATGCAAGCGTGGGTGTCGGCCACTGAATGGCGCTGGCCGGGAGATTCAGTGGTAAGCACGGATGTGGCTGGACCGGCCGTTGCGCAGGCTTGGTTGCGCGACGGCCGGTCCGTCATCGTCGCCGGGGCAGTGAGCTGACCTTCGCATTCGGATGCGGCTTGTTCGCTGTTCCCGCCTCTGGTGTTCCCGCTTCTAAGCCTCGCCGGTAACCTCGCCGCCACGCAATCCGGGCGCCGGGCAAAGTCCATCCGACCAGGCCGGCGAGCGTCGCCGATATGGACGACGTAGCCATGGCCAGGGCAACGGGGGCGCTGACTGCGTTCAGGGCCGACACGATGATCGTGGCAACGCCGAGGACCCCGCCAGCCCAGAGCACAACCACGGGAACTGCCGGGCGCCAAGAGCCCGCCTGCCGCATCTCACCCCCAGGCCGGATCACCCAGTGACCCTGTGTCAGCTGGGACAGATCTTCACACTAAGCCTCTTAGCTCGGATCATGTAGTCAAAAGGCGTGTCGTATTGCAAATTCCAGAATGCATATGGAGTCTCTGCTCAAGGCGTCAGCGACACGTCAGCCCTTTCAGGATCGGTGGCTGCGGCGCTTGGGCTCCTGGGGCAAGATCTGGCGCATCTCGACGGTCGCACCTCGCCCGCGGCGGGTGAGGACTGACCGGCTGAACTGGGGTATCACGACGCGATGAGGAACCTATCAACGGCCACGCCTGCCTGGCGGCGGACAGTCTCCAGGCCGGCGAGGAGCGCAGTCGCTGCCCTGCTGGTTGGCAGCGTGATGCTTGTCGCTGCGTGCAGCTCGAGCGGATCCACTGCCTCCAGTACGCACAGTGTTAAGGCAAGCCCGGTTAAGGCAAACCCGGTTAAGGCAAACCCGGTTAAGGCAAACCCGGTTAAGGCAAACCCGGTTAAGGCAAACCCGGTTAAGGCAAACCCGGTTAAGGCAAACCCGGTTAAGGCAAGCCCGGCGGCGCATGTCAGTGGTTCGCCTGTGCCTGCGCCAAGTGCGACAGTCAACTGCAAGTACATTGACTCGCTGCGTATGTCCCTGGTGAGCCTGTCCCACACGTCCGTGAGCCCGAGCTCGGCGACCACTATCGCTGCCGACCTGACGAATATCGAGAAGCAACTGGCCGCATTGAAGGGCCAGCAGGGCGGGGCGTTCTCAAGCCAGGCCAATCAGCTCTCGCCCTCAGTGGATCAGATCAAGAAAGCCGCGGCTAATCTCTCGGCGCACCCGACTGCCGGAGCCAGGCAGCTGACCGGGGCTCTCACTGCGCTCAAGAGCAAGGCCCAGCCGACGATCAACGAGATGAACAAGCTCTGCCCCAAGTCCGCGACCTAGCACGGGCCGGCCGCGGCCTGCTCTCGTGAGCACCACCAAGTCGTCCGGCCGGCGACTTTACCGTGCAGCATCGGAGCGCCGCATCGCGGGCAGTGAGCGTCAGGCTGGCGGAACGAGGGGATTGGCAGAGTGTGTACGCCTCCGCCTGCCACTGACGCCTCGACCGAGCGGCGCACTGCCCGGAACAACCGGTCAACGTCGGCCTGGGCAAGTGCGTTGACCGATCGGGCCGGGTTGATCTTCGCCTGCCAGAGGACCTGATCGGCTAGCAGGTTGCCGATGCCAGCGATCGCGTTCTGATCGAGCAGCCGTGCTTTCACCGGCGCGGTGCCACGGGCGAACGCGGCCCGGAATTGCGACCGGGTGATCTCGCGGGCATCGGGGCCGAGCGCCTCGACCGGCGGATCGAGGCGAACCCGGCCGAGCCGGCGCGGATCGAGGAGCAGGAGCGACCCTCCGTCGGCGAATGTCAGGGAGAACCGTGAGAAGCGGTAATCGCCGCTGGCGCGGCCCCGTCCCCAGTAATCGCCGCCCTCGATCTCGTCGCCACGTCCGTCAGTTATGACGATCTTGCCGGACATGCCGAGATGGAGGCCGAGAGCCGGGCCAGGCGGGCCGGCCGGGACCACGCCCGCCGTGTCGCACCAGATGCTCTTGCCGCGCCGGTGCGCCGCGGTCAATCTCCGACCGAGCAGCGCGGCGCGGATCTCGCCAGGCTGGTGCGGGCGACATTCATAGGTGTCGCTGTCGTCGACGTCGACGATCACGCGCCCGAGGGCAGCGCGTTCGATCACCGCGCGGGCTGATTCGACTTCAGGTAGCTCAGGCATGCCTCAGCAGCTTAAGGACCCGCGAACCTGCGGATGATCGCCTCGCGCGGCCTGTCGGGCAGCAAGCGGACAAGCGCGCTCTGGACCGTCGCATCGGCGCCGACGAGATATCGAGTCTTCGGCCGCCGCGAGGAGAGCGCATGTTCGACCGCAACGGCCACTTTGTCGGGGTCGGCGCCGTCTCGCTCCTGCATATCGATGCCCTTGCGGATCGCCGCAATGTGGGCGGCGTAGTTAGTGCGGGCCTGATCAGGTAATTCGAGCTCGAGCCTGTCAGCGGCCCGCCGGCCTTTTTCCCAGATGCCGGTCTTGATTGCGCCTGGTTCGACGATCGAGACGCTGATGCGCCACGGATGCAGCTCCTGCCGGAGCGCCTCGCTGATCGCTTCGAGCGCGAACTTCGACGCGCAATATGGCCCCATGAGCATGGTGGCGATCTTGCCGCTGATTGATCCGATGAACACAATGCGGCCGCGGGCCAAGCGAATCGACGGGAGCACCGCCTTCGTCACTGCCACCTGTCCGACTACGTTCACTTCCAGCTGGTGGCGCCAGGCCGCTAAGGGAAGGTATTCAAGCGGGCCTCCCGTGGCGATGCCGGCATTGTTCACGACGCCGTCGAGCCCGCCGCTGTCGGCGGCGATCAGGCTGGCAACGGTGTCTACCTGGTCTTGATCGGTTATGTCCAGAAATACCGGCATGATCCGACCGGAGGAGTGCGCGCGCAGCTCTGCCGCGTGCTCTTGGCTGCGAACGCCGGCGTACACGCGGTATCCGCGGCGGTCAAGCCGCAGTGCGCACGCCTTGCCGATGCCAGCCGAGGCACCAGTGACGAGAACTGCCTTCACCGCTACAGCCTGGCCCCGCCCCGCCATTTCGGCAAGCTGATCAAAGACCCCGTTACCTCGCTCATGGGAACGGGGCAGCCCGGGCAATTTCGCCTGTACGTGATTCCGGGCTGGCAAAGTAGCATTTCAAGGGGCCACCATCTGCCCCGGGACAGGGAGGGCATCGTGCGCCAAGCCGCGAGCCCGTCGGCGGGGGTGCTGAGCGCTCGGGTCCGTCAAATCGCAGTGCGGTTCGCTGGAGTCGTGTGCCCTCCGGAGGTGCGGACGGCGGACTTGGCCGGCCGCGCGGTCGGCGAGTTCGAGTTATTGCTGGGCGTGTTGCCGCGCGGTGTTCGGCGGTCAATCCAGAGCGCGCTGGTCGTATTCGACCAGAGTGCGCGGTTGTATCCGCAGGCACGCGGACGGCGGTTCGCCCGCCTCGGGGATCACGAGGCCGATGCGTACTTCCGCGCAGTTCTGGACCGTCGACGCGGCGGGTTTGCCGCTGCATTGCAGCGACTCAAGGGGCTGGTCGTTATGTGCTACTACGAGTTGCCCGAGGTAAAAGAGCAGCTCGGCTACCGGCCGGACCCCTACATCGCCACGGTGTCACAGCGCCGCCTGGCCTCATACGGAGCCCAGATTCGGGCCGCCGAGGCGGCAGCGCTCGCCCCCGATGCGCCCGGCCGGGATGCGGGCTCGGCGCCAGGTCCGCGGCCGGAGGAAGCATGAGCACGGCCGCGATGCCCCTGGGAATAACCAGCCAGAGCGACGTGACCGGGGATATGCGCGTCGACTGCTCGGTGGTGATCGTCGGTTCGGGCGCTGGGGGCGCGACGATGGCGGCGGAACTCGCCGACGCCGGCGTCGACGTGGTCGTGGTCGAGGAGGGCGGTTATCACCCGACCGAATCCTTCACCGCCGAGACCGGCCGCGCAGCGCGGACCCTCTACCGGGATGGCGGTGTCGGGCTCGCGTTAGGGCGGCCACCGGTGCTGTTCTCGGAAGGGCGCTGTGTCGGTGGCTCCACCGTCGTGAATGGCGGCATGTCGTGGCGTACTCCCGCGCGAGTGCTCGAGCGCTGGTCGGCCGAGTATGGCGTCGCAGCGATCACAGAGCAGGACATGCAGCCGTATTTCGAGAAGGTCGAGGCGCGAGTCTCAGTGGCGCTGCAGGATCCCGAGACCATCGGCAGGGACATGCAGCTGCTGAAAGCCGGAGCCGACGCCAAGGGGTGGAAGATCCTCCCGAACCTTCGCAATCAGCTGCATTGCGCCGGAACGAACAACTGCACCAATGGCTGCCCGACAGGTGCGAAGCGGTCCATGCTGGTGACCAACATTCCGCGCGCCCTTCAGCGTGGCGCCCGGCTGTTCGCGGACTGCCGGGTCGAGCGGATTACCAGGTCCGGTTCGGATATCACCGGTATCGAGGGTCGGTTCGTGCAGGCGGGCGCTGACCGCGGGCCGCGGCTGACGGTACGCTCGGCTGTCGTCGTGGTCGCAGGCGGCGCGGTGCAGACCCCCGCGCTGCTTGCCCGGTCTGGGCTGCGGTCGCGGTCCGGGCAGCTCGGCCGCAATCTCAGCATGCATCCCAACGCGAAGGTGATCGCGTTCTTCGACGAAGAGGTCATCGGCTGGCAGGGCGTGCATCAGGCCTACCAAGTCCGCGAGTTCATGGATGACGGCATCCTGCTGACCGCGGTCAACTTGGCACCGTCACTTGTGGCGCTCGGGTTGCCGAGCCACGGCCGTGAGCTCGGCGAGCTGATGGCCAGTTACAACCATATGATCACGGCCGGCTGCCTGATCGAGGATACGGGGACCGGGCGAGTCCGGAACATCCCCGGTCTCGGGCCGCAGGTGACTTATCAGCTCACCGACCGGGACGCCGCGCGCGTAGTGCGGGGGATTGCCCATACTGCTGAGCTGATGTTCGCCGCGGGCGCCCGCCGGGTGCTGCTGCCATTCGATGGCGCTCCTGAAATACGTGATCCGGCCCAGCTCCAGGACCTGCTCGCGCGCCCCGTGCCCAAGCGGTCGATCGAGTTGTTCACGGTTCACCTCATGGGTACCGCCCGGATGAGCGAGGACGCTCGGCGCGGCGTAGTCGACAGCTTCGGAGCCTTTCATGGCGTTCCGCGTCTGTTCGTCGCCGACGCCAGCTTGCTGCCCGGCCCGATCGGCGTGAATCCGATGGAGACGATCCTGGCGCTGGCCACCCGTAACGCCCAGCGCCTCATTGAGCAGCGCGCCCGCTACGGATTCTGATCCGGCTCCGCTCAGCTGCAAGGAGAGGAGGCCTATGGCCACTGTGTCGGCCGCATACCTGGAACTCGCGGCCAGATCCAAGCGTGACCTCGATGCGGTGTTCGCCGCGGGGAGCCCGCCTGACGTCTCGGCGCTGACCGGGTTCGAGTTCCGCGGATTCAACCAGCCTCGGACGACCGCGTTACTCGGAATCCGGAAGTTCATCAAGGCTTTCTACCTGGACGGCTCCGAGAAGCCGTTTGGCTGCAATACCCCGGTCGTTCAGAACGGCCTGGAGAACGAATGGCTAGCTCGGCCGAGCGCGGAGCAGCCCAGGCGATACGCATTCTTTCAGGTTGAACCCGCAGATTCCGGCGCGGCTGACGAGTTGCAGCGCGCCGCCGTGCTGCTCGATTACAGTCGCGGTGGCAACCGCGGCTACGACGTTGCCCGCGTCCTGCGCGACTACCTGGTACGCGTTGAACCCGGCTCCGATGAACTGCTGCTCGGAAAGGCCTTCTTCGTGGTGGCCGGGACCCAGTTGGCACACAGTTTCTTCCTGATCGAGCGATACCGGCCGCTCGCCGACGGCACCGCACTTGCCAGGCGGGCAGCGGCCTCATCGGGAGTCAGAAAGCGCAGCGGCCGGTGAGAGGCGGCCTATTGAGCTGTGCGGGAAACCGCCTTGCGCTGTGCCAGGCTTGAGCTGCTAGTCCAGCCACCTGGCGACGTGTCGATGTCGGCCACGCCGTTCGGGCCTACCGGCGCACGTTGAGGATCGTGACCCGGCGGCACGACCGCCAGTTCACGCTCGCGGACGGCGTGTCTCCACGGCAGGGGGTACCTCACACCAGTACCACGACCTCCTCGAGGTGCGTGCCACGGAGATCCACGCCGGGCGCGCATATCTCGACACCCCACGCCCAGGAAGCCATCGCAGGGAGTGAGAACATGAATGAGCAGCATGATCTCGACGGCCTGAGCGCGTTGATCACCGGTGCTACCTCCGGCATCGGCAAGGCGGCGGCTCAGGAACTTGGCCGGCACGGCGCCGACGTCGTGGTGCACGGACGCGACGCCGGCCGAGGCCAGGCAGTGGTCGATGCCATCACCGCCGAGGGTGGCAACGCCCGCTTCGTCGGTGCTGATCTGAGCGATCCGGTCCAGCTGGACCAACTTGTCGAGCAGGCAGGAGCGGTCGACGTCCTGGTCAACAATGCCGGGTCCAGCTGGTTCGGGCCGACAGACGATCTTGACGTGGGGACTTTCGACCAGCTCTTTACCGCCAACGTCCGGGCTCCCTACTTCCTCGTCGCTGCGCTGGCCCCGAAGATGGCCGCCAGGGGCAGCGGCAGCATCATCAACGTCGGGAGCATGGCCGGGCAGGTTGGCATGCCCGGCGGCGCAGCTTACAGCGCCACCAAGGGTGCGCTCGCGTCGATGACCCGGTCCTGGGCCGCCGAGTTCAGCCCCGCCGGCGTCCGGGTTAACACCGTCGCCGCTGGCCCTGTCTACACCGCCATTCAGAAGCCTGAGGTCACCGAAGCCATCGGCGCGACGACGATCATGGACCGGGCCGCCCAGCCCGGCGAGATCGCCAGCGTGATCGCGTTCCTCGCCTCATCCAAGGCCAGCTACCTGACCGGCGCGGTCTTGGCTGCCGACGGCGGCCGTACCGCCATCTGAGATGCAGGCTGACCCGCTGCGCCGGTGCGGACGCATGGCCGGTTGTCGGCCTCCGACGCCATTAATACCGCCAATGTCTTGTCAAAGCCGGTATTCCTAGGGCACGCTCGGGTCTGGCGTGGTTCTAGTGTTCTGGGCGGATCAGTGGTGCCGACGTGGAGGTCGGAATGCGGAGAATCAACGGAAACCGCCGGCTCGGAGCCTTAACGGTTCTGGTTGTCGCTGCCGCAGTGTCTCTAGCGACGCAGGGTCTGATGGCGTCGGCTTCGACGACGGGCTCCGGGGGCGGGACTACTACAGCCGTCGGCAAGTACGGCGAGCTCGACTGCAACGGGCTCAGCCCGATCCAGAAGCCGCTGCGGCCGACGATGGAGTGCGCCGACCCGCGCGGGTCCTGGGGCGGCAGGTTCTACGAGAACGGCCACTACATCGGACACGACGAGCCGTCGGTTCGGTATCTCTCCCACCGCGCGGGGTCAGGGAACGACGTCTCGTTCACCGAGACCCTGCCGACTGACCCGTCTGCCAAGCCGACTGTGCGTACCCCCGGCAAAGACGTGACGCACTGGTTCGAGCTGTCGGTCGCGCCGTGGTTCTCCATGGACGTCTGCGATCCCAATTCTGCCCCGCTGCTTCCGTGCACGCCGTTGTCGGATGCCAACGCACCGCAGGGCAGCTACCCGGGCGCCGGAGCGGCCTTCGTCGAGCTGCAGTTCTACGCGCCCGGCTTCGCTCCGTTCGCCGACAACATCAGCTGCGACAACACCCACTGGTGCTCGGCGCTCAACATCGACAGCCTCGAGTGCACCGGCAACGGGTCAGGGCCTTGCAACCCGAACTGTGTCGAGCCGGTCAACTTCGCCTTCATCCAGACGAACGGGGTGCCCACCGGGCCGCCGAGCCCGCAGAAGAGCAACCTGAAGACCGTCACGCCGAATGCGCAGACGCTGCTGATGAATCCGGGTGACACGATCAAGGTGCAGATGTTCGATGCCGTCGTGCCTGGCGGGCATGCGCTGGAGGCCAAGGAAACGGACCTGACAACCGGTCAGAGTGGCTTCATGATCGCCTCGGCCAAGCACGGGTTCATGAACACCGACCCGTTCACCTGCGCGGGCACGCCGTTCAATTTCGAGCCTGAGTACTCAACCGCACGGGCGCAGAACATCATTCCGTGGGGCATCGGGCCTTACATGATCAACTCTGAGTTCGAGATCGGGCACTTCGAGGCCTGCACCCAGGTTCGCGGGCCGCAGAAGCTGACGATCGGGAAGTTCAAGGACACCTACTACACCAAGTGCCTCGGCCCGTACGAGACGGCGAAGGACTCCGGCTCGGCGTTCGAGCCGGATGACTCGCCGTGCTACAAGGCCGGGGACACCCATGGCGGCACCGCGGCGCCCAACCTGGTGACCGGGTGTGACGTCTTCTTCGACGCGATCGGTGACCTCGACTACGACGGCAGCGGGTACTACCCGGACTGGCCGGACTCGACCACCGCGGGCAGGTTCCCATCGCCGTTCCTGCAACAGCAGCCGACGACTGTGGGCGGAGCCAGGTACTCGCACATCCAGTTCATGACCGACTCCAGCGCCACCCAGTTCAACACCAACTGCAACCTCGTCACCGGCACCGGGTGCGTTCTGCCGCCGAAGGGACCAGGCAACTTCTACCCGTTCTGGACGCTGGCCACTGTCGGAGGGCAGTGCGTCTGGGAGTTCGGCAACATGAGTAACGGCAACAGCTTTGGCCAGGACGCGCAGTACGGCTCGGTCGGGCCGGACACCATCGGGGCCTTCGCCGGGCCCATCCTGGAGAACCCAAGGTGCTCGGACGCCCAACCGGTGAACGCAACCGGACGATAGCCGGGCCGGCCGGCGGCCTGGTGGCGCCAGCCGGCCATGGCTAGCCCGCTCCGGTCGCGCTGCCGCCGGTCATCGTTCCGCCCGATCCCCCTAGGTTTCGGGGCGATGCTGGCCTGGCCGCCGCGATTAAGTCCGACTTGCTCGGGCACGGTTCAGTCCAGTAGCGCCAGTCAGTCCGGTAGCGCGAGGAAGGCCACGGGCATCCAGTAGCCAGCAGGGGGGTTGGCAGATGGTATTGGAGGCTCCTGCCGCTCAGCCGTCAGGGCGGAACGTGCTTGATGACCTGGATTCGCGCATACCAACGAACTTTTACTGGTACCTAGCCGTGCTGGCATGCATCGGCGGGTTTCTCTTCGGATACGACACGTCCAACATCGGCTCGGCCCTGGGCTTCATTCCTTACCATTTGTCGAGTTTCGCGACGGGTTATCTGGTGGCCGGAGCGTCCCTGGGTGCCGCTGCCGGGGCGCTGATCGCCGGGCCGGTGACCGACCACTTCGGGCGCAAAGTCCTGCTCATCACCGACGCCGCCATATACGCCGCGGGCGCGATCTTGTCGGCGGTTACCGTGAACGCGGGCATGCTGCTGGCATCCCGGACGCTGATCGGGCTGGCGATCGGGGCGGATTCGGCGATAGCTACCGCCTACATCGCGGAGTTCGCGCCCCGGAGCCGGCGAGGGCAGCTGAGCATCATCCAGCAGTGGATGATCACTGTGGGGATCCTCGTCTCGTATCTCGTGGCCGTGCTGATTCTCAAGGTGGCGCCCGGTAGCGCGGGCGGCGCTGACTGGCGGCTCATCCTCGGCCTGGGCGGGATTCCGGCGCTTGTCGCCGTGGCGCTGCGGTCGAAGATGCCCGAATCGCCGCGATGGCTGATGCTGCACGGCCGCTACGACGAGACCAGGAAGGCCTTCGGCCGCCTGGGGCTGGAAGTCACTGACGACGAGATACGCCACGCAGCGGACCAGCTGGCCGGGCTGGAGCGGCAGCGGCGGCGGAAGACGCAATGGACGGCCGGGGTGCGGCGGGCGCTGATCGTGGTCTGCGTCTTCTTCATCTTCCAGCAGATCACCGGGATCAACGTCCCGTTCTACTACGGGCCGACGATCCTCTCCGGCTTTTTCCTGAGCGGGCATAACGCCGTCAACGCCGCGGTCGCCGGGGTCGAGGTAACCGCGATCCTGGGCGCGGTCAATGTGATCGCCACCTACTTCGCCTTCCGCTGGATCGACAAGCTGGGCCGCCGCCCGCTGGCCATCTGGGGGTATGCGGGCATGACCGCGTTCATCCTGCTCGCGGCGGCCGGGGTGGCGTTCCTGACGGACATTCCCAAGATCGTGGTAGTCATGGTCGGCTTCTCGTTCTTCATCACCTCGTTCGCGATCGGCGTCGGCGGGACGGGCTGGCTGATCCAGGGCGAAGTTTTCCCGACCGCTGTCCGTGGCCGGGCGGCGGCCATCGGGGCGTGCGTCGACTGGCTGGCCAACTACGCGCTGATTGAAGCTTTCCCGGCCTGGCACCGGGCCATCGGCCTCGGATGGGTAATGGTGTCGTTTGCCGTCCTGTGCGTAGTGGCGATCGGGTTCGTGTACCGCTTCCTGCCGGAAACCAAGGGGCTGTCGGTCGAGCAAGCGGTGCAGGTCTTCGAACGGGAAGCAGCGGGTTCCGGTCCGGCGCCCCCAGGACGCCTTCCTGGTCGCCGCCCTACGGCCGGGCCCACGCAGGCCTGAACCGTGCGTTGCGATCTTTATCGTCGACGGGCCGAGCGTGACAGCGCGCGCCGGATCCGGCCGCGTCGGCACGATCCGCTGCCATATGGCCGAGGCGCGGCGCACGCTGCTCCCCGCCGATCCAGCGCTCGCAATCCAGCCGGTCGGGAACGACGCCGGTGGGCGCCCTCTCGTGGCTCACTCTCACGATCGCCGGGCGTCGCTGCCAGCAGGCATTGGCAGGCGCGGTCGAGTACTGCCTTCCCGGCGGTGATCACGAAATCATCGTTGGGCGCGTGCGCGACGTCGAGACGAGCGAGGGCAGCGAGCCGCTGGTGTACTGGCGCGGTGACTACGTCTCGATCGAGCAACCCTGAGCGCGCTGTCTGCCAGCGACCGAGAGCTCCTAGTCCAGGCACGACGAGTGCACTGCACGACCGAGACTCACCGGCCCCGGTGGTGAAGCCAGGCTCGCCGACTGGCTAACGGCGCCTGCCAGCGTCTGCCGCCAGCGTGCGCAACGCTCTGACGAGCAGGTCCACCTCGGCTCGCGTGTTATACATCGCCAGTGATGGCCGCACGGCGGCTTCCAGGCCGTACCGGCGCAGGATCGGCTGGGCGCAATGGTGGCCGGCCCGGACCGCGATCCCCTGACGGTCGAGTGCCGAGCCGACGTCTTGCGGCTGGAAACCGTCGAGCGCGAAGGTGAGAACGCTCGCCTTCTCCGGAGCGGTGCCAATCAGCCGCAGGCCCGGCACTGTGCACATCTGAGCGGTGGCGTACGCCAGCAGCTGATGCTCGTAAGCCGCGATGCTCGGGAGGCCGAGCTGGCTGACGTAGTCCAACGCAGCGCCGAGTCCGATCGCATCGGCAATATTGCCGGTGCCCGCCTCGAACTTTCCGGGAAGTTCGGAGTAGCTGGTCCGCTCGAACGTGACGTCCTTAATCATGTTCCCGCCGCCCTGCCATGGCGGCATCTCCTCGAGTATCTCCGGCTTCGCGTACAGCGCGCCGACGCCCGTCGGAGCGAAGATCTTGTGCCCGGAGAATACGTAGAAGTCGGCGCCCATCGACTGGACGTTCAGCGACAGGTGCGCGACGGCCTGGGCGCCGTCGACGAGCACGCGAGCTCCGACGCCATGCGCGGCCCGGATGACCTCCTCGACCGGGACGATCGTTCCGAGCACGTTCGAAACGTGAGCGATCGCCACCAGGCTGGTGCGGTCACTGAGCAGGTCACCATACCGGTCGAGCAGCAAACGGCCGTCGTCGTCGACCGGGATGATCCTGAGCTTCGCGCCGGTCTGATCGGCCAGTTGCTGCCAGGGCACGATATTGGCGTGGTGTTCCAGGTGCGACAAAACGATCTCGTCCCCGTGCCCTATATGCTTGCGGCCCCAGGCCTGGGCCACGAGGTTGATAGCCTCGGTAGTGCCACGCGTGAACACGATGTCGTCAGCCGAAGAGGCGCCGACGAAATCAGCTACCGTGCTCCGCGCACCCTCATAAGCGTCGGTCGCGCGCGCTGCGAGTCTGTGCGCACCGCGGTGGATGTTGGAATTCTCGTGCTGGTAGAAGCAGACGATCCGGTCAATGACCGATTGCGGTTTGTGCGTGGTCGCCGCGTTGTCGAGCCACACGAGCTTCCGGCCATTCACCCGCTCTGCCAGGATCGGGAAGTCCCGCCGGACAGCCTCGACGTCAAACTGCGCCCCAGCGTCCCCGCGTAGCCCAGACGCCGGGAAATCAGCCGGCGGCTCGTGGATGAAATAGAACGACGGCGCTGCGGCCCGGTCCTCAGCCAGGCCGACGGGTGGGCGGGGCGTCGGCGGCGGCTTGACCGGTACGCCCGGCCAGTCGGGCCCGGACGCGGAAGGCATCGCGGTGGGCAGCTCTACCGGGATGTCCGCTCCGGCCGGGATGTCCGCCCCGGCTGGGGTCGGCAGAGTAGCGGCCCTGTCCGACATCGTGAGCGGGCCAAACAAGTCGGTCGCCAGCCTGGCGAGCGTGGCTTCGTCTGGCAGCCAGCCCGGCCCGGCGCTTGCCCCGTCAGCGGTAGGTGTGGGCATATTCATGGAACTTGCCGACCTCGACATCGTCGAGGATGCCGAGCGCGTCTGGGGTCAGTACGGCAAGCGAGCAGTACAGCGACACCAGGTAGGACGCGATCGCGTTCCGGCTGATACCCATGAACCGGACAGACAGCCCAGGTGACTGATCGCCCGTCAGGCCGGGCTGGAAGAGCCCGACGACACCCTGCCGCTCCTCGCCGACCCGCACCAGGAGCACCTTCGTCTTGCCTTTCTCCAGCGGAACCTTGTTCGACGGCACTACCGGGATTCCGCGCCAGGTAATGAACTGTGATCCGAACAGGCTGACCGTGGGCGGTGGCACTCCGCGCCGGGTGCATTCCCGGCCGAAGGCGGCGATTCCCTGGGGGTGAGTCAGGAAGAATCCTGGCTCTTTCCATACCTTCGTGATCAGCTGATCGAAATCGTCGGGAGTTGGCGGCCCGGCGAGCGTCGAAATGCGCTGCTCCGCGGCAGCACTGGCGATGAGGCCATAGTCAGCGTTATTGATTAGCTCGCTTTCCTGGCGTTCTTTCACCGTCTCGATCGTAAGCCGCAGTTGCTCGGCAACCTGATCGTAGGGACTGCTGTAGAGATCGGAGATCCGGGTGTGAATGTCGACTACCGTCGCTACCGAGTTCAGGAAGATCTCCCGCGCGGACTCGTCGTAGCCGACGTAAGTCGTCGGCAGATCAGACTCGTCGCGCGGCGGACAGGCGACTTCCACGGACTCGGGATCGAGGACGCGGTTGAGCCGGTAGATGCCGGCCTCGACCGGTGACCATTCCAGCATCCGGATCAGCCACCGCGGCGTGATGGTAACGAGCTGCGCAGTCGTCTTGGTCGCGTTGGCCAGCTGGCGCGCGGCCGAGTCGGTCAGCGCCAGCTGGCCCGGCACGGTGGGTGTTGCTGCCTTTGGCATCGATAAGCCTTTCATATGCGGGATAGGGCCGATATGGCAAACTATGGAAAGCATCCCGCTACGCGCACTCGCACACGAATGCTGAGGCGATCGACACCGAGGTCGAAGTTTGAGGTGCTATTCCGCGGCTGGAATAACGGCCGGCATGACTGTAGCAGTTACCCGGGAATTCCCCGCAGCCGACTACCTCGTTAGGGATCGCGCTTTGCCGGCTGACCTCAAGGCGCTAATTATGTCGGCAATAAAGGTGCAAAGCATAAATCGCGCAGCATGGTCGGCGATTTGCGACTGCTGTGAGCCTAAGCTCCGGCGACCACCGGAAGGTCGTAGACGCGGCGCACGCTGCTGCCCACCCTGCTCACGTCCGTCCCGTAGATATGCAAAGAGATGGCAGTCTGCGCCCCGCCGTTGTGCACCTGGTGTATGTCACCAGGGGGCGTGAGGCTGGCTACCTCTCCGGCGACGTTAACCGATGTGCCGGCAACTTCCAGCCAGCCGTCGTCGCGCACCAGGTACCGCGTTTCCTGCTCGGTGCCCTGGATGACCCCGAAGGTGCACCAGGCGATGTGGTCGTGGATTGGCGTCGTCTGGCCTGGTCGCCAGACAAGGGCCACGACAGAGAACGAGCCGTCTGCCTCCGCGTGCAGCAAGTGGCAGGAGTACTTTTCCGGGTCGCCGTAGCGCTGGTCAGCCGTCAGGATCTCCGGTCCGGGCATGTGCAGCCTCATCTGGTCAGCCACCAGGGCGGCCGTCGTGGCCCAGTCGGCCCGGCGCTGAGTCACCGCCCGCACTGCGCTGACCAGGTCGCCAAGACATCGGTCAGTCCCGGCCGCGGCCGAAAAGTTTTGTCTAGTATTCATATCAGAATTATATGATATGCGCATCCGCGGGGCAAGGCCGGCCCCCGCTGACGCACCTCGCCTCCAGCCGGCTGCGGTCTATCAGGCCGGGATCCGGCGCGTTACCGCCCGCGTCGCAACGCCGCCCTCTCAGGCCCGCCCGCGTGCCGACGGCCTAGCCTGGGTAGGTGCGAGTGCTGTGACCCGCGCTGAACCGCCAGCCCCAGGAGGTGCTCGTGGCTGCCCCAACCGCCATTAAGACCGACATCGATCTCAAGCTAGCCGGTGAGATCGCTCAGCAGTTGCGCGTCGACTCGGTCCGGTCGAGCACGTCGGCCGGCTCCGGGCACCCGACGTCGAGCATGTCGGCCGCGGATCTGCTGGCGGTCCTCATCGGCCGGCATCTGCGCTACGACTGGGATGAGCCGGCCAACCCTGGCAACGATCACCTGATTTTCTCCAAGGGTCACGCGTCGCCGCTGCTCTACTCGGTCTACAAGGCGGTCGGGGTCATCTCCGACGATGAGCTGATGACCGGCTACCGGCGGTTCGGCTCGCGGCTGGAAGGTCACCCGACGCCGGTACTGCCGTGGGTCGATGTGGCAACGGGCTCGCTCGGCCAGGGGTTGCCCGACGCGGTCGGCGTCGCGCTCGCCGGGAAGTACCTGGATGAGCTGCCATTCCGGGTCTGGGTCCTGTGCGGCGACAGCGAGATGGCGGAGGGCTCGATCTGGGAGGCGTTTGACAAGGCCTCGCACTACAAGCTGTCCAACCTCATCGCCATGGTCGACGTCAACCGCCTCGGGCAGCGCGGCCCGACGGAGCTGTCCTGGGACCTGGAAACCTATCGCCGCCGGGTCACCGCCTTCGGCGCCCGCGCGCTGGTCATCGACGGCCACAACCTCGCCGAGGTCGACCGCGCCATGGCGGAGGCCAGCGACATCTCCGGCGACCAGCCGACCGTCATCCTCGCCCGTACCCGGAAGGGCCGCGGCTTCTCCGAGGTCGAGGACCGCGAGGACTGGCACGGCAAGCCGCTCCCGGCCGCGATGGCCGAGCGAGCCATCATCGAACTCGGCGGCGAGCGTAGCCTCATCGTGCGAGGCCCGAAGCCCGATCCGGCTGCCCGGTCTGCTGGCGACGCCGCTGACAGCGCCGAGGTGAAGCTGCCCAGTTACGCCGTCGGGGACAAGGTGGCGACCCGCAAGGCCTACGGCGACGCGCTGGCCGCGATCGGCGCCCGCCGCGACATCGTCGCGATGGACGGCGAGGTCAGCAACTCCACCTTCGCCGACGAGTTCGCGCGCAAGTACCCGGAGCGGTACTTCGAGATGTACATCGCCGAGCAGCAGCTGATCGCGGCCGCGGTCGGGTTCAGCGTGCGCGGCTACCGGCCGTTTGCGTCGACGTTCGCGGCCTTCTTCACCCGCGCCTACGACTTCATCCGGATGGCCGCCATCTCCCAGGCCAACATCCGGCTCTGCGGGTCACACGCGGGCGTCGAGATCGGCGCCGACGGCCCGTCCCAGATGGCGCTGGAGGACCTGGCCATGCTGCGGGCGGTGCAGGGCTCCACCGTCCTGTACCCGAGCGATGCCACCAGCGCCGCTGCGCTCGTGGCGGCCATGGCCGACACCAACGGCATCGTCTACATGCGCACGACCCGCGGCGCCTATCCGGTCCTGTACGACACCGGCGAGTCGTTCCCGGTCGGCGGCGCCAAGGTGCTGCGCTCGAGCGACGGTGACCAGGTGACCCTCATCGGGGCGGGCGTGACCTTGCACGCCTGTCTCGCGGCGGCCGATCAGCTCCAGGCCGACGGCATCAGCGCGCGCGTCATCGACCTGTACTCGGTCAAGCCGGTCGACACCGACACGCTCACGGCCGCGGTCGCGGCTACCGGCGGCAGGCTGGTCATCGCCGAGGACCATCACCCCGAGGGCGGTCTTGGGTCCGCCGTCCTCGACGCGCTGACCGCCGCCGGGCCTGTCGACCTGACCGTCCGGCATCTGGCCGTCTCGGAACTGCCGGGGTCGGGAACGAGCCAGGAACTGCTCGACGCGGCCGGCATCAGCGCCGACCACATCGCAGCCGCTGCCCGGAGCCTGGTCGGCTAGTGCCCCACTTCCTCGGGTATCTCATACCAGCGGACCCGCTCGCCGATGCGGCTGCGCATGCGCCAGCCCCTGGTCTTGGGCGCCTGTTCGATCGTCAGGCGCAGTGAGTCGATCTGCTTAGCGACATCGCACGAGGCAGCCGGCACCGGCGTTTCGGCCCATAGCTCGGCGACCTTGCCGAGGTTGCGCTCGGTCGTGTGGCAGAACCCCCAGTCTGCGCCGAGCACGGTGGCGAATCGCTGACGGCTGATCGCCTCTGGATCGGAGTCATCGTCGCCCAGCTGATGGTCGGCGAGCAGGCAGAGGGCGTCGCCGAGGTCCTTGCGGTTGATCTGCCAGACCTGCAGCTTGCTGAGCAGGAGATCGGCCAGGGTAATGGTGGGGAACGGCCCGTCGAGCCGGCCTCTGAGGTCGAGCCGGTGGGACATCGTTAGCTCATCGATGACGATGTCGATCGACCACTGGCCGTCCGGGTGCCCCGAAGTACAAGCGGGACTCGCCGTGCAGATTATTGAAGAACCGGTCCGGCAGGTAACCCTCCGCCGTCAGCAGCTCCTTGATATCCGGTGCTCGCACGGGAGGCGACGGCGAAGTCCATGTCGCCGTAACTGCGCGCGTAGGGCCCGCTGCGCACGCTCGGGCAGCGTAGCCAGATCGCCAGGCCGCCAAGCAGCCGGGCGGGCACGCCAGACTCCAGCGCCAGGCCGGCAAGTCGTTCCGCTTCCTGGCGGATGTCGGAAAGGATGCCGTTCCCCTTCTTTATCGTGGCGTGAGCGTGCCGGTGGCGCTATTCAGGCGGCAGTTCCTTGTACACGAAGCTGACGTTGATGCCGCGCCGGGCGCGGATGAACTTGGGCACGTAGTAGAGCGCGGCGCCGACCACGATCAGGCCGCCGAACCAGGCCGGGATCCACCAGAAGTTGGCGCTGTTGCCGTTCATGACCAGTGCCGGGTACTGCGTCGAGACGACCGCCAGCGCCACGAAGACGATGATGGACAGGGTCGCGACGATGTACAGGACCGGGATGCCGAGGAACTTGATATTCGCCGGCGAGGCGCGGTAGAGCTCCGGGCGGCGTATCGGCAGCGCGATGGCGGCCGCGGCGACGATCACCACGCCGAGGCAGCCCGCCAGCACGATCAGCCCGAGCACGAGCTGGAAGACGTTGGAGTAGACGCTCCAGATCGTGAGCGCGGCGATGATGACGTTGACCACCACGATCGCGATGATCGGCGAGTGCGTCCGCTCGTTCACGTCCGCGAGCTTCTCCGGCATCAGCCGGTCAAACGACCAGGCGAAGAACGACCGGATCGGCATGAAGGTGTTCGCGATCATCGACGGCAGCGCCCAGAACAGGAAGCAGCCGAGGATGATCACCGTGATCACCGGCGTGTTGACCGACAGCGCCGCGAGGAACGGGTAGAACGGCCCGGACGGGATCTCGTACGCGCCGTTCGGCGACGTTGACCGCGTACATGAAGTTGTAGCCGGCCACCCGGAACAGCAGCAGCGCGCCGATGATCAGCAGCACGACATCGAAGACCAGCGCGCCGAACATGACCGACAGCTGGCGGGTGCGGTTCGACGCGCTCTTGAGCTCGCCGGACATGTAGACCGACCAGAAGTTCCACATCATGAAGCCCTGGATGGAGAACAGCGTCGGCAGCGTGGCGCTCATGTTGCTGAGATGCGGGGCGGCGTTGGCGGCGCTCGGCGGTGGAGATCACCTTCTGCGTCGGTGCCGCCGCCGAAGCTCTTGTTCAGGGTGTTGAAGTGGGTGTCGAAGCCGTGCCGGCTGGCAACGCCGAGCACGATGAAGGCGACGATCATCCCGAACATCCCGATCAGGAACGCGCCGTTCTGCCAGCGGAAGGTCGACTTCGTGCCGCGGATCAGGATGTAGGTCTGCAACGCGACCATGACCAGAGCGCCGGACGACGATCCAGGCCTTGTTCGACCTCGAACGAGGTGCCCCAGCTGATCATCGTGCTGTTGTGGAACAGGCTGCCGCCCGCGACCAGCGCCGGGCCGAGGGCGAAGACCGAGAAGAACTTGGCGAAGTAGGCCGCGCCGAGCAGGCCGCCCATGATCATGCACAGGTTGGAGATCAGCGCGAGCGGCGGTGACAGGATCCTGCGAGACCCAGACGTAGTCACCACCGACCCGCGGCATGCTCGCGCCCAGCAGCGCGAACATGATCAGCACCGGGATGTTGATGATCAGCGTGATGACCAGCACGCCGACCGGATCAGCGCCCGGAAACGCCACGAGGGTGAAGAAGATCGACCAGGCGAGGGTCGAGCCGATCGGCGCGGAGATGACCGCGTTGAAGATGGTCGCGTCGACCGCCGACGCGGAGCGTACCAACCCGGTGCTGTTACGAACGAACAGCCGGCTTTCCTGTTGGCCCGCAGTGGTCATGAGCTCCTCCTGACTGCCCATGCCTCGGGTTACCCCCGTTGACGCTCGTCCTGAGGCTGGCTAAAGTCGAACATAATCAATAACAACTGTCAATCCCTCGAACATAAACGAGCATCAGCCTTCTCAGAAGCGAACAGGAGGAGAGGCTTGCTGGCGGTCGAGCGGCGCATCAAGGTGCTGGAGCGGCTCGCAGCGGATCAGGCAGTAGAGGTCAGCAGCCTGGCCCGTGAGTTCGGCGTCTCCGAGATGACCATCCGCCGTGACCTTCGCCGCCTGGACCGGGACGGGTTCGTCCGCCGGACCTACGGCGGTGCTACGACCCGCGTCGTTCGCGCGGCCGGGCGCCTTTGAGGTGACCCAGAGCGCCCGCATGCTGCATCACGCTCAGGAAAAGCGACGGATCGCGCTGCGGGCCGCCGAGCTGACTGCTGGCGCTCGGGTGATCTTCGTGGGCGTTGGTTCCACCGTCGAGCAGTTCGCCCAGCTGGCCGCGCCAAGGGGCGGCCTGATGGTGATCACTCCGTCCCTGGTCGTGGCCAGCCTCCTGGGTACCCGCAGAGTCCAGGTGATCATGGCCGGCGGAATGGTCCGGCAAGACGAGCTCAGCTGCGTCGGTCCCGCTGCGGTGGAATGCGTGCAGCGCTACAACACCGACATCGCGGTCATCGGTGCGGCCGGAATCTCGGCGCGCCGCGGCGTCACCGATCTCGACGACTCCGAAGCCGCAGTCATCCGCGCGGCCCTTGAGCGGACAGAGCGGATTGTCGTGCTCGCCGACGGCTCTAAGTTCGGCGACGTGGCGCTGAGCACAGTCGTGCCCATCAAGCGGGTCTCCGCGATCATCACCGATGCCAGTGCGGATCCCGTCGAAGTGGACCGTATCGAGCGCGAGGGAGTGGAGGTCATCGTGGCGGACCAAGAGATGGCGGACCATGATTCTGCATCGCCCGACCGGGCCGCTGAGGACGGCCACGCAGATGACCGCGACGCGCCCGCCCTGGCAGTTTGATGTCGTCCTCGTTCCCTGACCTGTTCGGTGTCGCCAAGCCGATCATCGCGATGGTGCACCTGCCGGCCTTGCCGGGACGCCCGCGCCACGACAAGGCCGCGGGCATGCGGCAGATCGCCGACTCGGTGGCGCGTGATCTCGACGCGCTCCAGGACGCGGGCGTGGACGGGCTGCTGTTCTGCAACGAGGCGGACCTGCCCTATCAGCTCAGCGTCGGCGCGGAGGCAGCCGCAGCCATGGCGGCGGTGATCGGCGAGGTTAGGAGCGAGATCCGCCGCCCCTTCGGCGTCGACCTGGTCTGGGATCCGATCTCGAGCCTGGCGGTCGCCCGGGCCACCGGCGCGTGCTTCGTGCGCGAGGTCTTCACCGGCGTCTACGAAAGCGACCTCGGGCTGATGCAGCCGGACTACGGCTCGATCGCGGCGTACCGGGCGGACATCGGCGCCGAGTCGGTCGCTCTGTTCGCGAACATCACCCCGGAATTCGCGAGCCCGCTAGGACAACGCACGATTGCGGAGCGGGCCCGCAGCGCGGTCTTCCTCGGCGTGGACGCGGTGCTGATCAGCGGTGCGATGACCGGGGTGGCGACCGATACCGGCCAGCTGCGCGAGGCGAAGGCGGCCGTCCCGCAGTCCCCGGTCCTGGCCAACACCGGCGTGACCGGGGACAGCGTGCAGGAGATCCTGGCTATCGCGGACGGGGCGATCGTCGGTACGGCGCTAAAACGCGACGCTGTCACCTGGAATCCGGTGGACCCAGGCCGCGCGGCCAGATTCATGGCGGCGGCCGGGCGTGCCCGCGAGAGTGAGGTGGTCGGATAGATGGCCAAGAACACCCTCGTCTACTTCGTCAGCGACCTGCACGGTTCTAGTCTCTGCTTCCGTAAGTTCGTCAACTCGACGCAGGTGTACAAGCCCACGGTGCTCATCCTGGGCGGGGATGTGGCGGGCAAGGCAATCCAGTCGATCGTGCGCGGGCCTGGCGGACGCTGGCACTGCACCTTCGTCGGCGCCAAGTACGACCTGCCGGAGGGGCCTGAACTAGCGGACCTGGAACGGCTTATCGCCGACCACGGCTACTACCCCTACCGCGCCGAGCCCGGCGAGCTGGAAGCCCTGGAAGCGGACGGAGCGCTGGATCACCTCTTCTTGCGCCTGATGCGGGAACGGCTGGCGGAATGGCTGGACATCGCTGACACCCGGCTGCGGCCCAAAGGGATCCCCCTGTACCTCATGCTCGGCAACGACGATCCGGTAGAACTCGGTGAGATGCTCGACCAAGCCCCGTGGGGCGTCCATTGCGAGGGCAAGGTCGTGATGCTGGACGACGAGCACGAGATGATCAGCTGGGGATACGCCAACCCCACCCCCTGGCACACCTACCGCGAGCAAGACGAGCAGCACCTGGCTGCCGCGTACGCGATCATGGCCGACAAGCTGCAGCGGCCCGAGCGTGCTGTGTTCAACTTGCATCCACCGCCCTACGGCACGCAGCTGGACGAAGCACCGGCGCTCGACGAGAACCTCCGGGTCCAGGCGACACTGGGCCAGATACGGTACGTGCCGGTCGGGAGCACCGCGGTGCGAGAGATCGAGCTAGAGCGCCAGCCCCTCGCGGGATTGCACGGCCACATCCACGAGGCGTCCGGCATCCGCCGATTGGGCAAGCGCAAGACCCTGGTTGTCAACCCCGGTAGCGACTACTCCACCGGCGCGCTCAACGGCGCACTTATCAGCCTCAACAAGGACCGGGCTGATGGTCAGCTGGTTCGCGGCTAGCCCGGCCGGGTCGCGGTGACCTCGCCGCCCAGCTCGGTGGCTGGCGCTGATCCGGGCGCGGATGCCGCCCGCGCCGGCGCGGCCGGCGCGGATGTGCTGATCGCCATCGACGTCGGCACCTCAGGGGCGCGTGCGTGCGCCTTCGCTACCTCCGGTGCGGCGCTGGGAGAAGTTCGCCGTCCGTACCCGACCGCACTGCCCGCCGAGGGCTGGGCCGAGCAGGACGCCTCCCGCTGGCGGGCAGCCGCGCTGTCCGCGCTCGGCGGGCTGGTCAGCTCGCTCGGCCGGCGTTGCCGCGTCCGCGCCATCGCCGTGACCGGCCAGTGTCCAAGCATGGTGCCGCTGGACCGCCGGGACAAGCCGCTGCGGCCGGGGATCATCTACCGGGACAACCGGGCTACCGCTGAGGCGGCGTGGATGCGCGAGCGGTTCGGAGACCGCGAGCTGCACAAGCTCACCGGGCATGTGCCGGCCGCGTTCCATGTCGCAGCCAAGATCCTCTGGATCCGTTCGCACGAGCCCGCCGTGTTCACCGCGACTCGCCGCTTCGTCCAGCCAACCGATTACGTCGCGCTCGCCCTGACCGGCAATGCCACCACCGACTGGTCCATGGCCGCGGCGACGGCCCTTCTCGATCTGCGGGCCCGCAACTGGGCTCAGGACCTGCTGGCCGGGCTGGACCTGGACGCCGGCTTGCTGCCGGACGTCGTTCCCTCCTGGAGCATCGCCGGTGAAGTGCGGGCCTCGCTCGCGGGCCGGCTGGGGCTGCCCAGCGGCGTTCCGGTGGTGGCCGGCGCAGGGGACAGCATTGCCTGCGCGCTGGGGGCCGGGGTTACTGCGTCAGGTCCGGTGAGCGAGATGGCGGGCAGCTCGAGTTGCTTCAACTCGGTCATCGCCGCGCCCGTGGACGATCAGGACGTGACCCATTACCCGAGCATCGTGGAGCGGCACGGCTACGTAACCGAGGTCGGGATCAACACCACCGGTGAGGCGCTCGACTGGCTCGCTCAGCTCTGCTACTCCGGTCCGTCGCGCGCTCCGCGCGCCGATGATTACCGGCGGATGGCCCGTGATGCTGCCGCGGTGCGGCCAGGATCGGACGGCCTGCTGTTGGTGCCCGTGCTCGGCGACGGCGAGCGGGATGACCCCGGGCTGCGCGGTGCGGCGACCGGGCTCTCGCTGCGCCACGACCGCGGTGCCTGGGCACGCGCGGTCATGGAAGGGGTCGCGCTGGGCGTGCGGGCGCGCCTGGAGACTCTCGGCCGCGCATCGGTGCCTGCCACCGAGCTGCGGGTGTCTGGTGGCGGCGCGAGCCTGACGGTATGGAACCAGATCAAGGCGGACGTGGCAGGGATCCCGGTCGTGCGAGTGGCGGGCGACTCCACCGCCGCAGGCACTGCGATGCTGGCCGGGATCGGCGCCGGGGTCTACCGCGATGCGGCCGAGGCGGTGGCGACGGGCTACCGGCCTGCTGACCGGGCTGAACCGGACGTGGCGCAGCGCACGCTGTACGACGACCTCTACGAGCGCTATCGGACGCTCATCGGATCGCCTGTCGTCCGCCTGGAAACCAAGGAGAACTGAGATGCGCGCCCGCCTCGGCATCAACAACTGCTTCGCCGCCAAGCGCTGGCCACGGCCCTGCGACTGGGCCAGGGTGGTGCGCGACGAGCTTGGCCTTGACCTCGTGGAACTCTCACTCGACCTCATCGATAACGGGAACCCCGGGGAGGCAGCGGACCGCCAGCGCGCAGTGGGGGAAACCCTCGAGGCGCTTAGCCAGTACGGGCTCCAGGCCGAGACCACGTTCACCGGACTGGCGGCGTACTCGCGCAACCTGCTGATGCATCCCGACCCGGCGTATCGCAGCGCTGCCGTGGGCTGGTACGCAGCCGTCATCGACCTGACAGCCAGCCTCGGAGCCAGGGGAACGGGCGGCCATGTTGGCGCCATGAGCGTTCCCGACTGGTCCGATCCGGCCCGGCGCGCCGAGCGCTGGTCCGGCCTGCAGCGGAGTCTTGCTGAGATCACTCGCCACGCCCGAGAGGCTGGCCTGGACTACCTCCTGATCGAGAACCTCGCGTCGAACCGTGAGCCGTCGACGATCGACGGCGTGGAGACGCTGCTGACCGGCGGCGACAGCGAGCATGTACCAGTGCGGCTGTGCCTGGACCTGGGCCACCAGTGCGTGCCAGGGACCAGCGGGCCTGACCGGGACCCCTACGCCTGGCTGCAGCACTTCGGTGGCACGCTCGCGGAGGTTCAGCTTCAGCAATCAGACGGGCTGGCTGACCGGCACTGGCCGTTCACCGCGGAGCGGAACGAGATCGGGCGCATCGACCCGGGCCGGGTTCTCGACACGCTCGCGGACGCCGGCGCAAGCGACGTCTTGCTCATCCTGGAGGTCATCCCGGCCTTTGAGGAAGATGACGCGCAGGTGATCGCCGGCCTGCGGTCATCGGCCGAGCAATGGGCAGGCGCGCTCACCGAGCGGGGGTTGCGATGAACAGCGGCATCGTCCGGACCGGGCCTGCCGATATCCACTACCAGGTCACCGGTAGCGGCTCCCAGACCCTGGTGCTGATCAACGGCGTCGGCGATGACCTGGAAGGCTGGGCCAACCAGCTGGGCGATTTCGAGCGCGCGGGCTTGCGGGTAGTCAGCTTCGACAACCGCGGGGTCGGCGGCTCCAGCCAGCCCGCCGGCCCGTATACCAGCGGCCAGATGGCAGCCGACCTGAAGGCTCTGGTGACCGAACTCAACCTGACTCGTTTCCATCTTGCCGGGGTGTCCATGGGCGGCGTCATCGCGCAGGAGTACGCGGTCGATCATCCCGGCGACCTGGCATCGCTGGTGCTGGCAAACACGTTCATGGCGGCCGACCCGTTTACGGCCGCGGCCTTCGGGACCTGGGTGACGGTCGCCGAGGCCGCGGGGATGCCGGTCATGATGGAGCAGCAAGCGCCCTGGATCTACAGCGCCGCGTTCTACCAGCAGCACCCGGAGCGCGTGTCCGAACTGATCGCCGCGGCCCAGCAGAGCGCCCAGTCTCCGGCGGCTTTCGCGGCCCAGATGGCGGCACTCACCGGCCATGACTGCACCGACAGGATCGGCTCAGTAAACGTGCCCACACTGGTCCTGGTCGCCAGCGACGACATAATCATCCGGCCGGAGCTGTCCCGGCGGCTGTTCGACGCGCTTGGTGACGGGGTTGGCACGTGGACGGTCGTTCCTGGGGGGCATGCGGCCTTCTGGGAGAACCCCGGGCCGTGGAATCAGGCGGTCATAGATTTCGTGCAGGCGAACAGCGCGCGCTGACCGGCAGGAGGGTCCCATGATCGTGTCGCTTCAGGAGAGATTCGGCACCAGCAAGCCCGTGATCGCGATGGTGCACTTCCCGGGCCTGCCCGGCCGGCCGCGTCATGACCGCGACGCTGGACGAGCCCGCTTGCTGGACGTCGTGGGTCGCGACCTTGAGGTGCTGCAGGACGCTGGCGTCGACGCCGTGCTGTTCTGCAATGAGGCCGACATTCCGTATCAGCTGCAGGTAGGCCCGGAGATCCCGGCCGCGATGGCGGCTGTCATCGGCGAGCTGCACTCGTCTATCCGGGTTCCCTTCGGGGTCAATATCCTCTGGGACGCCAAGGCCAGCCTGGCCCTTGCCCGCGCTACCGGGGCCACGTTCATCCGCGAAGTCCTTACCGGCGTGTACGAGAGCGACATGGGCATCATCGAACCTGCGCTGGGTGACCTGGCCGCCTATCGCGACGCGATCGGCGCTGGCGATGTCGCCCTGTTCGGGAACATCACGCCCGAGTTCAGCAGCTCGATCGGGACACGCAGCGTAGCCGACAGAGCGATGAGCTCGAGCTTCCTGGGCGTCGACGCCATCCTTATCAGCGGGCCCGCAGCCGGCGTTCCCTTCGCCATGAGCGACTTGCGCGCCGCGAAGACAGCGGTGCCGCACACCCCGGTGCTGGCCAACACCGGAGTGCAAGCGGAACGGCTGGCTGAGATCCTCGCCGTCGCCGACGGCGTGATCGTGGGCACCAGCCTGAAGGTGGACGGGATCACCTGGAATCCGGTCGATCCCGCCAGGGCTCGCCACTTCGTGGACACCGCCAGGGAGGTTCGTGCCTCGGCCCGGGCCGCGCCTGCTCGCGAAGCCGTCAGTTGACCGGGCCGGCCGTTGCTTCGGTCATCCTGGACATGGATGGCCTGCTCATCGATACCGAGCCCGCCTGGCGCGCCGCGGAGGCCGCCGTATTCGCTGCTCTCGGGGTCGAACTGAGCGAGGCCGACCTGCTCGAGACGACTGGCCAGGCGATCGGCGAAGTAGTGGCGATCTGGCGGCAGCGCCAGCCGCTGAGCCAGCCGCCGCCCGCCGAGATGGATCAGCTGAGCGACGCCGAACTCGCCGATCAGATAACCGATCTCGTGGTCGCTCACGTCAAGGCCGAGGGAGAGCCGATGGCTGGCGTGCCGGAGGCCATCGGGATGTTCCACCGGCACCGGCTTGGCCTCGCCATTGCCTCGTCGTCGCCGATGAAGCTCATTGACGCCGTCTGCGAACGGCTGGGGCTGGACGACATCGCAGTGCGCTGCTCTGCGTTCGACGTGGCCCGCGGCAAGCCGGCGCCTGATGTCTACCTCGCCGCAGCCCGCGCGCTAGGCGCCGTCCCCGCCCGCTGCCTGGCGGTCGAGGATTCCCCGAACGGCGTGCTGGCAGCAAAGGCGGCCGGCATGCGCTGCGTAGCCGTTCCCGACCCGTTGCTCGCAGGCGACTGGCGCTACGGCGAAGCCGATTTGATCCTGTCCTCGCTCGACCGCCTGGACGAGCCAACTCTGCATCTGCTCGGAGTACTGCCTCGGGCTGCCATGAATCGGTCCTAGCTATCGACCGCGATGCGGTCGGCAGCTGCGCGGCGGCGGGCAGGAATCGCGTTGCAGGTGATCGCAGCGGCGGCCAACAGCCGCGCTGTGCTGCTAGTCAGTTTCATGATGGTTATGCTCCTCAGGTCAAGGCCCGGGGCAGGCCTTCTGCTGGCCGTGGCCCCGGCTGCCGGTGGTTACGGCGTGATCGCGATGGCAACTGGGGAGTTGCCCACCTTAATTGCCTTGCCGGGCTTGTTGGTGGCGGTGTTGATGGGGATCACGGTGTCTGAGCCCCGTTGGCGACGTAGGCAGTCTTCCCGTTCGGGGTGATCGCGATGTAGTCCGGGGCGGTGAACCCTGAGATGAAACTGGGCTTGTTGGTGGCCGTGTTGATTACGTAGACCCTGTTGAGGCCTGGGCAGTCGCAGCCCTCGTTGGCGACGTAGGCGGCCTTCCCGTCGGGGGTGATCGCCATGTAAACGGGTGGCGATCTCCTCGCGACTGTGATCGCCTTGCCGGCCTTGTTGGTGGCGGTGCTGATCGGGGTCACCGTGCCGCGGTGCCCGAAGACGTGTTAACGGCGTAGGCGGTCTTCCCGTTCGGGGTGATCGCGATTGCAACGGGGGACAGCCCAGGGGTTGCTACCTTGATGGCCTTGCCGGCCTTGTTGGTGGCGGTGCTGATCGGGGTGACGGTGCCAGAGTTGGAATTGGCGACGTAGGCGGTCTTGCCGTTCGGGGTGATCGCGATGTAGTAGGGGGCGATCCCGACCTTGATGGCCTTGCCGGCCTTGTTGGTGGCGGTGCTGATCGGGGTGACCGAGTCTGAGCTGGCGTGGCGACGTAGGCGGTCTTGCCGTTCGGGGTGATCGCGATGTAGTAGTCGGGGCGAACCCGTACCGTGATCCACTTGCTGGTGGTGTTGGTGGCGGTGTTGATCTGTTACCTCCGTACTCCGCCGGTCTGTCGGCTGACGTAGGCGGTCTTCCCGTCCGGCGTGATCGCGATCGCGGCCGGGCTGTTTCCCGACCGTGATCGGCCTTGCCGGCCTTGTTGGTGGCGGTGTTGATCGGGGTCACCGTGTTTGAGCCGCTGACGTTGGTGACGTAGGCGGTCTTACCGTTCGGGGTGATCGCGATCTCGGCCGGGGAATCTTCCCGACCGTGATGGCCTTGAGCGTGGTATTGGTGGCGGTCCGGATCGCGGTAACCGTGTTCTCAAATCCTTATCCCTCTTCTCACTTTCTATCTTAATAATCTTCATATTCTACTTAATCTTTCTTCCCGTCCGTATTTACCTCTACGGCCTTAGGGCTTTTCCCAACGTTAATCGCTTTGAGCGCCTTGTTGGTGGCGGTGTTGATCGGGTCACCGTCTGGAGCCGTCGCAGTTGTCCTTGTTGACGACGTAGGCGGTCACCGGGAGAGCCGACGTCGCCGGGATGCTGACCGGGTGCCAGGTGGCGCCGGCGTCGGTTGTCCGCAGGAGCTGGCCAAGCTGGACGCACTACAACCCAGCCCACGTTCCGGTTCATGTAGGACACCGGGCTCCAGGACGTCCCGCCGGGGACGCTGAAGTCCTGCGTCCAGGTTTTCCCGCCGTTGGCCGAGCGGCCGAGGGAGACCTGGGTGGCCAGGGTGATCACCTCGGGACGGCCCGGCGGCGCGGCGAACCCGCCCACCTCACCGCCGAACGGGATGGTCTCGACCAGGTGGGTGGTCTTGCCGCCGTTCACCGAGCGCAGCAGGTCCTTGCCCTGATTGCCGGCGCCGGGGCTGGTGACGCAGACGAGCCAGAGCCGCGAGGGACTGGCTGCCGCGATGCCGGCCAGTCCGGCGTAAGTCCCGGAGTATCGCGCCGGGCAGCGCAGCGGGTAGCGGTGCCAGTGCGCGCCGTCAGCGGTCGCCCACAACGACGTGCCGCCGCCGAACCAGACCGACCGGCCGGAGACTGCCAGGGCGCTGCCGGTGTCTGCGTTGACCGAGAAATGGCGGACGCGGGCCCAGGCGTTGCGGCCTGCCGGGCTGGCATACAGTTCCCGTGGCCCGTGGTTGCCGTGGGAGACCACGGCGTACACGGTCCCGGCGGATGCGGCCATCGACTCGATGACCTCGCCGGCCACCGACAGCTTGCGCCAGTGCGCGCCGCGGTCGTGGGTTGCCCACAGCCCGCCAACGCGCTCGCCGTAGCGGCCGGTTTGGCCGTACAGCCAGCCGTCTCGCCGGCTGGCGAACATGACCTGGGTCACCGCGGCATCGGGTGCCCTGAGGAAACTCCAGCGCGCGCCGCTGTCGGTGGTGGCCACCAGCCGCGTCTTGCAGGGCTTGCCGGGCTGGCAGCCCACGCCGCCCACGACAACGCCGGCGGCGGGAGAGTAGAAGCTCGCCGAGTATGCCTGGAAGCCGGCCGGTCCTGCTGGGTTCCGCGGGTGCCGCGCGGGGAGGTCGTGGCGGCGGCTGCGCCCGCGGGGATCAGCGCCGCGGCGCAGGCTAAGGCAGCCGCGCCGAACAGCCGCCGGTGGGGGAATTTGGAGAGTTGCATGGTGTCCTCCGTTTCTGGAGATGGCTGAGGACCATGCACTGCCTATGACCCGATGCCAGGCTCCACGGTTATGGGGAGGACTCCCCATACCGGCAGTGCCAAAGGCCGGCAATACGGAGGACGTTAAGCCCGGGTGGCTGTCCAGCCGGGACGATTTGTGCCTGCCGGCCGAACGGCCTCTGCTGGGCGCGGCCCCGGCTGCCGGGTTGTTACGGCGTGATCGCGATGGGCTAGGGCCTGCTTCCTGTCGGGATCACGTTGAGCAGGATGCCGCCGGCGTGATCGCAATGCGTCCGGCACCGTGCCGAAACAGTGACGTCGTGGTGCACATCCACGTGGAGCCGCCCACGAACCAGGCCGTCTTCACCCAAGCCGTCCGGCAGGCGCAGCAGCTTGCTTACCGGGCCAGAGGCCGATGAGCGACCAGCCGGCCCTTCCCCTATCTGAGGAGGCCCCGTGTAGCTCAATTACGTCACGCTGACCGGCACGATCCCTTGCGGCACGACCGCGACACTGGTCTTGTGGGGCTCTACGTTCCGGCGGGCCGGGTTACCGGCAGCAGACGGTCAGTGGTCCACTGGACAAGAACGGGTTCGTGGCCGCGTTGGACGCCGTCGTCGCCGATGCGGAAGCGGCCGAACAAGGTGGTGGTGTCGAGCGCGGTAGCCGCGGCCCACAGCAGTTCGCGGGCGGTGCCGCCCGCCAGCTGAGCACAGTGCCCGGCTAGGACGGCAGCGGCCGCCGCCTGCACGGCCGGATAGTCCGGCCCTGTGCCGGTCCGCCGGGCGTAGGCGCTGAGGAACTCGGTCTCAGCGGGTCCAGCCCGGGCGCCGATTCCGATGCGTGGCGCCCATTGGCCGATGCCGAAGATTCCGGCCGGGGCTGGTACGGCGCGGCTGAAGTCCGAAACCCCGGCGGCCACTGAGCACACGGCGCGGGGCGGGTTCGGCAGCTGCAGTGCGCTTCGGATCGTGGTGACGTCGTCATCGAACATGCCCGCGCTGAGCAGGTCCCAGGCCGAGGTCCGGCCGGCTGGCAGTTCGTGGCCGGGCCCAAGCGCAACGACGTCGATGCCGAGCGCGTGAGCTGCGCCGGCGGCTCCCGCGGCGACCTGGCGCCCGAAGCGGCCCCTGCCGGTCACGATGCACAGCGGTGCAGCCTCCCGTTCCCGGGCCAGGTGGCGGACGAACGGTGCCGCGTAGCGGCTAGCGGGCGTCAAGACGGACACGACGTGACCAGGAAAGCTTTCCTGGACGTCGTCGCCAGAGCCGCCGTGGTTCCACATCAGACCGCTGATGTCCGCCGTGACGCGGGCCGCCGCCCGCGTGAGCACGGTCGAATATGGGCCCAGGAGAAGATCACAGCGGGCCGCCAGGCGCGGCAGCGCGGCCGTCAGCGTGTCGGGGTCGCTGCGGTCATCGTCGATGAGAAGATCGACGTCACCCGTCAGGGACCGCCACGTCTCCAGTCCCAGGGCGGCCTGCCTGCCGAACCGGGCGAACTGGCCCGACAGCGACAGGCACGCACCCATGCGCAGCCGCGCGGTCACCGCATCTGCACCTCGTAAGGAATCAGTGGGATACCCCGACCAGGGGTCGGCGGCGTGCTGCGCTTCGTGTAGGAGCGATTGCCGGAGCCGTGGAGGCAGGTTAGCGTGGCGTCCGGAGATCTAACCGTGTACAGGCGAATGAAGGGAGCCTAATGGCAAAGGAGGCGGTGGGTGGCAGCCGGCCGGGTGGCGCATACTCTCCCGGGATCATCGCCGAGGGCCGGTTTGTCTATGTGGCCGGGCAAGTCCCCGTCAGAGATGGCGTCGTGATTGGCGAGACCGTCGCTGAGCAGACCCTTGTGGCCTTGGAGAACATAGCTGCCGTCTTGGCGGCTGCGGGCGCAGACCTGAAGGATGTCGTCCGCTGCGGCGTCTTCCTCGATGACATGGCGGACTTCGCCGAGATGAACGAGGCCTACCGGTCGAGGTTTCCCGAGCCGCTGCCCGCCCGAACTACGGTTGGCGTCAAGCTCGCCGGGTTCAAGGTGGAGATTGACTGCGTGGCTGTGCTGCCGTCATCCGCCTGAAGCCGCGTGGGACCGGTGCGTGAGTGATTCTGCACGGGCACCCGACAGCCGGTCGGCGACCGCAACGGGCGCATGCCGACGGATAACCTCAAGCGTTCCGTCCAAGTCGATGCTGCCTGCGTCCGAACCGAGTCCGCTCACCACGAGCGAGGCTGCCGCCATTGCGAGCCAAGCGGCGTCCTGCGGCGGCCAACCACGCAGCAGTCCGACGATGAACCCGGCCGAGCATGCGTCGCCGCAAAGTCTGCGAGCGCGTCGTCGCCAACCGCGCTCATGGCGACGACCCGCGCACCGAGCTTGGCCAGGTCGACGCTGGTGCCGGCGGCGGTACCCGCCGCGGTAATACGGATCTCATCGAGCAGCTGCCGCCCTTGTCCCGGTGGGATATGGGTAACAGGGCGGCCGAGTACATCGACGATGTGGACACCCAGGCTCACCACGAGCGGGCGGTCAGCATCCCCCATTACGCTCCTCCAGCTTGGTATTGGTGGTGGCGAGCTGCCGCGCGCACCTCGTCAAGCTCATCAGTGCTGAGGATGCGCGGAGAACCAACGAGCATTGCCCGCCAGTAAACCTCGGCGAGCCATTCCAGCAGCAGCGCTCGAGCATAGGCCTCCTCGATCGTGGCCCCGTACACGACAGCGCCATGGTTTTGGAGGAGCGTGCCGGTGCGGTCTGCCAGGGCAGTGCCGGCCATTCCGGCCAGCTCCGCTGAGCCGAATGTCGTGTACGGAGCGACCAGTACTGTCGGGCCGCCGAGGCGCAGGATGGAATACTGGATCGCTGGCATCTCGGTGCATACAGTGGAGACTGCCGTGGCAAACGGCGAATGCGTATGCACCACGGCTCGGGCGTCGGTCATGTCGTAGATCTTGCGATGCATCGGCCATTCAGATGACCGTCTGCCGTCGCCAGCGCGCAACGAGCCTTCGCCGTCCAGAACGGTAATGTTGGCTGGCAGGATCTGATCGTAGTTAACGCCTGATGGCGCATGACGATTACGTCCTCCACGCGTGCGCTGATATTTCTGCCAGGTCATCGAGTTGCCAGAGCTCGCCGAGAGCCATGCCGAACTGCCCGATGAGGACGCGGTGAAGGAAGCCGAAGGGAATCCCCTCCGAGCTCAGGTCCGGGGCCAGACCTCCACCGCGAACGTATCCGACGCGACTGCCATGGCACCGCTGTCCCACAGGTACCGCGCCATCTTCTCGGTATGCTCCACGCCCGGCGCGCGCAGGCCGCGGGCGATGCGGGCGCGCGTGCGCCAGGGTTGACTGCAGTACCAGCCGAGGAAGCCCGTCCGAAGCAGGACCACGCAGCCTGGCGAGTACGCTACGCGTGAGCGCTCGCGCGCCCGCTCTAGGTCAGCCACGCTGAAAGCCGCACCGCTCCCCGGCTCGTAGGCTCGGCCGTCGGCATTGAGGCTGCGCTGCAGGTCAAGCAGCACAGCCGGGGACTCGGTACCGAGAGCCTCAGGGACGCCGCATCCGCGATCTTCGTGACCGGCTCATTCTGGTACCAGGCTGTCCCGATGGCAGCCTTCATCGAGCACGGCGTGATCCTGCATCCGCGCCACAACTGGTTCGTATCAGCGGCCCATACTGACCGCGATGTGGCGCGAGTGCTCGAGGCCACGTCGCACGGATTCGAAGCTGTCCGCAAGGAGTTCGGCGCAAGCTAGACCGATAGCCGCGCCAGCCCGGCCCGGTAGGAGATCAGCAGCCGGCTTCTCGGGTGCCGAGCGCCAGAGTGACAACGTCCTCCGAAGCCAAAGTGCGTCCCGCGGCGTACTCGGCCTCGAAGGCCGCAGCGCCCATAACCGAACGCAGGCGCTGGCAGTCGAGATCGCGCAGCCCGCCCTCCAGGGGTTCGAGGGTCTCGCCCAGCGCCGCCATGGCCTCGTCGGCGGCGCCGTGCAGCCGGGCGGAGCGGCCGCCTCCGGCGCCGTCGCTGCCTGTCATAGCCAGGCCGATCAGCGCATAGGCCGTGCTGGCCTTCATCCGCATGCGCCTGGCCACGTCAAGCGATTCCGCGAAGTAAGCCTCGGCCGCCTCCGGCGAGCCGCTGAGATACTCCGCCAAGCCGAGGTTGAAGGTTTCGTAGACGACGCCGGCGCGGTCGTTCAGCTCGCGGAAGATGTGGAGCGATTCGAGAAGGTGGTTGCGGGCGGAATCCAGGTCGCCCATCGACAGCTCGGCGTACCCGAGATTGCCCACCATCGTTCCCATCTCCCGCCGGTCGCCAACCTGGCGGAAGAGCCGCAGGGATTCGGCTATCTCGCGCGCCGCGCCCACATGGTCGCCTCCGATGTCCAGAGCGAACGACCGGACGGAAAGCAGGCGGCCGGTGAGATGAGGCTGCTCAAGACGGCGCGCCAAGCTCAGGCCCACCTCGATGAGAGGCAGCGCGGCGTCCTGCTGCCCCCGGCGCAGCAGGATGAAAGCACGGATGTACAGCAGGTCGGCGACCAGGTAGTCGTCTCCGGCGGTGCGGGCAATCGCCAGAGCCTCGTCGCAGTATTCCTCAGCAACTGCGTAGCCGCCCGTCTGCTCAAGGAGTTCGGCCGTACAGGCCAGGGCCTGGGCGCGCAGCAGCGTCGCCCCTCGGGCAGCCGGTACTTCGAGCAGCGCCCGGAGCGCCTCGACTGCTTCGGTGGCATGACCGCGTGTTTTCCAGAACACTCGCAGCGATGCAGCCAGCCGGATCCCCGGCGCAGGGTCGGCTTGCTTCGCGCTGACGGCGATCGCGGCGCGGAGATTGTCCAGTTCGAGATCGAGACGGTCCAGCCACTCGGCCTGATCGCGTGCCACTAGCTGCGGAGCGGCCGCTTCCGCCAGAGCCAGGTAGTGGTTGCGATGAGCGATCCGGGCGTCCTCGGCTGCGCGCGGGCCCTGCTCTTCGAGCTTGCGGGCTGCGTACTGCCGGACGGTTTCCAGCAGCCGGTAGCGGACTGGCCCGGTCCCGGTGTCGTCGAACTGCACCAGGCTCTTGTCGACCAGCGCGCCGAGGTGCCCGATTACCTCGTCCAGCAGCACTTCCTCGGTTGCGGTGACGGCTTCGGCGGCGGCCAGGTCGAACCCGCCGGCGAACACCGAAAGCCGGGCCAGCACCTGGCCCTCAGCGGCGTTGAGCAGTTCCCAGGACCAGTCGACCATCGCACGCAGCGTCTGCTGACGCGGCAGGGCCGTGCGCGAGCCGCCGGTCAGAATGGCGAAGCGCCGGTCGAGCCGGGCGTCCAGTTCGCTGACAGACATGCCGCGCAGCCGGGCAGCGCCCAGCTCGATGGCCAGCGGGATGCCGTCGAGGAGCCGGCAGACCCGGCCTGCAACCGAAGCGGTCCGCTCGTCCCAGCTGAGCGTCACCCCATGCTGGGCGGCGCGGTCGGCAAAAAGCCGTACTGCCTCGGTGTTACGGATCGCATCCGGGCCATCGCCGTCGGCTGGTGTAGCCAGGGAGGGTACCCGGTAGACGCGCTCACCGTCGATGCCGAGCGGCTCACGGCTGGTCGCGAGCAGCACGATGTTCGGGCAATTCCGCAGCAGCGCATCCGCGAGCTTGGCGCACCTGTCGACGACGTGCTCGCAGTTGTCCAGCAGGACGAGCAGGCTCCGCTGGCCGACTGCTTCGACCAGCGTGTCGATGAGGTCACGGCCTGGGTCCTCACGTATGCCCAGCACATTCGCAACAGTTACCGCGACGAGATCCGCGTCCTGCAGCGGGGCGAGATCGGCAAACCACACCCCGTCGCCCGAGCCGTCCAGCAACTCGGCTGCCAGCTGGAGCCCAAGGCGGGTCTTGCCCGCGCCGCCCGGGCCGGTGAGCGTGACCAGACGAGAGGTGCTGATCAAACGGCGCACCTCCGCGAGCTCAGCGTCGCGGCCGATGAAGCTTGACACTTGTGGCGGGAGATTGTTGAGCAGCTTCGGGTTGTCCAGCGACCGAAGAGGTGGGAAAGCAGCAGGCAGGCCGGTGGCCTGAAGCTGGAAAAGCTGTTCAGGCCGGCCGAGGTCCTTGAGCCGGTGCAGGCCGAGGTCCTTGACGAAGGTGCCCTCCGGCATAGAGTCGCGGAGCAGCGCGGCCGTCGTAGCCGAAACTACGATCTGGCCCCCGTGGGCCACGGCCGCGATCCGGGCACCGCGGTGAACGTCGAGACCAACCAGGCCGACGGCTGTCTGCGACGCCTCGCCAGAGTGGACGCCCATGCGGACCTGGAGGCCCTCACCGGCCGGCCATGCATACGAAAGGAACGCCCGCTGCATCTCGATCGCCGCGGCAATGCAGGAGCCCGCCGAGGCGAATACTGCGAAGAATGCGTCGCCTTGGGTGTCAATCTCCTTGCCGCCGTGCGCGGCGAGGGCCGCCCGGACCAGCCGATGATGATCGGTGAGAACTTCGGCGTACGTCTCCCTCAGACGCCGCAGCATCGCTGTAGAACCCTCGATGTCAGTGAACAAGAAGGTGAGCGTCTGCGTGGCCAACAGCTGAGACTTCCGTGTGAGGTTGACGCTGACGTGTCGAACGGAAGGTCACTGACCTCCCCAAACGCGGCGCAGGTAGCGTACTGCAGCCGCCGCGCCGCCGTCGACTTCGCCTCGGCAGGGGCAGCAAGAGCTCCCCGGGTCAGTTGGGGTTGTCTGCGCGACGGGGCCCGTTCCCTGATGCTCTTGGGAACGGGCCCCGTCGCACACCCCAGCTTTCGGGATCAGTGGGCTGGAGGTGGCGGCGCACTCCAGATGTAGGTGCCCCAGTTGGTCAGTATGTCGCGGTAGGTGGGCGGGACGTACTCCGCGGACATGTAGACCCGGCCGTTCATCACGGCGCCCATGGAGTAGTCACCCCAGCGGCAGCCGCCGTAGTTGGGGCCGACGAAGGCCGCGTAGCAGGTGAAGCCGTCGTCTGGTGCGGCGCCCTTGGTCGCCAGGATCACCGGGCCGGTCGGGCCAGTGGTGCCATAGCTGATATAGGCCGGACTCGGGTAGTTATCCGGGCCGCTGAGCGAGAACAGCAGGTAGCCGACGCCGCTGGCGGTCACCGCCGTGTACGGGTAGAGCAGGCTGGTGTCCTTGACGGCCACCGCGCCCTGGTGCACGACGCTGGCGGACAGCGTGGTCCCCGACAGAGCGGGCTTGAGGATGAACCAGTCGACGGCATCGCTGCCACTGGTGGTACCAGTGTCAAGCTGGGCGTAGATCTGCCCGTTGGTATAGGTAGGTTCCATCTCGGCGTTGAAGTCTGCCTGGATGGCGCCGGGCGGGGCCTGGTAGGCGTCTCCGAGCGGGCGCGGTCCTGGCTTCTGGGTCGCGTCCGGCGGGAACGAGTATCCCACCGTGGTCACCTCGGTGCGGTACATCGCCGGTGGTGCCGGCGCGCCCAGCTCGGAGGTGTCGTTCAGAGCGTAAACCAGCAGATGGTTGTCGCTGAACTTGTTGGAGTTGGACTCCACGAAGTACTCGGTGCCGGGTGCGTACCGCCCTCCAGGCGGCGTGCTGGCCGGTGCAACGACATACGGCTGGCCGAACGCGTCCGAGGTCAGCCGGTAACCGAACACCGGCGGGACGATGCCGGTCTGCGAGGCCGTTTCAAGCAGCGCCTTGGAGATCGCATAGATGATGACGCCGTTGTAGGCGGGCCCGACGAAGCTGAACTCGTCGGTCGCCACGTAGATCCCGTTCGCATCGGCGCCCAGGTTGTCATAGTCGCCGAAGCAGGGGCAGCCCTTGGTGCCCGCGTCGGTCGTGTTCCACGACCAGATCGTGTACGTGCCGGTCGGATCCGGGGTGTTGCTGACCGCCTCGAACTGGGTGCTCGGGACGACCACCTTGCCGGCGGAGTTGACCGTGCCGACGATGAACTCCTGGTAGAACCAGCGCTGAGTGGACGCGTCGTAATAGCACCGCGGGTCGGAGAAGAAATCGGACGTTGGCTGCTTGAACGCGGCCGGCGATCCGACCGGGCCCACGAGCTGGTCGCCGTTCTGGTCGTAGACGGCCAGGGCGTTGTTGATGAACTCCATCACGTACCCGCCGCCCACGCACAGGCCCTGGTCGGGCGGCTCGAGGTCAAGACCGCCCGTGGTGTCGGCCTGCAGGACTCCGGACAACGCGCTGAAGCCCATCTCGCCGCGCACGTTCTTGCTGGAAAGCGGCCGGGTAGAGGGATTAGGCGGGCCCGCCGCCCTTCCTTTGAGCGCGTGCGCGCGGATGGCGTTATCAACCGCCCGGTAACCGCGGCCCTTGGCTGCTGTGCGAGAGATGGGGGCACCCTGGCGCCGGGCCGTCATCTTGCGCAGGCTTTCCGAATTAGCCAGCGTGCTGAGATTGACCTCGCCCACCCTGGTTAGCGGCAGGGTGAACACCGGGGCCTTGACAATACCTGAGCCGTAGGATGCCGTCGCCGCCTGGCCAGCAAGTGGCGCCGCCGCGACCAGGCCCGTGGCCAGCGCCGTCACCGCGGCTACCGGCAGAAAGCGTGCCTGTACTAAACGAAATCTCACGCAGACCTCCCCTGAATGCACTTCATGTCTTTAAGTGCCATGGCATTCGCTGCCAGCCTGTCTGACCCTAGAACAGAACCTTGACGAGAGCACCGCAATGGGCGGCGAAACGCCCGTGTCCGGTTGCCTCGGATGCATGCTGCACACCGAGCGGCAGCTCTGGCGGCGCGCCACTGGACGCCCGCGTTCCCCGTTATATGCGCGCGCGAACGGCCGTTACCTTCCGCGCGCGCCGTCGGCGAGTTCCCGGAGGATATCGATGTGGCCGTTGTGCCGGGCGGTCTCCTCGGTGAGATGGAAGAGGATCCAGCGCAGCGTCACCGGTTCGGTTCGCCAGCCCAGCTCGCCTCGTGACGGGGTGTCCAGGTTCAGCGACGCCACCAGCTGTCGGTGTCGTGCGCAGGTGGCCCGGTAGTCCGCCAGCAACTGAACCAGCGGAACCTCGACGGCGATCCGGAACTCGCGGTCGGGATCGTCGTCGGTCCACGGCGCGTTGATCGTGCCGCCCAGCATCCTGACCTCGATCCACGAGCTCTCGACCCAGCGCAGGTGGCTGACCAGCCCGCAGATCGTCATCAGCGGCGAGCCGGGCAGCGGCGCCCGGCGGGCATCGGCATCGGATAGGCCCGCGCACTTGGCGTGCACGGTATCGCGGGCGTAGTCCAGGAACGTGGTCAGTGTCGTGCGCTCGTCCCAGCTGGCGGGGATGTCGTCTGCCCGGCCGGCCGCGATCGACTGTGAAGCTGATTGTGCAGTCATGTGATTCCTCTGCTGAGCAGAGGCGCAACCGGGACTGCTATCGGCCAGTCTCCGGAGGCGCCTGGTGATGAGCGGACATCGCGCCTCCTTCCTGGTAACCCGCGCCGCGCCGTGCGGCCTTCCGAGCCTAACCCGCACGGTCCGGCCCGGCAACGATGCCGCCTATGTCGCCACTGCTCGGCATGTGTGCGGATGTCGGCAGGCAGGCGCGGACCGCGGCGGCGACCGCCGCCACGTCCGCGGGAACCGCGGTATCCACCGTGATCAGTTTCCCGATGCCGACCGGCTGGTCATACTCCGCGCGGATGTCCGGCGGGAGGCTGGCCTGCACGTGAATGGGATGGCACGTGGCGGCGCGGCTGTCATAGCGGTGTGCGGCCAGCCTGGGATCACAGTGGCAGTACACCTCGACCGGGCACTCCGCGAGCGCTGCGAGTTTCCCGCGCTGATAACAATCGTGCGGCCGGAAGTTCGCTTCCACCACGACTGACGGCGCATCAGCCGCCAGCATCCACAACAGCTCCATCGCCGCTGCGCCGAGCGCGCGCGACCAGGCCAGATCGGGCGCCGGCCCGCCCAGGGCGTCGTGCAGCGTCTCTTTGATCTTGTCCTTGCAGACCAGCGCGAAGCCCAGCTCAGCGGCAAGCGGGATGGCCAGGCTGGTCTTACCCGCTCCTGGAGCCCCGGAGACGTACACGACCTCGCGACGTGAGTTCCGCATGCCCCCGCCTCATCGATCCAGGTTCCCCCTGGCCGAGACTACTGCGCGCGACTGACGCATGAACGCTTCGTTTCGCCGCAACTGCGCAGCTCCCGCAGGATTTATAGACAACTTAGATATTTACGGAAGATTATTGTCCGCCTCGATCAAGTGTGTGAATATCTGATTCGTCCGCTGGGCCTTGACAGCGGTGTCGAATGGAGGCGGAATGCAGCATCCGAAGCGCCGTTGGCGCGCGGCCCTGTTCGGTTCGATCGCACTGGGCACGGTAGTTTCTCTGGGCGGCGCCGGCCTGGCGGCCGGATCCTCAGCTAGCCCGAAACCAGGCGCACTGCATGGCTTTGCCGCGCGGCAGCATGCCCTGAACGCCTATCTACGGTCCCAGGCTAAGGCCAGCAGAGCAGCCGCGGCGGCTAGCTCGGGGTCGGGCTCGGTCAACAGCACGCCCGACGACAATGACCTGGCGGATCAGAACGCGCAGTATGACTTCGAGCGGACCGCCCCAGCGGCGGCCGTCAACGGCCCGGCGCTCGCGAGCGCGGAGCAGCAGGCGGACGCCCTGCCCGCCACCCACGGCCGCTGGCAGGAGTTCACCGATCAGCCCTACAACGCCGAGCCCAGTAACTACATCGACCCGTTCTGGGGCAACGAGGGCGCGGGGTTCTCGCTTGTGAGCGGGCGTGTTACCGCTCTCGCCGCAGCCCCTGACGGCGCATGGTTCCTCGGCGCGGCCGACGGCGGCGTCTGGCGGTCGTGGGACCAGGGCCAGCACTGGACGCCAGTGTTCGACAACATGCCGACACTGTCCATCGGCTCGATCGCCATCGACCCGGTGGACGGCTCGGTGTGGGTTGGCACCGGTGAGGCCAACGTGTCGCAGGACGCCTACGCGGGTACAGGCGTTTACCGTTCGTTCGACAACGGCCGCAGGTGGGAGCCGGTCGGCGATGTCCACGGATTCAGCCCGATGGCATCCGACTCGATCTTCCGGATCACCTTCGACCATCGCGGTAACGCCTACGCGGCCACTGACAACGGGCTGTTCCGGTACTCGGCCCGCACCGGCCGGTGGACCGAGGTCCTCGATCCCGCGGGGCCGGTGGACAACCCGCCCTACGACCAGCAGGTGACGGATGTCGCCATCGTGCCGGGCTCGCACGGCCGTGACGTCATCGCGGCGATCGGCTGGCACGGTCCCGGCAACACCGAGAACAACGGCTTCTACGAGTCGACCGACCACGGCCACCACTTCACCGCGGTCACTCCGACTGGCGACATCAACGTCGGCGACATCGGCCGGACCACGTTCGCCTACTCTGCGGATGGGACAAAGCTCTACGCGATCGTGCAGTCCCCGGCCATGCTCACCGCGGGTGACGAGTCGGTCCTCCAGGGCATCTTCGTGTCCTCAGGAAACCCCGCTAGCGTGTCCGGCCCGTGGACGAAGATCGGTGACGAGGCCACGCTGGCCGCCTCCGGCTCCGCGCTGGGGGTCGGATCCGGCTACGGCGTCGGTGTCCAGGCCTGGTACAACCAGGACCTGGCTGTTGACCCCACCAACCCGGATCACGTCTACGCCGGCCTGGAAGAGGTCTTCGAGTCCACCAGTGGCGGCCAGAGCTGGATTACCGCCAGCCCGTACTGGAACTACCCGTTCGCGTGCGATGCCACGAACACCTGTCCGAACACCACCCATCCTGACCAGCACGCGATGATGATCACGAATGGCAAGATCGTCATCGGCAACGACGGCGGCGTATACAGCAGGCCGCTATCCGACGATGCCGAGGATGGTCAGTGGACTGACCTCAATACGACGCTGCGGACGATGCAGTACTACGACGCGCGGGCGGGCCTGCTGCCCGGCGGGGGTGTCCAGGTCACCGGCGGCATGCAGGACAACGGCACGTCGGTGGTCAGCAACCTGACCAGTCAGATGTCGGAGGCGGCTGGCGGCGACGGTTTTGACGTGGTCGTCGATCCGCAGAACGGCAACAACATGGTCGGCGAGTACACCGACGGCACGATGTACTCGTCAACCGACGGCGGGCATTCGTTCGCCGACTACATCAGTCCCACCTGTGTTGGCCAGGCAGAGCTCGGCCTGACACCGAGGGCCGACTGCGACCCGAACGCGCGGTTCGTCACGCCGCTCGTGCCGGACCAGCAGAACCCGGACGTGTGGGTTACCGGCGGCCAGTACGTGTGGGTCACGACAGACGGCTGGAACACCAGTTGCACCGATACCGCCTGCTCGTGGACTCCGGTGTACAACACCGGAACTGGCAATGCGGTCACGGCGCTGTCGTCGGCGAACAACGGCAGCGTCATCTACGCAGCGTGGGTAGGCGGCGGCGGTAACCCCGGACCGGCATTCGCATCCGGAATCGCCACCAACTACGGCGGCACCTGGCACCAGGTGAACATGACCGGGCTGCCGGACCGCTACATCGCCGGCGTCACCGTCGACCCGAGCGACCCCGCACATGCGTATGCCGTCTTCAACGGCTACTCGCGCAGGTGGGTACCAGGCGGCGGCGTCGGCCACGTCTTCGAGACCTGGGACGGCGGTCAGACGTGGACTGATATCTCCGGCAACCTGCCGGACATCGCGTCCGACACCCTGGTGCTCATGCACCACCGGCTGGCGCTAGGCACCGATGGCGGCGTGTTCACCGCCCGTGAGGGCGAGGGGGCCGATACCTTCTGGCTCCGCCTCGGCCACGGGCTGCCCAGTGCGGGGGTGGATGACCTCACCGTCGGCCCGGATAACTACATCTACGCCGCGACTCACGGCCGTGGCGTCTGGCAGATCCGCTTCTAAGGTTCGGTAACGAGTGCCCCGGCGACAGCTGTCGCCGGGGCACTCGCCTGCTCCGCGGCCGTGTGGTCTCGTGGTGCGTCAGCCAGCCGCGCTGAATTCGACCCGCAGCTCCTTGAGCGTGCGGGTGAAGTAACCGGGTACGAACTCAGGCTGAAAGCCGGCGGCCAGCCGGACGTCGGGAAGCCTGCGCAGTAGTTCGTCGAACACGATGCGAAGCTCGAGCCTGGCCAGGTTTGCCCCGAGGCAGAAATGGGTGCCGAGACCGAACGCCACATGATGGTTGTGGCGGCGGGTCACGTCGAAGCGGTCTGGTTCGCCGAAGGCCCTGTCGTCGGAATTTGCCGCCGCATACATGAGCAGCACCTGGTCGCCCTCCCGCAGAACCTGGCCGTGCAGCTTATGGCCCACCGTGACTGTTCGGCGCATGTTGAGTATCGGGCTCGCGTACCGGATGAACTCCTCCACTGCGGTAGCCCCGATAACCGAAGGGTCCGCTATCAGGATCTGGAGCTGGTCAGGGAAGCGGATCAGATTCCATACTGTCTGGCCTATCACCGACCGCGTCGTCTCCGCGCCGCCGTCCAGCAGGAGCAGGCCCTCCTGGATGATCTCGGGTACGTCGAGCGGTTCGCCGTCAACGGCCCCGTGTACCCAGGCTGACACCAGGTCGTCGCGCGGATCGTCCCTCCTCGCCTCGATCAGCTCGTGAAACGCTGCGGCGAATTCCGCGATCGCTTCCGGTGACCCGGCGGGCTGGCGTGGGTCATCGTTGCGGTAACCAGCCGCGCCCATGGTGAGCTCCGACCATTCCCTGCATTTCGGCCACAGCGCCTGGTCGAATCCCAGGAGTTCTCCGATGACCATGGCGGGCAGCGGGGCGGCCAGCTCCCCGATGATCTCTGCCGACCCAGTTGCCGCCATGGCGGTGATCAGCTCGGTGGCGATGGCCCGCACTCGCTCCTCGTGCCTGCGTATCGCCCGTGGCGAAAACCGGCCCGACACAAGCCTCCGTTGCCGCTGGTGCCGGGGGTCGTCTCTGTTGATCATCGAGGCGCTCATGTCGATGAGCGGCCGACTGCCCCTGGCCGAGCTGTAACGGGCAGTATCGCGCTCGATGGACAGTACGTCTTTGTGCCGGGAGACGCCCCAGATCTGGTTGACCGGATCCCAGTAAACGGGTGCCTGGTCGCGGAGCCACTTGTACGCCGGGTACGGATCCCCGGCGTACAGAAAAGGATCAAGAATGTTGAGCGGCGCGCCAGGCGTAAGGGTCACGGGTTACGGCTCCGCTCAGCGATCTACTCCGCTAGGTAGGTGCGCACCTCAATTTCCGGATTTTATGGCACCGGCCCAGCCGCAGCCAGCGCATACCGGGACATGCGACGCTGTCCACTATGCAAGATGGCGCGCCTTGTTGGCTCGCGGCGCCCGCGCCGTGCGCGGACGAGCAGAAGCGGCTCAGCGTGCCTGGGTGAGTAGCAGCCCGGCTGGCCGGGCGCCCGGCGACGGCTGGCCGCGCAGCCAGGTTCGCCGGACCACCCCCGCCAGCGTCTGGCCGGCGTACGGCGTGACCGGATGCCGGTGGAAGAGCTGGCCGGGATCCACGCGGAATTTCTCGTCCGGGCCGAATGCGACCAGGTCACCATCCCGGCCGGGGGCGATAGCGCCCTTAGCGGGCAGCCCCGCAATCTGGGCCGGCCGGGCGGACATCCAGCGGGCGATGTCCGCGAGACCGAACCCGCGCGCCCGCGCCTGCGTCCATACCACCGGTAGCGAGAGCTGCAGCGAGGCGATGCCGCCCCAGGCCGCGGCGAAGTCGCCATCCTCCGGCGCGCTTCAGCTCAGGCGGGCAGGGTGAGTGATCAGAGGCCACGCAGTCGATGGTGCCCGCGCGCAGTGCCTGCCAGAGCAGTTCCCGGTTTGCGCCTTCCCTGATCGGCGGGCAGCACTTGTACTCAGTGGCGCCGGCGGGAACCTGCTCTGCGGCGAGCGCGAGATAGTGCGGGCAGGTTTCGACGGTGACCTGGATGCCGTCCCGCCGTGCGGCTGCCAGCAACGGGAGCGCGGCCGCGCTGGACAGGTGCAGGATGTGCACTCTCGCGCCGGTCTCGCCGGCATGCTTGAGAACTCGGGCGATAGCTGTGGTCTCAGCGGCCTGCGGCCGGGACCGAAGGAAGGAAGCGTAGTCCGGGCCGCCCGGCCGCAGTGCCTGCGCGATCACCCCGGCATCCTCGGCATGAACGATCAGCAGGCTGCCGAGCCGGGCCACCTGCTCCGCCGCTCGCTTGAGCCCCGCGTCGTCGAGCGGCGGGAACTCCGGCACGCCCGAGTCGACCGTGAAGCACTTAAAACCGAAGACGCCTGACTGGCGCAGTTGCGGGCGGGCCGGCTCGTTGTCGGGCACCGCGCCGCCCCAGAAGCCGACGTCCACATGGCACTGCCCCCGCGCTGCGGCCTGCTTTGCCCGCAGCGCCTCGGCGTCGATGGTGGGCGGGACTGAATTCAGCGGCATGTCGATGATCGTGGTGATGCCGCCAGCTGCCGCTGCCTTGGTGGCGGTGGTGAAGCCCTCCCAGCTCGTCCGCCCTGGCTCGTTCACGTGCACGTGGATGTCCACCAGGCCTGGCAGCAGTACCTCGTCGTCGGCCAGGTCGGTGACGCCGGTCGCCCGTGCGGCTGTCCCGGCGCGGACTCGTATGGCCCGATGTCCGTGATCAGGCCGCCAGCCACGGCGACCGTCGCCGGGCGGACGCCATCCTCGGTCACCACCCGCCTGGCCCGGATTACCAGTTCAGGCTCAAGCATGAGCGCGCCCCACTGCCTGGCCAGCTCCGGAGCGAACGAGCTTTGCGGCCATGCACTCCGCTCCACGTTCGGCGATGCAGGCCTGCGGGCGGTCCCGAGTGCCCCAGCTGCGCCCGAAGCTGCCCGGGCCTGCGGATTGCTAGTGTAATCGCCGGAGCACCGCCAGCACGGATGCTGCCCCAGCGCAACGGGGTGGCACGCCTGTCGTGCCAGCAACGGCCGTGTGGCGAGCGGGCCCCGGCGCGTGGATCTGGGGGCCGTCCAGCAACTTTGAGAGGGCTGAGCCCATGGGCGTAATCCTGGCCCACAACCAGTACGGGAAAGCCCAGACGCGGGTAGTGCGGATCTACCGTGATGCCGATCCGCATGAACTTGTCGACTACAACGTCAGCGTGGCGCTTAGCGGTGAATTCACCGCTGTTCACCTCGCGGGCGACAACACAAGCTGCCTGACAACCGACGCCATGAAGAACACCGTCAACGCGTTCGCGAAGAAACACGGCGAGGCGGCCCGGCAGCCGGAGTCGTTCGCGCTCGCACTGGGCCGGCACTTTGTCCGCGACGTGCCGGCCGCGCAGCGGGCCCGAGTCACGGTCCAGATGTACCCGTGGTCACGGCTGGTCAGCGACGGCGCGCCTCATCCGCACGCATTCCAGCGCGACGGCTCATACGTGCGCACAGCTGTCGTCACCTGCGAAGGAGACAGCGACTGGGTGGTCTCCGGCGTCCAGGACCTGATCGTGCTGAAGACCACTGACTCGGAGTTTCACGACTTCTATACCGATCGCTACACCACATTGGCCGCCACTACCGACCGGGTGCTGGCGACGTCGGTCACCGCGCAGTGGTGGCACGCCGAGCCGGCCGCGGATTGGGCGGCCTCGTTCCGGGCCGCGCTCGCGACCGTGACGGACACGTTCGCCCGCCACCACAGCCTCAGCCTCCAGCACACACTGTTCGAGATGGGAACGAGGCTCATCCAGGGCCAGCCGGGCATTGGCGAGGCGCGGTTCTCACTGCCGAACAAACATCATTTCGTCGTCGACCTCAGCGCGTTCGGGCTCGAGAACCCGAACGAGGTGTTCCATGCGGACGACCGGCCCTACGGCCTGATTGAAGGCACCGTGCGCCGCGACGACGCCGCTCATCCTGGCCCGGCCTTTGATCCGGGTCTCGGCTGGTAGCCAGGTGACAGGGTTATGACAGACATCGGCGCTCCGGGCGGGTTCGGCGCGATGCCGGATCTGGCCGCCAGGCAGATGGGCGGCAGCATCATCTGCGCCTCCGATGACTTCTTCGCCGGGCCGGAGAACCTGATCAAGTCCGACCCGCCTGGTTTCACGGCCAGGACGTTCGGGCCCAGGGGGCAGGTGTATGACGGCTGGGAGACGCGGCGACGGCGCTCGGCCGGCCATGACTGGGTGATTGTCAGGCTCGGGCTGCCCGGCGTCGTGTCGGGGGTTGTCGTCGACACGGCCTTCTTCTCCGGCAACTACCCGGCCGAGATATCGATAGAAGGATGCGGGGCCGACGGGTACCCGGGGCGGGATGAGCTGACTACGGCCGCCTGGACCCCGCTGGTCACCCGGACGGCCGTGGCCGGCGACAGCCGCAACGAGTTCCACGTGAGCGGCAGCTGCCGGGTGACCCATGTCCGACTGTCCATATACCCGGACGGCGGCGTGGCGCGGCTGCGGGTGCACGGCACGGCCGTGCCCGACCCGCGGTTGTTGCCCGGGCTGGTGGATGTGGCCGCGCTCGCCAACGGCGCCCACGTTGCCGGCTGTAGCAACATGTTCTATTCCTCGCCCGCCAACCTGATCTCACCCGGATGGCCGCGCAACATGGGCGACGGATGGGAGACTGCGCGCCGCCGCGACGACGGCAACGACTGGGTGCAGATCCAGCTCGCGACCGCGGGCGTGATCCGGCTCGCCGAGCTCGACACGACCCACTTCCTGGGCAACGCACCCGGCTCGGCCGCGCTCGCGGGCCGCAGCGCGAGGCACCCGGAGCCGGATTCTCCGGCGGACTGGACTGCGCTACTGCGCACCCGGCTACAGCCCGATACGTTGCACCGATTCCGCCTGGAAAGCGACAGCGAAGTTGACTGTGTGCGGCTGGACGTCTTTCCTGACGGCGGCATGGCCCGGCTGCGCCTCCATGCGGCACTAACCCAGCCGGCCAGGGACCGGCTGGCGCTGCAGTGGTTCAACCTCCTGCCCGAAGCGCATGCGGCACATGTTCTCACTGCAGCCGGGTGCGCGGGGCCTGCAGCGGAGGCGGCGCTGGCGAATCGTCCCGTGACCTCGGCCGCGGAACTGCCCGCCGTGCTCCGGCAGCAGCTGCCCGGCTAGACACCCCAGTCCGCACGTTCGGGGTGCGGGCACAATGGAAGCGTTATGGAATTTCAGCAGCCGACCACCTGGGCTGAGGCACTGCAGGTCAAGGCCGCCCATCCGGAGGCCGTGCCCATCCAGGGCGGCACCGATGTGATGGTCGAGCTGAACTTCGACCGGCGCCGGCCGCGGTTCCTGCTGGACCTGGGGAGGGTCGCTGAACTCGCCCAGTGGGCAGAGGAGAACGGCAGCATCCGGCTGGGCGCTGCGATCACCTACACGCAGATCCTGACCGGCCTGCATGCCAGGCTGCCTGGCCTGGCGATGGCCGCCCGCACGGTTGGCTCGCCGCAGATCCGCAATCGTGGCACGGTCGGCGGGAACCTGGGCGCCGCCTCGCCCGCCGGGGACTCGCATCCGCCGCTGCTAGCTTCAGAAGCAGTGATCGAGGTCGAATCAGTCCGCGGGTCCCGCCGGATCCCGGTCGCGGATTTCTATACCGGCGTGAAGCGGAACGCGCTGCAGCCCGACGAGCTCATCAAGGCAGTGCTGATCCGGCCAGCGGCCGGCCCGCAGCAGTTCTCCAAGATCGGTACGCGGAACGCCATGGTCATCGCAGTCGCGGCTTTCGCGCTGGCGCTGCATCCCGACCGCCAGACGGTCGGCACCGGCGTCGGGTCTGCGGCGCCAACGCCACGCCGAGCGCGCGCGGCAGAACTGTTCCTGGCCGGCACGCTTGCCGCCGACGGCTTGTGGGAGTCCCGGGCCAGCCTGCCGGACGCTGTCGTGACGCGCTTCGCCGATCTCGTGGCAGACGCCGCGGCACCGATTGACGATGTCCGCGGCACCGCCTCCTACCGCGTGCATGCGCTGTCAGTCATGGCAAGGCGCGGCTTGATATGGGCCTGGACCGACTACCGGAGGATGTGAGCGGGGTGCGCGTCATTTGCACGGTCAACGGCGAGCGGCATGAGGCAGACGACGTATGGGAGGGCGAGAGCCTGCTTTACCTGCTGCGCGAGCGGTTGGGGCTGCCCGGCTCCAAGAACGCATGCGAGCAAGGCGAATGCGGCTCGTGCACCGTGTTCCTGGATGGCGTTATCGTCTGCGCGTGCCTGGTCGGGGCCGGGCAGGTACAAGGGTGCGACGTGCGCACGGTGGAAGGGCTCGCCGACGCCGAGACCTTGGCCCCGCTCCAGCTTGCCTTCCTCGAGGCGGGTGCCGTGCAGTGCGGTTTCTGTACGCCGGGCCTGCTGGTGGCCGCCCACGACCTGCTGGAGCGGCAGGCTGCGCCGAGCGACGCCGAGATCCGCGAGGCGCTGGCGGGTAACTTGTGCCGCTGCACCGGCTACGAGAAGATCCTGGACGCTGTCCGGCTCGCGGCAGCCTGGCGACAGGCCGGGGGCAAGTCCCTGGCGGGCGGGCAGCGGTGACCGGCAGGACGATCCTCGACGGCTGCGCCGTGGTCACCATGGACGGCGAGCGGAGCGAGTATCAGGCTGGTCACGTCATCGTGACTGGCCCCTGGATCACGGCGGTCGCGGCTGGCGCGGCTCCGCCCGGCGGCTCCGGCGACAGGTACATAGACGCCGGCGGCTGCCTCGCTACGCCCGGCCTGGTGAATACTCACCACCACCTCTACCAGTGGCTGACGCGGGGCCTGGCAACGGATTCGGGCCTGTTCGACTGGCTCACCGGGCTGTATCCGGTGTGGGAGCACATCGACGCCGAGGTCGTGGCCGCCGCCGCGAAGGCGGGACTCGCATGGCTGGCGATGACCGGCTGTAGCACGACCACGGATCACCACTACGTGTTCCCCCATGACGGCGGTGACGTGCTCGCGGCGACGATCGAGATGGCCCGCCAGGTCGGCCTTCGCTTCCAGCCGACCCGTGGCTCGATGGATCTGGGTCACCGGCAGGGCGGCCTGCCACCGGACACCATCGTCGAGAACCTCGATCAGATCCTGATCGCTACCCAGGCTGCCATCGACGCCTACCACGATCCAGAACCGGACTCCATGCTGCGGATCGCTGTCGCGCCGTGCTCGCCGTTCTCGGTAACGGCGGAACTGCTCGCCAGGTCAGCGGATCTGGCCAGGCGTAACGGGGTCCGGCTGCATACGCACCTGGCCGAGACGCTGGATGAGGACGAATACTGCCGGCAGCATTTTGGCCGCTCGCCGGTCGAGTACCTGGACGACCTTGGCTGGCTCGGCTCTGACGTCTGGCTGGCGCACGCCGTTCACCTCGATGACGGCGCGCTAGCGCTGCTCGCCAGCACCGGCACAGGGGTGGCGCATTGCCCGTCATCGAACGCCAGGCTCGGCTCCGGCGTGGCCCGTGCGACAGATCTGCGTCGGGGCGGCGTGGCGGTCGGACTTGGCGTTGACGGCGCGGCTTCTAACGAGGCGAGCTCGCTGCTTGAGGAGGCCAGGCATGCGCTGCTGTTCGCAAGGGCGCGCTCCGGCCCGGCTGCGATGACGACCAGGGACGCGCTGGAGATGGCTACCATGGGCGGCGCCCGAGTGCTCGGCCGGGAGGGCGACATCGGCTCGCTTGAACCGGGCAAACTCGCCGACATAGCGCTCTGGCGGCTTGACGCTCTGCCGCATGCCGGAATCGCCGACCCGGTGGCCGCCCTGCTACTCGGCCCGCCACCGCCGCTCGACCTGCTGCTCGTGCAGGGACAGCCGGTAGTTGAGCGCGGCCGGGTACTGACGATCGACGCGCAGCAGGCGGCCGCCGACGCGGCCGCCGCCAGCCGCAAGCTGCTGGGCCGCGCCGGTCACCGATGAAGGTCGCTACACCCGCCAGCAACGCGACCAGGCAGGAGGCTGACACGAATGCAGGCGGCCACCGAACGCGCGGAAACACCGCGATGACGGCGCCAACTGCGCCCGCAGGAACGCCGCCGGTGCTCACCCCGGCATTCGCAGGAGTGGGCGCCAGCCCCATCCGGCCAGACGGCGCGGCGAAGGTCAGGGGCGAGTTTACTTACGCCAGCGATGAGTGGATGGACGGCATGATCTGGGGGATCACGCTGCGCAGCCCGCACCCATACGCCCGGATCGCCGCCATCGACCTCAGCGAGGCGCTAGGCACCCCGGGCGTGCATGCTGTCCTCACCCATGAGGACGTGCCGGGCAGCAAGTATTACGGCCTGGAGATCGCCGACCAGCCGGTGCTAGCCATGGACGTCGTGCGCTTTCACGGCGAGCCGGTCGCACTGGTAGCCGCCGAGCATCCGGAGATTGCCCGCCGCGCTGCGGCCAGGATCCGGGTCAGCTACGAGCAGTACCAGCCGATCACGGACGCGCGCCTGGCCCTCGGCCATCCCCGGTGGAACATGGTGCACGATGCGCCCGGCAAGGAAAGCGGCCTCAGCCGGGTCGCGGCGGTGCTGCATCCCCATGGCAACCTGGTCCGGCACGTGCGGGTCCGCAAGGGCGAACCCGGGCCACACGCCGACGTTGTTGTGGTCGGCGAGTACGAGGTCGGGATGCAGGACCAGGCATTTCTCGGACCTGAGTCCGGGTTGGCGGTGCCGGCCGAGGATGGCGGCGTGGAACTGCGCGTGGCTACCCAGTGGCTGCACGTCGACCAGAAGCAGATCTGCGCGGCGCTCGGGCTGCCCCCCGAGAAGGTACGGCTCACGCTCTCCGGAGTCGGCGGCGCGTTCGGAGGTCGCGAGGATCTTTCCATGCACGTGCACGCCTGCTTGCTGGCCCTGCATACGGGCAAGCCGGTGAAGATGGTGTACAGCCGCGAGGAATCGTTCTACGGGCACGTGCATCGCCACCCTGCCGTCATGCGCTACGAGCACGGCGCCAGCCGCGACGGCATCCTGGTATACGTCAAAGCGGAGATCTTCCTTGACGGCGGTGCATACGCCTCGAGCACGCCCGCCGTGGTCGGCAATGCAGGCACGATGGGCGTCGGCCCGTACGTGGTCCCGAACGTGCACCTCGACGCGTACGGCGCCTACACCAACAACCCGCCGTGCGGGGCGATGCGCGGCTTCGGCTCAGTCCAGACCGCCTTCGCTTATGAGGCACAAATGGATAAACTGGCCGCTGAACTGGGGATCGACCCGGTTGAACTGCGCTGCCGCAACGCGATGCACCTGGGCTGCGAGGCCCCGACCGGGCAGATCGTAGACAGCCCGGCTCCGGTCCGGGAGCTGCTGCAACGGGTCCAGGCCATGCCACTGCCGCCGCGCCAGCCAGCGGCTGGCCTGGCGGACCTGCGCGACCTGCCAGGCGGCGTCGCGAACACCACGCACGGGGAAGGCGTCGTCCGCGGCGTCGGATACGCGGCGGCCTACAAGAACGTCGGGTTCTCCGAGGGCTTCGACGACTACTCGACCGCCCGGGTGCGGCTTGAGGTACTGACCGGCGAGCCGGTGGTGACAGTGCACACGGCGGCCGCGGAGGTGGGACAGGGCCTGGTGACCGTGGAGCAGCAGATCGCTCGCACCGAGCTGGGCGTGCACCGGGTGATCGTGCGCGGCAAGGACACCAGCGTCGGCAGCGCGGGATCGTCATCCGCTTCCCGGCAGACCTATGTGACCGGCGGCGCGATCAAGGCAGCATGCGAGCTGGTCCGGGCCCGTGCGCTTACTCTCATTGCGGCCCGGACCGGTCACCGCGCCGATGACCTGAGACTGGATGGCGGACAGGTGATCAGTGCGGCAGACGGTCCGCTCGGCGGCCTGGCCAGCCTGCTCGGCGACGAGGTCATCGAGGAGACCGTCGAGTGGCGGCACCGGCCGACGCAGCCAGTTGACCCGGAGACTGGCCAGGGCTCTGCGCATGTGCAGTATGCCTTTGCGGCGCACCGCGCCGTCGTCGACGTGGATACCGAGCTGGGCCTGGTCAAGGTGGTCGCACTGGACTGCGCCCAGGACGTTGGCAAGGCAATGAACCCGCAGGCTGTGCTCGGGCAGATCCACGGAGGCTCGGCCCAGGGCCTAGGGCTGGCCGTGATGGAGGAAATCCAGACCATCAATGGCCGGATCGAGAACCCGTCGTTCACCGACTACCTAGTCCCGACCATTCTGGATACGCCACCCATGCAGGTTGATGTTCTTGAGTATGCGGACCCGCATGCACCTTACGGGCTCCGCGGCGTCGGGGAGCCGCCCACCATCTCGTCCGGACCGGCCATCGTCGCGGCCATCAGGGCAGCGACAGGGCTCGCGCTACGGCGGGTGCCAGTCCGCCCCGAGCACATCACCGGCACCTGACCGCGTCCGTAGACACCGCCGGGGACGGGGTTCAGCTGCCGCAGTAGGTCGAGTAACCAAACGGGCTCAGCAGTAGCGGGAGGTGATAGTCCGCGACCGGGTCCGTCACTGTGAAGGTGATGACGACCTCCGGATAGAGCGGCAAGCGGGCGGGGTTCACGCCGCTGGCTCAGCGGCCGCGAGCCCGGCGAAATACGCCTCAGTGTCGAAGACCAGCCGGTAGCGGCCCGGCCCCAGCCCATCAGGCACGAGCCCGGACACCCGCCCGTCGGCATCGGTGACGCCGCGGCCGATCTCAGCCGGGACCGAGTCGGCCAGCCGGTCGAGCCGCACCGGCAGGCCGGCCGCTGGCTCGCCACGCGCGGTATCGAGCACGTGCGTGCTGACTCCATTCACCCGGCGCCTCCCAGCAGAGCGTGCAGCCGGATCCGGTTGATCTTCTGCAGTTCGGACCGCACGACCTCCCACTCCGTCTGAAGGTCGTTGCCCAGGCGCTCGCGCAGTATGTCGGCAAGCTCGCCGGCGCTCCGGCCCGCCGCGCAGACCAGGTAAATATGATCAAACCGCCGTTCGTATTCCCGGTTGAGCTCTGCGAGAGTGCGCATCGTGGTCGCATCGGCCGCCCGCACCCCGGACTGCTCCCGGCGTGACCATGCGGCGGAGCGTGCGAACGGGGCGCTCGGCGAACGGCGGCCTGCTCGCTCGGCGGCCCGCTCGCCGATCCTCGGGTGCCCCGATAGCGCCTCGGCCAGGTCGGTCAGGCTCAGCATGGCTACGACCTCATCGGATACCCGGCTGGCGGCATCGGCTGAGGCGTATGGCCGCCCCGCGCACACTGTTGCGGCCCATGTCGCCGATGCGCAGCAGGACAGCAGCTCATCCACGGCCATGTCCAGCGGCAGATCGTTGAAGTTCGCCAGCAGATCAGGTCCTGCGGTGCTCTCCTGAGCACCAGATCCGCCGGTCATGGCAGTAGCTTGGCGCGGCGTCGAAGCGGCGGCAAGCGGGGCCGCTGGATCTAAAGGGGCTCCGCGAGCCACCGCCAGCCATGCACCGGATGGTGGACTGGCCGAACTATCGCGGTCTCGGCGGTATCGGACAGTTCGGACATGACCTTCAGTAGCTGACGGTGGAAATCGTCGGGAGTGCGGCCCTGGTCATGTCCCTGGTCCTGGACCAGGGTCACGACCGCCTGCTCGCCACCGGAAAGCCGTGCGGTGATGTTGCCGTTGTAGTCACGGCCGACCGCGGCGATCGCAATAGCGCGGACGATGTCCGAGCCGTCGTCCTTGACGATCCAGACGTCCGGAGCAGCCATGTTCACTGCCTCCCGATGTAGTGCCATCCTGCGGTGAGCGAGGTAAATCGGCCGACCGCAGAGTGAGCTAGATCGGCTGGACCTGCTCGGCCTGCGGGCCCTTGGCGCCCGGCTTCGCGGTGAACTCGACTCGCTGGTTCTCCTGGAGGCTACGGTAGCCGTCAGCCTGGATGGCCGAGTGGTGCACGAACACATCGGCGCCGCCGCCGTCTGGTTCGATGAAGCCGAAGCCCTTGTCAGCGTTGAACCACTTAACAGTGCCCTGAGTCATTTGCTTTCCTCGCGCTGGAACGATCGTCGGAGGCACATGCGTGCGTTCCGGGTCGCGGCGGGCACCCGCCGGAAAACTGGCTCTGGTCAGATCATGGCGCCCGCTGTCAGAATTCGCAGGCGCTGTCACACGTGCACGAACTTCGACTACTACCACGGCAATTAGACACCATCGGCCGCGCTCGCGCCACCTCGGGTATCCCGGCGGCTAGTTTGCTTGGGGCAAATATGGAAAAAGATTGCTAGTATTGTCAGACTAGTGTAGGGTCCGAGGCCAGCGCAGCCAGAGATCGGGGACATGTGATCGACGCGGTCATCCACCGAATTCATGATCCGGCCCTATCCATCCGGAGCGAGCGCGGTTACCTTGTTGCCGTTCTCAGCGGCGTCCTCGACGTCACACGCTCACAGGACCTGCGCGAGCAGCTCCTTCGCCTCGTTGGCCCAGCCGGCAGCAGACTCGTCCTTGACCTGTCGCAGGTAATCAACGTCGACGTCGCGGGCCTGGCCGTCCTCGTCGGCACCGGACGCCGTGCCAGGCTGTTCGGCGGCACGCTGCGACTGGCCGCCGTGACGGCCGAGGTGGCGGCATCGGTGCGCGCCGCGGGTCTTGATCGGGAGCTCGAGATCTTCCCGACGGTCCGGACTGCGATCGACAGCGCCGCACCTGCATGACCGACGAGCCGACGTTGGGCATCAGCGCCACCCCGGCAAGCAAGCGGCTCCAGCAACCTCCAGGCGCCTTCTCGGCTATCCTGAGTGGGCGTTCACTTCGCGAGGCCGCGGGGAACGCTCAGCCACTGCCCTGGACACCGGCGGGTACGCTTGGCCATCTGAGCCAGCCTCGGGCATGTCATGAAGATCTCGTCAGATGATTGCGTTCTAGCATCCCTGCCGCCGGCCAGCCCGGTGCGGCTCTCGACGCTGGCATCTCGCTGCGGGCAACGCGCCTGCCCGGCCGCAGCGCGGAACCGGACTCGCTGCCAGCAGTTCGGTTGACTGCGACCGCTACGCGTCGCCAGTCCGGGCGCAGTTGACGCCCGCAGGACTCAAGTTTCGGCCGCGCAGCAGCTCGCATCGCGGAAACCGACGACAGGGAGCTGTTTCATGCCAACGTCCTATGCGCTGCTCAGCACCTACCCGCCCACGCAGTGCGGGCTGGCAACATTCGCTGCGGCGCTGCTCGCGCATCTTCCCCAGCCGGGCGATCAGGTAGCCGTCGTGCGGGTCCTCGATGAGCCGGAGCCGCGGGTTGCCAGCGAGGTGGTGCATCACCTCCTGGCGGGCTCCGTTGCCAGCGCTGCGGCCGCAGCCAAGGTTCTCAACTCGTTCGATATCGTGATCGTGCAGCATGAGTACGGCATTTACGGCGGCCCCGACGGCCAGGAAGTCGTTGCGTTGCTGGAAGCCTTGTACGTGCCGAGCATCGTCGTCCTGCATACGGTGCTGGCACGCCCGACGCTGAGGCAGCGCGCGATCCTGGAGGGAGTGATCGCAGCCGCTGGCGCAATCGTCACTATGACGCAGACGGCCCGATTGCGGATCCTGGACATCTACGGTGCCGACTCTGAGAAGGTCTTCGTGATACCGCACGGTGCCGCCGACAACCGAGTCACAGTCCCCGCGGAGGCGCCCGGCCGACCCAGGGTACTGACCTGGGGGCTGCTAGGCCCCGGCAAGGGAATCGAGCACGCGATCGACGCGATGGGCCTGCTTCGCGATCGCGGGCTGCACGCCGACTATCAGGTTGCGGGCCAAACCCATCCGCGCGTGCTGGACCGCGATGGTGAGGCCTACCGCCGGGAACTTGAGGCGCGAGTATGGAGCCGAGATGTGGCGGATCGCGTTCACTTCGATGGCCGGTTCCTTCCCGCTGATGCCTTGGCCCGCCTGATTAGCGCTGCGGATGTCGTGCTGCTGCCATACGACTCACCTGAGCAGGTCACCTCCGGAGTCCTGATTGAGGCAGTGACGGCTGGTAAGCCGGTCGTATCAACGTGTTTTCCGCATGCCGTCGAGCTTCTCGGCGGCGGCGCGGGACTCCTCGTCGATCGCAAGGACCCGGCAGGCATCGCGCGCGCACTGCAGCGTGTGCTTACCGAGCCCGGGCTCTCGGCCCGGATGAGCAGATACTCAGCTGACCTCGCGCCGCAATTGCTCTGGCCAGCGGTCGCACGGTCATACCGGGAACTTGCCGCTTCGCTCGTGGTAGAAACGGCCGGAGCACTGGCATGAGTTGCCCTGCGGCCCCGTTCCGGCATCTGCAGCGGCTCACTGATAACGTCGGCCTGCTTGAGCACGCCGAGGGCATCGTGCCCCGGCATGAGCACGGCTACTGCGTGGATGACGTCGCCCGCGGCCTGGTGGTCGTGTGCCGGGAGCCATCACCGTCTCAGGAACTCATCACACTGGCACGCCGCTATCTCTACTTCCTCGCGCAGGCGCAGGCTCCTGACGGAAAGGTCCGCAACCGGCTCGGTTACGACCGCCGGTGGCGCGACTATCCGGGGACAGAGGACTGCTGGGGCCGATCGTTGTGGGGCCTGGGCACCGCCGCCGCGCGCGGTCCGACGGTCGGGATCCGGGAGGAGTCCTTGAGCCGGTTCGACCGCGGCGTGCAAGTCTCGTCCGCGTGGCCGCACGCCATGGCATTCGCGACGCTCGGCGCTGCCGAGATACTCGATCGGTGGCACGACCACTCCGGCGCGCTCTCCATTCTCGACAAGGCAAGCGCCATCATCGGCCAGCCTCGCGAAGACCCGGAGTGGCCATGGCCTGCGCGCAGGCTGACCTACGCGAATGCCGCCATCGCCGAGGCCGTCATTGTGGCTGGCTGGAAGCTCGGTCGGGACAGAACGCTGCATAACGGCCTGCGAATGCTCCAGTGGCTGCTGACTGTCGAGACCCGACTCGGTCATTTGTCAGTGGTGCCTGCCGGAGGCTGGGGCCCGAATGAGGACCGGCCCGCCTTCGATCAGCAGCCAATCGAAGTGGCCGCACTAGCCGATGCGTGCATGCGCGCTGCGACAGTCACGGGCGACCGAAGCTGGCTTACTGGCGTGGAAATGAGCGTCTCCTGGTTCCTCGGCGACAACGACGCGAAAGTTCCGCTGCTCGATGAGCGGACCGGCGGGGGCTGCGACGGCCTCAGCCGCGACGGGCGCAGTCGCAACCAGGGAGCCGAGTCGACGCTGGCGATGATCTCCGTACTGCAGCTAGGTCACCGCCTGTCCCCGGCGCCGCAGTGAGACAAGCCTCGTCCGCGAGCGGGCTGCTGACGCGTACCCCACTCCGGCTGGAGCCGGACCCTTCCCGAATGCTCTGCCGGCTGTTCGTTCCTGGCCAGGAGACCCTGATCCGTGGCGAATCGCGCGCGATGGCTGTTATCAATCGCGTCCTCGACCTGAGCGATGAGGAACTGGAACGCACCGCCACCCGGACGCTGGCCCGATTCTCCGGTGGGTATCGCGACCTAGCCGGGACGCTGGAGCGTAACTTCCAGATGGTCGCCCACCGGCTCGGGAGCGATATTCGGGTGGGGCAAGCGCGGCGGCAGCTGATCGGGGCGTATTTCAGTCAGGAGTACGCGCTTGAGGCCGCCGCCCTTTTCAACCCCTCATTGGTCGCGCATCCCGATCAAGCGGGCTGCCAGCCCGGCGAAGTCCGGTTCGTCATGAGCCTGAGAGCCGTCGGCGAAGGTCACCTGTCGAGCGTCGAGTTCAGGACCGGCACTGTCGGCGAATATGGGATCCGCATCGACACGCCTGGACGATTCCTCGACACCGGGCACGCTGTGCCTGTTGCCCATGATCGCGATCGGTTCCGCGCGAAGCTTGCCGACCTCATCCCGGAAGACGAGAACGCCCGCTTCCTCTGGAATCTCCTGCCAACGCGGTTCACCACGGCCGACCTGAACATGGCGCTAGCCGAGCTCGCCAAGCAACGGCTGACCCGCGAAGACTCAGCGGGGCTCGCCGAGAAAGTCCGGTGGATCGCAGCTTCCAGCTACGCCGTGGAGTTCGGTGAGCACGTGGATCTGTCCGAGCGGGTGCTGTGGCCCACCAGTCCGGCCGAGATCCACGGCATGGAAGACGCGAGATTCGTGCGCTTCACTGACGGTGCGGAAGCGACCTACTACGCGACCTACACGGCGTTCGACGGTTCGCAAGTCGCGCCCCACCTGATGGAAACGCGTGACTTCCGTACCTTCACCGTGTCCGCGCTGTCGGGTCCGTCGGCGAGGAACAAAGGAATGGCACTGTTCCCCCGCCGAATCGGCGGACGCTACGCCGCACTGTCCCGGTGGGACAGGGAAAGCAACGCGATCGGCTACTCGGCCGACGGTCACCGCTGGAGTGAGGCCATCACAGTCCAGACGCCAACGCATCCCTGGGAACTTATCCAGCTCGGTAACTGCGGCTCGCCCATCGAGACCCCGATGGGATGGCTGGTTTTCACCCATGGCGTGGGGCCTATGCGCGAGTATTCCATCGGCGTAGTCCTGCTCGACCTGGATCAGCCCGAGCGTCTCATCGCCGCGCTGCCCGAGCCGCTCCTGGTCGCCGACGACAACCGAACGCGACGGTTACGTTCCGAACGTCGTCTACTCCTGTGGCCCCATGATCCACGGCGACACAATCGTGCTGCCCTACGGCTGCAGCGACTCATCCGTACGGATCGCGATAGTAGACCTCAGCCTGCTGCTTCAACGGCTCACGCGCGCCTGACCGTGCCGCCGTTTCAGCACCAGAACTGTCGCAGCTAGTCGTTCGCTCCCGGCGAGCTTTGTGCCAGCCGCTGTCACGGTCTGCGGGACACGACCCGAGAGCAGAGCCTCTGGTCATGTCCCGCTCGTGGTTACCGGTGCGCGTACCTGCGGCCGGACCTGGATCCGCCGGATTGGCGGCTGACCAGATGGTAGGCGAGCAGCAGGACCGCTGCGCCGGCGATCGCGGTGAGCCAGGTGTCGGCGTTGAAGAATCCGTGCAGGGTGTGGATGTGGAAGATCTTGGTGGCGGCCCAGCCGCCGCCGAGGGCTCCGGCGATGCCGATCAGGCAGGTGATGATGAGGCCTTGCTGTCTCTTGCCGGGGATCAGCATGTTGGCGAGCAAGCCTGCTCCGAGTCCGAGAACGATCCAAGCGATGATGCCCATGACCGGGCTCCTTCGTCAGTGACGTGCGTGGGATGTGCATGAGTTGCCAGGCGGTGGTGGCGGGACCACGGCGCGGCGGGAGGCAGGCTCCCTGCTTCGGGCGCGCGTGGTCCCGGATCGTTGCCGGGTCTTGTCGTGGCTGGTGTCAGCTGGCCGGCGGCGTGCGCCGGTCGCGGCGCATGATCCGCCGCAACTGGGTGATGCGCGCGGTTCCGGCGGCGGCCATGATCAGGGCTCCGGCGATGGCGGCGAGGAACAGCGCGACAGCCAGCGACAGGCGCAGGTGAGCGCCCAGGAAGCTGATGTTCACGGCGTGCGCGTTCTGGATGACGAAGATCATCACCACGACCAGGCCGGCGACGGCGGCGATGAGGCCGGTCCGCATGCCGCTGATCCGCGTATGCATCCGTCCGGTCGTGACCGCTGGCGTGGATGCGGGCGAGGGCGCCGGGCTGGAGCCGTTGGCTGAGGGGGGCGGCAATGGCAGCGTGCTGGTTGTGCCCAGGGGTGATAGCGGCGGTTCGGTCATGGCGCTGTTTCCTTCGCCAGTGAGGGCGGGCCACCGAAACCTGGCCGGGCATCTCACTGAGTGACCCGGTCTTGTTGCGGCCGTCGGCTGCTGACTGTCCGGGTCTGATCTCAGCGTACGCATGAAACCACAAACGCGCAATACATTTCTAGAATCGTGTGGTAGGTTCTTGGGGTGGAGAGCTGGAACTTCCTCACCAACCACGCGCGGGTGCTGCTGTGCATCGCCCGCGATCCTGCCGTGCGGCTGCGTGACCTCGCGGCCCGACTGGGTATCACCGAGCGCAGCGCCCATGGGATCGTCGCCGACCTGACCGCAGCCGGGTACCTCGTCAAGCACAAGCACGGCCGCCGCAACCGCTACCAGATCCAGGCCCACCTCCCGCTCCCCGAGCCCGCCAGTCAGGAACCCGCGATTGGCGACGTCCTAACCCTGCTCGTGGGCGACGGCGCGGCGCAGAAACTTGGGGTGCCAGCGGCTGGTCACGACCATGAATACGTGGGCGATGGTGATCAGGAGAACCGGCCGGGAACCTCGTAGCAGCGCGACTGGGCCGGCCGCCACGGTGGGTTTCTGCCGGTCAGCGGACGACGAGACAGAAAAAGTGGCCCGCCGGGTCGGTGTAGACGCGCCAGGGGATCGGCTCACCGCCAGGACCCCGACGCGGAGAGACATGCTCGTCAACGAAGATCGCGCCCGCCGCGATGACCCGAGCGTGAGCACTGGCCAGGTCGCCCACCAAGACGTCGAAGTGCACACCAGGACGCCGTGCCGCTGTCCCCGCAGGCGAGCCGTAATGGACTCCGGCCACGCGTTGAAACGAAAGCCGCTGGCCATGCGGAGGCGGCTCCAGCGTGATCCACCCCGGATACCACTCGACCGGTATCCCGCCCAGCAATCCTGCCCAGAACCTGGCCAACTCCCGCGGGTCAGTGCTATCTAGGACGATCTCTCGTATCCAGCCGATTGCCGCACCGTCGTTATCGTTCACCCGTCCATGGTGAACGAGGCCATACCTGAGCGAGAAGGAGGTCGGCTCCTTGACAGGTAACTTCGTTCGTGAAGACTTACCGTTAGTGAAAACTTACGAAACAGTTCTGGATGCGCTGGGCGACCGGACGAGACGTCAGATCGTCGAGTACCTGCGCGGCGGGCCGTCGTCGGTGGGCGAGCTGGCCGCCCGGCTGCCGGTGAGCCGTCCGGCTGTTTCCCAGCACCTGTCCGTGCTGAAGCGCAGCGGCCTGGTCAGCTACGAGGAGCGCGGCACGCGCAACATCTACCGGCTAGACCCGGCCGCCCTGGGCAGCTTGCGCGCATGGCTGGACAGCTTCTGGCAAACAGCCCTGGACAGGTACGCCGCCGCGGTCCGGCACGACGGCGGCCGTGGCAATGCAGGACCGAATCATGATCGCGGGGAGGATCCCGATGCCTGAGCACGGCGCATCTTTCATCGACGCGGTTCGCAAGTCAGTAACCGTCCCGGCATCGCCGGACCGTGCCTTCGAGCTGTTCACCGCCCGCTTCGGCGACTGGTGGCCGCTAGCCACGCACTCGGTGGGCATCGATCACGCCGCTGCGGTTTCCTTCGGTGCCGGGGTTGGCGGGATCATCCTGGAAACGCTGGCTGACGGGTCGACGTCGGTCTGGGGCACGGTTACCAGCTGGGATCCTCCGAACCGGGTGGCCTTCAGCTGGCACGCGGGAACGCCCGAGGCTGAGGCCGGCCTGGTCGAGGTCACTTTCACGCCCAGCGGGCCAGGCTGCACGCTCGTCGCGCTGATCCACACTGGCTGGGAAAACAGACCGGATGGCGCCAGCGCGCGAGCGGGCTACTTGACCGGCTGGGACCCGGTGATCGCCCAGTACGCGCGAGCGGCCGCAGCGCTGACCTGACGGTCAAGCGGGGACCCCAGCTTGTCCGCCAGGCCGCAGGAGTTCCGCCATGGGCGGGCGGGCCGGGCTCAGTGCTACCGGCGGCCGGGTCCGGTGGCCGGCGTTCCGGAATGAGCGGACGCCTCATGCGGTTGCGGCGCGTGTGCGCGGGCACAATAGTAGGGTTTGGGTGGTCGATGGTTGCGCGAGAGAGTCAGGTGTTGATCCGCCGTGAGCTGCCTGGCGGGCATTCCCCGATGCATGTTTTGCGGCTGCTGCGACGGGATGCGCATCTATTCGCCCTGACTGGATCTTGGGCGGGCGGCGGCACGATCATCGGGTCACAGCCAGCGGGGGAGGCGACCCTGCCCCAGCCGATCTCGCGGGTTCTTGACGCGGACGCCGCTCTCGACGTCGGCGTTGGCGCGCGAACTGCCGGGTCAACGCCCCGGCCGAGCCACGATGACGGCACAGCCAGGTTCGGCGGCGGCTGGGTCGGTTTTCTGGGCTACGGCGCCTTCCCGACCGGGACCCCGGCGCCTGGCGGGCCGCGGCAGCTACCACTGTGGTGGTTCGGTTACTACGACCACGTGCTGGTCAGCGAGCCTGACACCGGTCAGTGGTTCTTCGAAGCGCTGGCGCCAGCGCGGCGCGAGGCCGAGATGGAAGCCCGGTACCGCGAGCTGGCCGGCCGGTTGGGATCGGTCCGGCCAGCGCCGATACCGTACTGCTGCGGCGAGTTCGCCGCGATCCCGGCACCTGACGCCCACCGGCGAGCAGTGGCCCGCGCGGTTGAGCTGATCCACGCAGGCGACATGTTCCAGGCGAACATCACGCTCCGGCTCGAGGCCGGCTTCACTGGTGACCCGCTCGATCTGTTCTGCTGCGGCGTGGAGCAGCTGCGTCCGCAGTACGCGGCATTTCTGCGCGTGAGCGGCGGCCAAGCCGTCGCCAGCTTCTCGCCCGAGCTTTTCTTGCGGCGGACCGGGACCGCCGTGATTACTAGCCCGATCAAGGGCACGAGCCAGCGGTCGCCGGACCGTGCGACAGCCGAGCGCCAGCGCCAGGAGCTGACCGCTTCGGCCAAGAACGTGGCGGAAAACGTCATGATTGTCGACCTGATGCGCAGCGACCTGTCCGGCGTCTGCGCACCGGGTTCGGTCACGGTTCCCCGGCTGGCCGCGGCCGAGCCGCACCCGGGTGTGTGGCACCTGGTGTCCGATGTCCGCGGCGAGCTGGCCGAGGGGCGCACGGACGCCGACCTGGTCGCGGCCACGTTCCCGCCCGGTTCGGTCACGGGTGCGCCGAAGATCAGGGCGATGGAGGTCATCCACGAGCTCGAGGCCATGCCGCGCGAGGTGTACACCGGCGCGATCGGATATCACAGCCCGCAAGCCGGCCTGGAACTGAACGTGGCGATCCGCACCTTCGAATTCGCCGCAGGGCGGGTCTGGCTGGGCTCCGGGGGCGGTATCGTCGCCGACTCGGAGCCGGCCGCCGAATACGCGGAGTGCCTACTGAAGGCCCGTCCGCTGATCGATGCGGTGGGCGGCCGGTTCGCCAGCGAGCCTGGTCACGATGGCCCGCCAGCCAGCGCCGGCGCGCACCTGCTGGCGCTGCGGCCGCGGCCGGCGCTCGGCGTCTTCACCACACTGCGCGTGACCGCCGGAAGCGCGGACGGCCTGGGCGAGCACCTGGCGCAGCTAGCCGCGAGCACCCGTCAGCTGTTCGGCAAAGGGCTGCCGCCCGGCCTGGCGGGCCAGCTAAGCCAGCGCCTCGCCGCAGGCCCCACCGGCCTGCTGCGCATTACCGTACGCCCGCTCGGCGGCCCGCTGCAGTGTGACATCCAGCTCGCAAAGCCCGGACCGGACCCGGCCGCCGTGCGCATGCGCGCCATCCACCTGCCCGGCGGGCTCGGCGCCCACAAATGGGCCGATCGGCGCCTGCTGGAGGATCGGATCACGACGGCAGGCCTGGCTGCTGATGAGCAACTGCTCCTCACCGACGCCGACGGAAGCGTGCTAGAGACTGATCGCGCGAACATCTTCGCCGTGCTGGACGGTGTGCTGCGCACGCCGCCCGCCGATGGCCGCATCATGCCCGGCATCGGCCGGGCGCGGGTCCTGGCCGTGGCGCGACAGGCCGGTATCCCTGTCGACACGGCTGCACTTCGGCTGGCCGATCTTCCGGCCGCCAGTGAGATATTCGTGACGAACTCGGTGCTCGGCATTCGCCCGGTACTGAAGCTCGACCAGCCCGAGGCCTGCTGGCCGGCGGGCCCCACCGCCGCCCGGCTCCGCGCCGCGGTCGGCTCCGGGGCTGATCAAGATCAGGAACCGCGACGTGCCAGGTCCATCTCCCGGCAGCGCCGTCCCGTCGCCGGTCTCGGTCGCAGCGCCCCGGCGGGTGCCGTCATCGTGCTGATCGATAACTACGACTCGTTCACTTACAACCTGGCGCACTTGCTGCTAGCGGCCGGCCGTCGGGTCGAAGTGATCCGCAACGACGAGGCGACCGCTGCCGAGGTGGCCGGGCTGGGCGCGGCAGGAGTGGTCATCTCACCAGGTCCTTGTGCGCCGGCTGAGGCGGGTATCTGCGTAGACCTCATCCGCGCCATGGATGGCAACACGCCCCTGCTTGGCGTATGCCTCGGGCACGAGGCAATCGCCGTCGCCTACGGCGCGACGATCAAGAAGGTCGCTCCGGTGCACGGCAAGGCAACGCAGATCGAGAATGACGGACTGGGCATCTTCGCTGGCCTGCCATCAACGTTTGCCGCTACGCGCTATCACTCCCTGCTGGTCGCCGAACCCGCCCTGCCGGACTGCCTGACCGTCAGCGCACGCACAGCCGACGGCCTGCCCATGGCCATACGTCATCGCAGCCATCCCGTGGACGGCGTGCAATTCCACCCGGAATCCATCCTGACCAGCCATGGCTCACAGCTGATCGGCAACTTTCTGCGAGCCTGCCTGACACCGGGCGGTGAGTCCGGCAGGCCCGCCGGGTCTGTATAGAGAGGTCACCGTCCGCCTGCGGCACTGGCTTGGCCAAGTTGGGGGGCCGCGGGAGCGGCGTGCGCCTGGAGCTGTCACAGGACCGGGTCCAGTGCCTTATGCAGTTCCGCTCGCATTGCGTGATAGTCCACTGGCGGCAGCAGGTGCCAGCGAGCGAGCAAGGCTTCGGCTGTCAGCGGCTGCCGAGTGACGGGCCGAAGCTCGGCCACGGGCTTGCCGGCTCGCCTGATCGTTATCTGCTCGCCCTGGGCAGCTCGGTCGACAACTTCACCGCCGTGATTGCGCAGTTCGCGGGCCGTGACCTCAGCCGTGTGGCCGTTATATCACGGGTGATACAAGCGATCGAGACGTACCGACACCTGCCAGATGCTGAACTCCCGAGGTCTGGAACGACATCCGGGCGCTCTACAGCTGGACCTCTAGTGCCGGGATCGTTTTCCGCCCCGGACGACCTCGGTGAACTAATGGCTGCCGCCCATAATCCTTCAGCCGGTCGGGCAGACTACGGTGGCATGGGACGGCTAGAGGGCAAGCACGCGCTGGTCACCGGCGGCACGAGCGGCATCGGCTATTCGATCGCGGACAGGTTCCTGCGCGAGGGCGCGACCGTAGTGATAACGGGGCGGGACCAGGAGCTGGGCTTTCGCGCGGAGGCAGCGCTCCGCGCGTCCGGGCAAGCCGCATTCGTGCCTGCTGACGCGGGCGATCCAGCTGCGGTGGCCCGCTCGGTGGACCTGGCGGTTGGGCAGCTCGGCGGCCTCGATGTGCTGGTCAACAACGCCGGGATCGGGATTGAGGCGAGCCTGCTTGACACGCCCCTGGCCGACTACGACCAGGTGATGGACGTGAACGTGCGCGGCTATTTCCTGTACGCGCAGGCCGCCCATCCGCACCTGGCCCGCAGTCGCGGTTGCATGATCCACATCGCATCCGATGCGGGCATCTGGGGCGAGCAGTCCATCGGGCTGTACTCGGTGTCGAAGGCGGCAGTGGTGATGCTCGGCAAGATGCTCGCACTGGACGCGGGCCGGGACGGCGTGCGGTCGAATGTGCTCTGCCCGGGGGACACCTGGCCCGGCATGCGGCACATGGCCCCGCCGGGGGAGGAGGGCCGCCCGGAGAGCGGTGACTGGCCGATCCCTCCGATCGGCAGGATCGGCCAGTCACGCGACGTTGCGGCCGCGGCGGTTTTCTATGCGAGCGACGAGGCGGACTTCATCACCGGGACGACGCTGCTGGTCGACGGCGGCATGACCGCCGGTTATCACCAGCGCGAGCGCAGCCTGCGCACCGAGCCGGGCCCGGAGCGCAGGCCTTCGTCCGTGCCTGAGGCGTAACCGCTGATGCGCGGCGGGACGGCTCCTTCAGGTCTGCTCCGCGCGAGCAGAAGCAGAGCGGCTATGCAGGCCCCGTTCCCTTGACCTTCACCGGTCATCCTGAGACCGCGGTGTACCGCTACACCGGCCGGGTAACCTGCGGGAGAAACTTACGGCGTCGAGCCGGCGGGAGCGCTGCCGGCAGGAGGAGAGCGATGGCAGCAGCGACGAAGCCGGTTGCGGTGCTGGGCATCGGAACGATGGGCCACGGGATGGCGGCCAGTGCCCTGCGCGCCGGCCTCCCGACGATCGTCTGGGATCGGCACCCGGAGGCGACGCGCGACCTTGCCGAACGTGGTGCGGACGTCGCCGATACCGCGGTCGAAGCGGCGGAGCGGGCAGGCATCGTCGTCACGATGGTGCCCGACGCCGATGCCGTCATCTCGGTCGCACGGGACCAGGGAATGCTCGCCGCGCTAGCCCCTGGGGCGATCTGGGCCCAGATGGCCACGATCGGCCTGGCCGGGATCACTGAGGTTATGGCTCTGGTCGATCGCGAGCGCCCTGACGTGACGCTCCTGGACGCGCCGGTGTCGGGTAGCAAGGATCCGGCGGAGCGAGGCCAGCTGATCATTTTCGCCTCCGGGCCCGACGAGGCCCGACCGCGGGTCGCTCCGCTCTTCGACGCGCTCGGCCGCCGAACCGTCTGGGTCGGCGCGGCCGGAGCCGGGACCCGGCTGAAGCTGGTGAACAACACCTGGCTGGCGTTCGAGAACGAGGCGGTTGCCGCGTCCGTGGCACTTGCGCGCCGGCTGGGCCTGGCCACCGAGACAGTGGCAGACGCGCTCGACGGCAGCCCTATCGTCTCGCCATGGCAGGCCGCCAAGCTGGAACGGATCACGGCAGGCGACTTCTCGGCCCAGTTCGCCCTGTCGCTGGCGCTCAAGGACGTGCACCTCGCGCTGCAGGCAGCCGCCGGCGACCGGTTCGCCGCGCTAGCCTGCCTGGCTGACGAATGGCAGCAGGCCGTCGACCAGGGCCTCGGTGACCAGGACCTGACCGTGGTAACGCGCGTCCTCGAGCACGAAGGGAAGGCCTGAGCCAGTCAGGCTCGCTGAAGGTTTCGACGCAGGAAGTCGCGGATGAGACCGGCGATCTCGTCTTCCTTGTCTTCGAGGGCAAAGTGCCCGGTGTCGAGCGCGTGATATTCGGCGTCCGGGTGGTCGGTCAGGATCTGCCGCTGGCCTGCCTCGGGGAAGATTTCGTCGTTCCCGCCGGTCGCCACTAGCGTTGGCGGCCTGCGGTCGCGGAGGAACTGCTGCATCGCCTGGAACGTCGGGACGTTGTTCCTAATGTCGTACACGAGGTCGAGCATGATCTCGTCCACGCCGGGGCGGTCGATCAGCGCCTTGTCGATGAGCCAGTTATCCGGATCTACTAGTGACGGATCGCGGACACCATGGAGGTATTGCGCCCGTATGCTGTCCAGTTCCAGGTCGGCGCGCACGGCGTCGCGGTGCTCGGCCGAACCGTCCGCCCAGTACCGGCCGATGGTTGCCCACCAGCCGCGGGGTTCCTCCGGGTACAGCGGCGCGTTCTGTGCGATGACCGCGGCCAGCCGCTCGGGATGCCACAGCGCGAGCCGGTACCCGACCGGCCCGCCGAAGTCCATGACGTACATCGCGAACTGGCGGACTCCGAGCTGGTCGAGCAGCTTGTCGATCACCTCGGCGAGATGGTCAAAGGTGTAGCCGAATTCCGCTCGTTCCGGCACGTCGCTGTGGCCGAAGCCCGGATAGTCGGGGGCGATGACGCGGTAAGCATCCGATAGCCGGGGGATCAGGTTGCGGAACATGCGCGACGACGACGGGAAGCCATGGAGCAAGAGCAGCACCGGCGCATCGTCCGGGCCGGCTTCGCGATAGAAGACATCGATCCCGTCGACGGTAGCGGAGCGATAATGCGTGATCGCTTTGACGGGAACGACGTCGGCGTCGGCCATCATGACATCCCGTGATTGACGAAATTCATCCCGCAGCCTCCGGTGTGTCCTGGTGGAATCGGTTCGCGCCCGGAATCGGATCCTCGATCGGCGTTCGGCCAGTGCCGTAGCCTCAGGGGACGGTCTCGAGCGCGTCGACCAGCACGGCGTCGCGGGCGCCGAAGATCAGCGTCGAGCGGACGCGATCCCAGGCCCGGTGGTCGTTTAGGCTGCGACTGTCATGCCCAGAGGACCGCGTTTGTATCCGCTGGTGGCGGCGGCAGGCGGCGCCTTCTGGCGACGACGACCCGGCCGCTATCCTCGCGAACCACGACCTATCCGCGACTTCGGGCAGCCGCCGTGAGCGGCACCACCGACTCGGGTCCTAGCAGCGAAGGAGCTGACAGCCATGACAGCCGACCCCGTTACCTCCAATGGAAAGGCCCGCGTTCTCGCGGACGGACATCGGATGCCGATGCTCGGCCTGGGCGTCTGGCAGGTGGCGGACGGCCCGGAGTGCGTGAACGCCGTGCGCTGGGCGCTCGAGCTGGGGTACCGCCATATCGACACGGCCCAGGCATATGGCAACGAGGAGAGCGTGGGAAAGGCGCTCCGCGACAGCGGAGTGCCACGGAACGAGGTATTTCTCACCACCAAGTTCTTTCCAGCTCGCAAGGACCCTGTCGCCGAAGCTGAGAGGAGCCTGCTGCGGCTCGGCGTGGACCAGGTCGACCTCTACCTGATCCACTGGCCGGAGGGCGGCCCGACCTGGGCCTGGCCGGGCATGGAGCGCGCGCGGGAGCTCGGCTTCGCCCGCTCCATTGGGGTGTCGAACTTCAGCGTCAGCGAACTAGACAAAGTGATCGCGGCCGGCACGAGCACGCCCGTGGTCAACCAGGTGCAATTCAGTGCTCTGCAGTACCGGCGCGGACTGCTCGACGCCTGCCGTCAGCGGAGCGTCGCGCTCGAGGCCTATAGCCCGCTGGGCACAGGGCAGCACCTCTCGAATGTGGCCGTGAGCCGGGTCGCTGACCGTGTCGGGCGCACTCCAGCCCAGGTCCTGTTGCGCTGGTGCCTGCAGCACGATGTTCCGGTCATACCTAAGTCGACCCACCGCGACCGAATCGCGGAGAACGCGCAGGTCTTCGATTTCACCTTGTCAGAGCAGGACATGACCGAGCTCGATGCACTCGACCAGACCGACGGCACCAGCCGCGCCCTCGAAGATAAGTGGTGGTGAGGAACGGCCAGCAGGTCGATCGCGGCGGATAGGGCGTGGCTCTCGCAACGCCGCCCCTCTAGGGGCGGCACGTTCACACTCACGCCCAATGAGCCAGCCGGTCGGATACGGGTCGTCCGGCGGGGCAGTTTCCCTGGGCTTCCCACGGGCGTCGACATGCGGCGGGCGGGCAGCTTCCTGGTGCAGACGCTCGACCTTTTACGTTCCCCAGCAGCACGGCACGTTGGCGGACCGCTCGCCTGTCCTGGGTGGCGGTATGCCGTTAGGCCCCTGTCCTTTACCGCGCCGATGCGGCGAGATCTGCCGGGCGGAGGCGGTACTCCTGCAAGCGCAGGTTGTGGTATTTCTCGGTCTCGCCGGTCCACTCCATGCCGATCCGGCGCACCGTCGCAATGGCGCGCATGTTCGCGGCCCGCACGACGGCAATGACCTGCTCCAGGCCTTGCTCAAATGCCCACCCCGCCAGCGCTCTGCCGGTCTCGGTGGCATAGCCGTGGCCCCACGCATCCTGATGCAGCTGCCAGCCGATCTCGTATTCGTCATCGGGCGGCAGCGGCAGCAAAGTCGCCCCGCCGATCACGCTTCCGTCCTGGCGAAGCTCGATCGCCCACCGGCCCGCTGGCGTCAGCAGGCGCTCGTCCTCGGCCATCCACTGCTGCAGGATCACGCGCATGGCCGCTTCATCGCCGACCCTGTCCATCGACGGAGCGAGCCACCGCGCCACCTCAGCATCGCCATAGGAGCTCAGCGCGGCCCCGGCGTCATCGGCAGTCCACTGGCGAAGGACTAGGCGCTCGGTCACCAATCGCTCGGCCATTAGCCCACGATAGCCGGGACGAATGACCGCAACGCATCCTGACCCGAGCCCTGGCCTGGTCGGGCCCACGGGCGAGCTGCAGTTGGCCAGGCTGGTGTCCTGCCAGGCGTATGCCTTGCGGCATAGGCGGCCCGGAAAGGTGTGGCCGTCGGGCAGATGCCCGCGTGTGGTTGGGAACGTAGCGTTGTGGTTGTCAGGAACTACTGGCGGAACCGAGATCTGACCGCAGTAGTGCGATGCGGATCTGGATGGCAGGCAATTCCGCGCTGTCACGCCGCCGCACAGCCCTAGCGCAGACCACCGCTCCCGGTTGAGCGTCTGCACGCGGCTTCAACGCGCCGAGGTCGGCGTTTAGCAGACTGGAGAAGTCGATGGATCATGCTGCCCGGATACGCCAGCGCGTGCTGGCCGTGTTTCTGCCCCTCGCCGCCGTGCTGTATGTCAGTACGGAGGCCCTTGACCCCAAAGGCACCGACAAAGTGATTTCGACCACGGCTGACGCGCTGAAGGTGCTGCCCATCGCAGCGATGCACCCGGCTCAGCTCTACGTCGCGGGCTCCCTCTCGCTGCTCGCGCTGGGCGCGCTGGCGGTCTCGTACGCGGCGATCGCCACGCTGGTAAGAGGACGCGGCTCGGTGGTCGCCACTGTCGCCGCGCTGCTCGGCGGACTGGGTGCCTTCTGCGGAGCCCTCGTGAACGTGCTGGTCGGTGTCAACGTCGCCGCCGCGGCCACAGCGCACGTGAGCCAGGACGCGGCTGCGCGCTTCCTGGTGACGTCCTTCAATTCCGGGTTCGAGCACGTGTTCTCCGGTGTTTACTTCGTGGGCATCTTCGCCGCGCCGGTCGTGATGGGGTTTGCCCTGTGGCGAAGCCGAAGTGTGCCGCGCTGGCTGGCGGTCCTGTTCGTGATCGGCCTGGAGGTCGCCCAGCAGGTTTCATCCGCCGGGCCAGTTCTCGTCGTGGTGCTCATGCTCCCGTTTGCGGTGGCAATGGTGCTGCTGGCAGCCCGGACCTGGCAGGCAGCAGCCTTGCCAGCCGACTATGGCCCTGTGCCCGCCGCGAGGCCAGCGGCGGCGGGCTCTGCCGGCCTAGAGCAGAACGGGGAGATCGGCGCAGCGCGTTCCTCTCTCGGCACCGCGCGTGCGAACGATTCAGGGCTCGCCCTGATGAGGCAGGGACCATCGCGCGAGGATGCAGTGCCTTATGGCCGCTAAATGGCCGCTATCTTCCCTCAGGCCGGCTTCTCCGATGCAGAGAAGCCGGCCTGCCCGGCACATCTCCCCGCCCGCGGTTACGGCTGCGGCGTCACAGTCCGTGCAGTGCGAGGAGGATGTAGGAGTGTCCTTCTGGGAGCCGGCCGAGAATCTCAGAGCGCGGCCCCTGCGATCCTGGGTCTTCGACGTCGGATGTGCGGTCGTAGCGGGTGCGGCGTCCCTGGCGCGGTTCTCGTTTGGCCAGGCGGGGCATCCCGTTCAGCTGTCGCTGGCCGCTGCCGCGTTCGTCGCGGTGGTCACGGCAGCGGCGCTGCCGCTGCGCCGGGTGTGGCCAGGCCCGGTGTTCGCATGGACGCTGCTTGCCGCGGCCGCGATAGCGCAGTGGCCGGACCGGGGCGCGCTGTTCCCGGTGGCGCTGGCGATCAGCCTGTACACCGTCGCCGCCACGATGCGCCGAGCTCAGGCCCTGGCCGCTGCAGTGCTTGCGGCCGGCCTGATACTCCTGGTCGTCGCTCAGGACGGAACTCGTCACTGGGTGGTTCCTGTCTCCGATGCTGCCGGATTTGCGGCCGCCGTCGTGGTCGTTGGCCTGTACGTAGGCACGCGCCGGGCGTACCTCGCAGCATTGAGCGACCGGGCCGTGCGGCTCGAGCGCGAGCGTGACCAGAGCAGCGCGCTGGCCGCTGCAGAAGAACGGGCCCGTATCGCCCGCGAGATGCACGACAGCGTGGCCCACCACCTCACCGTGATCGTCGCGCTTTCCGACGGCGCGCTTCGCGCCGTGACCCGCGCCCCCGCTGATGCGGCCGACGCGATCCGGGACGTGTCCCGCACTGCCCGCCAGGCGCTGGCCGAGACCCGCCGCCTGCTCGGCGTGCTGAGAACCGACTCCGGGCAGGAACCGCGGCAGCCGCTGCCTGGCCTGGCCGATCTGGACGATCTTCTTGACCGGGTTCGGGCAGCCGGCCTGCCCGTGCGGTACGACCGCAGCGGCACCGCCCCGGACCTGTCGCCTGCTATCCAGCTCACGGTCTTCCGGCTCGTCCAGGAGGCCCTCACCAACACGATGAAACATGCCGGGCCGGACGCGTCCGCAGCGGTCCGGCTAGAGCTCGCAGCTGCCGAGGTACGCGTGGAGGTCGAGGACGACGGTTCCGGGCGCGACGCGGACCCCGCCGCCGCCGGCGGCGGCCTAATAGGGATGCGCGAGCGCATAAGCGCCTTCGGCGGCGACCTCGAATTTGGCCCGCGTCAGCCGCGCGGCTGGCGGGTGACCGCCCGGCTCGACCTCCATCCGGCGGCCGCGTCATGATCACCGTGCTGCTCGCTGACGACCACGCCCTGATCAGGAAGGGCTTCCGCCTGATCTTGGACGCCGAACCCGACATCCAGGTGACCGGCGAGGCCAGCGACGGCACGATGGCGGTATCCATGGCATCCGCGCTACGGCCCGATGTCGTGCTGATGGACGTCCGGATGCCCGGCCGCGACGGCATCGAGGCGACCCGCGACATAGCGGCCGCCGGCCTGCCGTCGAAGGTGCTGATCCTGACCACCTTCGATCTGGACGACTACGTCTACGCCGGGCTCCGGGCGGGCGCCAGCGGTTTCCTCCTCAAAGACACCCAGCCCGACGACCTGGTCGCGGCGATCCGCACCATCGCCGCCGGAGACGCTGTCCTCGCACCCGGCGCGACGCGGCGCCTCATCGGCCAGTTCACCGCACAGCCCGAGCAACCCAGCGGTCAGCGTGCTGAGCAGATACGCCGCGCCCTCACCGGCCGCGAGCAAGATGTCTTCGCCCTCGTCGCCGCGGGCATGTCCAACAGCGAAATCGCCGCCAGCCTCCACCTGTCTGCAGGAACGGTCAAAGTACATGTCGGCCGGATACTCGCCAAGCTCGGCTTGCGCGACCGCATCCAGGCCGTCGTACTTGCCTACGAATCCGGCCTGATAACTCCCGGCACGCACCTATCAGATCGGCCTGAGCACGGCCGCTGACCAAGGTGGTCTGCTGAGGTCGGCTCTTAGGCGTTGCTGACTGAAGGTAGGCGGCGGGCAGCGCTCTACAGCCAGATGGTCGCAAGCCAGATCTCGACGCTGGCGAGGACGAGAAGGACGATGTTCAGCCCGATCATCTTTGCCTCGCCCCGGCTGAGGTGAAGAGAAATCCCGCCGACCTGGATCAGTACGAGCCCGATAGCTGCCGCAACTGCAAGGGCCGGTGCGATGCCGGTCAGCGGGGCCAGGATCAGCCCGAGCGCTCCGAGCACCTCCAGTACCCCGATGGTTCGTACCAGCCTCAGCGGCACCGTGTCGATCCAGCCCATCATCGGCCGCAGCTGATCTGGGGACCGCAGCACCTTGAGCCCACCCGAGTACAGGTAGACCAGCGCCAGCAGTGCGGCGACGATCCAGTAGGCCACGGTCATGGAGCACACCCCTTCAGTTACTACTTGTAAGTAGCATCATTATCGATCAGGATCGAAACGCTTACAAAAGTCACATCCGTGTGCGTTGCTATCAGGGAGGTGCTCTTGCCTGACTACGAGGACGTTTGCTTGATCAGAGGCGACCAAGGGCGGGCCATCCGTGCGCTGCTCGACCGCATTGCCGACAAGTGGGCGCTACTGATCATTGCGACGCTCCACACTCAGCGATTGAGGTTCACCGGTCTGCAGCGGCGCATTCCGGGCATCTCGCAGCGGATGCTCTCACTCACCCTGCGCAAACTCGAACGTGACGGACTCGTGATCCGCACGGTGCACGCCGAGGTGCCACCCCGGGTGGAGTACGAACTCAGCGATCTCGCCACCACCTTGATCCCACATGCCGTTGCCCTGGCCAACTGGGCTATCGAGCACAACCCCGACATCGACGCCCACCGTGCGGCATATGACACGAGCGCCCGGGCGGCTAATCAACCCAAATGATCGCGATGTTCGCGGACTGTGGATCTGACCTCACGGTGTCGCCGGCCCGATCGCCCCTGAGTCCGGCCCGCTGAACGTTGGCTATGCCGAAGCCGCCGCGCCCGGTGGCACTGCCGTTACTCCGCGGCGCGGGTCTTGGTTCTGCTGCCGCGGACGGCGACCGCGGCCTAAGGAAGCGAGAGGATTACTCGTCCGGCAGCCGTTCCCGATTCGATGAGTTCGTGGGCGGCGGCGATCTGTGCCAGTGGCATGGTCGCGGCGATGGGGATCGATAGCGCGGATTGCGCCGCAGCCTGGGTAAGGTCGCGCGCCGCGGCGTCCTTGGCGTCCTGCGGGAAGTCGTCGCTGCCGAGCAGGCGGATGGTCACGTTAGCGAAGAGCATGGGCCAGAACGGCAGTTCCGGCCGGTCCTTCGGGCTGGCGTAGGCGGCCAGCACCGCGCCGTTGCGGGTGATAGCGGCATCCAGGTCGGCGTTGGTCGACAGGGCGACTTCGATGATCCGGTCGACTCCGTCCGGGGCCACCTGTCGGATCGCCGCGACCGGGTCGGATTGCAGCGACACAACGTGGTCAGCGATGTCGGCCCTTCCGCCGGCCGAGCTGAGCCCGCTGCGCCAGGCCGCGATCGTGACTGACGACGAGTCGGCGGCCGCGGCCGGGCAGGCGGCCGGGGTAGGCGGCCGTTAGTCCCCGGATTCCAGGAAGCAGATCGTCCGGGATCGATACTACGGTGGCGAGCTATGACAGCAGCCAATGATCAGATAGCCCCGCTCGCGGAATGGCAGGATGGACTGATGGACGCGCAGTTTGGACCACACCGGTTCAGCGCCGGCGACGGCGGCGGCAGCACCGAGTTCCGGGCAGCCCGGTTCGACGTCGCGGACCTGCGCGGCGCCCGGCTCACCGACTGTGACCTGACCGGCGTTACGATCCGGGACGGATGGCTCGTCGACGTCAGCATTTCCGGCTACCTCAGCAACGTCACCGTCAACGGCGTCGACGTGACCGGCTTCGTCAGCGCCGAACTGGACCGGCGGCACCCGGAGCGAGTGCAGTTCCGCGAGGGGCAGGACGCCGACGACTTCCGTGCGATGTGGGACACCATCGAACGGCTCTGGGCGGACGCGGGCGGGCGGGCCGGGAGGCTGCCCGCGGCGGCGCTGACCGAGCAGGTGAACGACGAGTGGTCGTTCGCGGAGACGCTGCGCCATCTGGTGTTCATCACCGACGCCTGGGCGAGCCGCACAGTGCTGGACGAGCCGATGCCCTACCACCCGCTCGGCCTGCCGCAGAGCTGGTACCCGCCCGCGGATGCGGCCGCGCTGGGCATCGACCTGACCGCGCAGCCCAGCTACGCCGAGATCCTGGCCGCCCGCGCGGACCGGATGGCCGTGATGCGGCGTATCGTGGCAGGCCTGACCGACGACGGCCTGAGACAGCTGTGCCGGCGCTCGCCCGCTCCTGGCTACCCGGAGGAAGAGCGCGCCGTGGCCGAGTGCATCGCTGTGGTGATGGACGAGGAGATCGAGCACTACCGGTTCGCGGTGCGCGATCTGGCGGTGCTGGAAGCACGATAGGCGGCCAGGCAGCGAACGTTCCGCGCTCCCTGGCTAGCCCGCGGCCGCTGCGGTCAGCCAGGCAGCCCCGTCAGCCGGCTACACCCGCCCGATGGCCGAGCCGAACCCGCTCGGACAGGCGCATAACCAGCATTATTGCCGTTCTCAGGCCCACTAATAATGAACCGGACCCATCCGCCGTCAGCTCCGAGCTTGAAATCGGCCGGTTATGGAGCCAGGCGTACATTAAAGTCGCCGGGCCGCTGCCCCTCGATCGAGGCTCGGGGCGGCCTGGTAAATCTGCGGAGAACCGGGGGATCGGATGCATCGACACGGATCGGGCTCCTGGCGTTTCGGGCACGGCGACATGGGCTATCTGCACACCGCCTTGTTTATCCGCGATACGGCCCGGCTCCCCGTCGCGGCATCGGCTGATATCCCGCCTCGGCTTGCGGGGATTGTGCCTGATTACGCCGATGTTCTTCCGCCCGGTGAACGAGCTGCGGCGGCCCAACAGTGGGTTGCCTGGTGGCATCGGCTTTTGGGCCAGGCGGTCCGCGAGGCGCGGCAGTCGGTGACTCCTCTTCCCGCCGGGACCGACCCTGACGACTTTGAGGCTGTCATGTGGCACACGTTCGCAGGGCGGGAAGACGTCTTCGATCCGCCGGGTTTCGGGTCGCTTGCCGGTATGCAACCGTTGCAATCGGCCGTGACCGCGACGTTCGAGATCCCGGTCCAGTGGTCACGCCTCAGCCGGTTCTGCACACGAGGATCGGAGAGGTTCCCGTCGCCGCTCGTCCGGGATGCGGCCGCGAGCACTGCCGCGGACCTCGGCATCCCGGTCGGCGATCTGAACGGCTATGCCCACGTGCTTGAGCTCGAGGGCCTGTGGTCCTATCTGGCCGGCCCGGGCTGCTGCTTGTTCGGCTGGGTCGCTGCTGATCCGTTGGCTCGCCGCCCGGCCGCTACTAACTCTTCCAGCTCCGCTCCTGGCGCCGTTCCTGTCACGCCGGCTCATGGGGAAGCGGCTGGCGGGCCGAGGCATCCGCACCACGACACCAGGCCGGGCCAGATTCCAGAGCGGACCCACTGCGGGTGACGCTGACGGCGTGAACATGCCACCGCAGCGCGGGCGTGGCAGTAGCCGCACTGGCGGCTGTCTGGCCGGAGTCCGCCGGACCGCTGATAGCAGCGTCACGCGGGTGTTGCCGACCTCGAACCGGTACCGCGCTGATCGCGCCTCGATCGCCCTCGCCGCTTGACATGGCGACCTAGCTCGGCCGACTGAGTGCGGCGTCCGGAATTGGCGTTCTGTTTCGCTCGTTCGCAAGCAGTTCGCCTAGGTGACCCAGCAAACATTCGGCGTTCATTGCGCTATCGAGTCGGTGCAGCGCCGTACGGAACGATCTGTGTGTAGCGGGCGCGTTGGCTGCTGGAGCCGTTCATCATCGACTAGGAGCAATCGTCAGGGGACAAGAACGATCTTGCCGTGAGTGTGGCCAGCGGCCAGTGCCCGATGGGCGGCAGCGGCTTCGGCGAACGGGTAGACCGCGGTCACGAGGACTCGGAGCTTGCCTGCCTCAGCCAGCCGGGCCAGTTCCGGGCGGGCCGCGGCGCGGACCTCGGTGCCGGGGTCCGCACCCGGCGCGTTGCCAATGACCTTCAGGCCCAGGCTTAGGCCGCGCGGTGCGGCGGCGATGGTGACGATCCGATGGCGGTCGGTGACCAGGGCGAGCGAGGTGTCGATGGCCTCGTCGGCGCCGACGGTGTCGATGGCGGCGTCGACCCCGCCGGGGGCGACCGCGCGTATCCGGTCGGCCAGCCCTGGGCCGTAGGTCAGCGGCTCGGCACCGAGTTCGCGCAGGTACGCGTGGCCGCTCTCGCTCGCCGTGGCGATTACCCGGGCTCCGGCGGTCACGGCGAGCTGGACGGCCATGAGACCGACCCCGCCCGACCCGCCATGCACGATGACCGTGTCGCCGGGACTGACGCCAGCAGCCTTAAGCGCGTGCACGGCCGTCGCCCCGGTCAGCATCAGACCGCCCGCCTGATCGAACGACAGGGCTGCGGGCTTGGCAACGATGGCCGAAGCAGGCACTACAACCTCCGTGGCGTACGCGCCCTGGATCGGGTAGGCGATCACCTCGACGCCGGGACGTAGCGGGCCGGCCGGCCCTTCGGCGTCGTCTCCGGCGGCGGCGACCACGCCTGCTGCCTCGAAGCCCAGGCGCATCGGCAGCCTGGCGGGATCCCGCCCGAAAGCACCGCTGTACATTTTGTAGTCAATCGGGTTGGCGCCGGCGGCGCGCACCTGAATGCGGACCTCGCCCGGGCCGGCCGGCCGATACGTGTCTCGGTCAGCGCCAGGACCTCGGGGCCGCCGAACGCGGTTGCTACCACCGTCTTCGTCATCTCTGAACCGGTCATGATCACTCCCCTGGATATCGTGCGGCGCCTCAGCGGTGTGTGCCGCCGTTCATGCGGATCTGCAGGCCGGCGACGAGGCAGGACTGCTGGCTGGCGAGGAACTGACCGAGATCTGCCATAACCTCATGCCGGGTCTTCCGTCCGACCGGGCCTGGCGGTCTAGTAAGCGTGATAGCCGCCGTAGCCGTACGGTACGAACCATGCCAGCGCGACCGGCAACATCACCCATGCAATGATCCCCATGGCCCGGCGGCTGGCAGGCTATCTGAGGCCTACACCCAGCATGCCCGGTCGGTGTCGAGCGCGTCGCCGGGCCTGGCCGATCAGCTCGCGGTACTGACAACGTCGGCTCGCTGGCTGACGGAAGCGACCACCGCGCACTCAACACCAAGTTCCGGCTGCCCGTGCCGCACAGCGCCCGGCCAGACATCGCCAGCCACAACAGTGACGGCCGCGAAGGTCCCGCCAGCAGTCGCCAGCGCCAAGCCCTCTCGCACCGCTACTGCCCCGCAGCTCGGCTTCGGATCGCATGGGCGTGCATCGCCTGCCCGTGTCTCGTTCCGGCGGCGCGCGTGAACTTCAGGCAGCCGCGAACGTCAGTGATCTCAGCATCGTTTCCTTGGCCAGACCGTGCCAAACGCCGACTCGGCGCGGATCACGGCATCCCTTCCGACGGCTATTGCGCCACGCAGATCTTCCCGTTCGGTCGTGCCGCGCACGGCCCCAGAGGACCGGAACCACGTGCGCCGGATCAGGCGGCATGGGCGGTGGCTGCGTGCCGGCACCGCGGGCGGCAGCCGCGAATCCCGGCGCCAGCCGGACGGGGCTCACGGGGGCCTGGACCTGGGGGCAGCCACGGCTTATGACATTTGTCACGCTGAAATCGGGGATTGCGGCCCTGCACGGTCAGCGCGCGGGCGCGCCACCCTCTTGCTATGGCCCGTGCTAACGCTTCTGGCGGTGGGATTGTCCTCTCTCAGCTGTCCAAGTCTTACGGCCAGGTGCGCGCCGTCCGATCGGTCGATCTGATGATCGCCCCTGGTGAGACGGTCGCGCTGCTGGGGCCGAACGGCGCCGGCAAGACGACGACACTCGACATGATGCTCGGCCTCACCCGCCCGGACCGCGGGACGGTGTCGGTTTTCGGCGCGCCGCCAGACGTGGCCGTGCGTGCGGGCTGGGTCGGGGCGATGCTCCAGACCGGATCGCTGCCCGACTTGCTCAAGGTGCGCGAGGCGGTGACGCTGGTGGCGTCCTATTACCCGCATCCGCTTCCCGTCGAAGACGTGCTCCGCCTGACCGGGGCGGCAGAGTTCGCCGATCGGCGGACCACCAGGCTCTCGGGCGGCCAGACCCGGCGGGCGTACTTCGCCCTCGCTCTCGTCGGCAACCCTGACCTCTTCATACTCGACGAGCCGACGTCGGGGATCGATGTCGAAGGCCGACGCGACTTCTGGCAGACAATGCGAAGCATCGCCGAGCGGGGGAAGACTATCGTCTTTGCCACGCACTACCTGGAGGAGGCCGACGCGTTCGCCGACCGGATCGTGCTCATCGCCCGCGGCCGGATCGTTGCCGACGGTCCCGCCACCGAGATCAAAGCGCGGGCGGGCTCTCGCACGATCCGGGCGACGCTGCCGGGCGCCGACGTCACCTCGCTCGGAGCGTTGCCAGGGGTGCTGAGTGCGGACAGGCACGGGGATGCGGTCATCTTGTCGTGCTCGGATGCTGACACCGCCCTCGGTGCGCTGCTCGGGAAGTTCCCTGGCGTGCGGGACATCGAGGTGCAGGGGGAGAGCCTCGAGGAGGCGTTCGTGGAGCTGACTGCCGACGACGCGGACGACGACAGCACGAGTGCCGGGCAGGACTACAGGGCCACGGGTGCCGGGAAGAAGAGACCAGATGATGAACGCCACTCACCTCCGGTATGAGATCCTCCGGCTCTATCGGTTCCCAACGACCGTTGGCCTCACCCTGGCCTTGCCGCTCGTGATCTACTACGCGGTGACCCCTGCAAACCGCAGCCACCTCACCGAGGGCATCACGTTCCCGCTGTACTTCATGACCGGGATGGCGGCGTACGGCGCCATGTGGGCCGCGATCGCGCCGGGGGCGCATATCGCGCGCGACCGGCCGGCGGCTGGACCCGCCACACGCGGACCACGCCGTTGCGGTCCGGCACCTACTTCCTCTCCAAAGTGGTCACCGCCTACCTGGTGGCGATTCCCACCCTCGTACTGCTCTACCTGGCCGGCGCCTCGCTCGGGGTACGGCTCGGTGCCACGACGTGGCTGGAGATGACCGGGCTGCTTCTCATCGGCCTGGCACCGTTCGTTGTGATCGGGATCACCCTGGGCCACCTGGCGACGGTCGAGGCGCTGGCGCCTGCGATGGCCGGGATCGTCGTCCTCTTCGCCCTGTTGGGCGGCGCCTTCGGCCGCTCTTCACCGGTGGGGCGGGGCTGACCATCGTGAAGCTGCTCCCCTCCTACTGGCTTGTTCAGGCCGGGCAGAGCGCCAGCCGCGGCGGCGGCGACTGGCCGCTGGAGGGGTGGATCGTGCTCGCCCTCTGGGTCGTCGCTCTCGTCCCGCTCGCCGTGCTCGCCTACCGGCGCGACACGAGCCGCGTCTGAGCTCGCTGACCGTGAAGTCTTGGGAAAACGTGGACCCGGACACCGCACCGGCCAGCCCGGCCGAAGCGGAGTGGGTAGCGAACCAGCGCAGTTGGGCACAAGGATGGCGCCGGCTCATCTTTAATGCGGTCCCTCTTGTCTACCTGCTCTTTGTGGTTCACGCTGTGACGGAATACTCGCGGGGGGCCGCAGCGGTATGCGGCTACGCTGTACTCGCTGCCTTCGGCCTCTGCTGGCTCGTCGGGCCAGTACTGCTCTGGCAGGAGGCGGGGCAGGCGACCGCACGGCAATTCTGGGCTCTCTACGGCATCTTCGTGGCGCTGTTTGCGGCTGAACTGCTATTCGCCCGCGCCGTGGCGTTCGTCATGTGCCTGTTCATCGCGATGATCACCGTGGCCCGGTGGGGTGGCCGGTCCGCGCCCACCGTCCTGGCGCTGGCCCTGGGGGCGCTCCTAGTCCCGGTGGCCATTCCCTCCTGGCATGACAGCCTGCGCGCCACGCTCGGCGGTTTTATCCCGGTCGCGATCCCAGTCGCCGCGGTCGTGACATTCATCGTCCTTCAGTTGATGCGTGGCAATCACGCGCTCGCCGATGCGCGGGCGGAGCTTGCCCGCCTGGCCGCGGAGAACGAACGCTTCCGGATCGCCCGCGACCTGCACGACCTGCTCGGCCAGTCGCTGACCACGATCACCGTCAAGGCCGGCCTGGCGCGCCGACTCGGCGCGCCCGACCCCGCGCAAGCGCTTCAGGAAATAGCCGAGGTCGAGACCCTGGCCAGGCAGTCGCTCGCCGACGTGCGTGCGGCCATCACCGGCTATCGCGATGTGACGCTCGCCGGAGAACTGGCCACCGGACGAGAGCTGCTGCGGGCCGTCGGCATCACCGCCGACCTTCCGGGCGCCGTCGACATGGTCGACCCCGCTTACCAGAAGTTGTTCGGCTGGGCCGTACGCGAAGGCCTGACGAACGTCATCCGCCATGCGCACGCCAGCTCGTGCGCAGTGCGGCTCTCCCGGTCATCGGTCGAGATCGTGGACGACGGCGCAGGCGTGCCCGCGGCGCTGGGAAACGGCCTGTCGGGCTTGCGCGAGCGAGTCGCCGCGGCCGGCGGTGTCCTGGACGCCGGGCCGCTGCAGCCGAGTGGATGGCGGTTGCGGGTCTCTCTGTCACCGGACGGGGGGACGCAATGATCCGGCTCCTGCTCGCCGAGGACCAGGAACTCCTCCGCCGTGCACTGGCCGTGATGCTCGCACTGGAACAGGACTTCGAGGTAGTAGCGGCAGTCGGACGCGGCGATGAGGTGGCCGCCGCCGCCCTAGCGCACCATCCCGACGTCGCCCTGCTGGACATCGAGATGCCGGGGATCGATGGCCTGGCGGCGGCTGGCGTGCTTGCCCAGGAAGTCCCGCAGTGCCGGTCGCTGATCCTCACCACGTTCGGGCGCCCTGGCTACGTCCGGCGGGCGATGGAATCAGGCGCCTGGGGATTCATCGTCAAGGATGCGCCGCCCGAGCAGCTTGCCGACGCGATCCGGCGCGTTGCGGCCGGCGAATGCATTGTCGACCCGGTACTGGCCTTTGCCACGCTCGCGGGCGGCGTCTCACCGCTAACCGCCCGGGAGCGCGACGTGCTGGTCGCTGCCAGCCCCGGGACGACCGTGTCCGAGATCGCCAGGAAGCTGTTCCTATCCGAGGGAACCGTTCGTAACTACCTGTCCGCTGCGATCGCTAAGACCGGGACGCGCAACCGGGCAGGGGCCGTCAGGACGGCAAGCGAGCGGGGCTGGCTCTAAGCAGCGCTATGCGCGGCGACCCATCCGGGGCGACATCTCCGCACGGCCCGTGACGTTCTCCTAACATGGGTCTGTGGGTGGCCCGGGCTGCCGTGTGGTGGCAAGCTCGGCGGCACGGAGCTTGGCGCGGCATTCCCGACTCCCGCACCGAGATCGTCATGCTGAAGCCGCCCGACGATGGCACCCGCCTGGAGCTCTCGAGCTTCGTGCGACCCGACTCTGTGCCGGGCTCACCCGCCGCCATGGCCAACGAGCTGGGATTGCGCAACGTGGCCTTCGAGGTCAACGACCTGCTGGCTTCGATTGGGCGGTTACCGAGGGCTACGGACTGGTCGGTGGCATCGGCGAGTACGAGGGCGCTTGGCGGATGGCCTGCGCCCGGGGGCCGGAAGGGATCATCGTCTCGCTGGCCGAGCGCATCGGCTGAGCCTCGCACCGCCCGCATCTGCCGCGGACGGTTAGCGCTTTCGAGTCTGACGAACCTGCCGATGTCTGCTTGAAGTACTGGAGGCAGCCGCAATCTGTGATCTTGTCCGGCAGTGGCAGGGAGACGCCGGAGGACCCGATTCGCGCCACCTTGACGGCCTGCTTGGGCGCGAAGACGTTGGTGCGGCAATGTTCATGCAAGGAGGATCAGATGGCATAGTCGTAGTGATCGGACGCCTCGGTTTGCGGTCAGCCGAGCGGTCGGTACGGCACTTCTGGTTCTGCTGTCGTTTCCGCATCCGCTCGCGCCGCTCCCGGAGCGTCCAGATCGATGCTCGCAGACCTCTTGGACTCCGCGACCGTTGAGCTGCAAAATGCTCAGTCACGCTGACGCCCCACAAGGCCGATGCCACCTCGCCCGCACTGGCGAGCCGCCGCCAGTGCAGACAGCCGCGAGGCCGACCGGGACCGACCCCCAACCCAGCCTCGCCCTGGCCTCACTAGCCGGGCACCGCATCGTTCAGCTTGCGGCGTCCGCGCAGCGGCTTAGAAGATGAAGGGCACGAGCATCTTGGTCGAGCGCCTGTACATCGGGTAGGTGTCGGGGAACTGCTTGGTCAAGTAGCGCTCCTCGACGGTCGCGCTGTAGACGAAGTAGACCCCGGCCAGGACCATGGCGATAAGCCACATCCAGCTCAGCGCCACCGCGGTGCCGACACCCGCGAGCAGGATGCCAGAGTAGATAGGGTGGCGGACCAGGTGGTAAGGCCCGCTGGTCACCAGTTCCGGTTCGTCCTTTTGCGACATCGGGGTGCCCCAGTTCTGTCCGATGTGTAGGCGGGCCCAGATCGCGAACCCCAGCCCGAGAGCGAAGAGGACGAGCCCGAGGCCAGCGCGCCACGGATCCGAATTGAGGCCGCCATCTCTGAAGGCTCCCAAGCGGAGCAACAGAATCGCCAACACGACGACCACGGCCCTGATACCCAGCTCGCGAGACCAAGGGACGCGGCCCCTTTTCATGGAGAAGGCCGCCGCGAGCCAGTAGATCCAGAACGCAGCCCACCCGATAGCAAAGACGAGCTCGGCCGCGTGCATGCGACTCATACTTCCATGAGTACCGTGCGGCACCGCCTGCCAGACGCGCCGGACCCTCTCGTCCCAGGGCCCAGGGTGTGACGATCGGCCGACCCGGCCACATCATTATGCATTGAGGCTAGCCAGACGGCCTTACTCTGTTGCCGCTGGGCGCGCTCCCTTATCCCGATGCCAGGGCAAGCGTTCGACTGCCCTGGGGACGAATCGCCGGCCGTTAGCGAACTCTCCACTTCTGCCGAGTCATCGCTGCTGCTCGTCCTTGCGCGGGAGCTCGTCGGCGTGCCGCAACACGACCCTCCACTGCCCGCTCTCCTTGCGGTAAGCCTGCGTACAGCGCAGTGTCCGGGGCCGCGGGCCATCGCCAACGTGCCGCGTCATGTGCTCCAGATCGACGGTGTAGGCAAGGTCATCGCCGACTACTGTCACCACGTTCTCCGCCCAGCGTCCGGTGGAAGCAATGCCTTGCGCAGCCCAGTCGAGCCGGGCATTGACCTGTTCCCAGCTGCGCTCGTAACCGCCGAATGCGCCCATGATGACAACGTCGTCTGCGTGTGACCAGAGCGCCTTGAACGGCTCTGGCCGCCCTTCAACCAACTCGCCGAGCGCGCGCTGGCACGCCATCACAAACTGATTCCACGCCTCATCCACGCCTCGATGATGCCAGGGCCAAAGCCGAAACCGGAGCTGCTCAGCTACCTGGGAGAGGCAACACGACAAGCCAGCACCAAACGTCCGGTTATGCCGCTCCGCGATCGCGCTCGTCAGACGACGCCACCGACGGAATCGCCCCAATGCACTTGTCAGCGCTGTCACGTGCAGCGAACGTCCTCGTGTGCAGCCGGCAAGTCTTTGCGCGGGTCGCTTCCGGTGGGAACCTGAGTCGCAGAGCATCAGCGCGCTGTCCAGCCACAACCGCGCCGGATTCACCACCACGGGTCCCCCCGTGTACCCACGGTCACCGGGCACGGGTTGCACTCTGATGCCCGCTGCGGTGAGGAACTGACGGATCTGGGAGGCATGCTCAACGACATGCAGCGGCACGCTGCCGACAAGCACCCCGAACAGCATGCCGCGGTATCGATGGGCGCTAGGCAGTGGCCGGGCGGCCAGCTCCTCGGTGAGGGCGTCAAGGGTCAAGCGGACGCGGCCGCGGCACCAATCGACGTACCCGAGAAGCTCCGGCTTGGTGAACATGCGGTTGGGGAAGGAGTAGGTATTGTCGTCAAACGGTTGTGGCGGTGCCCACGGCTCGAACTCTCCAGTCAGGTCATAGCCCAGGCAACTGAGCCCGTGGTAGGCGAGGAACCAGGGAGCCGAGCCGTGCAGGCCCCCGTGCGGCCCGGGACCCGTAGGCGCCTCCTCCGGCCACAAGTCCGCCTGCCACAGCTCGTCGGGGCAGTCGGTCAGTGCCGCCTCCATCAACCGCAGCGCCTGTTCGAAGTTATGGGCCATGCTCTGCACAAACGCGTTCGACACCCTGCCGGTATAGCGCATATCAGCGGATCTGGCACTCACGTGAAGGCACTCTCTTGCCGCGTGGTGTGCCTTCGGTCAGCGATCTTCTCGGTGGGGTGAGTTACCCGCGAGTCACCTTCCGGCTGCCTCGCATCGCAGAACTGACTGCCTCGCCGGGTCGCTGATGTGTTGTCCTCGCCGTTCGGGCGTTGACCGTCCTCTCGGCGTCTCAGCTCGACCCGCGGGTCCGTCGCCGGCGGCCACGTAGCCGATCGCTGAGCTCGCGAGCAATCTCCCGGTCGGCGTCCCGCTGGGCGATTGCCTGCCGCTTGTCGAAGGACCGCCGACCGCGCGCCAGGGCGATCTCCACCTTGGCCCAGCCGTTCTGGAAGTACAGCGAGAGCGGCACGAGGGTGACGCCAGCGTCGCCTAGCCTCGCGATGATCTTGTCGATCTCGCTGCGGTGCATGAGCAGCTTGCGGGTCCGCCGGGGCTGGTCGAGGACGCGGGTGGCGTCGCGGCCGCACGCGTGCTCGGGGATGTGCAGGCCGTGGAGCATCAGCTCGCCGTCGTGCTCCTGAACGAACGCTCCGGCCAGCGATGCGTGGCCGGCGCGCAGGGACTTCACCTCGTTACCGACCAGGGCTATCCCGGCCTCGTACGTCTTGAGAATCGTGTAGTCACGCCGGGCCCGCCTATTCGAGGCGATGGACCTGCGGCCTGTTTCCCTGGACGCGATAACCGTCACCTCCTCGTCAATCCCGTCTGTCCACCCGGCGACGCAGGGCACCCTCCGACCTGACCGACATGGGAACAGTACCGGGCGAGCTGCCGGGTGAGGTGCCCCCGCCGCGGTGATGATCTCGGCGCTGCCGCGCCCCGCGGTTCATTGCCCGGTAGTTGTAATTCTTCAGATAGGCCGAACGAGTATCTTCAAGCTGGCTTTGGAGAATGCGGGCAGGCAGGACTTGGCCAGGTGCGCGAGTTCGGCCAGGGCGGCGACTTTGGTTAAGCGGCGGGATGAGGCTGCGCGCGCTTGGTCGCGAGCGCGTGGGGGCAACCTGACGTGACCGGGGAGCACGTGACGATCTTGGCCGCCGGTAAATGCGTTGCCGCCGGTGGGCGTGCGGTCCTACAGTGGCCGCGCCGCGCGGCAAGGAATGTCCTCTGTATCAGGAAGGAGGTGCCCGCGATGTTCGCTCATCGTCAGACGCCTCCAAGGGTTGCTCTCTAGCAATCCTGGAGACGCACGGCGGGCACCCTCAGGAATCTGGCGTCAGCAAGTCCTGAGGGTGCCTTCTGCCAGCACAAGGCGCCGCAGAAGTCGGATCGAACAAGACCTAACTCGGTGTTCGCTCATGCCGCCGAGAGCTGGCATCCGATTGCCGACCGCCACCAAAGGGCAACTCACTGCGGGCTGCGGGCGCGACATGACCCGGCATGTCGCCGTCGAGTCCTTGACTCCGGATGGGATCATCGCGCGCTCGCCTGCTGGGTCGACGATGGCGTAATCCACGAGCTCTGGGCTGAACAGGCGCTCGACCTGCGCCGCGGCTTCAGCCTGGCCGTAGCTGGCGAGCGCGCCAACACCATGCGGGACGCTGTGGACGCGATCATCCGACGACACGGCGGCCGATCGTAACGGCGGTTCGGGACGCCGTTATTGAGAGCTCCCCGTCGTACTAAGCAATCCCGACCACGGCCGAACGAGCAGACGGCTCCGCATGTTTATGCAACGCTTTAGCTTGGCGTGAACGCGCGCATCTGCCGCCGATGGGTCGTAAGCGCCGCGGATGCGTCGGCGGGGAGTTCCCGCTGCCTTCTGGGCTCCCGGTAGTGGCGCTTAGGCGCTACCAGTGACCAAGGGCCCTGGCGACTCTCGGCGGCCGACCCGAGACTGGTGGGTATGATCCGGCGAATGGTTCTTCCTGCCGGGCTGCTCTTGGCAGGGCTTATAGCTGGCTGCAGCACAGCACCACACAAGGTGCCGTTTACGCTTGGCACTGCCGACCGAAATCTGACGTACTGCAACGCGCAAAGTCTGGATCTCTATATCCCGCGCGAGACTGCCAGTCGCCCTCTACCCATCGCAATGTACATCCACGGGGGAGGTATGACCGCAGGCGACAAATCGGACCTGAACCCGGTGTTCCTTGACGCACTGGCTTCGGCCGGTTATGCCGTCGCCAGCGTGAACTACCGGCTTGCTCCTGAGTCTCGGTTTCCCGCCCAGATCGAGGACGTCAAGTGCGCAATTCGGTATCTGCGAGCCAAGGCACCTAGGTACGGCTTGAACGGAAACGAGATGTTCGCCTTCGGCACCAGCGTTGGAGGACAGCTTGGCGCACTCGCTGCCCTGACCGGCCCGCACTCGGCCTGGGACGTCGGACCGTATCCGACGGAACCGAGCAACCTGCTTGCAGTAGCAGACATGTTCGGCCCAGCGAACCTCACTGAGGGAGCATCGGGGTTCTCTCCCTCCGGCATTCAGCAAGTCTTCGGCAAAAGCAACCGCCGGGATCTGGTTCTTGCTAGCCCCACGCATTTCGTCGTGGCGAACTCGCCGCCTATTCTGATTGTTCAGGGTGTCAACGACACAAAGGTGCTTGAGTCGCAGTCAATTGAACTCTACAGAGACCTCAAAGCCGCTGGTGATCAAACGCAACTTGTCTTGGTTCAGAACATGGGCCACATGTTCATGCGAGTTGGTCCGAAGCCGCTTGACCCTAGCCTTCGACAAATCGCGAAAGACATCGTTAGCTTCTTCGACAAGTACTTGCGAGGCGTGCGGACCAACCATCCGCCTGGGGGTTGACCCGGCCTGCATCGCACCGGGATGGGCTGAACTGCAGCGACGGCCGGCGCACAGTCACTGCGGTGCTATCGATATCGGCCGTCCCCCCGGATCACGGTGGCTGGCGCTGCCTCGAGGTACCAGCTGAGAGATGGCATGACTCCGGACCGCCGCCGTGGCGCGGCGGAGGCGATGCACTCACATGCCGCCGATCAGGGCGCGTCCTATCGCCGCGTTTCGGCGCCTGCATGGCGGGCTCAAGTTTGTTGGTGGGACCAGCTTGAGGGTCGCAAGACGAGTGGACCCCCGTCCGGATTTGCGTGCTATCCGGGGCCCGGCGGCTAGTCCGGTGTCACCGGATGTTGTCGTGCGCGCCTGGCCACGTTGGGTGCAGTCTGTCCTCAAAGTGCCAGCGTGTCCCGTCGTGGTAGTACCTGAGAAGCCGACGCATGATCTTCTCCGACGCGTGATCGGGGACGTGGCCGACGGATGCCGGCGTACCAGAAAGTCCTTGAAAGTAATCCGGGAGTCGGTGTCGGATCGGGGCAGTGTTGTTCGTGGCAGGGGTGAGCGGTCGCCCGCGAGGAGCGCCACTAACCACAGGAGATGACCCGAGATGGAGCCAGCCGCCCGCCGCCTGTACCGGCTCGTGGAGCCGATCCACGTGGTCACCTACTTCTCCGACGAGCCGACCGAGGCGCTCATGGCGCTCGGCCACCGGAACTACTGGGACGGCTACTTCGCCGGACGGGCCGCACCGCTGGGCCGGGTCCCGGCCGAGGTGGTCCATGCGATCTTCTACAACTTCGCCGACGGCGAGGTCTCCCGCCACATCCCCCGCGTCTGGGACACCGCCAGTCCCGAGGATGCGCTCGCCGCTCGCGAGCGGGGCAGCGTCGCGGCGCTGAGGCGGATCCTCGGCGGCCTCGCCGACGCCCCCGCTCTGGCGCGTGCCGCCGACCTCGCCACCAAGGCGGCGACCGGCGCCCCGACGGAGGGACGGGTCTTGTACGCCGCGCTCCGGGCGCTCCCCGTCCCCGAGGAGCCCGTGGCCCGCCTCTGGCACGCGGCCACCCTGCTTCGCGAGCACCGCGGGGACGGCCATATCGCCGCTTTGGTCGCCGAGGGCATCGGCGGGACGCAGTCCCATGTGCTGCATGCTCTGTCCGAGGGCATCCCCGCGGAGAAGTTCGGCAGAGTCCACCACCTCCCCGCGGCGCGGCTGGCCGCGGTAGTGGACGGGATGCGCGCCCGCGGCCTCATCGGGGCCTCCGGCTGGCTCAGTGACGCTGGCCGGGAGACCAAACAGCGGATCGAGTCGCGCACCGACGACCTCGCGGCACCGGCCTATGACAGCCTGACGCCGGGCGAGCTCGACCAGCTCATCGCCGACCTCGAGCCCATCTCCGCAGCGCTCGACGCTGCCGGTTCCCGGTAGACCCCACGTCCGGGCCAACGGCGACGCCGCACCGCGCCAGACGTGGCGCCCTGAGGACGCTCAGCTGATCCCGCATGCCGCGGGTGAGAACTCCCAGAAGACGCGCGACTAGCCAGTGCCCCTTGAGGCCGACCCGACGAGGTTGCGGCTGCCCCCGACAAACCGGATCAGCCCGACGAGCTGGATCAGCTTGGCGCGGCGTCCGACAGAGTTCGAGGTTCAAGCCAATGGACTCAATGCGGAGGTCGATCCACTCGTAATCGAAGCGGCGGAAGATGCTATGGCTCAAGACGACGCCTGTCACGTTGCGTCCGGTGCGCACGCGTAGTCAGCGATCCGCCAACTCACGAGGCTGATCTAAACATCCGGTCGGCCTGCATGAATATGCGCGAGGCCGCCGCGCCCTGGGAACGCGCGCTCATGCTGCGCTTTGCGCGGGCTTTCGATCGCGATTCGCGGGCGCTACCCCAGCTGGGCGCGGCGGCGTGTCAAGTAGGCGATCTCGGCGGTGTTGCCCGCCATCTCGATGGCTTTGTCGTACGCCGCGCGCGACTTCTGACTGCAGCCCAGGCGGCGCAGCAGGTCGGCGCGGGTCGCATGGTAGGCGTGATAGTCGGCCAACTTGTCCTCGAGACGGTCGACGGCCGCCAGCGCCACTTCCGGGCCGTCAAGCTCGGCGACCGCGATGGCCCGGTTGAGGGCGATGATCGGCGAGGGGTCGAGGTGGACGAGCTGGTCGTAGAGGGCGACGACCTGCGACCAGTCGGTGGCGCGTACGTCGCGGGCGGAGGTGTGCACGGCGTTGATAGCTGCGAGGATCTGGTAGCGACCCGGAGCCACCCCGGCGGCCAGGCGCTCGCGCACCAGCCGGTGACCCTCGGCGACCAGCGCCGCGTCCCAGGCCCCACGGTCCTGCTCGTCGAGAGTGACCAGTTCGCCGCTCGCCGAAACCCGGGCGGTGCGGCGGGCCTCGGTGAGGAGCATCAGCGCCAGCAGCCCGGCCACTTCACCGTCCTCCGGCATGAGGGCCCGGATCAGCCGAGTGAGCCGGATCGCCTCGGCGGTCAGGTCGTGACGTACGGGATCGGTGTCGGGGCCGGTCGCCAGGTAGCCCTCGTTGAACACGAGGAACAGGACGGCGAGTACAGCGCAGACGCGTGCCGGGAGATCCTCCGCGGACGGCACCCGATAAGGGATGCGAGCCGCCTTGATCTTGGCCTTCGCGCGGGTGATCCGCTGCCCCATGGCGGTCTCCTGCACCAGGAAGGCGCGGGCGATCTCGGGCACGGTCAGACCGGCGACCATGCGCAGCGTCAGCGCCACGCGGGTCTCCATCGCGAGCGCCGGGTGACAGCACGTGAAGATCAGCCGGAGCCGCTCGTCGTCGATGGCGCCGAGAGGCGCGGGCGGGTCGTTGTCGTACAACAGCTGAGCCTCCTTCTGCTTGTCGTCGCGCTTGTTCTCGCGCCGGATCCGGTCGATGGCCTTGCGGTTGGCGGTGGTGGTCAGCCAGGCGCCGGGGTTGGGGGGTACGCCGTCGGCCGGCCACCGCTGGACGGCGGTCGCGAACGCCTCGGCCGCCGCCTCCTCGGCGATGTCGAGGTCACCGAAACGCCTGGTCAGGGAGGCGACCACCCAGGCCCACTCCTCGTGGTGTGCCCGGGTAATCGCCTCCCGGACGTCGACCAAACTCACAGGAACGGCCGCACCTCGATCTTCCGGTTGCAGTGCTTCGACCCCTCGGCGGCGAGCTTGAGGGCCGCGTCGAGGTCGGCGGCCTCCATGATCCAGAAGCCGGCGAGATACTCCTTCGACTCCAGGAAGGGCCCGTCGGTGACCATCGCCTCCTCGCCTCGGTTGTCGATGACGGTGGCCGAGCTGGGCGCCGCGAGGCCACCGGCGAAGACCCAGTGACCCTCCGCCTTGAGCCGGTCGTTGAACGCGTTGATGGCCGCCATCTCGTCCGGGGTGGCGAGGCCCGCCGTGTCGTCGATCACGGAAACCAGGTACTGCATCTCGGATCATCTCCTGTGGTTCGGGGCGCCCTCGTGGGCGGCCTCTCACCCCTGCTACGAACACCTCTGCCCCGATCCGACACCGCCTCCCGGATGTCGGCCGGACCTTCGGCGAGCTTCTCGCGCACGTTCGCGATACGCGGATCCTTGTCGGTCCTCGCGCTGCCCTCGCGTGCGAAGACCACCGCGGCGGCGGGCCCACCGATCACGGAAGCGTAGGAACCGGCAACCGCTGCGGCACCATGCGCTCGTGCAGTCGCTTAGAAAGCACCAGGAATGCACCGTCATGGTAGCGGGACACCACCACGAAGACGACGGGCTCCGCTACGTCGAAGGCGGTCGTAGCGGAACGGCAACAGCTCGCTCGCGAGCGCGGCAATGTAGGCTCACGGGGCGGTGCCGACTGGCTGCGATCCCGGCCGCAGGGTGTCCCGCAACGCCTCGAGTGCGGTGAAGCGCGGCGCCCAGCCCAGTTCCAGCTTCGCACGAGTTGTGTCCATGATCGCCGGATGGCTGGCCGCCTCCACCCACTGAGCGACGGGCGGCAGGAAAGGCAAGGCGGCGATAGCCAGGGCCGCGGACTGCGCGGGGCCTGCTGGAAGTGACAGCGGGAGCATGCCGAGTTCGCGGGCAATGTCGGCGGCGGTCACGATCCCGTCGGCGGCGATGTTGTAGGCACCAGGCGGCCCAGCGGCGACGACGCACTGCAGCAGCGCCTGCCCCATGTCCTCCTCGTGCACCAACTGCAGTGGCAGCGCCGGCACCAGTACCGGCAGCGGGAGTCGACCGGCCCACCTGGTCAGACGGCGGGCCAGCGGCGCCAGCGGACCGGGTAGCAGGTCCTTCGCGCCCACGGCATGCGGGCCCAGCACCACTGAGGGGCGCAGCAGGAAGAGCGCAATCCCAGCAGGCCGGGCAGCGGCCTCGCCTTGCAACAGCCCCTCAAGCTCAGCCTTCTCCTGGGCATAGAACAGCCGGACGGCAGGCCGCACCGGCCATTCCTCGGTCATGCCGATCGGGTTGTCGGCGTGGAAGCCGTAGGCCGCCACCGAGGAGGTGTAGACGAAGCGACGGGCACCGCAGGAGGCTGCGGCACGGAATGCGTTCAGTGTGCCTTCGATGTTGATGGACCGGATCGCCGCACGGGACGTGGCACCGGTCACCGAAAACGCCAGGTGCACCACCACGTCCGCATCGCTGAACGCGGCAAATAGGGCCTCGGGATCACGTACGTCCCCGCGGCGGTATTCCATCTTGGTCCAGCCGTATGCGGCCGGGTCGAACGGGCGCCGGGCTAAGCCGACGACACGTGCCACCCGGCCGTCGGCTTGGAGCAGGGGCATAAGGCCGAATCCGAAGGTGCCGGTCGGGCCGGTCACCGCGACCGTCAGGTCCATCTCCCTGTCGGGCACGTGTGCATGCCGTACCGGCGAACTCGCTCGCGCGGCCGGCTTCACTTGCGCCCGGGAAAGCGCTGCAGGGCTCGCATGGCCGCTGTCATGGCCTTCGCGTAGCTGGCCGGCGTGATGAAGCCCGGCGGTGCGATGGGCAGGAGCCGCTGGATCGACACCGTCTGGGCGTCAGTGTACTTAAGGATTCCTTGTTCGCCGTGCCTGCTGCCGACGCCCGAGTCCTTCCAGCCGCCCATCGGGGCATCCACGGATCCCCAGGTCGCCGCGTAGGCCTCGTTGACGTTGACGCTTCCGGCCTCCAGCTGGACTGCGATGTCGCGACCCTGGCTGGTATCGCGGGTCCAGACCGAGAAGCTCAGGCCGTAGCAGCTGTCGTTGGCCTGTTTGATCGCCTCTGCTACGCCGCTTACCCGGTACAGGGAGATGACCGGCCCGAACGTCTCGTCGGCATAGAGGGTCATGGCGGGCGAGGCGCCCGTCAAGATGGTTGGCTCGTAGAAGTAGGGACCGATGTCGGGCCGCGGGTAACCGCCGGCCAGCAGCGTGGCGCCCTTGCTAATCGCGTCGTTGACATGGCCGACGACGGTGTCCAGCTGCTTCGCAGAAATCAGAGAGCCAATGTCGCTCTTGTAGTCGAGGGAATGGCCCAGCCGGAGCGACTTGGTAGCCCTGACGAAGCGCGGCACGAATTCGTCCCAGACTGCGGTGTGGATATACATCCGTTCCATCGAGATGCACAGCTGACCCGTATTGGAGAAGGCCGCTCGCACTGCCCCTGGCACTGCCCTGCCGAAGTCGGCATCGGCAAGGATAAGGATCGCGTTCTTCCCGCCGAGCTCCATCGAGTAGTCGATAAGGCGCTCGGCAGCCTGGGCAGCGACAACTCGGCCGACCTGGGTGCTGCCGGTGAACATCAGGAAGTCGCTGTGCTCGATGACTGGCGTACCGAGTTCCTGTCCAGAGCCGGTTACCACCTGCACTACACCCGGGGGCAGACCGGCCTGTTCGAGGAGCTCCGCCGCCCACAGCGCTGTATAGGGCGTCTGGCTGTCCGGCTTAGCGATGACCGCGTTACCTGCGGCGAGCGCCGGAAGAACATCACTGATTCCAAGCGTGAGTGGATAGTTCCACGGCGAGATCACGCCGACGACGCCTTTCGGGTGGTGATGCTCCCATGTCTGTGTCAGGGCAGGCAACGCTCCCGCGCGGCGACGGGGCTGCAGGTAGCGCGGGGCGATGCGGGCGTAGTAGCGGCTCACCTGCGCGACGTCGATGATCTCTTCGAAGGCGTGCCGACGGGCCTTGCCGTTCTCCAGCTGGATCAGATCGAGCACCTCGTCCTGCCGATCGAGCAGGAGCGTCGCAAAACGGAGAAGCACCTTCGACCGTTCGGTGACGGGCAGCCGCGCCCAATCGCGCTGCGCGGTGCGTGCTGCATCGGCGGCAGCCGCAACGTCGCTCGCCGTGCCGCGCGGGACATGCCCGAGGGTGTGCCCGGTGGCCGGCATCTCGACCGCGACCAGTTCCCCCGGACCCGCAGCAACGGCCCGACCCGCCAGCCGGTCGAGCAGAGCGCGGGAGATCCGCGGACCAAGAAGCTGCGGCTCAACGTCGGCCGAACTGCCCGCCGATATCGTCATTGCTGGCCTCCTTCGGACATGGCGCGTCTCGCGGGTGTCAGGGTTTGCGGTCTAGCGGACATCGATGATCGGTAGCCGCAGCGCTGCGGGTGCCGACGGTGGCACGGCCGGGTTGTGCGGACTGGCGGGCGCGACGTGCCGGTAGGCGGCGCCGAGCGAGGGCCGGGGGTCGCTCTCGCCGTGATTCGGCCACAGTGCCATCGCCCGCTCCGCCTGGGCCGTGATCGTCAGGGCCGGATTGACGCCGAGGTTCGCCGAGATGGCCGAGCCATCGACGACGTGCAGTCCGGGATGGCCGTACATGCGCTGGTAAGGGTCGACAACGCCGCTGTCCGGGGAGTCGCCGATGACGCAGCCGCCGAGCAGATGCGCTGTCATCGGGACATCGACCATCTCGCCGATGCTGTTCAGGGGGAATCCGCCGATCGCGGACGCTATGCGACGCATCGCCTCGTTGGCAGCCGGAATCCAGGTCGGGCTCGGAACGCCGTGTCCCTGCCTGGAGGTCAGCTTCGTCCGCAGCCGGGTGCGCTTGAGCTGAATCGTGATCGAGTTGTCCAGCGTCTGCATGGTGAGCCCGATTACGGCGCGCTCGGACCAGTGGTTGATGCCAAGGTAGAGCGACGCCAGCTGCCCTGGGTGTAGCGCGGCCTGCCCTAGCCACTTCGCCCAGCGCGGCAGCTGCCCGCCTCCGTCGGTCATCACCGTGCTGAGCAGCCCCATCACGTTCGATCCCTTGCCGTAGCGAACTGGCTCGATGTGGGTGTGCTCGTCCGGGTGGATCGACGAGGTGATGGCCACCCCGCGGGTAAAGTCATGCTTCTTCCGGTTGCGCAGCGTAGTCAGCGCGCCGCCGAGCGCCTCCGAGTTGGTGCGGGTCAGAACGCCGAGCCGCGCGGAGATTCCCGGCAGCGAGCCTGCGGCCTTCATCCGGTGCAGTAGCTGCTGGGTGCCCCACGTGCCAGCGGCGAACACCACCTGCTCGGCGGTGAACGAGCGCGCGGTCCGCGCTGCCCGCCACGCTCCGGTGCGCACCGTGTCCACCGCATACCCGCCATGATCCAGCGGCCGCACCGCGGTCCCTGTGATCTCCGGATGCACGGTCGCGCCAGCCTTTTCAGCCAGGTACAGGTAGTTCTTGACCAGCGTGTTCTTCGCATTGTGCCGACAGCCGGTCATGCATTCCCCGACCTCCAGGCAGCCTCGCCGGGCCGGCCCCGCGCCGCCAAAGAAAGGATCGCTGACCTCGACACCGGGCTCCTTGCGCCCTTCCCGGCCGAAGAACACGCCCACCGGGGCCATGCCGAAGGTCGGCCCTACGCCCATCTCCTCGGCCACCCTCTTCATGACCTCATCCGCAGCCGTCATGGTCGGGTTCTGCACGACGCCAAGCATCCGCTCTGCCTGGCTGTAATAGGGCGCGAGCTCGGCGCGCCAGTCGGTGATGTGCGCCCACTGCCGATCCCGGTAAAAGGCGTCGGATGCCGGCTTGTATAGGGTGTTCGCGTATACCAGCGAACCTCCGCCGACCCCGGCGCCAGCCAGGACGATCACGTCCCGCAGCAGGTGAATTCGCTGGATGCCCTTGCAGCCGAGCTTCGGCGCCCACAAGAACCTGCGTGCGTCCCAGGACGTTCGGGGGAAATCGGCATCGTCGAACCGGCGCCCCGCCTCCAGCACTCCCACCCGGTAGCCCTTCTCGGTGAGCCGCAGGGCGGCCACCGAGCCTCCGAAGCCCGAGCCGATCACAAGCACGTCGTAGTCATACCGAGCAACTGGCTGATTGATCGTCGTCACCTGCTCCCATGCGTGAGAGGCGATAGTCGATGGTGCGCCTGACCGGGCCGGTGCGGCAGGGCCGAAAGTCCCCGGCCGGCGCGGACAGCGAAGCGACCGGCACGATAAGACGGCTCAGGACGGCATGGTTCGGAGTCTGTCGGCCAATCCTGCGGCGATCTCGGCGTTTCGATGCGGCGGGATACCTTTGAGCAGGTGATGGTGATGAGTCAGGAACAGAAGGCAGCCGCGCTCGCCACCGCGGTGCAAGTCCTCGGCCTCCACGGCGCAGTCGCAGAGGCCGTACTCGGTAAGCTCTGGGACGAGTCGTTCGAGCAAGGGCGCCTGGCCGCCCTTGACGAGCTGCAAGACCGGTTCTGCGTCTGCATGAAGTAGGGAGCCTACTGGCGGGTGAGGAAGCGCCGGGCATGTGGCCAACGCGCGCGTCTAGCCGCCGGTCGCGACTCCGAGTTCGGCGTCGCCTTGGCGTTCCCGCGGTAACGTCCTCTAGCCGCGCCGAGCGCTGAGGCCGCGGGGAGTGTGTTTGGGGTCCGGTCCATGCCGGTCCAGAAGACGCAGAGCGGGCCTGGTGTCGAGCAGCGGAACGCGCGGCGCCCGGTCGGCTTAGCAGCCGCCGCGAACAATTGATTTATGGCAAACCTCGCGCATGGCGGGCCATAGTGGGGTGTGATCGTCGCGGCGATAGTGGTGGCAGTGCTCGCTTTCGCGCTGGTTGCCGATCGGGTCGCGGTGATCTGCGCGCAGGATCGCCTGGCGACGCGGATCGCGGACCGAGGCTATGCCGCCAGGCCGCACGTGCGGATCGCGGGCTTCCCGTTCTTGACCCAGCTGGCGGCCGGGCGCCTGACCCGGGTAGTGATAAGCGCGGCCGGCAAGGAACGAGGGCCTGTAGGGGTCAAGCGCCTCGACATCACCCTGCACGGGATACGGGTCAGCTTCCGCGGCGCCGCCGCGGCCGCCTCAGTGTGCGGCACCGCCCTGGTCGGCTTCACGGGCCTTGCCGGGATATCCGGATTTCCGGGCCTGACGGTCGCCGCCGACGGTTCTGACCGGCTGAAGATCACGGTCAGTCTGGGCCCGGTCACCGGCACCGCCACCGCGCGGGTGACCCGTGCAGGGTCGGGCAGCATCCGCATCGCGGTGATCTCCGCTGGCAGCCTGCCGCTGGCCGCGCTCGGCTTGCTGCGTGACGTCACCGTGCCGCTGCCTGCGCTGCCGCCTGGGTTAACCATCCAGGGTGTCAGCGTCACCGGCCAGGGTGTACTGGTGGTTGTCGGCGGCCAGAACGTGACCTTCGGCGGCTGACACCGCTGGGTCTGCGCCGCCCGCTTCTGGTCAGGAATCCGGCTCCCGGTCTTCGGCCGTGTGCCCGCGGCCCAGATTCAGCAGCCGTTCTTCCAGCTCTGCCCACTTGCTGCTCCACTGGGCGAGCGGCAGCAGGAGTTTTTCCAGCACCGCAAGCTGCCCGTCGAACGAGGACAGCTGCGCTTGCAGCGCATCGATGCTGCGCCGCTGCGCGCCGATGCTGTCGGCGATAGCCGTCAGCTGCGCTGCCGAAAGGGCGCCAGGCAGGGGGATCCCGCCGTGCACCGGCGGGCGATGCTCACCGAATCTAGCCAGGCCCTCCAGCTCATCGGTTATCCCGCGGAGCTGAGCGATGAATCCCCGGACCAGGCCGGGAACCACGCCCGATGTGCTGCGCTCATCCTCATCCACCGGCCAGGTTCCTTTCCGCCAGCCTCACAGCGGATACTGCCACCATGTGATAATTCCCGCTTTAAGCCAGGTAACGCGCAACACGGCGGCCCACGTGCCTACTCGTGAAGCCCGGCTAGCAGCTGCATGCGGCTGGACGTCGCTCAATGTGGCGCTGACCTGGGACTTTCTTAGCGGGACGTTGCCAGGCGTAGCCGAAGAACTGGCTGCGCTGGCTCTGGCTCTGGATTTGGCTCTGACTTTCCCAGGTGCCGCCCGCGCCAAGGCGGCGCCCTGGATGGAGGACCCGCAACCAAGCAAGGTCAGCTCAGAGAGCGTCTACAGTTTGAGAGGAACTCGAGTCGTCATCACTGCCCGGTCACGCCAATTCGCGAATAACGCGGGCTTGGCGGAGACGTTGTATCGAGGTGCGCCTATATGTCAGAGTCTGCGCCGGTCACGCCAGACTCTCCGGTGGCCCTGATCAACCGGGAGTTGAGCTGGCTCAGCTTCGCGCGCCGCGTGCTGGCCCTGGCCGAGGACCCGGAGCAGCCTCTTCTGGAGCGGGTCAAGTTTGCCGGGATCATGGGCATGATCTACGACGAGTTCGCAATGAAGCGGATCGGCGGTCTGTTCCGGAAGGTCCGAAGGGATGAGTGCAGACGCGGGCCGGAGGACCTGCCCGCGGCCGAGGTGCTCGAGGCTTGCCGCGCAGAGTTGCGGTCCCAGCAGGAGCTGGTGGCCAGGCTTGTCGAGGAGCAGTTGCGCCCTGCTTTGCGGGACCTGGCGACCCCGATCTTGGATGTCGGTGACCTCGACCCGGCCCAGCGGGATTTCCTCGCCCGGTACTTCCTGGACTTCGTGGAACCGATCCTCACGCCCCTTGCCGCCGACGCCGCACATCCGTTCCCGTTCATCAGCAACCTCGGTCTTAACCTGGCGGTACTGGTCACCGAACCGGGTCGCCGGAATCGGCGTTTCGTGCGGATCAAGGTGCCGCCCAACCGGCCGCGATGGGTGCCGCTGCCGAACCATGCGGGCTGGGTGCCCCTTGAGCAGGTGATCGTGGACAACCTGAGCGCGCTCTTCCCGCGGGCGTTGGAGCTGGCCAGCTTTCTCTTCCGGGTCACCAGGGGGGCGAAGGATGATCCGTGGACCGACCAGGTCGCGGACGAGGACGTGGACCTCTCGCCCGGTGCGATCATCGAGATGGTCACGGCGGAGCTGACCGCCCGGAAATATGCGGGTGTGGTACGCCTGGAGGTCAGCGCCGACATGCCCGTGGACCTCCGGGGCTGGCTCGCGACTCAGCTCGACGCCGATCCTGCCGACGTCATCGCCACTCCGGGGCTGCTGAGCCTCGGGGACCTCATGGAGCTGCCTGTGGAAGGTCATGCCGAGCAGCGCGACCCAGCGCACGAGCCGGTGACCCATCCGCGGCTGCGGAATCTGGACCGCGCCCAGCCGTCCGCGGTGTTCGACGAGATCCGTCGCGGGGACATCCTGGTGCACCTGCCGTACCACAGCTTCGACACCTCGATCCTGCGGTTCTTGCAAAGTGCCGCGGTGGATCCCGCCGTTCTGGCGATCAAGCTCACGATCTACCGCACTGGCCGCCGCTCCCCGACCATCCAGGCGCTCAAAGAGGCGGCCCGCCGCGGCAAGCAAGTGGCGGTGCTGGTCGAGATCACCGCACGCTTCGACGAGGCGCCCAACATCAGCTGGGGCAAGGAGCTCGAACAGGCGGGAGCTCACGTCGCGTACGGCGTGGAGCGGGTCAAGACGCATGTCAAGCTGGCGCTGGTGGTGCGTGAGGAGCCGGACGGCATCCGCCGGTACGTCCACGTCGGCACGGGGAACTACCACGAGGGGACGGCCCGGCTGTATGAGGACCTCGGCCTGCTCAGCGCCGATCACGAGCTGGCCGCTCACGCAGCGGCGGTCTTCAACGAGCTGACCGCCGGCATCCCGGCCCCGACGCCGGGCAAGCTCCTGGTGGCGCCTCACGACCTGCGCGAGCGGTTCACCGCACTGATCCGGCGCGAGGCCGAGCACTCCCGCGCCGGGCGCCCCAGCGGCATCCGGGCCAAGATGAACCAGCTCCAGGACCCTCAGATGATCCGGGAGCTCTACCTGGCCAGCCAGGCCGGCGTCCCCATCGTCCTCAACGTCCGCGGCTTGTGCTGCCTGCGGGCAGGGGTCCCTGGGCTGTCGCCGACGATCCAGGTCTACAGCACCCTGGGCAGATTCCTCGAGCACAGCCGGATCTACCGCTTCGAGAACGGTGGCGCGCCGGAGTTCTTCATCGGCTCGGCCGACTTGATGACACGCAACCTGTCCCGGCGGATGGAGGCTGTCGCCCCCGTCTGTGATCCGGTCATCAAGGCCGAGCTGGAGGCCATCCTGCGCACGTACGACGAGGACAACTGCTCGGCGTGGGACATGCAGCCCGACGGCCAGTACGTCCGCCGGCATCCGGCCGTGGGCGAGGCCCGACGGGGCGCCCAGCAGGTGTTCATCGAGCGCTCCGCATGCACCGGGTCGGGGCACGTTTCGGGCTAGGCAACTACTGCGCCATCGTTCAGCGGATGCCGGTATCGAGCTGGAAGTCGACGGTTTCGCGCTGTCCGGCAAAGACGGTGACGACCCTGGGCTGTCGCTTTGCGAAAGGGAACCCGTCTGCGGCCGCCTGTAGTGTGTACGTGCCAGGCTGCAGCGTGAGCTCGTAGTGGCCTGCACCGTCCGTGCGGTCGGTAGCCATTACCTGACTCCCGCGCAATGCCTCGACGGAGGCGCCCTGAACAGGCCGGGTGTTTGGCTGCCCGACGCGGGACACCGGTGAGATCGGGCCAGCCGAGACCGTTCCGGCAATCGAGGCGACCGGCGAGTTTGTTCCTGGCCGCTGGCTACCGCAGCCCGCGGCCAGCCCCACGAGCGCGACAAGGCACAGCAACCGCGCAGATGCACGCATACGGCTTGGACGATGTAGCTGCCCGCCTCGGTTCCATAGCGCCGGTCAGCAGCCGACCACGACGGCCGGCGTTCACATCGGGGGAACGGGTTCCTTGCACCGTGCTGTGACAAGTTCAGATCCAGCCGCGGCGGTCGGCCTCATGGCCTGGCTGTGAACCGGTACACCCAACCGAGCGGCCGTGGCCGGTGGCGGGCGCCGGAAGCCGCGGAAGGCTAATTCAGCTGCCTTGGCGTGGCACCGGGAGATGCTCGACGATCGTGCCCGCGGAGGGCACGAACACGCTCATCGCCGGTCGTTGCCGACCTCCTCTTCACAGCCCGCCACTCGTGTCCCGAGGCACAAGGGGCGGGACCGCGGGCCGACATTGCGCGAGGGCCGAAGGTCCCGGCCGCTCGGGATGTTCGTCCTGTTGGCAGGCGGCGCGACTGGGCATGGCATCAGGAAGAGAGATACGTGCGTCCTACCTGATAGGAGTCGTCATGCCGCTACCAACTCGCCGGCTCACCGCAGCGGCCCGCTTTCCTGACATATTCGACTGGCTGGACTCGCCATGGTCAGCCTGGCTGCCGTTCGGGCAGGCCCAGACGTTCCGGGTTGAGGACTACACCGAGGACGGCAGGTATCAGGTCCGGGCCGAACTGCCCGGCCTGGACCCGGACAAGGACATCGAGGTCACCGCGGAATCCGGCATGCTCACCATCCACGCCGAGCGCCGCGAGGAAGCAAAGGAAGGCCGGCATTCCGAGTTCCGGTACGGCTCGCTGACCCGCTCGGTCTCCTTGCCTGAGGGCGCCGACGTCGGCAATATCACCGCGAAGTACGACAAGGGCATCCTCGAGGTCAGCGTCCCGACCCCCGAGCACGCCAAGGCCGCCAGCCGCCATATCACCGTGCAGCGCTCCGGCTGAGCGCGCGCCGGACGGACCGTCCGCAACTGATGGTGAACGACGGCCCTGGCAAGCCTGAGGCTAACGATGAGGGGTTGACCGTGCCCGGCCGTACTGGGGACGGTGTGCGCTCGGTCACTGTGGCACCGCGCACATGTCTAGCTGCGCCTCGTGCCATGCTGATGCGATGTAACGGCGCCCGGCAGGTAGTGACGAAAGCCCCTGTCATGACTGCCCGGCCCGGCCTGTATTGATGGTGTGCAGGAGGTGGTAGCGGTGTTCATAGTAGATGTGGCACTGGAGCACACGTGCGCCGAGTTCCGCGCGCGGCTTTCGACGGCCAGATCACGGCCGCCGAGCGCGATCTGTTGATCGATGGGGCGATTCTGCTGGCCGCCAACGTCGAAGAGCTCGCCCAGGGTGCGCGTGCCGGACTACTGCCCCGCTCGCTCCCAATGCCCCAATCGTCCAGTACGCCGTCGTGTGCTCACTGCGCCTGATCGCGGCGTCGCACCTGTGATGGCCGCAGTCCAGCTTTTGCCGTCACAACGCTGCTCTTAGGGCGGACTAGCCGGGGGCCCGGAGGCGCTATGGCACCGGCCAGGCACAAGAAGGCGACCTGCTCCGTTCGCTTCTGCCAACTGGTCCCTGGCTCGGGACGCTAGCGTCAGTTGCTGAAAGCGCGAGGAGGCCAGCGGCGATGGACAATTCGGGAGCTGAGTCAGTTGCGACGGAGACCCCGATCGCGCCGGCGCTGTCGGTCACCGGGATAGACCCGGAGCCGGTCACCATCAACGGTCTGACCGCGGGCGGCGCGGCGCTCCTGCTGTTCGTCAATGAGGACTGCCCGACCTCTGCGATGGCGATCCGCAACCTGGGTCAGCTTTGCCGCGGCTGGGAGCAGGCGGGACTTAGCTGCACGGCGATCTTCGAGGACCCGCTGGAGGTTGCCATCCGGGTGGCTCGCCGGTGCGGCTGGACCGGGCGGGTCGTGTCGCAGTCAGCGCCGTACGGCTCCTCGCGTGCCTACGGCCTTGTCTCGGTGCCGGCCGCGTTCCTGATCAGTAAGGCCGGCCAGATCGTGAACAGCGTCACCGGATGGGACCAGCCTGCCCTCGCCGAACTCATCCACCAGGCGGCCGCGATAACGGGCCGGAGCCTGGCAGGCCCGCCGGGCACCGAGCCACAGCGTAAGCCAGGCTGCTCATCGAAGGCCGCCATCGACCCGGAGCTGGCGGCCGCGATGGAGGCGGCCTCCAGCGATGACGAGTTTGAGGAGATGTTCGAGCGGGGCTGGAGCGATGGGCTGCCGGTCATCCCGCCGACGGCGGAGCGGGTCGAGAAGATGCTTGGCAGAAAGGACGGCGCTGCATCGCTGGGCGTGGTCGCGCCGGCGATGGGCGAAGCCACGCTGGCGAGACTGGCCGCCTGCGCCGTACTGGCCGGCTGTCGGCCAGAGTACTTTCCCGTTGTGGTGGCCGCTGCGAAGGCGGCCCTGGATCCGCGGTTCAACCTGCATGGCCAGGCCGTGACGACCCAGCCCGCCGGCCAGCTCATCGTGGTCAACGGCCCGATCCGGCACGACCTGAATCTCAACAGCGGGATGGGCGTTCTCGGTCCGGGGAACCGGGCGAACCTGACCATCGGACGAGCGCTGCGGTTGCTGGTATCCCTGACCGGCGGCGGCATGCCCGGCACGCTGGATCGCTCGACGCTCGGCCATATGGGCAAGCTCGGCTTCTGCGTGGCCGAGGACGAGGAGGTGAGCCCGTGGGAGCCGCTGCACGTCGAGCGCGGCTTCGCGCCGGACCAGTCGGTCGTGACCCTGATCGGCGCCGACGCGCCGCTGTCGATCTCCGACCACCGCAGTCGCAGTCCCGAAGACCTCGCTTACATCCTGGGCTGGGCGGCGGCCACCCAGTGGAGCACGAACTGGTGGCCGCTGAAAGAACCCTCCGTGTTCATCGTCTGCCCCGAGCACGCGGAGATGTTCCGCGCCCACGGCTGGACTAAGCAGCAGCTGCGCCAGTTCATGTTCGACGCGGTGGCCAAGCCGGCCAGTGAGCTGAGGCGCGGCGAGACTACGCCGCTGGTGTACGCCGCCGACCCATCCGCGCGGATACATAAGTGGTCCTCGCCTGAGGCGATCGTCCTGCTCGTGGCGGGCGGCGAAGCCGGGCGCTACTCTGCTGTCCTGGGGCCCTGTACGGGCATGGGGTACCAGATAGTTTCCGCGGAGGTCGAGTCACGGTGAGCCCCGACTACGTGAGCCCGTTTGACGAGCGGGTCCGCGCGCCCGAACCGCTAGCGCCGCGCCCGGCCAGCGTCAGCGGCCTGCACATCACGCTGCTCGACATCACCAAGAACCGCGGTGCCGAGTTCCTTGACCGGCTCGAGACCCTGCTGCAGGCCCGCGGCGCGACAACCATCCGAGCAGCCAAGGAAATATTCTCCAAGCCGGCCGCCCTGGACCTGATCGACCAGGTTGCCAGCCACTCCCACGCGGTCGTGCAGGCCCTCGCCGATTGAGGCTCGTGCACGTCGTGCAGTGTGTGCGACCTGGTTCACCTGGAGCGCCGGGGCATCCCGGCGGTCGGCATCGCGACGGCTCCGTTCGCTGACGAAGCGCTGGAGCAGGCGCGCATGCTGGCCATGCCCAGCTGCCGGATGCTGTACCTCCCGCATCCGGTACAGCTACTGACGGACGCAGAGCTGGCTGACCGTGCCGATTCGATCTTCCCTGCTGTCGTGGCGGCGCTGACCACCGGCGAAAGCGCTGGATAGCGCTTCAGCGAGCGCCGCGATCACGCCTTTCCATCATCCCATTGCCGGCCGGGCCAGCCTATTACGCGCCTTTTGTGGTGGCCGGATGGCTAGTCGCCGGAATCGCGCTCGTGTGGTACATGAGCCGCACCGGGCGAGAGGAATGGTTGCTGAAGGCCGGCCAGGCCGCGCGAGAGATCACCGTAGACGACGAAGAACTAAAGAACCTGCAGTAGCAGCTCAAGTTGTTTGCGGGCTGGCGCAGCATGCACAGCTAGGCTGAGGCTTCGCGGGGCCGACTGGACGCAACGCGGGACGGAGGTTTGGTGCAGAAGATCCTGAACGAGCCGGAAGCGTTCGTAGATGAGATGCTCGAGGGCATCCTGGCGGCTCACCCGCAGGATCTGCGCCGGGTCGGGGAGGGCAGGTGCCTGGTCCGGGTCGGCGCGCCAGTCAGCGGAAAGGTGGGGATCGTCACCGGAGGCGGGTCGGGACACCTCCCGCTGTTCCTCGGCTACGTCGGCGACGGGCTATGCGACGGCGTGGCCGTGGGAAACGTGTTCGCCTCACCGAGCGCCGACGAGATCCTGACCGTTACCAAAGCAGTCGACGCCGGCCGGGGTGTGCTGTACCTCTACGGCAACTACGGGGGCGACGTGATGAACTTCGACCTCGCGGGCGAGCTGGCCGGGGACGACGGCATCCAAACCCTGACGGTGCTCGGGACCGACGACGTGGCCTCCGCCCCGGCCGGCAGCGAGGCCCGGCGGCGCGGCATAGCCGGCCTCGCCCTGCTATACAAGGTCGCCGGCGCCGCTGCAGCCACGGGAGCGCGCCTTGAGGATGTCGCGTCAGTGACCGAGCGGGCAGGCACCAGGCTGCGGACGATGGGAGTCGCCCTCTCGCCATGCATCCTGCCGGCCGTCGGTAAGGCCACCTTCACGGTCGCTCCTGGTGAGATGGAGATCGGGATGGGGATCCACGGCGAGCCCGGGGTGCGCCGGGGGAAGCTTGAGACCGCCGATGAGATCGTCGACGGCCTGCTCCAGGCGATCCTGGCCGAGCTGCCGGCAGTCCGCGGAGACCAGGTGGCGATCCTGGTCAACGGCCTGGGCGCCACGCCGAAGGAAGAGCTCTACATCATGTACCGCAGAGTCGCCCAGGTCATGAACGGGCGCGGACTTCAGGTCGCACGGGTCTGGATCGGGGAATACGCAACCTCGCTGGAGATGGCGGGCGCCTCAGTTTCCGTGCTCGCCCTCGACGAGGAGCTGCGAAGACTCATCGACGCTCCTGTCGCGACGCCGTTCGTGACCCAGCGTTGACGACCTGGGCCCAGGTCCTGGAGTGCGTGCGCCAGAGCATCGAGCAGGCGCGCGACGAGCTCAACCGCCTGGATGCCGCGGCCGGGGATGGCGATCTCGGTCTGACCATGACCGCGGCGTCCTCAGCAGCGGCGGCGCTCGCCGCGCGCGGCGAGCTGGACGGGAGGACACCCGCCGAAGCACTGCGCGCGCTCGGCATGGAACTCGCCCGAAGCGCTCCCTCCACCAGCGGCACCCTGTTCGCCCGCGGCCTGCTGCACGCCGGCCGCGAGGCGGCAGACCTGCCTGGCCAGCCCGCCGTCGTCCTGGCCGCGGCGCTGCTCCAGGCCGGCATCGACGGAATCAAGCGGGCGGGTAAGGCCCAGCCGGGCGACCGGACCATGCTCGATGCCCTCGTCCCGATGCTCGAGGCACTGCAAACCGCCGCGGCTCGAGGAGACCCGCCAGCCGCGGCAGCTGCTGCAGCAGCGGATGCGGCGCGCGCTGGCGCCGAGGCAACAAGGCTGCTGGAAGCGAAGATCGGGCGCGCGAGCTGGATCCCTGACCGCGCCAGAGGGAACGTCGACGGCGGCGCCTACGCGGTAGCTGTCATAGCTCAGGCAGTCGCGCGGGCCGTCAGCTGACCAGTATTAGCCCACGGCCTTAGGCCGCAGTGCGGCCCTCGAGATACCCGACCACGAACCGCGTGACAATACGGTTACCGGGCCCCTTTGCCAGGATCCCGCCATCGCAGACCAGGTGCGCCCCGGTAGCGTACCCGGCGTCGTCAGAAAGGAGCCAAGGGGCCGCCCTCGCGGGCTCAGCGGGCGCGGCGATACGACCGAGGGGAATCTCCTGCGCGAGCGTCGCCCGCATCGCCGGTTGCCGCTCATCCGGGACATTGGCCCACATGAGCTGTGTCTCGGTTGATCCTGGGACAAGGGCATTCACCCTGATCCCGTAGGGGGCGTAGTCGATAGCCAGGCACCGCATTTTCATCTCCGAGGTTTGCCAGAAGTACCTGACTACGTAATGTCCGCGCATTCTGTCATGCAGCGCCCGGTCACATCGGCACGTCGCCGGGTCACAGTTGCCGTGTTGCTGACCGGCTGAAAGGAGTAGCCGCCGTGCGTATCACTGCGGTCGAATGCCACGTGCTGATGCAGCCCGCCTACGACGTGACGGCGGCCAGCTCGGCGCAAGACGACATCGTTGTCGAGATTCATACCGATGAGGGCGTTACCGGGATCGGCGAGACGGACGTGAATCCCTGGATCGCGCGGGCGTGTATCGAGGCCCCCGGTACACACACAACATGGGTCTTGGGCTCAGCGAGATGCTGACCGGCGCGGATCCGCTGGAAGTCGAGGCGATCTGGGAGCGGCTGTATGTCGGCTCGGCGATGAACGGGCGCAGGGGTGCAGTCATCAATGCGATCGGCGCTCTGGACATCGCACTGCATGACCTGCGGGGCAAGGCGGCCGGAAAGCCGTGCTTTGAGCATTACGAAGCAGCAGCCCCGTGCTGGATCGCCTGTCAGTTGGACGGGAGTCCGCCGCTCACCGCCAGGGCGCTACCCACGCCGCGTCGAGAAGCTCCGGCTGACGGAGGTACTCGATCATGAGGCGCACCGACTCTTGTGCGTCTCTGGTCAGCGAGTAGCACTGCGACGCCGAGGTGCATCGATCCGGCGAGAAACGCCGGGCCAGCTCCACGACCTCGTCCGCCATGCAGCTGATTTCCGCAGCGTCCGCCGGGTCGATCGGCCACCCGTCCCGGCCGGCCGTCGCCCCGACGCACGCGATCTCAGTGCCCAGCCACTGCCAGGGGCTCGCGGTCAGCTGCGGGTCCCAGACCCGGTCGCTCGGCTCGTTGCCGTCGAACTGCGGGTGGAAATGCGCTACAGCGAAGCTCCCGGGCCGGTCGGCCAGCCGGTCGAAAAGGTCGGCGCGCCACAGCGGGCGATCTGCGGTGACGAGCTGGGCGGCGGAGTCACTGCCGCGGCGCGAATGGGCTGCGAGCTCACGCACCTCAATCCGCGCGCCGTGCTCCATGGTCGCGTTGTCCAGGTTGATCTCGAACCAGTGCCGGACGATGATGGCCGAGCATGAGAAGGCGAGGATGTGCTGCACGATCCCTCCGCGATGCGCTCGTGGGCTGACTGTCCCCAGTCATCAGAGCCAGAGCACCGGGCGAGCCGCCGTCGGGTCGTCAGGACTGGCACAACCGCTGCCGGCAAGGGCCCATCCTGTCGCCGGAGTGCTGTCCGGGCAGTGTCCGCTGGTGCCCTTCACCTTAGATCAGGACCCGGTCCTGGCGCTCGGACCATGAGATGCGCGTTAGACACTCGCCACGGTTTCCCGGCGGCTCGGGCGCCGTTCTAGTGCGTCGTGTAGTTGATGTCGCCTGCATCCGGGCAGGCCACCGCGAAGCAGAAGCACCTGATGGGCGCGTTGTCGCTGATCGCCTCCAGGCTGTGCACCTCGTTCGGGGGAATGTAGACCAGGTCTCCCTGGCTGATTTCCTGAATTTCTTGCCCGATTATCATTTTCCCCTTGCCGTAGAGGACGTAGTAGAACTCGTGGGTCGGGTGAGTATGCGGATCTACCGCTCCGCCGCCGAGTATCTCGAATTCGTTGACCAGTTCCAGAGATCCGCCGGCAGTCTGTCCGCGCATTGTGCCCGGCGGCATGAGATACCAGACCGGGGTCGTGCCATTGTGCTCTGCTACCGGCTTTACTGAATTGATGTTCCGTACGTCCATCTTTACTCCTTTACTCTCGTCACGGCCCTAGTTGTTGGGCTATCATGAGTTTCCGAAGCATGCGGCTGGAAGAGGCTATCATGGTGGCTTTCGCGAGAAGCATCGAAGCACTGCAATTCGAGCCGACAGAATGGTCTGATTACGGCTGGACGCCGGTGGCCGACACAGACCCGCTAGACGGTACTTCGCGGCTCCATTTCGAATGGGCGGACGTACACCTGAATCTCATCGGCCACGACTTCGACGAGGTTCCGCATACGCCCGGCGGCGTCGTGTGCGAAATGCTGTACCGGCATCTGACGCACACTCAGGCGCTTCTTATTCTCAACTGCCCGGCGATCGTTGTGGTGGCCCCGCCGGGTACCGAATTCCGGGGCCCGGCCGATGCGGAGAAGCTCCGGGCATTCCTGCTCAAGCCACTCGACTCGTTTGTCCTGCACCGCGGCACCTGGCACTGGGGGCCGTTTCCCATCAGCGCGCCGAGGGCGGAGATGTACAACATCCAGGGCCTTCGCTACGCGGAAGACAACGACTGCGCCCGGCTCGACCAGGTCGGGGCGAGCGTCGAAGTACTGACTGGCACCGGTGCAGCGCATTAGGCACGCTCGAGGATCGGGTGAGCCGTCGTCACCTCGGTGACGACGACCGTGATTACGGCGCCGCCCAAAGCCGCCGCCAGTGACTCGACCTTGTTCGGGCCGCGTGGCCTGCCGCCGCTCTGGCTTCTGTCCGCGCCGGCGTGCCAGTTTAGCTCCGCGAATCGGGGCTGCCACCGGCGAAGGGCCGGCAACCGCGTCGGCGCCCTCATTCTTCGGTCGTCAGCCAGTCTTCGGTGATGGGGGCTTGTGGTAGCCCGCTGCTCAGCCATGCGTGCAGGGCGCTGATGAGCGGGCCAGGATTCTTCCTGGATCTGGGGAACGAGCGGCTGCTGGTGAACAGGATTCTGGTGGCGGGTGTGTCGGCTTGCATGGCCCGAAGCAGGAGTGGGCGGAAGTCCTTGACGTTCTCCGTCAGCAGCCACCTGCCCTGCGCACCGGCCCAGGCGAAGATCTCGGCATCGATCATCGCGCGCAGGTCAGCCCGCTCGGCGACGGCGACGGCGTCATAGCCGAGCTCGCGCAGCGCCCGGGCGATGACGGGGGAGAACATCTCATCGAGTGCGAGCCGGGCCGCCGGCCGGCTGGTCACGCCAGCAGCCGCCGCTGGATGCGCCAGGCGTCCTCGGCGCGCGCGGATGCCTCGTCAGCATCGGCGATCTCGGCGTCGATCTCATCGGGGTAGTCGGCGTAATAGCTTACCGCGGTGGCGACGCGGCTGACATCCAGGGCCAGCATCTCCGCCGCCGCCTCCAGGGCGGCCGGGCCGCGCTCGTCGATCTCCCGCAGGAACTTGATGACCTCCCAGATGTCGGGGCCGTAGCCGAGCGCGGCTCGGCGGCCGGACGGACCGTCCTTGAAGATCACGCCCGGATGGTCGGCCATGCGCAGGCCCTCGTCGATCAGCCGCTGGGCGAGCGCCGAGGTCGTCGAGCCAGTCGTGGCGGTCACCCGGCGGCGCAGCCGCGCCAGCAGGTCCGGATCGAAGCGAATCGACAGCGGAGTCGTCACGCGCTACATTGTAGCGCAAGTTATACAGATGCTGCCTGCCGGATCAGGCCGTGCCTGGCTCCCAAAGTAATGCCGCGGCGGGACCTGTTGCCGGTGAAGGCGCGAGCTCCCTGGCCAGCGTCCGCATGAGGCCGACCAGGCCGGGCGTGGCCCCCAAAGTAATGCCCTCGGCGGGACCGGATGCCGCATCGATCCAGTTCCCTGCCTACTGCCCGGAGCGCCGGTTCCGGCTGACCGGCCGCGAGATGCGGATCGGGCGCCGCAGCACCTCGCGCGGCCTCGAGCCCGAGATCGACCTGACCGGCCCACCTGCCGATCCTGGCATCTCCCACCTGCATGCTGTGTTGACCGCTGCGCCTGAAGGGGGCTGGTCCGTTATGGACCCAGGTTCCTCGAACGGCACCCAAGTTAACGGCAGCGAGATCGCCGTCGGCGTGCCAGTGCCGCTGCACGACGGCGACCGGATCGGCCTGGGCGGCTGGACGGTCGTGTGCATCCAGGTGACCTGACTCGCAATCGCGAAATCAGGCGTCGCGGGCCGCAAGGACAACTGTTGTAACGACCGCCACGTGAGCTTTCGCCGATCTACCGCATCCGAGTTCTGATGGCAATAGCCTGCGACATCTCGCAGTGAGCCGATGGCGAGTTCGCGACGCAGCTCGAACGCCGTGCGTCGCGCCGGTCACGAATTGGCGGGTGAGCGGCCGCAGGTAGCCGCGTGGACTTGCTCGGTCAGGGCGTTGAGCTGCTCGGCCAGCGTGTGGATCTGCTCGGTTAGGTCGGTGTTCTTCTGCAGCAAGTCGGTCTGATACTGGCTGAGTTCCTCCCGGTGTTTGGCCGCCGCTTCTTCGTTGGCCTGGTCGGTGCGGGTCTGCGCCTTCTGGGCGATGATGACCAGCGCGCCGGTGTAGAACGCCACTGCGGAGAAGACAAGGTTCAGCAGGATGAACGGCGCGGGATCGAAGCCCTTCCCGTTGAGCAGCCCGTGCCACGAGGCATCCAGGAACCGGATGACGTGGTTTACGAGCACCCAGCCGATAATGATCGCGGAGCTGACGACGAGGAACGCGACGGTCCCCATTCCGCTTGCCACGGCTTCCGAGACGCGCTCCATGAAGCTGCTGCCGCTCGCGTATGGAGACGCCCCGGCTTTGTTCCCGCTCTTTGCATGCTGATAGTGCAGGTGAAATCGCATCGGGTCTCTTTCGGCCTGCAGCTGCCTCTGCTCAGGCGCCGTCGTCGTCGTCATCTACACTCCTGGTCTCCAACTGGGGGCGGTTTCTTGGTCCTCTACTTGGCCTCCGCGCGGCGGGCTCTCCACTCTTGGCGCGCATATGGTCCTCAGCGTTCGGCGGCGAGCGGCGCCACGTTCACGACGTCGGCGTCAGTGTCGGGTGTAGTTGGCTGCCTCGTGAGCATCTGTGAGCGAATAGCCGGTTATATCACGTTGGTCGTGCCGCCTAGGGTAGATGAGGTAGCCCGGTGGCGGCTGCACTTCTTGACAGGCCGGCCCAGGCTCGCACAACTGAACCTCCAGCACGAAACCTCCGGTCTATGCCGCTCTCCGAACGTCCCGGACGCCCGAATCCGTGCGCGGATGAGCCTCGGCCCGGCTGACGATCATGCTCCGACCGTTCGCCTACACGGCAGCCGCCCTGCCCCGTCTGAGCAGGCCACCGGGTCCCACTGCCAGCGCAAGGCCAGGCCGAGGCCGCGCAGAGCCGGGTTATCTGCATGACGCCCCCTAACTCCCGCGATCCGAAGCGAACGGAGCAGGCTTGCGTCTCCCGTTGGGGAGAGGCAAGCAGGCGGCCGCTGGTCCGCCCCGCGGGGGCGCTTTTGGTCTTGCCGTACTCCGCGCCAGCGCGAGAGAATCTGTCGCGGGTCCAGTGCTGAGTCATTCGGCCAGTTCGAGGCCATTAACGCTGTTAGGTGTGCAGGTGCATTCGTCCAGCCGGAGATCGCGGCGGCTCAAGATCTGGCTCCGGGCCGTCGTGGTCGCGCTGGCCGCTGTCGTGATGATGAGCGTCGTGGCTGCGGCTGGAGGAAGTGGCCGGGCGGGCAGTGGGGCGGTCGGCGGGCGCCCCGTGCCAGCACGGAACACGGTCGGAGCCAGCTGGAGCAAGGGCGCCGAGGACTCGTCGCTGTCGCCGGGCTGGACAGGCGATGGCAAGGCAGTGACGCTGGCATTCGGCGGTGACGTGCATTTCGAGGGAGTTCTGGGCAGGAGGCTGGCTGCCGACCCCGCGACTGCCTTGGACGGGAACGTCGCCAAGCTGCTTTCTGGCAGCGATGTGTCGATGACGAATTTCGAGTCGGCGCTGGTCTACCGGACGTGCCCGGACCCGCAGCCCAAACTGTACGTGTTCTTCGCTCCGCCGACGGCGCTCACCGCGTTCAAGGCTGCTCATGTCACTGTGGTCAGCGAGGCCAACAATCATGGCGAGGACTGCGGACGCGCCGGGCTGAAAGAGTCCCTGTCGATCGCCAGGGTCAGGCACTACCCGGTGATCGGGATCGGCAAGAACGCCGCGCAGGCTTACGCTCCTTACCGCGTCACCATCCATGGCCAGCGGATCGCGATCATCGCGGCGACCCAGGTCATCGACAGCGACTTGCGGAAATCATGGACCGCCACGGCGAGGCAGCCAGGGCTGGCCTCGGCGTACCAGCAGGGCGAACTGACCGCTGCGGTGCGGGCAGCCCGGAAAGACAGCGACACGGTCGTCGTCTACTTGCACTGGGGCACGGAGACGCAGGATTGCCCGAACGCGATCCAGGAACCTCTCGCCAGGGCGCTGGTCAGGGCTGGCGCGGACATTGTGGTAGGCACGCACGCTCACGTCCAGCTTGGTGCCGGCTACCTGGGAACGGCGTTCGTCGATTACGGTCTCGGCAACCTGGCGTTCTACGACACCACGCCGCCGGAGACCTACAGCGGCGCGCTCGTCGTCACCGCGACCGGGCGCCACATCGACGGCTACACGTGGCGGCCGGCGCAGATACTCAACGGCCTACCGATCCCGCAGCATGGCGCTGCGGCCAGGGCAGCGATCCGGCGCTGGCGCAGACTGCGCGGCTGTACCGATCTGTCGCTGCGGCGCGCGGCGAGCATCGCGACGATCAGCAGCGGAGTCAGCCCTTTGGTCGGCCCGATCAGCGCGCCGCCGCTTGCGGGCCTGCCCGGGGGCTCACCGGGAACCACCAGACACGCCGCAAAGGTCACCCGCGATAGCTGACCCGGTCGCCTCTGGACGACGTTTCCTGCCCGCCAGGATCACCGGCGCACGGCCAGGTACCGCGTGAGGTGATCGATCACCTCACGCGCGTCGTCCTCGATGCCGTAAATGAAGGTGGACTTGCGCTGCCGCAGCACCGGCAGGCCCAGCGCGTACAAGCCCGGGCTGTCGACCACCCCGCCGTCGTGGCGCAGATGGCCCTTGGCGTCGATAACAGGCACGTCGAGCCAGCTGTAATCGGGCCGAAACCCCGTCGCCCAGACGATCGCCGCGATCTCGCCGCTTCGCAGGTCAAGCTGCAATCGCGCCGACTCGGGCACGCGTGTCCGCGGGAAGCGCTGCGGAGGGTCGACCTCAGCGTCGCAGCCGTGCGTCCGAGCCCACTCGTCGAACGTGTCCAGCAGGCGCCCCATCTTGAGGTCGGCGAGCGAGAACATGTTGCGCAGGCCGCCGGAGAACAGCGCGCGGCCGTCACGGACAGCCGCCCAGCGGCCAGCCAGTTCGACGCCGATCGAGGCGAGCGCGTTGAGATCGAGTGTCGTCCGCTCGGGAGTACCGACGAGCTGGGGCGAGGGCAGCCGCCGGGCACGCGTGAGGTCGTCGACCTCGTCGTACCGCTCGCCCCACAAGCCCGACGCGTCCATCCACCACAGCACATCGCGTCCGCGGTACGTGCGCGGCAACCGCACGTGCTCTCCCACCGAGAGGATCACCGGCCGGCCTGAGAGCCGCAGCTCGGCTGCCAGCTGCACGCCGGTCGCCGACGCCCCCACGACGAGCACGCCGCCGTCGGGGAGCTTGGCGGGGTCGCGGTAGTCGAACGGCGTCAGCTGCTCGACGTCCGCCGGCACCGCATCCTTGAACTGCGGCACCGATGGCTGATTGCAGGCGCCGCTGGCGATGACTACTGCCCGGCAGCGAATCTCGCCACGGGTCGTCGTCACGTGGTAGCCGTCGTCGGTGCGCCTCAGTGACGTGACGTTTGTGCCGGTCCGGACGGGAGTGCGCGAGGCCTTGGCGAAGCGCTCGATGAATTCGGTGACTTCGCCCACCGTCATGTAACCGTCGGGATCCGGGCCTTCGTAGCGAAGGCCCGGCAAGCGGCTTTGCCAGTTTGGAGTGAGCAGCCGCAGCGAGTCCCAGCGTTCGCGCCGCCAGGAGTTCGCCACTTCGCCGCGCTCGAGTACGACGTGATCGATTGACCGGTCGGTGAGGAAATGGCTCGCGGCGAGGCCCGCGTGCCCCGCGCCGATGACGACCGCGGTGGTGCGCTCGATGGCCTGCCCCTCAGGCGACTTCGACGGTGACGTTCGTCGGGTTCGTGAGAGCGTCGAACACGGCGGAGCGCTTCTGGGACTGGGCCACCAGCGCTTCGATGTCCTCCCTCGACGCGTCCGCGTCGATGGTGAACGTCACCTTGATGTCGTTGAAGCCATTGCGGACGTCGCTGTCGGCGCCGAGGATCCCGCGGATGTCGTGTGCGCCTTCGACCGTCGACTCGACCGACCGCAGCTGGATGCCGCGGTTTTCCGCGACGGACGCCACGCCCGCCGTCAGGCAGCTCGCCAGGCCGACGATGAGGTACTCGATCGGCGTGATGCCGCCATCCTCCGCGGCGAAGACCTCGGGGTGGTCGGCTTCGAACACCCACTCGTCCTTGTGACTCTGCTCTTGCCCGAGGCCGAAGAAGCTCTGGACCTTGATCGTGCTGTGAACGCCGTTCTGCCACTTGGCCGACGCGCGCCAGGTGAACTGAGCGGCCTCAGGCGCGCCCTTCAGTACTTCCCGCGCATCTAGCAGCGCCTGCACGTTGACTCCGTTGGTGACCGTGGTCATCTCGCGTGATACCCCTTTTCGCCCGCTTTAACAGATTCCCTATGGGGATGCTTGACAATATACCGGCCGGAGCGAGTTAACATAGCCCCTATGGCGGAGCCAGCCTCGACGCTCGCGGCCGGCTCGGTCGGCACTGTCGAAACGCACTACCTCGACCTCCCGGAGCCGGTGCGGCTCGACTGCGGGCGGGAGCTTCGCCCGGTTCGCGTGGCTTACGAGACCTACGGCACCCTCTCGCCGCGGCGCGACAACGTCATCCTGGTGTGCCATGCGCTGAGCGGCGACGCCCATGCGGCGGGCTTCGCGAAGACGCCGCCCGAAGAGAGTACGCGCGACGGGTTCGCGGCCGAGGCTCGCGACGGCGTGGCCGGCAAAGGGCTCGGCTGGTGGGACGGGATGATCGGTCCTGGCAAGGCTTTCGACACCGACCGTTTCTTCGTCGTCGCCACGAACCTGCTCGGCGGCTGCCGCGGGACGACGGGGCCCTCGTCGATCGACCCGGCGACAGGCAAGCCCTACGGGCCCGACTTCCCCGTGATCACGGTCGCGGACATGGTGCGGACCGAGCGCGCGTTGCTGGACGCACTCGGCATAAAGCGGCTCGCGGCGGTAGCCGGGGGCTCGCTCGGCGGAATGCAGGCGTTCGAGTGGGCGATCCAGTTTCCCGATCACGTCGATGCCATCGTGGCGATCGCCAGCACGCACGCGCTCCAACCGCAGGGCGTGGCCTGGAACGCGATCGCACGCGATGCGATCATGCGCGACCCGGCCTGGCAATGCGGCCGCTACTACGGTACCGGCGCGGCGCCCAGTGCTGGCATGGGCGTGGCGCGGATGGTCGGCCATATCACGTACCTATCCGCGCTGGCACTGGGCGACAAGTTCGGCCGGCGGCTGCAGTTCGCCGACGACCTCCGCTACACGATCACCGAACCGGAATTCGCGGTCGAGAGCTATCTGCGCCACCAAGCCGACTCCTTCGTCAGGCGCTTCGACGCCAACACCTATCTCTACCTGTCGCGCGCGCTGACGTACTTCGATCTCGGGCGGCAGCACGGCGGCGGATCGCTCACGCGGGCGCTGGAAGACGTCTCGGCGCGGACGCTGCTGATAGCGTTCAGTTCTGACTGGCTGTACCCGCCGGCCGCGTCGAGTGAGATCGCCGAAGTGCTTCGCGGTCTCGGCAAGCCGGTCGAGTTCCATGTGATCGAGGCGCCGTACGGCCACGACTGCTTCCTGCTTGAGGAAGCCCGGCAGACGCCCATCATCCGCCAGTTTCTGAGCGAGCACAGCCTGGCCGACAGCGAGGCCGGCGGGTGACCTCAAGGAAGAGGCCTTCATGACCGACAATGGCCCCCGCGCCGAGGAAGCCCGCGCGTTCGGATTCGAGACGCGGCAGTTGCATGCCGGGCAACGGCCCGACCCGAACACGGGCGCGCGTGCGGTGCCGATCTTCCAGACGACCAGCTACGTGTTTGAGGACCCGGAATCAGCGGCGGCCTACTTCAACCTGCAGGAGTACGGGAACACGTACTCGCGGATCATGAACCCGACCGTCGCGGTGTTCGAGGAGCGGGTGGCGAACCTCGAGGGCGGCGCTGGCGCGGTGGCATTCGCCAGCGGGATCGCCGCGCAGGCAGCCGCGCTCTTCACGCTGCTGCAGCCGGGCGACCACGTCGTCTCGTCCTCGGCCCTGTACGGCGGGACGGTGAACCAGTTCAAGCACCTGCTGCGCAAGATGAGCGTGGACCTGACGTGGGTCAACCCCGACGATCCGGACGCGTGGCGGCAGGCGGTCCGCGACAACACGAAGGCGTTCTTCGGCGAGACGATCGGCAACCCCGCCGGGAACGTGCTGGACATCGAGACCGTAGCGGCCATCGCGCACTCTCGCGATCTGCCGCTGATCGTGGACAACACGTTCGCGACGCCGTACCTGTGCCGCCCGATCGAATGGGGCGCCGACATCGTGATCCACTCGGCGACCAAGTTCATCGGCGGCCACGGCACGAGCATCGGCGGCGTCGTGGTTGAGGCAGGTACGTTCAACTGGTCCAACGGGCGGTTTCCCGTGGTCGCGGATCCGTCGCCGGCCTACCATGGCCTGCAGTTCCACGAGACGTTCGGGACGTACGGCTATCTGATGAAGCTGCGGGCCGAGACGCTGCGCGATCTGGGCGCGGCACTCTCGCCGTTCAACGCCTTCCTGTTCTTGCAGGGGCTGGAGACGCTGTCGCTGCGGATGGAGCGCCACGTCGATAACGCGCGAGCGGTCGCGTCATTCCTCGAGGCGCACGAGCTGGCGTCCAACGTGACCTACCCCGGCCTGCCGTCGAGCAGGTACCAGCCACTGGTGCAGAAGTACCTGCCGCGCGGGGCCGGCGCGGTGTTCTCGTTCGACTGCGCCGGCGGCCGGGCCGGCGGGCAAGACCTCATCCGCGGCGTGTCGCTCTGGTCTCACCTGGCGAACGTCGGCGACGCCAAGAGCCTGATCATCCACCCCGCCAGCACGACGCACCGGCAGCTGAGCGACGACGAACTGCGGGCGGCAGGCGTCGGGCCAGGGACAGTGCGGCTGTCGGTCGGCACCGAGTCCGCCCCGGACCTGATCTGGGATCTGGAGCAGGGTTTCGCGCTCGTCGCCGCGACCACCGGCACGAAGGTAGCGACGGCATGACCAATCTCGCGCGGTATCAGGACCCGTTGACGATCCAGCGTGTGCTCCACACCGCCAGGACGATCGCCATCGTGGGGCTGTCGAAGAACGAACTGCGGGCCAGTTACTTCGTTGGCTACTACCTCAAGCGGCACGGCTACCGTGTGATCCCCGTGAATCCGCGCGAGACGGAGATCCTCGGAGAGACGTCCTACCCGAGCCTGCTGGAAGTACCGGTGCAGGTGGACGTGGTGAACGTCTTCCGCGCGCCGGACGCGCTGCCTGAGATCGCGCGGGAGGCCGTGGCGATCCACGCAGGCGCCCTCTGGTGCCAGTTCGGCGTGATCAATGCCGACGGCGCGCGGATCGCCGAGGACGGCGGGGTGACGGTGATCATGGACCGCTGTCTCAAGGTTGAGCACGCGCGCTACCGGGGCCGGATGCACTGGCTCGGCTTCAACACACAGCGAATCACGTCCGTGCGCGCCGGGCTCCAATAGGTGACGAGCGACGGCGACTTCCCCGAAGCCGATGTTCGCGCCGGGGTCTATAACGCTGGCAATGAAGTGTGCGACTATGACATGCCGTTTCATCTCCTGTAGGGCAGCGTCGGCATGGAGACAGCGAGAGCGGCTCGTCGATCGGCCGCGCGGCGGGCGATGCTTGGCGTGGCGCGCGACTCCTCGGAGGCTTGGTGACCGTGGCGGCCCGGTTCTGGCCGGCGCGTGGCGCGGGACGTCGTCGGGCCAGCGCCGGGACGCATACGGCGTCCTACTGCGAGAGGCGGTGCGCACTGCGATGGCCGCTGGTGATGTGCGGGCTCGGCCTGCCGGCCGCACTGGTTGGCGTGTTCGTTGTGCTCGCGGTCTTCACTAACCCACAGTGGTTCATCGCGGCCGCATTCACGCCGTTGTTCTTGCCGTTCATGATGGGCACGGCGTTGCTCTACCGGAACTGGCCGACGGGAATCGGCATCGACGCAGCCAGCGTATCGATCGGCGCGGTCGGGTCGAGGCGCGCCGCGGCGCGGCGCCCGTCGGTGGTGCACCAGAACTGGGGCTTGTTTACCTGCGCATGGCCGAACATCAAGTACGTGACGGTGGTGACGGAGCCGGCGAGGATCCGTGAGATCAAGAAAACACCTGTGTACTGGACGCTCAGCAACCGCTGGGGCAAACCGCGGGATATGACCCGGTGCATGACGGGCGTGCTGGCGGCACCGTTCATGAAGTCGGCGCTGGTCATCGGCGTCAGGTACGACGAAGCGGGAGTGATCATCCCGGAGCTTCGCTCGGCGCTGTTCTTCGCCAACTACATCGCGGAGCCCAAGTTCGCGACGCGGCTGAGCGCCGACCGGAGCCTGGAATGGGTAGTGCCGACGAGGCACCCAAATGAGCTGCGCGCTTTCCTGGCTTCTGTTAGCCGCTAACGATCCCTGAGCGGGCGTGCCGCGTGGATGGTGCTGCCCGGTTCCGCGATGCGCTCGCCCTAGTGCGCAGATCCACTCACCGCGAACCGCGAAGCCGCAGGTCAGCGATCTGCCATCACGCCGGCCGTCAAGGGTGTCACAGGTCAGGTCATCGAGTCGCTGTCCGGACGGGCAGGCTCTTGAGGCCATTGGTGAAGTTGGAGCGGATGCGACGAGCCTGGCCGGCGAGCTCGAGCCGGTCAACCCGGCTGAGCAGCTCCTCCAGCACGATCCTGATTTCCAGACGCGCAAGATGCTCGCCCAGGCAGCGGTGCGGGCCGGCCCGGCCGAAGGTGACATGCGGGTTGGGATCACGGGTCACGTCGAACACGTAGGGGTCAGGGAAGATCTCCTCGTCCCGGTTGGCGGAGGTGTACCAGACAACGACCTTGTCACCCGCACGGATGGACCGGCCGCGTAGCACCACGTTGCGGGTGGCGGTTCGCCGGAAGTGATGCAGTGGCGTCGTCCACCGCAGGATTTCCTCGGTCGCGGTGCTCAGGTCGGCGCCGTCCTTGAGCCGGTCCCACTGTGCGGGGTGCGTGGCGAGGGCCTCGATTCCCAGGGATATGGCTGACCTAGTGGTCTCGTTGCCCGCGACGACGAGGAGCATGCACATGGAGTCATAGTCATGCTGGCTGAGCGGCTCGCCGTCGATGTCCGCGTGGGCCAGGTGGGACAGGAGGTCCTCGCCCGGCCGTTGCATGGCCCTGGCATGAAACCTTCGGGAGTACGCCTGCATCTCCAGCGCCGCGGGGCTCCGGAAGGGCAGCAGCCGGTAGGCGTCGCTGCCGGTGTCGGCATCGCCGAGATCAGGATCGGTTCCGGAGATAAGGCGGTCGCCGAGATCGATCATCAGGCCCTCATCCTCGGGCGGGATGCCCAGGATCCGGCACAGCACCCGGATCGGCACGGCAGTGGCGACCTGGCTGACGGCGTCGAAGGTGCCCGGCGCCAGCGCCCGGTCGAGAACGTTTCGGACGATGGCCCGGAGTTCGTCGTCGTAGTGGGCCACCTGGCGGCGGGTGAAGCTGCCGGTCACTAGCCTGCGAAGCTGGCTGTGACGCGGCGGGTCCGTGTCGATCATCGACTTGCGAGCCTCGAGCGCGTCCGGTTCGAGATCCTCTAGTGATGAGGAGCCGGTCTCCGACGAGTAAGTCGCCGTGTCCTTGGAGACTGCCACCACGTCGTCGTAGCGGGTGACTGCCCAGAATCCGCGGCCTGCTCGCTCCGGATGCCAGTGGACGGGGTCTTCGCGGCGCAGCAGGTCGAAGTCAGCGTAGGGAACCGCCACGGCGTAGCGATCGTGATCGGCCAGGTCGATCCCTGCCAGCGTGACGGCGGTCGTGGTCACGGCAGCCACCTGCCAGCCACCCGCATTGCCGACGCACTCATGCTCGGGTCAGGTAGCGGTCTGTCTCCCACGACGTCACCTCTGTTGTATACGCGTGCCACTCCGCAGCTGCCACCACGCTGAAGTCATGGACGGCGTCCTCGCCCAGGATGCTGGCGAGAATCGCGTCAGCCCCGGCGGCAGCGATGGCGTCAGCAAGCGTTGCAGGAAGCCGCTGCGCGGACCGGTACAGATCGCCCTGCCCTCGATCCGGCGGCTCCGCGCCGTTCTCCAGCCCGGACACGATCGCGGCCAGGGTCGCGGCGACAAGCCAGTACGGGTTGGCATCCGCGGACGCGGTACGCAGTTCGACCCGGCTCGCCTCCGGGCTGTCCAGCAGGGACCGAACCGCGGCCGAGCGGTTGTCGCCGCTCCAGGTCGCGGTCAGCGGCGCGAACGAGCCGTGCTCGAAACGCTTGTAGGAGTTGACGGTTGGCCCGCCGAACAGGACCAGCGCGGGCAGGTGTTCCAGAATGCCGCCGACTGCCTGCCGGGCCAGGGCGCTCTCGGCTCCGTCCACGGCGGCGAACAGCGGGCTCTCGTCACGCCACAGCGATACGTGAATGTGGGACGAACTTCCGGACTGGCCGGAGAAGGGCTTTGCCATGAAGGTGGCGAGCAGGCCGTGCCGCCGCGCCAGTTCCTTGATCGCGTACCTCAAGCGGAAGGCGTCATCAGCCGCCGTCAGTGCCTCCTGGTGGGCGAGGTTAACCTCGACCTGGCCGGGACCGTATTCGGTGAGGATGCCCTCTACCGGCACGAATTCGCCGAGACGGCCTATGTCCCCGAGTACGGGATCTAGCTCGTTCGCCTTCTCCAGGGAGTAAGCGTGCAGACCGTCCTGGACCAGCGTGCCGTCCGGGCGCAGCAGGTAGAACTCCAACTCCACCCCGACTCTCGCGGTGTAGCCGAGCGCCGCGAGCCGGGAGGTCACCCGCCGCAACACAGTCCGCGGAAAGGTCCGGACCAAGTCCCGGTGATGATCGACGACATCGGCCAGCACCTGGCCTGCCCGTTCTCGCCAGGGCAGCGGCCGGTAGGTGGAGAAGTCGGGAACTGCGAACACGTCCGGGTAGCCGGTATGCCAGCCGGTAAGCCGGGCGCCGTCCTGCACCTCGCCGACTGCGTTCCAGGTAAGAGCGGCGTTGCAGAACGGGAACCCGGAACTGACGGCCCGGCCCAAGAACCGCGCGGCGGGGATGCGCTTGCCGAGGACGTGGCCGCTGTGGTCGGGCCAGGCGACCTCAATCTCGTCGATCGTGCCGCGCGAGATTGCCTCGGCCAGCGTGCCTGCCGTGGCCTGCTCCGGCAGGGTCTGGGTCATGGCGTCTCTCCGTCTCTGCAGCGTTCCCAGCATAGGGGGTTTGAGTAAGGCCGCCTAGAAGCCTGACAGCTCCGCGGCGACACGGCTCTCCAGGTCAGCGGGCTCCTGCTCGTGCAGAGTGCCGAGGCAGGCAGCGCGGGCGGGGTCGCGCGCCTTCAGCACCAGTCGGGGTACCTGCCCCGCCTTGAAGTAGACGCGACCTGCGATCCCGTCGAAGAAAGCATCGACCGTCGTTCCCATATAATTCCTGTGGGTAAAGTCAACATTAGGCCGGACGCAACAGGGCGTCAAGAGCTAAGTCCGTGGAGAGGACGGTCGATTTACTAGTCTCTTGACCAGAGAATGCGCGCAAGGAGATGTGGTCATGGGTGGAGCACTGGCGGATCGCTGGGGAGTTCCGGTCTGGGGCGGTAACGAACAAGCCGTGGCTGGACTCGACGATGCCATTGAGTGTCTCGCCGCGCTCGCAGGGGACCCAGCCGCCAGCGCGGAGGAGGCCGTTGCCATAGGTCCCGACCTGGTCCTCGGCCAGGTGCACCGGGCCTACCTGTCGCTGTACGCCACCAACGCGGCGGGAGTCGCCGAGGCAACCAAGATTCTGGACGACCTCGAAGGGGCTGAGGATCGGACCGGCCCGCGCGAAGCCCTCCACCTGCAGGCAGCGCGCTCGTGGGCAGCCGGAAACTGGACAGAAGCAGCCCGGGCGCTTGAGCGCGCCCTCGTTCTCCATCCCAGGGACATGCTCGCGCTCAAGGTCGCGCAGGATCTCTACTTCTTCCTTGGCCGTCGGCTGGACCTTCGCGACGTCGCCGCCCGCGTTCTGCGTGCCTGGCCGGCCGACCAGCCGGGCTGGGGCTACGTGCAGGGGATCTATGCGTTCGGCCTCGAGGAGAACGCCGACTACCGACAGGCCGAGACCCGCGCCAGAACGGCCATCGATGAGAACTCTCGCGATGTGTGGGCCGTGCATGCCCTCGCTCATGTCTTCGAGATGGAGGGTAGACAGCAGGATGGCGTCGCCTTCCTTACGAGCACGGCACCGGACTGGGAGCCGAGCTATTTCGCCGTGCACAACTGGTGGCATCGTGCCCTCTACCACCTTGAGCTGGGCGAGGTCGGCGAGGTACTGGCTCTTTATGATCAGCAGATCCGCGCCAGGCGATCAGCCGAATGGTTCCATATCGTGGACGCGGCGGCACTGCTGTGGCGGCTTTCACTATTCGGTATCGACATCGCCGAGCGGGCCTCGCAACTCGCATCCGACATAGAGCCGCTGATGGACGAAGCGCCCGTCTATGCCTTCAACGACTGGCACGCCGTCATGGCCCTGGGCCTGGACGGTCGGCACCAGCGCAACGAAGAGATCCTGGCCGACAACTGGCGGCTGACGGTCGGAACGAACCGCGTCGCCGCCGAGCGCGCCGGCTTTGCCCTGCTGGAGGGATTCGCCTCGTTCGCCGCTGGCCGGCCCGAGCAGGCCCTGGATTTGATGATCGACATCCGGGACACTGCCAACGCTGTCGGGGGCAGCCACGCGCAGCGCGATGTCATCGACCTGACCCTTATTGCCGCTGCCGCCCGCGCTAACGAGCGCTCGCTAGCCCGCGCCCTGGTGGATGAACGGGCGGCCCGAAAGCCTACCGCCTCAGCAGCCGCCGAACGTCTGCTCGCTGTCAACAGCATGTGACACAGGCCAGGCTGGTCACTGGGTGCCGTCGTCGGCGGGGAAGTCCAGCCATTCCCTGAGCAGGCCTTGGCCGAGGCCCGTCGTCAGAAACTGAGCGCGCGCTCGAAACGCACCGCTGAACTGGTGGGCGCACTACGAAGCCGCGGCCCGCCAGCCGGTCCGTCGCGGCGAATGGCGGCCGCGGTCGGCCGGGGCGCACTGAAGATCAGTCCGGACGCCGGACATTGTCCCCAGTTTGAGAATTCCGACGTGTGGTGGGACGCCCTGGCGGGCTTCCTCGCCAAAATAACGACCTGACCGGTTGCCGTACTGGCCGCCGCAGATCGGCCGCATGTGAGAGTGATGAACCAGATGCCTGGAACCGAGCCCTGCCAGGCCGGATACACGCGAACCGCAGCATCGGCGTAGGCGATCGGCGCCGAAATGCTTTATGGGCTGGCAGCAATCCGTTGACGCCGAGATCCGTTACAACCTCGCCGGATTGCCGCTGCCGCTGTCACTGGCCGACGCGGCCGTCGATCCGTTCCCGCAGCAAGTCGGCGTGGCCGCAGTGGCGGGCGTACTCCTCGATCATGTGGACCAGCACGGAGCGCAGCGCGACGCTACTGCCGTCCTGATTGGTGCCCTTGATGCCGAGGTCGGGGGAATCGGCGACGAACTTCTGCGCGAAGTCGACCTCCTCGCGCCAGGCCCGCCAGGCGTCGTCCACGACCGCTGGGTCGGCGACCGCGCCGAGCCAGTCACCATCCGGTACGTCCTCCGACCAGTACAGCGGGGGCGCGTCGGCCCGCGCCATCACCCGCCGGAACCAGTTGCGTTCCACGTCGGCCATGTGCCGGATGAGGCCGAGCAGGGACATCGTCGACGGCGGCACCGACCGGCGGGCGAGCTGGGCCGCGTCGAGGCCCGAGCACTTCATCTCCATCGTCAGCCGGTAGGCGCGCAGGTAGTCCAGCAGCGTCGCCCGCTCGCCCTCTGGTTCGGCTCCCGTCGTGAACCTCGGGTCGAGCGCCATATCCATCCACATGTCGGAACCGGCCCCGACGGCATTCCACCGTTCCGGCACGGTCTCGCGCTCGTTGCCCTCAGTCACGGCGACTACCTTGTCATACGCGCACCGGACGGGGCAACGCCTTTCGGGCGTCGTGGACCTCCGCACCGTAATCGGACGAAACGCCGGGACTGCCGAGCGGGTTAGGCGGTTACGTGCGCGTCTAGGCGGGAGCACATGTGCTCGTTTCGGTGGGGCTTCGGAGCCAGGCGGCGCGGAATCATTGCTGATCGCGTGCTGGCTGAGAGCATGGGAGGGTGGGATATGCGGATCTGTTCTCTGCGGTACATGATCGCGGGCCCATGGCGTCGGTTGAAGGGTTCTTCGCGCTCGGGTGGTTCGGCTGGGGACAGGCGGGCGCGCCAGGCTGGCTGGGTGCTGCCCTCGGGTTAGGCATGGCGCTGGCGGCCTTTCTGGCGATGGCCGGGATCGTCATGACGAGGCGATCCGCTGGCCAGATGCCGAAGATGAGCGGCCCTGGCATGCGGCGCAGGTTCCGCAGAATCGTGGTCCTGGAGGTCGTCGTGCTGGGGGCGGGCACTGCGGCGCTGGCAGCGGCCGGGCAGTATCGCTGGGTCCCTGTGTGGATCTGTTTCGGTGTGGGGGTGCACTTCCTCGCGCTTGCCTCAGCCCTAGGTGAGCGGGCGCTGCGCCTACTGGGAACGTTGCTCATCCTGGTCGCTGCTGCAGCTGCGGTGGCTGGCCTCACTACGAGGGTGACGCTTTCGCTGATCACCGGCCCGGGTGCCGGGTTGTGCCTGCTCGCATTCGGGATATCAACTGTTCTTGCCAGGCGGACAGCGCGCAGGAGCCCCAGTACGGCGTCCTGAGATCAAGCGCGCTGAAGGTAGCGGATGTGGTGCTGTTCGGCGGTCAGCGTCGCCCAAGACAACATGCTCATCGCCGCAATATTTGCATGAGCCGATGGATTGCGGGGCGGAGGCACCAGGAGCCGTAGCGCGACTGTCCCTCGCTGAGGTCAGCACATGCCGCGGGCGGTTTGCTCGCCCTTAAGTACTGGCGTGCGAACGGATCTATTCTGGCGTGATGCTTGACCTGAGCAGTATCGATCTGGAGGAGGTCGCCAATGCGCTGGCCGACCAGGCCGATTACGAGCGGCAGTGGCTGATCGACCCGCAGACCGGACATATCGCGTTCTGGACAGCCGACACCGGCATCGACGGGCAGACACCGGTTGACCTCGACGACCTTGACCTGGTCTGCATCGACCCACTGCCGTCCTGGGTCTGGTATCAGGACATGGCCGACTTCGCCGAGGCGATTACCGATGAGCGCGCGGGACGGAGGCTGCTGCGGGCCATCCAGGGCAAGGGAGCCTTCCGCCGGTTCAAGGACGAACTCCACGAGGAGTACCCAGAGCTATTGCCAGCGTGGTACGCCTTCAGCGACGCGCGCGCCAAGCGCCGTGCCGTCCAGTGGCTCGCAGATAACTCGCTCATCGGCAACGAAGCTGCTGACCTTTTCCTCACCGGCCACCCAGAGCCCGACCTTCCGTAAGTCGTAGCGGACGCCGCGAATAATGTGCCGGGCTCCGGCGGAAATGAAGCACTCATCGGCCGCCGACTCCGACCGACGGCCGTGGGCAGTCCGGCGTCGCCCGAAGGTTGCAGCCAGCCCCAGGAGACAGGAGTCCAGGACCCGCCATTCCAATGCCAGATCCTGTCGCGGGATTGCCGCGGATATCAGACTGCGGTGCAGATGTTGTCGGGCGATGATGCGCTGATCGCCGCGAACCCGCGGCCATGGCCGGTGCCGAGCTCCGGCTACGGCTACGGCGATTTCACAGAAGGGAACCCTATTCGGTGCGATTGATCGGGTGATATGCCTAGGTAGGGGAGCGTTAAATGCGGCCCTTTCGGTCCGGTAAGGAGGTTCCCTATGAGATCACGCCTAATGCGCGGCCGACCCTTGGGGTGGCTGGCGGCGATCTCGACGATCGCGCTCGTGCTCGTGCCGACCGCCGTTCAGGCCGCGGCGGGCAACGGGCTGGAGTTAGGGCGGCTCGCTCTGGTGACCCTGTCCAACCCCCGTCCGGAGCTGGTCAGCGGCGGCGAAGCGCTGGTGCGAGTCGATGTCCCGAAGCACATAAATCCGGCTGACGTGCAGATCACCTCGGATGGCCAGGACGTCACGTCCAGCTTCCAGGCGCAGTCAGACGGGAGGCTGCTCGGACTGGTCACCGGCCTGACTATCGGCCGCAACCGACTCGTCGCCTCCGTGCATGGACGGTTCGCGTCGTCGCTGGACATTATCGATCACTCCATCAACGGGCCGGTCTTCTCCGGCAGGCAACAGCTTCCGTTCCTCTGCCAGACGACCTCCTTCGGTCTGGCCCCCTCGAGCCCGCCCGACTGCTTCGCGCCGACCATGGTCTCGTACGTGTACAAGAACACCTCAGGCGCCTTCGTGCCGCTGGCCGATCCCACGACCGTTCCGGCCGACGCGGCGACGGCGACGGTGAACGGGCACAGCGTGCCTTACATCGTGCGGATCGAGACCGGGGTGATTGACCGGGCCGTATACCAGATCGCGGCGCTGTTCGACGGGCAGGCCCCGTCGCCGCTGCAGCCCGATACGAGCTGGAACGGCAAGCTCATCTACACCTTCGGGGGCGGCTGCAACTCCGGCTACCACCAGGGCACCTCCACGGGAGGGGTGCTGGACGATCAGTTCCTGTCGCTGGGTTACGCCGTCGCCTCATCCACGCTCAACGTACTCGACAACAACTGCTCGACGATCATCTCGGCTGAGGCGGCGATGATGGTGAAGGAGCACTTCATCGACACTTACGGGCCGGTGCAGTTCACCATCGGCTGGGGCGGCTCCGGCGGCGCCATCCAGCAGTACGAGATCGCCGACTCTTACCCCGGCATCCTGGACGGCATCATCCCGAGCATCTCGTTCCCGGATCCGCTGACGACCGCCGGGCCGGTCACCGACTGCAGGCTGCTCGACTCGTTCTTCGCCGGGACGAACGGATCGTCGTTCACGACCGCGCAGAAGACCGCCATCGCCGGTTACAACGACTACACGACGTGCGTGTCGTGGGACGACACGTTCGCGAACCGGGCGACTGCCACCGGCAGCTGCGACCCGACGATCATCCCGCCGGCCGAGCAGTGGAGCCCGACGAACCCGAACGGGATCATTTGCAACTCCGACGAGCAGATCGTCAACCAGCTCGGGGTCGATCCCACCACCGGCTTCCCCAACAGCCCGCTGGATAACGTCGGCGTGCAGTACGGGCTCGCCGCGCTGGACTCGGGCGCTATCACGCCGGCTCAGTTCGCCACGCTCAACGCGGACGTCGGCGGGATGAACTTCGCCGGCGTCCAGGTCCCGCAGCGTACCGAGGCGAGCCTGACGGCGCTGCGTGCGGTCTACGCCGACGACCTGGTCAACAGCGCGTCCCTCGGCCTGCGCACGACGCCGGTCATCGACCAGCGGCTCGACCTCGATTTCCTCGGCTTCGGGAACGACATCCACACCACCGACTGGTCGTTCATCATCCGCGCGCGGATGCTGGCCGCCAACGGGACCGACGGCAACCAGGTCATCATCGAGAACATGCCGACAGCGGCGGAGATCAACGCGGCCGACACCTACGAGCTGGCCGAGATGGACGCCTGGCTGACGAACATCGAGAACGACCACTCGCACCACGGCGCCCAGCAGAAGGTACTCGACGACAAGCCGGCCGGGCTAACCGACGGCTGCTTCGTGTCGGCCGCCGACCTGGTGGACCAGACCCTCACCGACCCGGGCACCGGGCAATGCGGTACCGCCTATCCGGTGGCGTCCAACCCGCGCCTAGTGGCCGGCGAGCCCCTCACGATGCCCGCCCTGAAGTGCGGCCTAAAGCGGCTGAACTTCCGCGATTACCCGGTGACGTTCACTGCAGCCGAGCGGTCCGAGCTGCGGCAGGCGTTCCCAACTGGCGTCTGCGACTACAACCGTCCCGGCGTCGGCGTTCGGGCGCCGATCGCCAGCTGGCTCAGCTACGGCGACAACCCCGATGCCGTCGTCGGGCCGTTCGCACTGCCACCACCGCTGACCGGCTGACGCCGGCAGCCAGACAGATTGCTCGTGGGCGGCCTCCGCAGAGGCCGCCCACGACCGTCACGATGCGGGAACCTGCGCCAGACCGGTCTGCACCGCTTCCGTAAACGTGGGGAACGTGTCGTCCAGGTGGTTTCCGTCGTGCTGACAGCTCGGGTGGTCGTCGCGATGCGGTGCGGAGGCTGCGCATTGGCCCACAGCGACGCAGCATGACTGCGTCGGTGACGCTGCTGCCGGCCATGCTCGGGTTCGCCGGCCCACGCATCGACATGCTGCGCGTCCGCCGGGACTGCGACAGCAATTCGGGGGGGAACGGGTGGTGGTGGCGGTGGAGTCGTCAGGTGCAGCGCCGTCCGTGGCTTGCAGGCGGCGCGGCGCTGGCCGCGCTGGCGTTGCTCGCCATGCCGTTCGGCTCGCTGCGGCTCGCGTTCACCGACGCTGGCACGAGCCCTGCCTCCGACACCTCGCGCCACGCCTACGACCTGATCGCGAAAGGATTCGGCCCGGGCGCGAACGGCCCGCTGCTGGTGGCGGTCAGCCTGCCGCGCGGGCAAGCGGAGTTCGCGCTGAGCCAGCTGCACACTCGCCTGGCGACGCAGCCAGACGTGTCCTCGGTGAGCCCGGCGGAGGTTGACGGGATCGGCGGCGAAACCGCGGCGTCTATCGACACCGCGGCGCTGATGTCCCGGCACCTCGCGATCGTCGTGGCGTTCGTCATCGCATTGTCGGTGCTGCTGCTGACGGTCGCGTTCCGGTCGGTCCTGGTTCCCCTCATAAGCGTCGGCATGACACTGATCTCCACGATCGCGGCCTACGGAGCCATCGTTGCCGTCTTCCAGTGGGGATGGCTCGGCCCGGGAATCGACGCGGGCGCCACCGCGCCGGTCGACCCGTGGATCCCGCTGATGCTGTTCGCGCTGCTGTTCGGCTTCTCGATGGATTACCAGGTGTTCCTGGTGTCACGCATCAGGGACGAGTGCATCGGCGGCGCCAGCGACTCCGACGCCGTGGCGAACGGCTTGGCCGCCACGGGCCGGATCATCACCTCCGCCGCGGCCATCATGATCTGCGTATTCGGCGCCTTTGTCCTCGGTGACCTGCGAGTCCTGCGGGTCATCGGGTTCGGCATGGCCGTGGCCGTGCTGCTGGACGCCACGCTGGTGCGGATGGTGGCCATGCCGTCGGCGCTGCGCCTGGCCGGCCGGAGTCGCTCTCGCTACCCGGCCTGCTCACCGCGCGGAACAAGCGGTTCTGGGTACATTCAGCTACCCCCCAAGCACAGTCCTGGACCGCTGTACTGACAGAAAGCGCCTCCTGACGCGGACAATATATATTTCGTTCTGATTTCATAGTTTGTCAGGCTGCTCTATGACCGAGTCTCCTGCCCGCCCTCGCACGGACTCCGGACGGGCTGGGGGTTTTCCCCGATTCGAGTCCTGGCCGGGTCTTCGTAGCCTGCTGAGAAGGCGGCCGGTGGGCGCGCCGAGGGCCGCCTTCGCGGGCGGATAGCCGGCACGGGGAGGAAAGAACACATGAACAACGTGGCTCTGCGAACCGGCGTTGTCACGGGACTGTACGGGAACTCAGGCGCGGCCAGCCAGCAGACCGGGATCCTCGGCGAGGACACCGCGCGGCGGATGCGGGTGCGCGGTATCCCGCTCGCCCGCCAGCCGGAGGAGGACGCGCTGCGAGTGGACGCCACGGATGTCTTGCCCGCGCTCGATGCCAGTGGCTTCCGCGCCGGCAATCCCCGCTTCCAGGGCGAAGCGGGTGATGCCAGCCATGCGATCGCCGGGACCGTACGGGAGGTAGCCCTCGTGCCCGTCCCCGGCATCAGGCATCCCAGGTCGCTGGAGGGTCAACGTGGCCGCGTTCGGCTGGCACCTCGATGCCGAGCGCCCGGATCGACCCTCTGGCCGGCCTGGTAGTCGGTGACCACTACGGCCCGCGAGAGCCTGGCTCACAGGCTGACCCGCCAGACCTTGCCGGTGCCCGGATCCAGAAATGAGGACACAGAGGCTGCCATGACCCAGCTGAACCTGAACGACGCACGGTGCGAGGCGCTGTTTGCCTCAGGGCTGCAGCGATCGAAGTGCCCGACCGCCCAAGCCGCGGCGCAAGCGATCAGCCGCGCGGTGCGGCAGTTCGGCATCCGCGGCTGCGCCAGCCGGATGGCACAAGAGTTCGGTGACCACCCTCAGGCGGCCGCCGAACGGATGCGCTGGGCCCGGCTGGTCGTCGCCGAGATGATCGCAGGGCCCCAGCCGAGCCCCGAGCCGCATGGCCAGTCCGCCCGGTCCGCGACGCGATCAGCCGCGGCTGGCTGAGGCCGCAATGCGACATCGGAACCAGCGGCGCCGCAGGTCCGGCGGCGGGGCCGGACACATCGCCCGGCACTCCAGGACGCGGCCAGGAGATCGGAGGCACAGATGAACGAGACATGTGACCGGTGCGGGCCAGGGGTCCGCGCGGTGTACCGCGCGGCGCGGCGCGGCGAACTCTACCTGTGCCGGCACTGCGCGAACCGGTACTGCCCGGTGCTGTCCGCCCGGGGCTGGAATATCGGTTCCGCTTGCGAGAACTCGCCCGCGCCGGTCGACGCCTGCATCCTGGTCGGGGACTGACCGGGACCGGCAAGCAACCGAACGAGGGAACGTGCCTGCTCGTCCTGCTCCCCCCTGGCGGGACGGCCAGGTCACCGCGCGGCCTGCTCGTCCTGCTCCCGGACGAGCAGGTCGCCTCGCTGGAGCCAGTCCTGCAAGCTCGTCCGGCCATCGGTCCCGGAGCAGCCGCGACCTGAGGGCGCGGGCATGTCGCTGAGTACCCACCTGCTGGCGGCATCAGGCACTGGCCGGGCGGAGCCGCGCGAGCTGGGTTCGCGAGGTAATGCCGAGCTTCCTGAACACGTTGGCGAGGTGGTGTTCCACGGTGCTGCGGGCTGATGAACAGCTGCGCGGCGATGTCGTTGTTCGAGGCGCCCGCGGCGGCGAGGTCCGCGACCCCGGCTTCGCGCGGGGTCAGGTCGAAAGTCGTTTCCGGGCTGCGTGCCCGCGCCCGCTCGCCGGTAGCGCGCAGCTCCGTGGCCGCTTGCCCGGCGAGGCCGTCGGCGCCCATCGCCGTGAACATGTCCCATGCGGTGCGAAGCTCGCGACGGGCGTCCCGCCGCCGCCTGGCCCGCCGCAGCCACTCGCCGAACAGCAGATGAGTGCGCGCCAGATCGACCACCGCCCGGCTTCGCTGCAGCTGGCTGACGGCCTCCTGGTAGTGCTCCTCGGCGCGCTCGCCGTCGTCGATCAGCGCCGCGCAGCGAGCCCGCAGCCCGAGCGCCCAGGGCATGCCTGCGGCGAGCGCCCGCTCGGACATGATTTCGAACGCCGAGCCGGCGACGTCGCGGCGGCCTGCCCGGGCCGCGGCCTCGATCAGTTCCGGCAACGCCCATTCGGCCGTGGCGCGGCGTATCGTCCTCGATAACCGTAAGCGCGGCAGTCGTCGCGGCGTCGCAGTCCCCGGCGCACAGATCGGCCACGGCCACGATGTACTGGCCGAGTTCGGCAAGCTTGCGCTGGCCCCGCGCGGTGGACTCGCGGATTTGGGCGATACCGGAGGCGCGCGCGGCGGCCAACTGGCCGCGGTATGCGAGCAGAAGGCCTTCGCTGAGGCTGTCGATGCCGAGCAACCCTGGCCTGGGGCTCACCGTGATGAGCTCCCGCAATTCGGCCAAGCGCGTATCGGCGTCCTGGAAGCGGCCGGCCACGGCGGCGGAACAGGCCTGCCAAGCCAGCGCGAGGGGAAGCTCTGTCAGCGCTCCGAGCGTGCGCGCGGCGTGCACCCAGCGGCCGGTGAGGTCGATGAAGCCCTGGTCGTCCCACAGGCTCCCGGTGGCGGCGACCCCCATCTCAAACCATTGCAATCCGGTGGCCGGATCGAGGTCGTCGGCTCGTAGCGCGGCGACGGCGGCGCGAAGCGGCGCGACGGCCTGGCTGTACCCGGCCGTGAATCTGGCCTGCCATCCCTCAAGGAGCAGGTCGCTGACCGTCGGCTCGGATCCAGTGAGGCCGCGGAACGACCGCGCCGCGCTGGTGATCTTCCGTGTCTGGGCGGGTCCGGCCCAGATGGCTGCCCGGGTCGCTTCGAGAATCGTGTCCCGTGCTGCCCTGTCGTCGGGTGCCAGCGCCTGGGACGCCTCTTCCAGGGCATCAGCTGCCGCGGCAGCGTCGCCAGTGGCGAACAGGATCGCGCCGTTCAGCCGCTTGGCCAGGCCACGCTGGCGGTCGTCGGCCAGCCGGGGCAGGGCGCTGGTGACCATGTCCCGCGCGGTGTCCGGGTGGCCGCTGATCAGCTCGGCGTCGGCAAGGGCGACTTCGCGCCGCGCACGGCTCCCGTCGTCAGGCGTCAGCTCAACTGCGCGGCGCAGCAGCGCGGCCCTGGCGGCGTAGCCGCCGCGGGCACTCTCGCGTTCCGCGGCCCTTTCGAGGCCGGCGGCGATGCCCTCATCCGGGGCGATCGCGGCCGCGGCCCGATGCCACGCCCCCCGGCTCCTCGCGGCGGCGGAGCCGGAGTCGCTTGCCTCGGCCAGCGCCAGATGCGCCGCCCGGCGCTGAGCATCCGTGGCGCCGTGATACACCGCTGACCGGATCAGCGGGTGCCTGAACCAGACCGAGCTGCCCGACAGCTCAACCAGGCCTGCCGCCTCTGCGGCCGCCGCCGCGGCGTCGGCGTCGATGCCTGCCAGGCTGGCAACGCGCCACAGGCCGATGCGGTCGCCTGCGATGTCAGCTCCGGCGAGCAGCAGGAATGCCTGAGTATCCGCCGGCAGATCACGGACCTGCCGCAGGAACCGCTGCTCGAGCCGCTGGCCGATCGGTATCGGCTCGGGCAGGGAAGCACGGCCGGCCAGCTGGTCAGCGGTGAACAGGGCGCCGAGCTCCGTCAGCGCCATCGGGTTGCGCTGGGTATCCGCCAGGATCCGCCGGGCGACCTGCTCGTCCAGGTGCGCACCCGCGACCCTGCGCAGCAGCTCGGCGGCTTCGCCATCTGGCAGCCCGCCGACGACCACGGTCGGCAGTCCCTCGAACACCTGCAGCGTCGCCGGCTCGGGCAGTGTCGCCGGCTCGCCCATGGTCACAATCATGCCGACCCGGTCGGCGTACAGACGCCGGGCGGCGAAGGCGAGCGCCTGCGCCGATTCGGCATCGAGCCACTGCGCGTCGTCGATCAGGCACAGAACCGGCTGGTCCTCAGCCGCATGTGACAGCACCATAAGCGCGGCGAGCCCGACCAGGAACCGGCTCGGCGGCGGGCCCTCCTCCAGGCCGAACGCCACCCGCAGCGCGTGCCGCTGCGGGGGCCCCAGATCCGCGATCCGCGGCAGGAACGGGACCAGCAGCTGGTACAGCGCCCCGAAATCTAGGCTGATCTCCGCCTCCACCCCCGCGGCCCGGCAAACCTGCAGGTCAGGCGCTGAGTCGATCGCGTAGCCGAGCAGCGCTGTCTTGCCGACCCCCGGCCCGCCGCGCAGCACCAAGGTGCCGCTGAAGCCGTCGCGCACAGAACCCAGCACCCGGTCGATCGCTGCCGTCTCCGTCCGGCGATCAAGCAGAACAAGCTCAGCCTGCCGCCCGCCAGATCCCGCCGGATCGGAGCGCCACAGGGCCGGATGGTCAAACCGGTCTGGGATACGACGGTCGCCGCCGCTGTCGGCCATCGCTACCATCTCCACCAGTTATCGGGCAGTTGCCGCGGTCGGACCGGTCTGCTGACCTGCCCGGTCACTAGCATTCCCAGCCCACGCGGGCTGCACCACAACAGCACTGGCCGGACCTATCCAGCCATAGACCGCAGCAGCCGGACCGGGGCCGGCGGACCGCGGAGCCGACTGTGGATTCCGCGGACTCACCCCGCGCCGGCACTCCTAGCGCCGGGAAGAGACCAGGCTGGCGCCGCCCCAGAGCAATCCCGCCAGACTAGGGACAAACTATGACCAACGACCAACTCCAAGCCACCGACGTCCGGGTATTCGGCAGCCCGGCGGCGCTGAAACTCGCGGGGTGGCGGCCCATGCCCGGCCACGCGTGATTTCCCGATTACTTATCAGTTCCCAGTCGCCACCGGCCAGCCATAACGGCGGGACCGCGCGCTGCCGGACGCCGACCCAGCGAAGTTGGGCGCGTCGTCGCCCGCTCCCCGTGTGGCGGATTCGGGGGCCGGGGGGTAATCCGGTGTGCGCGGTGTCAGCGATGTGTTTCGATAACGCGCATGCCTTACGACCTCATCCAGCCTCCCAAGGCACGTCCGGGCGAGCGCATCGCCGTCCTGTCACCGTCGTTCGCGGCGGCAGGCGCCTTTCCCGCGGTGCACGAGCAGGCGATGCGGCGGCTCATTGAGGTGACCGGTCTTATCCCGGTCGAGTACCCGACGACGCGCGAGGTAGGAGCGACCCCGCTAGCTCGCGCCGCGGACATCAACGCCGCTTTCGCTGATCCGGCCATCCGCGGTGTCCTCGCGGTAATCGGCGGCGAGGACCAGATCACCGTCATCCCGTATCTGGACGCCGGCCTGGCCCAGCGCGATCCCAAGCCTTTCCTCGGCACGAGCGACAACACCAACCTGCACCACTGGCTCTGGGCGAACGGCATCGCGAGCTTCTACGGCGGATCGTCCCAGGTCCACCTTGGCCCCGGCCCCGGCGTCGACGACATCCACGCGCGGTCCCTGCGCGCCGCCCTGATCACTGGTGAGACGCTCGGGATCACAGATCCGGGCGAGTCGGAGGACGTCGGGATCGACTGGCGTGACCCGCGCGCGCTGACCTCTTTCGGTGAACGCGAGCCGACAGAACCGTGGAGCTGGCACGGCCCGGCACGTTCAGTGACCGGCCGCACCTGGGGCGGCTGCATCGAGGTCATCGAATGGATCCTCACCGCGGGCCGATTCCCGTTCGATCCGGATGTTCTCGATGGCGGCGTGCTCATCGTCGAGGCCTCAGAGGAACTCCTCCCCGCGTGCAACGTCGGATGGATCGTCCGCTCGCTGGGCGAGCGCGGAATCCTCGCAGCGGTTGACGCGGTCCTCGTAGCCCGCCCGCCGACGTCCGACTTCGCGCGCCGTCCGCCGGCCGAGGAACGTGCTCGGCTGCGCGCTGAGCAGCGAGACGTCGTTGTCGATCTTATCGGCCGATACAATCCTGAAGCCGTCGTGTGCGTCGGCATTCCGTTTGGTCACACGCGTCCGCAGTGGATCGTCCCGCACGGTGGCCTCGTGACCGTCGACGGCGCCGGGCGCCGTGTTATCGCCGACTACTCATAGCAGGGCAGGTCGTCGGCGCCAAAACGCAGCTGCGACGGGCCACACCAGCACCGGCACAGGTCACTCATTGAAGCGCGTCTCCCGGACAGCGCCTCATGCGCCGATCAGCGCCCTAACGGCGGATTGCTTGTCAACTGTCGTCGACCACGGCCACGGCGCGTGACGCGGTGTCCGCCGGTCTCCTGCTCCAGGTGCTCGGCTGGCAAGCAATCGTCATCGCGTCATGTACGGACTGTGCTGGGTCCTGATGGCCGTTGCCGGGCAGGGAGATCTGTAACCGGCCTGGCTGGACCGGCCGTGCAATGCGGCGGTGCACATCTTGTGCCTTGGATGGCCCAGGCTCGGGCTCTGCGATCCATGGCCCGGGTATTGACGGGTCGATGATGCCGTCCTCTAGCCACCTATAGCGGCCTGTGAGTACATACCGCGCCAGCGTGGAGTCGGCGGTATCGGTGTTGCTCCAGAGCTGGCCGAACAGATCCTCGGTGCGCAGCCGGGCCTGGGCGCAGAACAGGTCGGCGAGCTCACGTGCCGCCGCGCCGCGCTCGGTCCCGGCGGCGTTGGTCGCCTCCATCTGCGCGCGCACGCAGGCGGCGGTCATGGCGAATAGCTCCGCGCCGATGTCCACGATCCGTCCGAGGAAGCCCTGCTTGCGCTCAAGCCGGCCCTGCCAGCGCGCCAATCCGTAGAAGGTGGCCCGGGCCAGCTTCCGGCTGGCCCGTTCCACGTAGCGCAGGTGCGCCTCCAGCGGGCCGAACTCGCTGAACGACCCCGGCCGCTGCCCCTGGCCGGCCACCAGCGTGGGTAGCCACCGGGCGTAGAAGCCGCCCGCCCTGGCAGCCGCGCGGGCCCGGCGCGCGGCGGGCAGCCTGGGATCGATGAGCTCCCCGGCCGCGGACAGGTGAGCGTCCACCGCCTCGCGCGCGACGAACAGGCGCATGATCTCCGAGGATCCCTCGAAGATCCGGTTGATCCGCATGTCACGCAGCATCTGCTCGGCGGGCACGCCGCGCTCGCCCCGCGCGGCCAGAGACGCGGCGGTCTCATAGCCGCGGCCGCCGCGGACCTGCACCAGCTCATCTACGATCTTGCTGCCCATCTCGGAGCAGTACAGCTTGCACAGCGCCGCCTCGATGCGGATGTCGTTGCGCTTGTCGTCGGCGAGCTGGCTGGACAGCTCGACCACCGCCTCGAGTGCGTAGGTGGTCGCTGCGATGAACGCGATCTTCTTGGCCACCGCCTCGTGCTCGCCGATCGGCCGCCCCCACTGCACCCGTTCACGCGACCAGTCCCTGACGATCTTCAACGCCAGCTTCGCGGCCGCGGTACAGCTGGCGGGCAGCGACAGCCTGCCCGTGTTCAGCGTCGTCAGGGCGATCTGCGGGCCCTGGCCCTCCGCGCCGATGCGGTTCGCGGCCGGGACCCGGACCTCATGGAATCTGGTCACCCCGTTTTCCAGGCCGCGCAGGCCCATGAACGCGTTCCGCCGCTCGACAGTGATACCTTCCGCCGATCCCTCCACGACGAACGCGGTGATCCCGCCGCGGCGCCCCTCCACCTTGGGCACCTGGGCCAGGACCACGAGCAGGTCAGCGACCACTCCGTTCGTCGTCCACAGCTTGACCCCGTCGAGCACGTACTCAGAGCCGTCCTGAGACGGGGTCGCCGTCGTATTCAGCCTGGCCAGATCGGAGCCGACGTCAGGTTCGGAAAGCAGGAACGCGCTGATCTCGCCGTGCGCGCACCGCGGCAGGTAACGCTGCTTCTGCTCATCGGTCCCGAACAGCGCCAGCGGCTGCGGCACGCCGATCGACTGGTGCGCCGACAGGAGCGTGGCCACGGCCGGCGAGGCAGACCCCGCGATCATCAGCGCCCGGTTGTAGTACAGGTTGCTCAGCCCCAGCCCCCCGTACTCCGCGGCGATCTTCATCCCGAACGCTCCCATGGCGGCGAGACCAGTGACGACATCATCGGGTATCAGGGCATCGCGCTCTATAAGCGCGCCACTCACCGAGGCCTCGCAGAACTCCCGTAGCCGGGCGCAGAACTCCTCTCCGCGGCGGCTCGACTGCTCACTCGGCTGCGGATGCGGGTGGATCAGATCTAGCCGGAAGTCACCGAGGAAAACCAGCTTGGCGAAACTGCGCTGATGCCATCCGGCTTCCCTGGCTTCCTCTGCAACCTGGCGTGCTTCGCGCTCGCCGACATGCCGGACACGATTGACCTGGGAAGTATTCATGGCCGTCCTGTTCAAGGGCCGTCCTGTTCAAGGTGTCACCAGTGGTACTGCCCACGTCCTACCATCCGGTAACAAGAACGGCCTCGGCTACCCGCCGGTAGCCTGAGTGCGTCCCAATCGCCGCTTGCTGCAGCGCGCTGACCAGGCGGCCGCCGGGCACGGCGGGCAGGGCGGCCTGGTCAGGCAATCTTGGGGTCCAGGCTGCGCTTCAGCTGCTCGGGCACCCCGTCCTCGTCGATCACCATCTGCACGGCCGCGCGCAGGCCGGCGATGGCCTCGTCGGGGGTGGCGCCGTCGCCGTTGGCGCCGCCGTTGGATCCCAGCCAGGCGTGCGCGCACCAGACGCCGTCCTCGTCCCGCTCCAGCGTGTACGGCACGCGCACCGTTCGCGGCTGACCGGCCATGCCGCTCCTCCCCGGTGGCTTGCCCGCTGGGTTGAGCGTATGCCGGGCCGGTGGCATCCCGCGGGCCGGCCGTCAAGGCCAGGGCAGCCTGTACCTCGAGTTGACCGGGATGATGTCGGGGTCGCGTCGTGCGTGCTCCTCGGCCAGGGTCAGCAGACGGCCGACCGGGCCGTGCATTGCCACCAGGTATTGCCCGATGTTTTCCGCCGCCATCGGGCCCGGCGGGACTTTCTTGATGGTGAAGTGGGACTCGGGCGGCACGGCGATCCCCGCTACACACCGCGTCTCCTCGGAGACCGGCAGAGGATCGCCCCGGAGATGTCGATCGGGCGCCCCGCCAACGTCATGGAACAATACGAAGCCGCCGCCCTCTAGCCGCCGCCTCACGGCATGCAACCGAGCAGGCGTAGCCACCCCTATGTGACGCCTGCAAGGCCGGGTTGTCTGGCATCAACAATCAGCCCGGATCGCTGATTGCTCGCCTTGCAGCTTTCGCGATGCTGGATGAACGGCGCACCGGATGCGGTCGGCGCGTCATTTTGCCCCGCCGACGAACGCCTGAGCATGGCCGTTGCCGTCGGTGTAGGACCCGGCGGCGACGCAGGTCGCCGCCGACGGGCACGACACCGAGCCGACCACCGCGCTCTGGCCGAGGTTCAGCGCCGCCGTGCCTGGCACTTCCTCCGCCTTGCCCCAGCGGCCGTTCGTCTCGCTTACCACGAACGGGATGCGGGGGTAGCCATAGACACCGCCGGCGCCGCAGTCGCCCGCGCGCGGGCACGACACCGAGGTGACCATGTTGACATACCAGACGGCGTGGGCGGCCGTGCCGGGCACTTCCTCCGCCTTGCCCCAGCGGCCGTTCTTGTCCACGGCGACGAAGGCGTGCCAGTAGCCGCCGCCTTGTGCGTACCATCCGCCGGCGGCGCAGTTGCCCGCCGACGGGCACGATACCGAGTTGACGGCCCCTTGCGCTTGGTTTGCCGATGGCCCCGGCAGGCCGGGCACCTGCTTGGCCTTGCCCCAGCGGCCGTCCTTCTGGCTGACCACGAACGCCACGACGGGGACGCTGGCGTCCACGACAATGCTGTAGTACCCGCCTGCCGTGCAGTTGCCCGCCGACGGGCACGACACCGAGCTGACACTGGCATCCCCTTTGACGCCTGATGCCGCCGTGCCGGGCACTTCTTCTGCCTTGCCCCAGCGGCCGTTCTTCTCGCTCGCCACGAACGCGTCAACCGCGCTGGCGCCGTACAGGGTGCTGAACGGGCCAAGGTAATTCCCGCCCGCGGCGCAGTTGCCCGGCGAGGCACACGACACTGACGACAGTGAGGCGTGCTCGCCCTTGTTCAGCGCCGCCGTGCCGGGCACCTCTTCCGCCTTGCCCCAGCGGCCGTTCTTCTCGCTCACCACGAACACCTGGCTGTGCCCGCTGCTATCGGTGTAGGACCCGCCCGCGCTGCAGTTGCCCGCCGACGCGCACGAAACCGAGCTGAGGCTGGCACCGCCGCCTCTGTTCAGCGCGGCCAGGCCGGGCACCTCCTCGGCCATCCCCCAGCGCCAGTTCGTCTCGCTCGCCACGAATCCTTGCCCGTGCCCGCTGCCGTCGGTGTAGGACCCGCCCGCGCTGCAGTCACCGGCCGACGCGCACGACACGGTGCCGATCCCCGCACGACCGCCGGCATTCAGCACCGCGGTGCCGGGCACCTCCAACGCGGAATGCCAGCGGCCGCTCCTCTGGCTCACCACGAATGCCTGCCCGTGCCCCGTGCCGTCGGTGTAAGACCCGCCCGCGCCGCAGTCGCCCGCGCGGTGGCACGACACCGAGCTGACCAAGGCATTCCGGCCGGCGTTCAGCACGGCCAGGCCGGGCACCTCCTCCGCCCGGCCCCACCGCACGTCTGAAGCAGAAGCGACCCCGCCGGCAGCCGACGGACTCCCCGCTCCCGTGAGCAGTACGGCGCACACCACAGCCCCGGCCGCGGCCGCGGCACCGTGCGCACGCGCCGATCCGTGGGTCAGTCGCCGGCCGCGCGGTACAGGCATTTCCCGGGCCCGAGATTCTTCATCGTGACTCCCCGGATACGCGATGACCGCCGCTTACGGAGCCGCGGCCTTGCAAGGATGCTGGCAGTCCCGCTGACGAAAGAAAAGGGGAGGCATCCCCAGGCAGTGCACGGTAAGCGCCGGAGCATCGTTTGTGCCCGGATCAGGCCGGCCGGGACAGAAGCTTCGGACAGCCTTAGGCGGCGACTGCCTAGCTGACGCGGGCCTGCTGCGCGCCGAGCCGGAACTGTTCGGCCAAGTGGCTGCGCAGGCCCTCGTCGATCAGCCGCTGGGCGAGCCCAGGCTGCGGCCGAGCTGCTCGGGCACCCCGTCCTCGTCGAGCACCACCTGGACGGCCTGGCGCAGACCGGCGATGGCATCGTCGGGGGTGGCGCCGTTGCCTTTGGCGTCGCCGCTTGATCCCAGCCAGGCCTGCGCGCACCAGACGCCGTCCTCGTCCCGCTCCAGCGTGTACGGCACGTGCACCGTTCGCAGCTAGTCGGCCATGCCGATCCCCCGGTGGCAGCCCACCGACTGGCCGCTACGGCCGGGCAGCCCTGGCGCAGGCCTTTCGGCCCGCGCTGCTAGCCGGATCGGGACTGTTGGCCTTTTCGGGCGGCGCAGCTGGTTAGGCCCTGTCCATTAGCGGAGCTAACGAACTTTGAAGTGAAAAATGTCTTCTGACCTGTGGGCGGTACTGGGATTGAACGAGTGGCCACTTCCGTGTCAGCGAAGCACGGCTGGTTGCTGAACGAGGTCAGATGCAGCTCACCATGCCTGCTAGCTGCGGCGGCTTCGGCGCTGGCCGTTGCTCGCCGGGGCCGTTTGTCGTGGTCGTTGGCTCTTGGATTGGCTCTTCTCCCGGGTGACCTTTTTGAGCGTGTCGACGGGAGGATTCCGGGGACCGGAACGTCATCCGTGTTCGGTTTCGCGCTCGGCGCGGCGCGCGGATAGATGCCGGTACAGCGACGGGAGTACCCGCAGGTCTTTGGGACGGCCTGCGGCTTCCTTGGAGCGGATCACGTCGGCGAGGTCGGCGACGACGACTTCTACCTCTCCGACGCGAAGTCGACGGGCGTTGACTTCAAGCTGGGCGTAGCCGCCGGCGAAGCCGGAGGGATGGAAGGAGATGTCGAACTCGCCGTCGGCGCAGATCAGATTCCACACCTCGGCTGCCGCGAGCGAGGTGGCGTCGTGGTTGAACGGCAGCCCTTCCGGCACGGCTTCGGTGCGGATCTTCGCGCCGAGGTCGGTCAGGGCCCGTGACAGCCGGGCCAGATTGTCCCGGCTCGTTTCCGGCGTGAGGTCGATATCTCTTGTCGCCGGTATGGGAGCTTGCTGAGCGATGGCAGCGAAAGCGCCGATGACGACGTAGCGGACCTCGTGGCGGTTCAGCGCGGCGACGATGGCGGCGGGGTTGAGGCGTGGTTCGCCGGGTGTGTTCTCGTCGCTCACGCGGCACCGTCCACGGGCACTGCGTCGCGCCACGCCTGAAGCTGGCGGTCGCGGTCCTGCCTGTCGGCTTCGGAGCGGCCGGCTTCGAGCCCGGCCAGGATCTCGTCGTGCGGATCGTAGACGGCCAGGTGCAGGCGCAGGTCGAATCCCGCGGCGCGCAGCAGTCTCAGCAGCGTGCCCAGGGTTGGCTGCCGCTGATCACGTTCGTAGGCAGAGATCATCGTGACCGGGACTCCGGCGCGCTCGGCGAGCTGCCGCTGGCTCATGTCGGCCTTGAGCCGTGCCAGCTGCAAGAGCGCGGACGACGGCGACGGCAGCCCCTCGGCCTCATCCAGTTGAGTCATAACACAATCGTATGATGCTTACGCAGTGAACCGCCTCGGCGTTCGGCAGGTGATGTGCTCCGATGTACCCGCGGGTTCTCCGGACTTGAGCGGCCATCCACTGGATGCCCTGGAGTCGGGAAACTAGGTGTTCCGGTCGACCCGGAGAGTCACTGGTTAGCAGCCGGGCCAGGGGCCGTTGGTCTGCGCGGTCGGGGCTGGGGAGCGCCGATAGCCTGTGCGAATGCGCAGCGTCTTCCGGCGGGGGCCGACGGCGACCGCGGAGTCGCACCGGGTGACCCCTTTCGAGATCTTCTTCGATCTGGTGTTCGTCTTCGCTGTCACGCGCGCCATCTCGTTCATGACGCATTCGCTGACTTTTGTGACCCTGGCGCAGGGGATGATCCTGCTGCTCCTGCTGTGGTGGTCGTGGTCGGCTTATGCCTGGGTGGGCAACCAGGCGCGGGCGGACCGGGGCCTGATCCAGCTCGGCATGATTGTCGCGATGGCTGCCCTGCTCGTTGCCGGGCTGGTCATGCCCGATGCCTGGGGCGGCGGTCGCTTGGACACGCCTGTCATTCTGGCGGTGTCCCTTGCCGTAGTGCGGATCATCTATACCGGGCTGTACCTGTACGCGGCAGCCTGTGACCGCCGGTTGCGCGTTCAGGTTCTGCTCGGCGCAATCCCGCTGTCCGCGGCCTGGATCGCATTCGTCATCGGCGCGCTGATGGGCGGAGCCGCGCAGACCGTGCTGTGGGCCGCGGCGGTCGCGATCGACTTCGGCGGCGGCTGGGTCACGTCCAGTTTCAGCGGTTATCACCTGCGCAGCCCTGCGCATTTCGCCGAGCGGCACGGCCTGGTCCTGATCATCGCTCTGGGCGAGTCTCTGGTCGCCGTCGACGAAGCCACCAGGTCCTCGGTCAAGGGCTGGCTGGTGCTGGCAGCAGGCGCGCTCGGCTTTGCTGTGGCGGTTTGCCTCTACCTGCTGTACTTCGCTCAGGTCGCAGGCATCGCAGAGGCGGCGCTGTCCCGGGCGCCCGAAGCGCGACGCATCAAGATAGCTCGCGACGGGTAGACATTCGCGCATTTCCCGATGATCGCCGGGATTCTATACGTCGCTGTCGGCATCGAGGAGGTGCTCGTCCACATCACCCATGGTGGTTCACCGACGGCAGGCGAGCAGCTGAGCTGGCCTGCGGTGATCGCCCTGTACTGCGGCGCAGCGCTGTATCTTGCCGGCCGTGCCGCGTTCCTGCGACTCACTGCGGGCCCCGTGCCCCTGGCGCAGCTTCTGGCGGCGGCAGTCGCGCTGATGCTTCTGCCAGCCGGCCGCTACCTTCCCGCACTCGCAGCGCTCGGCCTTATCACCGTGCTTGTCGCGGGGTTGGCTGGATATGAAGGACTCACCGCCTAAAGGCACTAAGGCGTTTCGCAGTGCGTAAAGGAGCCATTCTATCCGCGATGCTGCCTGTGAAACGAACTCATGCACCGTGGTGATCCGCCGACCTTGATGAGATCCGCGGGACGAGCGTCTTGTTGATCTAGCGCTCGCACTTGTGCGCGCCGGTCTGACTCAACAAAGGAATGATCGTGTGCCGGAACCTGAAGTCGGCATGTGGTCCACGGTTCCCGCGTTGCTGGCGCCTGCTTGGCATCTGGTCGGCTGACTTCAGATGTCGATGATGTGGCTGGCGGCGTTGGCAGCGGTGGCGGCTTGGAGGAGGCCGCCGCCAGGGCGGCGTGGCCGCGAACCCACGCGTGCGTGATGCTCTCTTTGAGCACGGGCGCACGGACCGAAGGAGCACGCGCGCTGCGGTGGGAGCGCGTCGACTTGGCCGATCCCGACGCAGCCGGTGTCCGTGACGGCACGGCGGTCGGTGGGCGCCGAGGCCGCGCCGGGGGTGGACGGGGTGACGTGGGAAGCCTACGGGCAGGACCTGGAGGCGAACCTCCGGGGCCTGCACGAGCGGGTGCAGCAGGGGCGCTACCGGGCGTCGCCGGGCAGGCGGGCCTACATCCCGAAGGCGGACGGGCGGCTGCGGCCGCTGGGCATCGCCACGCTGGAAGACAAGGTCGTCCAGCGGGCTGTCGCCGAGGTGCTGAATGCCGTCTACGAGGCGGACTTCCGGGGCTTTTCCTACGGGTTCCGGCCGGGGCGCGGCCCGCATGATGCGCTGGACGCGCTGGCAGCCGGGATCATGCGGAAGAAGGTGAACTGGGTGCTGGACGCGGACATCCGCGACTTCT
>CAVQCR010000014.1:0-151261 GCA_963711055.1 uncultured Actinomycetota bacterium | reverse complement strand
CCGATGCTCGCGGGTAGACCGCATGAGGCTGCCGGCAACGGCAGTCCTAGATGGATGGTCGCCGGCCCGCGCAAGCGGGTGCACAGAACCCGGCCTACAGGCTGACTCGCCCGCCGCCTAGGCGCTGACCTGCAGTTTGAGGCCCAGGATGCCCTCTGAACAGCATCTGCAGTTGCCACTACTTGCTGGCATTTTGCAGCTTCGCTATATCTCTGACGGAACTGGAGCGGAACTGGCGTCCTCGTTCATTCGCCCCGCACGCAGATCCAGTAGAGGCGCTTGCATCGGGCATCTACATGCCCGGCCTTTCATGTCTTGACGGTCGGTGAGGCATGCACCGCTGCGGGGCATCGTCGGTACGTGGTTGCGCGGCAATCCTGAGGCTAAACGGCCCCACGCCATCGCCCAGATGCTGTGCAGGCCGTGGCCGCTGACCCCAGTCCAGGAGCGCCCGGTATGACTGGGTGAAGCTCGACAGTGGGGCGGCTGTGACCGGCAGGGGTGATAGCCGCGAGCGCGGCCCTGCGCACGCCGGTCATGGCCACATCACCACCAGGACTGCCGCGAGCCCGGCCAGGAAGGCGAGCCCGAGCACGGAGCAGCCCAGGCAGCCGAGACGGGCACGCAGCCATATTGTCGCTCGCCAGCAGCATGGGACCACCTTGAGCTGAGTTTCGCCAGCAGCATGGGACCGCCTGTTCGCCAGTTATGGGACCACCGGGATGACCGGGCAGTGGTTGTGCCGCTGCCCGGTTATTGCTGCCAGACCAGTCGGCGGATCTGGGAAGGCAGCGATGGTGTTCCGGGAGGTTGGCGTGCACGAGATCCGGGAGGTTTTACGGCTGTGGGTGCGGGGCGAGGGCCTGCGGTCGATCGAGCGGCTGTCGGGGCTGGATCGTAAGACGGTCCGCCGGTATGTAGCCGCGGCGCAGTCCTGCGGCGCTGTGCGTGAGGGCGGCGAGGGGCAGCTGGGTGACGGGCTGCTCAGCGCCGTCGCCGAGGCCGTCCGGCCGCACCGGGCCGATGGTCACGGCCACGCGTGGGTACTGCTGGAAGCTCATCATCAGGAACTGGCGGCGCTGCTGGATCAGGGCCTGACGGTGGTCAAGGCCGGGGAACTGCTGGCCCGCCGCGGTGTCGTGGTACCGCAGCGGACGCTGCACCGGTACGCGCTGGAGGTACTGGAGCACGGGCGCGGCGGGCGCGGCAAGGTGACGGTGCGGGTAGCCGACTGCGAGCCGGGCGCGGAGTGCCAGGTCGACTTCGGCCGGATGGGCCTGCTGGCTGATCCGGCGGCCGGGCACCGCCGGGTGGTGCAGGCGCTGATCTTCACCGCCGTTTACAGCCGGCACTGCTATGTGCACCTGAGCTTCCGCCAGGACCTGCCCGCGGTGATAGCCGGGTGCGAGGCGGCGTGGGCGTTCTTCGGCGGCATTTTCAAAATCATCATCCCGGATAACATGGCCGCGATCGTGGACCGGGCGCATCCGACCGAGCCGCGGATCAGCCGGGCGTTCGCCGAGTACGCCCAGGACCGCGGGTTCCTGACCGACCCCGCCAGAGTCCGGTCGCCGACCGACAAAGGCTTGGCTTCACACTGCACCTCGTGGGCTGGCTGGGATGGAAAGGGGATGGGCGGGCTTACGGGCGAGCCCATTATGGCGCGCCTGCCGGGCCGGGGCTGTGATCATGTGAGCCGCGCCAGTTCTGGCCCGACGAGGTCTGAGATGGCCACAGGCTCGTCGCAGTTCGGACAGCAGCCGCCGATGCCGACGCGGCGGGTGAAGGCGCCGCACTCCTGGCAGCGCTGGCTGCCGAGCGAGCGGGTGGAGCAGCTGTCGCATTCGTAGACGGTGCTGGGCTGCCGCGGGGCTGGCGCGGCGAGGATGACGGCGGGCGCGGCGGCTTGCTTGCGGCGCCGGTAGCCCGCTGCCCGGCAGGCGCCGGAGCACCACCGCTGGCGGCCCGCGGCGACGAAGGCCCGCCCGCAGGCGGGGCAGGGCATCGTGACGCCATCGTGACGCGACGGGTCTGGCTCGCGGCTGTCGTTGCTCATCGGGGCCTCCTGGTTCGCGGGGCGCGCCGGGTTGGGGAGACGTCACGGTCGGGGACGGGCGCCGGCGCTGGCCTGGCGGCGCCTTTTGGTGGCCGCCCGATGGGCTTGCGGGGCGGGCGTTCGGGCAGCCGGTAGAGATGGGAGCCCTTGTCGTTGAGTTGCTCGCCGTCGATGAGGCCTTCGTGGTGCCAGCGTTTGACGGTCTGGGTGCACACGCCGAGCTGCGAGGCGGCGGCTTCGAGCCCGAGCAGCCCGCGCGCGAGCAGCCGCTGTTCCCTGGATGCTAGCCCGTGCTTGACCCGCAGATGGTGGACGATCCCGGCGTGGAACGCCTGCCCGGTACCGGACAGGATCCCTGCCTGGTTGAGATGTTCGGCGACCCCGGCCTCGGTATGGCCGTCGAGGAGCTGATCGATCTTGGCGATGACCGTGGCTGGGGTGCGCCGGGCCTGTGGGGCGGGCAGCCGGATGGGCACCTGGAGTGTCGCGGTCTGACCGCCTCGCAGCCGGACCGCCACGGTGATGTGGTCCTGGCGGGCCAGGGTGACGTCGGCGATGAGCAGGCGGACCATGCGCTTGCGTTCCCGCTGGGGGGTCCGGGGATCTGACCACAAGGCGGGGAAGTCGGTGGCGAGCGCGACGATGCGAGCCCGGTCGGTGTCGCCGAGCGGTGCCGCGGCGGTGTGGCGCTCGTAGTCTTCCCTGGTGCGGTTGAGGTGTCGCAGCGCCTCGTTCCAGTCGGCTTCGAGGTTGGCGGCGACGAGGCGGTTGCCGGGGTCGACCGCGAGGTAGCGGCGTCTGGCCTGGTCAGCGGCGTGCCGGGCCCGCTCGACGTGCTGGCGGCGCAGCCCGTCGGCGTCAGCGGCTCGTGCCTCCAGCTCTGCTTGCACGCAGAGGGCGACGTCCAGCGCGACGGGGGTGATGGTGGCCAGCAGCAGCTCACCGATTGCCGCGTCGACAGCGTCGCCGGTGATCCGGGCGCACGGCGGCCCGCCGGCTTCGATCCCGGCCCGCTGGCAGAGGTATTCCGGGTAGGTGACACCGCGGCGGGTGTGATAGCGCACGGTCATGCGGTTCCCGCAGCGGCCGCAGATCGCCAGGCCCTGCAGCAGCGCCGGTCCTTCGCGTGGCGGACTGGCCCGGCGGTCGGTGCCGCGGGACTGCGCGGACTCGGCGAGGCGGCGGAGGTTGTCCTCGTAGGTGTCCCAGCTGATGTATCCGGGGTGCGCGCCGGGGATCAGCGCGGTCCAGGACTCGCGCGGCTGGAGGGTGTGGCGTGTCCGGCCGTCGGGTCCGCGGCGCTGGCGGCGGCGTCCGTAGGCGAACGCCCCGGCATAGCGGGGATTGTGCAGGACCTGCAGCACCCGGTGATGGGCGAGGGGTAGCCAGGCGAGCGTGCCCTTGTTCGGGCCGGTGCGTATCCGGGACGGGAACGCGAGCCCGTCGTCGGCGAATGCCTTGACGGTGGCGCGAGCCGAGCCGGTGCGGGCGAAGGTGGCGAGCAGGTGCGTCACCGCGTCGCGCACGCCCTGGTCGGGGTCCAGCACGACCCGGTCGGCGGCATCGTAGGCCAGGCCGACAGGCAAGGGCATGATCAGCTCCCCGCTGCGGGCCTTCAGAAGCTGGCCTCCCCGCAGGCGGGCCTTGAGGAAGTGCAGCTCGGCTTCCGAGAGGGTGCCCTTGAGGCCGAGCAGCATCCGGTCGTTGAACGCGCACGGGTCATACAGGCCGTCCTCGTCCAGGATCAGCGTCTCGGTGAGCGCGCAGATCTCGAGCAGGCGCTGCCAGTCGGCGTTGTTACGGGCGAGCCGGGACACCTCAAGGCCCATCACCAGCCCGGCCTTGCCCATCCCGACGTCGGCGACCAGGCGCTGGAAGCCGTCGCGCCCCGCGGCCGTCGCACCGGAACGGCCGAGGTCCTCGTCGATCACGACCACCTGCTCGGCCGCCCAGCCCAGCGCCACGGCCCGCTGGCGGAGGGCGTACTGGCGGTCGGTAGAGGTGGTGTTCTCGAGCACCTGGCGAAGCGTGCTCTGCCGCACATACAGATAGGCCGATCGCCGCAAGTGCCTGGCGGTCACCTTCTCCGGCGCGTGGTCGCCGCTCACTTACTCTCCCCCCGCGCAGGCGAGCGCCATGGCCGCCAGAACCCCGACCACCTCGGCGGCCGGCCCGGCGCCGCCCCCGACGGCCGGAGCGGGCGCGCCGGGTGCGGGCGGCACGCAGGCTCGCCAGCCGCGCATCCACGCCACCACGCCCTGGGCCATGAGCAGCCCGGCGCTGAGCCCGGCCGGCCCGGCGCCCTCGGCGAGCGCGGCGGAACGGAGAGCTTCGTAGCGTCCGGCGAGGTCCTCGCCGCCGGGCGGCGGCGGTGTGGCCAGGTCATCGGCTTTTGGGCCGCTGCGAGCGGGCCACAGCCCGCTCGATCGACCGCGGGTGGACCCGGATCCCGAAGGTTTCCTCGACCCGGCCGGCCAGCTCGCCAGACCGCAGGGAGGGATCCTCGTCGAGGGCAGCAGCGGCGAAGGCGACGATCTCGGCGGTGAGCTTGTGAGCCCGGCGCGGCCCCGGCCGCTCCGGCAGCAGCCCCGGCAGCCCGGCCGCGTCCAGCGCCCTGGCCGCGGCATACCAGCTCGGCCGCGAGAAGCCGAAGCGTGCCGCCGTGGCCGAGACCTCCTCGCCCTCGACCCGGACCCGGCGCACCATCTCGTACTTCACCTGCACCAGGTCCCTGGGGTCGAGGAACTCCTCGGCGGCGAACGCCTCGTCGGTCACCGCCTCCGGCCGCGGGTTGAGTACCCGCGCCTCGCGCAGCGCCGCGACCTTCGGATCCTCGCTCCTGGCCATCGCTCGCCTCCGGAATTACATCTGTGTAAGTTTCATTATGTCCAGCGCGTAACGTGTGTCAAGCAGCAGCGCCGGATAATACAAGCTCAGCACGCCGAGTACGGTCAGCTGATGAGCGATCCGCTAGATCCCGTCGTTCGTCTCGCGGCAGAATCAGCTTTACACTTACGGCGTAATCGACTTTACGCCCTGCCCGCTCCCGCGTCCTGGCACGCGGCGATCAGGCCGGCCAGCGCGAGCAGGTCGTCGATCCGCAGCGCTGAGCGCCCCGCCGCTACCGCCACGAACGGGTCGGGCGGGTCTGCGTCAGTCCAGCCCGCAGGCACGCTGCGCAGCTGGCCGTCATCGCCGAAGAAGAACACCCGGTCCTCGGCCCAGTTGTTCTTGCGCACTACCAGGGCGAACTCCCGGCCGGACAGCGGGTGGAACGGATGCGTTACCCGCACCCGCTGCTGAGCAAGCGACCGATCAGGCGCAATCGACGGGTCTGTCCAAGCCCCGCGTCGAGCGGATGGTTCAGTTCGTGCGCGGCAGCTTCTTCGCCGGCGAGGAATTCGCTGATCTGCCCGACGCTCAGCGCCGCGCCAGGATGTGGTGCGCCGGGCGGGCCGGGCAGCGGATCCACCGCACCACCGCGGTGCCGGCCGGGCGAGCTGTTCGCCGCCGAGGAAGCACCGCGGCTGCTGCCGGTGCCAGTCATGCCCTATGACGTGCCGGTGTATGCCACCGCGAAAGTGCACCGTGATCACCATATCGAGGTGGCCAGGGCGCTGTACTCGGTGCCCGGCGCGCTGATCGGCCGGACCGTGGAGGTGCGCGCCGACAGCCAGCTGGTCCGCATCTGGCATCGCGGCGTGCTGGTCAAGGTCCATCCCCGCACCCGGCCCGGCGGCCGGGTCACTGACCCGGCCGACCTGCCGGACGGGACCGCCGCCTACGCCCTGCGCGACATCGCCTACCTGCAGCGCCAGGCCGATGACGCCGGCCCGGGATCGGCGCTTACGCCGCGGCGCTGCTAGCGCATCCGCTGCCGTGGACCAGGATGCGGCAGGTCTACGCACTGCTGGGCCTGGTCCGCAAATGGGGACCGGGACGGGTCGACGCGGCCTGCCGCCGGGCGCTGGAAGCCGAGGCCGTCAGCGTCCCGCTGGTCGGCCGGATCCTGGCGCGCGGCACCGAGAACGCCCAGACCCAGCCGGCCCTGCCATTCCCGGCCGCCCAGCCGCGGTTCGCCCGCGACCCGGCCCACTTCGCCGTCCGCCGCGACGACACCGGCGGCGCGGCATGAACCCGCCCGCCCCGGCCATCACCGGCGAACTGCGCTCCCTGCTGCGCCAGGTCAAGCTCGGCCAGCTGATGGCCACCCTGCCCGAACGGCTGGCCCTGGCCCGCGCCCGCGAGCTGTCGCACGCCGAGTTCCTCGAGCTGATCCTGGCCGATGAGGTCAGCCGCCGCGAGTCCACCTCCGCGCGACCGGCGCGCCCGCGCCGCCGGCCTGGACCCGGCCATGCGGCTGGAGAACTTCGACGCCACCGCCGCCATCAGCTACGACCATCACGTCTTCGACGAGCTGTTCTCCCTGCGGTTCATCGACAACGCCGCCAACGCCCTCATCATGGGCCCGGTCGGCACCGGCAAGACCTTCATCGCCACCGCGCTGGGCCACGCCGCCGTCCGCCGCCGAGCGCACCGTCCGCTTCGAGCGCGCCGACCGGCTGCTCAAGCGGCTCAAGGCCGCCCGCCTGGACAACAGCCACGACACCGAGATGCGCAAGCTACTGCGGACCGACCTGCTCATCCTCGATGACTTCTGCCTGCAGCCGATGGACGCCGCCGACACCGCCGCCATCTACGAGATCATCGTCGAACGGCACCGCACCGCCGCCACCATCACCACCTCCAACCGCGAACCGGTGGAATGGCTGGCCCTGATGGCCGACGGTCTGCTCGCCCAGTCCGCGATCGACCGGCTCCAGTCCGCCGCCTGGGAACTCATCCTGGACGGCGAGTCCTACCGGCAACGGCAACGGCCAGCCATCAGCAAGCCCGCAAGCCCCGCGCGCAAAGCCAGGTGACAACGCCTTCCCGGGCTGCCCGATTATCACCGTCCGCCAGCCGCCGCCTCCACGTCGTTCGTCCTCGCTACGCTCCGGGCGCTCCACGTGGACCCGGGGCCCAGCGGACAGCAATCAGGCAGCAATCCCCGGAAAGGGACACCCCTCAGGAAAGCCCGCCTTGACCACGGCAACAACCCGGCACATCATCAGCTAGAGCCACTGCCCGGCCCTGGACCGGTCCCATGTCACTGGCGAACCGGCGGTCCCTAGTCGCTGGCGGACGACACCATATTCGCGGCCTTCGTCCGCGGCGCCTGCGAGCGGTCCTGCTGGCACTCACCGATCGGGAACACGATGGGAACACTCGTCCCATGGACCCGGCCGTCCCCGAACATCCGCGCCTATCCGGCTACCTACCGCCTGAGCAGGCAAGCAGGGCAATGCGGGATGATCGGGGATCAGCGAGGACGGGTTGCGCCGGTGTTCAAATCCGGTGGGCGGCGCCCCGAATGCTGACCGGGTCGGCTTGAAGCGATGGCGAGGGACCCCAGCATCCAGCCCCGTGCTAGTTCCACCAATTTCAGCAGCCAGTTGACCAGAGCAGTCCCGCTGCGCGGCGCACGGAGTCAGGTGTAGCGCCCCACAAGCTGGACGCGCAGCCCGTGGTTCCGGATGCGGTGCCAGCCCATCCGGCCACGTGCTCAATGGCATCCGTAGATCATCCCTGCGCAGATGCTCAGGGATAACCCGGCATCCGCCTTATCTCCTCGGGGTCCTTGTACGGTGCGGGTTCATCCGCGTGCAGTTCTATGCCTTCGGTGTCGCCGTCGTGCGGAATCGGATCGGTTGGACAGAATAGTGCCCTCCTTCGTGGAGTCGGCGTCGTGGTCTGTCTCGGCGGATGGGTTCGCGTGGCCAGGACCTTCTAGCTCGTGACGACGGACTCCAGGTGCGTTCGGAGTACGCGGGCGCGGTTCTGGCCGACGCGCAGGTCGGCGCGGATGCGGCGCTGGCTCGGGATGGCTCCGGCCGCCAGGTCGGGCGCGTAGTGCAGTTCGGCGTCGGTTTCGGTGACGGGTGCGCTCCGGGTGCGGTTGCCCGGTGCAGTGCGCGAGCGCGCTCGGGTGCGCCTGGCGGGTGGATTCGGGGCGGGCACGGCAGACGGCTCGGGTGAGGTCTCAGGCGCGGTGTCCGCCTGTGGCTCGGGTGCGCCCAGAAGATGCGTCAGCGCAGCACCAAAGCCCGCGTCACAACGGGCAGGCAGGCCACCAGGACCGTGACTGGCCACGGTGCTCGGTGTGCGTGCGCTGCCGCGAGCAGATGATAGGCGACCTGGCCGAGCATGCCCCAGAAGCAACGCACCGATGGCCGATCTGCGAGCGAACTTCCGGGCCGTGCCAGGTACGCCGGGGCTGAGCCATGCGCCCAGGGCGTACGCGCCGTAGGCCTCGACGCCGATCGGCAGCGTGATCGCAGTGTCCAGCTGGAAGCCGGGCACGATGCCGGGCAGCGGGTGCACGGTCCCGAACCCGCACATGCCGCCGAGCCCGACCCAGCCCGACCAGATCGACACGGCCGCCGGAGCGGCGATCAGGAAAAGCGGCCAGCGCTGCACGCCGCCGGTCACTGCTGCCACGTCCCGCCGGAGTAGAACGTATCTAGAACATCCGTCCGGGGAGAGGCGGTTACCGAGCGGGGATGGGAAGGGACGTCAGACCCTGCCTGACCTCGCGAAACGGTATGGGGAGAGATGCCAGGGGACGGCAAGTGCAGCCATTCAGCGGACTCATAATCCACCGGTCGTGGGTTCGAGCCCCACCCGCCCCACTCTTCTGAAATGCGGGATTTCTTCTTGCTAGGTGATCAGCCGGCAGCCTCTGGTTGCAGTTCTGGTTGCAGTTGGCTCGCTTCCGGCCACAGTGCCTTGCCGATGAGTCCGGCGGCTTCACGGGTCAGCGGGTCCGTGGGCTCGGTGTAGATACGGGTGGTCGTGATCGATCGGCGGCGTTCCGCTGATCAGGGTTGCCAGGGAGAGGCCGCCGATTTCGACGGCAGAGCGGGTCAAATGCGGAGGAATGCTACTTCACCGAGCCGGCAAGTACTCCCTGGACAAAGAACCGCTGGAACGCGAGGAAGACCCCGAGCGGAATGATCAGGGAAAGGAAGGCTCCCGAGGCCAGAATGTCGATGCTATTGCCGAACTGGCGTGTCTGGCTTGCCAGGGCGACCGTGAGCGGCTGCGTGGAAGCATTGCTGAAGACGAGGGCCACGAGCAGGTCATTCCAGACCCACAGGAACTGGAAGATGCCGAGCGAAGCGATCGCGGGCAGGCCGAGCGGCATGATGATGCGCCGGAAGATGAGCAGGTCGCTGCCGCCGTCCATCCGGGCGGCTTCAATCAGGTCACGCGGTATCCCGGCGAAGTAGTTCCGCAGCAGGAAAATCGCGAATGGCAGCCCGAAGGCAATGTGGAAGATCCACAGCGAGTAGAGCGAGCCGGAGATGCCGAGGATGGAGTAGAGGCGGACGACCGGGATCAAGGCGATCTGGATCGGGATGACGAGCAGCCCGACCACGATCAGGAACAGCCAGTCTCGGCCGGGGAAGTCCATCCACGCGAAGGCATACGCGGCAGCCGCTCCGATGAGCACGACCGCGACGGTAGCCGGGACCGTGATCTCGATCGTATTCAGGAAAGAGGAGGTGATGGCGTGGTTCTTCAGCAGCGCCGAGTAATTGCTGAAGGTGAGTTGCGCCGGATGCGCCAGCGCATTCCACCAGCCCCCGTTCGCGTACTGCGCCGGGTTGCGCAGGGACTCGACAAGCAGGCCGAAGGTAGGCACCAGCCAGATCAGGCCGACCACGACCAGGAAGATCCGCAATGCTCCGCCGCCGGTCCTGGCGGCGATCCTGGCCGGTCGGCTGCGGACGATCGCACCGGTGACGATGTCCGCTCCGGCGATGGCAGTCATTCCGGCTCGCCTGCGAATCGCAAGCGGCAGAGGTAATCAAGCGTGCGGATCATCGCTGCTCCCTCCGGAATCGGCGGATATTAACGACCATCATCGGGATTACGGCCAGCACCAGGATGACGCCGATGGCGCTGGCCAGCCCGTATTGCTGGTTACCGAAGGCGTTGTATAGCGAGACCGCCAGGACGTCGCTGTACTTCTCGTTCGCGCCTGCGCTCTGCCCGATGATGAACACGATGTCGAAGACCTTGAGCACATTGATTACCAGCGTGACGAATACCACGGTCAGCACGGGCCCGAGCAGTGGGACGGTGATCCGCCGGAAAACCTGCCACTCGGTCGCCCCGTCCATTCGCGCTGCCTCTAGCGCGTCACGAGGGATCGCGGCCATCCCGGCAGCCAGCAGGACCATGGCGAACCCGGCGTAGATCCACAGGTACGCGATCATGATCGCGGGCGTGATCAGGTTGGGGCCCAGCCAGGACACGCCGCCGAAGGCCGCCGCGAAGTTTGCCGCCGGCAGGCGCAGCTGATAGCGGCCCGACGTCAACCCTGGGAAGACGAAACCACCATGCGCGTCGGCTGTCGCCGTGGCGACGACCTGGCTGCCGCGGAGCGCCTCTACCTGCATGCCGGGCAGGCCGAGCTCGCGCGGGTCGATCTTGCCCACAGTGCCGCCGCCGCCAAGCCGGAAATCGTTCCATACCACGCCGTAGACGGCGCGCGAGACCGGTGGCAGCGCGGCCTGTCTTGCGTCTGGTGGCGGCGCCTGGAGATTCAGGCCGGTCAGCGGAAGCAGCGCGGCTGATCCGGGCGCGAAGGTGGCCTTCGTGGTGTAGCCGGCCAACGCCGACCCGGTGTACACGGCGGTGTCGTTGCTGAACACCGTTGGGTAGGCGCTGGACGAGCCGAAGGTGTCGTGAATGCCGACGGTGATCGTGTTCGCCAGGCCACGGCTCGGCTGGTCGGCGTAGATGAGCGCGAAGGTGATGCCGGAGGCGAGCGCCGAGATCGCCATCGGCATGAACAGCACGGTCTTGAACGCGGTGGCCCATCGGATCCGCTCGGTCAGCACGGCGAAGATCAGCCCGATGATGGTCACGATCGTGGGGACGACGACAAGCCAGAGCAGGTTGTTCTCTACCGCCCGCAGGGTCGAGCTGTCGGTGAAGATCGAGCCGTAGTTCCGCAGTCCCGCGAACGATCCGAAACCTCCCGCCGCGCTGTCGGCGAACAGGCTGCGGACGATCGAGTAGATCAGCGGGTAGAGCAGGATGGCCGCGAGCAGGACGAGTGCCGGGGCCAGGAACGGCAGTGCCAGCCAGCGTACCTCACCGGGAGCCAGCGGCATCCTGCCCCGCTGACGCCTGGCGGCCGCCGCCGGCGTCTTGGCCAGGAGCACGGGGGAGCCCGGCAAGCTCAGCCTGGCTGGCCGGGCTCGCCCGTGTCCTGTGCCATTCAGTCCTCCTCGGTCACCGAGTGCTCGGCGTGGACCGGGCTAGCTGGTCCACGTGACGCTTTCGGCGTCCTTCTCCAGGGCCGCCTGGGCGGCCTTGACGTTGCCGTTACCGAGGAAGTTCTGCAGGTCGGCCCACTCGCCCTTGTTGGGCGTGCCGCCGAACGCGGCGGGCGCCTGGTCGGACATGTCGAACCGGAAGTTGTCCCCGACGCTGACGATCTGCTGCCCAAGGCCCGCCGTCGTCGCATCCGGATAAGCCGTTGCGGCCAGGTTCTTGTTCGCGGAGATGAACCCGCTGCCTGGGTAAGACACGAGTAGCTGCGCCGCTTGCGGCGAGGCCAGGAATGTCATGAAGGCCTGCGCCGCCGGGTTGCTGGTGAACGCGACCGCGAAGTCTCCCGCGGCCTCGACCACCGGAGCGGAGCCGTTGATGGAAGGGAACGCGAAGTACTTCGCCACCGTGCCGACCTTGGCCGGGTCCTTGTCCGCGGGGATCGTGGTCGCCACGAAGCTTGCCTCGTACACGATCGCCGAGGTGGGGCTGGCCTTGAAGACGTTGTCGACTGAGCCAGTGAATGGGACGGTGAGCGCTGCCGACGGCGAGCCGATCAGGGCCTTGTCACCCCAGATCTGCTTGAGAGTGGTCAGCGCGGTAGCGACCGTCGGATCCGTCCACTTAATCTGGTGATGGGTAAGCTTGTCATAGTTCGCGATGCCAGCCGTGCGAATGTAGACATTCTCGAACCAGTCGGTGAGCGTCCAGCCGTCACCACCGCCGACCGAGATCGGCGTGTGCACACCGGAGGCGGCCAGGGTCTTGGCGTCGGCGATCAGCCCCGGCCAGGTTGTTGGCGTGCTCGCGATGCCCGCATTCTTGAACGCCGTGGCGTTGTACCAGACAGTGGACTTGTCGGACGCGTCGACAGGAACCCCGTACTCCGTTCCTTTCACGGTCGCGAGGTTCGCCCACTCCGCGGCGAAGTTCTGAGCGACCGCGGCTTTGCTGGTGGCCGACAAGGCATGCAGTTTTCCGGCGCTGCCGTACTGGGCGATCGCGCCAGGCAGCGACAGGATGGCGATGTCCGGCGGGGTGCCGCCCGCGACCTTAGCGCCCAGCACTGTCGGCTCCGAGCCGCCCGCCGCGGGTGTGTACTGCCCTTTTGCGCCGGTCGAGGTGTCGAAGGCGTTGAGGACGCTCTGGAACGCCGATTGCTCCAGGCCCGTCCACTGGCCGAGTATGGTGAACGATTGGCCCTTGAATGCGGCCGCAGCCGGTGAGCTTGCTTGTGCTGGCGGGGTGCTCGAACCGCTGGACCCGCATGCAGCTGCCAGCCCCATCGTTGCGGCGCCAACAGCGATGGCCGCCATCGTCTTTCTCGCCAGAGCCATGATTATGTCTCCTCGTCTGTCGGGTCAGGCGGTCCAGATCGCAGCGCCTGAATGAGGTTCGAAGAAGTGCATGCGGTCCGTAGCGACCGTTGCCTTCACGCCGTCTCCTACTGCCACGGTGCTTCGCGGGCTGAACCGGGCGACGACGGTTGTCTTGGCTGCTATGTCGACTGCGACATCACCTGCGTCACGCGCGAGCTCGGCGAAGTCCTCGTTCGCGGAGGGCTGTGGGACGTCGAGCGACAGGTACACCATCAGGTCCGAGCCGAGTGGCTCGACGAGTTCGGCCACCGCCGGCAGTGTGCGGCCGTCGACAGCCCAGGTGACGGCGGCGTCCTCGATATCTTCGGGCCGCACGCCGATGACGACCTCGCGGTCGACGTAGCCTGCGAGCGCTGGCCGCGCGGCGAGGACGGACGCGGGCACCTGCAGGGTCTCGGCGCCCATCTCGACCGAGAACTCGCCCGCGTCATCGCGGCGGAGAGTCGCGGCCAGGAAGTTCATCGCCGGCGATCCGATGAACCCGGCTACGAACAGGTTGACCGGGTGGTCGTACAGGTCCTGAGGCGCCGCGATCTGCTGCAACGTGCCCTTCTTCAGCACTGCCACGCGGTGGCCCAGCGTCATCGCCTCGGTCTGATCATGGGTCACGTAGATGGTCGTGACGGCTAGATCACGCTGCAGCTTGCCGATCTCGGCGCGCATCTGGACGCGGAGCTTAGCGTCGAGGTTGGAGAGGGGCTCGTCCATCAGGAACGCCTGCGGCTGGCGCACGATCGCCCGACCCATCGCGACTCGCTGCCGCTGGCCACCGGACAAGTTGCGGGGCTTACGGTCGAGGTATTCGGCCAGGCCGAGGATCCTCGCTGCCTCATCGACACGCCGGCTGAGCTCCGGCTTAGGCATCCGCCGCAGTTGCAGGCCGAACGCGATGTTGTCGCGCACCGTCATGTGCGGATACAGCGCGTAGGATTGGAACACCATCGCTAGATCACGGTCGCGTGGCGGCACGTTGTTGACTACCCGATCGCCGATGCGGATCTCACCCTCGGTGATCGTCTCAAGCCCCGCGATCATGCGCAGCGCCGTCGTCTTGCCGCACCCAGACGGACCAACTAAGACGAGGAACTCACCGTCGGCGACGGCGATACTAAGGTCGGTGACCGCGCGCGTGCCGTCCTCGTATACCTTGCCAACACTCGAAAGGTCCAGGCGAGCCATGCGAGTCCTTCCCGACCCGTCGGAAGGCCTTGATAGCGCAGCAAACTCGCGCCTAACACATAACGTCCCTGACGTTAACTAAATTTGCGGCTGTGTCAAGAGTTGCCAGGCACCCTCGCCCGGATTCGGTCGATGAGAGGTCTCGAATGGGCTTCGAGACGCTCTTCGCACGCCGCGCGGCAGCAGGCTAGCCGTCGCCGATGGGGACAATGCGGCAACTCGCATAGCAGCTTCGCCTACCGGCCCGCGGCGACTGCGCGAGGGTACCTGTCGATGACGACGCCTGCCAGCGCCGGATGGCCGCCAAGCGGCTCAGTGACCTAGTTCGCCCCGCTGCGGCTGAGCCTTGCCGGTACCGATGATCTCGACATCGGGATCGAGCCCGCCAAGCAGGTCACGCGGTGCGAGCATGTCGGCCCCCACCACGTCGGCCTCGGCCCGCCGGCGGTCACGGCGTTCTTGCAAACCGTCCGGGCGATGGCCGTGATCACCCTCATAACCAGACGCCTCGCCCGCGCCCGGACCTGCCGGGATCGCGATCGCGTCCTGACCCATAGGGTTAGCGGTGTTAATCTCCCGTTCGCAGTTGCCAGTTGCCTTTAGCCCGGTAGTGTTTCGCGGCCGATCCGTGCGCTGACGGCTGACTCTCGCCGACGGGCCCCGCCTGCGAAGGGAGCCGGGACGCGGCCGGGGCAGGTTTGCGCGGGGCGATAGCAGTTCGCAGTTCACGCTGGCCCAGTGCTGTCCACTGATGTTCAGGGCTGGTCCTGACCTGCGCCGATCGACATCGGTGAACACCGGTAGATGAAGGATTCCGAGCTCATAATCCGCCGGTCGTGGGTTCGAGCCCGCCGGTCCCGGCGGTCCCGGCGGACGCGCCGTCGAGCCCGGCGAGCTCGGTGACGGCCTATTCGTTCTCCTCGTCCAGGTTGATCCCCGCGGTCTGGTCGCCGTGCTCTATGCCGGTCTCGCCGAAGGCGATCCTGTCGAAGCTCATCGCGGTGGGGTTGTCCTGGAACAGGCTGCTCACGATTTTCTCCCGGTCCAGCTGGCTATCCGCGTCCAGGAGGCGCCTCGCTGAGACAATGGATACCTACGGGCACCTGTTTCCTGACGCCGAAGACGCAGGCCGCGGCGCAATCGACGCGATGCTTCGTACGGCTCCAACGGAACTAGAGCGGAACAGGGAGTCCAGTTAAGGGTCTCGTCGCAGGTCAGCGGCCATGGTGCCGGACCATCGCACAGAATCCGGCCTACAGGCTGACTCGTCCGCCGCCCGGTTCCTGGCGGCTAGGCGGACCCGGCACGGGTTAGTCGTCGCCCTCGCTAGCCTGCCGGGTACGGGGCGCGATTTCAGCAGCGTTGTTGTCGGGTGCCGCCGTTGCCGACTCGCCGGCAGTCGGCGGGCTGAGCGCGGCGGGCTGGCGGCCAATCAGCACGGCTAGAGAGGCCAGGATGCCGGTGTCCCTGTCGCCGACGAGCTCCCAGGCCCTGGCGATTCCGACCATCAGCGACGACACCATGGCATAGCTGATCACCGATACCGCGGTGCTGATGCCAGCGTCCGCAAGCAGGGCGATACCGCCGATGAGCTCGGTGCCGAATATCAGCAGCAGCAAGATGACGAGCCCGAGCTGATGCCGTTGCTGCGGGCGCGCAGCGTGGCTGGACACGATAGACCGGATGGCCGCGGCGGTGAACAAGGTACCAATCACGCCCATGACAGTCGCGGGGTAGGCGGGACTGGTGCCGGGCACCAGGCTGTAGAGCGAGACCGCAAGTGCGTTAACGAAAGCCAGCAGGGCGGCGGCGACGCGGACCTGCCGGATGACGGGATGCTCGGTTGACGGGCCGCGAAGCGGTGCGATTGAGAGCGCGACGAACAACAACCCCGTCAGCGCACCCGCAGCACCCGCGGTTGCGACGAAAAGCTCGCGGTAGGTTCCGAACGTCACCGCGCAAACTTAACAGCGGACTAGCGACGGGACGGTCTGCAGGCTCGTGCGGGGCGGCGCCAGCCGGATCAGGAGCGGAACGCGGCGTAGATGATTGCGGTCACGCGGTCGATCATCTCGTCCCTGGGCAGCGTGACCTCCACGGCGCTGAGCAGGTAGTTGATCCGCTCGAGCATCATCAGGCAGGCGAACGCGGTGAGTTCCGCGTGCTCTGGCGGCTCCCGATAGCCGTCTGGGCCCTTGTCCGCGGCGGCCGTCATGCCCTGCGTCATGGCCTCGGAGAGCCGGAACAGCTGCTGCAGCCCGTCGCTGAATACGCTCTCGCCGACGACATCGGCCTGGCTGAGGATGCGGATGACCGTCGCGTGGGCGGCATAGATGTCGCAGAAGCTCTGCACCCACTTGCGCAGCGCGGCCCGTCCGGCCTCGTTACTGGTAACGATGGGGAATTCGTCGGTGATAACTGCCATGTCGTGCAGCGCGTCCTGCAGCAGCGTCCGGAATAGGTCGTCCTTGTTCGCGAAGTACAAGTAGAAGGTGCCATGCGACGTCTTGGCGCGCCGGACGATGTCCTCGACGCGCGCACCTTGGAATCCCGACTCCTCGAACTCGGCCAACCCGGCCTCGAGCAGCCTGCGCACGGTCGCTCGGCCGTGCGCGCCTAGCTCGCGCTGGCGCGCCGGGAGACCGCCGCCGAGGGACGGGCGCTGCGGACGCAGCCTGGCTGCCTGGCGGCTCGCCGATTGGCCTGGTGGCACAGGTCTGCCATCGGCCGGTCCGCCGTCGTGAGTCGTTGTCTGGCTTGGCATCCCGCTCTCCTGGCCCAGCACCGGGGTTGGCTTCGCGGTGCTGGTTGGCTTCGCGGTAGTGCTGACACTCTGGATCCGACCGGGGTCCTGGCTGCCCGTGGCGACGGGGAAACTCCCCGGCCGCCCCAGGCTGGGTTCCCGGTTCATGATGGCGACAGTATCGTCCGATCGGTCCGGGCGCCACAGTCGGGGTTGCGTTGACCTGCGGCCGGGCTTCAACATGGCCGGCCCGGGTTCTGGTCGGGCAACCAGAAAACGGACCTCGCGCGTGACGGCAAGCGCGGGAAATCAAGATCAATAGGGCCCGTAACGTCGGGATTAGCGGTTCGGAACTGACGTCCATATCAGGTGACGCGCACGTCATTATTTGCATTCAATTAGTCCGCCGTGCAGAAATAGAGATCATGGTTTGCACCGGGTCCTGCGACGCGCCGGATACCCAGACCAGCATGATCGCGGCAAAGGCAGCAAACGAGAACTTCCCGGTAGCAATGCGGGCGCTGCCGGGCCCGTACCGACGTCACCTGATGGCGGTCTATGTGTTCGCCAGGACGGTGGACGACGCAGGCGACCTAGCAGCGCCAGGTGAGCGCCTGCATTTGCTGACCGAGCTCGAGGAGGACCTGATGCGGCTGTACTGCGCCGGTCGGCCGCGGCTGCCTGCCGTGGCCGGGCTGGCCGGTACGGTCGCGGACTGCGGCATCCCGATGCAGCCCTTTCACGACCTCATCAGGGCGAACCAGCAGGACCAGGTAACTACCCGATATAAGACATTCGCCGAACTGGTGGGGTACTGCAAGCTGTCGGCGGACCCGGTCGGCCGGATTGTGCTGCGCGTCTTCGGCTGCTACACGCCGCAGCGCGCGCTGCTGTCCGACGCCGTCTGCACTGGCCTCCAGCTGGCTGAGCACCTGCAAGACGTGGCCGAGGACCTGCGGTCGGGCCGGATCTACCTCCCGGCTGCGGACATGCGTCGGTTCGACTGCACCGAGCAGGACCTGGCCGGCAGTCACGCGCCCCCGCAGCTGCGCGAACTGATCGCGTTCGAGGCCGGCCGCGCTGAGCGGCTGATTGACGGCGGCGCGCGGCTGGTCGGCACGCTGCGAGGCTTCCCGAGGGTTGCGGTCGCAGGTTACGTGGCGGGCGGGCGGGCCGCGCTGGCCGCCATAGCGGCTGCCGACCACGACGTTTTGGCGGCCACGCCGCGGTCACGTAAGAGCCGAGTGGCACGCGAACTCGCGACTGCGTTCGCGGCGGGCCGGTGATCATGGCCGTCAGCGCACCGCAGGCGCCGGAGGTCAGCGCCGCATACCGCCATTGCGAGGCGGTAACCCGTCAGCAGGCGAAGAACTTCGCCTACGGCATCGCGCTACTGCCTGCGGAAAAGCGACGGGCGCTGTCGGCTGTCTATGCGTTCGCCCGGCGTATCGACGACATCGGCGACGGCAACCTCCCCGTTTCGGACAAAATTTCTCAACTCGCTCTGGCGCGCGCGGCTGTCACCTCGCTGGCCGCAGGCGCCGCCCCTGATGACCTGGTACTGCTCGCCCTACAGGATGCGGCGCTCCGGTTTCCGATCCCGCTGAGCGCGTTCGGAGAGCTCATCGATGGCTGCGAAGCGGACGTCCGCGGCACCTGCTACGCGACCTTCGGCGAGCTTGAGCGCTACTGCCGGTGCGTGGCTGGATCGATAGGGAGGCTGTCGCTGGGGGTGTTCGGCAGCGCGGACCTCGCCTCGGCCAGCCCGCTCGCCGACTCACTAGGCGTCGCGCTGCAGCTCACCAACATCCTGCGGGACATCCGGGAAGACCTGGGCAACGGCCGGGTCTACCTGCCGGCCGCCGACCTGACCCGGTTCGGCTGCACGCTAGCGCCCGCGGGAGCGGCTGACACGGCCTCAGATAACACGGCGACGGACAACACGGCACCGGACAACACGGCACCGGGCGGCACGATCGCCGGGCCGATGGACGACCTGATCCGGTTCGAGGCCGCCCGCGCGCGGGACTGGTATGCACTCGGCATGCAGCTCATGCCGCTGCTGGACCGGCGCAGCGCGGCCTGCACCGGGGCGATGGCCGGCATCTACAGGCGGCTGCTCGAGCACATCGCTGCCCGGCCGCAAGACGCGCTGCAACACCGGATGTCGCTGCCGGCCAGCGAAAAGCTCATGATCGCGGTCACCGCCCTGGCGGGGATGGGGCGGCCGGGCAGGGGCAGCCGGCGGCGCCAGGCTGAGCCAGACTCGAGCGTCGCCACGGGGGACCTGCCATGACGACTCGGGAGGTAGTCGTCATCGGCGGCGGCCTGGCCGGAATCACCGCCGCGATCGCGCTGCGCGACGCTGGCCTCGGCGTCACCGTGCTGGAGTCCAGGCCCCGGCTTGGCGGTGCCGCGTCTTCTTATACCCGCGGTTCGATGACCATCGACAATGGCCAGCACGTTTTCCTGCGTTGCTGCACTGCCTATCAGGAGCTGCTGGCCAGGCTGGGTATGACCGGCTCGGTGGCGATTCAGGACCGCTTCGATGTCACGGTGCTGTCACAAGCCGGGCCAGCCAGGCTGCGCAGGACCTCGCTGCCGAGCCCGCTGCATTTCGCGGGGGCGCTGGCAGGCTATCGCCTGCTATCGGTGCCAGAGCGGGCCAGGGTCGCCCGCGCCGCGCTCGCCTTCCGGTTCGCCAACCCAGACGACGCCGCCCTGGACCGGGTGCGGCTGGGCGACTGGCTGGCGGCACGGGGCCAGGGCGAGCGGGCCAGGCGGCGCCTGTGGGACCTTTTCGTCGTCTCCGCGCTGAACGTGGCAGGTGATGACGCCAGCCTGCAGCTGGCGGCGACCGTGATCAAGACGGCGCTGCTCGGCGCGAAAGACGCGGCCGATATCGGCATGGCCACGGTTCCGCTGGGGGAGCTGCACGCCACCGCGGCCGCCAGCCTGCTGGACCGGCTCGGGGTCCGGGTCCGGCTCGGGTCGCGCGTCGCGGTGATCGAGCGGCTGGCAAGCGGCGGATTCCGGCTGCGGCTGGCGCACGGCGAGCTCGCAACTGGCGGCTCGGAAGGCGCGGCGGACGGCGGCGCCATGCTCGCCGACGGCGTCGTGCTGGCCGTCCCGCCTGCGCAGGCCGGCTGGCGGGGCCGGCCGGCTTCCCGCAGGCAGCCGCCTGGGCTGGCCTCGGCCATTCGCCCATCGTCAACGTGCACGTCATCTACGACCGGCGGGTAACGGGGTTGCCATTTGCCGCGGCGGTCGATTCGCCGGTCCAGTGGGTCTTCGACAAGACAAGGCCAGCCGGACTGCGCAGCGGGCAATACCTGGCGGTGTCGCTGTCGGCAGCAGACACCTTCGTCGACACGCCGGCGGCCGCGCTCCGCGAGGTGTTCGTGCCGGCACTCGAGCAGCTGTTCCCGGCCACCGCCGGGGCTGGCATCACTGACTTCTTCGTAACCAGGGAACGTCAGGCAACGTTCCGGCAGGAACCAGGTTCTGGTGCCCTGCGACCCGGTGCCAGGACTCCGGTGCCGGGACTCACGCTGGCTGGTGCGTGGACCGACACCGGCTGGCCGGACACCATGGAGGGTGCGGTGCGAAGCGGGCATCTTGCTGCGCAAGCGCTGATCGGCGAGCTCGCCTCCCGGCGGGCGGCACTGGCATCATCAGCACTGGGGCCGGACAAAGCGGCCACGGCAGGTGTGTCATGACGATGACCATGCCTGCCGGAGTCGAGACGGCGCGCGATCTCGTCGGACCGGCGCTCGCCGACGCGGTAGCCCGGCTCAGCCCGCAGATCGGCCTGGTGGCCGCCTACCACCTCGGTATCTGCGATGCCGAAGGACACCCGGCCAGCATCCGGTCGGCCGCGGCCGGCAAGGCGCTGCGCCCGGCCCTGGCCCTGCTGTCCGCGCGCGCCGCCGGCGTGGCGGCGGAGCGGGCCGTGCCGCCAGCGGCGGCCGTCGAGCTGGTGCACAACTTTTCCCTGCTGCACGACGACATCATGGACGGCGACACCGAGCGGCGGCACCGGCCGACCGCGTGGACGGTGTACGGGGTAGGGGCCGCGATCCTGGCGGGCGACGCGCTGCTGGTGCTGGCCCAGGACTTGCTGCTGGAGAACCAGCCGGGCGGAGCGTGGGCAGCCCGCTGCTTGTCGGCCGCAGTGCAGCGCCTGATCACTGGCCAGGGGGCTGACCTCGACTTCGAGAGCCGCGACGATGTGGAAGTCGCCGAATGCCTGGACATGGCCGGAGACAAGACCGCTGCGCTGATGGCGTGCGCGTGCAGCATCGGCGCCATCTATGTGGGCGCGCCGCCCAGTTTGGCGATGGGCCTGGCGGCATTCGGCTCGCACGCGGGCCTGGCGTTCCAGCTCACCGACGACCTGCTCGGGATCTGGGGGACGCCGGAGACGACCGGCAAGCCGGTCGGCTCCGACTTGCGCGCACGGAAGAAGTCGCTGCCGGTGGTGGCGGCTCTGACCAGCGGCAGCGAATCGGGGGCCGAGCTCGCCGAGCTGCTGGCGCAGCCGGGCCCGCTCACCGAGGACGATGTGGCCCGCGCTACCCGGTTGGTCGAGGCTGCGGGCGGCCGGAAGCAAGCAGAGGCGATGGCAGATGCGGAGCTGGCTGCCGCAGCCGCCTGCCTGGCGGCCGCGGACATGCCCGATGACGTGCGGGCAGAGTTCGCCGGGATCGCCGCGTTCATCTCGGCGCGCCAATGGTGACGCGGGAACTGCTCGATACCGCGCAGCCAGCTGCGGGATCGGCCCGTGCGGCCGCGCAGGTGGCCCTGGACCGGGCAACACGGCACCTGACCGGGCTGCAGAATCCCGGCGGCTGGTGGCAGGGTGAGCTCGAGACCAACGTGACCATGGACGCCGAGGACCTGTTGCTGCGCCAGTTCCTCGGCATCAGGACCGAGGAGGAGACGCAGGCAGCCGCGCGCTGGATCCGCTCGAAGCAGCGCGGCGACGGAACCTGGGCGAACTTTCACTGCGGAGACGGCGACCTGTCCACGACCGTCGAGGCCTACGTGGCGCTGCGCCTGGCCGGCGATGCCCCGCACGCCGAGCACATGAACCTGGCCGCGGGTTACATCAGGGACCGGGGCGGAATCGCCAAGACTCGCGTCTTCACCCGCATCTGGCTGGCTCTGTTCGGCGAATGGCCGTGGGACGAACTTCCAGTTATGCCGCCGGAGCTCATCTACCTGCCCCGCTGGTTGCCGCTGAACGTTTATGACTGGGGTTGCTGGGCCCGCCAGACGATCGTGCCGCTGACGGTCGTCTGCTCACTCCGGCCGGTGCGGCCGCTGTCGTTCGGCCTGGCGGAACTCGACTCCGGTGGCGTGCGGGTGCCGCGCGCGGCGAACGGGCGCGCAGCGGGCGTCGGCCGCGCCCGCAAGCAGGACGCCTGGGGCCGGATATTCACCGCACTCGATCGGGCGCTGCACGGTTTCGAGCGGCACGGCGGCCAGCTCCGGCCGGTCACCGCGATCCGCACGGCGGCTTTCCGGCGCTGCGCCGAGTGGATCATCGCCCGGCAGGAGCGGGACGGCTGCTGGGGCGGCATTCAGCCGCCGTGGGTCTACTCGCTGATGGCGCTGCACTTGCTGGGCTACGAGCTAACGCACCCGATCATGCAGCGCGGCCTGGCCGGCCTGGACCGGTTCACGATCTGGGCGGATGGGCCGGACGGGAAGCAGCGCCGGCTTGAGGCCTGCCAGTCGCCGGTCTGGGACACCGTGCTCTCGATGATCGCCCTGGGCGACGCCGGGCTTCCCGCCGATCACCCGGCCCTGCAGTCGGCTGCGCGCTGGGTACTGGGGGAGGAGATCCGCGGACCCGGCGACTGGCAGGTGCAGCGACCTGGCCTCGCCCCGGCCGGCTGGGCCTTCGAATTCGACAACGACGGGTATCCGGACATCGACGACACCGCCGAGGTCCTGCTCGCACTCGGCCGGGTGGAGCAACCCGACGACGCGACTGCACGGGACGCTGGCGGCGCGGCCGCGCGCGCGCTGGACTGGCTCGTTGGGATGCAGTCACGCGACGGCGGCTGGGGTGCCTTCGACGCCGATAACACCTCGCAGCTGGTGACGAAGCTGCCGTTCTGCGACTTCGGCGCCGTGATCGACCCGCCGTCGGCGGACGTCACCGCGCACACCGTCGAGGCGCTGGCCGCCGCCGGGCTCGGCGGCAGCAAGGCCGTGCGGCGGGGCGTTGCCTGGTTGCTGCGCGCCCAGGAACCGGACGGGTCGTGGTTCGGCCGCTGGGGAGCTAACTACGTGTACGGCACCGGCGCTGTCGTTCCCGCGCTCATCGCGGCCGGCGTGCTGCCCGGCAAGCCGTGCGTCAGGCGCGCGGTGGCCTGGCTGATCAGCCACCAGAACGCCGACGGCGGCTGGGGCGAGGACCTGCGCTCGTACGAGGATCCGGACTGGGCCGGCCGGGGTGAGTCGACGGCGTCGCAGACGGCGTGGGCGATGCTCGCGCTGCTGGCGGCTGGCGGTGACGACGCGCTGCGCAGTGCGGAACGCGGCGTCGGATGGCTGGCGGCGGCCCAGCGACCGGACGGGAGCTGGCACGAGCCGCAGTTCACCGGCACCGGCTTCCCCCGCGATTTCTACATCAACTATCACCTGTACCGGCTGGTGTTCCCGGTCAGTGCGCTAGGCCGGTACCTGCGGAGCACGCGATGAGCGCGCTGACCGTCTGCTCGCCGTTGCGAATCGAGGCCCGCGCTGTCCGCCGCGGGCTCCGGGACGCGGGGCTGGGCGATGCGGATGGGCCGGCCGCCACCGGTGGTCATATTCAGGTGATCAGGACCGGTTACGGGCCCGTCCGCGCTGCCGCAGCTGGGGCCGGGCTCACTGGGGCCGAGGCGCTAGCGGTGTGCGGCGTCGGCGGCGGCCTCACCAGCGAGCTGCGGACCGGCGACATCGTAGTCGCCTCTGAGGTCAGCGACGGCACCACGACCGTGAGCTGCCCGTCGGCGCCGCTGCTGGCCGGAGAGCTGCGACGGGCTGGCCTGCGCGCGGTGGCCGGCCCGGTCGTCACCGTCGCCCGGCTGGCCCGCCACAATCACGCGGCACTTGCCGCGGGCGGTGCGATCGCGGTGGACATGGAATCGGCGCCGCTGCTTGCCAGCGCACGGACCGAGCCTGCCGTGGTCCTCCGTGCGATTTCCGACACCCCGGAGCACTCAGTGCTCGGCCCGTCGATCGTGACCGGGGGCATTGCAGCACTCCGTTCCCTCCGAAAAGCTGTGCCTGCGCTGACCCGCTGGGCTGCGGCTACGGGCCCGCGGCAGGTGCTGCTGGCGAGCCCACGGTCATTCTGCGCCGGGGTGGAGCGCGCGATCGAGATCGTCGACCTGGCGCTCGAACGGCACGGGCCGCCGGTGTACGTCCGCAAGCAGATTGTGCATAACCTCACCGTGGTCGGCGACCTGGAACGGCGCGGCGCGGTGTTCGTCGACGAGCTGAGCGAGGTGCCCGACGGGGCGAACGTGGTGTTCTCCGCGCACGGGGTGTCGCCCGAAGTGCGGCGGGAGGCGGCGCGGCGCGGCCTGAACGCCGTAGACGCGACCTGCCCGCTGGTCGCCAAGGTGCACGCCGAAGCGCGCCGGTTCGCCGCCGACGGCTATCTCGTCGCACTGATCGGGCACGCCGGCCACGAAGAGGTGGAAGGCACGATGGGCGAGGCGCCCGCGGCCATGACGCTGGTCGAGACCGCAGCCGACGTTGCCAGGCTGCGTCCGGCCGATCCCGGCAAGGTCGCTTACCTGATGCAGACCACGCTGGCCGCCGACGAGGCCAGTCAGCTCGCCGACGCGATCACCGAGCGGTTCCCGGCCGCCACCGGCCCGGGCAGTGACGACATCTGTTACGCGTCGACCAACCGCCAGCAAGCCGTGCAGGCCATCGCACGCGAGTCCGACCTGGTGCTGGTCGCCGGGTCGGCGAATTCCTCGAACTCCAGGCGGCTAGTGGAGACGGCCGAGCGGGCCGGGACCCCCGCCTACCTGGTGGACAGCGCGGCGGAGATCGAACTCGGCTGGCTCGCCGGAGCCGGCACGATCGGACTTACCGCCGGCGCGTCGGCACCTCCGGCCATCGTTGACCAGATCCTGGCGGCGCTGACTGGCCTCGGCACCGTGGAGGCCAAAGATGTCGTCGTCGCTACCGAAACTGTGCAGTTCGGCCTTCCCAAGGAGCTGAGACATTCATGAGCATGCCGCTACGGCAGAGCCTTCGAGTCGGGACCTACCTGATGCGCCAGAAGATGGCGCGCCGGGAGAAGTTCCCGCTGCTGGTAGAGCTGGAGCCGCTGTTCGCCTGCAACCTGAAGTGCGCGGGGTGCGGGAAGATCCAGCAGCCGGCCAGCCTGCTGAAGCAGCGGATGCCGGTGGAGCAGGCACTGGCCGCGATCGAGGAATGCGGCGCGCCGATGGTGTCGATCGCGGGCGGTGAGCCGCTTATGCACCCGCAGATCGACGTGCTCGTTGACGAGCTGATCAAGCGGAAGAAGTTCGTGTTCCTGTGCACGAACGCGCTGCTCATCCCCAAGAAGCTGGACAAGTTCAAGCCCTCGCCCTTCTTCGCCTGGGTGGTACACATCGACGGGCTGCGTGAGCGGCACGACGAGTCCGTCTGCAAGGAAGGCGTGTTCGACGAGGCAGTCGCGGCCATCAAGGAATGCCAGCGGCGCGGCTTCAGGGTGAACACCAACACCACCTTCTTCAACACCGACACCCCGCACACGGTCATCGACGTGCTCAATTACCTGAACGACGATCTCAAGATCGATGACATGCAGATCTCGCCCGCGTATGCCTACGAGAAGGCCCCGGACCAGGAGCACTTCCTCGGCGTGACCGAAACGAGAGAGCTGTTCAAGAAGGCGTTCGCGGACGGGAACCGGCGGCGCTGGCGGCTCAATCACACGCCGCTGTTCCTCGATTTCCTGGAGGGCAAGGCCGAGTACAGCTGCACTGCATGGGGCATCCCCTCCTACTCGCTGCTCGGCTGGCAGCGGCCCTGCTACCTGATGGCCGACGGTTACGCGAAGACCTACAAAGAGCTCATCGAGACCACCGACTGGGACGCTTACGGCCGGGGCAAGGACCCGCGCTGCGCCAACTGCATGGCGCATTGCGGCTACGAGCCGTCGGCGGTGCTGGCGACGACGTCGTCACTGCGCCAGTCCATCCGCGCGCTGCGCGGCACGTAGCTCGGCGACCCCACGTGGCGTTGGCCGACTCTTGCCACGTGCGCGGCGTTGCGGTGTAAGTTGCTCAGCTGGGTCAAAATCGCTGTGCAGGGCGCTGGAGTTGTGCGTTCGCGGAGAGTGGGGAAGGGCGGCTACCCCCGTGGTCTGGCTACCGGCCGCGGAAGCGCGGCTCGCGCTTCTCGACGAAGGCCCGGCTGGCCTCGCGGTGGTCTTCGGTGAGCGTCGTGTGCACATGGTGGGTCACTTCGACGTCCATGCAGTCGCCTAGTTCGCCGGTCACGGCCCGGTTCAGGTTCTCCTTCATGTAGCGGTAGGCGACCGACGGTCCGTGGGCCAGCCGGCGAGCCCGGGCCATGACCTCCCGCTCGAAGTCGGCCGCGGGGAAGATATCGTTGACGATCCCGAGCCGCTGGGCGTCCTCGGCGGTCAGCCGCTCCGAGAAGTAGTAGAGCTCTTTTGCCTTGCTGCTGCCCACCAGCTGGGTCAGAAACCAGGTCCCGCCGTAGTCACCGGCGAGCGCCACCCGGCCGAAGGCAGTGATCAGCACGGCTTCCGGGACGGCATAGCGCAAGTCGCAAGCGAGCGCCAGGGACAAGCCGGCTCCAGCCGCCGGCCCGGCGATGGCGGCGATTGTCGGCTTGGGCATGCTCCACAGGCGCCCGCTAGTCGCCCGCTGATTGAGTCGCTGACGATGGATGACGGCGTCGAGTGACGGGCCCGCACGGTCTCTATCCGCTGGCGCGGCGGCCATTCGCTTGACGTCGCCGCCAGCTGAGAAGCCTCCGCCTGCACCTGTCAGCACGACACAGCCAACGGCGTCGTCAGTTTCGACCTGGGCGAGGACTGCCGCCATGGCGGACAGCATCTCCGGCGAGAAGGCGTTGCGCCGGTCGGGCCGGTTCATAGTGAGCACCGCAACGCCGTCGTCGATCTCAGCGCGCAGATCCTCGGTCCCGGTGTCAATCGCGGTCATGTCATTCCGCCTCGCTGGCGAAGCGGACTCCGCCGATCGTCCGCACATCGCCGGCCATTCCGGCGATGGTCACCGTAGTGATTCCCTCGCCGACGCCGGCTGGGGCTGGCACGAACTCAAGTCGCTGGCCCGAGTCCGGTAGCTCGACGACCGCGGTACGCCCGCCGCTGCCGGCTGGAATCCCGAGCACCGCCGCCCAGCGGCGCGCCGCCGCAGCCGGGTCTATGACCTCGATCGTCAGGCCAGTCACGCCGCCGGCAGCACGCTCAGGCGCCGCCGCCGTCCACGACGGGCCCGCCCACCGCCACGACTGCGGCGGATCCGCCCAATCGAGCGACACGATGGCGCCGGGAACGTCCGCTGGATGTAGGTGCGTGCCGGCCATGTCGGGCAGATCGGCCGTCCAGACCACCCGCACCCCCAGGTCGGCGATCCGGCGGCGGGCAGCTGCCATGTCCGGAACCTGGAATATCGCCATGTAACCGCCGTCACCGCCGCGGCGCTGGAGGTACCGCCCAGCGGCCGTATCCGGCTGCGCGGGCGCCACTACCTCGACGAACGTGTCGCCGACCGCGAACACTGCGTTAGTCAACCCGAACTGTGCCACTCCCGGATCATGAAATGGCTCCGCCCAGCCGAAAGCCAGACGCAGCTCGTCGGCCACCCGGCCGCAGTCTTGGGCGACGACGGCAACTTGGCGCAAGCGCGGTCCTGTCAGCACTCTCAAACACGCACCTCAAACACGCATGGGTCGGCCTGGTTCCCGGCCGCCCGCATCAGTAGTCGGAGTGACGCAGCAGGAATTCCAGCGTTCGCTCGTTGAACTCCTCGGTGACCTCATACATCGGTGCATGCGCGGCGCCGTTGAACACGATCAGTTCAGCACCGGCGATGCCGTCCGCCAAAGGCGCCGCGAACCTGGTCGACGTCACCATGTCGCGGTCGCCGAAGGTGATCAGCGTAGGCGCCTGAATCAAAGCGAGTGAAGCCCGCGCGTCATGGGCGAGGACCGCCTGAGATTGCCGCAGGAACGCGGGTACATCGGGCATAGGCCGACCCCGCACGAAGTCGGCCAGCGAGTCGATGTACTCGGGCCTGGCCGCGTAGAGCTCGGGCGTGAAGCACCAGGGGAAGATTCCCTTGATGACCATCTCGGTCACGCTGTCCAGGCCCTGCGCCATGATCCGCCAGGTCTCCACGACGGCGTCGCAAGAACGGGTCGGTGGCAGTCCACGGACTATGTAGCGAGAGCGATTTCACTTGCGTCGGATGCTTTGCCGCCAGCCACGTGCTGACAGCCGCACCGAGCGACATGCCCGCCACGTGCGCATTCCCGACGCCGACCGCCTGCATGAACGCCGCGATGTCCTCGGCCAGCAGCTCGGTAGAGTATTCGCCGTCCGGCTTGGCGGACAAGCCCGCGCCGCGCAAGTCAACGGTGAAGCAGGTGAAGTGCTTTGCATACTCGGGGACCTGGAAGGCGTAGCACGCCTGATCGGCTGCCAGGTACGGGATGAGGACCAGGGGCTCGCCCTGGCCTTGGACCTCGTAATACATCTCGATGCCGTTCCCTTGCACAACAGGCACGCCGACCCCTCTCGCAATCGATGGCTGGCACGCCGCCAACCGCAACTGATCCGATAGTGCCCCGTCTGCGTGGAGCGCGCTAGCGATGCGGGCGACTTGCGCTTACCATCGCGGCGTGGCTGACAGGGTGCTGATCTACGGCGTCACCGGGTCAGGCAAGACCCACCCTGGCCGCGAAAATCGCGACGGTTACCGGCCTGCCGTGGCACTCGGTAGACGACCTGACCTGGGAACCTGGCTGGACGACGGTGCCGCTTGCGGAGCAGCGGCGCCGGATCGATGCGATCTGCGCGGGGAGCAGTGGATACTCGACACGGATCGCCACCTGAGCGGCTGACCCGTCCGGACCGGAGGTCATCAGGCTGACCACGCCGAGAGCCACGCGCCGCTGGCTAGCCGGACTCAGGAAGAGTACGCTTTGAGCAGTTGCTCAAAGCAACAGCTCAGATCGGAGTGCGGCCGATGGCCAAAGCAGGACCGAAATATGGCGGGGGCAGCCCGGAAGACCGCCATGCGCGGTCAGCTGGCGTCCGGTCCGCGCTGGTCAATGCCGCGATCGATGCGCTGCGGGAGACGGGATTCGCCGGCGCCAGCGCGAGAGAATCGCTGGCCGGGCCGACTGCAGCCAGGCTCTGGTCTTCTACCACTTCGGCTCGGTCAATGACCTCCTGCTCGCTGCCCTCGACGAAGTGAGCGCCCGGCGGATGATCGCCTACCGCGGCATGCTCGAGCAGGCCCGCTCGACCGCCGCGCTGACCCAGTCTGCCCGGGCGATCTTCATCGAGGATCTCGAAGCTGGCTACGTCCGGGTGCTGGTGGAGATGATCACCGGCGCGCAGTCGGTACCAGGCCTGGGCGAGCAGGTGGCGCGGCGCTTGCAGCCGTGGCGCGACCTAGCCAGGGAAGCGGTCCAGCGCGCGCTCGGCCGCTCGGCGGCTGCTCGGCTGCTGCCGCCGGCCGACGCCGCGCACGCGCTGGTGGCCGGATTCCTCGGCCTGGAGCTCCTCGCGACGCTGGACGCGGACCGCGCCGCCGCGCTCGCAGTGATCGATCGCGCCCAGTCCGTGGCCAAGCTGCTGGATGTGCTCGCAGGGATAAGGCTCCCAGCGAGCGGAAAGGGCAACCGATGACCCAGCTCGACGTCGTGACCGGCGCATTCAGTTACTCCGGCGCGGCCATTACCCGCCAACTGCTCGGCCGTGGTCACCAGGTCAGGACGCTGACCGGGCATCCTGAGCGGGCGCCGGCTGGCACGGGCATCGACGTCCGTCCGCTCGATTTTTCCGACGGGGGAAAGTTGCGCCAGTCCCTGGCCGGTGCCCACACGCTCTACAACACGTACTGGGTGAGGTTCGCCCACGGCGCGATCGATCACGACGTGGCGGTTGCCAACAGCCAGATCCTGTTCGCTGCAGCGGCCAGGGCGGGAGTACGGCGCATCGTCCACATCTCGATCACGCACCCGGACCCGGACTCGCCAGACTCCTACTTCCGCGGCAAGGCGCAGGCGGAACAGGCCCTGGCCGACAGCGGCCTGCCGTACGCCATCGCCCGGCCTGCGGTCCTGTTCGGAGGTAACGGGGTCCTAGTCAACAACATCGCCTGGCTGGTGCGCCGACTGCCGGTTTTCGCCATCGGCGGCCGCGGTGATTACCGGCTACGCCCTGTTCACGTGGACGACCTCGGCCGGCTTTGCGCGGACCTTGGCACCCGCACCGGCAACGTCCTGGTCGATGCCGTCGGTCCGCAGTCGCTGACCTTCCGGCAGCTCGTCGAGGAGATCCGGGATGCCGTGGGGAGTCGCTGCGTCATCGTGCCGGTGCCAGGCGCGCTGATCCCCGTGCTCGCTGCCGGGCTGAGGGTGGTGCTGCGAGACACCCTGCTGACCGCCAACGAGTACGCCTCGATGGTGGCCGGGCGGGCTGACTCTGCTGCGCCCGCCACCGGGCAGGTGAGGTTCACCGACTGGGTGCACGAGCACGGCAACGAACTCGGCCGCGGCTACGCCAATGAACTAGACCTGCATTTCCGGCATCGTGCGCCGGTGGCCGAGTCATGACGGCGACTGGCTCGCGTGCCGCGGTTCAGTTTGCGCTCTGGGCGGCCGTCGGAGCGGGTGGCGTTCTTGGCGTGCTGACCGCGCCGACCATCGGCCTTTACTGCTGGTAGTCGGCGAGGAAGGTAGCGAGCCGCCCGATGGCTTCGTCGAGAACCGGGATGCCAGCCAGGAAGACCAGCCGCAGGTGATCGGTGGTTGGCAGGTTGAAGCCGCTGCCATGGGAAAGCAGCACGTGCTGCTGCTCCAGGAAGTCGATCATCATTCGCTCGTCGTCGGAAATCTTGTAGGTCTCCGGGTCGAGCCTGGGGAACAGGTACAGCGCGCCGGCCGGACGCACGCAGCTGACGCCAGGGATGGCCGTCAGCCTCGCCCAGGCGTGGTCGCGCTGATCGCGCAGGCGCCCGCCTGGCTCGAGTAGGTGGCTGATGTCCACGCGGCCGCCAAGCGCTGGCTCGATGGCATGCTGAGCCGGCACGTTCGGGCACAGCCGCATGTTGGCCAGCAGTTCCAGTCCGTCAAGGTAGTCGGCAGCATTGTCGCGCGGGCCCGAGACCACGAGCCAGCCGGACCGGAAGCCGGCGCAGCCGGTACGTTTTCGACAGGCCGCCGAGGGTGAGCACGAGCAGGTCCGGCGCGAGCGCTGCAGCGCAGTGATGCACGGTGCCGTCGTACAGGATCTGGTCGTAGATCTCGTCCGTGAGCACCAGCAGGCCGTGTTTCCTGGCCAGCTCCAGCAGGCCGAGCATTGCCTCGCGCGAGTAGACGGCGCCAGTGGGATTGTTCGGATTGATGATCACTAGCGCCCGGGTCCGGGCCGTGATCTGGCTGGCCACGTGCTCGATGTCGGGGGCCCAGCCCTCATCCTCGGCACACTGGTAGTGCACGGCCTTTCCGCCGCAGAGGCTGACCGCGCCGGTCCAGAGCGGGTAGTCCGGACTTGGCACCAGGACCTCGTCGCCCGTGTTCAGCAGGGCCTGAAGCGACATGACGATCAGCTCAGAAACGCCGTTGCCGAGGAAGACGTCGTCCGGGCTGAGGCCCGCGACCCCGCGGCGATCGAAGAACTGCGCCACGGCCAGCCGGGCTGAGTAGATACCACGCGCGTCGCTGTAGCCTTGCGCATCGCCGATGTGCTTCACGACGTCGCTCACCACGTCAGGCGGTGCGTCCAGGCCGAACGGGGCCGGGTTGCCGAGGTTGAGCTTGATGATCTCGTGTCCGGCAGCTTCAAGCTCGCGGGCCCGGTGCAAGACCGGTCCGCGGATGTCGTACCGCACGTTGCTGAGCCTGCCGGCCTGCTCAACCTGCACTGGCTTCCTCCGCTCCGCTGGGATACCCCAGGCAGATTATCGCGTGACCGAGCCGGGCCCCGACCGCAGGCGGCACTAGCAGCTAGCCATCAGAGGGCGGAAAGGACATCGGCGATCTTGGCAGCGGCACCGGGCGGGTCACTGGCATCGTGCAGCAGTTCACCCCAGGACCACCGGTAGTACCAGTGCAGTCGACCGTCCGCATCCGTGCCGGGCACGCAATCGATGCTTTCGGCGAGCATCGACGCACCCGGCATGAAGACGTGCAGCGCGGCCGGATAGGAGGTCTTGACGGTGGCGTGGAATCCCTCGGTGTCCAGCGCGGTAGCAAGCTTGTGCAAGTGGTAACTACGCGCGTGATCTCGGGCACCGTCCGGCATGTCACCTGCTTTTGGGGGTCGGCACATTGTGGGGGCCGATAGCAGGGTGTTGTCAAGCCCGGTCCGGCACCGTCGCCGGGCTGACGCTGCCTAGCGCGGGCTGCCCCCATAGCCTGGGTAACCCTGATAGCCCTCCTGGCCGTAGGCCAGGTCGGGCGCGGCGATGGCACGCTGGTCGTAGTTACCAGCGAACTGCCCGTCTGCCTGGTAGCTAGCCGGATCCGGCTGGCCGCCCTGGACGGCGCCCCCGGTGTACCCGTTGGCGCGCAAACGGAACTGGGTAGCCGCCCTGATATGCGCTCTCGCCGTAGCTGCCGTAGTAATCAGCTCCGGCGTAGCCGTCGCTGGTGTAGCCAGCGCCGCTGTGGTTGGGTTCGCCCGCACCCGCGGTCCGGTTGGACGCGCTGTGGTCGGACGCGGTGTTGTAACTGGGTTCGTAGTAGCTCGTGCCGTTGCCGTTGTCCGCGGAATACCAGCTTGCGTCCGGCACGGCCGGCTGGCCTGGGGCGGCGTAACCGTTGCCGTATGCCGAGCCGTCGAGGTGACCGGTGGCGGCATCTGTGTATCCCGCCTGCGGCGTGCCCACGAAGCTTCCATACGGGTTGGCGGCTGGGGCGGACGGGGCCGCCTGGACCGGGTAGCCGTTCGGGGCGCTGGCCGACCGGTCTGGCACCGCCGGAGTTGCGAACCGCTGGGCTGGCTGGCTGATCGGGGCTGGCTGGCTGATCGGGGCTGGCTGGCCGAATCGGGCTGAGCTGCGGTCACGCCCGCCCGGTCGCGGCATGCCGGCTTGTTGAGAGCTGGGCCGGCGGGCTCGGTAGGACCTGCTGTCGGCGGTGTTGATCGCGGGGAAGGACGGACTGGTCAGCGGGTCATCGTCGAGCGGCAGCGGCAGCGGCAGCCTGCCTTGGGCGCCGGGATAAGAGACCGGGGCTGCCGGGGGACTTTGGGGTGCACGCGCGATGGCCGGCCGCGGGCCGGATCGGGACTGGTCGGGACGCGGCTGTTCCGGCCGCACCGCGGGACGCGGTCCAGCTGCCGCCGGCTGCGGGTTCGCTGGCGGCAGGGCGTTCGCTGGCGGCTGCGCGCCGAGCCGGGCGAGCGCAGCGATGCTCTGGTCGGCCAGCTCAGGCCCACGGGGATGCGCTCGCTGGCGGACCGGTAGGGCGGTCGGCTGATCGCCGCGCGGGGCAGCCCTGCCGCCCGGCTGACGATCAGGCTTAGCGTCCGGACCGCGCCGGGCGGTCGGTGCCGGGCCGGCCGCGGCTGCGGTCAGCGGCTTGTCAGCTGCCAGTTCGGTCCAGTAGTCGACGTCTGACATCGCTTCCCAGCTCGCAGTGGCCTGGGTGTCAGGATCCGGCTGGCGGGGCGGGCGGGAGCCGCGTGCAGCGGTCGCGGGCGCGCGCCTGCTCGTGGCGGGTGCCCGGCGCTCTGCGCTCACAGGCCGCGACTGACTGTCCCGGTCGCGGTAGCCAGCCTGGCACGCGCTCGTCTGGGGCTCGTTCCTGCGTCCGTGGCAGCGTGCGTGTCTGCTGCTCGCGGGCGGGTTCGGTGCGCATCGGCCGGTCGCGCTGTACAGGTGCCGGCATCGGACCGGAATCGGCGCTCGCACGTCCTGGCTTGCGCGGCTCGTCGGGCAGGTCGTCGAAGGTGTCTGAGTCGTCAGCCCGCAGGAAACGCAGCGCAGCGAACGCGATTATCAAGATCACCACGACCACAGCCACGAGGGCGATCAAGATCTCTTTGATCATCGCACCATCCCACCGACGTGGCCTTGGGGCGGCGCTAGCCAGGCTCGCGCGGCCATCGAACGCGAGCCTCCCCCGACCGTGCAAGCACCCTAGTTTTATTGCTAGGCAGAACTGCCTGAACAGTGATTGTGTCGGACGCTATACGCCTTGTCACGCAATTCGGAAACTTTTAACCGAGCGTCTCGACTAACTGTACGCAGGCAGTTACGCAGCGAATCCGAATTACGGCGCGCACTGCCCGTTAGCGGCCGACAGGCCGTTCGGGCACGCTTTCGCCGTCATGGTTCCCCGCGCGATGACGTGGCTGGCGATGGTAGTCCAGGCCTGCAGGATCGGTGCGTGGTCTGGAACGGCCTTGCTGAGGACTGCGTCCAGTGCATACACCGTGAACCGGTAGTCGTGCGCGGCGCCTACCGGGCACGGCGCGGCGTAGTCGGCCGTCCCGCTGCTGTTCTGCGCCACCCTGGCATGCGGCGGGAGGGCACCGACCTGCAGATCGGTGGCGCTCGGGCTGATGTCAAACACGATCCAGTAAACCCGCGGCGTAATTGGTGTCGCCGAGTCGTCGACAACGATTGCGATCGACTTAGTGATGCCGGAAGGCACGCCCGACCAGAAGATCGGTGGGCTCTCGCCCTTGCCATAGCAAGTGAATCTGGGCGGGATTATGTGATGAACGAAAATCGGGCTGTTCACCGTCAGGCTGATCGGCGCGGCCGGGCCAAGCGGCTTCGTGCTGGCCAGCAGTCCGCACCCGCTGAGCAGCAGGCTTCCGGCTGCCAGCAATGCCAGCGGCCGCGGCCGCCGACCGCCTTGATCACCCCGCCGCACGCCACCTCACCCTGGGAGAGCCTCGGGTCAGCTCGTATCCGGCCGCTGCCAGCCACTGGCATCTTACCTGCGGGCGCTATCTATCCAGGGCGCTTGCCCGCCTGGCCCCGGCCGGGACCGCCCCGACACAAGCTAGTCGGACTGCCGGGAGGTACCGAACATGATTTCATCCCAGGACGGGACCGAGGCGCGGCGTGGCCGGCCGCCGACGGCCTTCTTGGGGGCTGGCGCGACCGCGACTTCGTCCGGCCCTGCCTGGATGGCCTCCTGGCCGGGGTCGGCGAATTTGCGGTCGGATGCCGGCTCCGCTGCCGCGGCCGGTTCCGGCCCGAGCGCCGCGGCAAGTCCGCCATCACGCGGCCGCGCCGACATGGCGGTGCTGCGGCGTTCCAGTCCGCGCCCCAGTTCGGCCTGCTGAGCGAGCTGCCGGGACCCTATCGGCGTAACCGTGGCTGCTGGCGAGCTCCGGTCGGCGAACCTGGCGACGGCCCACTCCTCCTGCGGCAGGCACAGCCGTACGGCTTGGTCATCGTCGGGGATTACGTGCCGTCGACGCGGGTCGTAGATCCATTCGGCCACGCCGGGCCGCCCGCCGATGGCGAACTGAAGCTGAACCTGCCAGTTGCCGTCCGGCCGCTTGCGAGAGTCCCATTCCGTACTCTCCGAGTTTGCCCCGACGCTCGCCAGCCGTTCGGCCACGATGTCGCCGAGCCGCGGGCCCGGCCCGCCATCGCTAGTGCCACGGATGGTCGCCCGCTGGGCCTCTTGCGCCCGGTACTGCCGTTCCGCGAGCACCGGGCCCTCGAACCGGCGGACGCGGTCGGGCGGGATGCCAGCCGCGTCGGCGATCTCGTCAGCCGTCTCGCCAGCCCGGATGCGATCCTGGATCTCCTTGGGACGCAACGGATTCTCCACTTCGATCTCGTACTGCGCGAGCCGCGAGAACTGACCCGTGGCGACCGTCCTCAGCCGGTCATCAATGGGCAGCAGGAACCGGCCGCTTCGCCCCGGTACGGCGAGGATGGCATAACTGCCGTCTTCGCTGACTGCGACGAGGCGCAGCTCCTGCATACGTGTCCCTCCTGCGGCTGCCCGAGCCGCGCAGCGGCGGAACACGGACCTGCCCTAGCCGAGTCTGCCGGCATAACAGTTGACAGGCCAGCACCTCGCCCGGCATGTCCCTGACTATCCGGGAAGCCCGGCTGTGCCCCCGATCGGCCCTGGCCCGGCCAAGGTGAAGGTGTTGTCCGGCAGGTTCATCAGCCTACGGCCGGTTGCGCAGCGCCGCAGTAGGATCGCTGGTCAGCGTCCCGGCACTGTCGGAACAGCAACCGGCCGATTGGACACAGCCCTTGCCTGGAGCGATGCAAGAACGTGCGGCAGCTGATCCAGCTGGCCTTGAGCTGGCAGATGCCGTTTCCCGGCTGCGCCGTGCGATGCGGCGTGCGGCCCGCGCATACGGCCCGCGCGGGGCGCTGCCTGGCGGCTTGTCGGTCGCCCAGTTGGAGTTCCTCTCCTGCCTGGCCGAGAATCCGGCAGCCCGGCCCGGTCAGCTGGCCCGGTTGCTCAGGCTTGCCCCTAGCTCGGTGGCGACCCTGGTGAATGGCATGGCCAGAGCGGGCCTGGTAGTCCGAGCAGGCGGGACCGACGACCGCCGCACGGCCGTGCTCGAACTGACCGCGCCAGGGCGTGCGGTCGTCGCCGACTGGCAGGACGTCAACGCCCGCATCCTCGCTTCGGCCCTGACATCGCTCAATGCGGCCAGCCGCCGGAGCCTGGAGTCGTCGCTGCCGGCTTTGCGAGCGCTCACTGGCGCGGTGGATGCGCTGGCCGACGCCGTCCACCCGGAAGGGCACGACACAGAGGCGAAGACGGCCGAAAACCAATAGCCGAGGCGCTTCCAGCCCGCCGGGCCGCGTGACCCCTTAACCCGGCCACTACCGACTCTCCCGTAGGATTCGCAAACATGCGAGTCGATGGGATCTACGGGGCGATCGGCCGTTTTGGTGTCCGCTTCCGTTGGCTAGTCCTGCTCATCTGGATCGCGGCGGCTATTGCTGCTGCTACCCAGCTGCCCTCCCTGGCCAGCGTCACGCAGGGTAACAACCAGAAGTTTCTCCCGGCCAGCGCCGGAAGCTCGCAGGCGGCGGTTCTCGCCGCGCCCCTCGGGACGGCCGGCAAGCAGCCGATTCCGGTTGTGGCAGCGACCACATCAGGACCGCTTACGGCCGCTGACAATGCCGCGCTGACAGGTCTCAAGTCGCAGCTCGCCACGGTGCCGGACATCATTAAGGTCATTGACGCCGGCCAGTCGGCAGACGGCCGGGCCGTGGAGTACGTCGCGCTGGCCAGTCCGGCCGGCAGCGGCAACCCGCAGTGGGCGAAGAACATCGTCGACGGCTTGCGCGCCAAGGTAGCGAGCGCGCACCTGCCGCCCGGCTTGCACGCGCACGTGGCGGGCGACCTGGCCATCCAGGTGGATCAGCAGAAGGCGTCGGGTAATACCGGCAACAAGGTGCAGCTACTGTCGGTGCTGTTCGTCGTCGTGCTGCTAGTGATCATCTTCCGGTCGTTGACGCTCGCGATCGTGACGGTGCTGCCGCCAGCGCTATCGGTGAGGATCGCCGGCCCGCTGGTGGCGGAGGCGGCCAAGCACGGCCTGCAGGTGTCTCCGATCGCGCAGCTGTTGCTGATCGTGCTGGTGATCGGCGCCGGCACGGACTATGGGCTGTTCCTGGTGTTCCGCGTCCGCGAGGAACTGCGCGTCCGTGATCACGGCACCAGCGGGGAAAACTTCCCCGGCCGGGCGCGCCTTGGCGGCAGCATGCTCGCCGATCTCATGCATCCGAGGGCAGCCGCCCGCGACGCGATTGTCACGTCTGTCACCAGGGTGGGGGAGTCGATCAGCGCGTCCGCCGCCACCGTCATCGCCGCGGTGCTGACGCTGCTGCTGGCCAGCTTCTCCTTCTACTCCGACCTGGCCTGGCCATTCGCGATCGCCGTGGTCGTCATCCTGCTCGCCGGGCTCACCTTGCTGCCAGCGCTGCTGTCCATCCGGCTGTCGCTGCTCGCGGTGAAACGATCGCTGTTCAAGGCCATGTTCGGCAGGCCCAAGCTGGTGCCGTGGAGCGTCCAGGGCTCGGGTAAGGCCGGCATATGGGGTCGGGTGGCCGGGCGGATCGTTCAGCACCCGATCCCGACGCTGCTGGTCGGCATAATCTTCTTCGGCGGCCTGGCCTTCGGCGTGCTCGGATATTCCTCCGGTGGGTTCGGCGGCAATACCAGCCCGCCAGCCGGCAGCGACTCGGCCGCAGGCGCCGCCTTGCTCGCCAGGCACTTCCCGCAATCTTCGGCCAACCCGACGAGCCTGATCTTCAAGTTCGGCACGCCGGTCTGCACTGACCCGGCGCCGCTGGCGAAGATCACCGGGGAGCTGCGCACCAGCAAGTTGTTCACGCAGGTGACCGGGCCGCTGAACCCGGTCGGCGGGGTAACGCTGACGCCGTCTCAGTTCGGCGGGCTGTGCGGCGCGCTGGGGCCGGCCAAGCAGCTGGCACCCACACCGCCGGCCAGGATCGCTGGCGGCCGGATCCCGGCTGCTGCCTACCAGCTGTGGCGGGCCACCGGCAACTACGTCAGCGCTGACGGTCACACCGTGCAATTCTTCACCGGCCTGCGCGCGGGCGACCCGGCCGGCACCGCTGCGCTCAACGCGGTGCCTGCCATCCGGGCCTACACCACCAGTGTCGGCAAGTCGGCTGGCGCGGTCGCCTCGGGCGTGACCGGCCAAGCACCGGTGCTGTACGACATCAGCTACATCTCGACCAGCGACCTGAAGCACATCATCCCCATCGCGATCATCGCGATCGGCATCCTGCTCGCGCTGGTGCTGCGTAGCCTGGTCGCGCCGCTGTACCTGATCGCGTCGGTCGGCGTCTCCTACCTGGCTGCGCTCGGGCTGTCGGTACTGATCTTCGTCAAGCTCGGCCATAGCGGCGGCCTGGTGTTCTTCATGCCGTTCCTGATGTTCATCTTCCTGCTCGCGCTGGGCGAGGATTACAACATTCTGGTCATGACGCGAATCCGGGAGGAAGCCCACCGGCTGCCGCTCCGGCAGGCGGTGGCGAAGGCGATCGAGGTCACCGGCACCACCGTCACCTCGGCCGGGCTGGTGCTGGCCGGCTCGTTCATCGTGCTTACCGTCGCGGCCGGCAGTGGCAATAGCCAGATCCGCGACATCGGCCTCGGCCTGGCTCTGGGCATCCTGATGGACACCTTCCTGGTGCGTACGCTGCTGGTGCCGTCGACCGTCGTGCTGCTCGGCAAGTGGAACTGGTGGCCTTCGAAGCTGCACCTGGACGAGCCAGTGGGCGTGAGCATCGAGTCGAGCGAGCAACCTGCGGCGACCGCCGCGCACGGCGAGGCGCTCTAAGCTTCCTGAGCCGGCCACGTGGCCGTGGTCACGCGCCCGTCGCTGATGGTGATCGTATTGGCGGGCGTTACCATGTCGCGCCAGATCGTGTACTCACCGGGAGGCAGGCCCGGATAAACGGCGGCGTACTGCGTGCCGCCAGCGATGTGCCGGGGCCGGACCATGGAATGCGTCCGGCGGGCGTGACTGCCGGTACGGCTGATGTCGATCTCGGTGCCAGTCAGCTCCGCCGGAGTGTGCAGCACGAGCGCGCCGGCGCCGGGGCCCAGTTCCAGCACGACAGTGCCAGAACCGGACGGCCCGGCGACGGGCTCAGCAGGCACGTGCATCAGGAGGGCTGGTCGTAGCCGTCGTACGGCACGCCGAGGTAGGGGAACGTGGTCAGGTACGGCCCGCCCGGCGAGGCCTGGGCCAACCCGTCGGTGATCGCACCCACAGCCGCGTCGGGCGTGAAGCTCGGGTCCACCAAGGGCAGGGTCGCGCCCGCTATCGCCCGTAGCTCGATGGTGACGACGTCGTCGAAGACCCGGCGACCGTTCGGGAAGCCCGCCAGGTCGCCGCCGACAACGCCCAGCGGGTTCGGGCTGGCGGCTGGCGGGATGGAGGTGTTCAGTCGCAGCATGTCGGCCTGGACCGGGCCAGTGAATGTGGTGAAGGTCGCAGAGATTATTCCCGGCGGGATGCCTGTCAGGAGGATGGCCTCCAGGTCTGCCCTGACGGTGCGAGCGGTGACGGCGGCCTGCAGGTTCGGGAAATGGGGAGCGTACAGGGCAGCGATGAGTCCGGCCAACTCGGGGTTCGCGACGTACTTCGTGAACTGCTTGTCGTGTACAGGCTCCTCGGTATTCCAGTAGTCCTTCTTGCTCATCGGGATGATGACCTCGTTGACCAGCGGGTTCCCGAGGCGCGACACCTGCGTGTTCGGGCCGCTTCGGGTCCAGTCGCCGCCGCGGGAGTCCCGGATGCCGACGCGGCGCCGACTGGCCGTCGTCCAGACGCCGATGACCGGCCGGTTCGGCGCGGTGATCTTCGAGATATCAACCTGGAGAGCGATCGAGTCCACGTTCAGGAACTTGGTGGAGTTCACTCCGGCTGCTGACGTCAGGCCGAGCGCTTTGGCGTAAACGTTGAGTTCCTGAATCGGCCGCAGATTGCCAAGGTCGAAGATCGAACCGAGGTCGACGTAGAAGCCCTCAGCGCGCTGGCCCGCGAATACCGAGCTGCCATCCGACAGCGTGTGCACGGCGGGCCGGGCGAGCGCGGTGGCATAGTTCGGCGTGGACAGCGGGCCGATGTTGCATGGAGGGCAGGCCAGATTATAGCCCAGGTGGTGCTCGCCCCAGCGGTCGATGCGCTTGACCGAGTAGAACTGCTTGCGGTTCCAGGCCGTGCTCGACAGCGACGTGATCGGCGCCGTGTTGTACAAGAACGTGTCCGGGTCGCCCACCCGCGTCTCGAAACGGAACTGGTAGGTGATGTCGGGCTCTGCGTTCCCGTTCGTGTCGAGGTGGATCTCATACAGGACTTCCTCGCCGAACTCGTAGAAGTTCGGGCCGCCGGATGGCAGCTGAAGCGGGACGTAGTTGGCGATGAGCGTGACGGTACTCGGCTTATCCGGGCTCACGAACGCGTACACGTCGGTGCTGTCGGCTACCGGATCCTTGGAAATCTCCGGGGCCTCGCGATGCGATGACATCCTGTGCTCCCCTTTCGCTACTGACCGGCCCTGGCCAGCCGGGCCGCTAGCGCACGGTCGTGCACGCGGACGTGTTGGGTGCCGCGGTAGACGTCCATCTCGCCGCTGCGGAAGTTGCGCACATGCACGACGACGGCTTCGCCATCCGCACTGTCATCGGGCACGTGCTCGGAGTCCGGCGCCGGGGCGTGCGCGTGCTGGCTCGCGGCGAGAGCGGGGCTGGCAGCCAGCGCGGTCATGGCCAGGCCGGCGGCTCCGGCGCTGGCCGCGCCGCGCAACATCTGGCGCCTGGACAGCCGGGTGGGCCCGGCATCCGGCCGGACCGTCGCAGCGGACTGCATGGAGTCCTCAGATATTGGCATCGTGATCCTTTCCAGCACGGAAGCGAGGCGGGAGCGAGAATGCGCGGCATGACCCCAGGCGTCTCCAGCGGCCCGTCGCGGTAGCTGCGAAGCGGCGCGCTGGCCAGGATGACCAGCCGCAATGGGGACCGGCGGCCGAGGCGGCCGGGCTGCACAGACAGGTAACAGCCGCCGCCCGCGATGGTTCTCACGACCAGCTTTCGGTGCCTGCCGTCGCTCGGATTGGCGGCAGAGCACATTTATTTCAGCAGGGTCGCTGCTACCCGGCTTACAGCCGCTAGGGCGGCGCAGAAGCAACGGGCACTAAAAGCAGAACGTGGCAGTCTTCCCGCGTTTGCTGCTTGCTGCGGGAAGACTGCCACGATCGCCGTGAGCACCGACCCTGGCAACTATCGCCAGGGTGCCTGTTAATGCGGCGTCAGTGCGCGTGGGCGAACTGCGCCGCTTCGGTCGACCCGGCCAGCGCCGTGGTGGACGCGTCCGGGCTGATCGCCGATGTGACCTTGTCGAAGTAACCAGTGCCGACCTCGCGCTGGTGCCTGGTCGCGGTGTAGCCCTCGGCCTCGGCCGCGAACTCGGCGTCCTGCAGTTCCACGTAGGCGGACATGCCACGCTCGGCGTAGCCGCGGGCCAGGTGGAACATCGACTGGTTGAGGGCGTGGAATCCGGCCAGGGTGATGAACTGGAACGTGTACCCCATGGCGCCGAGTTCGCGCTGGAACTTGGCGATGGTGGCCTCGTCCAGGTGCGCGCGCCAGTTGAACGACGGCGAGCAGTTGTAGGCCAGCATCTGGTCCGGGTAGATGTCCTTGATCGCCTCGGCGAACTGGCGGGCAACCGTGAGATCCGGAGTAGACGTTTCCATCCAGAGCAGTTCGGAGTAGGGCGCGTAGGCCAGACCGCGGGCGATGCACGACTCCAGGCCGTTGCGGACCCGGTAGAAGCCCTCAGCCGTGCGCTCGCCGGTGACGAACCGCTGGTCCCGCTCGTCGATGTCGCTGGTGATGAGAGTCGCTGCCTGCGCGTCGGTGCGGGCGACGATAAGGCTGGGCACGCCGCAGACGTCGGCCGCCAGCCGCGCTGCATTCAGCGTCTTAATGTGCTGGCCAGTCGGGATCAGCACTTTGCCGCCAAGGTGGCCGCACTTCTTCTCAGAGGCGAGCTGGTCTTCCCAGTGCACTCCGGCCGCGCCGGCCGCGATCATGGATTTCATCAGCTCGAACGCGTTCAGCGCGCCGCCGAAGCCGGCCTCGGCGTCGGCGACGATCGGAGCCAGCCAGTGCGGGGCGCCCTCGTTCTGCGACTCCGCCCACGTGATCTGGTCGGCCCGGATCAGCGCGTTGTTGATCCGGCGCACCACGGCCGGCACGGAGTTGGCCGGGTACAGACTCTGGTCAGGGTAGGTCTGGCCGGCGAGGTTCGCATCCGCAGCGACCTGCCAGCCGGACAAGTAGATGGCCTGCAGGCCGGCTTTTACCTGCTGAACGGCCTGGTTCCCGGTCAGCGCGCCGAGCGCGTTGACATAGCTCCCCGAGTTGAGCAGGGACCAGAGCCGCTCGGCCCCGAGCCGGGCGAGGGTGTGCTCCTCCTGCACCGAGCCGCGCAGCCTGGCTACATCCGCCGCGCTGTACGTGCGCTCAATGCCAGACCAGCGCGGATCTGTCGCCCACTTCTGGTGCAACGTCACTGCCTGGCTATCGAGCTTGCTAGTGCCTTGCTGCTTCGGCACTGAATGTCCGTTTGCCTCAGAATTAACTGAGCCGTTGGGCGTGCCCTCGAGGCGACCATCGCTCACGTTAGGTCCTCCTGGTCCGTCGTCCCCGGGTGATGCATCTCAGGCTGCCCAAAGCGCCGACATGTTACTAGGGCGTAAGGTCCTGAACTTTGTGAAGTCTTTGGTTATAGTGAAGAAGTGAAGACTTTCACCGAAGAAGAATCGCGATCTTTGCCAGAACCTGGGCTCGACCTCGGCTTGTTCGGGCAGCGGCTGCGCCACATCAGGCGGGCGAGGGGCCTGACGCTGGCCGAGCTTGGCGAGCGGGTCGGCCGGGCGCCGTCGGCGCTGTCGCTGCTGGAGAACGGGCGCCGCGAGCCGAAGCTGTCGCTGATCGAAGCGCTCGCATCGGCGCTCGCGGTGCCTGCTGACGAGCTGATGCGCAAGCAGCCGCCGAATCGCCGGGCGCAGCTGGAAATCGCGCTGGCCGATGCGCAGCGTGACGCCGCCGTGGCCGGGCTCGGGCTCCCGGCGTTGCGGGTCGGCGCGAAAGTGCCCAACGACGTGCTCGAGCACGTCCTGGCCTTGCACGGCGAACTACGCAGGCAGCGAGAGAAGCACCCGGCTACGCCCGAGGAGGCCAGGGCAGCCAACGCGGATCTGCGCGCGATGATGCGCGATCGGGGCAATTACTTCGCCGAGATCGAATCTGCGGCCGCAGAGGCGCTCGCCCCGGTGGGATACAACGGCGGTGCGCTCTCGCAGGGGATACTGCTTGCAGTGGTCAGCCGCTACGGGTTCACTGTTCGCTACGTGCAGGACCTGCCGCGCTCCGCCCGCTCGGTGACCGACCTGCGCAACCGGCGGATCTACCTGAAGCAGGAACCGCTTGGCATGCACACCCCGCGTGCCGTGCTGTTGCAGACGCTCGGCCACTTCGTGCTCGGCCACCAGGCGCCTGACGACTTCGGCGAGTTCTTGCGCCAGCGGGTCGAGGCGAACTACTTCGCGGCTGCCGTGCTGGTCCCGGAGCAAGCCGCGGCCAGATTCCTGCGGGAAGCAAAGGACGCACGGGACATCGCGATCGAGGACCTGCGGGATGTGTTCTCGGTGTCCTACGAGATGGCCGCGCACCGCCTGACGAACCTGGCCACTCACCACCTGGACATTCCGTGCCACTTCGTGAAGAACGACGAGGGCGGCATCATCTACAAGGCATACGAGAACGATGGCGTCGTGTTCCCGGCCGACTCAACCGGGGCGATTGAAGGGCAGCGGATGTGCCGGCTCTGGTCGGGCCGCCAGGTGTTCACCGCGCCCGACCGGTTCAGCCCGTACTACCAGTACTCGGACACGCCGTCGGGTACGTACTGGTGCACCGCGCTGATCGATTCCGGCCGGGAGCAGGGCTTCGCCGTCACCTTCGGCGTGCCGTTCGAGGACTCTCGCTGGTTCCGCGGCCGCGAAACGAGGATCAGGATGACATCGGCGTGTCCCGACCCGGAATGCTGCCAGCGCCCTCCGAGCGCGCTCGCCGCGCGGTGGCACGGGATGGCCTGGCCGTCCGCCCGTGCGCATTCGCACATCTTGCTCGCGCTGCCGTCGGGAGGTTTCCCCGGCGTCGACGAGGCCGATGTCTATGAGTTCCTGGACCGGCACGCGGCCAGCTGATAACGCGGCGTACGTCAGACCTTGATCACCACGAAGGGCTGCGACGCCCTGGACGGGCTCACAGTCATCATCCTGAGTGACTACGGGCAGCGGCAGCCAGAACTCCCGCATGCAGCTCTGCGAGGGTGATGACCGACACCGCGAGTTCCTCGGGAAGCCATCCTGGCCACGCTGCCAGCCGATCAGCGTCTGGGCTGCGGGAGTGCCATGACGAGGACGTCAGCTGCGGCCGAGCCGGGACTCCGATCGCGTGTCCGCGCGATCTTGCGCCAGCCCCAGCTCTGGAAGGCGCTTTGCGCTGCGGTGGCCGAGGGCAGGACGGTCAGCGTTGCTCTTTCTTCGCGCCTGCTGCGAAGGATCAGGTCGTGCAGGGTTTGGCCGATGCCCTGTCGCCGCCAAGACGCGCGAACGAGTAATTCGACCAGCGCGAACGTGCGGCCGGTGTACTCGGAAGTGACCTCGGCCGGCAGTGGGGTGGTCAGGTTCCGCCACCAGGAGGTCGACGGCCGGAGCGGCATCCCGGCCGCGTAGCCGACCAGGTAGCCGCCACGGCGCGCTTCGGCCAGGACAAAGCCGGGCTGGCGGCGCTGGACCCGGAAGCTGTCGGCGAACGGTGCGGCATCGTCGTCGCGCTGCTGCGGCGGGTCGGCGTAAACCTCGGCGTGGAGGGCCTGCAGTTCGGCTGCGTGCGCGGAGGCCTGCGTGCCGTCGAGCAATTGGAACGTCATCTCGGGCGTGGACACGACAACCTTCTCTGCAGACCGCGAGAAATCCGTATCGAGCAAGTTCGGCCGCTAAGTCTTATTTCATAGCCTTGCGCGTATCTCATTCCGGTCTACTATCTAGAACAGTGACTGGGCCCAAAAACGTGGTTAAGGGGCCCACGGGGGGTCGAAGGGGTCAAATGATTATTCGTCGTGTCGCCTCATGCGCTCTGGCTGCGGGCGCCGTGCTGCTGGGCTTGCCTGCGGCCGCCCAGGCTGCCGTCCCGGCCGCACCTGCGCCAGCTGCCAGCAGCACGCCGGCCACCGTCGTGCCGAGCCTTAGTTTCTCAGCCAGTCCCCCCTACCTCGTCTACGACCAGAGTGTCACGTTCACTGGCACTGACACCGATGTCGGCACTGGCATGCCCATCGTCGGGCAGGAAGTCGACGTCTATGCTGGCCAGGGCGGAACTCAGCTGGGGTCATTCACCACCGATAACGCGGGCCAATTCTCGTTTACGGTGACGGCCGGGATTGGCGACGCAGCTGACCTGTATGAAGGCCTGTGGGCCGTCGCAGTCGCCAACGCAACGACTGCAGCGGGCACCGCGTCGTTCATGCCGTTCGTCTACCTGGACGGGGCTGTCCTCGGCGGACTGCCGTACATCGTGCACGCACACTACGATTCGACCATTGCCGTGTCAGGCAACGTGACGTTTTTTTTGCGGGACGCGGGCGGCGCGACAGGCACGACGACGCCGCTTAGCGGCGACACGGTCACGTTCGTCGCGCGCGGCTGCTGGGGTGACAGCGGCAACGGCGTCTGCGGCCCGCCGCCGACGTACACCGGAATCACCGATGCCAGCGGCAACTTCACCGTTCAGGTGCCGGCGCAGTTTCCGGAGCAGTACACGGTGACAGCGGGTGATTCTCCCGCCGTGCCCAGCGCGTGGCAGGAAACGGACGTCCAATACGTGGGCATCGCAACCGATCACCTGCCGGTCAGGGATCACCTGATTGCGCAGGCAACGACGAAGCCCGACATCATCGCCTTCACGTCATGCGCTCATCTGGGCGAGCCCGCCGGCGTTCCCGTCGCCTTCTTCGAGGACCAAGGGCCGTTGTTCAACGAGCTCAGTATCCAGTACGCCCCGTCGAAGTCGGGGCCGTGGACGACCCTCGTGACAAGCCCTCCGAGGAACGAAGGGGGGGTCGTCGCCTGCTCTTGGCCACACATTCGCAAACCTCGTCCCGGTGAGCTTTACTACCGCACGACGACCCCGGCCAGCACTATAGTTCTGGCCGGTGCAAGCCCGGCTGTCCGGCCGACGTCGGCGTTCCAGTCCGCGGTCAGCAACCTCAAGCTCACTCCCGCGCGGCTGAAGAGCAAGGGATGGGTCAGCGTCAGTGGGAAGCTGTCCACCGCAGATCCCGTACCGCCGGCCCAGCCGAAGATACAGATCCTGCTCCGGCACGGATCGGGGAAATGGATAGTTGCAGCCACCGTCGTGGCTGACGCCAGCGGGCAGTTCTCCGGTCGGATCTATCTGCGGCGGAGCGGAGACATCGAGGCCCGGTATAAGGGCACCATCGTTATCTTCGGGTGCCGCTCTAAGCCGAAGTACATCCAGGTCGGATAGGCAGCAGTTCCCTCGATACGGACTGGCGCTAGCCGAATTGCGGCGCCCGCTTCTCACGGAGGGACGCCAGGCCCTCCTTGATGTCCTCGCCCATGAACGTGAGCATCTCGTAGGCGGCGGACTGGTCGAAGATCGGCCCGGCGTTCCGGATCCAGCCGTTCAGGGCGCGCTTGGTCAGGCGGATGGCCAGCTGCGGGCCGGTGGCCAGGTGAGTGGCGACGCGCATGGCCTCGGCCAGGACCTCGTCCCTCGGCAGCGCCTTCGAGACCAGGCCAATGCGCTCTGCTTCCTCGCCGGTGACCATCTCCCCGGTCATGAGGTAGTACTTGGAGCGGGCAAGGCCGCACAGCAACGGCCAGATGATGGCAGCGTGATCCCCGGCCGCGACACCGAGGCGGACGTGCCCATCGCCGAGCCGGGCGTCAGTGGCGCAGATGCTGATGTCGGCGAGCAGCGCCACGACCAGCCCGGCCCCGACCGCAACGCCGTTGATGGCTGAGACGATCGGCTTCTCGCAGTTGACCATGTTGTAGACCAGGTCGCTCATCTCGGACAGCATGCTCGTGACCAGGCCGTAGTCGCCGATCTGCCGCTCGACCATGGCGAGGTCGCCGCCGGCCGAGAAAGCCCGGCCCGCTCCGGTCACCACCGCCACCCTGGTTTCGGCGTCGCGACTGATGTCCGCCCAGACCGAGGCCAGTTCGCGGTGCATCCGCTCATCCGCGGCGTTCAGCACATCCGGCCGGTTGAGCGTGACGAGCAGCACTCCATCGGCTTGCCGCTCGAGCTTGAGGTGCTGGTAACTGGCGATGTCCATTCGGCCCTTATCCTCTCCTAGTTCTCGGTCAGCCTAGGGCGTGAGCAGCTCTGACTGCGGCGCACTGCGACGGGTCGTAGCCAGCTGACCTCAGGCCGGCGAGCCCGCGATGGCTGGCTGCCTGAGACGTCCCCGTTACGTTCCTAATGACAGTGGCGCTGCGGCTTTGCACGCATTAAGCTGTTACTGCGCGGTAACTTGGTGGTCCTGCGCTGTCGGATGAGTGAAAGGCGAGCAGCCCGATGAGCCGTCCCGAAGAGAACGCCGGCGGGTTCTCCCTTGCGCTGTCTGATGATGTCCTGTACATGAAGGGCTGGGTGCACGAGTTCGCCAGGGATGTCATCAGGCCTGCGGCCGCCGAGTGGGATGAGCGCGAGCAGACGCCCTGGCCGATCATCGAGGAAGCGGCCAAGATCGGTCTTTACTCGCTGGACTTCTTCAGCACCCAGTGGCTTGACCCGAGCGGCCTGGGCACCGTCGTCGCGTTCGAGGAACTGTTCTGGGGCGACGCCGGGATCGGCCTGTCGCTTGTCGGCTCGGGCCTGGCGGCTGTGGCGGTGGCCAGCAACGGGACCAACGAGCAGATCGGCGAGTGGCTGCCGCAGATGTTCGGCAGCCCGGGTGACGTGAAGCTGGGCGCGTTCTGCTCGTCCGAGGCCGACGCGGGCAGCGATGTGGGCGCCATCCGGACTAGAGCCGTGTATCACCAGGCCAATGACGAGTGGGTGCTGAACGGGACGAAGAGCTGGGCGACCAACGGGGGCATCGCCGACGTGCATGTCGTGGTCGCGTCCGTTGAGCCGTCGTTCGGCAGTCGCGGTCAGGCCAGCTTCATCGTGCCGCCGGGCTCGCCGGGCCTGTCCCAGGGACAGAAGTTCCGTAAGCACGGCATCCGGGCCTCTCACACCGCCGAGGTAATCCTCGACAACGTCCGGGTTCCGGGCCGGTGCCTGATCGGCGGCAAGGACCGCCTCGACGCGCGGCTGGCCAGGCTCGCGGAGGGCGGCGCGAGCGGCGAGCAGGCGGCGATGAAGACGTTCGAGCGATCCCGGCCAAGCGTGGCCGCGATGGCGGTCGGCATCGCCCGGGCGGCGCTGGAGTTCGCCTCCGAGTACGCCACGCAGCGGGTGCAGTTCGGCCGGCCGATCGGGCAGAACCAGGGGATCGCGTTCATGCTGGCGGACATGCAGGCCTCCGTCGACGCGGCCAGGCTGCTGGCGTGGCGGGCGGCCTGGATGGCACGCCACGGCGTGCCGTTCGAGCACGCAGAGGGTTCCATCTCCAAGCTGTACGCGGGGGAGACGGCGGTGAAGGTGACCGACCAGGCCATTCAGATTCTTGGGGGGAACGGCTACAGCAGGGAGTTCCCGGTCGAGCGCTGGCATCGGGACGCCAAGATCTTCACGATTTTCGAGGGCACGTCGGAGATCCAGCGCATGATCATCGGTAGGGCCGTCACCGGGCTGGACGTGCGGTAATAACCGCAGGTCATGGCGCTGGTGCGGATCTTGAAAGGGCCCGTGAACTCCGGTTTCTGGCGGTCGGCCGTTTGCCCGTTATTCCTGGTTGGTTCCCGTCAGTTCCCGATAGCGTGCTGAGTTGGTGCTGACCCCCTAACGGTCTTAGGGTGGCGTCGCCGATCGGCCGAGGGGCCTGGAAGGTGCTGGGAATCGGCCGCCTTAGTGCTGGCTCCGATGCAGACAACGGCCGCGCCGCCGGCCCCCCGCGCCGCCCGCCCGCGGTAACCGCCGGCACCCGGCCGCCCTCACCACCTCCGGCGAGCATCAAGTGGCAGTTGGCCGACGCTGAGCAGGACGAAGATCAACAGGTCGCCGGGCGCGGCCGTGACCCGGTCAGATGCGGACAGCGAGCGCGAGGACGTGGCCGCAGTAAGGCCGCAGCTCCAGCGTGATAGTGGCCTCCAGTTCCACGGCCGCCGCAGCAGGCGGGCCCAGTTCAGCTTCGAGCGCCTCACGCGCGGCGACCACTGCCTTATATCCGGCGGCGACCTGTTCTTGCCAGTCCGGGATCTGCTCGTAGCTCACGATGCGGAATCCCGCCCGCTCAAGCAGCGGCCTGTAATCCCCGACGGGATCGCCCCAGACCGGAAGCCCGGCGACGCGGTCGGCGTCTAGCTCGAATGCCGCCAGCGCGAACCGCCCGCCGCGGCGGAGAAGCCTGGCCACCCCGGCCAGCGCTTTCGTCTTGTCGGGCGCGTACTGCAAGGCATCGACGGTCATGGCCGCGTCGGCTGACTGGTCAGCGATCCCGGTCTGCTCAAAAGTGCCCTGACCGAACTCCGCGCGACCCTGCATTCCCAGGGCCGCGGCGCTTTCGAGGGCCCGCTCAACAGCAATCGGCGACAGATCGCGCCCCACCAGCCGCGCACCGGCCTGCTTCGCCACCCACAAGCCCGGACCGCCCGCACCGCACGCCAAGTCCGCAAGGACCTGTCCGGCGGCGAGATCGAGGCCTTCAGCGAGCGCTCGCAGCTGCGGCAGCGAGAGGAAACTGATGTGGGCGAACTCTTCGGGATAGTCGGGGCCCGTCACGTGCTCCCGCCAGATCCGCCGCAGCGTCGGGCTCCGTCCCCAGACCGCATAGAACGAGTCGTAACCCATCGCGACCACGTCACGCTCGCCGGACACCTCTTCACCCTAGATGACCCGGTGCGTGATCCTTGGTCATCGGTTGTGTCGACGGCAGCTGAAAAATAACCCCTGCCATGCCGCGCCCTGTTCAGTTTTCAGATGCCGTCGACAGCCTCGCCAGATCCTGGATGCCGACCTCCGCGTCGGTATAGCTCGTCGCAGAGAGACGTTGGTGTGGTGTTGGGCGCACGCCTCTCGCTACTCCGACCGACGTATGGTGTGAAGTCCGGGATGGCGCTGTCTCGCATCCACGCAATCAGAATCTCCAGCGAATCGGGCATTCCGAAGTACCCGTCGATGTCCGCGATCTTGATGGCGATGGTCGCGGTACCGGTGACTTCTACTGTCACCTCGGTTTCGTCGGGGACGGATTGAGAGAAGCCGAACTTAGCGATCTCGGTTCCGTCTGGACGAAATCCGGAGGTCTCTTGCTTGATGGCTTCGCCGCCGACAGTCACGACGCTACGTGCGTTTGCCACCCCATGCCCGACGACGATGAGTTCTCGGTGCTTGTCGGCGTTCTCGAGGCGGCTGACCAGGCCGAGCGTCTCGAGTTCGGAGTTCTTGCGCTGGTATGGCTGAGCGAACGTGATCATCTTCACGGCCTCGTCGGGCATGCCCTTGATCCTGGAGGTAAAGCCGCGCCGCCGTTCCTGGTGGTAGACGAAGTTTCCGGCGGAGTCTTTCTCCCAGGGGTCTGTCCACTCCACCGGGAAGGCGGCGCTTGCTTTCCGGTTTCGGGGCGCCATTGCGACCGCCAGATGATCGAGAGCCGAGCGCAAGTCGTAAAGGCACTCGCCGATGATGACCGAGATCATCGGGTCGGGCTTCTCGGTCATCTCGAGCCTGTACAGCCAGACGTGTTGCTGTCGTCGTGGCTGGCGGACCCTCTTCCCCACCGCGCTCGGCGACGGCATCCCTCTGTTCTCCCCCAAGGCCGCCCCGGTCCAGCTCCGCCTGCCGTCCGCCGAAGCCAGCGGGCCGGCCATCCTGGCGAGGTACGAGCGCTTCGCCGGGTGATGCAGACCTCCTAATGAGCAGGCACGGAAGAGGAGCCCAAGGTCTCCACAGGACCTGCCCTGAACCAGGCAGACAGAGATCCACCTAGCTCTCCGCCCGGTCTTGCATCTCCCAGGCATGCTCCAGGACGTGCCAGGCGATCCGGCGGGCCGCGTAGCGCGTGGTCCAGCCGCCCAACACAACCGGTGAGCCGTCCGAGGGGGCGCCCACGACGGCGGCGATCGCCTCACGCAGCTGCTCGATCGCGGCAATGTCGGCGGTGGCCGGCTGCGTGAGCTTCACCCCGAGCTTGCGCGCGTAGGCCGCCTCGGCGCCGATCACGTGGTCGATGATCTTGTCCCGGTTCCGGCCGCCGCCCCGCGGGCCTTTGCGCAGCTCGGCCGGTGACGCGGCGGCGATCTCGTCGAAGGTCGCCCAGGCCGCGGTGATCAAGCCGGCCAGGAGCCGGGCCGCGGCCGGGGTCACCTCCGCCTGCTCGGCCTCGGCGGTTATCTGCGGGAACGGGCGGCGGCATTCGGGTGCGGCGAACGCGGTCGCGGGCCCCCCAGGCACCCGCTCGATGACATCGAAGACGACCGTGGCCGAGAAGCTAACCCCGGCGTGCCCGGCCACCGGCGCGTACCGCCCGGCGTAGCTGGCCAGCGCCGCCAGCGCGGCACCCTCGTCCCGGCCGGCCCGGCACCAACCGGGCCAGTCAAGCGCGGAGGCGACCGCCTGCTTCGCGCTCACCTCGAGGCAGACCGCGATGCGACGCGGCGGCATCACTGCGACCCCCTTCTGCTTCGTGTGTTTGTTCCTTCTATGTGTGCACCGAATGCGCGGGCGACGTCGCCAGCGCGGCGGCAGCTACGCGTCTCGGACCGGCACGTAGGTGAGGAACGCGAGGTCAGCCACGGTCTTGTTGCCGACGAGGCGCATGGATTTCTTGTCGCTGGCCTCGCCGAACAGGCGCCTGCCGGTCCCGAGCACGACCGGGTAGATCATCAGCCGCAGCTCGTCGACGAGGTCGTGCTCGAGCAGCGCGTGTACGAGCCGGAAGCTGGCGGCGACGACGATGTCCCCGGCCAGCTGCTGCTTCAGCTTCGAGACCTCGCTCACCACCTCGCCCTTGAGCACCGTCGTATTGTTCCAGGCGGGATCGCGGAGGGTCGAGGACACGACGTACTTGGGCTTGCTGTTCATCCGCTCCGCCATGGCGCCAGTCCGGGATGGCCACCGCCCGGCCAAGAACTCGTAGCTGCGCCGGCCCAGCAGCATGGCCTCGGTGCCCAGCGCCTCCTCCAGCGCGACCCTGGCCGCCTCCTCACGGCCCCGGTCGCCAATACGACCGACCCAGCCGCCGTGCCTGAAACCCTCGTCGCCGGCCGGGTCCTGGACGACTCCGTCGAGCGAGACGTTCTCGCTGATGACGATCTTTCCCATTTCGGTTCTCCTCCGGCGGGCGTTGTCAACTACCAATGATGCAGACACCGCGACATCGGCACCTGGGCGCCCGCCGACCCGCCCAGGTCGCCCTTCCGGGGCCTGTTACTGCTTAGCTGCGAAGAAACTCGATCAAGACGGGAGCGAGAGCCGCGGGTTGCACGACGTGTGCCTGCCCGTCCAGCGTGCGGAATTCTGCCCTGTGGATCACCTGGCTGATGGCCTGGGCGCTGCGATGCATGTATGCAGGGCTCGACCCGCCGGACAAGACAAGGACCGGAACATGCACCTGGGCTAGCCGGTCTGCCGGCACAGCGATGCTCTTGCCGATGACCCCGGCGTGATCGTAGGCGAGCGTCGGCGCGATGGCTTCCAGTGCTGGCCAGGAGGGTGCCTGGCGCATGCCGTCCACCTGCTCGGCGGGCGTCCCGGTGCTCCGCATGAATAGTGCAACCGCATCACCGTGGCGCCCGGCTGCCAGTGCTTCGCCGAGCTGGTCGAGATACTGGCTCCAGGCCTGCTGGGCCGCTGGCTCGTCGTTGTAGGGAGCCTCATACACCGCGACCTTCGGTACTTTGCCGCCGAGCTTCCGTGCGGCTTCGAGAGCCAGGCATCCTCCGGACGAATGGCCGTAGAGGAAAGCGGTGCCACCGGCCTGCCTGATCACCGCTTCGATGTCTTCGATCTCCCGGTCCACCGCGTACGGCGGCGTATCCCCGCTGTCACCGCGGCCCCGGCGGTCGTAACTGTAGACGGTGAAGTGCGGCGCAAGCAGGGTGACGAGCTCTGGCTTGGACCCGCTGGACCTGGTGCTCATGGCGCCGTAGACGATGATCAGCGCTGGGCCGCCGCCCCCGTGGTCGTAGCCGATGCTGGTTCCGTCCCTCGACATGACGTTGCTCATTGCCCGATCATCACCCAAGTCGTTCGGCACTTCGATGCACTGAGTAAAACGGCGGCAGATCGCCGGGCTCATCGGTGGCATAACGGCCTGCCAGGATCGCTCGATCAGCGTCGCGCCGTTGGCGGCGAGCGCGGCGCGCGATCTCCGGTGGTGAGGTCCGCACAGGAGCAGATCCGTGGGTGCTTGTGTTCCCTGCCGGCCGACCACGATTGCCGTTCCCTGCCGGGAGCGGACCTGGCCGGCCAGGATCGACAGCGAGGCGTCACGCACTACTACATGATGCGGCAGAGGGTCGGCGTCCATGCCAGGATCGTCGCGCGCGCACGGGTCACATCGTGGTGCTGAGTTGGTGCTGACAAGCGCCCGTCGAGCAGGCCATCTAGCTGCGGAAACTGCCCGCACCTCCACGAGCTTCACGATTTTCGAGGGCACGTCGGAGATCCAGCGCATGATCATCGGTAGGGCCGTCACCGGGCTTGACGTGCGCTAATAACCGCAGGTCATGGCGCTGGTGCGGATCTCAGAGGGGCCGGTGAACTGCCGCGCCCCGCGGTTCCACCCGGGGCGAAGGTCCCGGCACCGCGGGACCAAAGACGCTGATCCCTGACCGGACGGCATGGCATTCCTAATACAGGCAATCTCACCCGGCTCTAGCCTGCTGCCGGCCAGGAGGCGTCATGGCAGCAGCGATACCTGCCGCCCTCCGGACTGCCAGTGATATCCAGGAGCACAGAATTATGAGTCACGATGGTGAAAAATCCGATGTTGTCGCGGCAAGAAGGGGCGGAGCGACTATCCGACTGTGGCAGACCCCGAGTCGAGTTTGGCCCGCGTATCCGACCGTGGCTGTAATCCGGGCCGCATCCCGGCTCGGCCGGGCCCAGCGCCGGAGCCCTGCAGTCGGTGGTGTCAGCGTCTTCCTCGACGGCGCGAAGGTGGGCGCCATCTCGCCCAAGCAGATTAAGGTGTACCGGGTCTCACCTGGGGACCATTCCTTGAGTATTCACTTCCTCGGGGGCTTGCGGCGGTCGAGGAAACTCGATGTTCCTCTAGCCGAGGGCGAGGAGAAGCAGTTCGTCTGTCTGCTGAACGGGTGGGCGTGGCCCTCTATCCGGCCCGCCACTGCCAAGGATGTCGATGTAATGGAACGGTGGCAGTCTCCGGCTGTTGACGCCTCGGACTTGGCTGATGACGATTCGAGATCCGAGACGACCCCATAAGCAGCGAGTCCCAAGTCGCTGAAGGTGGCATTGCGCTGACTTCCGAGGACCAGATGGAGCACGTCCAGCATTGTGGTCTTGGTGCTGTCCCCGGCGCCAACCAGACACACGAACCGCCGGTCCGCCAGCATCCAGGTCGTTTTCCGAATCCCGCGGAAGTTCGCCACTGTCACCCTGCGTATCTGCACCGAGGCGTCCTAGGCAGCGGCCTAGCGTGCAGCGATCTCCAACACACACGGCATCTCGAGCGACCGCACCCGGCTCTTCCTGCCGGCCGGGGAGTCCGGGTAGGTGATCACCGCCGGATAGCTTGCTGGATTGACATCGGTCAGCGCCTGCTCGTTTGCGCTGAGGCTGCATCTCCGGAGATACGATGCCGGGCGCCGGGCGCGGACAGCTCCCTTCAGCTAGCGGCTGTTCTGTTACTCCCGATGACATTCCCCGGCCCCGCGGCGGCCAAGAGGGCTTCCATCCCGCATGACCGGGACCTTCGGGCCTGCGGCAGGGAACATGCCGGTGCAGGCTAGGGCCCGACCCGCAGCGCGCTGAGGTGGCTGGCGAACCAGTCGCTGGCCAGCTCAGCGGCCATGGTCAGGGTTCCCGGCTCCTCGAACAGGTGCGTGGCACCGGGTACCACGGCGAGCCTGTTCTCGCACCGCAGTCGTGCCTGGGCATCGCGGTTGAGGCCGAGCACGAGGGTGTCCAGTTCTCCGACGATCAGGAGCGTGGGCGCCGCGACCGCGGCGAGCCGGGGACCGGCAAGGTCTGGCCGGCCGCCGCGGGACACGACGGCTGCGATGTCGGCGCCGGGCTCGGCAGCGGCCCACAGCGCTGCCGCCGCGCCCGTGCTGGCGCCGAAGTAACCGATGGCAGCCTGGCCGGCGGCTGGCTGGACGCGCAGCCACCGGGTGACCTCGACCAGCCGCCCGGCGAGCAGCTCGACGTCGAAGACGTTGGCGCGGTGGGTTTCCTCGTCCGGGGTGAGCAGGTCGAGCAGCAGGGTGCCCAGGCCTGCCTGGTTCAGGACGGTTGCGACATACCGGTTGCGGGGGCTGTGCCGGCTGCTGCCGCTGCCGTGCGCGAACAGCACGACGCCCGGAGCGTCCTGCGGCACGGTCAGGTACCCGGCCAGCCGCACCGGCCCGGCGGTCGGCTGCACGTCCGCGCCCTGGCCGGGCGGGTCGTCAGCCTCGGCCGCTGCGAAGCCGGTGCCGGCCGGCGCGCCCCGCTGCCTGGCCGCGAGGTCCAGGCAGGCGATCACGTCGTCGTCGGTCAGCTGCGAGAAATCGGCGTAGAACTGTCCGATGGCGTAGAAGCCGGGTGGTGTCTCGACGCAGACCATCTCGTCGGCGTCGGCACCGATCCGCTCCTCCCAGCCGGGCGGCGCGACCGGGACGGCCAGCACCACCCGGGCCGCGCCGTGGGCCCGGGCGATCTGGCACGCGGCCCGGGCGGTGGATCCGGTGGCGATGCCGTCGTCGACCACCACCGCGACCCTCCCCGCGAGCGGCTCCCGCGGCCGGTAGCTGCGGTAGCGGGCGGCGCGGGCGCTCACCGTGGCCCGCTCGCGGGCCTCGGCAGCGGCGAACTCCTCCGGCCTGATCGCGCCTGCCCGGATGATATGGCGATCGGAGACCCGCACCCCGTCCTCGCCGACTGCCCCCATGGCCAGCTCGGGCTGGAACGGCACCCCGATCTTGCGGACAACGATCACGTCCAGCGGCGCGCCCAGCGCGCGGGCAACCTGCGCGGCGACCGGAACGCCCCCGCGCGGCAGACCGAGGACCACGACAGCCTGACCGCGCAGGTGCTCCAGCCGCCCGGCCAGTTGCCGGCCCGCATCATCACGACTAGCGAACAACACGACCATCCCCTCCCTAGCCAGCTACCCGGCTCCCATCGACCGCGCCTCTCGCCGCCGGCCGGTCGCTGGATGCCCGGCTCTGCCGAGAGCCAGCACCACAGTTCCCCCTCAGGCATCCGCGCCGCTCACCGCGGGTCAATGGCGCAGCCTGCAGACAGACAGCGATTCCGGCACGGCCGCGGCGGATTTCCGGTACCTGCGCCGTAGCATGACCGGTCCGAGTCATCCAGACACGCTACGGTGAGCTCAGCCAGCCGGCCAGGGCCGTTCGTCCTTCTGCGCTAGCGCCCTAACCTCAGGTACTGGCGGGGACAGCGCGAGGACCAGCGCCCGGCGGTGAGAGGACGTCCGCCTCTGGGACGTCCAGCTCCGCACCTGCCCGACTGGTCAGGTAACGGTCGTTGCCCGCGGTGCTGGGCTGGCTGCCCCGGCCGCCCGGCTAGCCCTTACCACCGTCACGACCGGCCCGTCGGTCTTCAGTCCAGCGACGGTGGGACCTTCGTCACTATCAGGCCTGCTCCGCCGGGCATAAACATGCAGGTGACAAGGCGCCGAGCTTCGGGGAGGTCTGCCGATGGCATGGGAACCGATCCGCAAGCGGCTGCCGCCGGGCATTTCCTACAACCTCGCGGACTACGACCAGGCGGTGCGGGAGTTCTCGTGGGATAAGGCGCGGGCTGAGCTGGACGGGCTGCCCGGCGGAGCCGGGCTCAACATCTGCCATGAGGCAGTCGACCGGCACGCGGCCGGCCCGCGAGCTGCGGTCACGGCGCTGCGGTGCATCGCCAGGGACGGCGCAGTGACCGAGCTCAGCTACGCCGACCTGCGGGCCGAGACCAACAGATTTGCGAACGCACTGCGCGGCCTGGGGGTGGGGAAGGGCGACCGGGTCTTCTCGCTGCTGGGCCGGGTGCCCGAGCTGTACATCGCTGCTCTGGGCACGCTGAAGAACACGAGCGTCTTCTCACCGCTATTCCCGGCGTTCGGGCCCGAGCCCATCCGGGAACGGCTGAGCCTTGGTGACGCCAGGGTGCTGGTGACGAGCCCGCAGCTGTATGAGCGGAGGATCGCGCCGATCCGGGGTCGGCTGCCGGGCCTGGAGCACGTGCTGGTGGTTGGGGAGCCGCCAGACCCCAAGACAACCGGCCTGGCCGGGGTGCTAGACGGGTGCAGCAACGAATTCGAGATCCCGCCGACCGACCCGCAGGATATGGCTCTGCTGCATTTCACCAGCGGGACCACGGGCACGCCGAAGGGCGCTGTTCATGTCCACGAGGCGGTGGTAGCGCATCACGCGACCGCGGAGTTGGCGCTGGACCTGCGGCCAGATGACGTGTTCTGGTGCACGGCCGATCCGGGGTGGGTCACGGGGACGTCGTACGGCATTATTGCGCCCCTCACTCACGGCCTGACGCTGGTGACCGACGCGGCCGACTTCGAGGCGAGGCGCTGGTACCAGATCCTAGCCGGGCAGCGTGTCTCGGTGTGGTACACGGCGCCCACTGCCGTCCGGATGCTGATGCGTTACGGGCCTGAGCTGTCGGCCGCCTACGACCTGTCGGCTCTGCGATTTATCGCGAGCGTGGGGGAGGCGCTCAACCCCGAGGCCGTGGTGTGGGGCCAGCGGGCTCTCGGCCTGCCTATTCATGACAACTGGTGGCAGACCGAGACGGGCGCGATCATGATCAGTAACTTCGCGTCCATGGAGATCAGGCCCGGTTCGATGGGCCGGCCGCTGCCGGGCGTCACGGCGGGTCTGCTGAAGCAGGGCAAGGACGGCCGGGCGGTGGTGACCGGCGGCCAGGTTACCGAGATCACCGCGGCCGACACCGAGGGCGAGCTCGCGCTGCGGCCCGGCTGGCCGTCGATGTTCCGCGGCTACCTGCACGACGACGAGCGGTACGCCGAGGCGTTCGCGGGCGGCTGGTACCTGACCGGGGACGTGGCCCGCAGGGACCGTGACGGCTACTACTGGTTCGTCGCACGCGCGGATGACGTGATCAAGTCGGCCGGGCATCTCGTCGGCCCGTTCGAGGTGGAGAGCGTGCTCATGGAGCATCCGGCCGTCGCCGAAGCCGGGGTGATCGGCAAGCCAGACCCGGTGGCGGGGGAGCTGGTTAAGGCGTTCGTGTCGCTCAAGCCAGGGCGCGAGGCGACCGAGGAGCTGCGGATGGAGCTGATCGGCTTCGGCCGGCGCCGGCTGGGGGCGGTGGCGCCGAAGGAGATCGAGTTCGACCAGCATCTGCCGCACACCCAGAGCGGCAAGGTCATGCGCCGGGTGCTGAAGGCAAGGGAACTCGGCCTGGCAGCGGGGGACGTGTCGACCATGGGGGCGCCGGCATGAGCCGGGCCGCGGCCAAGGTCGCCAAGCCAGAGGCAGCACGCCGGCGTGACCTGCTGCGGCAGATGCTGCTGATCCGAACCTTCGAGGACAAGTGCGTCGAGCTGTACAGCGCCGGTGAGATCCGCGGATTCGTGCATCTGTACATCGGCGAGGAAGCGGTTGCCGTCGGGGTGAACCAGGCCCTCACGGCCGACGACAACATCGTGTCCACCTACCGCGAGCACGGCCACGCCCTAGCCCGCGGCATACCGCTGGATTCGGTCATGGGCGAGATGTACGGCAAGACCACCGGCTGCAGCCGAGGCCGCGGCGGATCAATGCACCTGTTCGACACCTCCCGCCGGTTCTACGGCGGCAACGCCATCGTCGGCGGCGGGCTGCCGCTCGCGATCGGCTTTGCACTTGCCGACAAGCTCCGCGGAGACCAGCGGGTGACGGCCTGCTTTTTTGGCGACGGAGCGGTCGCCGAGGGCGAGTTCCACGAGTGCATGAACTTGGCCGCCCTGTGGGAGCTGCCAGTGCTGTTCTGCTGCGAGAACAACCTCTACGCGATGGGCACCGCGCTGGAGCGAGCTCAGGCGCAGACCGACCTGGCGATGCGGGCAGGCAGCTATGGTATGCCGGCCTGGCCGGTCGACGGGATGGACGTGCTCGCCGTCGCGCACGCCGCGCGCAGCGCGGTCGAGGCCATCCGGGAGGGCGGCGGACCGCATTTCCTCGAGCTTCGGACCTACCGGTTCCGGGCGCACTCGATGTACGACCCGGACCTCTACCGGGACAAGGCCGAGGTCGAGGAGTGGAAGAAACGCGACCCGATCGACCAGCTGGCCGCCAGGATGCGTGACAGCGGCGAGCTGACCGACGCAGACTTCCAGGCCATACGCGAGGAGCTGACAGGCGAGATCGACGAGGCCATCGCCGCTGCGCGCGCGGCCCCGGCCGAGCCGGTCGAGGACCTCACCAAGTTCGTGTACAGCCCGGAGTCATCATGACCAGCGCCGAGATGGTGAAGACGACCTACCGCGAGGCCATGCGCGCGGCGATCCGCGAAGCCATGCAGCGCGACGACCGGGTGTTCCTCATGGGCGAGGACGTCGGGCGCTACGGCGGCTGCTTCGCGGTCAGCCTCGGCCTGCTGGAAGAGTTCGGACCCGAGCGGATCAGGGACACCCCGCTGTCAGAGTCAGGTTTCGTCGGCGCCGGCATCGGCGCCGCGATGGCCGGGATGCGGCCCATCGTCGAAATCATGACCGTCAACTTCAGCCTGCTGGCGCTCGACCAGATCATGAACAACGCGGCCACCCTGCTGCACATGTCCGGCGGCCAGTGCAACGTGCCGCTCGTCATCCGGATGACCACCGGAGCCGGCCGCCAGGTCGCCGCCCAGCATTCCCACAGCCTGGAGGGCTGGTACACCCACATCCCCGGCATCAGGGTGCTCGCGCCCGCCACCCTGGCCGACGCCCGCGGCATGCTGTGGACAGCGCTGCAGGACCCCGACCCGGTGCTGATCTTCGAGCACGGTTCGCTCTACAACATGCAGGGGACGCTGCCCGCAGACGCGGGAGCCGTGGACATCAGGTCAGCAGCTGTGCGCCGGGCGGGCACCGACGTCAGTCTCATCACCTACGGCGGCACCCTCGCCACAACCGTCAGGGCCGCCGACGCGCTAGCGAAGGATGGCATCGACGCCGAGGTCATCGACCTGCGGTCGCTGCGGCCGCTGGATGACAAGACCATCACCGACTCTGTGGCGAAGACACATCGTGCCGTCATCGTGGACGAGGGCTGGCGCACCGGCAGCCTCGCAGCCGAGGTCAGCGCTCGAATCATGGAGCAGGCGTTCTGGGACCTGGACGCTCCGGTCGAGCGGGTTTGCGGGGCCGAGGTGCCCATGCCCTATCCGCGGCACCTGGAGCAGGCGGCGCTCCCGCAACCCGAGGCCATCACCGCAGCTGCGCGGCTGGCGGTGGGCTGAGATGGCCGAGTTCCGGATGCCGGTACTCGGCGCGGACATGGACGAGGGCACCGTCCTGGAGTGGCTGGTCAAGCCTGGCGATGAGGTTCGCAAGGGCGACGTCATCGCGGTCATCGACACCGAGAAGTCGGCCATCGAGGTCGAGTCGTTCTCCGCTGGCACAATCGACAAGCTCGTGGTCGCCGTCGGCGAGACCGTACCCGTCGGCACCGTTCTCGCTGTCATTGCCGAACCAGGAGGGGAACGGGCTGAGCCTGCCGCTGCCGCCAGAAAGGCACGCAAGCCCCGAGCACCCGCCAAAGCCGAGCAGCCAGCACCTGTGCCCGCACCGCACCCTGTGTCCCCGGTGATCCGCCACCGCGCCCACGAGCTTGGGATCAGCCTGGCCACCGTGCACGGCACTGGCCAGGCTGGCGCGATCACGCGCGCGGACGTGGAACACGCTGCGTCCGAGCTGCACCCGGCAGCCGCGCCGCCGACGGCCGCGGCCCCGAAGCCGCCCCGTGCCCGCAAGAAGCCCGGACCTCGGGCCGGACGCCCGCGGGTGACGCCGCTGGCCCGCCGGCTGGCCACAGACCTCGGCGTCGACCTGGCCGGGGTGACAGGGACCGGACCTGAGGGCGCGATCCGCGAAGCCGACATTCGCATCGCCCAGGCCGCTGGCAAGCCCGCAACGGCCGCCGCTGCCGCCGCCCCGGCCGCCCGGTCAGCCGCTGACCGGACCCAGTCCATGCGGCAGGCGATTGCCCGGCTGATGGCCAGGTCCAAACGGGAGATACCACACTACTATGTGAGCAATACGGCCGACATGACCCGGGCCATGAGCTGGCTGCACGACCGCAACCGCGAACTGGACGTCAGCCAGCGGCTGGTACCGGCCGCGCTCCTGCTCAAGGCCGCCGCGCTCGCAGCCCGGCAGATGCCGCAGCTCAACGGCTACTGGGTCGACGACGCGTTCCGGCCGTCCGAAGCCGTCCACCTGGGCGTCGCGATCTCGCTGCGCGGCGGTGGCCTACTCACCCCGGCCATCCACGACGCCGCCGACCTCGAGCTGGCCGAACTGATGGCCAGGATGCGCGACCTCGTCATACGGGCACGCAGCGGACGGCTGCGCGGCTCCGAGCTGACAGACGGCACGATCACCGTCACCAACCTCGGCGATCAGGGCGTCGAGTCGGTCTTCGGAGTCATCTACCCGCCGCAGGTCGCGCTCGTCGGATTCGGCCGGATCATCGAGCGACCGGTTGCCGTCGGCGGCCTCGTCGGCGCCCGGCCGGCAGTAGTGACGACGGTCGCCGCCGATCACCGTGCCACCGACGGGTACACCGGCGCCCGGTATCTCACTGTCCTATCGGATCTGCTTCAGCGGCCGGAGGAACTATGACACCAGACCAGGCAGAAACTGCCATCACCGAAGCGCTCGGGCAGGTAACGCCAGGCGCCGACATCGACGCGCTGCCCGCGGACGCCGACCTGCGCGACACCCTGGAACTCGACTCGCTCGACTTCCTCCGCTTCGTCGAGATCCTGAGCGAGCGCACCGGCGAACGCATCGACGAGGACGACTATCCCGAGCTCGCCACAATGGCCAGCGCCATCAAGTTCCTGACGGGACACTCTGCCAGCTAACTGCGCTTATGGGGAAGGTGCTTTCGATGGTTACTGCGCTGCTCGTGCTGGACATGCTCACCGACTTCACCAGCGGCAAGCTGGCCAATCCCGCTGCCGCTCGGATCACCGATCCATTGGCAGTCTGCTGGGCGCCGCGCGGAGGCGGGGGGACTGGCTAGTCATCTACGGCAATGACGCCCATCGGCCGGGAGATTTCGAGCTTGCCGTGTTCGGTGACCACGCTGTGGCCGGCAGCCCGGGCGCGGAGATGATCGATGAGCTGGCACCGCAGCCGGGCGACGTGATCGTCCCGAAGGCGTTATTACTCGGCGTTCACGCAGACTGACTTCGATGCGACCTGCAGCGTGCACCACGTCGACCGGTGGTGATCACCGGGCAGCACACCGACTGCTGCTGCGGGCACACCAGCTACAACGCCTTCAGCCGCGGTATTTCCGTCTGGGCCGTCAGCGACGCGCGTGGGAGCCGGACCGTGCGGGACTTGACCGGGGTCTGACCCGGCAACCAGGCCGGCGGGAAGGCTGAGAGGCGGAAGGCTACGACCGGATAGCGACCCTCAGCACCTGATCCGGACAATGCCGGCGAAGGGAAATCGCCTCGCAGGTCTTTGCTGCCTCGCGCCAGGTGCCGGGATGTCCGGGGAAATGCCCTCAGGTACACCCTGGCCAGGCAGAGGATGCGGGCAGAGATAACCCGGCCCGCGCACCCGGTGAACGCGGACCGGGTTTACCCACCTGGCCGGATGCCCCGACCCCATCTGGGCACCCTCGCACCCACACCAGCATCGTTGGCCGGAGCCTGCCAGAGGACCTAAGTGCTGTTACCGCCGTGAGCCGCTGTGAGTCGGCGGCGAAGGGCGGCCAGGAACTTCTGCTCCGGCGCTGGACGGGGGTGGCTGACGTTGGCGGCAGCAGGCAAGCAGAACGATCTGAGCCTGAGAAAGCTCGGATCCGTGGGTCGAAGAGTGTGCGGCAGGCCAGGAACAGCCGCGAACTGCCCCGCCCGGCCGATCTCTGAGTTGGTGACGAGGTCGCCGCGGGCGGCGGTGCTCGGCTGCTCGATGTTGTCCCGCCAGCGCTGCCGGGTGGCGTCCCGGCCGCCATGCTGGCTCATTCACCGGGAAATCACGAGCTTGATCCACTCGGGTGATCACGTGCCCACTGCCGGTAGGCGTCGACGGCTGTGGGCAGGGTCGGGTACAGCCGTTCTGCGCCGATCTTGCCGACTAGGCCGAAGGCCTGAAGCCTGGCCAGCAGGTCCTGCTTGACTCGCGCCAGGGCGAACACCGCGTCCCGCTTGGTGACCTCCTGGCGGATGGCGTCCATCGCCTCCAGGGCGGTGAAGTCGACCTCGACATTGGCTTCGACGTTGAGCACGAACCAGCGCAGTGGTTCGGGCTGCTGGTCGGCTGCGGCCAGGGCGCGGCGGCGGAAGTCCTCGGCGTTGGCGAAGCACAGCGGCGCGTCGTAACGGTAGACCACAAGACCGGGAACGGTCTTTGCTTCCGGGTAGTCGTCGACGTCGTGCATGCCGGCCAGGCCCGGCACCAGGCCCTGGATGGCGTCGTGCGGGCGGGCGACGCGCACGAGCAGGTCGGCCACCGAGAGCCCGATGGCGACCAGCACACCGTAGAGGATGTTGAAGGCCAGCACGCCGACGCACGCTGCGAGCGAGATTCCGAGCTCGGCTCGCCGGAACCGCAGCAGCCGACGGAACGCTTCGACGTCGATGAGCCGCGCCGCGGCGTAGATGACGATGGCGCCGAGAGCAGCGGTCGGGAAGCGAGCCAGGACCGGCCGGGCGACGAGCAGCACCGCGATGACGGCGACCGTGGTCACCAGCGAGTAGACCTGGCTGCGGCTGCCGCTGGTCGTGGCGATCGCAGTCCGCGTTGCGCTGCTGCTGACGGGGAAACCGCGGACCAGCCCCGCGCCGGCGTTGGCAACGCCCAGTGCCAGCAGTTCGCGGTTTGCGATGATTGTCTCGCCGCGGCGGGCGAACGCACGCCCGGTGAGCACGTCGTCGCTGAACCCGACGATCAGTACCGTGAACGCTGGCAGCAGGAGCCGTTGCAGGGTCGCCGGGTGCAGGGCGGGAAGCCGCGGTGACGGCAGGCCGGCCGGGATCGGGCCGACGACCGTGACGCCGTGGCGGGCCAGGCCGAAGACGGCGACGGCCGCGGTGGCCAGCAGAACTGCCAGCAGCGGGCCGGGAATGCCCGGCCGCCGCCATCGCAGCAGCGCCAGGAACGCCAGGACCGCGGCCGCGACGGCGAGGATCGCAGGCTGCGCCATGCCGATGTGGGAGGCGAAGGAGCGAAGCTGGCCGATGAATTCCTCGCCGGTGACGGGCACTCCGGTGACCCGGCCGAGCTGACCGGCGATCATGATGAAGGCCACGCCGGCCATATAGCCGATCAGTACCGGCCGGGACAGCAGGTCCGCGATGAAGCCCAGGCGCAGTACCCAGGCCGCCACGCCCATCGCCCCGACCAGCAGCGCAAGCGTTGCCGCGAGCTCGGCGTACCTGGCGGGATTACCGGCCGCGAGTGGTCCGATGGCGATGGCGGTCATCAGGGCCGTGGTGGCCTCCGGGCCCATCGACAACGACGGGGACGAGCCAAGCAGCGCGTAGATAACCAGGGCTGGCAGCGCCGCCCACAGGCCGGCGACAGGGTGCAGGCCGGCGACCGTGGCGTAGGCCATGACCTGCGGGACCAGATAAGCCGCCACCGTTAGGCCAGCCAGAATGTCGCCGCGCAGCCACGATGCCTGGTAACCGCGCAGCATCGCCAGCCGTGGTATCACTGCAGCGTTCTACCCCACAGCTCCTCCGCCGGGCCCAGCGGTCCCGCAATCCCGTGCAGGTCGTCTCATAGGGCGATGGCAATCCGCGTCCGCGCAGCGGGTGGCTTGCGGCGGATGCACCCGGATGCCGGCGTTCCGGCTGGGCCGATGATCTTGAGCTGCTCGAGCCGCCGAGCCGGCGGCTCCGGGACCCTGCGGACCAGCGAGCAGGCCTGAGCTCGCGGGAGGCCCGGCTCCGGCTGGCCCGGTATGGCCCATGTGCTGACGCGGCGGAGGCCATGTGCGCTGGCCGACGCCCCTGGGTGATCGGAGCGTCGGTGTACGCGCGGGTCCGCAACCGCTCGACCAGATGGTCCGGGATCCGGTAGTAGCGCTCGACCAGCTGTGCGACTTGCGCGGGCATGTACGGAGCAACCGCGTGACCCCGAGTCGACTGAGTCGGGTACCAAAACTGAACCATCAGCTCTCGCACGCCCGACGGCGACGACGGGTCCCGCCGCGAGCGATCGGTGAGGCGGAGCGACATCGTGCCGACGGGAAACCGACCGGTTAGAGGCGGTGTCTGCAATGAGACGGCGCCCGCACGCGTCGGAGGAGCCGGGCCCGTCGCCCGCGGAGCGGGCCCGCTCGCGATGAACCAGGTCGCGACCGCCGCTACCAGCAGCAACCCCGCCAGCAGCAACCCTGCGAGCATTCTCGAGAACCTGAAGTTGAGCGATGCGAATGCGAACATGGCAAGTCTCCTCTCTGAGCGTCAGTGGATGCGGACATCGGCAGGTGTAGGCCAGTACGCGAGCTTCACTGACAGGCGCGGTCGCGGGGTCGTCTCGATCTCGCGGTTCTGCCTGCCGCCGTCCTGGTGCCACTCAAACCGGAGCGGCACGGCTACCCGGACGGGCGGATGGACGTCAAGGTGAGAGTGGTAAACGTGAATGTTCCAGCCGAGAGTCGACCAGACGTAACCGAATGTGGCCGGGTGATCGATCAGGCCGGCGACTTCTGGGCAGTTCGCGACAGCGCTCAGCAGGTGCATCGACCCGTCCGGGCCTAGTGAGCCCGCCCTGGCCATGGCGGCGTACGTGCGGTCGATCGCGTCGCGGACGGCGGCGACCTCGTCGGTGCAGAGCTCGCCCCGGATGATCAGGTAGCCGTCGCGTTCGAAGGCGGACCGTTGCTCGGCCGTCATAGGCGCAGAGAAGCGGCGCCCCTTGCTGAAGTTGGCTCGCGTGTCATTGCTGGCTCCAGTCTCGTGAGTTGTCGTGAAACGATCAGTTGCCGTTCGGGGCGTTTCTGGTGCGCGGGCACTGCGGGCGGCCGTTCTCCGACGAGAGGGCGGCCGCGTACCCGCGCTGGACAGCAGGGCTCGCGATGCGCCCGGGCTTGGTCGGCCGGGCTAGCTGTGCGCGGGCGGGGCCTTCCGGTCATGGCGCTCGGGGTGGCCTTTGAGGCGGCCTTCGGACTCATGACGCGAACCTGACTGCCCGTCAGGGGGAGGGCGCGGTCCGGTCCTGCCCAGGCCGCTGGCGGTGGGGTGCATCTTCGCCGTGAACGCGTCCTGGCTGCCGGCGTTGCACCGCGCGAGTAGCCCGGCGGTGTTGTCGGTCGACGGCGGCAGCAGCGCCTCCAGCGCATGGCGCTCGGCCATCGCCTCCTCGGCGGCGATGGCCACTATCGTGTCGCCGTCGCGAGCCTGCGACGGGTAGGCGGCTGCATCCGACGGCTCGACCGTGATATCCGGACGCGACCCCCCTGCAGACAGGGGATGATCCTGCAGGACCACGTAGGCGGTCATCAGATTTGGCGACGCTGGCTTTGTCCCACCGCTGGCCGCCATGGCGTGCGCATCACTCGGCGCGCAGCGCCGTGGCCGCAGCGGGCCCGGGCTGCCCAGCGCGGGCAGCAGCGCCCCGGCCACGGCGATCACGAGGCCCGCGAGGGCGAGCAGCGCGAGTTCGGGACCGGTGTAGACGGAGATGTAGCTGGCCGGGATGTTGGTGGCCGCGGCGTGCGCCATCACCGGGAGCACGTACCGGTGCACGGCCATCCCGGCCGGCACGGCGACAAGCCCGGCAGCGAGCCCGGTCCCGGCGACCCAGCAGATGACCATGACGATGGTCTGCCTCGGCGTCATTCCCCGGCCGGACCCCCACGTCGTACGTCGGAGGCGTAAGGGCCGGATCAGCCGCTGCCAGCGTCTGGAAGTCCGTCAGCATGGCGAGGCCGCGGTTGTCCTGATCGAAGACCTCGCCGGTGATACGCACCGGGCTCTGGTGGCCGGCAAACTCCACGGTGACGGTGTCACCGACAGCCGTGCCCGTGACGGTCAGGAAATTGGTCGCAACGACGGCCTGGCCGGGCCCGGTGTACCAGTGTCCGCTGATCATGTCGTACCCGGTCCACTGCCCGTTCCCGCGGAACGCGGTGACGTCGACCTGACCGGTCAGCCCGGCGATGCTGACCCGCTGATCCGCCTCGGCCACGTACCTGACGGAACCCGCGTTCCTCCAGCGGCACCTCGGTTCCTTGATGACGCACACCGGAACCAGTCGGCTATGACCTAATAGCGTGCTGAGTTGGTGCTGACAAGCGCTCGTACAGCAGGCCGTCTACCTGCGGAAACCGCCCGCACGTCCACGAGCTTCGCGATATCCGGGCACGTCGGCGATCTAGCAAGTGATCATCGACAGGGCCTTTTACAGGGCTTGACGTGCGCTAATAGCCGCAGGCATGGCGCTGAAACGTGGCCTGAACGTGGCCCTGACTCAGATATCTGGCGGCTGGCAGCCGCAGGCTGACCCGGTCGTCGGCCAGCCGGCGCGCCGGAGCGGCACTGCCTGACGCCCTTAGGCGGCATTGACATATCCTTCTCGAACTAGGAAACTGTTTACTGTACCGAGAAGGGAATCGGCTCATGGAGATGCCCACGTTCACGGTCGCCGTGTTCTACCGCAGCCCCAAGACGGCGCTGGAGTGGCTCGCCCGCGCCTTCGGCTTCGAGGTCACGATGGCCATCGAGGACGCCGAGGACGACCCGCGCAACTCCCATTACGAGATGGCCATAGAAGGCCGGGGCCGGATCATGATCGGCGGCGAGTGGGCCGACTGGACGCGCAGCCCGGCATCGATCGGCGGGGTCAACACCCAGAGCACGCATGTTGCCCTGGCGAGCGACCTCGACGCCCACTGCGAGCGGGCACGGGCGTCCGGCGCCACTATCGTCGCCGAGCCCGAGGACCAGTTCTACGGCGACCGCACCTACCGGGCCGTCGACCCCGAAGGCCACGTGTGGACCTTCTCCCAGCACGTCCGCGATGTCACCCGGGTCGAGGCCGAGGAAACCCTCGGCGTGACGATCGACGCAGCGAACTGGGCGTGACCGGCGCGGCCGCGGCAGCGTCCGGTCCCGGCCCGGTTGACCGCACGCTAGCGGCACTGGCCGACCCGGCCCGCCGCCACGTCGTGGAGCTACTACGCGAGCGGCCAATCCGAGCCGGGGAACTGGCCGCCGCGCTCTCGGTCAGCCCGTCGGTCATGAGCCGGCACCTCAAGGTTCTGCGCGACAGCGACCTGGTCGAGGAGTCGAGCCCGGTGTTCGACACCCGGGTGCGCATCTACTCGCTGCGCTCGGGGGCTACCGCCGAGCTGCGGTCATGGCTAGAGGCTGTCGAGCGGGGCTGGGCCGAGCAGCTGACCGCCCTTAAGGCTCACGTGGAGCGGGGCGCATGACCTCGCGGGTCCTGGTCGCTCTGCGCATCGCCGCGCCGCCGATCCGGGTCTTCGAGGCCTTCACCGCGGAGATAGGCCAGTGGTGGCGGCCCAACGGCCTGTTCCCATCGAGCCGCTCCCCCGCCGGGCGCCTGGCCATAGAGCCCGGCGTCGGCGGGCGCGTCACCGAGACCCACGACGACGGCGAGGTCGTCGAGATCGGGCGGATCCGGGTGTGGCAGCCGCCGGGCCGGCTCGTGTTCAGGTGGCGGCCGACCTCGTTCGGGCCCGACCAGGAGACCGAGGTCCGCGTCGGCTTCGAACCGGTCGCCGATGGCTGCCGGGTCGTGGTCGAGCACCTCGGCTGGGACGCAATACCGCCCGAGCACGCCGCCCGCCATGGCTTCCCGCTATTCGCGTTCCAGCAGCGCCTCGCCGAGTGGTGGCGCGACCTGCTGGCTTCCCTCGCCGGCCGCAGTGCGGGCCCTACCAGAAACTGACGAGCGAACTAGTGTTCACAGTCGCTGACGGGCACGAGTTCCCGCCGCGTCGAGGCCGAGGAGTCCGATCCGGCACAATCCCGCACTTCGCCCCGGGCCCGGCGGCGAACGACCACATCCCGTCGGTCACGTCGTCGATGGCCATCACTCCCAGCCCGACTGGGCCAGACACCTAGCCCTGCCCACAAGGGGCAGCGACGAACACGCTGTCCGACAGAAGAGGCTTTCATGACGGTCATTGCGCAAACCGAGCAGTCCGGAGCTACCGCCCGCGATCCGGCGTTGTATCGCAGGCTGGCGTCAGTGGACGGAGTCGCCGCCCTCGACTACCTGACCGGAGTATTTGGCTTTGCCGGGCGGCGCAGGGAGCACGTGGCCGCCGGCGCTCCCGAGGACGCTATGTTGGCGTGGCTGGACTTCGGTTATGGTGTCGTGATGGTCGGCCGCGCCTTCGATGCCTGCCTTGAGGTACGCCAGATCTACAGTCCAGCTGAGGCTGGCCGGCCGACGGCCATGATCAACGTACGGGTCCACGACAGCGCCTCCCGCCACGGGCGGACCGCTGGGGCCGGCGCCCTCCTGACGATGCCACCAGCGGACGGCTTCTGCGGGTTCGGACGTTTCGAAGCCAATGACCCCGAGGGGAACCGCTGGCACGTCCATGAGTCGCTCGGTGAAATCCGCGCACTGGGAGGACATCTGGGCGGGGACTCGTGATGGAGGAAGCGGCCAATCCCCAAGATCAGGTCACTGGCTTCTGGAGCATGGTGGCCGCCGGCTATGAAGCTCACCCCGGGAATGTGCCGGCGATCGGAACTGATGCCTACGGGCGCTGGGTCGAGATGCTCGACACGGAAGTGTCTCAGGAGCCGTCCGACGTTCTCGATCTGGCGACGGGAACCGGGTTCGTGGCCCTGATCCTGGCACGCCTGGGCCACCGAGTGACCGCGACCGACCTGTCGGTCGAGATGCTGGCGGAGGCTCGTCAGACGGCGGATGAGCGGAACCTGTACAGCCGCTTCCAGTTGGGCGATGCCGTGGAGCCGAGTTTCGGGTCCGGGTCCTTCGACGTGGTCACCTGCCGGCACGTTCTGTGGACCTTGCGCGAACCAGACCGCGCCCTAGCCAACTGGCACGAGCTGCTCCGCGCCGGCGGCGTAGTCCTGGCCATCGACGGGTTCTGGATGGGTTCTCAGCCCAGCGAGGATGAGCCCGAGGCATTCAAGCGCTTCTACACGCCTTCCACCCGTCGATCGCTGCCTTTCATGCACCTCGTCAGCCCAGAGCCCATCGTCCGCGCCTTCGCGGCCGCCGGCTTCAAGGAGGTCTCTTGGCGATTGCTCCCCGATCTGGCTGACGAGGCCGCTGGCTCGGCGCCGTATCTCGTGCGGGGCATCAAGTAGAAATCAGCTCGCCGCGGTAGCCGGCGGCCAGGAGCCGTCTTCCAGACCTGGGACAGCCAGTCTGCTTGCGATGCGTTCGCAGCGAGCGTTCCAGCTAACTCGCAATGCGTGCTGAGTTCGTGCTGACAAGCGAACCACCGACAGCGCATCTACCTGCGGAAACTGCTTGCACCTCCACGAGCTTCACGATTTTCGAGGGCACGTCGGAGATTCAGCGCATGATCATCGGTAGGGCCGTCACCGGGCTTGACGTGCGCTAATAACCGCAGGTCATGGCGCTGGTGCGGATCTTAAAAGGCCCGTGAACTCCGGTTTCTGACGGTCGGCCGTTTGCCCGTTATTCCTGGTTGGTTCCCGTCAGTTCCCGATAGCGTGCTGAGTTGGTGCTGACCCCCTAACCGTTAGGGTGGCCTCTCCGATCGGCCGAGAGGCCCAGGAGGGGCGGGGGATCCACGGCCTGTAGTACTGGCTCCGATGACGGCAACGGCAGAGGTAAGTGCGTTCTGAGCGAGTCGGTGGCACCGAGCAGGTACTCGAGGCGCTTTCTTTCTGCATTCGGTCAACGACGGCAACGGTAGTGCCGGCCACTGACGATCTGCTGTGACCGCCAAACCTCTTAGGAGTGGGCCGTCAGTGCCGGCTTTGGCCAGGCAGGTGGCTAGGTCGCGAGACGATCACGACATCGGTGACGCCGTCGAGTTCCCTCAGAGCGGCCGCGGTGATGTGGTGTTCCTGGACGGAGGCGGATTCGTCGTAGATGAAGACGACGATCTCCTTGTACCGGCTGGTGCCGCGGAGATAAGCTGCCGAGTCCTCCATCACCTCCTTCTCGATCTTCTTGAAGTCGGCGTGACTGCGCGCGTACTTGACCTCGATGAGTGCGCCGAGGCGCGGCAGGCCGAAGTCGGCCCGGTAGGTGCTGTTGCCGAGCTTGGGCAGGGTCTCCTATCGACCACGTCGTCGAAGACGGAGCGGAGGATCAGCCAGAGGATGTCCTGGACTTCGCGCTCGGACGTGATGGGCCAGTGGATCGGGTTCGCGAGGCTCTCGCCGTCCCAGCGCCACCGGCGCATGGCCGCCTCGAACCGCCGCAGCACGGCCCCGAGGTGGGACCGGCTGAGAATCATCTGGCTGATGCTCGCGTCGAGGATGTCGGTGACGGCTCGGTAGATGACCGCGGCCTGCGGGATCGTCAGCTTGGCTGGGTCGGTGCGCAGTGCGCTGAGGAAGACGTGATTCTGCAGCGTGGCGAGCTCGCCCGCCGGCCCTGGCGGGGGCGCCGTTCCCGCCGTGATCATCTAGTGGATCAGGGCCAGGACGGCCGGGCTGTCGTCCGGCCGCCAGCCTGCGGCCGCCAGCCTGCGGCTGCCGGCTGGCCGCTCAGGATGGCGCCCAGGTGCTGGTAGATGAGTTCCTGGAAGCGATCGGCAGGCCGCAGCCGCGTGTCGCGGAGGACCCCGAGTAGCCAGTCACCGAATACAGGAAGGTCCGTGGCCATGGCCTGGGCGGCCAGGACGATGCCGGTGACCTGGAGACTGTTGTGAATAAAGGTCAGACGGTCGGTGAACACGTCGCGGACCATGAGCGCGGGCAGGCCGTCGGCGAGCGCGGTCCGCGCGTCCGTCTGACAAGCGCCGGCGATGTCAGCCTGTAGCCGAGGTCGGCCAGCGCGGGCGCCTGGCTGAGCCGGTCACGGTTCTCGGCGAGCCACTTCGGCTAGAGCGGGCTGACGTTCTAGTCAAGTCCAGCCACTGCCTGCCTGTCAGGACGTGGTAAGCGAACAGCCCGTCGAGGTTGCCCGGCGTGTTCCCTGCGGCGAACCGCTGAGCCGCCGTGGTGAGCCAGGTGCCTGCCTGGGCGGCGGAGGATGCGGTGGAGGATGCGGGACTCTAACCCACGCGCCCGGTGAACGACGTACTGGTTAGCAACCAGCTGCTCTAGCCGCTGAGCGAATCCTCCAAGACATGCCAGAAACCCGCGACGATGATCGCGGGCTGGCACTCGAGGATCGGTGCGGCTGCATACCCCAATTATGCTTTGGCGGCGCTATACCTGGGTACTCTCTCCCGCCGGGAGTCGCCCCAGGCGCAACTCAAAGGCGCCTGGGGACGGCTTCCGGCAGATACGCCAAGGAGCCAGCACATGAGCGCCTCGTCGAGCACTCCCATCCATACGCAGTTCTAGGCCGTCCGCCGCCGGGCGATCCGGTTAGCCAAAAGCGAAGACCGAGGCGACCACCGGGCCGGAGCACTCCGTCACGCCCGCGCGCGTCGGCCGAGTCGTCGCGCTCGTGCTCAGCCAGAACGGCCACTGGCAGATGGTCAGCGCATCGGCAGCACGCCGCAGTCGCGGTGGATAACCGAGGTCAGCTGGCCCACCGTGTGGTCGCGGGGCGGAGCTCCGGCCAGCGGGAGCTGCGCCCACTCCAAACTCACACCGAAAACCAAACTCAAGCAAGGACCAGAACTCATGATCTTGATCACCGGAGCCACCGGCACTGTCGGGTCGGAAGTCATCGCAGCGCTCCTCCCCGCCCAGGCAGGCCACATCCGGGTCCTCACCCGCAATCCTGGCGCGGTTTTCCCCGACGGCACCCAGAAGGTCGTGGCCGATCTCGGTGACAGCGACCTGGCACCCGTGCTGGACGGTGTGCACGCGGTGTTCTTGCTGACCGACGGGCTCCGCAGCGACGCACACGATCGCCGGCTCGTAGCCGCGGCGCGGCGAGCGGGCGTGGAGCGGATCGTCAAGCTGTCCGCGCGCGGCGTCGGACACGGCAGCACCGACCCGATCGCCACCTGGCACCGGGCCGGCGAGGAGGCGATCCGCGACAGCGGCATCGGGTGGACGTTCCTGCGGCCTACCGGGTTCATGTCCAACGCGCTCAACTGGGCGCCGATGATCGCGGCGGATCAGGTCGTGCACGCGCCGTTCGCCGCTGGCCGGGCCGCTGTCGTCGACCCGGCGGACATCGCCGCGGTCGCCGCGGCCTGCCTCACCCAGGACGGCCACAACCACCGGGTTTACGAGCTCACCGGCCCCGAACCGCTCAGCCCCGCTGACCAGGTCGCCATCCTCAGCCAGGTGCTGGGCCGCGACCTGCGCTACGCCGAAGCCGATCCGGCCGACATTGTCGCGCAGATGGTGTCCTACGGCATGCCCGAGGAGCTGGCGCACGCCGTCATCGAGCAATTCCGCTCCACCCTGGAACCGTACAGCTCCGAGCCGACAGGCGACATCACCGCAGTCACGAGCCGCCCGGCACGCAGCTTCACCGACTGGGCCCAGGCCCACCGCACCGAACTCATCACGCCCGCCAGCTGGTGAAGGTGATGCGGGCGACGGCGTGCGCCTGGTAGACGGTCGTCTTGAGCTCACGTCCGGACGCGCTCGACGAGAACCCCACGGCCGTGCGTCTCCCCGCGGAGCTCGATCGGCTCACACCGCGGATCGACATCCCCGACCTGCTCGCCGAGGTGCAGAACTGGACGGGGTTCACCAGCCACTTGACGCACGCTGCCGGCGCGGACCCCAGGATGGTTGATCTGCAGCAACATCTGCACGCCGCGCTGCTCGCCTGGGGCCTGAACATCGGGCCGACCCGGATGGCCGAGAGCTGCTAGCTGAGTTACCGGCAGCTCGCGTGGGCGACCGAGTAGTACCTCGGCGACGACCAGCTCCAGGCCGCCAACGGCAGCTCCGACTTCACGCAGAACTACAGCGGGGGTTCGACGTCACCAAGGTGCGCGAGTTCGCTGATCTGGTCACCGAGATTGGCGGCCTGCTCGGCCTTGACGCTGGCCAGCAAACCGAGCTTTCCACGGCGAACGCCGAGCTGCACGAGGCGATCGAAGCCCCCGAGGCAGACAAGGGGCGCATTCGCCGGGCCTGGGACGCAGTGATGGGCATCGTCAAGGTCGGCACCAACACGGCGGTCACGACCGCCGCGATCAACCTTGGCAACCAGGCCGCGACCGAGCTCGGCGCGGCCATCCACAACCTGCCGCATCTATAGCCGGCTAGGCAGCCCCACCCCCTCCACCACACTGGCGGACAGCCGCTCCGGAGTAGCGTGCGTTTCATGGTCACCGTCACATACCGCTGTCAGGCGAAGGGCTGCAAAGTCAAATGGACTGACCTCGATGGGAACACGGCTCGCGCGCTGAACGACATGCCGTCCAACGTTTGGCAGCTTCCGGGTCTGGGTGGCTTTGTCCCACCCACGCCCCACCCGCGAAGCCACAGCCCGGTGCCGCTCCTGCCCGAGGAAGCTAGGCAGGAGCGTCGCCGTCTGGCTGGTGCGGCGGGTCGTACCAGAATCTGCGGGCAGCCTTCGGCCTGGCAGCGGACCCAGTGGTGGCCGTTGTTCCGGGCCTGGGCGTTCGGGCAGTCGTAGGGCATCCAGCCGATGTTGGGGTGATGGTTTGAAGCTGACCGTTGGCCGCTCACTTAGGCTCTGTCAACGTCATCGGGCCTAAGCGCCGACGCTCCCGGGAATGAACGAGGAGGACTCCAACTCCAGCGCAAACCGGGGGAGAAGCCTTGACGAGTTCTGTATCCGCTAACGGTCAGATCCGTCCCTTCCGCGTCGACATTCCGGAAGAGAAGCTCGCCGATCTTCGGCGGCGCATCGCGGCCACGCGCTGGCCCGAGAAGGAGCCGGTCGACGATCAGTCGCAGGGTGTGCAGCTGGCAAAGGTACAGGAGCTGGTCGACTACTGGGCCACTGATTATGACTGGCGCAAGCTCGAGGCCAAGTTGAATGCGCTTCCCCAGTTCATCACGGAGATCGACGGGCTCGATATCCATTTCATCCACGTCCGCTCGCCGCATGCGAACGCGCTGCCGCTGATCATGACCCACGGCTGGCCGGGCTCGTTCCTCGAGTTCGTGAAGGTGATCGGGCCGCTCAGCGATCCCGAGTCCCATGGAGCTCGGGCGGAGGACGCGTTCGATCTCGTCGTGCCCTCAATGCCCGGTTTCGGCTTCTCAGCCAGGCCGCGGGCGACAGGCTGGAATCCCGAGCGCATCGCCGGGGCTTGGGTTGAGCTGATGAGGCGGGTGGGCTACGGGCGCTACGTCTCCCAGGGTGGCGACTGGGGTGCTGTCGTCACGGACGTGATGGGCCGCCACGCGCCGGGCGGTCTCTTGGGTATCCACGTCACAACGTTGCTGGGCGCGATCGAACGGCCGCCAACTCCGAACATGCAAACGACCGTGCCTCCCGAGGTCGCGAAGGCGCTCAAGAACGGTGAGCCGGTGCCGGCGGGCCTTTCGGCCGAGGAAACGATCGCCTATGAAGGAGCTAAGGACTTTGCCGCGAGCGGCTCGGGCTTTCGGGCGGTGAATAGCACGCGCCCGCAGACGATCGGCTACTCGCTCGCGGACTCGCCGGCCGGCTTGGCCGCTTGGTTTTACGAGAAGTTCGCGGCATGGACCGACACGGATGGCGAACCCGAGCGCGCCCTCACCAAAGATGAGATGCTCGACGACATCACGCTTTACTGGCTCACGGACACAGCGGCGTCCTCGGCCCGCATTTACTGGGAGAACAGCGCCCACAAAACCAAGGCCGGCGAAGTCTCGGTCCCTGCGGCCGTGAGTAGGTTCCCGGGAGAGATAATCCCGGTACCGCGCAGCTGGGCCGAGCGCGCCTACCCCAACCTCGTGTACTTCAGCAAACTCGAGAAGGGCGGTCACTTCGCCGCCTGGGAACAACCGGAACTCTTTGCGGGCGAGATGCGAGCGGCGTTCAAGTCGCTGCGCTGACGCACCAGCGGGCGACGTGCGTTAGCCAGCCGTCTCAGTGCTCCAGCCAGTACCGCTCAAACGTCGGCTCGGAAGCCGACATCCGCGATGCCACGGCTGTGAAGCAAGCGCCTCCGCCCAGTGATCACGGCGCATGCCGACATAGTCGCCGGCCTCAGCGCCGCGCTGGCCGTCGGGTCGGCTAGCCCGGACGTGGGTCGCGGTAGAAGCCCGCAAAGCCGCCCAGCGGCACGGCATTAATCCAGCGCCAGCCACCCAGCACGGCCGCCAGGTCATCAGCCTCACCGGACGCCACATCGCGGGGCTGCCCGCTGATGACCGGCCGCTGCCCTCAGTCGCCGAATACGACGACCTGCTCGGAAAGACCAGCTCATGACCACCCGCCGTGGCGTCACTGAACAAGCCGCGATCGCCGCAATCGACTCCGCCGCGCTAGTGCTGCGGCTGCCCACCATCCGCGGCGGGTTCGAGGAGATCGCCGCCGCCGCTCAGCGCGAGCAGCTGTGGGCTTGACGTGGGGTAATAACCGCAGGTCATGCCGCTGGCGCGGATCGTAAAAGGCCCGTGAACTCCGGTTTCTAGGGGAACGGCCATTTGCCCGTTATTCCTGGTTGGTTCCCTTCAGTTCCCGATAGCGTGCTGAGTTGGTGCTGACCCATAACCGTTAGGGTGGATCGCTTCACGGGCGGATCGACCGCTAGGCAACGCTAGTCACGGCGGACGAGCGTGTTAAATCCCCTTCTGACTCGAGGTGCCAGAAGGAGCGGCTTGGAAGACCGTCCGCTCAGCCTGCGTTGGTTCGAACCCAACACCTGCCACCACACAACACCTGCCACCACTTGCGGAGACGGCCCGTGGCCTGCGCATTCTCGGGCTCACGGGCCATGCCATTGGCCGCGGGAGTTGTGCGCTCCCAAGCTGCGCAGTTGGTTGCGCTCGGTAGGCACGGGTAGGACCGAGCGACGACAGAGCTCTTTTGTGGGCTGTCGGGGTAGTAGCCGTCCGGAGCGATCAGGAGCATCGCCGACATCCGCCGTGGCAGCTAGCTACCGCGCTGGTCTGGCACCGATCGCGGGCGAGTTTGCGCGCTGCTTGACCTATGGGACGTCTGCTTGGCGTTGTATGGCCCGATCGCGATTGATATGTCGGCTAAGCCCGCTCAGCTACCGCAAGGAGACAGCCACCGATGGGGAGGTCCCAATGAGCAGCGCGCATAGCGTCCCCCGTGAAGCAACCGATGCACTACGGGCCGACGTCACTGGACATGTCTTCGTTCCCGGCGATGCGGGCTATGACCAGGCACGGCAGGCCTGGACGCTGACCGTGGACCAGCGGCCAGCAATGGTGGTGGAGGCGGCCTCGGCAGCTGATGTGGCCGCCTCGGTGCGATTCGCCCGCTCGCTCGGGCTGCGCATCGCCCCGCAAGGTACCGGCCACGGCGCCGCGCCGCTCGAGTCGCTTGAGGGCGCCTTGCTGCTGCGGACGTCGCGGCTGCGCGGCGTGCGGATCGACCCAGCCACCCTAACTGCGCGAGCCGACGCTGGGGCGCTGTGGCAGGACGTCGTTGCTCCGGCTAGCGAGTACGGCCTCGCTGCTCTGGCTGGCACCGCTCCCAACGTGGGGGTGACCGGATACACCCTGGGCGGCGGGCTTGGCTGGCTCGCGCGCCGCTACGGGCTGGCCGCCAACAGCGTTACTGCGGCCGAGATAGTCACGCCGGACGGGCAGCTCGTCCGCGCCGACCCCGAGCATGAGCCAGACCTGTTGTGGGCCATCCGCGGCAGAGGTGGCAGCGTCGGTGTCGTGACCGCGCTGGAGATGCTGCTGTACCCAGTGCCCAAGCTATACGCCGGGGCGCTGTTCTTCCCGGTCCAGCGCGCCGGGGAAGTGCTGCACTCCTGGCGTGAATGGACCACGTCGGTGCCCGACGAGGTCACCTCGATCGGCCATATCGTGCGGATCCCGCCGTTGCCCGCAGTTCCCGACCAGCTGCGAGGCCGGGCCTTCGCGATGGTGGAGGCGGCCTACGCTGGTGACGAGGGCACTGGTGCCGATCTGATCGCGCCGCTGCGAAAGCTTGGCCCGGAAATGGATACCTTCGCGACCCTTCCCGCTCCGGCCCTGGGCCAGCTGCACATGGACCCCACTGAGCCAGTGCCGGCCGTGGGCGATGGCACTCTGCTCACTGATTTCCCGCCTGCCGCAGCCGACGCCCTGGTGGAGTTGGCCGGAGCGGACGCCGACACCACTCTGATCAGCATCGAGATCCGCCACCTAGATGGCGCCCTGCGCCGACCTGAAGCCGACGGCGGCGCCCTGCCTGCTATAGATGCCAGCTACGCCCTGACCGGAACGGGCGTTGCTGCCACACCGGAAGCGGTCGTCACCGTCGGCGGCCAGGCGCGGGCGCTCAAGGATGCGCTCGCCCCATGGCACGCCAGCTACGGCTACTACAACACCACGGACACCCCGGCGTCTGCCCAGGCGCTCCTGCCTCCCGAGTCTTACCTGCGCCTCCGGCAGATCAAGGCCAGCCATGACCCGGACAATGCGATCATCTCGGCACACCCTGTCTGACTTCCAGCTGAGGGAACGCGCCGATCGCAGCAGCGCACTGAGAAAGGATGAGTGAGGACATGCGTCGCACTGCCATCGGCTACGCGCTCTCGGGCCTGATCGGCCTCGGAATCACCGCGGTAGGGACGCGATTCCTGGTCTCGCCGGCGAAGGCCGCAGCCGGGTACGGGATCTTCGTCGGGCGGGAAGTCAGCAGCGCGGACCCTTACCTGTCAGTGAAGGGCGTCCGCGACGTGGCGTGCGGCCTGATGACGTTCGTGCTGATTGCCGGGCGGGAGCCGCGAGTGCTGGCCGGCTTCCTGCTGGCTGCCACGGTGATCCCGGTCGGCGACGCGGTCATCGTGCTGCGTCGCGGCGGAGGGTGTCGATCCTCCCTGCTGCGGCGCGGGTTCTGGCTGGAGTACGCCTCGATGGCATGGAAGACGGTCGAGGCCGCTGGCAACGGGCCCGGTCACCGCCAGGGGGCTGAACGGCCCGGTGTTGGCGAAAGCGAGAACACCGAGTCCCTGGCCGGGCACGAGCAGCATGGCGGAGTGGAAGCCGGGCCAGATCCCGTCGTGACCTACGGTCTTGTAGCTGCCGGCCTCGCTGCGGAAGAATCCCAGGCCCATGCCCGGTATCCGGGGGTCGGGCTGGTCGTGGGGCTCGAACATGCTGGTGAGTGCTCGGGTTGGAGTACCCGGCCGTGCTCATTGGCGCCGCCGCCGAGCAGAGCCGCCGCGTACCGGGCCATGTCGCTGGTGGTGGAGTAGGCCGAGCCGGCGCCGGCTGGCACGTTCTCGCGGTCGGTGACCGCTGCGAGCCCTCGCGACCGCAGTTGGTACCCGGTGGCTAGCCGGGGCCGCACCCGCTCGGAGCGGACCAGGACGAAGTGGTCCATGCCGAGCGGGCCGAAAACATGCTCGCGGATATAGCGGTCGAACGGGGTCCGGTGACGTCCTCGACGATCTGACCTAGCTTTGCGAAGCCGTGATTGGAGTATGCCCACCTGGTGCCCGGATCGGTGTCGACGCGCAGGCCTTGCCCGTAGTACCGGGCGAGCGTGGGCACGGCGCGACCGGCCGTCACCCGCGCTTATCCCGGGGTCGGCGCTGCGCGGCGATCGCAGACCGCCGCGATTCCGGGAGGCATTGTCAACACGGCCGTGGGGCTTGCGTGGCGCCGCAGCGGTACCCGTCTGCCGAAGTCAGCGCGGCGAGCCGGCCTGGCGCTCCATCTCCCGCTTGATGTCGCTCTCCGAGATCGGCTTGTGCCCGTACACGAACCAGCCGTGCGCAGCCATTATCAGCACCCACGCGCCCAGCGGGTAGACGATCCAGTAGTTCCACACGTCGTGGATTCCGGAACTCTGGCTGAATCCGTGGGTCGGCCAGCCGCCCGCGTTGTGGTATTCCGATAGGGCCCAGATGACCACCAGGATGATCACGCCGATGCCCGACGTGACCAGGGCGATCCGGAAATGCCGCCTGCGCTCGATCTGCTTGATCGCCTGCTGGCGGGCAATCTGCTCGGTCCCGGTGGCAGCATTCGAGCCGATGTCTGTGGCCGAGTCATGGATGATGTTCGACATCTCGACCCCTTCCTTCGCCGGGGAGCCATTGGGTTCCTGTTATGGCTCACATCAGTCCACGTAACAGGGTGGCCCTGGGGACCGGGCACGGGGCAGGGGCGTACGTCACCTGCCGGGCGGCGAAGGGCCCGAGAATGCATACGTGCGATATGAAGGTCGCGTCTGTGCCGGATCGAGCACCGCCAGGCCGGAGTGCAGCGGCTTATGGCCCGCTGCTTGGAACTGGACCGCAGGGTCTTAGCTGTTGCGCCTCGCGCCGCCCGTTCTCGCGGATGCCGCGGCCGTGCGCTCGGGCTGGCGGGTCGGCTGCAGTGTGGTCGATGATCGGAGGGGGTGGAGTGTGCGCGGAAGCAAAGCAGCGCGGGTGCCAGTGGATGGGCCAGCCCGGCCGACTTGATGCAGCTTGCCGCGGACGTCGGCGCCGTGCTGCTGGTACGCCAGGTAACCGGCGCGCCAACGCCGGGCAGCCGGGTCGCGGCGCAGCCATGGCCACCACGACAGCGACCCGGCCCGACAGTAACCGTGCAGCCAGCGGGTGTTCCCCCTGGCGTACTTCGCCTCAGAGCTGGTGGAGCTGGCCCAGGGGAACTTCACGGCGGGCTTGACGCGCTTGATGTCGGCCGTCATCGTGAGATCCGGGGCCGTGCGAGAACTCGCCACTGGAAGGAACACTCCGATGAACACCATCCAGACCCTGTACGCCGCGCTCATGGCGTTGGGCATCTTGGTTAGCATCTCCATCGCACTCACACTGACCATCGAAGGCGCGGGCGCCCTATACATGCGCGACCAGCTTCGCCTGCTCCTGGAGCGCTCTCGCGTTCCATCTCCGACCAGGACGCCCTCGACCGGGGCAGCACAGCAGCCGACCCCGACCGAGGACGCGCGCGTGCTCGTGCTCCGTTAAAGCCAGCTCAGACCCCACTACGGAGAGGGACGACGCCAGCGCGCGCCGCCCCTCTCCGCATGCTGTCGATCAGCGCCCGGCCAGCTAGCCCCTGGCGGGGGCGATCAGTCCAGCTGCGGCGAATACGACCAGGAAGACCTGCCCACGAGTGCAGCGATGCTGCACGGACTGTCGGGGCATTTCGTCACGCCTTGCTGCTCCCACCGCGATCACCGCTCCGGTGGCCATTGGGCTGGCCGGGGCGTTCCTTTTTCTAGCCCGAGATGGGCACTATAGACGGCACGGCTGCCTATTTCGAGTGGCTGGCCCGCAATGTCATCGAACCCGAGCCGACGGCACCGTTGGCCGCGTGCCACCAGTGCGCGTTCTGGGACTCCGTCAGCCTGCCGTGACCTGGGTGCGCAGCGCCTTGCGGTCCAGCTTGCCGACGCTCGTGAGCGGGATCGCGTCCAGGATCGTCACCTCGCGCGGGTACTTGTTCGCGGCGAGCCTGCCTTTGGCGAACTCGACCACCTCCTGCGGTGTCGCCTGGCCGCCAGGCCGCAGCGACACGAACGCGACGACCTCCTCGCCGAGCCGCTGGTCCGGCCGGCCGACCACGCCAGCCATCGCCACGGACGGGTGCTCAAGCAGGACGTCCTCGACGTCGCGCGGGTATACGTTGAACCCTCCCCTGATGATGAGGTCTTTCTTCCGGTCAACTACGTATAGGTAGCCGTCGGCGTCCAGATGCCCGATATCGCCGGTGTGCAGCCAGCCTCCTCGAAGCGTGGTCGCCGACTCTTCCGGTGAGTTCCAGTAGCCGGCCATCACCCCGGCCGAGCGGACGCAGATCTCGCCGTCAGTCCCGGCAGGCTGCGCGGCGTCGGAATCGTCGAGTATGGCGACCTCGTAGCCGGGGATGGGCCGTCCCACCGATCCGGGCTTGCTTGCCCCTGCCTTGCTCACCGAGATCACTGCGCCGGACTCGGTGCAGCCGTAGCCTTCGAGGATCTCGCTGCCGGGCACTCGCCGCTCCCACTGCTCGCGGGTTTCTGCCGCCAGCGGCGCGGCGCCGCTGTTCACATAGCGAAGCGAGGACAGATCAAAGTGTTCAAGCGGCTGCGCGAGCAGCATCTGGATCATGGCAGGGACCAGGACAGTGCGCTCGATCCGGTGCTGCGTCGCCAGCTTCAAGAAATCGGCGGGATCGAACCAGCGCTGCAGGACCGCCATTGCGCGCTCGGTGGCGTGGTAGCCGGCCAGGGTCACGATCATTCCGTAGGCGTGCGACATGGGCAGCGGCGTGATGTTTCTGGTGATGCCCTCTTCCTGGGAAGCGGCGTGAGAGCTTGCCGAGCATGCGTAGAGGTTGCGGTGACTCGAGCATGACGCCCTTGGCCCGGCCGGTGGTCCCGCCGGTGTACATGAGCGCCGCCAAGTCGTCGCCGCCGACGGCGGTGAGCTCGCCCGGCGGAGCGGCCTCAACGTCGGCGAAGTTGATTCCACGCACGTGCGCGGGCAGCACGCCAGGCTCGGGGACACCGCCTGCGACGATCACGAAGCGCAGGGCGGGTGCATCCGCCGCCGCCAGGCTCACGGTGACAAGCAGTTCCGGCGAGGTCACCACTGCCACCGCACCGGAGTCGGCCAAGATGTGGGTCAGTTCGGGCGGGCTGATCAGGAAGACCACCGGGGTGACGACAGCACCCGCACGCCAGATCGCGTTGTAAGTGATGGCCACCTCCGGGCAGTTGGCCATCAGCACGACGACCCGGTCACCAGGCTCGACACCGAGCTTGCTCAGCCCTGACCCCGCGCGCCGTGCCCGGTCGAGCAGCTCGCCCGAGGAGTACGACTTACCCTCGAAGATCAGGTTCTCGTAATCGCCGAGCCGGTCGAACGCGCCTTCGGCGAGGGCGGCGAGGTTCTCGTGAGTCACCCGTATCCTCCAGCTGTCGCGCCTATTGCCGATGGTAGCCATTTTGCTCGGTTCAGCTCCCAGAAAGTCGCCCAGCGCGAACTCGATCAGGCCCGCGAACTGCTCGCCATTCCGCCGGAAGGTGACCAGGATGCCCGGCGGCGCTGACTCACCCGGCTTCATCCTCGACCTGACATTTTCCGCCGCCACTGCCGAATAACCGACGGGCGGCGCGGCAGTGGCTGCTCTCCCGCGTCTGGTGCTGCCGTTGACAATGTGCTACAGTGGATGCATGTCTGTGAATGTGTCGGTGCGGCTGGACGACACGCTGGCTGAAAGGCTTCGTCTGCGGGCGCGTGCGGCAGGGGAGAGCTTGTCGGACCGGCTGCGTCGGTATGCCGAGGAAGGGTCTCGCCGTGATGAGCATCCGCTGATCACGTTCCGGGATGGCCCAGCCGGCCGAAGGGCGGCGGTCGTCGGGGGTCCGGACGTGTGGGAGATCGTCATGTGGCTGGAGGATCTCACCACTGAGCACGACCCGGTACGGGTGCTGACGGCCGAACAGGATATCTCGCGCCCGCTTATTGACGCCGCGCTGCGCTACCGGGACGCGTATCCCGACGAGGTCGAAGCGCGTATCGCGCTGCACCGTCATGACACGGCGGCGGACGCACGGTGAAGCTTCTCCTCGACGAGATGTATGCGGTGAAGCTGCCGCAGGCGCTGCGGGATCAGGGCATTGATGCCATTACCGTGGCGGAGGTCGGGATGGCCGGCAGGTCAGACGCCGACGTCTTCGCCGCCGCGACCGACGGGGAATACGCGTTGCTCACCGAGAACGTCAGCGACTTCGCCCGGCTTTGCAGTGAGCACGTCGCCGCGGGTCGGCATCACCGCGGCGTGCTGATCGCGCTATCTTCGCGGTTCTCGCGACGGCCCGGCGGTTACGGCACGATCATGGCCGCCGTCGTCGCGGTGGCTGGCGATCGGCTCGAAGATCGCCTCGTCTACCTGGAAAACCAGGCATCTCGTTGATCGGCACTACGCCGGCCAGGTGTTGAGTTCGTGCTGACATAGCCACGGCCGACAGGGCATCTACCTGCGGAAATTGGTCGCACCTCCACAAGCTTCACCATCTTCGAGGGCACGTCGGAGATCCAGCGCATGATCATCGGTAGGGCCGTCACCGGACTTGACGTGCGCTAATAACCGCAGGTCATGGCGCTAATGCGGGCCCTGAACGTGGCCGTGAACTCCGGCTCTTGGAGGCTGGCCGTTGCCCGTTATTCCTGGTTGGTTCCTGCCAGTTCCCGATAGCGTGGCGAGTTGGTGCTGACTCCCCAACGGTTACTGGACGGGGTGTCACGCGCCTGAAGGCGCGAGTGCGGCGAGGCAGACAGTTTCGTCTCGCCTGCGGCCACCCGGCGCAGCACTGGCCGGCATGGTGAAACAGAGCCACGATCCGGACTCATCGTGGTCCCGCGAGGAGTCACTCGGAGTGGCTGGCGCAGACAGGTTTCCTGTCACAGATCTCGGCTGTGTAGGCGGCGCGACTCGTCGGCATCCACGGGGTGGTCACAGTCTTCGATCCAGCGGTCACCAGCATGTACCCGGTGGAAGCTCTCCTGGCTCTCCGGGATGTCCGCTGTTGCTCTTCCTGGTCCGGACACCCACTGCTCGTTAGCCGCGCCGAAGCTGTCGGCCGTAATGCTGATTTAGAACTTCTGTCCCTTTACCTCCGCAACCTCCCGGTCGCGCGCTGGCATCATGGAGGCTTCGTAGCAGGCTAAATCAGCCTAGATGGCATGCTTTGGCGCCGAGACCGGACTTTCGGCCCTGCTATGCAGGTCAGGCGTGTCAGACGATCACTAAGGATGAAAGGAGCACGGCGATGCAAGCGACAGTGGGCGATACCTTCAAAATTAGGGGTGTGCACCAGGGGAACGCGGAACGGTGCGGCACGATCCTAGAGATACACGGCAAGGACGGCGAGCCGCCTTACCTGGTGCGCTGGCGGGACGGACAGGAGACTCTGTTCTTTCCCTCCGCAGACATAGCAGTCGAGCATCACCTCGCTGGCGGCCAGCCGACTGCGCCCTAGGCAGCCAGCGATCTTCCGGCGCTACCCCGATATCCAAGGAGGCTCAGTGGTGTCACCGATGCGGGATTTCCTGAGCCGTTTCCGGCCAGCCGGAGCCCCCGGCGCTGGTCGTGCTGGGATGCCTATCGACCGGCATGGCGAACTGGAGGCCGAGATCGGCCCGGTGTTGCAGCTCCTGGACGGGCCTAGCGTCGAGTGCGCCGACTTGATCGCAGCGGCGCGGCAGGATGCCGAGCAGGTCATCGCGGCAGCCCGTGCCGAGGCTGAAGAGATCCTGGCCGCCGCGCGACAGCAAGCGGCAGCCAAGGAAGCCGAGCTTGTCCAGCAGGCCGTAACTGCCGCACAGGGTGAGGCGGCAGACATCACAGCCGCCGGGACTGCCCAGGCAAGCGCCATCCGGCAGTGCGCCGGGCAGCGGCTGCCAACGATGGTCGCCCGGGCGGTCGCCCTTGTGCGCGAGATTGACGACGAGGGCAGGCCACCGTGACCGCGGGCTGGGTGGCAGGTACGGTCCGGGCCAGGGCCATGGCCCGGCGGATACTGGGCGCGGAGGCCGCACGCGAGCTCGCGGCTCGCCGGTCCCTGCCTGAGGCGCAGCAGATGCTCCAGCCAACGCCGTTCCGGGCTGCGGCCGAGGCCGGCCTGACGCTCACCGGAGCGCAGCATGCCGTCGCCGAGACGATCCTGTGGGATCTGCGGGTACTCGCCGGCTGGCTGCCGCGCGACGGAGTCAGCATGCTGCGGCTGCTGGCTGGATGGTTCGAGATCGCCAACATCGACGAGCTGCTTCAGGTGCTGGCAGGGCGGCCATCCGGTCCGATATTCCAGCTCGGTGCCCTGGCAACTGCGTGGCCGCGGCTCTGCGAGGCACGCAGCGCACCTGAGCTGCGCCGTGGCCTCGCTTTGTCCGCCTGGGGCGATCCGGGTGGAGACAGTAGTCACGATATCCGGCTCGCCATACGGGTCCGCTGGGCAGCGCGCGTCGCCGCGTCCAGTGACCGCGCCCATACCTGGGCCACGGCGGCCGCCGGGCTGCTGCGCCCGCAGGAGTCAGCTCCGCCGGCCACGGCTGGCCGCGATGACGGCACGGACGACACCACCAGAAGCGCGTCAGCCCTGACGAGGCTCACCAACCCAGCTCGGCCCCGCCAGCGCTCAGCGGGCCAGCCGATGTCCCAGCGAGCAGCCACCGGCAAGCTGGCGGAACCGTGGCAGGCAGAGGCGGATTGGTGGCGACGCGTCGAGACCGATGGGAAGGTGCTGCTGCGTGGCTCACAGGCGGACAGCGGACCCGTGCTGGGAGCAGTGGTCGTGATGGCGGCTGACGCCAGGCGCGTGCGGGCCGCGCTCGAGGTCGCCGCGCGGGGCGGCGTGGCTTTGGAGGCTTACGATGCGCTGGTCTGAGTCGGCGGTGCCGGTGCGAATGCAGCGAGTCGCCCTGGTCGCGCCGAGCGCGACGCTGCGGGAAGTCCTCGTTCGGCTCGCCGACGCGGGGGTCATGCAGATCGAGGACGGTGGCCGCGGGCACAGCGCGGTGGCCACAACGGGGCCGACCGCGGGCAGGAACTTGCCCAATGCGGCGTCGCCTGCCGCGACGCTGATCTCCGCAACTCTGCGTGACGTGCAGGAATTGGAACGGTCGGGCCGCTACGACCTGCTCGCAGGCGAGGCGGAGCTGCAGGGCCGCGCTGCCGCCGCGGTGCGGCGCTCGGACGCCGCCGCTCTGGTCGGCTGGATCCCGGTCAGCCGACTGCCGGAGATCACCGCCGCGTTGGCTGACGCTGGCGGCGCCGTCGTTCCGCTGGCGCACCCGGCTTGGTCGGAGGCGCCTACCCTGCTCGCCGAGCGCGGGCTTCATCATGAGCTGACTCCGCTGGTGCAGACATACGGAACCGTGCCTTACGCCGACATCGATCCGAGCTGGCTAGCCTGGGCCAGCTATGTCGTCATGTTCGGGATAATGTTCGGCGACGCAGGCCAGGGCGTGCTGCTGATCGGCGTCGCGGCGGCCCTTCGCCTGGGCTGGCCGCGCTGGCTGCGCAAGTTCAGGGCGGCGTGGCCGTTCGTCGGCGGTGCGGGCCTGGCTGCCACGGCCTTCGGCCTGTTGTACGGGGAATGCTTCGGCCCGACCGGGTTGGTGCCCGTCGTCTGGCTCAGCCCGCTCGCGCAGCCCGTGACGCTCCTGCTGGCGGCTGGCCGGCTTCGGCGCGACTCTGCTCGCGGGCGCCTACGCCCTTGGCACCATCAACCGGTGGCGAGAAGGCGGCTGGCGCGCCGCCCTGTACGCGCCGTCCGGAATCGCCGGCAGCTGCCTGTTCCTCGGCGCGGCCGGCGCTGCGGCCGGCTGGCACTTCCACCTGGGCCTTTGGCTGGCGGCTGGCGGCCTCGTCGCGCTTGCGGGCCTCGGGCTCGCGTTCACGGGCTTCCTGGCCGAGGCGGGCCGCGGCGGGACCGCGGTCGTGCAGGCGTCGGTCGAGCTCGTCGACCTTGTGGTGCGGCTGGGATCCAACGTCGTGTCGTTCACGCGGCTCGCTGCCTTCGGCCTGACCCATGCCGCTCTCGGCCTGCTGGTCTGGGAGGGCACCCGGGACCTGTGGCATCGCGGCGGCGTTGCCGCCGTCGGCGGTGTTGTCGTCTTCGTGGCGGGTACCGCACTCGCGTTTAGCCTTGAGGCGCTGGTCGCGGCCATCCAGGCACTCCGGCTGGAGTACTACGAGCTGTTCTCCCGGGTCTTCGTGGGCCAGGGAGCGCCTTTCCGCCCGTGGCATGTGGCGGTAGAACGTCAAACGGCGGAACACGCAGCCGGCGAGCCGCCTCGCCGGCCCGATACGGAAGGGGCACGTTCGTGATTGCTGCCTGGCTACTAGGGCTGCCGGTGATCGTCGTCCCGGTCGCCGTGCTCGCCCGGCTGGCGGCCCGCCAGCGTCAGCGCGGCGCTCTGCTCCTCGCGGGGCTCGGCGGGCTACTCCTGGTGGGCGCCACCGTGCTGCTGGTGCTCACTCTGACCGGCGAGCCAGCCAGCGCGGCTAGCGTCTCCGCCAATGCGATAGCCCACGCTGCCGCCAGCAGCGGTAGCGGGGGAAATTCGGCAGCCCTCATCGGTGCCGCGGTCGCCGTGGCCGGATCGACGATCGGCGCGGGGATCGCGGTCGCCTATACCGGTGCGGCGGCGCTGGCTGCTATGAGCGAACGCCCGGAGGTGTTCGGCCGGGCCATGGTGGTCGTCGGCCTGGCCGAGGGCATCGCGATCTATGGCCTGATCATCGGCATCATCCTGGTAGGGAAGGCGTAGCGGGCATGGCTGAGGCCGCGGTCATCGGCGAGGCGCTGGAGGTCGAGGGCTACGCGCTAGCCGGCGTCACGGTGTACCCGGCAGCGAGCGAGAACGAGGCGACCGCTGCGTGGGCCGCGCTCTCAGCCGGCACGGTCCTGCTGATCCTCACCGCTAACGCGGCGCGCTGGCTAGCCGACCTGCTCCCGCAACGCCCGGAGGTGCTGACAGCGGTGATGCTGACATGACCGCGGCGCCAGCAGCCGACGCGCTCAGGCCAGTGGCCGAGCGCCTCCGCCGGGACGCCGAGGATCAGGCAGTCCAGGTCAGGGCCGCGGCCCGGGCCGCCGCCGCGGACATCCGGCAGCGGGCGCACCGTGACGCCGCCGCGATGATTGACCAGGCCGCCGCAGCCGCCACGGCAACAGCGGCTCCGCTGGCGGCCGCCGAGCTGCGCCGGGCCCGCGACGCCGCCCGGGCCGCGGCCCTGTCATCGCAGCGCGAGGCCTATGACGAGCTACGCAGCCGGGTCCGCGTGGCCGTCGCCGCGCTGCCGGGTCAGTCGGACTATGAGCAGCTCCGCCAGCGGATCACGCGGCTTGCGGCGCGCACGGCAGGTCCCGGCGCTCGGCTGACCCCGGAGCCGGATGGCGGAGTGGTGGCGCGCTCGGCGGGCGTGATCGTGGACTGCTCGCTCGACCGACTGGCGGACCTCGCCGTGGCACAACTCGACGCGGCCATCAGGGAACTGTGGACGCCATGACCGATCCCGCAGCGCGCGCGGCCAGCGTGGCCAGGGTGAACGGCCCCCTCGTCGAGGTAACGGGGCTCTCGCAGGTCGCGATGTCCGACGTCATCGAGCTGGGCGAGCAAAGGCTGCCCGGCGAGGCGGTGGCCGTGCGCGGCGACGTGACGACAGTGCAGGCCTTCGACTACACCGGCGGCCTCGCGCCTGGCCACCCCGCCCGCTCCCGGGCGGAGCCGTTGTCTGCCCGGCTGGGCCCCCACCTGCTCGGCGGCATCTTCGACGGCCTCCTCCGGCCCCTGGACGGCGCGCCCGTCTGGCTCGAGCCAGGTGTCACCGAGACTTCGGCGACCGACCGCGATTTCTCGTTCACTCCGGCGGTGACCGATGGCACGGTGGTGACCGCCGGTACCACGCTGGGCACGGTGCCGACACGCGGTGGCGTCGACTATCGCATCCTGGTGCCGCCCGGTATCAGCGGACCGGTCGCTGGCATCCTCCCTGGCGGCCCCGTTCCCTCCGGCGCGGTCATCGGCACTGTCGGCGGGCAGCCCGTGCGCCTTACCTCTGTCTGGCCGGTGCGCCAGCCTCGGCCGTACGCCGAGCGGCGCGAGAGCGACGCTCCCCTGGTCACCGGTCAGCGTGTCATCGACCTGCTGTTCCCCGTGACGAGGGGCGGCACCACCGCGGTGCCTGGCGGCTTCGGCACCGGCAAGACGATGCTGCTACAGCAGATCACCAAGTGGTGCGAAGCGGACGTGATCGTGTACGTCGGCTGCGGTGAGCGCGGCAACGAGCTCGCCGACATGCTGGACGAGCTAGCGGGGCTCACCGACCCGCGAACCGGCGGGCCGCTCGCCGACCGGACAGTCGTCATCGCTAACACGTCCAACATGCCGATGATGGCCCGCGAGGCCAGCATCTACACCGCCGCCACGGTCGCCGAGCACTTCCGCGACATGGGCCTGGCTGCGGTGGTCATCGCCGACTCCACGTCGCGGTGGGCCGAGGCACTCCGCGAGTTTGCCTCCCGCAGCGGCGAGCTGCCCGCCGAAGAGGGATACCCAGCGAGCCTGTCGTCGGCCCTCGCCGCGTTCTACGAGCGGGCCGGATGCGTCTCCACGGCCGAAGGCCGCGCTGGCTCGGTGACGATCATCGGAGCGGTGTCCCCGGCTGGCGGGGACATGACCGAGCCGGTGACGACTTACACGCAGCGCTTCGTGCGCTGCCTCTGGATGCTGGACCGTGACCTGGCGTACGCCCGGCACTACCCGGCGGTTTCCTGGGCCGGGTCGTTCTCGCGGGATGACGACGTCGTCGCTGCCTGGTACGCCGACCACGGCGATCCGGGATGGGCGCAGCGGCGCAGCCGGCTCGCCACGCTGCTCGCCGAGTCCGACCGGCTCGGCTCGCTGGCCGAGTTGATGGGCGTGACCGCCCTGCCGCCGCCTGAGCGCGCCGCGATCCTGGCCGGACGGCTCGTCCGCGAAGGGCTGTTGCAGCAGAGCGCGCTGAGCGCGATCGACGCCTCGTGCGACATCGCGCGGGCCGCGGCGCTCGCGAGCGCTGTGCTGAGCGTCGCCGACCGCTGCCAGCAACTCGCCCGCGGCGGCGTGCCGGCGTCGGTGCTCGAGGAGGCGGATTTCTCGCCGATCCTGCGCGCACGGGAAGACGCCGCCACTCCCGCAGCCGTCGCCGACCGCGAACGCGTCATGCTCGCCCGGCTGGATGAGCTCGGCAAGGGCGGTGCGGCATGACGACGACGTGGGCTCGGCCCGAGTACACCGACATCGCAGAGTTGCGCGGCCCGCTCCTCGTCGTGCGGGGCGTTTCCGGTGTCGGCTGGGACGAGTTCGTAACCATTCGTGACACCACGGGGAGGGAACGGCACGGCCTCGTGCTGGAAGTCGACCGTGACCTCGCAGTGGTCCAGGTGCTCGAGGGCACGGCGGGTCTCACGGCGACTGGCACGCGGGTTGGGTTCAGCGGCGCGCCGCTCCGCATTCCAGTTGGCCCGGACTGGCTCGGCCGGGTGTGCACCGGGCGCGGCGAGCCGATGGACGGCGGCCCGCCGGTAACCGGCGACGTGACCGCCGCCGTGACGGGCTTCCCCATGAACCCGGTGGCCCGCCAGCCGCCCGCCGACCCGGTGCTCACCGGCGTGTCGGTCATCGACGAGCTGACGACGCTGGTGCGCGGCCAGAAGCTGCCCATCTTCTCGGTGGCGGGCTTGCCACATCTGGACTTGGCCGCGCAGATAGCCGCCCAGGCGTCGGTCGGCGGGGAATCGTTCTGCGTCGTGTTTGCCGCTATGGGTCTGACCTACGCTGACGCGGCCGCCGTACGCAGGGTCCTCGACAAGCGGTCCGCAGCGGCGGAACTCGTCCTGCTCCTCAATCTCGCCGACGCACCGGTCATCGAGCGTCTCCTCACCCCGCGGATCGCGCTGACGATAGCCGAGCACCTCGCGTTCTCCCTGGACCGTCATGTGCTGGTGGTGATGGCGGACATGACAAGCTACTGCGAGGCCCTGCGGGAGGTGTCGGCGGCACGCGGCGAGATCCCGGCCCGTCGCGCGTATCCCGGCTATCTTTATAGCGATCTGGCGTCGCTGTACGAGCGGTGCGGCCGGATTCGCGGTATGCCAGGTTCGGTGACGCTCGTCCCGGTACTAACCATGCCCGGCGGGGACATCACTCATCCGGTGCCGGACCTGACCGGCTACATCACCGAGGGGCAGATCGTGCTGTCGCCCGACCTGCACGCCCGTGGCATCTATCCCCCGGTTGACGCGCTGTCTTCGCTGTCGCGGCTCATGCGGCACGGCGCTGGTCCAGGGCGCACCCGAGACGATCACCTTGAAGTCGCGGCCCAGACGCTCGCGGCCCTCGCCTCCGCCCGTCGGGCCGCCGAACTCGCCGAACTCGTCGGCGCGGCCGCGCTGAGCGCGTCTGACCGGCGCTACCAGGATTTCGACCGTGGCGTTCGCCAGCCACGTGATCAGCCAGGGCCGCTCCGACAACCGCTCTCTCGACGACACGCTGAGCCGGGCGTGGCAGGCGCTGGCGGTGCTGCCCCGCCGCGAGCTGACCATGCTGTCGGCAGCGGCGCTCGACGCTTATTATCCAGCCGGCCAGAGTGAGGGCGACTAGCCATGGTGTCGCCGAAGCTGGCCGTCCCGCCCGGCCGGGCAGGCCGCATCTGGCTCGTGCGTCGACTAGACACCGCGCGGCGCGGCGCGGACCTGCTGGACCGCAAGCTGCGGATCTTGCAGGGCGAGCTGACCCTGTGGCAGGCCACAGCCGAGGAAACGGCCGTGGCGTGGGACCGCAGCCAGGCCGATGCCCAGGCTTGGCTGTTGCGGGCCGCCCTGCTTGGCGGCGAGCGAGCGATCAGGCTCGCCGACGATGGCCAGGCCGCGCAGGTGACGATCAGTTATGAGACGACGATGGGGATCCGCTATCCGAGCCAGGCCACGTGCTCAAGCCCGTCGGCTAGCACCTGGGATGGTCCGGTCATGGCGCGGGCCCGCCGATCACATCGAGCCGCGCTCGCCGCGGCAGCTCAGCATGCGTCCGCGGCGGCTGCGGTTCGCGTGATCGATGACGAAGTCCGGGCCACCCGCTATCGGCTGCGGGCCGTGCAAGACCGGTGGATCCCGCGCCTGGAGCAGGCGCTGGCCGAAGTGACCTTCACGCTCGAAGAGCAGGAACGCGCAGATGCTGCCCGGCTGCGACTGGCGGCGGGCCGTACTGCCAGAAGCCCCAGCCTTGGCGGCTCACCTGGCGCGGAGCCGCGTTAGAGCGGGATGCGATAGCCGGCGCCGGGCCAGTTCTCTGGCGGCGGCGCGTGCAGCGTGCTGGTCACGGCCACGACGCCGTCGATGGCCTCGACTAGTCGCACAGCCGCGGCGATCTCCTCATCGCTGGCCAGCCGCCCAGCGAGGGCCACAACGCCGTCGCGAGCGGTGACGCGCACTGCGGCCGGGTCGGCCAGGAGGATGTCTGTCAGCACGGCCGAGGCTTCGGTCGCGATCTCGGCGTCCGGGCGCAGGAACACCCGGAGCAGGTCGGTGCGGCTGACTATCCCGAGCAGCTTGCCGTCCACGTCCACGACCGGCAGTCGCTTGACATGACGGGCGTTCATCAGCCTGGCCGCCGTCCCGAGCAGCGCATCCGGGCCGATCGTGATGGCCGGAGAGGTCATGAGGCCTTCTGCCGTCCGGGCCTCCGCCTTGGTCCGGGCCGTCGGGTGTAGCTGCCATCCTGGTTTCGTATCTACGTTCTCGTGGCGTTCCTGCTTCCGAAGCAGGTCAGCCTCGGACACGACGCCGACAGTCTGCCCGTCCGGGTCGACTACTGGCAGCGCCGTCAGGCGTTGCTCGTGTAGCAACTCGGCGATCCGCCGGTAGCTGGCCTGCTTGGTCACCGAGACAACCTTGGTCGTCATGACGTCGCTGACCCGCCAGCGGCCCGTCCGGAGAGAGCTGCCGGACAATTGCCGGGCAGTCGATGGCGTGCCGGTACCGCCCTCACGCTCGGCTTCGGTGACTCTCGCTACGGCCTTGGTGACGTCGGCGGCTGACCCGTCTCCGTGCAGCGCTTGGTAGTACGCAACGCCGAGGTGCCGGACCAGGGCGTCCAGGTGATCGTCCCGGCGTGTCATCGTGCCTCCCTGACGGCCTGTAGCTTTTATCCACGCTGCCCCGGTTGTCAGTCAGTATGTAAATTCATTACCCCGCAGGCAGGCCGTCGATCGAGGGCCAAAGGTCACGTCTGTGCCGGAGACCTCTGCCGTGAGTCATGCATCCAGAGCCTCGATCTCCGCGGCTAAGTCCCAGGCGCCGATGTTCCTGGACATCTTGTCCCTTGGCGTCAGCTCGCCGGCCTGCTCGGTGAATCAGACGCCAGGATCCGGAATCTGCGAACCGACTCGGCACGGAGCGCTGCCCTTTAGCCTCGTCCACAAGTCCGCACGTCGGCGATCATGTCGCCAGATCGGTGGGCGCGGTCCCGGCAAGCCGCTCGGCGAGAACGTCGGCATGGACATCCGCGCCGCCACATCGAGATCATCGATCTGCCAGATCCGGTTTGGCTAGGGCAGTAAACCAGCGTCCAGGCACCAGGCGGAGCCTCGCGCTGCCGCAGTGTCAGCGGCAAATCCATGCCCTGGCGCTAGCGCCACGGCGTAAGCCCCGCCCATGCAGAAGCCGATCACGCCGATCTTGCCGGTGCACCGGCGCATCACCGCGGCGGCCTGCGCGGTGACCCGGTCCGGTCGCATGCGGCTGGCACCCGGCCAGCGCTGAGTCGGCAGTGGACGAAGGCTCAGGGATCAGAACGCGGTGCTTGCCAGCCAGGCATCCACCACGGCGCTGTCCCCGTAAACGGTCACTGCCGGATCGGAAACTGGCCTCCGCCGCATCAGCACGAGCAGCAAGCTGGCGGCCGGGCCGGTAAGGGCGGCATCGCCCTTGCCATGTCCTGGCTCAACTGTCAGACCGCCCGCGTCGTGCCGGATCATCCACTCGCCGCGGCCACCAAGTCCGTCATCGGTTGCGTGTATGTGCAGGCCAGCACCGGCGGGCAGCGCCTTCCTTTTTGGTGATCTGCTGCGGGCTAGCCTAGCCACGCCTTGACTGTAAGCCTGTCCAGGGGCTCCGCAGGGCCCGCGCGCTTGCTCATGAGCAGGTGCGGGTTTGCGCGCTGGCTCGCGCTCACCGGGCGGCAGCCAGACTGAGGTCATTGCACGCAGTACCAGCGCTGCGGTAAGTAGCGGTGTCGGACGCCGCCTGCCTTGGCCGCGCCGCACCTTGAGCGCACCGGGCACCTGGGGACAGGCTTGCGCCGAAGCTATCCTCCGTGGAAAGTTCATCGTGACCGCCGTGCCTCGGATTGCCTGGGGGCGATGACGCCGATCGCGGCGGTGGTATGCCAGCGAGCGGCCGGACCGGGACTGGATGCCGCCGTCGGCGTCCAAGTGTTGGCTGTGGTTGCCTGCTGCGGTCGCGGCGGGCGCGCAGGGCGGTGATCCATACTTAAGCGGGGCGGCCCAGGTAGCAGGGGGGGAGCGGTGTTGGGTCGGCCAGTCCGGGGGCCTGGATCGGCGGGGAAACCTGTGCTCAGTTGCGCGTGCGATGCTTATTGTGCTACTAATAGCACATGACATCAGTAGGAGTGCGTGAGCTCCGCCAACGGGCGAGTGGGCTGCTGCGCCTGGTCGAGCAGGGCGAGACAGTTGAGATCACCGACCGTGGCCGTCCCGTGGCGCTGCTGACGCCCATTCCTGAGGGCAGCCCGCTGGAGCGGATGCGCGCCGCTGGCGACGTGGAGCCAGCGTCTGCTGACCTGGACGATCTGCCCGAGCCCCTGGTCCTGCCGCCGGAGACTGTGCTTCCGTCACGCGTGCTGGCGCGGCTGCGCCGCGATGAGCGCTGATGGCGGCCACGTACCTTGATTCCTCCGCGATCGTGAAGCTGGCCGTACGCGAGAACGAGTCGGTTGCGCTGCGCCGGTACCTGCGCCGCCGGCGGCCACTCGTTTCGAGTTCGCTGGCTCGCACCGAGGTCATGCGGGCACTGCTGCCGGGCGGGGACGATGCGGTCGCCGCTGGCTGGAAGGTGCTGAGCCGGCTGGATCTCGTCCGGATCAGCACCGGCGTCCTCGACGCTGCTGCGGTCCTGTTGCCCACCGAACTCCGGTCGCTGGACGCCATCCATCTCGCCACTGCGCGCAGGCTGGGACATGACCTCGGAGCAATAGTCACCTATGACGAGCGCATGGCCGAGGCGGCCACGCTCCTCGGTCACAGTGTCGTGGCGCCTCGATAAGGCGCTGGCCGAAGGAGGCGCCGATGAAGCGGTCGATGTCGGTGACGTCGTCGGCCGCGCCGGCGGCTCGCAGCCGCGCGGCGGCATCGGTCCGGCCGGCGCGGACCGCCAGGCGCAGCGCGGACACGCCGTCTTCGTCGGCACTGGGGTCGGCTCCGGCACCGAGGAGGGCCGCGACGACGGGCAGGGAAGCATGCGCCGCAGCTTCCGGCAGCGCCTCGGTGGCCATGCGGGCCGCCTCGCTGCCTTGGAGGACGTCCAGCAGCAGTGACAGCGCACCGGGATCATCGTGGTACACCGCGGCGCCGACCGCCCATGTTCCGGCCAGGCTGGCACCGTGGGCGAGGAGAAGCTGCAGGCAGCGCTGGTCGCGGTGACCGACGGCCTCGCTGATGGGCTGGCCAAGGTCTGGGCTGGCCCCTGCTGCCAGCAACACCGCGGCGACCTCGGGGTTGTCGACCTCCACCGATCCCTTCAGGGCCGACCGGAAGCGGGGCCGGCCGCCGTCGTTGGTATCGGCGCTGGCGCCGGCCTCGAGCAGGACGCGGACCGCCTGCGCCAGCCCGGCAGCCCGGCCAGGGTCGATCTGATGCCATCGCGAGTAGCAGGCATACAGCAGCGGCGGCCAACCCCGCTCGTCATCGACGGCCACCGCCGCCGCAGGGTCAGCGGCCAGCATCGCTCGTACCGCCTCGGCGTCGCCGAGCACCGTGGCGGCCAGCAGGCTGCGGCCGGCGATGCCCGGGTCGGCTTGGAATATGTCGCTAGCCTGCCGCAGGCGGCCATCAACGGAGGCGGCCACGAATTCGTCTGCTGCCCGGCCGGAAGTTGCGCGGGCGTCGATGGTGGCCTTGATTCTGGGCCAGCTCGCAAAGCCCAGCTCGCGGGCGATGACCAGCTGCGCGTCAGCGAGGCTGACCGCGCCCTGTCTCGCCGAGGGGTGATGGCGGGCGAACCGCTCCAAGGCCGCGGCATCGCCGCGCTGGGCTGCGTCGCGCAGTTCCTTGGCGCGGCGGCGCAGCTGGCCCAGATCGGGGCGCTCGGGAAGCGAATCTGACATGGCGTCTCCCTCTTTCGGCCCGCGGTCCGCTGCTCAGGCCGAGGAAGAGGCCACAGCCACAAGTTCCCTGCGTCGGAGGTGGACTCAGTCCTTCCCGCGGACCCGGCGGCACCCTCCCAGCGCCAGCGCGATCGTAGCGCGTTTGCCGCCAGGTAGCGCCGAAGGAGGTCACGGCCATGACGCTCAGCCCGCTGCTTGCCGGCGCGTCGATCGCCCGGGTGATCAGCAACGCCACCACGTGGGTCGTCGGCATCCTCTGCGCGTGGATGAGGATATGCACGGGACTGCGCAGCGAGTTCAGTCACCGTCTGCCATGGCCCGCTGCAGTATTCCGAGGTGGCTTGCCGAACCCAGGGCTGGCCTCTGCCGTATGGGGACAACATTTCTGTCGCGCTGCGAGCCGCCTTTCCGCGACGGCCACAACACATGTGTGGCCTAGATGGACTGGCAATTCCTAGGGCTATGCGCTGGCGTCATCGGCGAGGGTGCGGGGTTGGCGGTACAGAGTTCGTCCCATTCTGCGCGGCACTAGGCTGAAAACTGGCCGGGGAGGTGGCTACGAGATGACGACCGCTGCGAACAGCCCGTACAGCACCGGAAATTCCGCCCGACCCGCCCACGCGGCGGTCATCTCAGCAACCTCCGCGGCCAGCCTGGCGCCCCGGTCCGGCTCAGCGACGAATCCTGAATGTCGCCGTCCAGCGACGCGATCCGATCGCACGCCGCCAGCGAGGCGGCCATCGGGCCGGGCAGGCTCTCACCCATCACGCCGCCGGTCAGAACGCGGTGCCGGCGAGCCAGCTGGACAGGACGGACTCGTCACCGTAGACGATGACGGTCGGATCCGATGCCGGGCTGCGCCGCATCAGCACCAGCAGCAGACCCGACGCCGGTCCCGAGATGGCCACGTCGCCCTTGGCATGGCCGGCTTCGACTGTTACCCCGCCCTCGCCGTGGCGGACGATCCACTCACCGTTACCGTCGAGGGCGTCGTCGGTGGCATGCACGTGCATGACAGCGCCGGCCGGAAGCGCCTCGGCCCGCGGATCGGGCCCGTCAGCGTCGCCGCGACTCATGACCGCAAGCCACTCATCGATCGCGTCAGCCGCCACCGCAGACTCAATCTGCGGTACGAGGCCGATGGCCAGCTCGGCGTCGGCCCGGTGGACGAGGCTCTCGTGCGCCATCCGCCTGGCCCAGAACAGGGCGGGCACCGGGCCGTAGAACGACCAGACCATGCTGCCGTCAGCAGCCTGGACGGCATCGATCAGCCGCCGGGCGCCCGCGCGGAGCCACTGCGGCCGATCCGCTGCATCATCGGGCAGCCGGCCGTCGGGCACCTGCCGGAACGGGATGAACGCGGCCGACCTCGTGCTCGTGATCTCGGCCGCCCATCGGTGCGCGCGCCCCAGGTGGGTAGCGAGCTGGCGCAGCGACCAGTCCGGGCAGGTGGGAATGCGCAGCTCGGGATCGTGCGTGGCAATGACCATCGCCACCGGGTCCGAGCTTGCCTCGATCTCGGCGTAGTAGCGGTCCGGGCTCAGCTGCGTCATGGGATTCCTTCCGGCCGGATGGCGCCAGCCTAGCCAGCTGTTGAACGCAGACCTCGTCTGCTCCGTAGGTAGCAGGTGGTGGCCGCCGGGGGCTGCGGCGACGCTGCACGGAGGCGGACCCATGACGGCTCGCTACGACGGCGCCGTGCGCGCCTCAGACGAGGACCGGAACCGATTCCAGAACCACCTGAACGACGCCTTCGCCGAGGGCGCCGACTAACCCGACACGTTGCCGGCGAAGTCGAAGATGCTCTGCAGCGGGTCGCCGAACACGGCGACAGCCACGGCCTCCGACACGGCGACGACGAGGGCGTGCTGGGACTTGCCGCAGTCCTGGTACTCGTCGACGACGGCGAACCGGTAGCTTGGCGCGCAAAACGCCACGGATCGCCGTGCTCGTGGCGACCAGCAGCGCGCTGGTTCCCGCGGCCATGCCGCTACCGAAGGTCGCGCCTATCGCGGCGAGCCCGGAGGAAAGCCCCGCCGCGCTGAGGCCCGGCATGCCGAGCGCGCTGACCACCGCCACACTGCCGAGCGAGCCGGCGACAGCGCCTGCTGCCGATATCCGGGCCAGCCGTCCTCGCCGTGCGCTCGGCTTCGGGAAGGTCGTCGTCCTCGCGCAGAGCGCGGCATGAGATGCCGACGCTGGGGCCCCTCTTCCAGCCTGGGCTTACGGCTGCCCGAGGGCGTCGAGGTAGGCGGTGACGGCCTCCCGGGTAGGGAGCGATTCCGACATCGCCTGGACGGCGTCGGCGTCGGCTCCGGCCGCCGCGATTCGTTCCCGGGCGGGCCGCTGCAGTTGCCGCTTGCTGAACGCGAACACCTCCGCCGGAAGCCGCAGCATCGCCCGCGCCCTGGCGATCACCGAATCCAGCAGCGCCTCGGGCGCCTCGACTGCGTCGACCAGGCCGGCCGATCGCGCCGCGGCAGCATCCAGCGGCGTCGCCATGAGCACGAGCTCGCCGAGCGCCGGTCCGGCCGCGTGCCGCATGATCTCTAACGCCGCCGGGGGAAAGGGAACACCGGCGCTCACCTCGGTCAGGCCGATCGTCCCCGCGGCCATCACTCGCACATCGCAGGCGGCCGCCATCACGCACCCGCCCGCGATCGCGTGGCCGTTGACGGCCGCCAGCGCCGGGCCCGGATGATCGAAGATCGCCAGGAACATTTCCGACAGCGCGGGAAGGAACTCCCTGGCGTACTCCGGCCCGCCGCCGGCCAGCCGCCGCAGGTCGACGCCGGCCGAGAAGGCCGACCCGGCCCCGGTGATCACCAGCGCCCGGCCTGGCTCCACATCCCTCACCGCCGCGGTGACGGCGCGCACCACCTCTAGGTCGAGCGCGTTAACCTTGCCATGCCGCAGCCGCACCACGGTCACGCCGTCATGGTCTTCAATATCCAGCATTTCGACAGCTCCTTACCTAGGACTTATACGGCGCACCGTGACCTCGAGCACGCCCTTGCTCATCACCGCCGTGCAGGTCCCGTAGGCGCGGAGCGGCCGCACGATCCATTCCTGCTCGGCCAGCAAGGTTGCCCTCAGCGTCCAAAGGCCGCTTCGGTCGGCATGCTCGATGAGCCTCATCAGGAGGCGGGCGCCAATTCCCTGCCGCTGGCGGGCGTCCTCGACCAGGACCGCCAGCTCGGCGGTGCCGCCAGCCACGGCGCGGCAGCTCGCCAGGGCGACGACGGCGGCGGGCGTGGCGGCGACCAGCGCGAAGTGCTCCGGGTGCCCGGACAGGGCCTCGGTGAGGTAGGGCTCGGGGAAGGATCGCAAGGGCGCGAGAAACCGCCGCCACCGGGTCGAGCCCGTGCAGCGGGACAGCATCTCGGCCAGCGCTGGCCGGTCGGCCGCGCAGGCCTGCCTGATCCGCGCCGGCTGCCTGGCTGAGGCCGCGGGCCCGGACATGGGTGCCGCCCGCATGGCATGCCGGGCCGGCTCCGGCGGTCGATCATCCCCGTCTGGCTGTGCCCGCGTGATGGTCACGAGCGGGTCCCCAGCTCCGGGCGGATACGAGCCTCGCGGCCGGGGCGAGCCGAGGCGGTCCGGGTGTCGTCCCATCGAGCGGCCTTCTGTGGTGACAGCGCGGCGTGGAGGCGCCCGCTGGCGGCCAGATCGGCTAGTTCGGGGGTGCAGCGGCGTGAGCCGACTCCCGACAGGTACACGGTGACTCCCTTCGCGTCCGAGGACGGCCGCCGGCGCAGAAGATCGCCGTAAGCCGGTCCAGCTAATCGTAACCTTGTTTCGTAACGATGATATGATATGTTGCGCTGGCCAGTAGCCGGGCGCGGCGAGCCCGCGGCCGGGCGCCACGGCGGCCTGGGTGCCGCCGGGCCGCCGGACCTGTCCCGCGGCAGTTGCGAGTCGGCTTGCCAGAGACGGAGGTCAGTCATGGGCACGCTGGTCACCTACCGGCTGCACGATGCGGTCGCGGCTATCACAATGGACGACGGCAAAGTGAACGTGCTGTCCCTGGCGATGCTCACCGAGCTTGACGCCGCCCTCGATCGGGCCGAGGCCGACCGGGCGGTGGTCGTCCTGACCGGCCGGGACGGGGTGTTCTCGGCGGGCTTCGACCTGCCGGTCCTGCGGGCGGGCGGCACGGAGGCGGCCGATCTGCTGCGCGCCGGATTCGACCTGGCGGCGCGGCTGCTGGCCTTCCCGACCCCGGTCCTGGTCGCCTGCCCGGGCCACGCCGTGGCGATGGGGGTGTTCCTGGTGCTGTCCGGCGACTACCGCATCGGGGCCCGCGGCCCCTACAAGCTCACAGCCAACGAGGTCGCCATCGGCATGACCATGCCGCGGGCGGCGGTGGAGATCTGCCGCCAGCGCCTAACCCCGGCCTGCTTCAACCGGGCCGTCGTCCTCGCCGAGGTCTTCCCGCCCGAGGAAGCCGTCGCCGCGGGATTCCTGGACCGGGTGGTACCGGCCGCGGAGCTAGCCGAGGCCGCCGCGGTAGCCGCCGCTGAGCTGGCCAGGCTCGACCTGGACGCGCACGCGGCCACCAAGCTGCGCGCACGGCGGCTGGCGGGGACCGCACTCCGGGAAGCCATCGACGCCGACGACGCAGAATACCGGGCACGGCTCGCCCCGGAGCCCGCAGGCTGACCGAGCCGGGTTCTGGTGCCCGTCAGGCCGTGATCGGCATGTCAATCCGATTCCCGGCCGCGGACGAGACTCAGGTGAGGAAATAAACTAGCTGGTAGCCCACGTAGGATTCGGCTGTGCCCAGAGCCAAACAGCGGACCGGGCAGCTGCGCGAGCACATCGTGCAGGTGGCGGTCGCGATGCTGGCCGCTGACGGGGTCGGGGGATTCACCACCCGGAAGGTCGCCGAACAGGCCCGGACGTCGCCGCCCGCCGTCTACGAGCTGTTCGGCGACAAGGCCGGCCTGGTCCGGGAGGTGTTCTTCGAGGGCTTCCGGCTCCTCGGGGACCGCTTCGGCAGGCTGCCGGAGTCCGATGACCCCCGCGCCGACCTGCTCCGCGCGGTCCAGGCGCTCCGGACCTTCGTCCGGGACAACCCGGTACTGGCACAGGTCATGTTCTCCCGGCCGTTCGCCGACTTCGATCCCGGCCCGGCCGAGCTGGAGGCCGGGGCGGCCACCCGGGAGTTCATCGTGCACCGGGTCCAGCGCTGCATTGACGCCGCGATCATCGACGGCGACCAGGTGGACATCGCCCACGGGCTCCTCGCCCTCGCCCAGGGGCTGGCCGCGCAGGAAGCCGCCGGGTGGCTCGGTTCCACCAGGGCGTCGGTGAACCGCCGGTGGGATCTGGCAGTCCACGCCCTCCTCGCCGGCCTCTCGGCGGAGCGATCGCCGTGATGGCTCCTGAGCGGCACCTGATCATTCAGGTCCGATTGGCATCCGCGATACCGGATGAACCGGATCCCGAGGGCATGCCTGCTTACGTAGGCTTGGACAGGACCTGGCACGTGCCACGGCCGGTCGCATGCTGCCCTGGCCTGCAGCTGCCCGCAGAAAAGCAAGGACCTCGCGCCAGCGCCGGCTCGGCGACCGGGTCCTGCCCAGCGCCACCGTCGCCGCGATCCCTACCTTCCCGCAGCACCCGAACGCACGCCGTCATAGATGCGGTGCTGAGTTCGTGCTGACAGAGCGACGGTCGACAGGCCATCTACCTGCGGAAACTGCGCGCACCTCCACAAGCTTCACTATCTTCGAGGGCACGTCGGAAATCCAGCGCATGATCATCGGTAGGGCCGTCACCGGGCTGGATGTGCGCTAATAATCGCAGGTCATGGCGCTGATGCGGGTCTGAACGTGGCGGTGAACTAGCCATCGCTGACCTCCCGAGTCAATGGGCGATGCGCGGGGCGACGTGAGGCTGTGGGGCCGCAAGGATCATGCCGACCTCCAGGGCTTCCGGCAGTGATACGACCCGGCTGGTCATGGACTTCTCCCCTAGGGTGCGATCCTGCGCGTGGCGCTCCTAGCGTCATCTGACTCACTTCACGGCGATTGCGTGGTCAGCATCCGCAGCACGGCGGCTATCAGGTCAGATGACTCAGGACAACGCGCCACCCGAGGCATCCTGGTGATCACATGGCGTCCGGGATTCTCGATAGCAAATGGACAGATCTACAGTCGTCAGCATCCGCTCGCGCGGACCCCTGCTTGCCGACCCTGGCGGAGTGTTCACATTTAGATTCGACGCGTACGCTGGCAGTAGCGGACAGCCCCATCAAAGTTCCTGCGCAGGCCAGAGCTATCGCGCAGGTGACCGCGTCGCCCCGGACCCTGGTGACATGGCAGTTAAGGCCGGTTAGGACCAGGCTGCATAGCGATGCTTGTATCGTCACCTGTGCCCGATGATCGGGCGGCAGCAGCGGAACTTGACGAGGCTTCCGTGCGGCCGACGCGTGGGCCTCCCGGCGTTGAGGTAGGCGATGGCCGCGCGCTCACTCTGAGTCTGGCGGAAGACCGCGACCGGATTGCCCAGGACATGAGCGACATCGTGGTTCACCGGCTGTTCTCGGCGGGACTGGCTCTTGAATCGGCGTGCGGCATGATGGACGGTCATCTTGCGGCCGGGAAGGTTCAGAGGGCCCTCGCAGACCTCGACCAGGCGATCCGGGACATCAGGAACATAACTTTCGATCACTATCAACGCCCTTCGCCACCCGGCGAGCCGCTCGGCTAGGCGCGCAGCTCAGCGTTAGAGGCTCTGCACCGAACGCTTATTCGACCTCTCGCAGGTTTGGACGGGATAACGGGATAAGAGGTGCGCGCAGGGCGACCCGTCCCGGACCCTCGCGCCGTCGCGGACCCCGCTGTCGCCGTCGTAAGCCGGCATCCACACGCGAGCCGGAATCTTCATGATCGCGTCACCGATGTCCTCGGCGATGGTGAACCCGACCGAGTAGGCCAGCTTGCGTCCCGGACTGGTCAGCCAGGTCAGGAACTCGTGCCCTCCGCCGCCGGAGTCCGCGCGGACCTGCACCGCCCGCGCGCCTGCTCCGGCAGGTGAGCCAAAGCCAGCCTGGTGGCGGCGATGTGATCGCTGGCGGTGTTCGAGCCGGCGTTGCCGCCGCAGCATGATGGCCGGTGGCTCACCGTTCCCGCTGGCCACATGGTCGGCGAAGACCGTCAGCGGGTGGAAGCCGAACGTCTTCTTCCAGGTCGGCGCGGCCTGCCGCTTGTCTGAGTGCGCGGTCACCAGCCTGGCGTCGATGCCGGCGGTGATCAGCGCGCCGCCCGAGCCGGGCGCAGCTGGCCCGGCCCGTGCCCAGGCCCGCTGCCGGGCCCCGGCCCGCGCGGTCCGGGCCGAACAGGCCCGGCTCGGCGCGCAGCGCACCGACATCGGCCAGGCAGTCGCCGCCTAAGGCGACCGCGACCGCAGGTCCAGCACCGTCTTGCCGGGATCGTGCACCGCCCGCGATGGCCGCCACCGCGCCAGCCCGGCCGGCAGCCCCGCGCCCAGGCCTGTGGTCCCGCGGTTTCGGTCAGCAGCAGCGCCCCGGCCCGGGACACGATGCCCGGGCCGTCATCAGACACCACCATCTTCGGATGGCGGCCTGTATCCGGCATCGTGAAAATGCCTTGGGCTCGGACCGGATATGACTCTCGACAAGCCCTATCCTCCCAGGTCAAAGGCACTTCTAACGTTAACGGCGCGGCCCGGCCGCTAGTCGACCGGCACGCCGGAGCCTGGCCAGGTCAGCAATGTCTTCGCTCACCTCGCCCCGGCGGCGCGCCCAGGGCAGGGCCGGGCGCCGCAGCGCGTGGCCAGACCGGTGCGGTCATGCGGTCTGCCGGGCCCAGTGACGACCTGGGGGAGGCCGTTGCCGGGCGGCGACTGCCGCCTTGGATGCTTCCAGCTTCTGCAGCAGCGAGGTCAGCATCCGGACCTCTTCGGGCTCCCAGTCCGCCACGAACTGGCCGAACCGGTCCAGGCCTGCCTCGGTCAGAGCGTGCAGCTCACCGGCACCGGCAGGAGTGAGCGTCACCCGGCAGGAGCGCCCGTCCGCCGCATCAGCCGTGATCTGCACCAGCCCCAGGCGCTGAAGCTCCCGGACCTGCCGGGTGACCTGGGAGGGATGGACGACCTGCGCGCTGGCGATGTCCGAGGGGCGGATCTCCGGGGCCGCCGCGATAACTTGCAGGAGGCTGAGGGTGCTCGCCCCCTTCTTCTGGCGTCTGGCCCGGTCGAGCGCAGCGTTCGTCACGAACAGTGCGGCTACCATCGCTCGGACCTCGTCCCGGCTCGCTTTCACACCGGCCATGCTACATTAGTTGATAGACGCAATCATCATTGCGCAGAACTGGAGCCCGTCATGAACCCCATCGAGAAGGTCATGATCAACAGAAGCTCACACGTCAAGCTGGCACTGGCCGTGATAGCACTGGTGCTCGTCCTTTGGGCCGCAGGATCCCCGATCCAGTCTCTGTGGATCACCCCGGTCATCATCGTCGTCGTATGGATCGCCATCCAGCTCGGGCTGCGATACCGCTACCGGCACCCCGCCGCGTAACGCCATCGGCACCACGCCGTGCTGCGCACGCTCGGACGATGGCATGCGCGGCAGGGATGTCTCACGCAGGGGCCGGACCGCCCTGACGCTGCCCAGGCCCGTCTCTCAGGCCGTCCCCACTAGCGGCCACCAGCCATGGGATGCGATCCCAGATCGCCATCAGCGTCGTGGAGCCAGCCGGCCTTGGCGTCAACGCAGACATATAGGCCTGCGGCCTGCGCACCTAGGGTTGGGCATCGGCACGGTTCGCGCGCTGGCGCTGCCGCCCGTGCAGCGAATCGCCGTGCCCACTGCCATGCTGCGGGTGATTCCGTCCACATATGGTGCTGAGTTGGTGCTGACAAGCGGTCGGTTATCAGCTTGACGTGCGCTAATAACCGCAGGTCACGGTGCTAATGCGGGGCCCGAACGTGGCGGTGGAACTCCGGCTTTTGGAGGCTGGCCGGTTGCCCGTTATTCCTGGTTGGTTCCCGCCAGTTCCCAGCCGCGTGCTGATTTGGTGCTGACCCCTAACGGTTAGGGCGGTCGATTCACGGCTGGCCGCCATCCAGGGCCCTGGTCCATCGTGCCGCAGAGACTAACTAGAACGGATCGTCAACGCCGGTTTCCGGTGGCGGGCCTGCCCCGGGATCGGCAGGATCGGGGGCATGACCTCCGAACCGCACCGGCGGGCGATCGGCTCGCTGCGGGCCGTGGCGGTGGACGCCCCGGACATCGACCTCCTGGCCACGTTCTACGAGCAGCTCGCCGGCTGGCGGCGCGTCCCCGACGATGACGACGAGTGGATCACGATCGACTCCGGTGACGGCTGGCGGATCGGCCTGCAACGGGCCACCGACCACGTGCCGCCCCACTGGCCGGACCAGGACCGTCCGCAGCAGGCCCATCTCGACTTCCGGGTACCGGACATCGATGCGGCGGCGGAACGCGCCCAGCAGCTCGGCGCCAGCCTGCTGCGCCGCAACGAACGGTGGCACACACTGGCCGACCCGGCCGGCCACCCGTTCGACCTGTGCGGCAACACCGGCGATCCGCGGACTACCCTGATGAGCGTCATGCTCGACTGTCCCGACGCGAAGGCGCTGAGCCACTTCTACGCGGAGCTCCTCGGCAAGCCGGTGACGTACGAGGCGGATGCGGTCGCCATGATCGGCGAGGACGGCGCGCAGCCGGTGATGTTCCAGCAGGTGGAGCAGTACACCGCGCCGCGCTGGCCGGACCCGGCGTACCCGCAGCAGATCCACCTCGACGTGACCGTCCAGGACGTGGACCCGGCGGAACGGGCTGCCCTCGACATCGGTGCCACCCGACTGGACGGCGCCGGTCCGAACTGGCGCGTCTACGCCGATCCGGCTGGCAAGCCATTCTGTCTGGTGTGGACGGCCTAGTTAGACAGGAAGTGCTATCGCCTCTGCTATCGGTGTAAGTGCTGTCCTCGATGAACGCGCTGATCTGGTCGCGGCTGATGAAGCGGCGGGAACCGATCATGACGTGCGCGATCTCTTCGCGGTTGATCAGCTCGTACAGCACGGCCGCTGACAAGCCGAGATACTTCGAAGCTGCCTTGACCGATGGCAGGAACCTGCCATCCTGGCTGGCCTGAGGGGCACGCTGTCGCCCAGCGGGCTTTCGACGGCCACGATGCCCATGTCTGTGCCGACGGTGGTCCAGCCACCGAGGAAGCCGTAAGGTCGTTCCAGTCCTTGCTGAACCTTGCGGATGGCATCTTCCTCGCTAGCCGCCCGCACGTGTCGCTCGGCGGTCTGCACGCGGCTGGGCGCGGGCGGCGCTCAGGGCGCGGCGTTCCTGGCTGGGTAACAGCCGTGGTCCAGGTAGTACTGGCCGTCCGCGGTCACGACAGCGTGCCAGAGCTTGCCCGTCCGGAGGACGCGGGTCAGGCCGCGCGACTCCAGAGCGCGGGCGGAGTTCTTGTGGCCTTCATCCGGCCAGTCGGCGTCCGGGCAACCCTGGGCGATCCACCGGAGAACTTCCAGCTGGCGGTCCGACAGCGGCTGGCGGCGCGGCACGCCCAGCGCTCTACCGGAACCAGCGCCGCAATGCGGCGAAGTGAGCTTGAGCCGTGCCGCTTGGCATCGGTCAGCAAGCTAACGCTCTGAGTCATGTACGGCGTTGACGCATCCACTGCGTACTGAAGGCGGTCTGGTCCGGTCCGGACCGCGCCGCGAGCGGCACCGCCGCCGCTTCGCGCACTTCCACGCAGGAGTTGTCGCGCGTAGGACCGAGGCTGACGGCTGCGCCTAGGGTGTCCTGTCAGGTTGGAGCGCTTGCTATTTGTTGAGGGAGCGGCAGTAGGCGGCGAGTCGCTCGAGGATCTCCTCGGCGCTCTTGCGCCAGGTGAGGGGTCGGGGGCTGTCGTTCCAATGGCTAGAATCGTCGGGATGCCAGGGCCGACCGCAGGAAGCGCCGTACCCCTGGGTAGGGCCCGCACACTCGCTCAGGTGTACCGACACTTCGGCGAGGTCAACGCCGCCGAATCATCGCCGCTGTACGAGCGCGTCGCCGTCGCCCTGAGTGAGTCCGACGAGGCGCTGCGCGCCATCGAGGCGGCGCCGGCGCGCAAGCGGCACCCCACGGTGATCCTCGCCGCGTTGCACGACCTCGCCCTCGCCGGACGCGCCCCGGCGCTTGCCGCGGCCTATGCCGCTGCAGACGTCGACGCTGCCGCTGGCGCGGCGATCGACACGCTGCTGCGAATGACCGACTCGGTCGTGGCTATCGCCGTGCGCCGGCAGACGCGGACCAACGAGACCGGACGCTGCGCCGTGCTGTATCCGGCCATTGCCGAGGCGGCGCGCCGGGTAGGCGCGAACGCGGTTGGGCTGATCGACGTGGGTTGTTCGGCTGGGCTCAATCTCAATGTCGATCGCGTTGGCATTACGTACAGCAACGGACAATCGCTAGGCGACCCGTCATCTCCCGTGCAGCTGTCGTCTTCGATCGTGGGAGACCGGCCTATCCCGACACGGGCGATGCCCGAGGTCGTCGCCCGGGTCGGCGTCGACCTCGATCCGGTCGACGTGACCGACGCGGATGACGCCCGATGGTTGCGCGCCTGCCTGTGGCCGGATCAGCCGGAGCGGTTCGCGAGGCTCGAAGCGGAGATGGCGTTGGCGGCGACGGCCCCTCCGCTGCTGCTGCAAGGTGACGCCGTCGAGGTGGTGCCCGACGCCTTCGCCCGTGTGCCCGCGGACGCCTTGCCTGTCGTCACCACGACGTGGGCGCTGTCGCACTTCCCGCTCGAGAGCCGCCTGCGCTTCCTGCACCGCCTCGACGAAGCGGCGGCCGGCCGGGCGGTGGCGTGGGTGTCAGCGGAGGGGGTCGGAGTCGCGCCGACGATACCGACACTTGGCGATCGCCGCGCCTCTGGCCACAGCATCATCGGCCTTGCGGTGTTCGACCGGTCGGCTCTGCACGCCGAGGCCATTGGCCGCTGCTGGTCGCAGGGCCGCTTTCTGGCCTGGCTGGCAGACTCCTAGTGTCCGGTCGGTCCGACGGTGGCCGTGCGGCAGGTGATCGAGGGGACGTCACGCTGCCCGTACGCGCGAAGGGGGCATCACGCTCTGCGCAGGTGGAACCCTCCGCCGTGGGCGTTCAGGTGCTCGCGGCCGATGGCCTGCGCCTCCGCCTGGGTGGCATAGCCGACCGTCTTGCCGATGTCCTGTGTTCGGCCGTCTGGTCGTCTCCAGATGACGTGCCATGGACCGCTCTGCGCCGCTGCCAGACGCCTGCCTATTTCCTCGCCTACGGCCCAGCGCAGCGCCGCGGCGTCGTGATCACCGGCGGGCAGGCGGATGCGCCGGTAGTAGTCCTCGATGTCGACATGGTTGTCGAGCTCGTCCAGCGACGAGACGTCTGCAGGAATCTGGCCGGTGCCCTGATCTTCCTTGATCATGGCAAGCACGGCATCGGCGTGATGTTGTACCTCGCTGATGTCGGTCATGACTACCTCCCAGCATCCAGCCTCAGTCTCAGCCGGCAATGACTTCCGCCAGCAGGGGACTTAGGCCAGACATTGGGAGGCCAGAGGGTCCCTTGCGCAGTGCCGAAGGGCCCTGAACCACGGGCCCTGGGTGGTGGATCCGGAGGACGCTGTGGCCGGGTAACGCACCGGGACTGTTGCGATGTCAGGTGGCGCTCGCCTTAGGGTGGGCGACCTTCGGCAGGATCTCGTCCAGCGTGGCCTGCGGGGACGGCGGCGGAGGGATGCGGACCTGGCCGACTTCTTCCGGCGTGCCCTGGAAGACGAGTCGGCCCGTGGCCGCTATATCATCGGTGACGGGTTGAACCCGACCGTTGCCGAACTGACGGAGGCGGCCGCTGTCGCAGCACGCGCGCCGGGAGCGGTCGTCGGCTCTGACGATGAGGCCCGGTCACGCCTGGACGACGTCGCCGAAGTCTTTCTGCTGGACCAGGGCACCGACCCGGCCAAAGCTCGAGCCGAGCTCGGCCGGCATCCGGCCCGTCCTGGGCTTGCCGACGAGTTCCGCCACGGCGGCTACCGAATGAATGGATGCTGAGCGAACAACAACGCTGGCCGGAGGATGCGGCTAACTAGGCAGCGCCGCGAACGCGCGGCGGGCGGCGCGTATTCGCGACTGGCAAGTCGAGGACGATGTGCGGCGCATGCTGCGGCAGCGAACTCAGCGGGTCTCGCGGATGTCGCCCAGGGCCGAACGGCCCGGCCAAGTGGGACCTCGGCCCGCAGCGCACGCTGGTGCCGCACGACAAGCTCAAGGAACGAAGCAGCGCGCGAATGGCGGAGGTGAACATATATGACAACCGGGAAGCGGCCGGGGAGCAGCCGGGACGCGCTAAGGGCCTTGCCCAGCAGGGAGTCCGCGGCCGCCGGGCGCGCGGGGCACGGGCGCGCTCTGCGGACGCTCAGCCCAGCCGAGTGCTTCGACCTGCTGGAACCGGGTGGCGTCGGCCGTGTCGGGTTCGCATCCGCAGACGGGATCATGATGCTGCCGGTCAATTTTGCCGTGACGGGATCGACCATCATCTTCCGCACCGCACCGGACACGCTGCTGGCGCTGCACGCCGATGCCCATGTCAGCTTCGAAGCCGACCGCATCGACGAGGCGCTCCATGGTGGCTGGAGCGTCCTAGTGCAAGGTCACGCGCACACGGTCACTGACGAGCGTGAAGTGAAGCACCTCGAGGACGGAACGCACCTCGATCCGTGGGCCGGCGGCGCCCGCGACGTGTACGTGCGCATCGCGCCGACCCGGATCAGCGGGCGGCGCATCCAGCCAGGCTGACCCAGCTCTCCAGCTCACGACCAGGCACGCAAGCCCGGCCCGAGTGACGGGCCGATCGCACGTCGACGCCGACGGAAGCTGAAAACTGACCGGCCTGCCCGGGTTTGCGACGTGCGGCTCCGGGTCAGCGTGCCCGGCGGGACACCAAGGCAACGGCGGGACGCGCTGCTTGCCGTCGCCTCATACCCCGCGGCCCACAACACCCTGCGGCAGGAACCGGGAGGCAGCATCGAGCTTGACTCGTGACTGATCCAGCCGTCCACTGCCGCCCGCAGGGTCCGCGCATGCAGCGCCGCCAACGCCCGGCGCCTCATGCAAGCCGTCTGGAGCCTGCCGTACCTGCCCGGCGAGAGGCGGTCCAGCACTTCGGCTTGCGCGCTCACCGGTCGTCTCCCAGCGACACAGCTGCACCTGGCGGCTACTCGAACCGCACGTTGCCGGGTGCCGTGATGCGCCCGAGCAGCGGCAGTGTCGCGAGGATGACGGCCAGCGAGGCGGCCAGCCCGGCTCCCATGATGGCGTAGTAGCCACCGCCGGGAACCGGTGTCGGGGTGCTGGGCGGCGCCAGCCGCGCGACGATCAGCACTGACATACCGTAGGCCGTGCCCGCCGCGACCAGCGTGGCGGCGAACAGCGGAAGCACCGCCTCGAGCAGTACCACCCGGTACAGCGTCGCGGTGGCAGTGCCGGTGACGCGCAACAGCGTGAACGGCCGCTTGCGCTCCACCAGGCCGCCGCCCACGGTCACGGCCAGGCTGCAACCCGCCACCAGCAGGGTCAGCGCGACCGCGATGTACACCAGCCGCTGCAGGGTGTTGCCGACGTTCTCCCGCACCTGGATTTCCTCGCCGAACGTCCGGGGTGCGCTGCCGGACGCCGTCTGCGCCAGGTAGGGCACGAGGAAGGTGCGCACCCGCTCCACCGTCGCCTGACCGTTGGTGTCCACCAGCAGGGCTTGCAGTTGCAGATCCGCGATGTTGCCGTGCACCGCGGGGTTGCTCTGGCTCACGATCTGCTGCGAGTCGAACATGGGATTGTCGCCGAACAGGTTCTGCGTGTTGGCCTGGACGGCCGTCGCGCCCGGAGCGCATGTGCCCAGCACGGCCAGCCGGGCCAGGCCCGCGCAGCCGATGACGCCGCTATAGGGCTGAGGGCCTTTCGGGCTCAGCGACCCAGGCAATCCGTACAACGGGATGACGGTCGCGCCCCTGAAAGTGGCCAGCCCGGCCAGCAGCCTGCGCTGGAAGCTTCGCTGCCACGCGACGGAGCTGAGCCGCTGCCCCGCGCTTGCCGACACGCTGGGCGGATTACCCGAGCAGTTCACGCTGTTCCCGCACACCGGGCTCGTCGTCAGCTCGACCCTCAGCACATTCCGCAACGCGTCGCCAGCCGTAGTCGCCGTCGTCGAGTTGATCGCCGGCATCAGCCCGGCCACAACCGTCCCCAGGAATACGGCCAGCACGAGGCCGCTGACCGACCGGAACGCGGCCTTCGGGTTATCCGCCAGCCGTCCGGCGGCGAAGATCGGGGACGCGCCCTGGCTGAGCCGGGGCAGCAGCCGCGCCGCGCGCGCCGTAATCCAGGGACCGCCGACAACAAGGCCGACCATGATGATCAGCAGCCCTGGGAAGGCCGCCTTACCGATCGACTTGTGACTGGTCGCCGCCAGCCCGGCGACGAACAAGACAATGCCGACGATCAGCGGGATGATCCGCCACGCCCGAGGCGGCGGCGGCGAGACCTTCCGGCTGACGCCGAGCGGGGAAGTCCGCACCCGGCGGAGCGACAGTAGTGTCACGATGGCCGACGCCGCCGGCACCGCCACCACTACGGCCAGGTAGCCGCTGAGGGTGGGCGTGACCTGATCGCTGAAGTACCGGACGCTGGTCAGTGACGTACCAGCTAGCGCGGGCCGCACCAGAAGGAAGACTCCGATGCCGACCGCCGAGCCGACTAGCGCGCTGACGATGGCATCCACTGAGGCGGCCACATTCACCTGGCGCGGGGTGGCGCCGACCAGCCGGAGTGCCGCATAGCGTTCCTCGCGCCGTGCCGACGACAGCTTGGTGGCGGTGCCGATCAGGATCAGGATGGGGAGCAGGAAGGCGATCGCGCCGACAACGAACGCGTCCCGGAAGAACGAGGTCCACACCGGCTTGCCGGTGTAGTTCGCGATCTTGTCGGCGCGGATCGTTCCTGGAAGCGCGGCTAGCTTCGCCGGAGTATCTCCGACGAAGACCACGAGCTCGGCTGGGCCGGTCAGCGCGCGCTCGCCGATGGTCCCGATCAGCGAACCGGGGAAGCGCCCGCCTAGCTGATCGCGGGGCGTGGTCCGCAGCAGCGCGGCCAGCGCCGGGGAGGCGTAGTACTGTCCGGCCGCGGGCAGCCGGGTGATGCCGGGCAGCACCGGAGCCCGCGAGCCGAGCGCCGCCACGTCAACGCGCTCGATGGTCTGACCGCGGAACACCTCGTCGCTGTAATTCCACAGCTCGACATTGGCGGTGGACTGCTGGCCGCTGGGCATTGCCTGGGTGCCTTCCCAGTACGGCCGGCTGTTGGTGACCTGGAAGGCGTGAAAGTCAGCTAGCACAGCGAGCATGATCGCGACGCCGATCGCCACGGCGGCCGAGGTCACAATAAGCCGGGCGAGCGCTTCCCGCCCGCTGGTCAGGGATAGCCGGGCGCCGAGCCGGAACATTACCGGATCCCCCCTACATTCAGCTGCCCGGACACCGTGCCGTCGCTGACCAGAACCTCGCGGTCGGCATAACCAGCTATCCGGGCGTCGTGCGTCACCAGGACCACTGCGGTGCCCTCTTCCCTGGCCGTGCCCACCAGCTGGTCCATCACGTTCTTGCCCGTCACCGAGTCCAGCGAGCCGGTCGGCTCATCGGCGAACACGATCCTTGGCCTGGCCACCATGGCCTTGGCGACCGCAACGCGCTGCGCCTGGCCGCCGGACAGCTCTCCGATCCGGCGGCCTCCAAGATCCGCCAGCCCCAGCCGTTCCAGCCAGATGGCGGCTTGCTGGTACGCTGCGCCGCGCTTGACCCGGTTGAGCACCAGCGGAATGGCGACGTTGTCGGCCGCGGTCAGCTCGGGGACCAGCTGGCCGAACTGGAAGACGAAGCCGAACGCGGTGCGGCGCAGCTCGGTGCGCTTCTTCTCGCTGAGCTGGTCAAGACGATGGCCGTCGAACCAGATCTCGCCGCTATCCGGCTTGAAGATGCCGGCCAGGCAATGCAACAGCGTGGACTTGCCCGAGCCGCTCGGCCCCATCACGGCGAGGATCTCGCCGGGCGCTACCGCAAGGCTCGCGCCCTGCAGCGCGGGCGTCTGGCCGAACGACCGGTACACGTCCCGCGCCTCGATCAGGTATCCGCCGGGCTGGGACACCGGCGCCAGACGGCCTGCGCTCATGCCACACCAACCCGGCAGGCTTGGGCGGCAAGCCCCGCTCGGGTCGCGATCGCGACGTTCATTGTCGTTCCTCTCGCGTCACGGTTCGTCGGTGCATCAGGGGTTGCGCACAAGCCGCGATCCGCGACTCGAGCGGACAGCGGCACACGGCGTTGGCCGCGGCACGATCTTGAGCATGGCGCGGTCAGCCGCCACGGGATATCCGGAAGACCCCCGGGTTCGACCCGGAGTACGACCCGGTCAGGGTCAGGGTGTGCCCGGACGCCATAGAGGACGCGCCTGGGCCGACGTATGTCAGCACGAACTCAGCACGCCGATCGGGCGAGCCCCGATCGGCTGGCAGCTGCGGTCACCATCCGGGCGGTCTGCTTGGCCATCGGCATCGACTGCGACAGGAACAAGTAGGTCCTGAAGCGGGACCGGGCGACCGTAGTGCCAGCGCTGGCGAGCCGCACCACCGCCCAGGGCCGGCTGGACGCTCCCGGCTCAGCTTCACCACGGCGTCCCGCGCGGAGGACTGGAGCCGCGGCTGCACGACGTGCGCAGTGTTGGCCTTCCTACAGCCTGCCCGCGCCGCCGCTGCCAGCATCTCCCGCATGGGGTCATTTAATGTTCGGTGCTCCGGGCTAGGCGGTGGCCGACGGAGGGGTCGCTTTGCAGGAAGTAGCCCTCTTCGTCGCCGAGCTTGCGCCGGACCCGGTAGGCGTAGACCTTGAGGTAGTTGACCTCGTTGCCGTATCCGGGGCCCCAGACGTTTTCCAGGATCATCCGCCTGGTGCATACCTTGCCGGCGTGCCGGGCCAGTGAACGACAGCCCGGCCGCGGTGCAGAATCGGTGAACGGCGACCCGTCGAAATGGAACCTGCCGCGCTTTTCGCGCTCGGCCCTGTAATCCGGCACCACCGGGACCGGCAGGGCGCCGAAGCGCTGAGTCAGTCCGGCGCGCTCTCGACCTCGCCAGCGGCTATCGCACTGACAAGCTGCGCGTGATCTCGCTCGTTCTGAACGGCGTACAGCCGGGCGAACTGACCAACTGCCGCTGTAAATGCGGCCCCGTTCCCTATATAGGCATCAATGGCCAGAGGGTCGCCGGTGCGCGCGTGCGCGCGTGCCAGTGCCTCGCCGCACGCCGTGGCGAATTCGGTGAGCACCGGGGCGATGAGCTCGGTAGTCGGGATGATCTTCATGTCACGGAACTGGCGGACGTAGTAGTCGTGCCCCTGGAATGAGCTCCAGCCCACGAAGATGTCGGTCGCGCTCTGTGTCAGCCGCTTCCCGTTGATCACGCGCGCGCCGTGATTGTCGTAATCGCTGGGCTGAGTGTGTGCCTCGTACACTGCCGGTCCGGCCTGTTTGACCTGCAGGAACAGCGGGTCGGCGCCGGATCGGCCCGCTAGGAGAAGCAGGTAGACCCGCATGCCGACGCTGCCCACCCCGACGACTTGCCGCACGGCATCGGCCTCGGTAAACCGGTCGAACAGGGTCCGCCGGTCATCCTGCAGGGTCAGCCGGTACCCCGCCAGCAATGTGTCGACGAGATGGGCCTGCTCGTCGTCACTCATGGTGACCCGCATCGGCGGATCGGCCGAGATCCGCGGGCGGCCGTGCGCCATGGGTGTTAGTTTGGCGAACGCTCCGCGGCTCGTGCGGCGCTTCCGCTGCCTGTCGACGTGGATCGAGATCCGGCCGCGGTCGGCCGGCTGAAAGTAGCGCATCATCTTGTCGACGTGCATGCCGTCGTACCAGATGTCGAGCTCGGGCATCATCGCGTACCTGCGCACGCGCCGGCAGTAGGCCCGCACGCCGGCGGTGACAGCGTCCTCGTGCCGGCCCGCGGGCGCCGCCGGTGCTACGGGCGACAGCGATTTCGTCATAACGCATTGTGCTCGCTGCCCGGCCGGCCCGGGCAGGCAGGGCAAGCCCCGACGCCGCGGATACCGTCTGGCGCACGGCACAAACCGCTGACCTCCAGGCGCTGTTCTCCGCCGGCCGCCGTTCACGGCGCCCGGCGCGAGCACCTGTCGATCCTGTAGGCGGGCCGTCTTCAGCGGCCAGCGCCACTATTCGACACGAGCGAGGAGCATTCATCAGTAACCGGGCGTGGTTAGTGGCTGTCGCGCTCACGATCGGGGCCGCTCCTTGATACCGGCCGCCAGCAGGCCTACCACCTCGGCGATCCGCGCCGCGCGCAGGTCCGGCCGGCGGGTCGTCGCGTCGATGTAACCGAGATAGCCCTTGCGGTAGAACTGCGCCAGCGTGTCGAAGAACGCCGCAGCGGCCGGGCTGGCCTGAAGTGCTGCGGAGATGTCATCGGCGAGATCGCCACGCTGCGGGCCCTCCGGCGCTAGTTCAACGAGTGCATCGCAGCCGACTTCGATGCCGGCGCCGCGCATTCTCGCCGGGTTCATCGTGAACGCCCATCCGCTGTCGCCGGGCGCAATCGTCACTCGTACCCGGCAGCCGTTGACCGTGCCGTTCACGTGATGCACAGCCTTGGCACCCCACGTCTCGTCTGGGTCAAACGGAAGCGCGATAACGGCGTGGCCTCGAGGATCCGTAGCGACACGGACGCTGAACCGCTGAACCCGCATGGCCTTATCGTGACACGGCGAAGCCAGGCAGGGCACCGTCACCGCAGGCTGACCGGGATGTCTGCAGGAGATAGCCATTGCGGCGCGAAGATCCGGATGCGGACGGACGAGCTGGACCCTGACGAGCTGCTAGGCGAAGGGCCAGCGGAGTGGGCTGCTTTCTCAAGGAACGGGTCACATCGTCGCCAAGCTTGGCCTGTTTCCGCAGGCAGACGACGAGCGTCGAGTGCTGGCAGTCATCCAGAATCTGCGCGGCTGATCCGGGGCATCGCTATCCGGGCCACGAACATGACACCCTAACAACGTGACCAGCCCGCATGATGCACCTGAGCTTGACGCATTTCTTGGCGGAATCCCGCTCTTCGCCGGGCTGGACGAGCCGACCCGGCGTCAGCTTGCGTCGCAGCTCGAGCCAGTGCACGTGCCGGCCGGCGACGTGGTCATCGCCCAGGGCGAGCCAGCAGACGGCCTGTTTCTGGTGGCCAGCGGACGGCTACGAGTCTTCGTGTCGGCGGGCACGCGCGAGCACGTCCTGCATGACCTGGCCCGCGGAGCTGTCGTCGGGGAGATCGCGCTGCTCAGCAGTCGGCCACGGTCGGCCACGGTTCGCGCGGTTCGGGACAGCGACCTGCTGCGCCTTCGGCAGTCGTCGTTCAACGTTCTGGTCGAGCGCCGGCCCGCCCTGCTGGGTGAGATAGCCCGGTTGCTCATTGACCGGCTGCTCGCAGTGGACAGGCCGCAGCTGGAACCCACCGGCAGCCGGACCATCGCCGTGGCGCCGGCTGGCCTCAGCCCGGATCCGGCGGCCGAGGTTGCCATCGAGCTGGCCGCTGAGCTGGCCCGCAGCGGCACCGTGCTGCGGCTGGACGCGAGCCTCGTTGATCAGCACCTGGGTCCTGGCGCCGCGCAGCGTGGCCCGTTGCACCCAGGCCGCGGGGAGCTGACTGAATGGCTGCATTCGGTGGAGCGCAGGCACGACCACGTCGTCTATCAAACCGACCAAGACGACTCCGTATGGAGCAGGCTCTGCCTGAGTCAGTCTGACGTGGTCCTGCTGGCCGCCCGGAGCTCGGGAGATCACCGGCTAGGCACGGTCGAGCAGCGCGCACTGTCGACCAGGTCGTTGCGCTGCGAGCTGGTCCTGTTGCATGCCGCCGGACCGTCGGGCACGGCAACGTGGCTGCGGCCCCGTGCCGTCGCCGAGCACCATCATCTTCGAGAGGGCCGCCAGGACGACGTCGCGCGCCTGGCCCGGATGGTGACCGGCAGCGCTTGCGGGATCGTACTCGGCGGAGGCGGTCCTCGAGGATTCGCTCACCTCGGCGTACTGCGGGCGCTGGAGGAGGCCGGCGTGCCCGTCGACGTCGTCGGCGGCACCAGTATCGGCGCCGTCATGGGCGCGCTCTGCGCTCAGGGCCTGCCCGATGCCGAGCGAGTCGAGCGGGCTGTCACGGCGTTCACCCGGAGCGGTCGGCTCGTCAGCCCCACGCTGCCGCTGATCGCACTGTCCTCCGGTCGCAGGGTGGACCGGCTGCTTTCCGAGAACCTCGGCGATGCCTTCATCGAGGATCTGCCACGGCGTTTCTTCTGCGTCTCAGCTAACCTGACCAGGGCCGAGGAGGTCATCCACGAGCGGGGCGTGCTCTGGCGCGCAGTGCGGGCGAGCCTCTCGCTGCCGGGAATCTTTCCGCCCATTTACCAGGACGGCGACCTGCTCGTCGACGGCGGCGCGCTGGACAATGTGCCCGTTGAGGTGATGCGGGCAAAGATCGGCAGCGGCTTGGTTATCGCCGTTGATCTCACCCCGGACGTGGAGCCGGTGACCGGGGCGCCGTTTGAATCGGGACTGTCCGGCTGGCGGGTGCTCGGCCGCCGCCTCAACCCGCTGGCGCCGGCGCACCTGCTGCCGAACATCGTCGACGTACTCAGCCGGTCGGCGGTGCTGTCGAGCGTCCGGCACCGTCGGACCACGCTCGCCGACCAGCACATCGATCTGCTGCTGCGTCCCCCGGTGGCAGGGATCAGCGCGCTGGACTTCAAGGCCGGCGTCAGGCTGATCGAGACCGGCTACCGGCACGCTGTCGAGGCGCTAGAGCGGTCAGGGCTGAATGGCCGCTTCGCCCGCTGAGTGCCAGGTTGCCACGAGCGGCCATTGTCCCGTGCCAATTTCGCGCCGGTTCCTCGATCTTGCTGCTCTTCCATTTCGCCGCTCTGGTATGTCGCGGCGACAAGTGCCACCATGAGCCCATGCGGCACGAAAGCAGCGTTACCTCTTTGTCCTGGATTCCGTCGGAAGCAGTCATTGGCACTGCCAGGACGGCCTTCGACAGGGGCATTACGCACTACGATTCTCCACCGCCCGGCGAGCTCGGTGACCTCGAGGAACTGCGGCGGGCCGATTCCTTCCGGTTCGCCAATGTGCTGCGTGCCTGGATCGATGTTGACGATTCGGGTCAGATCACTGACGCAGGCTACTCAGGTGGCGGGCTGATGGGCTCGACCACCGTGCGCCTCGGCCCATTGCCCATCGTTTTCCAGGCGGTCCAGCTTCCGGATATCCAGCGTGATGCTGAGATTGGCGACGGACGGGTACGGTTCGTACAGACCGCAGGCGGGCGGACGAGCCTGCCGGCCCCCCGGCGGGTGCGGCGCAAGCCGTTCGTCCAGTGGGTGCCACCGCTGGTCTGGACGACCTTGTCGCTGACCTTGCACGCTGACGGCCGGGCAGAATTCGCGATGGCAGGCGCAAGCAGATTCCCGCGCCACTGGGTGTACGACGGAGCCGGCCAGGTCGCGCTCAAGTCCGGTCTGACCGACTTCCGTGACTGGTATCGCAGGTCGTTCGGCCGGTACAGCCCGTGGGGCGACGAGGATTCTTCCGCGCTGGTGATGGCGGTCGAAACGGCGCTCGAGCGGACGCTCTCGGTGCAGCTCATGCATGGCGCGGCAAAGCCGAGGATCGAGCGGCTCGCGCCCGGCGCCACACTGGTCCGGCAAGGACAGCCAGGAACCGACGTCTACCTGCTGCTGGACGGCGTGATGCGGGTCGAGCGAGATGGGGAACGGCTGGCCGAGTACGGGCCGGGAGCGCTGCTCGGCGAACGGGCGCACCTGGAGGGCGGGCTTCGAACGTCCTCGCTGGTCGCCGTCACGCCCTGCCGGCTGGCCGCGATTCCGGCCGCCCAGCTGGACCGCTCTGCCCTGGAGCAGCTGTCGGCCGGCCACAAGAGGGAGGAAGCTGGCTAGCTCGGCGGCGGCTGCCTAGACTCAACAGGTGCGCCTGCGCTTGTGCGGAGTCCGCGGATCCACGCCTGCCCCCGGCCCGGACTTCGTCCGTTATGGCGGACATACATCGTGCGTGGCCGTGGCTCGCGATCACGATGCGCCGCCGACCCTCATTCTAGATGCCGGCACCGGCCTGCGGAAGGTCACGCAGTTGCTGGCCGGGTTGCCGTTCGCCGGCACCATCATGCTGACTCACCTGCACTGGGACCACGTTCACGGGCTGCCGTTCTTCAGGGCCGGGGACCGCGATGACGCCACGGTCGCTCTGCTGCTGCCCGACCAGGGCGATGGCAGCAGCGCGGAGCAGGTGCTGGCGCGCGGGATGTCACCGCCGCACTTCCCGATTTGCCCAGCCGACCTGCGCGGCAGCTGGGCTTTCGGCATGATCGCGCCGGGACGGCACGCGGTCGGCGAGTTCACTGTCGAGGCACGCGACGTTCCGCACAAGGGGGGCAGGACGTTTGGCTACCGGGTCAGCGACGGCCGATCGGTGATCGCTTACATCGCTGATCACTGCCCGACGGCGCTCGGGCCTGGGCCAGACGGCTGGGGCGCCTACCACGGCGACGCACTGGACCTGGCGCGAGACGCCGACCTGCTGGTGCATGATGCTCAGCTGCTGGCCGGGGAACTGGCGGCGGAGGCCGACTACGGTCACGCGGCAGCTGATTACGCCGTGGGCCTAGCCAGCCGGGCAGGCGCCCGGCGCGTGGCGCTGTTTCATCACCATCCGGACCGGACGGACGACGCGCTAGACAAGCTCGCTCACCAGTTCGCGGGGGCGCCGGTCCCGGTTTCGGTGGCCGCGGAGGGTCAGGTATTCGACGTCTGAGGCATTCAGCTGCCGGGATCGCCGAACTGCGCTGCTCGTCGGCTCACACTAGCAACCTGGCCGCCTGCTCTTTCGTGAGCGCTCGGCCGGCGGCCAGCTCGGCCGCCCACGTAGCCGGCGCCACGCTCGCGCGGGCCGGGGCCAGGAACTGCTCCAGCAGGTCGGCATCGTCTTGCGGTATCGGCATGCCAACGGCCTCGCGGACCGCTTCCGCTGCCCCCGCCAGCCGGGCTGCGCGTAGGCCTTCGCCGAGTTCGGCGGAGATGCACGCGGCCAGCTCGAGCACATCGGCCAGCAGCTCGGCGTCGCCGGAGCTGGCGACATAGCCCAGGACGCCGGAATGCATCTGCCGGGCCTCGGCCGGACGTCCGGCGAGCAGGCTGATCAATGCCAGCAACTGCACGTCGACCGCGGCACCGTTCATATCGCCCTGGCTCTGCCTCAGCTCAAGCGCCTCGTGCAGCGACTGGGCGGCGCGGTCGAAATCACCTGCGGCCCAGTCCACCTGACCGAGGTTGGTCAGCGCCCCAGCCAGCAGGGTCCGGCTGCCCATGCTGCGAGCCAGCGCCAGGCATTCCTCCAGCACGGTCCGTGCCACGTCCAGGTTGCCCAGGCGACGGTGGGTGCCGCCGAGGCTGCTTAGCGCCCGGGCCTGCTGCTCCAGCTCACCGAGCACCCGCCAGACGGCCAGGCTCCGCTCGAGCAGAGCGCGTGCCCCCTCAAGGTCACCTTGCTGCAGCAGCAGCATCCCGAGCCAGTACGCGATTCTGCCCACCGGCGCCTCGTCGTCGGCGGCCAGCTCGATCGCGCGCTCCAGCCAGGGCCGCCCCTCAGCGGCATGACCATGCATGTTCCAGAACGGGCCGAGCGCCTGCGCCAGCCGCAGGCCGATCTCGGTCCGTTCCGTATCAGCAAGCGCGCCAGCACCCTGCGACTCCAGCGACCAGGCCAGCGCGGCTCGGAGGTCATCGTGCTCGGCTTCGAGCCGGTCGAGTGACGCCAGCTGGGCCGGGCCGAACAGCTCTCGCTGGGCACGTTCGGCGACCCCGGCGTAGTACTCGGCGTGCAGTCGCCTGGTGTCATCGAGGTGGCCGGCCTGGCGCAGGCGGTCGAGCGCAAACTCGCGGATAGTCTCCAGCATGCTCACCCGCGGCTCACCATCTGCGCCCTCGGTGACCGTGACGAGGCTGACATCCTGAAGCTCGGCGACGAGGTGCAGCGGATCGGCGACGGCTATCCCGTCGGCGGGCACGGCGACGGCCGCCAGCGCTTCCAGGTCGGTTCCCCCGCAGAACACCCCAGCCCGGCTGAGCATGTCCGCAGCCTGCTTGCTGAGCAAGTCGTAGCTCCAGGCGATGGTAGCCCGCAGGGTCTGCTGGCGGGACGGGCGGCCGACATCCGAGGCGGCCAGGACCAGGCTGTCGCCCAGCCGGCTCAAGATGGCCCGGGGCGACAGCAGCCTGACTCTGGCCGCGGCCAGCTCGATGGCCAGGGGCAGCCCGTCGAGGCGGCGGCAAATGGCGGCTATGTCGGCGGCATTGGCCGGCGTGACGGCGAAGCCGGGCCTGACCATGCTCGCCTGCTGGACGAATAGCTGCACTGCGCCGGATGCGGCCACGCCTGCGGCGTCGTGGCCCGCGGGCAGCGCCAGCGGCGGCACCGGCAGCTCGTACTCGCTCTGCAGGTGCAGCGGCCGCCGCGACGTTGCCAGCACGACCAGTCGCGGCGCGTCCGCCAGCAACGCACCGACCACTCCCGCGGCGCCGGCCAGTTGCTCCAGGTTGTCCACTACGAGCAGCGCCCGCAGATCGCCCAGGTACTCCGTGACCGCATTCTGCGGCCCCTGGTCGCCGCTGACGTTGAGGTCCTCGGCGATCGCCTTCCACATGATCTCGCTGTCATAGACGGTCGCGAGCGCGACGAAGTAGATGTTGTGCTCGTATTCGTCGCCGAGCGAAACGGCCGCGGCTAGCGCCAGCCGTGTCTTGCCCACGCCGCCGGTGCCAGTGAGCGTTACCAGTCGAACGCCGGGCCGGAGAATCGTGTCGCGCAGCTGGTCAATGTCCGCCTCACGGCCGACCAGCGGCGTGGGCGGCACCGGCAGCCTGGTCTGCGCGCCGAGGCTCTTCAGCGGCGGGAACTGGTGGGCCAGGCCTGGACCGGCAAGCTGATAAATGCGTTCCGGCGCCTCGATATCCTTGAGCCGGTGCCAGCCCAGATCCACCAGCGATACGCCAGCCGGCAGCCGCGACTGCACGAGGATCCTGGTCGCATCGGACAGCACAACCTGACCGCCGTGAGCCGCCGCCGCGATCCGAGCCGCCCGATGGACGTCGATGCCGACGTAGCCGTCCTCGTGCTGGGCGGGCTCGCCCGAATGCATGCCCATCCGGACCCGCACGGCCACTCCATCCGGCCAGCGATGGGCAGCCAGCGCGCGCTGCGCAGCCAGACTGCATTCGACCGCATCCGCCGCGGACTCGAAGACGACGTAGAAGCTGTCGCCCTCCGTTCCCATCTCCCGACCGTGGCTGTCGGAGATGGCAGTGCGCATGAGCGAGCGTTGCGCCGACAGCGCCTCGCCGTAGTGCTCCCCTAGCCGTCGCAGCAGCGCCGTTGATCCCTGGATGTCGCTGAACAGCAACGTCACAGTTCCTGTGGGCAGCTCCCGCATGGCCCGATTATCGCCGCGCGCCCGCCATTACCGCACTGAACTGCCGCAGTACTACCTGGCCAGCAGCTCGCTGACAGCATCGCGCAGCGGCTGCAACAGCTCGGCGGCCCTCGCCCGTGCAGCGGCCAGCCTGCCGTCGGTGACCGGCTCAACTACCTCCAGGTAGGCCTTGATCTTGGGCTCGGTGCCGCTGGGCCGGATGACGACCCGGCCGATCGCCAGCCGGTACGCGAGCACGTCGGCCGGGGGGAGCTCCCTCGTTCCGCCGGACAGGTCCGCCATCGAGATGACCTCATGGCTTGCCAGCTCTGCCGGTGGTTCGGCTCGCAGCCGCGTCATCACCTCGACCGGCCTCGTCGTGAGCACAGTGACCTGCGCCGTAGCATGCACGCCGTACGTCGCCTCCAGCCCGTCGTAACCGTCGATGAGCGACTTGCCGACGGATTTGGCGGCGGCCGCGAGACCGAGCAACGCAAGCGCCGCTCCGATGCCATCCTTGTCACGCACTACGTCGGTGACCGCGTAGCCGAATGCTTCTTCATAACCGAATGCGAAATGAAGTCCTGCACGCGTGTCTCCTGCGCGCATGATCCACTTGAAGCCAGTGAGCGTCTCGGCATACTGGGCGCCTGCCGCGGCCGCGATCCGCGACAGTAGCGAACTGGACACGATGGTGGACACGACTAGGTGGTCAGTTAGGCCCGCGGGCCGCCCTGAACCAGGCCGGCCCAGTACGTACGCACCGAGCAGCGCGCCGACCTGGTCACCGGTCAGCCGCTGCCAGGTGCTGCGAGCCTCATCCGCTGGAACCGCGACGGCCAGCCGGTCGCCATCCGGGTCGTTGGCGATTACCAGATCGGCGCCGGTGCGCCGGCCGAGTTCGATAGCCAGGTCCAGGGCGCCAGGTTCCTCAGGGTTAGGGAACGCCACCGTCGGAAATCCGGGGTCCGGCTCGGACTGGGCGGCGACCACCTCCGGTGCCGGGAATCCTGCCTGCTGAAACGCCCTCATGGCCAGCTCGCCTGCGACGCCGTGCAGCGGGGTGTAGACGAACTGCAGCCGGACTGCACTCGCCGGCGCCGGGGATATGGCGCACACCGCGTCGAGATAGGCCTGGGTCACCTCCTCACCAAGCCGGTTGATGAGCGGACTATCCGGCTTGGCGACCGGGATCCGGCTGAGCAGGCCCAGCTGGCTGATCGCGGACTCAATTTCAGCGTCGGCCGGCGGGACAATCTGCGCACCGTCGCTCAGGTAGAGCTTGTAGCCGTTGTCGGCCGCCGGATTGTGACTGGCGGTGATCATGACTCCGGCGGCGGCCTTGAGGTGGCGGACGGCAAACGCGAGCAGTGGCGTCGGCTGCTGCGGCGGCAGCAGGTGCACCCGGATGCCTGCGCCGGCCAGCACCCGGGCAGCCTCGTCGGCGAACTCGTCGCTGCGGTGCCGGGCGTCGCACCCGATGACGACGCGGGCCCCATCGCTGGCCTGAGCAGTCGCCGGATCGCGGTCGCGGAGCCAGGCCGCCAGCGCAGCAGTCGTCGCCCGGACAATCGCCCGGTTCATCCGGTTCGGGCCGGCGCCGACAGCGCCACGCAGTCCAGCGGTGCCGAACTCCAGCCGTCCGGCGAACCGGCCGGCGAGCTCGGCGACGGCCTCGTCGCTGTCGTCGGCAAGCAGCGCGCTCAGCTCCGCCCGGTCCGCCTCGTCCGGGTCGTCGGCGATCCATGCGGACACCGTGGCCCGCAGCTCATCGCTGACCATGTCAGAGGAGCCTAGGCAGGATCTCGGCCAGCAAAGTTCCCATCCGCAGCGCCGCGTGCTGCCCGGCGGCAACGACCTCGCCATGATCCAGCGGCTGATCGCTTAGCCCGGCAGCGAGGTTGGTGACCAGGGACAGGCCGAGAACCTCGGCGCCAAGGTGGCGGGCGGCAATGGTTTCCAGGACGGTGGACATGCCGACGAGGTCGGCGCCGGCCGCGCGAAGCATCCGGATCTCGGCCGGGGTCTCGTAGTGCGGGCCGACAAGCGCGGCGTACACGCCCTCCTCCAAACTCGGGTCGGCGGCTTTGGCGACCGCACGCAGCCTCACGGAGTATGCCTCAGACAGGTCAGTGAACCGGGACGGATAGCCGTCGGGCGGCGGCGGACCTGCCACCGGCGACCGCCCGGTCAGGTTGATGTGATCGCTGATCAGGACCGGCTGGCCGGGCCGGAGCCCGCGCCTTATCCCGCCCGCTGCGTTGGTGAGCACGATGACGCGGCAGCCAGCGGCTATCGCGGTCCGCACACCGTGCACGACAGCCGCGACCTGATGACCCTCGTACAGATGTGCACGGCCGAGGAACACCAGCACCCGGCGGCTGCCAGTCCGGACAGTCCGCACGGCTGGCACATGCCCGGGCACTGTCGGCTCGGGGAAGGCGCCGAGCTCGGCCACCGGCACCACCGCGTCGGGCGACCCGAGGGCGTCGGCCGCCGGTGCCCAGCCGGAGCCGAGCACGACGGCGATGTCGTGGGAGTCGAAGCCGGTCAGCTTCGCCAGCTGCTCGGCGCTGGCCGCCGCTGCCGCGTACGGATCAGTCATGCCACGTCATCCGATCCGATCGAGCACCAGGCCAGCCGGCGCGGGCGGCTCCGGGCCGATCTCGATCGCCCCTTCGAGCGCCTCGAGCGCGCGGCCGAACTTGCCGGGATCGTCGCTGCGCAGCTCGAGCACCGGCTGACCGGCCACGACTTCTTCGCCCGGCTTAGCCAGGCAGATGATCCCGGCAGCGGCTGACACCGGGTCCTCCTTCCTGGCCCGCCCGGCGCCGAGGCGCCAGGCGGCGACGCCGACGGCCCGGGCATCCAAGACGCAAAGCCAGCCGCTCGACTCGGCGCTAACGACCTCGGCGTGCGCCGCCGACGGTAGCTCGGCCGCCGGGTCCCCGCCCTGCGCTGTGATCATCGCGCGGTAGCGCTCCAGCGCGCGGCCGTCGGCGAGCGCCGCCGCCGGGTCGGCGTCGATCCCGGTCAGCGCGAGCATCTCGGTCGCCAGCGCGAGCGTGACCTCGACCAGGTCAGCCGGGCCCTCGCCGCGACAGGGTCGCGACTGACTCGGCCACCTCGACCGCGTTCCCGACGGCGCGGCCGAGCGGCGCGTCCATCCGGGTCAGCAGCGCGCTGGTCGTCACGCCGTAGGCGTTGCCGAGCTCCACCATCGTCTGCGCGAGCTCACGGGCCGAGGCCAGGTCCGGCATGAACGCGCCGCTGCCGACCTTGACGTCCAGGACGAGCGACCCCGTTCCCTCCGCGATTTTCTTGGACATGATCGAGCTGGCGATCAGCGGAATGGATTCCACCGTGCCCGTCACGTCTCGGAGCGCGTAGAGGCGGCGGTCGGCCGGGGCCAGGCCGTCGCCAGCGGCGCAGATGACGCAGCCGGTGTCCGCCAGCACGCGAATAATGTCGGCATTGGAGAGCGAGGCGCGCCAGCCGGGGATCGACTCCAGCTTGTCCAGCGTGCCGCCGGTGTGCCCGAGCCCGCGCCCGGACAGCTGCGGCACGGCGGCGCCGCAGCTGGCGACGAGCGGTGCCAGGATGAGGGACACCTTGTCGCCGACGCCGCCGGTCGAGTGCTTGTCCACCGTCGGGGCCGCCAGCCCGCTGAGCTCCAGCCGTTCGCCGGAGTTGATCATGGCGCGCGTCCAGGCGCGAAGCTCGGCTGGATTCAGGCCGCGGAAGTAGATCGCCATCAGCAGGGCTGACATCTGCTCGTCGGCGACGGCACCCGCGGTGTAAGCGTCGATCAGCCAGCGGATGTCGGCCGGAGATAGGCGGCCGCCATCGCGCTTGGCCCGGATCAGGTCGACCGCGTCAGGCATCGTGGCTGCTGCGGCTCTTGAGGTCGGCGGCCGTGAACGCGCCGGGCAGCAGGTCGCCGAGGCGGCGCGGTCCGGGATCGGCATCGAGCAGCAACTCTGGCCCGCCGGCCTCCAGGAGCAGCTGGCGGCAGCGGCCGCACGGCACCAGCGGTGCGCCATCACCCGCGACGACGCTCACGGCCACCAGCGGCCCGGCGCCGGCCGCGCGCTGGGCGCTGACGAGCCCGCACTCCGCGCACAGGGTGAGCCCGTACGACGCATTCTCGACGTTGCACCCGGTGACGATCATCCCGTCGCCATCCACTCCGGCTGCGCCCACCGGCGAGCCCGGAGTACGGCGCGTGCGCGTGGGCGGCGACGTCCGTAGCGGCGGCACGCAACGCGGCCCAGTCGAAATCCATTCTGCTCAACCCCTGTGTCAGGCCTTCACGTACGGCTGACCGTCGGCCTTGGGTGCCCTGACCTTGCCGACGAGGCCGGCCACGGCGATGATCGTGACCACGTACGGCGCCATATTCATGATCGGCGGCGGAAGGACCGGGTTGACGGTGGGCAGGACCAGCGCCAGTTCCAGGCAGAAGCCGAACAGCAGCGCGGCGGCCAGCGAGCCAAGCGGCGTCCACCGACCGAAGATCAGCGCCGCCAGCGCGATGTAGCCAAAGCCAGAACTGATATCCGGATTGAAGCTGCCCACCGACCCGATGGTGAGGAAAGCCCCGCCGATGCCGGCGACTAGTCCGCCAAGGATCACGTTGCGGTAGCGGGTCCACAGCACCCTGATGCCGACCGTGTCGGCCGCGGTCGGATGCTCGCCGACAGCCCGGACCCGCAGTCCCCACCTGGTATGGAACAGGCCCACCTGGATCGCGATGACCGCGATGTAGGTGATGTATAGGAAGACAGTCGAGTCGAAGAAGACCGGGCCGACGATCGGGATGTCGCTCAGCAGCGGGATCTTGATGTTGCTGAAGGTGATCCCGGTGTTGTAGCTCGCGTTTTGCGCCATCAGCCGGTCGTAGAGATAGTCGGTCATGCCAAGGGCGAGTACGTTCAGCACGACGCCGAGGACGATCTGGTCCATCAGGAAGCTAATCGCAAAGACTGCGAGCAGCACCCCGACCAGCCCGCCGCCCAGAGATCCTGCCACCAGCCCGGCCCACAGGCCACCGAACGCGCTGGCGACGATGGCGGCGGTAAACGCGCCGAACAGCAGCTGGCCCTCGATGGCGATGTTGATCACGCCGGAGCGCTCGCACAGGCAACCAGCCAGGGCGCCGAGAATCAGCGGAATAGATGCGGTCAGGGTGCCCTGCATGATGATGATCACGTTCAGCGGGATCGCGCCAGCGTCGGCCCAGCAGAGCAGCGATATCACGAAGCACAGCAGCGCAACCGCGATGGTGATCCGCCGGTTGCGGCGGCTCGGCTCGCGAGCCGCGCGGAGCACGCCCAGGCCGATAGAGACCACTCCGAGCGCGAAGCACACGGGGGCGGCCGGCACTCGGATGGTCGGTATCCGGATGCCCGAGCCGGCCTGAGACAGCGTGAATGACGCATCGCCTGAATGCGCGAGCAGCCCGAACACAAGGATGTTGATCAGGCCGAGGACCACGAAGGTGACCGCGGCCAGATACCTGCGGCTGGTTCCGGTCAGTGGTGCGCGCACCGCCTCGGCTAGAGCCGTCACCCGTTCCACCCCTTCGCGACGGCCTCCATACCGGTGCCGGCGGTGGCTCGCAGCCGGAAAACGGCACGAATCAGCGCGGGTGCGGCCACGAAGAGCACGATGAGTCCTTCGAGTACCACGACGATGTCGGCTGGAACCTGGCCGAGCGTGGCAGCCTCGACGAATGTGCCGCCCACGTGCAGCGCGCCGAAGAGCAGCCCGGCGAACACGACTCCGATGGGCCTGCGCCCGGCCGAGCAGCGCGACCGTGATGCCGTCGGGCCCGTAGGTCCCGTAGCTATTGAAGGTGAGCTGCGTGCCCGTTCCCTGGATCACCGTCGCTGCGGACAGGCCCGCCAGCCCGCCGGCCAGCAGCATCACGAGGATCCAGGACCGCTCGACGTTGATGCCGGCGGTGCGGGCCGCGCTGGGGCTGGCGCCGACGGTCCGGAACTGGAATCCGGTCGTGCTGCGAGACAGCAGCCAGGCAACGCCAAGCGCGGCAGCCACTGCGATCAGGAAGCCGACCCCGGCCTGCGGCGGTGGCCCGCCGACGTGGCCAAGATTGGCGTCGTTCGCGATGAACGGGGCGATCTGGTTGGTCTGGCCCGGCTGCTGGAGCATCGAAGGATGGGACAGCAGATAGGAAAGCAGGTCGTACATCACGTAGTTGAGCATGATCGTAACGATGACCTCGTGCGCGCCGGTCTTGGCCTTCAGCAGGCCAACGAACCAGCCGATCACGGCACCGCCGACGAATGCGCCGATCACGCAGACGATGATGTGGAGCACCGGCGGCAGGCTCACGCCGAAGCCAAGCCAGGTCGCCACGATCGCGCCGCCTACCCACTGGCCGGCCGCACCGATGTTGAACAAGCCGGCCCGGAATGCGATCGCGACCGACAAGCCGGTCAGGATCAGGGGCGTCGCCTGGGCGCAGGTCGACGACAGCGGATAAAAGATCGCCGCGACAGAGCCGCCATGGAAGGCGGCGCTGACCGTCGACGGATTCAGGATCGCGCCCTCGAACATCTGCGAGTAGGCATAGGACACCGAGTCCCAGGTCTGCCCGAGCGCATATCCGGGATTAGCGAAGAACGAGCTCCAGGCGCGCGTCACGACCGGATCGCTGAACACGATGAGCACGCCGCCGACCACGAGCGCCAGGAAAATCGCGAGGATCGTGATCACCGCCGAGCTGCCCTGCGTGATGGCCTGGATGATCACGTTCCCGGTGAGCCGGGCGCGTGCCCTGCCTGGGCCAGCCGTCTCGCCGCCTGGGCCAGCCGCTCGGCTGGCCGCTCGCCACGCCCTGCTGGCACCGGGTCGGGGGCGGCCGCCGGGATATCACTCACTGCTCAGGCTCCTCGGCTCGCGGCTCGCCTTGGGCGGCCGGCAGCTCAAGAATCTCGTCCGCGCTCGGCTCGTGCCGCACCTCGCCGTCGCCGGGCCGCTCGGCGGCTCCGGCGCCGGCCATCAGCAGGCCGAGCTCGTGCTCGGCGATGTCCGGCGAGCAGAAGCCGACGATCTTGCCCTCGTACATGACCGCGATCCGGTCTGACAGGGCGTAGATCTCATCGAGCTCGGACGAGACGATGACGACCGCCACCCCCCGGTCGCGCTGCTTGACGATCTCGGCGTGCACGAACTCGATCGAGCCGACGTCCAGGCCACGGGTTGGCTGGCTGGCCAGCATCAGTTTGTTCGGCCGGCTCAGCTCCCTGGCGACCACGACCTTCTGCTGGTTGCCCCCGGATAGCGTTCCGGCCGACGTCAGCACCGACGATGTCCTGACGTCGTACTCCTCGACCAGCTGGACTGCCGCCTTCCTGACGGCATCGGGTTTCATGGCGATGCCGGTGGCGTAGGGCGGGCGGTCGTAGACGTCGAGGATGAGGTTGTCCGCAACCGAGAACGCCCCCACCAGGCCGTCTTCCTGCCGGTCCTCAGGTATATAGCCGATCCCTGCCCTGAGCCGGTCACGGGCGCTCGCCGCGCTGATATCCGCTCCGGCTAGCACGACCGAGCCGGTGGACGGCCGCAGGCCCATCAGCGCCTCGCACAGCTCGGTCTGCCCGTTGCCCTGCACGCCGGCGATCCCCAGGATTTCGCCGCCCCGTACATCGAACGAGACCGACTGCACGGCCAGGTCGCCGTGCTCGCCCGGCACGCTGAGATCGCGGACTTCGAGCACGACCCCAGCTGGGCTGGCCGCCTCCTTGCTCACCCGCAGCTGTACTGACCGGCCGACCATCAGGGCGGCAAGTTCGGCGTCGCTGGTCGTCGGCGGACGCTCGGCCACAACCTTGCCGCGGCGGATGACGGTGATGTTGTCGGCGATCGCCTGGACCTCCCTGAGCTTGTGCGAAATGAAAACGATTGACCGGCCGCTCTCCCGCAGCTGGCGCATGATCTGGAAAAGGTCCTCGGTCTCGCCCGGCGTCAGCACAGCCGTCGGCTCGTCGAGTATCAGGATGCTGGCATCGCGCAGGAGCGCCTTGATGATCTCCACCCGCTGCTGGACGCCCACGGGCAGATCCTCGACGTAAGCGTCGGGATCGACGCGCAATCCAAACCGCTGCGACAGTGCTCGTACTGAAGCACGGGCCCGGCGCCGGTCTAGCAGGCCGAGCCAGTCCGTTGCCGCCGCAGGCAGGCTGACCCGGGGAATGTGCAGTCTGCCGAGATTGAGCTCGGGCACGGCGATCCGGCTGATCGGCTCGGCGCCGAGCGTCACGTTCTCGGCGACGGTGAAGACCGGGACCAGCATGAAGTGCTGGTGCACCATGCCCACGCCGACGCTGATCGCGTCCTTCGGCGAGCGGATCTGCACCGGCTGGTCGTTGACGAGGATCTGGCCCTCATCTGGCTGGACAAGTCCGTACAGGACGTTCATCAGGGTCGTCTTGCCTGCGCCGTTCTCGCCGAGCAGGGCCCGGATCTCGCCCGGCTGTACGACCAAATCGATGTGGTCGTTGGCCACGAGGCCGCCGAATCGCTTGGTGATACCGCGCAGTTCAAGCTTCACCGGCTGTTACTCCATTTGCGGCAGGCCGTTCGGCTGCCTGGTTATGGCCCAGGCAGCCGAACGGCTCATGTGACTTCTAGTTGCCGAAGATCCGGGGTCAGACCGGGCTCTTCGTCTTGGGAACGATCTTGCCGCTAATGATCTCCTGCTCCAGGGTCTTGATCTCGGCCTGCAGCGGGGCAGGAACCTGGCTAGCGAGGTCGTGATACGGAGACAGGACCGCGCCGCCGTTGGACAGAGTGCCGATGTAAGTGCCTCCGGCGAAAGTGCCGCCCGCTGCCGCGAGCACCGCAGTCTTGACCGCCGAGGTGATTCCCTTCGTCACGCTGGTGAGCATGTACTTGCAGTACGAGGCTGCGCTGACGCAGCCGTCGGTGTCGACCCACTCCATGTACACGTGCTTGCCCGCGCTGTCGGCGGTTTGCACGGCCTTCGCGGTACCCAGGCCAACCCCGCCGGCCACCGGGAAGATGATGTCAGCATTGTCGCCGATGAAGGTGTTAGTCAGCGACTGGCCCGCGCTGAGGTTGGTGAAGTTGCCGATGAAGTTGCCCTTCTGGGTCTGCTCGTCCCAGCCGAGCACCTTGACGTTGGTGTGGTGCTGGGTGTTGTAGTACTGCACGCCGTCCCAGAAGCCGTCCTCGTAGATGGTGACCGTGCCGAAATTCTCACCGCCGTAAGTGGCCACGACGTGCGTCTTGCTCATTCCGGCTGCCAGGTAGCCGCCGAGGAAGCCATCCTGGACTGTGTTGAAGACCAGCTGGTCGATGTTCGTTTCCTTCGTGCCGCTCAGGCAGGCGGAGGCATACGAGCAGTCGACGATGGCGAACTTCTGCGTCGGGTTGGCCTTGGCCGCCGCCTCGGTGGCGTCAGCCATCAGGAAGCCGACCGTGACGATGATGCCGCACTTCTTCTGGATGAACGTGCTGATGTTTGACGCGTAGTCAGCCGTCGTCGTCGATGGCAGGTAGGTAACTTGGATCTTGCTTGGATTGGTCGCCGCGGCCGCCTGCATGCCTGCCCACGATGACTGGTTGAACGACTTGTCGTCGATGCCGCCGGTGTCAGTGACCATGCAGCCCAAGAACTTGCTGCTGGCTGCCGAGCCCGCGGGTGGTGTGGTGCTGGACGTGCTGCCCGCCGTCGAGCTGCCGCATGCAGCGGCCAGCAGTGCAACCGCGCTGAACGCAACGACGGCCCTCAATGTCCCTCTCATGGATACCTCCTATGCGGGGGCGGCCAGCGACCGCCCCAAAGGACCGCCGGCTTGCTAAGCAGTCCCCGCCGGCTGGGGGTAAGTCGTCCCGGATGTCCCCCCCGGGATTGCCCGAAGGCTAGTCCCGGCGCCGCCGCCGGGGAAGCGGGAATCCGCAGTCCAGACTCCGATGTTGCCGAATCGAGACCGTCTTGGACCGTAGATCCCGGTTAGCCCGCCAGCGCGGCCCGAGGTGAGCCCGCCGAGCTTGGGCTCGAGCGCATCAGGTGACAATGGCCGTATGTCATTGACGATCGAGGAGATCCGCCGCGCTCCGAAGGTGCTGTTGCACGATCACCTTGATGGCGGGCTCCGCCCGCAGACCATCGTCGAGCTGGCCAGCCAGCAGGGTTACGGGCGGCTGCCCGCCGGCGATGCGGCTGGCCTGGCCGAGTGGATAGCGAGTGCCGCGCCGCGCGGCAAGCTCGAGCTGTACTTGGAGGCATTCCAGCACACAGTGGCCGTGATGCAGACCCGGGATGCGCTGATCAGGGTCGCCGCCGAGTGCGCCGAAGACCTGGCCGCCGACGGGGTTGTCTATGCCGAGGTCCGGTTCGCGCCTGAACTGCACATGGAGCGGGGCCTGGGCCTGGATCAGGTGGTGGACGCAGTCCTGGAGGGCTTTCGCCGCGGCAGCGTCGGCCGGAAGATTACTGTCTGTGCGCTGCTGACCGCGATGCGTACGGCGGCCAGATCGCTGGAGATCGCCGAGCTTGCCGTCCGGCATCGGGACGCGGGCGTGGTCGGATTCGACATCGCCGGCCCGGAGGCCGGCAACAGGCCGAGCCGTCACCTCGACGCCTTTCAGTATGTCGCACGGGAGAACTTCCACATCACGATCCATGCCGGCGAAGGCTTCGGCCTGCCGTCGATCTGGGAGGCACTGCAGTGGTGCGGCGCTGACCGGCTAGGCCATGGGGTACGGATCATCGACGACATCGACGTGCCGGATGAGGGTGAGGGCCGTCCGAGGCTGGGCAGGCTGGCCAACTACATCCGAGACCGCAGGATCCCGCTAGAGATGTGCCCGACATCGAACGTGCAGACCGGAGCGGCGGCATCGATCAGCGAGCATCCAATCGGCCTCCTGCGAGAGCTGTTGTTCCGGGTGACGGTCAACACCGACAACCGGCTGATGAGCGGCGTCAGCCTATCTTCGGAGTTCCACGCGCTGAGCGAGGCGTTCGGCTACGGCTGGTCGGATGTCGAGTGGCTGACGATCAACGCCATGAAGAGTGCGTTCGCGCCGTTCGACGAGCGCCTGCGGATCATCAACACAGTGCTCAAGCCCGGCTTCGCCGATGCGCGCGGCGGCCAGTCGACTATCGCCGCGCGTCCCCAGACCCTGCACACAGGTAGCGTGTGAACGTGGGCATCGAGTCGATCACGCAGGCAGCGCCAGCCCGGTGGGCCCTTGAGGTGGACGATGCGGCTACTTCCGATGCGGCATTGCGCCAGGTGCTGCACGGCCTGCCCGGCGTCGACGAAGTAGGCGCGGCCGAGCGAGCGGCTGCGCTTGCGACCCGTTCGGTCAAGAAGGCTGCCAAGCTGCAAGCCCTGGACATGGCCGTCAGGATGGTGGACCTCACAACGCTGGAAGGCGCCGATACGCCCGGCAAGGTCGCAGGCCTGTGCGCAAAGGCCCGGCGTCCCGACCCGTTGGACCTTTCGGTCCCGCCGGTGGCGGCCGTGTGCGTGTACCCGGACCTTGTGGCCGTCGCTAAGGAAGCCCTGGCGGGCAGCCGCGTTGCGGTCGCGTCTGTAGCGACGGCGTTTCCGTCCGGCCGAGCGTCGCTGGCGGTCAAGCTCGCCGATGTCCAGGATGCGGTCAGCGCAGGAGCCGATGAGGTCGACATGGTGATCGACCGCGGCGCTTTCCTGGCCGGCCGCTACGGCCAGGTGTATGCGGAGATCCGGGCCGTGCGCGAGGCCTGCGGCGCGGCGCACCTTAAGGTCATCCTCGAAACCGCCGAGCTGGCCACGCTGGACAACATCGCGCGCGCGTCGTGGCTGGCGATGATGGCGGGAGCGGACTTCATCAAGACATCGACCGGAAAGGTAACGCCAGCCGCGACCCCGCCGGCGGCCTTGGTGATGCTCGCTGCCGTGCGGGACTTCGAGCAGGCCGCTGGCCGGCGTGTCGGCGTGAAGGTGGCGGGCGGCATCCGGACAGCCAAGGACGCGATCCGCTACCTCGTGCTGGCGAATGAGATAGCAGGCCCCGCCTGGCTTACTCCCCGGCTGTTCCGGATCGGCGCCTCGACGCTGCTCAACGACCTGCTCATGCAGCGCAGCAAGCAGCTCACCGGCCAGTACGCCGGCCCTGACTACTTCACGATCGATTAGGAGAAAGAACATCCCCGCACCGGAGGAGAACGCTGGCGGGCTGGCCGCTGAGCTAGCCGCGCCCTGGGAATACGCACCGGCACCGGAGTCACGCGACATCGTCTCGATTGACGCCGAATACGGCCTCTTCGTCGCGGGCGCATTCAGGCCGGCCGCGGACGGCCGCACCTTTGGCACCATTAACCCGGCGACCGAGGAGCCGCTGGCCCAGGTTGCGGCTGCGGGCCCGGCCGACGTGGACGCCGCCATCGCCGCGGCCCGCACCGCTTATGAGCAGGTGTGGAGGCCGATGCCAGGCAGCGAACGCGCCAAGTACTTGTACCGGATCGCGCGCCTGCTGCAGGAGCGCTCGCGCGAGTTCGCGGTGCTGGAGAGCCTCGACAACGGCAAGCCGATCAAGGAATCGCGCGACGTTGACATCCCGCTGGCGGCCGCGCATTTCTTCTACTACGCAGGCTGGGCAGACAAGCTGGAGCACGCCGGATTCGGTCCCGATCCGCGCCCGCTCGGGGTCGCCGGGCAAGTGATCCCCTGGAACTTCCCGCTCCTGATGGCCGCGTGGAAGCTGGCGCCGGCACTGGCTGCCGGCAACACCTGCGTGCTCAAGCCCGCGGAGACAACCCCGCTGACGGCGCTGCTGCTGGCCCAGGTCTGCCAGCAGGCCGGTCTGCCAGCAGGCGTACTGAACGTGCTGACCGGAGCCGGTGACACCGGTGCCGCCCTTGTCAGCCATCCGGGCGTGAACAAGGTCGCCTTCACCGGCTCCACCGAGGTCGGGAAGGAGATCGCCCGCGCGGTCGCTGGCACTGGCAAGAAGCTCACGCTCGAACTCGGTGGCAAGGCCGCCAACATCGTCCTCGATGACGCGCCGGTCGAGCAGGCCGTCGAAGGGATCGTCAACGGGATCTTCTTCAACCAGGGTCACGTGTGCTGCGCCGGATCGAGGCTGCTGGTACAGGAATCGGTGGCCGATGCTGTCGTGGAGAGGCTGCAGCGGCGGCTCGCCACGCTGCGGCTAGGCGACCCGCTGGACAAGAACACTGACATCGGCGCGATCAACTCGCGCCAGCAACTAGACAAGATCGGCGAGCTCACGCAGGCGGGCGAGGCGGAAGGGGCGCAGCGCTGGTCGCCGCCGTGCCAGTTGCCGGACAGGGGCTACTGGTTCCCGCCGACCGTATTCACCGCAGTGAGCCAGTCGCACCGGATTGCCCGAGAGGAAATCTTCGGTCCTGTGCTCTCGGTACTGACGTTCCGCACTCCCGATGAGGCGGTGGTGAAGGCCAACAACACGCCGTACGGGCTGTCGGCCGGGATCTGGAGCGAGAAGGGCAGCCGGGTCCTCTGGCTGGCACAGAAACTGCGCGCGGGTGTCGTCTGGGCCAATACCTATAACCGGTTTGATCCGGCCAGCCCGTTCGGCGGCTATCAGGAGTCTGGATACGGGCGGGAGGGCGGTCGCCACGGTTTGGCGGCCTATCTCGATGTCTGAGCGCAACGCGGCCAAGCCGCCCCGCAAGACACCCCCGACGGTCCAACCGCTCTCGCGGCTGGACGTGCGCAAGACTTACAAGCTGTTCATCGGCGGCGCATTTCCCAGGTCAGAGTCTGGCCGGTCCTATCCCGTGCAGGCCACGGACGGAGCGCTGCTGGCATACGCCGCGCAGGGGTCCCGCAAGGACGCGCGCGACGCTGTGGTCGCGGCCCGCAAGGCGTTCGCCGGCTGGTCCGGCGCCACCGCCTACAACCGGGGCCAGATCCTGTACCGGGTGGCCGAGATGCTGGAAGGCCGGGCGGCCCAGTTTGCCGCCGAGGTCGCGGCTGCCGACGGCGGGCAGGCGGCGAACGCCGAGGCTACGGTGGCCGCTGCCATCGACCGCTGGGTCTGGTATGCGGGCTGGAGCGACAAGGTGGCCCAGGTGGCCGGCGCCGCCAATCCGGTAGCCGGGCCGTATTTCAACTTCAGCGTGCCGGAACCGACCGGCGTCGTCGCGATCGTGGCGCCGGCCGCGTCCAGCCTGCTCGGGCTGGTCAGTGTGGTCGCGCCGGTAATCGTGACTGGCAACACTGCGGTCGTGGTCGCGAGCGAACCCCGCCCGCTGCCGGCGATTTCGCTAGCCGAGGTGCTAGCGACCTCAGACCTGCCGGCCGGCGTGGTCAACGTGCTGACGGGCCGTACTGCCGAGCTTGCGCCAGTGCTGGCCGGGCACATGGACGTCAACGCCATCGATCTGACGGGGATCGACACTCCGGCTCGCGGTGCACTCGAACAGCTTGCCGCTGGCAACGTCAAGCGGGTCCTTCATGGAAACGACGACTGGCGCTGCGAATCCCGGCACGCAACGGCTGATGTCGTTCCTGGAAATCAAGACCGTGTGGCATCCCGGCCGGGTCCTGACAGCGTTGCGGCGCTGCTCGCTGGGCTTAGTGCCTTGAAGCGCTAGGCCCGCGCTCCTGGTGCAAGGCGGCGTGCCCTTCCCATAGGTGATTCATTGATGCTCAGTGCACAGCATCGCTGATGCTAAACTTGACTCTATGCGCACGACAATCCGGCTCGATGACGACGTCGCGGCCGCTGCGCAGCACCTCAGCCGGGAGGAGCACATCGGCCTCAGCGAGGCCGTGAACAGGCTCGCTCGCGCCGGGCTGCGACCCGGACGCGCGAGACGTCGATCGTTTCTGCAGCGCACCGCCGATCTGGGCCTGCAGGTTGACGTGTCGAACGTCGCAGACGCGCTCGAGCTGCTTGATGGCCCGGAGCATCCGTAGATGATCGTTGACGCGAACGTGCTGCTGTACGCAGTGGACGCCAGCAGCCCCTTTCACCAGTCCGCCAAGAACTGGTTGGAGACGTCGCTCGACGAGCGGCCCGCATCGGGCTGCCATGGGCGTCACTGCTTGCGTTCCAGCGAATCTCGACCCATCCCCGGGCGTCGGCCCGGCCGCTCAGCCCGAGCCGGGCCTGGCGGTTTGTGGCCGATTGGCTCGACGCCGACGCTACCTGGGTGCCAGTTCCTGGCGAGAGGCACGCTGAGATCATTTCTGACCTCATTGTGACGGGTGACCTTCGGGGCAATCTGGTGACTGATGCTCATCTGGCAGCGCTTGCAATCGAGCACGGAGTTGGCGTCTGCTCAACGGACTCTGATTTCGCGAGATTCCCGCAGATCGCATGGGTGAATCCAATCCTGCCTTAGCGGCCGGCTACGGCGCGCTATGAGCCTCTAGCGGGATTCGTCCGCCCGGTCATCGCCGGCTGATACGCGACGCGCCGCACGAAATTAGTTATAACGATCTATATGATCTATTCAGGTTGGTAGAAGACTCCGCGTACCATGTTCAGCGGACGTGTGAGCCCGTGCTAGGCGTTGACCGTGCAGGGATTGTTGGACGTGGGCAGATGCTGAACCCGGCCGGCGCCGAGGGACTCGCCGCGATCCAGTGGGCGCCCGCCCAATCGTGGAGCATCGACCGGATACGGGTCGACCCTCCTGGCCCAGGGGAGCTGCTCGTCCGAGTCCGGGCGGCAGGGGCGGACTGTGCGTGGTGTCATCCTGATGCCGTAGAGCTAAACAGGCCCGGGCCTGTCAGTCGCCCGCAGCACACCTAGCCCGTGCTGACTACGCGTCCGCCGATGATGGTCGCCATCATCTCAGTACCAGCGGGGTCGGCCAGGGCCTGCCGCATCGGAGTATGCAGGATGCAGATGTCGCCGGGTTCGCCGACCGCCACCCGCCGCTCCTTACGGACATCCCCGGGCGCAGCCAGAAACAGCCGGAGTGCCCGGGCCGCGCTGACTCGCTCGGCTGCACCGAGCGGGGCACCCGACGCGGTCCGTCTTGAGGTAGCGGCAGCTATTGCCAGCCATGGATTCGCTGGACCGAACGGCACATCGGAGCCCGCGGCGACCGGCACCCCAGCACGCAGCAGGCTGGCGCACGGGTACAGCCAGCCTCGCTCAGCTTCGGGCACGTGCCGCAGGTAGTCATCGCCCCGGTCCTGGATGAAGCCTGGCTGGGTGACAACCGCAAGGCCAAGACGCGCAAGATGGGTCGCATACCCAGGCGGCACGATACCGGCGTGCTCGATACGATCGGCTATCCCGGATGGCACCGGGGCCGCATGCTCGAACGCGGCCACGGCGACGACGAGCTGATCGGCGGTGACGCAATGGACGGCGGCTCCGCGACCGTGCCCGTGTGCTTCCCGGATACGCGAGGCCAGCTCGGCCGCCGAAGGAAGCGTCGCATCATCGAGGATGACCTTCACCGGCCCGACCATGACACGGCCACGGCCGGGAGGGTCAAGACCGGGCGGCGCCATCAGCACCAGCCGTTGCGAGAACACCCCGGCGTCAGACAGGGCGCCGAACTCGTCGACATCGGCCTGATCACGATCCGGTGTGGCATCGGTGAAGCCGGTCACGCCGAGCCGCGCGGACCAGGTCGCGTACGCCGCCAGGACGCCGCGGAAAGCGCTGCTGTCCGCGTCGTCCGCCGCGCCGAGCCGGCCGCGCAGCCAGCCGTCCATCCGTAGCAGCCTGCCAGTCGGGAGACCGTCCTGGTCCCTTTCAATGCCAGCCAGGTCCCAGCGCTCCGCGCCGACGGACGATAGCGCGGCCGAGTTCAGCACCCACATCGCGCCGCTGCGGTGCTGCACCCGTGCAGGCAGCGCGCCCGCCAGCCGGTCCAGCCGGTGCCGGTCCAGTTCCCCGCTGCGGTGTTCGTCCCAGCCGGTCACGCGCAGCCAGCTAGTGGTCGCCGCACTGGCCGCCGACGAGATCAGCTGGTCGAAAGCGGCCGGATCAGGCGCCGTGGACGCGTCCACGGAGCGACGTGCCGCGACGAGCGCGCGCAGGTGAACATGGTGGTCATGCAGGCCCGGGATTACGGCGCCGCCCGCGGCGTCGACGACCCGCTCGCCCGCTCGCCGGGTCAGGCCCGGACCCACGTCCTCGATCCGGTCAGGACCGACTCGAACGTCGGTGCCGCTACGACCGTGGATCTCGGCGTTCCTGACCAGCACCGTCCGCTTGGCGTCGCTCACCACGAGCGCACCGCCGCGGTGCAGTCGCCATGCCGGACGACCCACCCGGCGGGTCCCCTGCTGATCAGGTGCTCATACTTCGGTCCGGCGACCGGTCGAGCGAGGTCCGCACAGACTCTGGCCATCGCGACATCCACTAGCCAGCCGCCGCCCGTAGCACTGGCAGCCAGCACCGCGAGCCCGGCCAGCAGGCCAGTCAGCGGGTCGGCGATCGCGTCGCCGCAGAACACCGGCGTGCCGTCGGCGGCCCAAGCGACCAAGCCGCCCGCCACCGCGGCGTCGTCGCCGAAAGCCACGCGCTGCGACGGGTCGTCACGGCCGTACCCGGTGACCGACACCCAGACCCGGCCGGGTGCGGCGGCAAGCCAGTCCTCCGCGACGATGCCAAGCCTACGGAGCGCACGCGGCCTGCTGCTCTCCACGACGACGCCTGCCTGGGCGGCGAGCCGGGCAAGCTCAGCCCGGCCGGACGCGCTCCCGAAGTCGAGCCGCACCGCCGGTATCCCGTCGTGCAGGCTGGCGTAGAACGCCTTCGGCCCCGACCTCGCTCCGTCGGGTCTGCGGGCGTCCTCCACCTTGAGCACCTGCCACCCGGCCTGCTGCAGGATGCGCGCGCACAGCGGTCCGGCCCACATCGCCGACAGGTCCAGCACGAATGGCGCCGCCCGGCCAGGCTGACCCAGCCGGCCGAGCCGGACCGGCGGCCCGGACTCGGCGCCGAGCACAGCAGCGGGAATCCCGACGAGCTGAGCCTGGGTCGCGACCCCAGCGGCAGGCTGGCCCGCGACGAAGCGGGCCAGCGCGGCCCAGACGCCGGTGTCCATCTGGCGGCCGATCACGGCAGGCACGCTGCGCACGTCATCGGGCCGAGACAGATTCATCACCAGCCAGCCGTCCGCGGCGGGCAGGATGCGACAGCTGCCGTTAGCTGATGTGCGCCCGAGCCGATGCCAGCCGTACAGGGAGGCCCGGAACGTCAGCATGTTGCGCTGCGTCAAGCTCGACCGGCACGGCACGGCCGAACGAACTGGCGCCGCCAGCAGTCAGCCCGGCGATCGCGTCGGCGATGATCGACGCTCGGGTCAGCACCGGGGCAGCCGGGGCGAGCGGCGCGCCGGCCGGCGGACCGGTCAGGTGCGCCAGACCGGACCGGGCCCAGTCGAGCACCGCGCACCCGGCCGGCGTGGCAGTGGTGATCGCGAGGCCCGGGCCACCCAGGCCGGAAAGCAACGTGGCTAGATGAGCCTGTTCGGCCGCATGGTCGGGCAGGCATGCTGTCGCGAGCAATGCCTCACTCATCAGCTGGGCCTGCTGGATCGATGGCGCTAGCAGGTTCGACGGCGTCGACCAGTCCCCAGTTCAGCGCGTCTCGCGCGTCCGATCGTTACGCCCGTAAGGGCCATGAAAGCGGTACGCCAGCGGCCGATCCGGCGGGTGAGGCTGACCGTTCCGCCCGCGCCCGGGATCAGGCCGAGGCTCAGCTCGGGCAGCGCGAACCGGGCGTCTTCCGACGCGATGACCCGGCTGGCGAAAGCAGGCAGCTCGATGCCCGCACCCAGGCAGGCGCCATGCAGGTGCGCGGTCGTCCGGGCGGCTAGCTGGTGCAGCAGCAGGGCCGGACTGCGGGCCAGCCGGATCAGATGCGCCAGGGCCGGGTCGGGCCGGCTGCCGAACTCGTCCAGGTCGCCGCCCGCGCAGAAGTCCGGGCCCAGGCCGGTGAGGACTACCTGCAGGTCTGGCTCGCGTGCTGCGGTGGCAAGTGCTATGGCCAGGGCGTCACGCATCCGCCAGTCCACGGCGTTGCGGCGACCCGGCCGCGACAACATGATCCGCAACTCGCCCGCGGACCGCCGCACCTGGACCCGGTCGTGGCCGGGCTCAGGCTCGCGTGCTGGCCGGCTCGTCCGCCAGCGGCGAAACTCCGCGCCCTCTTGCAGCGCGGAGTAGGTAGCGGACTCGGCAATCAGGGCGGCCTGGCACGCTCAGCCCGGCGCAGCTGCGCAGCAGGAGAGTCAGGGCCGTACCGGCTACCGGGTTCGCGGTCAGTGCGGTGCCGAGCGCGTCCAGGCCGGCCTGCACGCCGCCCGCCGGGGCAGCAAACGCGCCGCCGGCCGCCAGGTCCTCGGTGAGGACGACGTCGGCCACGCCCGAAGGCCTCGCCCGGCAGCCACCGTGGCTCGCGTGCCACGACGGCTACCACGGCGGTCAGCGTGGTCGTGTCCAGGCCGACCAGCGCCAGGCCAGCCGACCGGTCGGTGATCTCCACCACCACCAGCGGACAGCCGGCCACCGCCGACAGCGACTCTGCCGCAGCCGGATCGGCGAGCAGGTCGCGGAGGGTCGCGTGCGTCCAAGGACAGGCTCATGTCGGTTCCAGCATGCCTCATGGCCGGCCGGACCTGCCTCGTTGCGCTCAGCCGAACTCGCCTAGCAGTTCGCGCAGCTTGCGGCGCAGCACCTTGCCGGTCTCGTTATAGGGGAGCGCCGGGACGAACTCCACCCGCGACGGGGTTCGGGAACTGCGCAGCCGCTCCCGCACCCACTCCTGCAGCGCAGGCGCGTCCGCCGTTGCGCCGACGGCCGGCACCACGGCGGCAACGACTTGCTCGCCCCATTCGGGGTCGGGCAGCCCGACAACCGCGACCTCCCGTACGGCCGGATGGGCAAGCAGCACATCCTCGATCTCGCCCGGCGAGACGTTCTCTCCGCCCCGGACGATGACATCGTCCAGGCGCCCCTCGAGGAAGAGATAGCCGTCGGCATCGAGGTGGCCGGCGTCGCGGGTGGCAAACCAGCCGTCAGCGTCCAGCCGCGTGCCATCGGCATATTCGCCGGCCACTTGCTCGCCCCTGACGAGAACCTCGCCGGACTCGCCAGGCCCGGCCTGCCGCCCATCCGGGCGCCGGATCTCGATCTGCACGCCGGGCAGCGGGCGCCCGACGGAGCCGAGCCGGAGCCGGGCAGGCGGATCCTCGCTGGCCGCAAACATGCGGTGCTCAGCCGGCCCGAGCACCGAGATCGTCGAGCTTGTCTCAGTCAGACCGTAGGCGTTGACGAAATCGACATGCGGGAGTAGCCGCAGGGCCGTCTCAATCGTCTGGCCTGGCATTCTCCCGCCGCCGTACGACAGATGGCGCAAGGAGGGAACGCGTTCCCCGCTGGCAAGTAGCGCGGCGACGATGCGGGCGAGCATGGTGGGCACGACCATGGCATGGGTGATGCCTTCGTCGGTCACAAGCCGCACCCAGCTGTCAGGATCAAACGCCTCGAGCTGCACGATCCGGCGTCCGGCGTAGACAGAGCTGAGGATCGCGCTGATCCCGGCGATGTGATAGGGCGGCACGCTGATGAGCGCGGCTTCGCCCGGATCGGCGCCGAGGAAATCGACGGTGCCAAGGATGTAGGCAGCGAGCTGACGGTGGCGCAATACCGCAGCTTTCGGCGCGCCGGTCGTGCCGCTAGTGAACAGGAGCACCGCGACCGCATCGGGGTCCGCGGCGGCCGCGGCGACCTGCGCCGATCCTCGCGTGGCTACGTGGAGAAACTGCTCGCGGGTGCGCACCACCAGGCCGTCGGGCAGCGGATCGGGGGTCCTGGCATCCTGCGCCGCGACGAGCACGGCCGGGGTGAGCCGGGCCAGCACGGCGTGCAGCTGGCCGGGCGCGAGCCGGTAACTGACTGGCGCGAATGCCTGGCCGGCCAGTGCGGAGCCGAATAGCAACAGCGGGACAGCCGCCGAGTTGCCGTCGAGCAGCCCGGCGCGCTCGCCGGCGTGGGACGTCAGCCAGTCCGCGGTGTTCCGTGCCTGGCGCAGCAGCTCGGAGTAGGTAATGCCGCCCGCTCGCGAGCCGATCGCGACTCGCCCGCCCGCGCCCTCGGCGGCCATCTCCAGCAGCAGCGCGATGTTCATGGTTCAGTCGGAGGCGGGCAGCTGCTTGGGCGCCATGATCGTGGCCCGCCGTCCGTCCACCGTGATCGTGCCTGTCCCGGACTTGGTGCACAGCACTTCAAGCCCGCTCAGCTCGTCGTGATAACGCTTGCCGAGCAGGGTGCCGTCAGCGAGGGAGTCGTCGAGGCGCGCGCCGTCGAGCCTGGCGCCGTCGGATGCGAGCACGTCCGCACCGCCGATCCGCAGGCTCACGGCTCCGGTCGGCGCCCGCACGACGACCACCTCGGCCTCGCACACCGCGCTCCGCCAGCGCGAGCCCGGCGGCAACTTCCTGACCTCGGCGGTCGGTGTCACCTCACACCTCCTCGCTCTGCAGCTCGGCCAGGACCTCGTGGTAGCGGCTGCGTGCTTCGGCCTCCAGCCGCGGCAGATGCATGGTCGGGAACAGGCCGGATACTGGCTTATAGCCCTTGAGCACCGCGCGCGCGAGCGCGATCTTGTGCACCTCGGTCGCGCCGTCCGCGAGGCCCATGTGGAATGACTCCATGACCATGGCCCCGAACGGCATCTCCGCAGATGCCCCGAGCGAGCCGTGGATCTGCAGCGCGCGCGCTGCCACATCGTGCAGTACCTGCGGCATGGCGGCTTTGACCGCCGAGATGTCCGCCCGCACCTGGCGGTAGTCGTTGCACCGATCGATCTTCCAGGCGGTGCGCAGGACCAGCAGCCGGAACTGCTCCATCTGGATCCACGAGTCGGCGATCATCTGCTGAACGAGCTGCTTGCGGGCCAGTTCCTCGCCCTGGGTTTGCCGGGAGAGCGCTCGCTCGCACATGGCATCGAACGCCTTGCGGACCAGCCCGACTGTGCGCATGGCGTGGTGGATCCGGCCGCCGCCGAGGCGGGTCTGCGCCACCGCGAATCCCCGGCCGCGCTCGCCGAGAATGTGGTCAGCGGGTATCCGCACGTCGTTATAGCGCATGTAGGCGTGCGTGCCCGCACCGGAGTGTCCGTACATCCCCACATTGCGGATGATCTCCACGCCGGGCGTGTCGGTAGGAACCACGAACATCGACATCCGCCGGTGCGGCGGCAGATCAGGCTCGGTAACCGCAAGGACTATGAGGAACGACGCGAACCGGGCGTGTGAGGAGAACCACTTCTCTCCGCTGATTACCCACTGGTCTCCGTCCAGCACGGCCCTGGTCACGAAGCCGGTGGGATCGGAGCCGCCGGCGGGCTCGGTCATCGAGAACGCCGATACGATCTGGTTGCTCAGCAACGGCTCCAGGTAACGCTTCTTCAGCTCGGGCGTCCCGTAGTGAGCGAGGATCTCGGCGTTGCCGGAGTCTGGCGCATGGCAGCCGAAGACGATCGGTCCCCAGTGGGAGCGGCCGAGAATCTCGTTCATCAGCGCGAGCTTCAGCTGCCCGAAGCCAGGGCCGCCGAGGTTAGGGCCGAGATGACAGGCCCATAGCCCGCGCTCCTGGACCTGGCGCTGCAGCGGGGGTATGAGCCGCTGACGTACCGGGTCGGCCATGTTGTAGCCGTGCGCGATGAGGTGATCGATCGGCTCCACTTCGTCGCGCACGAAGGAGTCGATCCAGTCCAGCTGCGTCTGAAAGTCGGGTTCGGTGTCAAAATCCCAGCTCACATTCGGCTCCTTCGAAGCAGTCGGCGGGCCCGAGCGGCGAGCTCGGCAACCCGGTCACCCCTGCTGGCCATGCGCTCGTCGGCAGTTTCGCCGCGCAGGTAACGGTCGTGCAGTTGCTGCAGCACGATTGCCGTTTTCCAGCAGGCGAAAGCCTGGTACCAGCCGGCGGCGGTCAGATCGAGGCCGGTCGCGTCGGCGTATACGGCAAGGATCTCGTCCTGCGATGGCAGGCCGAGCGCGTCCTGGCCATCGGGATAGACCCCGCGGTCGCCGGGTTCATCGCGGGGATCGGGCCAGTAGTTGAGCAGCGTGCCGAGGTCCACCAGCGGATCGCCGAGCGTAGCCATGTCCCAGTCGAAAACCGAGTGCACGCGGTCGGGATCGGCGGGGTCGAACTGGCAGTTGTCGAGCTTGAGGTCGTTGTGCAGGACCGCGGCGCGCTGCGGTGGCGGCAGCGTGCGCTCGAGCAGGTCGGCGACCTCGAGCATGACCGGGTGCGCGTCGCCGCGGGCGACCGCGTCCCACCGGCTGCGCCAGCCGCGCACCTGGCGGGCGGCGAAACCGTCGGGCCGGCCGAGGTCTGACAGCCCGCAACTGGCGTAATCGACCTGATGCAGATCGGCGAGCGCGCGGACGACGGCGAACCCCGCGCGCCGGGCGACGCCTGCGTGGTGGCGCATCGTCTCAGGGATCGCGTCCCAGATCACCACGCCGGAGCGGTATTCCATGATGAAGAATTTCGAGCCGACAATGCCGTCGTCCTCGCACAGCAGCAAGGCCCGCGGCGCGGGCGGGAAGCCCTGCCAGAGCCGAGACAGAACCCGGTGCTCCCTGGCCATGTCGTGGGCGCCCGGCGCGACCCGGCCGAACGGGGGACGTCGCAGCACCAGCGGCACAGCGCCGAACCGCAGCAGGTAGGTGAGGTTTGCCGATCCGTTGGGGAACTGCATCACGTCGAGCTCGCCATCGAGGTCCGGCAGCCTGTCCCGGAGGAAAGCGGCGACGCGCGCCCAGTCCAGGTCCTCGCCCGGCCGGACCGGCGCGACATCGGTAAGCTGGCGCCCGGTCACGGCTCGCCGCCATCGACCCGGAGGACTGCGCCGGTGGTGTAGCTCGCGGCGTCGCTGGCGAGGTAGAGGACGGCACCGACGATCTCATCGGGCTCGCCGATGCGGGCCAGGGCGAATTCCTTGACCCGCGCGTTGAAGGCGTCCCAGTCCCAGCCCGCGGTTATGTCGGTCGCGAACGGCCCGGCCATGACCACATTCGAGCGGACCGTGGGCCCGAACGTCCTGGCCAGTCCCTCAGAGATGCTGATCAGGCCGGCCTTGGCCGCGGCGTAGGGCAGGTAGGCCGGCCTGGGCTTGATCGCGGCAGTGCTGGCGATGCTGATGATGGAGCCGCCGCTGCCGGCCGCCATGCGCGTTCCGATCAGCGCGCTGAGACGGAACGGACCCTTGAGGTTGACCGCGATCGTCTTGTCGAACAGTTCCTCGCTGACCGCGTCGAGCGAGGCGTACAGCGGGGAAATGCCGGCGTTGTTCACCAGGATGTCGACGCGCCCGAACTCGGCGTACACGTCGTCGACAAGGCCGCTGATCTCCTCCCACCGGCCGACGTGGCAGGGCCGGGCGAGGGCACGGCGGCCGGATTCCTTGCGCACCTGGTCGGCGACATCCTGGCAAGCGGCACCATTCCGGCTGGTGACGACGACGTCGGCGCCGCTGTCAGCGAGCGCCGACACCATCCGGCGGCCGAGGCCCCTGGTGCTGCCGGTGACGAGAGCTACCTTGCCGGTCAGGTCGACCGCGATCCTGCCCATATTGTCAGCTCCTCACCGGGTAAGTACCGCGCACGAGCTGATCCCTGGCGCTCCGTAGACGTGCGTGAAGGCAACCTTTGGCTCGCCCGGCACCTGGCGCTGGCCGGCCCCCCCGCGCAGCTGCAGCACGCACTCATAGACCTGGCGCAGGCCACTGGCCCCGATCGGCTCGCCGTTGGCCAGGCACCCGCCGTCGGTGTTGACCGGCATGGCGCCGCCGATCTCGGTCGCGCCGGACTGGATGAGCATCTCCTGCTCGCCGTCCTTGCAGAAGCCGGTCTCGGCCATGTGCATGATCTCGGCTCCGGACTCGGTGTCCTGAAGCTGGATGACATCGACGTCCGCAGGCCCGAGGCCGGCCATCTCGAACGCTGCCCGCGCTGCCTCGATGGTCGGGCCCTCGGCCCGGTCGGGGGACAGCCACGGGCTGAACACCTCGAACGAGCCGAAGCGGCGGGTCCGGAACGACACTGCCGACAGGAACACCGGCCGGTCGGTGTACCGGTGGGCCCGGTCGGCGCGGCAGAGCACAAGCGCCACCCCGCCCTCGCCGGGCGAGCAGAACATGTACTTGGTCAGCGGATGGCTGATCATCGGTGCGGCGGCGACCTCCTGTTCAGAGAGCGGCTGCCGGCGCCAGGCGTTCGGGTTACGCGCGCCGTTACGGAATGCTTTCGCCGCGACCTTGGCGAGAGTCCCCGCGGAGATACCGTACTCGTGCATGTAACGCTGGATCTTCATGGCGAAGAACTGCGTGGTCAGCATCAGGCCCGTCTCGCCGTACCACCGGCCGAGGCCGCTCGCTTCCGGGTCGGCGTTGAACGCTCCTGGCGGGTGCTTGTCGAAGCCGATCGTCATCGCCACGTCGTGATCGCCGGACCGGATAGCCCGGTCGGCCATAGTCAGCGCGCTGCCGCCGGTGGCGCAGCCGTTGTGCACGTTGATGAACGGCAGTCCGGTGAGGCCGAGATCGCTCACGAGAGTATCGGCGCCGCCCGCTGCCATGCTCCCGCCGAAGGCGCACTGCACATCGGTCCAGCCGATGCCCGCATCCGAGAGCGCCTGCCTGGCCGCGTAGGCTCCCTGGGCCCGTCCGGACAGCCCTGGGTGGCGGCCGAACGGGTGAATGCCGATTCCGACCACGGCGACGTCCACGGTGCGCTCCTATCTACTTGGCCGCGTCGCTGACGGGCTCGAAGGCAAAGGTCACGACCTGGGCGCCGGTCACATCGCGCCGCAGCGGGACGAACGCCAGCTTCATCGGCGCGCCGATGTGCAGCCGGCCGGGCTCGGTCTCGGTGAGCCGGGACTCGACGAGCACGGCGCAGGTTCCGTCCTCGGTGGCCAGCTCCACATAACCTACGCCGTATGGCTCGAAGGGACCGTCTGCGGCGTACGGCGGCTCGGGCTCGAACGCCTGGACCGTCCAGGTCCACAGCCGCCCCGTGGTGGCCAGCGGCACCTGCCGCAGCTGCGTCCCGGTGCAGCGCGGGCATGACTGCTGGCTAGGGAAGGTGGTAGTGCCGCAGACCGTGCACATACTGCCGATCAGCCGCGGACAGTCGGGCCAGGAAAATAGTCCGTCGGCTACCGGCACCGCTTGCGTCGTCGGTTCCGCGGTCACGCTGCCTCACCTCCGGCACCTTCCGGCCGCCACTGGACCAGCACCGTCCCGTTGTCAAGCCGCTCGAACCAGGCCTGGAGTTCCTGCCCGGCCCGCAGTGCTGGCCGGCCGGGCAGGAAGCTGACGAGGCGGGCAGCCGGCTCTTCGGCGAGTTCCACCAGCGCGACGGTGTACGGGGCCGGGTAGGCCGGGTGAACCTGATGCTCCACCACGGTCCAGGAGTACACCCGGGCCCGCGGCGCGACGGCCCGGGTGCAGCGGGTGTTCCAGCCGCCGCAGTGATAGCAGAAGGCCCTGGGCAGGTGCAGCACGGCACCGCACTCGGCGCAAAACCGCAGC
>CAVQCR010000013.1:0-112685 GCA_963711055.1 uncultured Actinomycetota bacterium | reverse complement strand
CCTGTGGAACGCCGGGATGTTCGTGTTCGCGGTACGGGACTTCCTCAGCGAGCTAGGCCGCCAGCGCCCGCGGCTGTTCGCCGGCATCACCCGGATCGCGGAAGCCTGGCACAGTGCCCGATCGTGACGCCGTGCTAGCCGAGGTCTGGCCGGGCCTGGAGAAGATATCGGTTGACTACGGGGTGCTCGAGGGGGCGGCAGCGGCGGGCAAGGTGGCCACCGTGCCCGCTGACATGCCGTGGAGCGACGTCGGCGACTTCGACTCGCTCGGCGAGTCGCTGCCGAGCGATCATGCCGGGAACCTGGTCATCGCCTGCGAGGCCGAAGTGATCGCGCGGGACGTGAAGGATTCGGTCATCCGCGTCCACGACCGACCGGGTGATCGCGGTCGTGGGCCTTGATGACATCGTCGTGGTGGACACCGGGGACGCGACGCTGGTCTGCGCCCGGTCGCGGGCACAAGAGGTCAAGCAGGTCGTCGAGGAACTGCGGAGCCGTGGCGGGGCCGACCGGCTTTGTTATTTATTCGGCCGCCTGGGCGGCGGCCCGTTCATAGCTGATCATGTGCGCCTCCGCGGAGGCAGCCCGAGCAGAACTCCATTGCCCGCGCATAACCGGCGTCGCCCGAGAGCGCGGTCCGGGGCGGTCAGGTCCTCGGAGCAGGGCAGACAGCGCCGCCCTGATGCTCTCGGAGTCGGGCTCGGTGTAGGCGACAGCATCCCCGCCAACCTCGGGCAGGGCGGTTCGGTGCGTGGTCAGCACCGGGGCTCCGCAGGCCATCGCCTCCAGGGCAGGCAGCCCGAAGCCCTCGCCGTGCTGGGGAACGCGACCACCAGGGCGCCGCCGAAGAAACCGGGCAGATCGTTGAAGTGCAGGTAGCCAGGCCGGACCAGGTGCAGGTTGGCCGGCACGGCAGCGACCGCCTGGTCGACTTCCTCGCTCCAGCCGCTGCCGCCGCGGAGCACCAGGGCCTGCGGGTCGCTCATGTCCGCGGCGACCGCGGCCCAGCCCGCGATCAGGGCCGGCATGTTCTTGCGCGGCTCAAGCGTGCCAAGGTAGGCGACGTAGGCATTGCCGTGCAGCCCCAGCCGGTCCGATACCTGGCGGAGCTGGGTCGCGTCAGGCCGGTGAAACAGGTCGTGGTCCACACCGTGGTAGGCCACGTCGATCCGCGTCGGGTCAGCGGCGAGCACGCGCACCAGCTCGTCCCTGGTCGCCTTCGACGGCACGACGAGCCTGGTTGCACGGCGCGCCGAGGTGCGGATGGCGGCCTTGTAGAAAGTAGCGGTGACGGGGCTGTGCGCGTCCGGCTCGGTGAAGAACGTCAGGTCATGCACGGTGACGACGACGGGCTTGTTCGGTCGCAACGGCATCGATTCATGCGGGGAGTGGATGACGTCCGCGTCGACCTGCTGAGCCACCAGGGCCGCCCGCTCTGCTCCCAGGCCAGCCTGGCTGGCCGGTGCGCGATAGCCGGGGGCGCTGCAACCACCCGGGCGTGTGGCACCAGCCGCCCGTATCGCTCCTCATCTGCCCGCTGGCAGGCCACCGCGAGGTCGGCTCCGGCCGCATCCAGCGCGCTGACCAGGCCGTCTACGTAGCGGCCCAGCGCACCACGGTCGGCAGGCACCGCAGTCGCGTCAACCAGCACACGAGGTGCCACGACCAGTACCGCTCCCTTCATTCCACTATGCCAGGACGTGCGGGGAAGCCCTAATGTGCGCGCATAACCGAAGGCCCCGCCCCGGGTGTCCCGTCACTTCCGAGCGTACGCCCTCGGCGACCCCGGTGTGCCGCGGTGGCGGGCCCGCAGGCCACGTAACCTGCGCCCATTCAGCAGGATTATGCCGGGAGTTCAACCCCGCGCCTCCGCCCCGTACGGCCGGTAGAGCCGCCGGATTTTCCGGTCGTCAGCACGACGGGACCGGGCGCCCGGCCTTGATCGCAGCCAGGTCGTGGATGGCACCCGCTAGCGTGCTCACCTTGACCAGCCGAAGTCCTGCGGGCACCGCGCCGACCGTGTCCGAGCAGTTGAGTGCCGGGGTCAGGAAGATCGTCGCCCCGGCCGACCTGGCGCCGGCCATCTTCTGCTGGATCCCGCCGATCTCCTCGACCATCCCGGTCGGGGAGATCTCGCCCGTACCGGCGATAAAGCGGCCGTCCGTCAGGTTGTCCGGAGTCAGCTTGTCGATGATCCCGAGCGCGAACATCAGGCCAGCGCTTGGCCCGCCGATATTCGGCAAGTTGATCTTGACGGTGAACGGGAAGACATAGCTCGGCGCCAGTCCCACGCCAATTACGGGCTGGCCGTTGACGTCCTTGGTAACCAGCCGGATCGTCCTCGTGACGCCCTTGCGGTCGACGGTCAGGCTGACCGGGGCGCCGGGCTTGCGGTCCCTGATCATGGTCACGAGATTGTGACGACAATCGGCTGGCGTCCCGTCAACGGCCGTGATCGCGTCGCCAGGATGGAGGACGCCGTAGGCGGGGGCACCCTTCGCCGTCGATACGACCGTGCCGCGGACCGTGACGTTGATGTTCAGGTAACACAGCGCGGCGGCGGTGGCGTCCTGTTGCGAGCCCACCATCTGCTGGGTGTCTTGCTGCACGACTTGCTGCTGTGTCTGGCCGGGCGCGTAGATCTCACTGGCGGGGACGACCGCGTCGTCCGGCGTCAGCCAGGCTCGCAGGGCGCTGAAGATATTGAAGTCTGTATTCGGCCCCCCGGTGTAGGACACGGTGACCAGGTTCAGGTTGCCCGTCGTCGGATAGGTGCGCCGGCCGATGATCTGGATGAGTGGCTTGCCGAACGGCTTGCCGAGGGTGTTCAGCGTGGGACCGGGAGTCAGCGCGACGTACGGCACTGCGGCCACGGCCGCCACGATCAGGCCTGCCAGTACGCAGGCGCCAGCGATCAGCAAGGTGGCCAGCTGGTTCGATGCGGGCGTGCGCCGGTTGGGCATGGGCGGAAGCCTACGCACTATTCACCCACTCGCTGTCACCACCGGTGAAGAACTGGTGCTTCCAGATCGGCACCGTAGCCTTTAGGTCGTCGACTAGTTGCTCGCAGGCGGCGAAGGCAGCGTCACGATGCTGCGCAGCGACGGCCGCGACGACGGCGAGGTCGCCGATCTGCAGGTCACCGGTCCGGTGGGCCACGGCTAGCGCGAGGATCGGGTGACTGGCCGCGACCTTCTCCGCGACCTTGGCGAGTTCGGCGGCCGCCGAGGGGTGCGCGCTGTAGGACAGCGCCGTGACGCCGCGGCCATGGTCATGATCACGGACAGCACCGATGAAGATGGCGATGCCCCCTGCGGCGGGATCCGCCACCGCAGCGCGCACCTCGTCCACCGACAAAGGCACGGCCCGCAGCTCGGTCATCCGGATTACGGTCACCATGCAAAGTTACCGCGACTGCGCCGCGGCGACTCCGATCAGGACCCGCGGCGGCGCTTGCGCACCTGGCGGACGATCGCGGCAGTGCCGATGACCGCGACGGTCGCGCCAGCGGCGGTGATGGTCGCGTCTTTCTTGTCCAGCCGTCGCCCGGCCACCGCATGGTGGCCGGCCCCTGATCTAGTAGGACATGGAGGGCTTCTTCGTTGTCATAGGTCGGCTGCCAGCCCGCTTGCCGGAGCGCCCGGCAATCCACTACCCACGGGTACACGACGTAACGAAGATCGGTAACGGGGGCCGGCGTGATGCCCGCGCGGTGCAGCCGCTGCGCAGTGGCGAACGTCAGCCCGGCCGGAAGCTCGATCCTGCGCATCCCGGAAAGCTCCTCCAGCTGCTCCTGCTCTAGCCACCCCTCGCAGCCCACCGCGAACGCCCCGCTGACCTTGCCGACCGCGGCCAGTTCCAGGGCGCTGACCAGGTCGTCGAGATGGCAGAACTGCCAGCGGGCAGCGAACCCCTTAACCGCGAGCAGGCGCGGGGCCTCGAAATGCCGGGTGATGAGCGTGTCGACGCCGTCGCCCACCAGCGCCGCCGGACGGGCAACGGCAACCTCCAGGCCCAGATGTGCCCGCGGCGAGCGCTCGGCCAGGTGCTCGATTTCCAGCAGGTCCCCGACCACGCTGTCGTCGGACTCGGCGCTGAGGCGCGCATCCTCGGGCAGCGGGACCGGATTCTCCGGGCGCGCGCCATAGACCATCGCGCTGGTCACCAAGACGACCCGGCCAACGCCGCCCGCAGCGGCCGCGGTGAGCACCGTCTGGGCGCCGCGAACGTTGAAGGCACGCCGGGCCCGCGCATCGGACTCCGGAGACAGGTCCAGGTCGGTGTGGACGACCACGTCCACACCGGACAGCCCTGCCAACGCCGGGTCCCGGATGTCGACGATCCGCCAGGTCACGCCGCTGACATCGCCACGTTCTTCGTCGATCGCAACGACCCGGCCGACCAGCGGAGACTTCGCTAGCCGCGCCAGTCAGGGCGAGTCCGAGCCCGCGCGCCGCGCCGGTGACCGCGATGACCGGCCCTGGCCGGTCGGCACGGTGGCCCGGCTGAGCTGCCGTCGTCACGGCGACTTGAGCTGTCCTGGCCGCTCCGGCGTTAGCTGTCGGCGGGCTCCCGCCGTTAGCTGTGGCAGGGGTCCCGGCGTCAGCTGTCACCGGTTCGCTCCGGCCGACAGAGTCCGCCTCAGCCGGCCCGGCCGGGATCTGATCGCCGCGCTTGCGTTGCTCGCCTCGCGGCGCGCTGAGTCTCCGATCCGCCGTCAGGGCTGCGCTCATGGCGAACCTGGGCTACTCGGTTACTCACCGCGGACCTTCCCTGGGATAACTTGGCCAGTGTGGACCCTTCCATCCTGCCTGACAGGCCGGGCAGATGACTGAGCCTCCCTTCGGCTTCGGCCCGGCGCGTAACTCCGGCGACGGCCCAGATGACCCCGGCGGCCCCGGCGGCCGCGGCGGTTCGGGGGGCTCCGGCGGCTCTGGGTCTGGCGGCTCCGGGCCGCTCGATCCGTTCGGCGGCATGGGCCCGCTGGGCGATCCGCAGCAATTCGCGGAGGCCTTGCGGCAGTTCGCGGATCTCATGTCCTGGCAGGGCGGCCCGGTCAACTGGGACCTGGCCAAGAACATCGCGCGTCAGACCGTCGCTCAGGAGGGCGACGCCAGCGTCCTGGAAAGCGATCGCGCCAAGGTTTCTGAGGCGCTCAGACTGGCCGACCTCTGGCTGGAGGACGTCACCGAGTTCCCGAGCGGGATCAGGACGGTACAGGCATGGAGCCGGGCGGAGTGGGTCGAGGCCACCCTGCCGGTCTGGTCGAAGTTGTGCGATCCCATCGCCGCCAGGGCAGTGGAAGCCATGAGCGGGCTGCTAGGGGACGACCCCAGCGAGCTTGCCGCCGACCTGCCGCCTGAAATGCGGGCGATGGTCGGCGGCCTTGGCGGGCTGGGCGGCCTGGGCGAGATGATGAAGCGGATCGGCGGGATGATGGTGGGCGGCCAGACAGGCGCAGCTGTGGGCGCGCTGGCCGCCGAAGTCGTCAGCTCCACCGATGTCGGGCTGCCCCTCGGGCCGGAGGGCACTGCGGCGCTACTGCCGGCCGGCGTTGCGGCGTTCGGTGCCGGGCTTTCTGTAGATGCGGACGAGGTGCGCCTGTTCCTGGCGTTGCGCGAGGCGGCGCACCACCGGCTGTTCGGCCATGTGCCGTGGCTCAGGGCGCGACTGTTCGGCGCGGTTGAGGATTATGCGCGCGGCATCACTGTCGATACCTCGGCCTTGCGCGAGGCTATGCCGCAGATCGACCCCAGCAATCCGGAGGCACTCAACGAGGCGCTGTCCGGCGCGGCCTTGTTCCAGCCTGAGGACACGCCGGCGCAGAAGGCAGCGCTGGCGCGACTCGAGACCGTGCTGGCACTTGTCGAGGGCTGGGTTTCAACCGTGGTCGAGGCGACGGCCCGAGACCGGCTACCGCAGGCTGACGCTCTCGCCGAAGCCATCAGGAGGCGCCGGGCAACTGGCGGGCCGGCGGAGCGGACGTTCGCCACGCTCGTGGGCCTGGAGCTGCGGCCGCGCCGCCTGCGGGAGGCGGCGGCGATCTGGCACGGCCTGACCGTCGAGCGCGGAGTCGCCGGGCGCGATGGCATCTGGGCACACCCGGACTTGCTTCCGACCGCCGAGGACTTCGACGACCCGGACGGATTCGTGCGCGGTAAGCCGGACTTCGACATCTCAGGCCTGAGCGGAGAGCAGGCCGAAGACGGCCCGGCCGAGTCGGGCGACGATTCCGAGCACGACTCGGAAGACGGCGCGCCCGAGTAGTAAGCACCGAGTCGGCAGGCATCGGGTCGGGCAGGGACTGAGCAGCAAACATTGCCCAGCAACCTCCGGGGTAGCCGACAGCAATATCCATCCACAGGGAGTGGAAGGCGTCCGGCCAGTTCACGCTGCTCCGCCAAAGCCGTTACCCGGCCAAGTTCACATCTGGATATGCGGCTGTCCACAGGAACACGCCGGGCCGTCCCCATCATGTGCACATCGCCGTCCACAGGCCGGCTTGACCAGGCGGTCTGGCAAGCCTAGCTTCGCCTGCCAGGAGTCCTCCGGCTCAGGCAGCTCGTCGCTTCTGGGGAAGGGGGGCGAACGGTCCGGAGCCGGGGGCTCCTAGCTCCGGTTTGGCATGCTCCGCCCGCGTCCGGCTGCGTCCCCCCGTGCAGGCTGGCGCTGCCCGCCGCTGCCGGCCGGCGCTGATTTGTCGGTCCCGCGTGCCAGCCTGATCACATGAGACCCGCACTCAGACCGGGCCTGCTGCCGTTGTGGCGGGATCGGGACACCGTGCAGATCGGCGTCGACTCCCGCCGCGCAGTGGCTCTCACCGGCGTTGGCGGCGCAGCCGCGGTCATCCGCCTGCTCGACGGCAGCCGTGACCGTTGCCAACTGGTGAAGGAGGCCGATCAGCAGGGAGTTGCCGCCGCTGTCACCGAGCGGATCCTCGCCACGCTCGCTGCCGCGGGTGTCCTGGTCGATCTCTCCGCGGTCTTCCGTCAGGGCATCCCAGCCGAGCTCCGCGACGAGCTGACGGCTGAGCTGGCTACCGCGTCCATGACCCGGCAGGACAGCGACGGCGGAGTGCAGCTCCTGGCCCGCCGCGCGGCGACAGCGGTGCACGTCCATGGCAGCGGGCGCATTGCCGATTCCATCGGCCAACTACTCACCAGCGCCGGGCTCGCAGCCCTGGCGGCACCTCGCGGCCGAGCAGAGCCAGCGGCATCCGCACCAGACCTCGCGGTCCTGGTCGGCCGACCCGAGCAAGCGCAATCCGAAGCGCTGCGCCGGGGCGGCGTGCCGCATCTCACAGTTTCCGCCAATGAAGCCATCGGAATCGTGGGGCCGCTGGTACGTCCAGGCGTCACTGCCTGCCTGCGCTGCCTCGACCTGACCCGGGCGGAACGCGACCCAGCCTGGCCGCTGATTCTGGCTCAGCTGTCTGGGCGCGAAGCGGAGCCGCAGGCCTGTGATGCGGCACTGGCCGCAGCAGTGGCCGCGCAGGCCGCCGCGCAGGCGATCGCGTTCGCCGACCGGGCGCCGCTAGCCGAGGCAACGGCGAACGGCACCCTGGAGCTCGTGTTGCCGGGCTGGCAGTGGCGGCGCCGGACCTGGCCGCCCCACCGGGCCTGCAGCTGCGGCGCAAGTCGCTAGCATGGCGCGGGGACAATCCGCCATAGCTGACAATGGAGATCATGAACGACCTGCCGGATCGTGCCGTGACGAGGACAGTCAAACTTGCCTCTCTGCCCGTGGGCATGGCCGGAAGAGCAGCGCTCGGGCTCGGCAAGCGGCTGGGCGGCAGGCCTGCCGAGATCGTCGCCCAGGAGATCCAGCAGCGGACCGCGGAGCAGATCTTCCGGGTACTCGGCGAGCTCAAGGGCGGCGCGCTCAAGCTCGGCCAGGCCTTGTCAATATTCGAAGCTGCGCTGCCGCCTGAGATCGCGGGTCCCTATCGTGCGACGCTCACCAGGCTGCAGGAATCAGCACCGCCGCTGCCGTCGGCCACCGTGCACAAGGTTCTCGCCGCCGACCTCGGACCGGACTGGCGGGCGCGCTTCGCCGAATTCGACGACAGCCCGGCGGCCGCAGCGTCCATCGGCCAGGTGCACCGCGCCGTCTGGCTCGACGGGCGGCCGGTCGCCGTGAAAATCCAGTACCCAGGTGCCGCAAAGGCGCTGGCCAGCGACTTTACCCAACTCAGCCGCGTCGGCCGGATGTTCGGGCTGCTGATGCCCGGTCTAGATGTCAGACCCATGCTGGACGAGCTGCGGGCCAGGGTCGTGGAGGAACTCGACTACCGGATGGAGGCAGCATCGCAACAGGCATTCGCCGACGTGTACGCCGCCGACCCGGACATCGCCGTTCCCGCGGTGCTGGCGGCGACCGATCACGTCCTCGTTACCGAATGGATGGACGGCACTCCGCTGGCGGAGGTCATCACGTCGGGAACACAGGAACAGCGGGATCGCGTCGGCTTGCTGCTGGTCAGGTTCCTGTTCTCCGGCCCGGCCAGGACCGGCCTGCTGCATGCCGACCCGCATCCCGGTAACTTCCGGCTGCTAGACGATGGGCGCCTCGGCGTGCTCGACTTCGGAGCCGTCGACCGGCTGCCGGACGGGCTGCCGCCGGTCTTCGGCCGGCTGCTCTGGCTGATGCATCACGACGGCGACATCGAACTGGTCGAGCAGGACCTGCGCGAGCACGGCTTCCTGCGCCCTGACGTCAGCATTGACCTGAGCGAGTTGCGGGCTTTCCTGGCTCCGCTTGCCGAACCATCCAAGGTGGAGCAGTTCGCGTTCAGCCGGGAGTGGATGCGCGGGGAGGCGGCCCGAGTCGCAGATATGAGGCCAGCCAACGTGGCCAGGCGCCTGAACCTGCCCCCGTCCTACGTTCTGATTCACCGGGTCTCGACCGCCGGTATCGGCGTCCTGTGCCAGCTCGAGTCCGCGGGCCCGTTCCGCGCGGAGGTACTGAGGTGGATAACGGGCTACAGTCCGGGCATGAGCGCCGTGACCGACGCGGCCGTGGACGACACCGGGACCCAGGTCGATCTCCAGCCTGGGAAGGGCGCTGGGACCGAGAAGCGTACCCGGACCAAGAAAGCCGCTAGGACCGCTGCAGCCGGCCAGGCCCGAGGAGCGCCGCCACGACCGGGAGCCGCCGCCACAACCGTTGCTGCTGACCCGCCCGCGGACGCCGTCGGGCCCGGGAACCTCGTCGGTGTCCCGGGCCCGCCCCGCGTTGACAGCTAGCTGCCTGACTCGATCTCGGCGAGCTTTGCCCTGAGCCGGTCGGCCTCGTCGGCAAGCCGGAAGGCTTGATCGGCGTGACTGTGCTGCCTGCGCTCTGCGCGCTCAGCTCGCCGGGCGATCCGGCCGTGCAGCTGTGCTCGCTGGCCGTCGCGCTGAGCGGCGGCGACCGCGAGCAAGGTTCGCTGTCGGTCTCGTGCCAGTTCTTGTCCTACGTGCGTCATTGCACTTCCCCATCCGTGAGTAAGTCGGTTGCCTACGGTGCGCAGCGCCGGGTCAGGCCGCCACCGCGTCCTTGCGCGGACGCCCTCGCGGCCGCTTGCGCGGGACGATCTCGCCCCGCAAGAACAGCTCGCCGCCCCAGACGCCCCAAGGCTCGGCGCGCTCCATGGCTCCCGCAAGGCAGACCAGCCGTGCCGCGCAGCTTCCACACAGCGACTTTGCGAGCTCCACGTCGTCCGGAGACTCCGCAAAGAACAGTTCTGGGTCGTCCCTGCACGGCAGTTCGGCGCTGCCCAGTGCCTTGCCGCTGAGATCGGTGCCGCTGGGAACGTCGGCTAGTCCTTCCAGCACGGCTGATGTGCCGGGCCACTGCATCGGTGCCAACCCCTCTCCACTACTCGTCGAGCTTCTCTTATGCCTCTGACAATTTGCGGCCTCAGACATACGAAGGCCGCGGACCCGATTTCGGGTCCGCGGCCTGGGAGAGGATCTGGCCGGTCTGTCCTAGACCGGTTCCGGTTCCCTCGCTGGATGCGGACCCACTCCACCCCGGAAAGCCGGGTTGACACGGGTCGTGTGCTGCTGTGCCTTGGACTGCTGTGGGTCGAACTGCTGTGGGCTGAACTGCTGCGGGATGTACTGCTGCGGGACGAACTGTGCTGTCTTCGCCTGGATGCTGACCTGGTAGCCCGCATCGCTAGCGTCGGCCGACACGGCTCCCCCGCTGATGGCGGCGGCCCACTTGATGCGCGGCAGGGCCAGCGCGGCAGCCGTCTCGATGCCCATCGGAGCGCCCAATCCAGACCCTGAGACGCCAACGAGCGCGACGTCGACCAGGCCATCGCAGAGGTGGGCACCGATGCCGGAACCAGCGAGCGGTCGCTGAGCGGCCTCAGCCGACTTGGTTGTGATCAGCATCTGGGTGCCTCCTCTCGGGCGCAGTGGTTCGACGTTCGACACGGAGAAGCCTACGTACCGGCAGCGGATGCGAGCAACTCTTTTTCTACCTGCGGGTTCTTTCGTAGCCAGGCTGCGGCTCGGTCGTTATCAACAGGGCTGGCGGCGTCGCAGCAGGCCTTCCTGAACCACCGAGACCACAAGCTCGCCGTCCTGGGTGTAGACCTCGCCCCTGGCAAGGCCTCTGGCGCCGCTGGCCGACGGCGAGTCCTGCACGTAGAGCAACCAGCGGTCGGCCCGGAACGGCCGGTGAAACCACATCGCGTGGTCGAGGCTGGCACCAGCCACTGTGCCGCCAGCCCAGGACACCCCGTGCGCCAGCAATACGGTGTCCAGCAGGGTCATGTCCGACGCGTAGGTCATCAGACAGACATGCAGCAACGGGTCGTCGGGCAAGTCGCCATCGGCCCGGAGCCAGACCACGTTGCGGGTCGACGCCAGGGACGGGTCGCGCTCCGCTTCCACCGTCAGCGGCCCGACGTGCCTAATGTCGATAGGGTTGTCTGCGATGAACTCGTCGACCTGGGCGCCGAACAGGCGACGCAGTCTGTCGGCCGTCGGCTCGATCTCATCCGGACCGGGCACCACTGGCATCGCGTCCGCGTGCTCGAAGCCCGGCTCGGACCGATGGAACGACGCCGACAGGGTAAAGATCGTTTTCCCGTGCTGGACGACAGTAACCCGGCGCGTCGTGAACGACCTGCCGTCGCGCACCCGCTCCACCAGATAGATCAGCGGCACGTTCGGATCGCCGGGGCGGATGAAATAGGCGTGCAGCGAATGCACTGGCCGCTCAGTCGCAACCGTGCGGCCCGCCGCGACGAGCGCCTGGCCCGCCACCTGACCGCCGAACACGCGCTGGCGTTGCTCACCCGCCGGGCTGCGGCCCCGGAAGATGTCGACCTCGATCTGCTCAAGGTCGAGCAGCCCCACCACCTCGTCAAGCGCCTTGGTCATGGTCCCGGCCATGCTTGCGGGCCGTCAGGCTGGGCGCAAAGTTCCAGCACGGCGGCACCGTACCGGTCCAGCTTGACCGCGCCGACACCGGGGACGCCAGCCAGCTCGGCGCGGCTGGCCGGGCGCGCGGCCGCGATCGCCTGGAGCGTCGCGTCCGAGAAGACCACGTACGCAGGCACGCTCTGCTCCCTGGATATCGCCAGCCGCCACTCTCTGAGCCGGGCGAATAGCGGATCGTCCGGGCTCGCGCCCGCACCGGCCCCGGCACCGCGACGGCTGGCACCGGACTTGGCGCCCACGGCGCGCGCGCCCGGCCGGCCGCTGAGCAGATCCTCGAGAAACCGGGACGGCTTCCTGGTCCGGCGGCCGCCCGCCGATCGCGCCAGGGCCCAGGACAAGTACAGTCGCTCGCGCGCTCTCGTCACGCCCACGTAGAGCAGCCGGCGCTCCTCCTCGATAGCGTCATCGCTCTGCGCGTAGATGATCGGCAGGGTGCCGTCGGTCAAGCCCGGCAGGAAGACGGCATCCCACTCCAGCCCCTTGGCCGCGTGCAGCGAGGCCAGCGTCACCCCGGCCATGGCGGGCGCGTGGCCGATCGCGCTCCGAACGGCCAGCTCGGCCGCGAGCCCGGCCAAGCCAGCGCCGGGGTTCGCCGCGAGGTAATCGGCCGCCAGCTGCGCCAGCGCCTCCAGCGACTCCCAGCGCTCGCGAGCCGTGCCGCGGCCCGCCGGGGGCTGTGCCGTCAGGCCGATACTGGCCAGGACCGGCCGGACCTGAGCTGGCGGGTCGTCATCGGCTGACGCGGACCGGGCCGCAGCCCTGAGCAGGCCGACCGCCTGACGGACCTCGGTCCGGTCGAAGAACCGCTCGGCCCCCCGGAGCTGGAACGGCACCCCGACCTGGACGAGCGCTTGCTCCAGGGCCTGGGTCTGCGCGTTGATCCGTACCAGGATCGCAATCTGTCCCGCGGGCACGCCGGACTTCACCAGCGACTGCACCTGCCGGGCTACTGCCGCGGCCTCAGCGGGCTCGTCCGGGTACTCCGTCAGGGCCGGCGCGGGCCCGGCCGGCCGCTGCGCCACCAGCGGTGCTTCCTGGCCGGGCCGGACGGCGCCGGCCGAGGCAGCAGCCGCCCCGCTGGCGAGCAGCTTGTTCGCGAGCGTCACCACTTGCGGCGTGGACCGGTAATTGCGGACGAGGCGGATGACGGGCGCGCCGGGAAACTCGGCCGGGAAGGCGGTCAAGTAGGCAGGCGTCGCACCGGTGAACGAGTAGATGGTCTGCCGTGGATCACCGACGACGCAGATCTCGTCGCGACCGCCGAGCCACATGTCCAGGAGCAGCTTCTGCAGCGGATTGACGTCCTGGAATTCGTCCACGACGAAGGTCGCGTAGCGATCCCGGACAGAGCGGGCCGCAGCCGGGTACTCGCCCAGGATCGCCGCCGTCAACTCCAGCACGGACTCGAAGTCGACGAGGTGCCGCTCAGTCCGCAGGGTTTCGTAGCCCGCATAGACGCGCGCCAGCGCGGCCGCGTCGAGGGGCGGAGTCCGGCCGGCTTTCTGGCTCGCCGCCGGGTAGTCGTCGGGCCTGACCTGAGTGACCTTTGCCCACTCGATCTCGGCGGCAGCGTCCCGTAGTTCGGGCAGCCCGGCCGAGATCCGCAGCCGCCTGGCAGCCTCCGCCACCAGGCTGATCTTCGATTCCAGTACCTGCGGCGGCGGCCCGCCGATCGTGGCTGGCCAGAAGTGAGTGAGCTGCCGGAGCGCGGCAGCGTGGAATGTGCGCGCCTGCACCTTGTCTATGCCCGCGCCTGGCACGAGCTGCCCTAGCTCGCGAAGACGGCCGCGAAGCTCACCTGCGGCTCGGGTGGTGAAGGTGACCGCCAGCGCGCGGGACGGGATCGGCCTGTCCGGTCGCGGCCAGGTAGGCGATCCGGTGCGCGACAGCGCGAGTCTTGCCGGTGCCGGCCCCGGCCAGCACACATACCGGTCCGCGGGCAGCGAGCGCTACCTCGCGCTGCTCCGGGTCAAGGTTCGTCAGCACCGCCTCCGACCCGTCGGGCACTCCCACGCGCTCTCCCATCTGTCCGTAATGCTCTGGCCAAATGTTGTGATCCAATGTCCAGGCTCACGGTCAGGTTTCAGTCACCGCCAGCCCAGACTCCAGCCAAAGACTGCTCTGAGTCGCTCGCCTTCCTCATACTGGCGCATGACGCCGATGTCTACTGGCCGGCTTCGCCGGGAAGTGCATAAGGGTCGCCGACGTTAGTAAAGTGCAGTAGAGACGCCGTGCGGATAGGGAGTACGAGAGTGGCGCAGCCGCTGACGATGTTCACCACGACCTGGTGTGCCTTCTGCCGACGGCTCAAGAGCCAGCTGGCAGCTGAGGGCATCGAGATCGCCGAGGTGAACATCGAGGAACACCCCGCCGCAGCGGACTATGTCATGTCAGTCAATGGCGGCTGCCAGACGGTGCCGACGGTCCTTTTCCCCGACGGGAGCGCGCTGACCAACCCGTCCATGGCCGCGGTCAAGCAGCGCCTCGGCGAGCTCGCAGGTACGCGATGACGGGCAAGCGGCGTCGTGCGAATTCGGCGAAACGCATCGGCACGACGCAGCCTGCCGTAGCGGCTTATGTCTCTGGACCCGAGGCCCCTGGTGCCGACACCGCGGCCGGATCAGAAGTGGGCGGCGCAGTCGTAACCGGCAGCGTCGTCGAGGGCACCTCAGCCGAGGGCAGGCCTGTTACCACCTTCGTGGCAGATGACGCCGTGGTCCGGCGCACTAAGGACGGCTGGCGGGTCGGCAGCGAGGACCTTCCGGACCTAACCTGCGCCATGATCCTCGCCGACCTGCTGGCCGCGGAGAGCGGAACGGCCGAGTCGGCCCCGGCTAAGCCGGCGACGCAGCCCCAGGCCGGTGAGGCCGGTCGGCTGCGGGCCACAGTCGGCCAGCTTGAGCACGCGCTGGCCACCCGCATCCGGGTCGAACAGGCTATCGGCGTACTTGCCGAAAGGCACCGCATCAAGCCGCGTCAGGCGTTTGAGCAACTCAGGGAAGCGGCCAGAAGCCGGGGCCGCAAGGTGATCGATATCGCCGGTGACGTCGTCGCCAGCGCCACGAACCCGCTGTTGCAGCTTCCGGACGAGCTATCCCGGCCGCGGTCAGCACCGCGGCGCGGGGTGCGCCCGCCTGCCAGCGCCCAGTGAGCCCGCGGCCGGCCGATCGCCTCACCGCATTGCGCCGATAGAACTGGCGTGAGCGAGTCCGACGTTGGGCGGCGGTGCCACAACTCCGCCGCTCTTGGGGCGGCCGGTTCACAGCGACGCCCACTAGCGGTCGCGCCACCCCCATGGCCTGACCGGAGCGCCGAGGGCGCGCGCCGTTAAACGAGCAAGACGCGCAGCTGGCCTCGTTACCCTTCGTAATGAAGTTGACCTTTGGATTGATCATCTGTCACCGAGGGTAGCTAAGGCGTCGTGGACCGTGCCTGGTCCGGGACGAGGCTGAGGACGTGGACGACGGGGGACCTCCAGGTCGGCTGCTCATTATTGGCGGTGCCGAAGATCGCTGCTGCGGCTCTGGCCTGCTGGACCGGTTCGTCAGGCTGTGCGGCGGCGAGCAGGCCCGCATCGTGCTCGTCACCACCGCGACCGATCTGCCCGAACTGGCGCACGCCGACTACGACCGGGTCTTCCGCAAGCTAGGCGTCGAGCGCATCACCGAGCTGCGCGTGCGCGGCCGGGCCGACGCTGACAGCGCCTCGGCCGCCGCGCCGCTGGCCGAGGCGACGGGGGTGTTCTTCAGCGGCGGCGATCAGGCCAGATTGCGCACCCTCATCGGATCACGCATCAACGACCTGATAAGGGAACGGCTCGCCGATGGCCTGGTGGTGGCCGGCACGAGCGCGGGCGCCACGGCACTGGGCCGCACCATGATCCTGGGTGGCACCGGCCGGGATGTCTCGGCCGCGACGGTCAGAACCGGGCCCGGCCTGGGTCTCGTGCCCAAAGCGCTGATCGATATGCACTTCGGCGAGCGGGGCCGGCTGCCGCGGCTGCTCAGCGCTGTCGCGCTCGCCCCTGAGCACCTCGGCATCGGCCTGGACGAGAACACCGGCGTGCTCATTGAAGGCGGAGCCTTCGAGGTAATCGGCACCGGCGTCGCCACCGTCGTGGACGCCGAGGACGCCACCGTGGTGCACCCGGCCGGCGACTGCGATCCGATCACCTTGTTCGGGGTCCGGCTGCATCTGCTGCCGGCCGGCTGCATCTTCGACTTCGGCGCGCGCAAGCCCACGATCGGGCCCGCCCACAGCAGGTACTGACCGGAACCCGAAGGAGCCGACGTGCGGTTCATCGACATCCGTCACCTGGGCGGGCCGAACATATTCAGCGCGAGCCCAGTCAGCATCGCCAGGCTCGAGCTCGGCGAGCTGACCGGCCGGGAGACCACCGAATTTGGCGGGTTCGCCGAGCGGCTGGCCGGCTTGCTACCCGGCCTGGCCGATCATCACTGCGCCGCGGGCCGACCGGGCGGATTCCTGGCGGCGATGGCCCGCGGTAGCTACTTCGGGCACGTCACCGAGCACGTCGCCCTGGAGTTGTCGGGGCTGGCCGGGCGGGACGTGCATCTCGGCCGGACCATGTGGGCCGGAGCCGATGGTGTGTACGACGTCATGATGGAGTGCCCGCCCGACGAGCCGACCGACTCGCAGGTGCCGGCCGGCCTGGTGCGTCTGGCAGTCCAGGTAGTCCATGACGTCATCGGCGGCGTCTCATCCTGTTATGTAGACGCCGTCGAGCACCTGTCTGCGACGGTCGAGAGCGAGCGTCTCGGCATGAGCACCGCCGCAATCGCGGCGGCGGCCAGGGCGCGCGGCATCCCGGTGCGCCGGGTGGGCGGGCGCAGCTTGCTGAGGCTGGGTTACGGCCGCCATCGGCGGCTCGTCTGCGCGGCACTGACCAGCCAGACCTCGGCCGTCGGCGTCGACATCGCGGCGGACAAGCAACTGTCCAAGCAGTTGCTGGCCGTAGCCGGAATCCCAGTGGCGGGCGGTGTCGTCGCCCGGTCCGCGCAGGAGGCCGCAGACGCGCTGGCGCAGATCGGCGCGCCAGTCGTGATCAAGCCGCTCGGCGGCAATCAGGGAGTGAACCTGACCATCGGCGTGCGGACTGCGGCCGAAGCGGCCACCGCCTACGCGAAGGCATCGGCAGCCGGCGACGCCGTGCTGGTCGAAGAACTTGTGCCCGGCACTGACTATCGCGTACTGGTCATTGACGGCCAGGTAGCGGCGGCAGCGCAACTGCGTCCCGCGTCGGTCACCGGGGACGGGTCGCACACGATCGGGCAGCTCGTCGACTTGGCCAACGCCGATCCTCGCCGTGGCGCCGGCCACGCGCGCGAGCTGACCAGAATCAAGCTGGACGCCGATACGCTCAGCCATCTGGACGCGTTCGGCTTGGACGACCACTCGGTGCCTGCAGCCGGGCAACTGGTAACGCTGCGCCGGAACGCCAACCTGTCGACGGGCGGGACGAGCAAGGACGTCACCGAGCTGGTGCACCCCGAGGTCGCCGACCTGTGCCGCCGCGCGGCCGCGACCACGGGCCTGGATATCTGCGGGATCGACGTGCGGCTCGCCGACATCGCGGCGCCGCTGACTGATCCCGCCGGGCACGGCGCCGCCCAGCCGGCTGCGGTGCTCGAAGTCAATGCCTGTCCCGGGTTGCGGATGCACCTGGCGCCCGCCGAGGGGCGGCCGCGTGACGTGGCCGCGGCCGTTGTTGACAGCCTTTATCGGCCCGGCCAGCCGGCCCGCATCCCCGTCATATCGGTAACGGGGACCAACGGCAAGACGACGACTGTCCGGATGATCGGCCAGGTCCTCCGGCAGGCGGGCCTGCAGGTCGGCATGTCCTGCACCCACGGTGTTTACGTCGGCGGCGAGCTGGTCTACGCCGCCGACGCATCCGGGCCACGGTCGGCCGAGATGGTACTGGACGACCCGTCCGTGGAGGCAGCCGTGCTGGAGACCGCCCGCGGCGGCATTGTCCGGCGCGGGCTCGGCTACGACCGGGCCGATGTCGCCGTCGTCACGAACATCTCCGCGGACCACCTGGGCTCGGACGGCATCGACGACATGGAGGAGCTCATTCACGTCAAGGCGCTCGTCGCCGAAGAGATTTGCGACGGCGGCTCGGTCGTGCTCAACGCCGACGATCCGGTCGCTGTGCAGCTGGCCGGCCGGGCAGCGGTGCGCGCACACAACCCGGTGATCAGGTACTTCAGCCTGACGCCGGGCAATCCGGTGGTCGAGCAGCACCGGGTGGCGGGTGGTTTGTGCTACCAGGTAATCGACGACCTGCTGACCGAGACCAAGGGCGAGTCGCGGCTGCCGCTGCTGGCGCTGACGGAACTGCCCGGCTGCTTCGGCGGCCGCGCTCGCCACGTGGTTGCCAACGCGCTGGCGGCGGCCGCAGCGTGCCGCGCAGCCGGCGTGACCGCGAAGGACGTCAGGCGCGGCCTGGCGACCTTCACGGCTGCCGCCAACCCTGGGCGGGGCAGCATCTTCTTGGCCAGCGCCGACCCGGCCCGCAACGGCCCGGCAAGCACTAGCCCGGTCATCGTTGATTACGGCCATAACGCTGCGGCACTGGCCGCGACCGGGCGCTTCGTCACCGAGGTCTGGGGCGGGGAACCCGTCGCCGCCGTGACGCTGCCGGGCGACCGCCGTGATGATCTGGTCGTGGCGGCGGCCGAAGCCGTCGCAACCTGGTTCGGCACGGTCGTCGTGTATGAGGACAGTGACAAGCGCGGGCGCGAGACCGGCGAGATGCTGTCGCTAGTTAGCCAGGCGCTGCGGCGGGCGCGGCCCGGCATCCGGTGCGAACTGGCAGAGAACCCGACGGACGCGCTCCGGACTGCGATCGAACTGGCCGCGGGCTCGCCTGTCCTGTTCGTGTACGAGAAGCTCGCACTGGCCCGCGATGCGCTCGCGGGTATCGGGGCGCAGCCCTGGCCGGAAGCGGACGCTGCCCGCAGCCGCGGACGCCTCTGCCGGGCACAGCAGACGCTGCTGCGGAGGCAGCGGTTGTAGACGCGGCCGCCGCCGTGGTGGCCAACGCGGCCGCCGTGGACCGAGCCGGAAAATAGGCCCTGCTACGGTTCGCTAAGAAACCCCAGCCAGCCGTTGGCAATGGCAAGGGCGGCGACATCGCGATCAACTGCTGACGGGAGTCGGCGGCGGTTAGCAATGCCGTGGGCCTTCGCCGTGGCTGCTAGCCCGGACCGCCCGCCCACAGGCGCGTTACCTCCCTCATCGGCACCTCACACGGCGGACCGTCGGCGACCCTCAGCGCGGGCAGGCCGTGGAGGGGAACGACTACCGTCATAGCCGACCGTGTTCCGTAGCCCGCAGTATGCACGCATGGCGCGGAAATCTCCGGCGGCCAGACGCGGCCGGAGTCGTCACTCCGCGGCTCGGGCACGGCAGGTTGGTGGAGACGCAACACCTGCTCGAGCGCGCCGACGGTGCTGTCGACGCCGTCATCCGGCTGCTCCGATCGAGCCCGCGCAACGAGCTGGCGCACGAGCGCCGCCTTTGCCGAGCCCGCACCCAACGGCGCGTTCTCCAGGACATGCAGGCCGCTGCCGAGCTGCTCGACCTCGGGACTGCCGGCGCCGGCCAGGCCGATCGAGTACAGCGTCTGCCGATCGCCCACGAGCATCCAGCACGGGTTGTAGTCGGCCGGATCAAGCTTCGCGCAGACCGTGTCAACGGCCGATGCCGCGTTGGCGTGCCTGCTGAACATCAGCGGGAGCTCGCCCCGTGATCGCTTGCTCGGATCCCGACCGTCCGCAGACGGCTGGTTGGTAAGCCCGGCTACCACGCCACTGTCGTTCACCGCGAGCCAGGTGCCACCGGCCAGCTCGTCCCGGCCGCCCAGGATACGGGGCGCGCCGTCGTGCAGCACCGTCATTGGCACGGCCGGCCGATCGTACCGCTCGTCCCTGTTAGCCGCGACTATCAGCGGCGCGCCGGGAACTGCCTGAAACAGGGCAACGAGGAGGCACACGCTGCCGACGCTAGCCCACCGCGCGGTGCATTCGCGCGCCCAGCGAGTTAACGGCGCGCGCCCGGCCCGCGTCGCCGGACCGAACAGCCCTGGGACCTCATTGCCTGACCGTCATTGCCGACACGGCCTGATGCTCGCCCCGCCCGATCAGGTCCTTGAGGCTACCCAGCGCCCCCACAGCCAGCGGCCTGCCGCGATCACGATGGCCAGGATGGTTGCCGCCGTCATGGCAACGAACCCGCTGGCGATCCACTGGACACCGTTCAGGGTCAGCGCGGTATTGGACGTGTCGGTGGCGCGGTCGTGAATGAGCCCGGCTATGACGGCCGCGCCGACATACGCCAGGGCCGGAACGGGAAATATAATATAAACGGAACGAAGCCGGACAACAGCGGCAGCCACCGCAGTGCCCGCGAGGATGAAGATGTCGAGGGTCAGGCCGGGATCGCGGCTGGAGATCGCGGTAACCGCCGCGCCGAGTAGCGCGGCCGCGATGATGGTGAACACGCCCAGCCGACCAGGACGTGAGCCCCAGGCGGGCGCCAGCTGGCTTGACGGCGATGCCGGGCGTCTCGCTCCAGAGCTAGCGAATTCCCCGCGCCGGTGACTGCCGGTGGCTGGGACACCGAGCCTGGAGGTTTCGTTGATCTCACTGTTGTCCGGAATGCGGAGCTTGGTGTCGTTATTTGTCGGGTCCAGCATGTTTCCCCACTGCCCTCTACCAGCCCGGTGCCCGCCCGCCCGCGGCGATGCTTACTCGTTATCGTGCCAGAAGGTCGGCGTGCACGGGTGGCGGCACAGCTTGCGGGTATTCTTCCGAAGTGTACTGGCCAGCGATGGTGCTCGACGGGGCGGGAGGCAGGCCGAAAAGTGACCGGTGATCGCAATCCGGCGGGCCGACCGGCGCTTGCCAACGCGCGAAGACGCGTGCCGGCCGCTGGCAGGCCGGAACCGTTCCTCACGCCGCGCCGGATGGCATTCCGGGCCGGCTACGGGCTGGCCTGCATCGTGGCGGTGTTTGCCCTGGTCGGCAGCGGGTTGTCCTACATGACCGTCCGCGCCGTCCGCAGCATCGGCAGTTCGCATGCGATCAAGAGCGGCCCGTCGGTCGGCGCGCAGAACATTCTGCTGATGGGCCTGGAGAGCCGACGGTACTGGAATGGCACCATCCTGCCCGCGCACATCCTGAACAAGCTGCACGCCGGCAACGCCCAGCAAGTAGCCGCCGGCACCGGCGGGAACACCACGAACACGCTGATCCTCATCCACATCTTCGCGGGCGGGCGGAGAGCCGTGGGCTTCTCTATTCCGCGCGACGACTGGGTCCAGTTCGCCGGAACCGTCGGTCCGCAGCATGTCGGCAAGATCGATCAGGCCTACGGCGTGAGCCTGTACTACCGGGAGCAGCAGCTCACCGCCAAGAACAAGTACATCGGCAAGGACAGACTGGCCTTTCTCGGGAACGAGGCCGGTCAGGCAGCCGCGGTTGCCACGGTCGAGAAGCTCACCGGCGTACACATCGATCACTTCGCCGCAATAAACCTGTACGGGTTCTACGAACTGGCCAGGGTCTTGGGCGGCGTGGAGGTATGCCTTAAGCACCGGGTCTATGACCAGAAGTCCGGCGCCAACTTCCCCGCTGGTTACCAGCACCTGAACGCCTCGCAAGCGCTGGCGTTCGTCCGGCAGCGCGACGGGCTGCCGAACGGCGATCTCGATCGCACGCATCGCCAGCAGGCATTCGTCGACTCTGTGATGCACCAGCTGCGGACCGATGGCGTGCTCAGCGACCTCACGAAGATCCAGGCGCTGCTGACCGTGGCCAGGCAGTACGTCATCGTCGATGCCGGCTGGAACCTACTCGACTTCGCGGCCCAGGCACGGAACCTGACGAGCGGCAACCTCGTCTTCCACACGCTGCCGATCAAGGGCTACGAGACGATCGACAACCAGGACGCCAACGTGGTCGATCCGGCCTACATCAAGGCCATCGTGCATGCGGCCTTCTACTCAAGGCACGGCGCGACGCGGCACACCTACAGGTCGCCCGTGGCAGGCCCGAAGCCGAAGGTCGATGTCTTCAACGGCAGCGGCGTCAGCATGCTGGCCCATCATGTCTCGGCGGCGCTGGTGCGCGCCGGTTACAAGGCGGGCAAGGTCGCGACCACCAGCTACCTGGCCACGACCCGGATCCGGTACGGAGCCGGCGCGGCGGCCGGCGCGCGATAAGATCGCCGAACTGTTCGGCGTCAAGGCCGTGAGTAGCGCATCGGTTGCGGCCGGCCACGTCGAGGTGCTGCTTGGCGCCGGGGCGACGGTCCCGGTCGTCAGCATGAGCGCCGCAGCCATCGCGACGCCGAAGCCGAAGCCGACTCAGGTGATTCCCACCACCGGCCCGCAGGGCGGCGCGGTTATCGCGAAGAACGGGATACCCTGCGTGAACTGAGAGCGCAGGTCCGCCGCCAGCCCGCGTTACGGGAGGGGCGTCGGCCGGAGGTTACTGCAGCGCGCAGGACGCCGTCGTCGTCGAGGTCATTGAGCACCTGCCGGAAGGCCGACCGTGAGCATCGTCGCGCGGACCCGGCCCAGCAGCTTGGCCATGAAAAAGCCGCCGGGACCGGTAAAGCCGGTGTGCTCGAAGGTGAATGCGGAACCACGATGGCCGACGTCCGGACCGGCCTATCCAAGCCTGACGTCCCACCGGTCGAGGCAGCGCTGCGGATCCTCGACCGCGAACTGAGCGGCATGACAACCTGGCTCGCCTCCCAGGACGACGCGAACCAGGCAGTCCGGGCTTTCCGGCGTTTCGGGGATCTGATCCGCGCTACTCCCACCCGGAGCCGCAGATCGCCGGGCGGGCCCCTGCTGGCGCTGTGACGATGTGCAGGCCGAGAGCCTGACACCGGACTGCGCTCGTTCCCGGCCCACACGCCGCCCGGCGGCAGGCGGCGCATCAAACGTGGGCAGCTGCAACGCTGACGCCGCCATGCGCCCAGGGGCGGGTGAAGCCGACCGGCTGCCGATCCCCGTAGGGCGCGATCCTGATCGCGTAGCCAGTCGCGTAGGCCTCGATCATGAGGCCGCCCCCGATCACCAGGCCGACATGGCCGGGTGACTTAACCGTGCCGTCGGAGCCGGCGAAGAACACCAGGTCGCCTGGCCGTACCTGGCCGGGGCTGACTCGCGGGCCGCGCGCCCATTGCTCCTGCGAGGTGCGCGGCAGGTCGATCCCGGCGGCGCGGTACGCCATCATGACCAGTCCAGAGCAGTCGAAGGCGTCGGGCCCGGTCCCGCCCCACAGGTAAGGCTTGCCCAGCTGCTGCTCCGCATAAGCGATGGCAGTCGCAGCCGTGTCATTCGGAGCCTGGCTCACCCCTGGGAGGCAGTCTGGCGCACTCACCGTGGTGACCTGGCTGACCGTGTAGCCGCCACGGGCGTACAGCGCCGCCCAGTAGAGCACGGCCTGGACGTAGGACTCAAGGTGGTTGTAGGCGAAGATCGCTTGCGGGACGTTGCTGAGCACGCCGCGCGCAAGCAGGTACTTTGCGGCGCCGGCGATGGCATCCGCCGGGTCGTAGACGCTCGCGGTGCCGTCGTTGTTGGCATCCGTAGCGACTCCGTCGACCACCTCGCTCGCCGGGTGAACCGGCGCGCCGCCCCACTGGTTCCCCGCCGCGCCGCCGATGCCGATCTGCATGGGCCCAGCCGCTCCGAACGCATTGGCGCCGCTATGCACGCCCGGCAGCGTGGTCCTGCCGTCGTCGCTCTCCACCTTCGCGATGCCGGCGAGAATGACCCAGGGCACCTTGTACTGAGCGCCGATGGACTGGAACAGCGCGAGGTAGTTAGCCGGAATCGAGTCACGCGCGGACTGACTGGCCACCGGCTGGGCGCCGGTGCCGCCGCTGCGAGAGGTACATGAGGCCCCCGACTCGGCCATCACGCCGCCGCTAGCGAACATCATCGCGGGCGCCAGGATCAAGGTCATCAGCAACGCGCTGCCCGCGCAGACAAGGCCGACGACTAAGCCGCGCCGCCGGCCGCGCGTCGCGGTTCCGCTGATCACGAGTTACCCGTCGTGGCCAGCTCGATCGCGCTGACCTGCCAGCTGGTGGCGCTGCCGGTCAGCGTCACCGCGTAGGCCGTGCTGTCGCTGGCTGCGGCCAGTCACATCCGCAAGCCGCTCGGTGATCTGCACGACGAAGGTCAGGCTGTCCGGTCCGAATGCCCGGATCGACTCGATCGTAGCGACGCCGCTGGATACCTGCTTGCTGCTGGTCCTGGCCGCAGCGACGCCAGGGGCCGAATAGGCGGCAGCTATCTGCCCGGCGAGCGAGGGCGACACCAGCGACTGCATCGGCCGGACGTATGCGGCGGCGTTCTCGGTATAAGAGAACGTCCCGTAGGCATCGCCGAACCGCACTACTGTGGCGGCGGCCGCGGTCAGGCGCCTGCTGGGTGAACGGCAGCCATTGGTAGATATCGGCCTGACGGACTGGGCCGGTCCGCTCGATGGTGGCTGGCTGCCGGGCTCCGAAGCGCTCGGCGATGCGCTGACGGAGGTACCCCGGCCGGGTCGGTTAGCGGGCCGGCTAATCCCCCGGGCCGCTGGCCGGAGCAGGTACGCACCCAGCGCTACCAGCACGAAGACAACCAGCGCGAACACGATCCGGCGCTGAGCTGGGCTGGCCTCCACCGCGCAGCTACTTCCGCCGGAGCGGGCGAAGCCAGAACGGCACGGCGCGCCCGGCCGTCTCGGCCCGATCCCGCCCGGAAAGCGGACCGGTCATGGGCTGCCCCTGCCATGGGGCTCGCTGGCCCGGCGGCCGGTGCCGCGCTTTCCGGCTGGCCGGCAGATCCGGGCGCCGGCGCCGGCGCGGCGGCGGGACCTGATGGCCGACCGTCTGCCCGCCTGCCTGGCGCTGCGGCGGTGGCCCTGCCGTCCGCCGGACTCGAACCCGGCCGGACTGCCCCTGGGCCGGCTGTTGCACGTTGGGCTGCCGGGCACGAGCCTGCCTTGGATCCGGCCGGGGTACGGCGGGCCGGGGCACCGCTTGCCGGGGCACCGCTTGCCGGGGCACCGCTTGCCGGGGCGTGGCCAGCCGTGGCGCCGCCGGACCGGACGCAGCCGACCGAGCGGGCGAGGCCACATTGCCGCCGTGCGGGTCGGCCGACCGGGCCGGGGAAACCCGGCCCGCGGGCCAGACGGGCCCGGCACTTGGCGCCCTGGCCGCCGTAGCGGCCGCAGCGCCGGCATCACGCGGCGGCAGGTTGAGCGGCGGCGGCTCGGCCGCGGCGGGCTCCTGCGTGGCCCAGGCACGCGCGCGCGCACCGAGCGACATCCGGTCATCGGCTGTGTCGGCCGCCAGGCCGGCGGCTTCCGTGCCGGCGGCTCCCGCGCCGGCGCCGCCCAGGCCGGCCCTGGCAGCGGTGACCATGTCCGGGGCCGCGGCTGCGGCCGCCGCGGGCGCGGTTCCGGTCTCGCCCGCCTGCAGTCCGGCCGCCACCGCAGCTGCCCCGCCGCCCGCCCCGGCCGCCATGGCCAGGCTCGCTGCCTGACCAGGATTGCGCTTGGCCCAGCGGCCCGCTCGATACGCGGCGAACGTCGGCACCGCCAGAGTCGCCGCAGTCCTGGTGTTGGCCCGCGCGGTCGCGCCCGCGCGGGCCAGGTCCGCATCGGCGCGATCGGCCGACCCGATCATGCCGTAGCCAACCGCCGAGAACAGGTGCTGGAAGGGCTTTCTGTAGATGAACGCCGCGACCGTCACCAGGGCGATCATCAGGATCTTCAGTGCCCAGGGCAAGACGGCGTCAGTTGTGCCCATGATCAGCGCGTAGCAGTAGAGCAGCACGCTCAGCACGAGCGCGACCGCTGCCTGCTTGAGCAGCACGCCGATCAGCATTTCCACCCAGCGCATCGCGACCACCCGGCCGAAGCCGGGATGAGCGCCGATCAGCAGGAAGAACGGGCCGACCACGAGCAGCAGCAAGAAACTTAGCTTGAGCAGGATCAGCGTCACCGAGATGAGCAGCACCAGCACCCCGGCGACAACCGCGGCGAACAGCGCGGCGAAACCGACTTCCAGCCGGGTGGTCCACTGCTTCCCCTGGAACAGCGGGTACGCGGCCGGGTCGTTCGCCTGGATGCTGCTCGCAATGCCGGCGTACGTCGCCTGCTTGGCCTGGATCAGTGCCTGCGACGGCTTCTCGTTGACCGCTATCGCCTGCGCCCACAGCAGCGAACGTGCGTACCGGTTCACCACGTTGGGCGTGACGCCCGGTGGTGCGTACTGTGACGTGCCGAATTCCCCGACGAGCCAGGGCTTGCAGACCAGCACGGTCCACAGCTCGTCGGCGTTCTGGTCGACGACCGTGTTGCCCGAGGTATAGCTGTAGCTGGCCGGCTGTGATTGCGGATCTCCCTTCTGAACGGGAACGCAGGCGCTCGCGCCCGGGCTCGGCAGCTTGGCGAACGCCGCGTTCAGGGCCTGAGATACACCGTCGGACAAGCCGCGTCCGACCCCGGTAACATCCGCAGGCTTTCCGATCAGGAAGATAGCCGCGGCGCACGCTACCACCATCCAGATCGTGCCCTCGATTGTCCGCGTCGCGCGCTTGCGGATCAGCCCCTGCCAGGCGAGCCAGATGGCCGCGAGGATGACGACCACGGCGAGATAGGGGAAGTAGATGGCCTTGCCCAGACTGGTGATCAGGGTGTCGGTAACTCGCTGCAGCCAGGCCAGGATGCCCTCGCCGGCCGCGGACTGATAGACGCTGATCGTGACCCGGTCGATCGACTTCGCCACGTCGAACACCATTCCGGCAACGTTGTTGCCGATCAGGGACGTCATGTCGGAGCACTTCAGGTTCGTCGCGGCCCAGTAGTCGCCCGCTACGCCGTACTGGGCATACAGGGTGGACGGCTGCTTTCCGCTTTGCGGCGGCGCGATCATTGAGTCGATGCCAGCGGTGGCGGGTTCCGGGCTCGGCAGCGACGGCTGGCAGATGCTGTTGAGCTCGCCAGTCAGGCCCGAGCTGCCAAGCGCGCACAGGCCTAGAAGCCCGCCGATGTCTCCGATGCCAGGCACTGAGCACAGGCCGCCGGCTGGCGTAACCTCCGCAACAGTTGTCGCGGTGACCGCAGCGTGCCCGCCGACGTGAGCGGCGGGCGCATGGCGCGGGGGAACGTGGTGCGGGGGACCACCGGGCTGGCCAGCTCTCGGCAGGAGGAGAACGGCCGCCAGCACGGCCAGCACAATGGCCGACTTGCGTGGCACGCGCATTCTGCGCATCCGAGAGGCTCCTGGGTGATTTCGCTTCGTGCTGGCCGCGGTCAGCCGGCTTCCGGCGTGGCTTGGAGATCGGCTGACTGGCCAGCCGGAACCTGGGCGGGACGGGCGCGTGTCGGGTTGGTATCCAGGCACTTGCGCAGCTCGCTGGATATCAGGTCGACCCCGATCCGCCCGGCCCTGCTGTCCAGGTCACGGAAGATGCACTCGCCGTTGCCGAGGTTACGCAGAGCCGCTTTGTGTTCGTCTGACCGCTCAAGGCCGAGTAGCGCCAGCACGTTCGCGACCTCGGTTTGTTCGGACGAGCGGAACGCGAACACGCTGGAAATGCAGTTGGTGACCTGCTCGTTCAGCAAGTCGCCGGCATTCTGCGACACCATGATCAGCGCGGTGTTCCGCGACCGGCCCATCCTGGACACCTCAGGGATGAGCTTGGCCCCCTGCGGCGTCGACGTAATGACCCACGCTTCGTCCAGGAAGATCGCCTTCGGCAGCCGCCGGTCCATGCCGTTCAGCAACCTACGCGCGAACTGAGACACCAAGTACAGCAGCGCGACGGAAAGCCGCTGCTCATAGGAATAATCATCGCGCCGGACCGCGGTGTCCGGCAGCGTCAGCCCGGCCAGGGTAAACACTGTCGTCCAGCCAGCGGCGTCGATCTGCTCACCGCCCGACGGCGCGAAGCAGAGCCTGGCCAGCCGCATCTCCGACATCGAGCGCAGCACCGCGCCGAGATTGACCGACGCCGGGTCCTGTGACTCTTCGAGGTGGGAGACAACCTTGCCCAGGCTTGGCTGCTCGCCGGCCGCGATCGCCCCGACCGCCTGGATCATGGCGCTCTCGCGCTCTTCGCTCATTCGGGGCAGCAACAGCCGCAGCGTCTCGGTGGCCATCGTCCGCCGCTCGGCCAAGTCGTCGCCGAACGAGAACGGATCGAGCAGGCCGGGCGCCGCACTACCCAGCGGCACCACCCTGGCCTGGCGGCCGCGGTCGGAGAGCCAGCCCACCAGCGACTCGGCATCGCCCTTGGGATCGATCACCGCGACAGTCGCGCCGCGAAGAGCAAGCTGCAGCATCAGCAGCAGGGCCAGCGTCGTCTTGCCGCCGCCAGGCTCGCCGGTGACTGCCACCGCAGTTGGCCGGTTCCGTGCTGCCGCCAGCAGCGGGTCGAAGTGCACAACCGCGCGGGCGCGGCCGAGCGTCTCGCCGATATACGGCCCGATCCAGCCGGCATCGACCGCGATTCGGTCGCCGAGATCAACGGTGGCGGTCGGCATCCCGCCCGCGACCGTATACAGCGGCTGGCGCTGCAAATACGAACTGAGCCGCATCCTGTCGCCGGGCAACGACTCGCAGAGCAACGAGAACTGGTCGCCGGTCGAGTTCACCACGTCGATGCCGACGTCGCGGTAATGCTCGACTACCGCTTCGGCCCGGCGTAAACAGATCTCGCGGGTGGGCGCAGTCACCATCAGCCTGTGCCAGCCGTAAACAAACGGCAGCCGTTCCTTGGTGATGCCGTGCTCAAGCAGCCTGGCGGCCTCGATCTGCTCGGCCAGCGCGATGGGGAGGTCCGCCCCGGCCTCCCTGATGTGGGCGTCCATGTCCCTGGCGTGGGCGAGCCGCCGGCTGACGTCCTTGCTCGCCCTGGCCGGCGCGATCAGCCTCATCCGCAGGCTGGCCTCGACCGGAAACGGCAGGGCATCCGCGTAATGCAGCCACGGCTCGCCCTCGGGGAAGTACATGACATCGGGGAAACGCGCGAAGGACAGGAACGTGGACCATGATTCCCCGCCGGTGTGTTCCAGCCGCAGCACGGTCCGGCCGTTGTGTACCTGGCCCTCCAGCAGCGATTCGATCTCGCCGGCACCCCAGGTCCGCCGGCGGGCAGCCGAGGCGGGCGGCTCGGTGACTGTTCCGCACAGCGCATGGCGGAACAGCCAGGCGATTTCGTCGGAAGTGGCATGACAGGCGGCCAGCGCGCCAGACCCTAGCGCCCGGCCGAGCCGTTCGGCTTGCTCGGTCCAGCGCGCGATCTCGCTCGCAGGCACCGCCTCGTCGATCAGCCCGAGCGCCTGCTCGGCTGCCCGGTAGGAACCGGCCAGCTGGGAAAGCAGTCCGCCCGAAAGCTGCGCCCGCACGCCCCGCTGGCCGAGCCGGACACCGAGATATACCTCTTTGGTCCAGAAGTCCTTCGCCCAGACGTGCCGGTACATCTCCTCCAGGTAGGCGATCCAGCCCGGACCGCCGTCCGAGGTCTGATCGAGCTTCGTCGCCCAGTCCGCGGCCGGGTACGGGCGGTGCGCGATCCGCAGGTGAACCTCGGCGTCAGCCATCCTGATCGTCGCCAGGGCGACCGTGATGTTGGTAGCCAGCGTCTCGCGCTCGGCCGCCGTGGTGAACTCATAAGTCACCGTGGGGACGCGGTAATAGGCCCAGGCCTGCGTCTCGGTCAGCAGGATCCGGTCGTCGAAGTACCGGACGGCGAGCCGGGTCCGCCCGGCAGTGCGCGTGCTCACCGGCTTCCCACACCCACGGGGGGCTCCGCACCCCATGCGCCGCCGGGACCCACGCCCGCCTCGGCCACGGTCGGATCGGCCAGGCCCGACACGATGAGGCCGGCCAGGGCGGTATGCGCACGTATCGTCGCGCTCCCCAGCGGGCCGCCCTCGGCCAGCTGGTCGTCCCAAGGCACCCGGACGATCGCTCGGGAGCGCCCGGTCGCTACCGCCGAAGCGCCATCCACGAACTCGGCCGTATGCGCACTTACCCCGTTCAGCACTATCACGGCGGACCCGGCCAGATCACGATGGTTGTGCGCCTCTAGCCACTCCAGGGTCATCGCCAGGGAGTGCGCGGCGTCAGCGCTCGCGGGCGCGACCAGCACAAGCTGCTCGGCAACATGCAGCGCCCGCGGCACGTGCCCCGCTGCGGGATCGGCAATCGTCAGCGGATAACGAGCCACCACGGCGTCAATCAGGCTGCCGGGGTCGGCGGCCTGGTCCTCCCGACTTTCGGCAGTTACGACCTGCAGACCCCGCTCCTGCAAGGGCCTAAGGCGGGAACTGGCGCCTGCGTGCTCGCCGGTGTCCGCGGCAGGGCGGAGGCCAGGCAGCAACCGAGGAATCGACCGGGCCCACTCGGTAAGCGAGCCAGGGCCAGGCCGCAGGTCCAGCACAGCCACCGGCTCGCCGCGCAAGCTTGCCAGCACCTGGCCGGCGAGCAGCGTGGTGACCGTCTGGCCGGCTCCGGCTGTGCAGCCCAGAACGACGATCCGGGCGGGACCAGGCAGCGGCAATCGTGCCCGCGCCTGGTCGCGTTGCACCGGATCGGGCTTGCCTGGCCGGTGGCCGCCGGGGACGATGACAACTTGTTCGCGCCGGACGTCGGCCTGGTTGCCCGCAGGCGCACGCAGCGCTCGCTCGACGACATGCAGGGGCCGGGTGGCTGCGCTGCCAGCCCTGATAGTGACCACGGGCCTGACCAGACGCGGCGCGGCGCACTGGCGTGCCTCATTCGGCAGGCACCGGGATTGCGCCGGGCAACAGCGGAACCGCCGCGACCGGTTCATCGGATGCCTGAGCGCTGGCCGGACCCCCCGCGGCGCAGGCCGCGGCCTGGTCCGCCACGGCCGGATCGATCGCGGCCAGGCCGCGGGCTGCCAGGCCGGATGGGACCGGCGCGCGCCAGGTCTTCGCCACGAAGATGATGTCGTCCTTCTCTGTCAGCGGTGCCATCCGGCACCACGTCTTCGGCTCACTGAGGTAGCGGAGCTGGGAAAGCACCAGTTCGGGCAGCCTCTTGCCTTCGAGCACCGGCCGGGTCACCAGCCAGGCAAGCAGCCCTGGCGGCAGCACGTATAGCCACACCCAGGTGTGGCTGAACGGCAATCCGACCATCGTCAAGATCAGCGTGTACGGGACGCCAATGGCCAGGAAGGCCGCCACTTGACCGACTGGCAGCGGCATGGGCAGCCGGAAGTCATAAAGCTTGTAGAGCCTTTTCTCGATCCGCCAGATGTTGGTATAGGTCGGTAGTTCCACGCGCTGCCTCCTTCCGTCCGCTCGAGCGAGACCGGTTGCGGCTGGCGGGTCGCTCAGTGCACGCCGAGCGCGTTCGCGATGCCCGACGCGATGGTCTGAACGATGCTCGGCGTGTAGAAGACAACGGCAATGGCGATTGCCAGCACGATGAATTGCACGAACCGGATGATCTCGCGAGTGAACAAAAAGAAAATCGCGACGATACCGACGATGCCCAGGAATAGCGGGCCGAAAAGGCCCTGGAGGTAGGACACGAGGCCAGTAGTGCTAAGAGCAAGGGGATGCGCTGCGGAAATAATGTGAGCCGACATCGAGTCTCCGGGGGTGAGTGTGCGCGGCCAGCGGGGGCGGGGGCGATCGTGTTAGGCATCAAGGCGGCCCCTGCGACTGAGTAGACGCACCGATCGACTCGACGTCCCAGGTGCCCGCCTGCCGGACTACGGTCATCTCGTAGGTCATCGGCAGCGCGGCAGCGACGCCCGGCAGCGCTGACGACGCCGGAGACAGGTTCCACGTGACCGTGACAGAAATCTGGCGGCGGTTACCGCCGACCGGCGCGAATACGCGGTCGATCGCAGCGAATCTCACGGCCCCCCCGAGTCCGGCGATGTGCGCACCGGGCGCCGCGAACCTGGACAGCGTCGTCCGGTCACCGCTCGCGTACGCCTGGAAAAACGCAGCAAGCTGACTCTGCAACGCGGTCTGGGTGGCCTGGTCCGAAGTCAGTTGGCCCGACGGGGGCGAGACCTTGGCCGGCCCTGGTAGCAGCGCTGGGTTGCCGGACACAGTCATGCCGCCGTGGGCGGCATATACGGGTACGCCCAGCTCGATCAGGCGGCCGTCGCCGAGCCGGGCAAGCAGCGTCACGATTGCGGTATGCGAGCCCGTTATCGTAATGCCAGCCACCTGCTCGGACTGCAAATGTTGCACTCCGGCACCGTTCCTGCCGAGTTGCAGGTCGGCGCCCGACGGCAGGAATCGGGCGAGTTCCCGGCCGCGCTGGCTCGCCGTAGCCGGACTGACGTTGAGGTAGATATCGCCGAACTGCTGGGCGTAAGCCTCGGCAAGGGTGACAGGGAACCGCGTGCCGCTAACGGCTAGGGCCGTACGGGTGGGGGTACTCGCGTTCTGACCCTGGATGATGGCGAGCACCCCGCGGTACCCGACAAGGAGCAGCACTGCCCAGGCAATGGCGCGCGCGACCCAGACGAGCCATCTACCGCCAGCGCCACGCCAGTGTGCTCTGGCCTGCTCGGGCCGCGCGGCGGGAACCTGGCTGAGGGGCAGGGCCTCATCGTCAGCAGCTAGGTCGTCACCGCGATCGAGTATTGCCCTGCGAACCATCACACCTCCGTTCGTTCTCCCGCGCACGCACCGCAATGCGGTGCGGACCGACGTTGCACTTGTCGGCCACCATTCTGCGGCAAAACGCCCAGCCAACCCCGGCATTGACACGGCCGGCGCGCCGTCGGCCGGCCGATTTGGCGGCCCAATTGGGCTTATTAGCCATTCCAGATCATCGGATACTCTGATTTCGCCGATCGCAGCTGGCGCATCTGCTTTGTAGCGAGCATCGGAGCTGGTTTGGCCATACCTGTCGGTCTGGCCGGGCGCGGTTCGGGCGGGGCTGGCGAGCTGGGCGGTCCAGCCGACCGCGGCAGGCATGCCGCTCTGCGTGATCCGGCCGGACTGCGCTGGCCGTACGTCGGCCGGCGGCCAGGTCAGCCGAGTGTCCGCGTCAGCGCGCCGCGCCGGAGGCTGCCGGTCCGGGTCAACTGCCGACGCCGACAATCCCGGCGCGGGGAAGGCGTGAAAAGGAACAGCAGTTGCGCCGAGCGGCTGCTCGCGACCGGAGTTCGGCATTGCGTTTCCCTTCGCGACTCGCCGGGACGGCCGGCGTCGTCGTCCCTCGGCCGGCCGCCAGACTGCGACCGTCCATAGGTACTCAAGGCAGCAGGAAACCTGATGACCTGTGACACCGCTGTGACACAGCGGCAAGCCGCTATGAGGAGCGCTGGGGGTTAGCCGCTGGCGCGCTGGATCGGCCCGGCCAGCCCGAGGCTAGGCGGTCCAGCGTCAAGCTCACCGGGAAGTGCCCAGAGCCCCGCGGCCTCCCTGCCATGAGGGAGGTGGTGCAGCATGGTGCATGTGAGCGGCATCGAAGTCTGGGCCCGCCCAGGCGACCCATACACGGTCGACGAGCTCGACCTCATGCCCGCTGACGGGCGCCGGTATGAGCTGCTGGACGGGACGGTGCTGGTGAGCCCGGAGCCCGCAGTTATCCAGCAGGCAGCGGCTGCCGAGTTGCTGGCGGAACTCCGGGCGGCTTGCCCGCCGCACCTCAGGGTGATAGCTAAGCCCGCTGTTCAGCTAAGCACGATCACGGAATTTGACCCTGACGTCGTAATCATCCGGCAAGAGCACGCAGGCGATGCCAAGGTTACGGTGCCACCGCTGCTGATCGTGGAGCTGCGCTCGCCGAGCACCGCGCTGATTGACCTGAACCGGAAGAAGGCGGCATATGCGCAGTTTGGGCTGCCGTCGTACTGGATCGTGGACCCAACCCCAGATCGGCCGGGCCTGACTGTCTTCGAATTGGCCCACGAGGGCGGCGCCATCGCCGACACTTCCGAGTACTTCCAAGCTGGCCGCGTATCTGGGACGACCCCGTTCCCCGCCAAAAATCCGTTCGCGGTGGAGATCGTGCCGGCCCGGCTGGTCGCTGCCCGGTTACCGCGCTGACCTGGTCAGCTGAGACCGGCCGCGGTGGTGATTATCCAGGCCAGCACGAACGCCTCTTCGCGCCAGGCATCGTAACGGCCGCTGCGCCCGCCGTGCCCGGCCGTCATTTCGGTCTTGAGCAGGAACGGGCCGCCGCGCGCCGATGCCTGCAGCCGGGCGATCCACTTGGCCGGTTCGTGGTAGCGGACCCGCGTGTCGTTGAGGCTGGTCACCGCCAGGATGGGCGGGTACACCCGGCCGACGGCAACGTTCTCGTACGGCGTGTAGGACTTCATGTAGCGGTAGACCTCCGGGTCGTGCAGCGGGTCACCCCACTCCTCCCACTCCGGAACGGTCAACGGCAGCGTCGGGTCCAGGATGGAAGTCAGCGCGTCCACGAACGGCACCTGCGCGACGATGCCGCCGAACGCTTCCGGTGCCATGTTCGCCACGGCACCCATGAGCAGGCCGCCGGCCGAGCCGCCACGGGCGATGAGCCGCTCCTGGGTGGTCCAGCCGTCCTTCACGACGTGCCGCGCGGCGGCAATGAAGTCAGTGAACGTGTTGATCTTCCTCAGCATCTTGCCGTCGTCGTACCAGCGCCTGCCCATCTCGCCGCCACCGCGGATGTGCGCGATCGCGAAAACGAATCCGCGGTCGAGCAAGGAGATACGTGAGATCGAGAAGCTCGGATCACTCGAATGCTCATAACTGCCATACCCGTAGAGCAGGAACGGGGCACTTGCGTCTCGCTCGGTACCCTTCCGGCAGACCAGTGAGATGGGGATCTGGGTGCCGTCCTCGGCGGTGGCCCAGAGCCGGTGCTGCTCGTAATCGGCCGGGTCATAGCGCCTGCCGTCCGGGCCCGGCAGCACTGGACTCCGCTTGAGCAGCGTGAGCTCGCCTGTCGCGACATCGCAGTCGTAGACCGAATTCGGCGTCACCATGGAGACGTAACCCAGGCGGAACGCGTCGGTGTCGTACTCGGGGTTCGCGCCGGGGCCCACCGAGTAGATGGGCTCGGGGAAAGCGATCGCGTGCTCGGTGCCGTCAGCGCGGTTGACGCGAAGGCCGGTCAGGCCGTCCTTGCGCAGGTAGACAACAAAGTGCCGGGCGAAAGCGTCGACGCTCAGCAGCCGGGTGTCGTCACGATGGGGGATCAGCGGCGCCCACCGGGTCGGGTCATTGACCGGAGCCTCGGCGAGCTCGAAGTTGAGGGCGCCGTCGTTGTGCAGGATCAACAGCCGGTCGGTGCCGTCTGGCAGGACCTGGTGCTCCACGTCATACTCGACGCCGGGTCGGCGCGGCGCGACGACGGTGAACTCACCCGTCGGGTTAGCCGCGTCCAGGAGCCGCACCTCGCTGGTGAGCTTGCTGGAACTGCCGACCATCAGGTACCGCTGGCTCCGGGACAGGCCGACGCCGACGTTGAACTTCTCGTCCTGTTCCTCGAAGACGATCACGTCCTCGCTGGCCGGCGTCCCGATCAGGTGCCGCCAGACCCGGTAGGGCCGCCACGCGTCATCGACGGTGACGTAGAAGAGCGCGGTTGCGTCGGCCGACCAGGCGCTGCCGTAGAAGGTATCCGGGATCTCGTCGGGAGCAGTCTCGCCGGTCTGGAGATCCTTGAAGCGCATGGTGAAGCGCTCGTCTCCGGAGAGGTCAGTCGAGTAGGCGAGCAGGCGCCCGTCCGGGCTCACATCGAACGCGCCGATCGAGAAGAAGGGGCTGTCTCCGGCCAGTTCGTTGGCGTCCAGGAGGATCTGCTCGCCGTCGAGCGGGCCGCCGTCTTCGGTCATTGGCGGACCGGCATCATCTGGCCGGACCGCGCGGCGGCAGCTGACCGCGTACTGCTTGCCTTCAATGGTCCTGGCGTAGTACCACCAGCCGCCCTTGCGGACCGGCACCGAGAGATCGGTCTCCTTGGTCCTGGACTTGATCTCGCTGAAGATCTCCTCGCGGAGCGGCTGCTGGCCGGCGGTGATTGTCGTGGTATAGGCGTTCTGGGCTTCCAGGAACGCGATCGTCCCCGGTTCGTCTTTGCTGGCCAGCCAGGCGAACTCGTCGATGAACGTGTCGCCGTGATGCGTGCGCTCGCTCGGCACTCGCTTAGCCGGCGGGGGCTGCGGGCTGGCGCCCGGCTCTGGTTCTGCGCTGGTCAGCTGATCGCTCATGAAAACCGAGCCTACTTGGGCCGACTGCTGCCCCGGCACGCGGGCGAGGCAACGCTGCCGGAGTCCACGCTGGCGGTGCAAGAATCGCTGGCAGCCAACTCATGTGCGGGTAGGAGGACGAGTGCTAACAGCGATCGTGATTGTCGTGGTGCTCGCCCTCGCGGCCGTACTGGGTTTTTTCAACTGGATCAGGCGGGCGGCAAAGTGCGCCCGGATCATCGGCGCCCCCGGCGGCGAACCCGAGGCGTCCTTCTCCGGCGGGGTCATGTGCAAGCACCTGATCACCAGCGGGTCACTGGCCGCGCTGGAGTTGTTCGACTGGGGCGTCCGGATCCGCGGGACCGTGATCAGCCGCTGGCTCGTGCCGACCTGGGAAGCTCGCTGGGAGGATCTGGCCATTGCCGAGCTTGTGGCACTCCCGCACAGCAGGATTGCGGTCTGGTTCCGGCTGCGCGGCGAACCGGACGGAATGGCCTTCCTGTCTGAGCGGAGCCAGGACATCCTGCGCGTGCTCGAGCGTCATGAGCTCCCGGTGAACCGGTTCGTCGCGCGAATTAAGCGCGTCGCAGAGCTTTATGAGACGCCCAAATAGCGCGGGGAGCGCTGCGGCCGACAAAGGCGGCGGCGCGCTCCCCGCGCCGAGCTGACGTTCAGCGCGCCAGGCGACTGGCGAAGGCCTTCAGACCCTTGCCCCAGCCCTCTTCGGCAGCCACGCCGTCGCGCATGCCTTCCCAGCCATCGCCGTGCCGGTCAATGTTGCGGTGCTCAAGTTCAACCAGCGTCCGGCCCGGAGTGTCCTCGCTGAAGCACACCTCGATCTCGCTCGTCTTGTCGGGATCAGTCTCTATCTGCCACTGGAGGCTGATGTCCCAGCTGAAAACCAGGCGATGAGGCGGTTCGTAGGCCAGGACGCGCGCCCAGTGGCATTCGCTGCCGTCGGTACCACGGTCGTAGATGTGGCCGCCCACCCGCGGTTCGAACACCATTTCCGCCAGCTCGGCCTGGAGGATGTGATGCTCGGCCGGCCACCAGCTACCCATGTCGGTGGTGAATACGGCAAAGGCGCGGTCGATCGGGGCGTCCACGACGATTGACGTGCGGACCGCTGTGTCTGTTGCCTGCATGTTTTTGCTCCTAGTCGTGCCGTTCAACTGCGGATTGGAAGGCGGTCAGCGCCTCATCCCAGAACCGGTCGAGGTAGGCGCGCAGGGCACCGACGCCGTCCAGGTTTACCCGGTAAATGCGGCGGTTGCCGTCCGGCCTGTCCGTGACCAGCCCGGCCTCCTTGAGCACCTTGAGGTGCTGCGAGACGGCCGGCCGACTGATGGGCAGGTCACGGGCGAGCTCGCTGACTGCCTGGGGGTGGCCCGCCAGGCGCTCGAAGATCGAACGCCTGGTCGGGTCGCCAAGAGCATCCAGGACCTGTTGGTAAGTCATGACTTACCGTAAGCTACAACTTACCGAGTCAGCCGTCAAGTGGGCCGGGGCAGGGCTTCCGGACCCGTGGCACTGCCTCAGTGATCTGTTCTCGCCCAGTAATCCTCGGCGGCCTTCGACGCAGCGAGGCTGTCGGCGCTGCCAAAGCCGGGCGCCATGGACGCGGTGGTGCCGGGCATTACCTCGTGGTGCTCGATGTCGAGCAGGCGCAGCCAGCTTTGCTGGCCCATGGTCAGCGCGATGAAGCAGCCCAGTTCGACCAGCTCGGGTTCGGAGAAATGGCAGTACAGCCGCTCCCAGAGCGCGTCGGTCGAGTCAAGGCGCCAGGTAATGGCCTCTGCGTAGGCCAGTGCCGCCTTCTCACGCTCGCTGAGCCGCGCTGACTTCTCAAAATTGAGCAGGTCATCGTACTGAGCTTCGGCCAGCCCCTGGGCCCTGGCTTGCTCGGATCGCTGGTTGCCGCAGTACTCGCATTTCACTGACCGCGACACGTAGACACGGCACAGCTCCTTGATGGCGTGATCGCAGACGCCGTCGCGGAAGATCGCCTGCCAGGATTGCGCGAAGGCCCAGAAACAGGCCGGCACGTGCGCGCGGACGGCCGAACTCTCCGGCCGCGGAGTGCCCTCCCGCCGGCACCGCTCCATCTCTTCCTGCATCGGCGGGTCCATCGCCTCCGGTGGTACGTAACTGATCCGCTGCTTCCGGCCCATCGGACCCTCCCGCCCAGCTATCAAATGCGCACTCGGGATCACTGCGCACTCGGGATCACTGCATACTCAGCACCCCGCCGCGCTGCCAGGTAATCACAGACCGCCACGCGATGCCAGGTGGCATCAGGCATCCCTGCCGCGCAGGCCAGTGCAAGCGTGTTGGCACCACGACCGGGCCCGGCGTGGTCAGCGGTGGTAGGGGTCGGGTACGTCGCTGGTCAGCGTCAGCTGATCGATGCCAGCAGGCTCGACCAGCACCGGCTGCGGCGACTCGCCAGCTGCGAACTCGACGGCCACGATCCCGCAACGCTTTGCGCCCAGCACTGGTTGGACCTGGTCAGGGAGTACGGCCCAGGTGGTCGGTGCCCACAGGTGCTGGGTGCCGCCAAGGTCAAGCTGGCGGTACTGATGCACGTGGCCGCTCATCACCAAGGCGGCTGGCGTGCCCTCGAGCAGAACGCTGAGCCGGTCACGGGCCGGGCCCGGCCAGAATCGGTAGGCCGGCGAGCCAGCAAGCTCCGCATCCGCAACGGCCACGGGCTTATGCGCGATGAGCGCGAGGCGGTGGCCCGGGTCGCGCTTCGTCAGCTGTTCTTCCAGCCAGGACCATTGCCTAGTCTCGGCTTCGAGCCCGGAACCGAGAAGCTGGGCGTTGATCGCCAGCATGGTCCAGCCGTTGACGGCCAGCGACCAATGGTCGGCACCGACGATGTCGAGCCAGCGGCGTTGCCGGACAGCGTCGATCACTATGTCGGCTGGTGCGCCCGGCCATGGGTTGTCACCGATGTCGTGGTTACCGGGAACCGCGTACCACGCAACCGGCAGACGGTCGAGTTGCAGGCGGCCATATTCCAGATCGGCAGGGTCGTGAGCGCCGTCAAGAGTCAGATCACCAAGATGGATGACGAGGTCAGGCGCGGCCGCGCCGACATAACGAAGCACCGCATCCCAGTTCGCTGTTGCCTCCGGCGCGACCCGCGACAGGTGCGTGTCCGACACCAAATCACCCGCAGAGCGGTCACACCTGAACGCTATAACTGGCTCGCGAGCCCGCGTCTCGGACGACCCGCGCATCCATGAAACGTTCACCGCCAATTCGCGAGCGGAACAGGCCAGCCGCGATTTGCCCGCTGGCGACCCCTGACCGCGTTGCGGCGCTGATCCTCGCGGTCGCGCATGGAGCGGTTGACCTCGCGCTGAGCGGGCACCTGTCGAAAACGAGAAAGGGCCACGCCCATCCGCAGGATCTGGTCGACGATCTTCTTGACCACGTGTGGCACGCGCGCTAGCGGGCCGGCCGGAACACGGCCCCGCTATCTTTCTGCGAGGTGTCGATTCCAGTGGCCGGTCTTCGTAACGGGGATGAGAGGCCCCGCCGCCGCAGCGCCGGGGAGCGGACGACAGAACAGGAGAACCGAGATGAAGCAGTACCTGCTCGCCGTGCACATGGTTGAGGGAGAGCCAGTTCCCTCCGAAGCGCAGATGCAGGAGACATACAAAGCAGTCGATGCTCTTAACGCTGACCTTCAGGCGGCAGGAGCCTGGGTCTTCGCGGGCGGCCTGCACCCGCCAGCCACGGCCACTGTTGTTCGCTCGCAAGGCGGCCAGATCGTCACGACCGACGGGCCGTTCGCCGAAACGAAGGAGCAGCTAGGCGGGTTCTGGATCATCCAGGCCCCCGATCTGGATGCCGCGCTCGACTGGGCGGCCAAGGGCTCGGCCGCCTGTGGCGGTCCGGTGGAGGTCAGGCCGTTCCAGCAGGTTCCGGAGGATTAGAGCGTGCCAGGCACGCCCGCGGACGCCATCGAGCTGGCCTACCGGGAGAGTTCGGGCCGCGCGGTCGCCACGCTGATCCGCCTCTTCGGTGACATTGACATCGCCGAAGAGGCGGTTCAGGAGGCATTCGCCGTCGCGACGGCGCGCTGGCCGACTAGCGGCGTGCCACCCAACCCGGGCGGCTGGATCGTCACGACGGCTCGTAACAAGGCGCTTGACCGGCTGCGGCGGGAGTCGTCCCGCTACGGCCGCGAGACGCAAGCGGCGCTGCTTCACTATGACGCCGAGCCAAAGGAGGTGGGACCCGTGCACGATGACCGGCTCCGGCTGATCTTCACCTGCTGCCATCCGGCGCTCGCCGCCGAAGCTCAGCTTGCCCTGACGCTGCGGCTCATCGCCGGGCTGCAGACGCCCGAGATCGCCCGCGCCTTCCTGGTGCCGGAGACGACCGTGGCCCAGCGCTTGGTCCGGGCGAAGCGGAAAATCCGCGACGCCGGCATCCCCTACCGCGTCCCGCCCGAGGCCGAGTTGCCAGACCGGCTCCCGCTCGCGCTAGCGGTCGTCTACCTCATCTTCAACGAGGGATACGCCGCCTCCGCCGGCCCTGATCTCGCCCGCGTCGACCTTTGCACCGAAGCCATCAGGCTGGCGAGGCTGCTGGCCGAGCTGATGCCCGACGAGCCCGAGGTGCTCGGCCTGCTGGCCCTGCTGGTGCTGACCCAGGCACGCCGGCCTGCTCGCACCGGACCCAGCGGCGCCCTTGTCGTGCTCGCCGACCAGGACCGTAGCCGGTGGGACCGCGCCATGATCAGCGAGGGCCAGGAACTCGTGCGCAGATGCCTGCGCCGCAGCCGTCCAGGGACCATACCAGATTCAGGCTGCGATCAATGCCGTGCACAGCGATGCCCCGACTGCCGCGGCCACCGACTGGGGACAGATCCTTGCGCTCTACGACCAGCTGATGGCGATCGCACCCACGCCGGTGGTGGCGCTCAACCGCTGCGTCGCTGTTGCCGAGGTCCATGATCCAGCGACCGCGCTCGACATCGTTGACCAGCTCGACCTCGACGGTTACCACCTGTATCACGCGACCCGCGCAGACCTGCTGCGCAGGCTCCGTCGCCGAGACGAGGCGGCAGCCGCCTACGATGCGGCCATCGCACGCACTGCTAACCAGGCGGAACGGTCGTTTCTCCAGCTCCGGCGCGACAATCTGCAGGGCACTCCGCAAAGCACGCGGATCGGTCAAAAGTCGGGACACCTCGACCGCGGCTGCTCAGACATTCACGGCATGCCGGATTAACCAGACGTCAAAGTTACACGCAGTTGTGATCCCGGTTACATAGTGAAACCGGCACGGCACAGCCAGCGTCGAACCTTCGAACGCGCGCCACCCCGGACCGCCCCGGTCACGGGAGGCTCCGCCCCCCGTGCACCCTCGGCCCGATTTCCCCCCCACAAGCGGGCACCCCCCGGCCCGGCCCGCGCCCGGCCAGGCCCGCGGCCGGGCAACCCCCCGGCCAGTGTCCCGCCCCACCCCCCGTGGGGGCGGGACACTGCCATTTAGGCCGGTGCGAAGTTCACGGTGGCGCCACCAGCGTCACAAGACACGCCGACGTGCGCGGCACACAATAGGCCTTATGCGCATCGTGTTCGCTTCGTCCGCGCGCGGCCCAGGTCGCGCCCTGTGAGCGCCCCCGGCGTTTTCGCTGACCTGACGGCACAGCGCTCGTGCTGGCACCCGGTTGCGTTCGCGGCCGAGCTTGGCGCCCGGCCGATGCCCGCCGACCTGCTCGGCGAACCGCTCGTGTTGTGGCGGGGGCGGGACGGCAGCGCGCGGGCCATGTCCGATCTGTGCGTGCACCGCGGAACCGCCCTGTCGCTCGGCGCGGTCAACGGGGATGAGATCGTGTGCGCTTACCATGGCTGGCGTTATGACGCCGGCGGACGGTGCGTTGCGATCCCGCAGCTAGCAGACCCGACCAGGGTGCCGGCAAAAGCACGGGTGGCTGCGTTTCGCGTGCAGGAGCGTTACGGACTTATCTGGGTTGCGCTAGCGGAGCCGCGCTGGCCGCTGCCCGAGGTACCTGAGCTTGAGGATGACCGCTGGGCCGTCGTCACCGCCGGTCCCTACCGCTGGCGCTGCGACGCGGCCCGGCAGGTCGAGAACTTCACCGATTTCGGGCACTTTCCCTGGGTGCACCCTGGCCTGCTCGGCGATCCGGACCGCCCCGTCGTTCCCCGTCATGAGGTGCAGACGGAAGGACACGTGCTGCGCTACACGATCGTGCGGCCGGAGGCGCCCAACTCTGATGACTTTCCCGTCTTCGGTAACGAGCAGGCAGGGCCGCCCGAGCGCCGTAGCCGGTACGAGCTGCACCTGCCGTACACCATCGCGCTGCGGCTCGGCTGGGGCGGGGACCGCGGCATGGTCTACTTCTTCGCGTCGCAGCCCATCGCGGCCGAGCGGTGCGCCGGATACGTGATCATCGGCCGCAACTACAACCTTGATCAGAGCGACCGGGTGATCCGGGACTTCGAGGACACGATCTTCGGTCAGGATCAGCTGGTGGTCGAATCGCAGCGGCCTGAGCGAGTGCCGTTCGACCTGGCCGCCGAGTTGCACCTGAAATTCGACGCCGTCGCAGTGGCCTACCGTAAGGCGATGCGCGCCAACGGCCTGGCGGCGGATGTCCCCATCGTCATCGATACGCGCACGGCCCGCCAGGGACCGGCCCGCTGAGATTCCCGCGTCGCGCCACCGCGTTGCCGACCGCAGGAGCTGCCCGGGTATCAGGTGACTACTTCCTGTGTAGTCACTCAGGGATAGTCCGTGCCGAGCCCATGCGATTCACAGAGAGATCACAGCGCACGCCTGCTGGACTCAATCGTGACCCAGCTTCCGTCGCGGCGGGAGCTGGGTCGCCCAGCCGTTCAGGTCCCGAGACCCTGGAGAGTTGCATGAGAGTTCGCCTGTTAACAGCAGCTTGTGCGGCCGCGGCACTGGCCGCGGCCGTGGCGCTTAGCGTAGGTGGCGGCGCGTCGGCCCACAACACGCCTTTCCGGCTGACGGCAAGCCTGCAGGGCATTCACAAGATCAAGCACGTCGTCGTGATCGTGCAAGAGAACCGGTCTTTCGACTCGTACTTCGGCACCTACCCGGGCGCTAACGGCATTCCCGCGGGCGTCTGTGTGCCGGACCCGGCCAACGGCGGCTGCATCAAGCCGTACGTCGACCACGCGAACAGCAACAAGGGCGGCCCGCATCAAAACAGCAACAGCATCGCCGACGTGGACGGCGGCAAGATGGACGGGTTCGTCGGGCAAGCGGAGCTCAACTGCAAGAAGACCCCCTGCGTGACCGACGTGATGGGTCATCATGTCGCGTCGGACATTCCCAACTACTGGACCTACGCCAATAACTACGTGCTCGACGACCACATGTTCGAGTCCGAGCACTCCTGGAGCCTGCCGGCCCACATGTACATGGTCTCCGCCTGGTCGGCGAACTGCAGCAACCCAGCCAACCCGATGAGCTGCGTCGGCACCAACCAGCCGCACAACCGCACGGCGGCCCAGCCGCGCCCGTTCGCCTGGACGGACCTGACGTGGCTACTGCACGCCTACCACGTGAGCTGGGGCTACTACCTCGATCACGGCGCCCAGTCGGCTACCAACCCGCAGGGCGTGCCGAAGATCTGGAACCCGCTGCCGGGTTTCACCGACGTCAAGCAGGATCACCAGGAAGCCAACATTCAGCCCCTGAGTAACTTCATGAGCCAGGCCAGCACTGGCACGCTGCCGGCCCTGTCGTGGATCGTGCCGAACGCGGCCGACAGCGAGCACCCGCCCGCGCTCGTGAGTACCGGCCAGGCGTATGTGACCCGGATCATCAACGCGGTCATGCGCAGCAAGGACTGGGATTCCACCGCTATCTTCCTGGCCTGGGATGACTGGGGCGGCTTCTACGACAACGTGGTGCCGCCGACCGTCGACTCGCAGGGATACGGGATCCGGGTACCGGCCCTCGTCATCAGTCCCTACGCCCGGCGGGGCTTCATCGACCACCGGAACCTGTCGTCCGACTCCTGGCTGAAGTTCATCGAGGATGACTTCCTGTTCGCCTCCCGGCTGAACCCGGCCACCGACGGCCGCCCTGATTCCCGGCCTGATGTCCGGGAGAACCTGGCGAACAGCATCCTGCCGGACTTCAACTTCAACCAGACACCCCGGCCGCCACTGATCCTGAAGCCGTGCCCGGCGACCACACTGGTCCCCGCGCCCGCGCCCGGCTGCAACAACTCGGTGAAGCTGGGCTTCAGCAAGTGGGGAGATAGCTGACGTCCAGGGCACAGGTCTGGGGCGCCCGCGACCGCGGGCGCCCCAGACCGCCTAGCTTGGCCGCTCGGCTACTCCGACGACAACGTCCGTGCGCAGCTCCACGATGTTGTTCGCTCGCAGCTCGCCAAGAAGGCGACCGCGCACGCGGTCAACTTGCTGCTGGCTGAGGGCGTCGACCGTAGCCCGGTAGCCCGGAACCGAGCACTATGTCCCAGAACCTGTCCGGGTGGTCCAGCCGGTGCTGGCCCGACGCCGCCTCGACGGCCGGGCTGGGCGCGCCGGCTCGGATGAACAAGTCGCCAAGTGCTGCGGCGTGGATATCTCATCCCAGGGGTTGAAAGCCTTGAACAACGACGGCTGGACATCGCGGACCGACTCCCAGAAATGAAAGTTGGCCGGTTCGAACAGGCCCGGTCCCCAGGTCGTGATTGCCAGCACGCCGCCAGGCCGGACCAGCCGCCACATTTCGGCTGCGAAAGCGGACATGTCAGGAGCGAAGTAGACCCCGAACACGCACACGACCGCGTCGAAGGCGCCACTCGGCAAACCTGTGCAGATGGCGTCTCCTCGCCTGAACTCGATGTTGCCGAGACCCTCGCGAGCAGCCCTGGCCTGGGCTAGCTCCAGCAATGGAGCGGCGACGTCGATGCCGAGCACGTGCCCTGCGGTGGAGACGGCGCGGGCTGCCGGAATCGCCGAAGCCCCGGCCCCGCAGCAGAGGTCAAGAACCGCCGCGCCTGGCGGCAGCGAGAGGCGCGACACCATACGCGCGCGCGGCTCGCAGCGCGTGCTCGCTCCACGGCTGTGCAGATTGCATCCAAGATCTCCGGAGGCCGTACAGCTCCACGGTGTCCACGATCACTGGCAGCATGGCTGCGGCGGGGCGGCGTCAACCCGCTGGCTTGAGCGTACAAGCTGGCCCAGCCGAGCCGCGCCGTAGCGGCGGTCACGCGCGGCGTGCGCAACCGAGTGCGCCGCAGTGGTGTCCTAGGGTCATGCGAATTCGTAAGCTGGCCATCATCTCCGGCGCGATCATGGTCGCGGGCTGCGGAGCTAGTTCGGCCTCGCAGTCAGCTGGCCCGGCTTCGCCAGGCACGCAGCCCGGACGGACGCCCGTTTCCGCTATCCACCCGGCCCGGTCGCCGGGCTCGCCGACGGCGAGCCCGGTCACTGCCCGCCGGGGCTGCCCGGTGACCCCTGACCACGGGCTGTCACCCGGCGTCCTGACCGGCGTGCAGTTCGTGTCAGCCGCTCAGGGCTGGGTCGTGGGCCAGGACAAGATCCTTGCCACTACTGATGGCGGCAGCCACTGGACCGTGCAGGACAGCGGCCGGCTGAACCTGACGTCGGCAGATTTTATTGGTAACGAGGCCGGCTGGGCCGTCGGCACCGATGCGCTGCTGGCAACATCCGACGGCGGCGCGCACTGGACCACGTTGCCTGAGCCGTGCCCGCTCATCCGCTCGGTGCATTTCGTCTCTGCGACGGTAGGGTTCGCGGTCGCAGGCGGCCGTAACATCAGTCAGTTGGGTACTGCTACTCCTGAGGTCGGCGGCGAAGTACTGGTTACCGTCGACGGCGGGCACAGCTGGCGGGTTCTGCCCGCGCCGAAGAACGCGCAGACCGTGTGCTTTGACAACGCCGAGATCGGATGGCTAGGTGCTGGTGGCCGGCTGTTCCGGAGCACTGACGGCGGCCGCACCTGGGCGCAGGTCGCCGCCGGGCCCAGGAGCATCTCAGCCGGCTATCCGTCGACGATGACCGTGCAATGCGCAGGCGCCGGCAACGCCTGGGCCATCGACATCGGACCTGGCGCCGCGATGAACCAGCAGCCGCACATCGGCTATCACGCTGGCCCTGGGGGCGCGGTCGCGATCTTCGCGGAGCAGTACTTCCCGCATCCAGGCGTCAGCGTGCGTGCAAACTCGCCCGGCTCCGACGCCGGGGCAATCTCGGCGATCAGCCCCACGGCAGCTGCCTTCGTTGACTCGTGCCCGGCGTGCGGCGCGGGCACCGCCCCGTGGGCCCTGGTGACCAGTTCGGGCGCCAGGCTGACCCGCGAGGGCAACGTCGGCCAGCTGACCCAGCCTGAGGCTGCCAGCTTCCTGTCTCCGCAGCTCGGCTGGGTGGTGGGCATCCTGATGCAGTACCGCGGTCCCGGTTCGCTCCGGCAGTACCAGCGCATCGTCCGCACCGATGACGGCGGGCGGACCTGGCTTATTCAGTACTCCAGTCCCTAACGCGCCCGGTCCTCAGCGCTCCGTCAAGATCTTGTTCGGCAGCGTGGCTATGTCCGGGCCAACCTGCTGTGGGTCCGCGGGAGGATGACCCTGCCGCGTCAGGTCACGTCGTCAAACCGGTCAGCTTTGGCTGACCTGGTGGCAGCGAGGCCCGGCCCTCGCTCCGGCTGCGCACGACGCCCACCTGCGACTGCGGGCTGGTCGGGCCGACCAGCGAGCAGGTCCTGGATGCGGATCTTCGCCTGGATCACTGGCTGGCGCAGCCGCTGCTCGCGGCTCACGGCCCTGGCGAGCTTTCCCGGTCGGCGCTGGTAACGCCAGCGGGCCCAGGGCGAGTCTGGCCGCCCAAGCCGAATGGCGCCGACAATGAGGACCACAGGCACGAACAGGCCAATCAGCCCGGTCCAGACCTTGCCTTTCAGCATCGTGATCCCAGCGAGCACGAACATCACGGCCAAGAGCAGGACAAGGGTAAGGACCGCAGCCGAGCTTCCCGACAGATGGTGGTAGTCAGCCACGCTCTTCACCCCGACGGGGCTTGCCCCGATCAGCAGCAGCGCGGTCACTCCGGACGCCACAAACACAGCGTCGATCGACAACCGTCCCTCGTTGGACCAGTACACATCGCGCAGATGCAAGATCAGCGCGAACTCATCCAGCACAAGTGCGGTGCCGAGCCCGAACAACGCGGCCGGTCCCGATCGCCAGGCCAGCGAGGAGACTGGTGCGGCCAGCCCGGCGACGCCTCCGATGGCCATGAACACCACGCCGAAGACCATGTGGTGAACATGCACGGTGCCGGCATGGAAGTTCTTTCCCGGCCACCACCGTACCTTCGCCCGGATGAGCCGCGCCGACACGCGGATGCAGCCGAATCCGGCCACGAACGCCACGAAGAAGCAGAACAACGGCAGCCGTCCGGTGTCGACGACCTGGGCTTCGAACCAGCCGGACACGGCGCCCCCAACCTCGCGGGGCGCCAACGGCTGCCGGTCGGCACATCAGGGCGGCGCCACCACCGTGATCAAGTCTGCCAGGTTTACCTGGCGCCCGATTGCGGCTGGTGTCCGGCTCTCGTCTTGGCCGGACGGGCATCCAGGCTGGCAGTGCGAAACCCAGGAACATAATCGCGTCGGCCAGCGAGTTCGCGCTCATGTGGTTGGTGGCCAGGAAACTGCCAAGCACCGGGCGAACGCGGCCGAGTGCTGGGCCTCATAGGCGAAGAGCAGCCGCGCCAGGGCGACGGCGACCCAGATCGCCAGATATGGCAGGCCGGCCACGGTCATGAGCATGGTGGTGCCAGGGCCACGCTCGACCCGCATGGCCGCGCCGGCCAGCAGCCCGAGCAGAACCCCGGCACCGATTCCGGCGCATTCCAGCAGTAGTCCCCGACCTGCCAGGTCCACCCGGAGGTTGTGTTCGTCCCAATACACGGCTGGCCGGCGGCGACGCGCACGCTGGTCTGGCGGGCACACGGCAACGTTGCGCCAGCGGCGGCCTTCATTGATACCGGCTGCCGCCGATCCGGGACCCGACCGCCCGCGGCTCGGCAATCCCGGCTGCGGCGACCGGCCCGGCCCTAGGACCATCGACGCCGAGGACTGAACCCGCGCAGCGGCGTCAGTACAGTTCGACTACCGGTTCGTCAGTCGTGCTCGCCCCGATGCGCGCCGCAGCTGTGTTGCCCTTACTGGGTGCGGCTCGAATCCGAGGCAGCCCAGTTCGGGCTGCTGGCCCAGTACTTTCAGCATCTTGGGCATGGCTGTTGCCACCGGCCACCACTTGCGGATGCTCAGCGGATGATTGAACCGCGTGCCGATGAGGAAGAAGACGAAGTCGCCGTCTATGTCTGTCGAGTAACACCCCCGCTTGACCTCCAAGGCCCCCATCCTCCGCCCCGTCACTGCCGCCAATTGTCGTCGTCAGCGGCCAGCGGTCAAGCGTCAATCGTCAATCGTCAATCGTCGACCATCAACGGTCAACGGTCGCATCGTCGTCCGCATTATGAAAGATCGGCAAACCGAGTCAGCGCAATTTTGTTAGCCGGTAAAGGAGATGCTCAGGATGTCGAGGCCGGCGATACGGTCAAAGTGCCGGAGATTGGCTGTTCCGACGCGCCATCCGGCCGTTATGGCGGTCGCCGCGACGAGCCGGTCGTGCGCCCCGACGTCCTGGCCCGCAGTGGCGAGTTCGGCCCAGATGCGGGCGTGCGCACGAGCGACTAGGAGGCCGAAAGGCAGCGCTGGAAACGCGGCCAGGACCGCCTCGACGAAGGCCTCACGGCGAGCCCGGTGCTCCGGGGTCGCGCGGTGCACGCCATGGAGCAACTCGGAAGCCGTAATGGCGGCGATCCCGACCTCCTCATCAGGCCCCAGCTGCTCTTCCAGCCGCCCGCTCACCTCGGCCATGGCGCCTCCGGGCGGCAGGCGCCGGACGGCGCGTTCAAGGTCGATGAAGACCGTGGTGTCTAGGAGCGTGCCCACGGGTCATCCGGAGCCGGCCCGACGTCGGCGAGCACGGCCTCCATGTCGTCGGCGAAACCGGTATCCGGCAGGGCCGCGCCAGCGAGCAGCCCGAGCGCCTCGCGCAGCGGCCGTCCTGGCCGCACCGCCGTCGAACGCGCCGCGGTGTCATCTGGATGCATGATGACAAAGGTCGGCCGTTCGTGATTCACGACGACCACCCGCTCGTGCCGGGCGACCGCCTCGCGTGCATGCCGGGGAATCCGTACCTCCTCGGCCCTGATCGTGGTCATGAGTCCATGGTAGCACAGGACCGCACGGAAGTGTACGGTTCCGTACGGTCGTTCCTCCCTGTCGGCTCGTCCATTTGCTGCGCAGATAGGCGCTTCCGGCCGTGGCGGCGTTCGCCACTTAAAGGGCGGGGTCCGCTCCCGGTGCGCAGACGTGCCAGCGCCGTTCGCGGATCCGTTGCTGGGCTTCGGCGGCTATCTCGGCAGTCGCCACGGAGAGGGACGCAAGCCCCCCCGCCTGCGCCAGGGCCTGCTCGGCGCGCAGCAGCCCCGCTTCGACCTTGACTGGCGCGCCCGCAGCCAGGGCCAGGTTCACTGCGTCGCTCGGGCGGGAGTCAACCTCACGACGGCCGGCCGGGCCGTCGACGAGCACTGACGCGTAGAACACTTCCTCAATCAGTCGAGTGATCCTGACCTCGGCCACTTTTGCGCCTGCCGCTCCGACTAGCCCAGCCGCGAGCTTGTACGTGAACGGGCGGGGCGTCTCCGCTGATTGCAGCTCCATGGCGAGGCAGATCGCCTCGGCGGGTCCGATCCAGATCGGCAGTGTCCGGGCGCCGTCGCGCTCGGCCAGTACCATCACGAATTGCCACTCGTCCTCATTGTCGCCATGGGACCGGCGGATCTCCGATACCGACACGTCGATCCATTGCGCGCCCTCGGCTGTCATGGTCGTCTCCTCCAGGAAGTCGGCTACTGATGCGAGCCTGGGGGCCAGGGAGACCCGTGCCTGGTGCAGCCGGGCCTTCACCGCCCCCACGGAGATGCCGAGCTCGGCCGCCACTTCGCGGTGGCTCAGGCCCTGCAGGTAAAACAGCATCACCGCGTTGCGCTGGCCGGCAGGTAGCGCGGCGACAGCGCCGCGGACCCGCGCCGCTATGTCGGTGAGCTCCGCGGCCTCAGCCGGACCCGGAGCGGGCGAAACGACATCAGTCGGCAGGCCCAGCAGTTCGGCGCGGAGCTCACGGCGCCATCGCCGGGCCACGTTCAGGGCTATCCCGCAAAACCAGGCGCCGAATCTGTCCGGACAACGCAACCGGTCCAGGTCGGTCATCGCCGCGATCGCGGCCTCTTGAGCTGCATCGCGGGCCAGCTCCGGCGAACCCAGCATCCGGGTGGCCACGAACACCGCCGTGGGAAAGTGCCGCCGCAACAACTCGGCAAGCGGCTCACGCGACCCGCGCAGCGCTTCGCGCACGAGGTCGGCGTCGGACCTGTGCTCACCGGACATCCTCACCCCTCATAGTGCCCGCAAAAGGCCCGGGGGTTAGCCGGAGGTGGGACCCGGCCCCGAGAGAACGGGCACTTCTCCGCGCACGGGGGGCCCGCTCGCAGTCTGGACGGGCGGCACGGCGGTCAGTACAGGGGCGGCGGGTGGCGGCGCTAGGACAGTCACCCCTGACGGGACAGATCAAGCAGGAAGGGCTCAGCGCACCGGCGCAAGCGCTGGGCCCGTTCCGCCGGCCTGGCACCAGCGACGACGCTGCGGAGCACATCCTCGTGAGCGGCGAGGATCTGTTCAGGGTCCAGTCCCACGACGCTCCGCAGCGCTGCCAGCGCCTGCCAGCGGCGCCGGTCATCGACCAGGTAGGCGACGTTCTCGGCCAGGACAAGCTCCCAGCCGTCCGCCGATGGCACCACGTCCGCGCGCCACCCGCCTGCTCCAGCCGGTCCAGCAGCACAGGCATATCCGTCATCCCAGCCAGCCTGCCCGCCGGCCGCCGATGCCGCAAGGACCGCGCGATGGCAGAGTGCCGTCACAAACGATGCAGCGGACCGCGCCGCACAGAACGGCCATACGCGTGCGCCCGCCAAAGTCAGCCAGCAGACTGGCGGCTGGAATCCGGCGCTCACGAGGCCAGAGCAGCAGTCCTACCTGGTGAGTTCGGCTGGTTCAACCAGCCGCGTCAGCTTCCGCGGGTTTGCTATCGCGTAGATCCGGGTGACCCGCCCGTTTTCCACCACGAGGCTCACCGCGGCCACCTGGCCGCCGATTTCTATCCGGCCCGCAGGCGCGCCGTTGAGCCACACGGGCGTCGTCTCGAACGCGCCCGCCACACGGTTCGCGCGCGCGAGCAACTTCGCCACGAGTTCGGCCCCGTGGATCGGAGCCCGAGCGGCAGCCACATGCCCGCCACCGTCGGCGATCAGGACCACGTCCGGCGCCATGACCGCCATCAGCTCCTGCAACTGTCCGGTTCGCAACGCGACCAGGAACCGCTCCACCACCGCCTGCTGCTCCGACCGGCTCACCTGCACCCGCGGCCGCCGAGCCGCCACATTCTCGCGCGCCCGCCGCGCGATCTGCCGCACCGCGGCCGCTGACTTCCCGATGGCCTCGGCGATCTCGCCGTACGGCATCTCGAAGACCTCGCGGAGCACGAACACCGCCCGCTCTGCCGGCCCGAGCGTCTCCAGCACGGTCAGCATCGCAATCGAGACGCTCTCCGCGAGTTCGACGTCCTCGGCGACATCAGGGCTGGTCAGCAGTGGTTCCGGCAGCCACTCGCCAACGTATTCCTCGCGGCGGCGGGACAACGTCCGCAGGCGGTTGAGCGCTTGCCGGGTGACGACCCGGATGAGGTACGCCCGTGGGTCATGTACCTGCGATTGGTCGACGTCGGCCCACCGCAGCCAGGCCTCCTGCACCACGTCCTCGGCGTCGGCCGCCGACCCGAGCATCTCGTAGGCGACCGTGAACAGCAGGGTGCGATGGGCGACGAACGGGTCCTCGGTCATGCCGCCGACGCTACGTCGGAATTCTCAGGCCGGGCCGCCAGCGGAATCTCGCACGCGGCGGAGAAGCCTTGCGACGCGATCCCGTGCGCGGTGTTGGCCCGGGTCGCCATGTTGGCAGCGGCGATGAACACGGTGAGCTCGACCAGCGCCGCCGGGCCGAGCCGCTCCAGCAGGCTCGCCGACAGCTCGTCGGTGACGGTCGGCGGCGTGTTCGTCATGGCCTCGGCGTACTCCAGCACGTCCCGTTCCAGCGGCGTGAACACCTCCGACTCCCGCCAGCGTGGCACCTGGCTCGCCTTGGCCAGGTCCAGGTTCTGGTTCTGCGCCTGGAAATAGCCGATGTCGAGGCACCAGCTGCAGCCGACCTGTGACGCGACGGCCATGTGCGCGAACGACTTGAGGCTCTCGTCGGCCGCATGCCACGCGCCCACCTTGCCGCTGAACTCCAAGCTGGCCAAAGCGACCTGGGGGCAGTGCCATACCACCTCGACGGGCTCAGGCACGGCACCGAACTGCTTGATCATGTTTTCGCTTATATCGGCGGGCAGCTCTGCCTTCGGAACGCGTAGCGCCACGGGAGGCCTCCTTAGACGATTGCCTGTTTGACATGAAGACACCGCCCGGACCGCGAATGTGATATCCCCGCCACCGCACATAGATGGCCAGCGCACACAGGCGTGCGGACGCTCTGCAACGACGCTGACCACATGTGTCAACTCATGTGACACCTAAACTGCAGTTCCTGGCCCGTTCCTGCTCGACTCCCGAGCGTGAGGAACCGCATGACCTCCGGGTCACTGTTCAGCTCGAACAGTTGTCCTCGTCTGCCTCGATGAAACGGCGCAGAGTCAGTCGATCCGTCTGCAGGAAGATCCGCATCTCGCGATCCTAACCAAGACGACACATATGGGATGCGCTTGGTTTGTGAGAAGGCTCGGGCTGAACACCAGCGCATGCCACAGCACGCCGAGGGGGGAAGAAATCACGGGACGACCGGGAGGCTGAGGGGGTGCCCAGGGATACCCCGTCAGGGAATTCCACGGGTTGCTCTTGATCAGGTTCCGGCCGCGGGTCGGGACAACCAGCGGCATTCCAGCAGGCCGCCGATTGGCAGCGGGCCAAGGGCCCGCACCGTCCCGGGCCTGGCCAGCCGCCACAGCCCGATCTCATGCGGGGCGCGGAAAGCGATCATCGCGTTGCCGGCCGGGTTCCAGCACATCGGCACCCAGCCGCCTGGCACCGTGTACCTCACCCGGCCGGACAGGCTCAGCACCTCGTTCGGCCCGGAGTGGAAGAGTCCGTTGCCGACCGCCAGGCCGTCCGGGCCCCACACCAGGTTGTCGGGATTTGGTCGCACCTCGGGCAGCTGGCGGACGACCCGGCCGGCCGGGTTGATGATCAGCAGCGCATCGTACCGCCCGCTGTCCGGTCCCTGGCTGATCATGATGTCGGCGCCGTCGGGAGACCAGTTCACGAGCCCGAGGTTGCCGTAGCGGCGTTCCGGCGTAGATCGTGCGCGGCGGCCCGGTGATGCCGTCGCGCAGCACGATCCGGTAGTACGTCCACGGCCCCTTGTACGGCGGCGCGGCATCAATCTCGTACGCGATCTGCCCGGACGCGCTGATCACCGGCCCGTCGCCGACGCCGTCGCCGATCTGCACCACCTTCCGGTGCTCCAGGGCGTCCAGCACGTCCACGCTGCTGCGCGCGTCGCCCATCACCAGCCCGGCCGGGGAGGCGTCGAAGTTTGACACCCCGTCCTGCGGCGGGTTGTGCGTCAGCTGGCTGCTCCGGCCGGACGGCAGGTCGACCCGCCACAGGTTCGCCGAATACGGACTGGGCCCCGCCAGCAGGTACAGCGACCCCTGTCCCAGCAGCCGTGCCGCCCCCGGCGGCAGCGACCGGCCACGAGGGCCGGCGGCATGGCCGCCGGCCCCGGTGCACGACGCCAGGACGGAGGCCAGGGCGCACGCGGCCAGGACGCGGGCAGCCCGGCGGGTCACCGGCGGTCCGCCCTCAATTGAATTTCGGGCAATTGTCCAGTAGAGCGGCGCAGAGCGCCAGGATCGTCGGTGACGCTCCGTAGGTGAAGTTCACCGTGCCGGCGGTGTTGAATTCATACAGCGAGTGGCCCACGTTGCCTTCCTCCGAGCCGGTGCCGTTGAACTTGAAGGTGTGCGGCGACATGTAGAACTCGTTGATCCGATTTGCATTGTACTTGCGCCAGCGCTTAGGCCAGCTCACGTTCGGGTCCTTGCCGGTGGTGCCCGAGTGAGTGCCGTAATTCGCCACGTTGGTGCTGCCGCCGATGGTGACCACGCCGACGTTGACCTGGAAGTTCAGCGACGCCGAGACGGTGCCCTGCTTGACCGCGCTGGCCCACTTCCAGCCGATCATGTGATCGGCTCGGTACTCCAGCATCTGCCCCTGCCCGTCGAAGTACTGATGCCAGTGGTTCCAGGTGTGCCCGCCGCCGGTCCCGCACGTCTCGACCTGGAAGGTCCACTGACGGCCGTTCAGTCTGCGGGCGTGGCGCACCGAGTACGGCGACAGGAGCCAGTGGTACTCATAGGAGTTGCCACTGCGTTCGAGGTTGAGCGGCTGGTAGGCCTGCACGGTTTTCCTTCTCTTGACGTCGATGATGCAGGCGAAGCCGCTGCCCGAGTCGGCTTTCGCCGCGGCCCGAGCGGAGATCGGCACGGCGTGGGCCGTCTGGCTCACCGATGCTGATGCGAACTGCGTCGGCGCGCCGGCGGACGGACTGCGGCCGCTGCCAGTACTGGCCGACGCACTTAACGCCGGAACGAACGCCATCGCTATCGCGAGGACGGACAGGGCGGTAAGAGAGCGTGCAGGTTTCAACGAGGCCTCCCCGTGCCTGATTGTCCGGACTTGGTCGAAAGTCTCCCTAGCGCATTCTGACCGTAGTCCGATTCGCGGCAGAGTCAACGCTTCGTGACGAAATAGTCAAGACGGTTGTCAAGGTCATCCGGCGCTGCCATGACGCAAAGCTAGACCGCGTAACCAGGACGGGAAGCGCTGGATAGTCCACGACGCCGGTGTAGGGGTACGACGGATCATGCGCATTCACGGTTCAGGTTGCGTGCCAGCAGCTTTCCGGGTGCTGGTGACCCGGATCCGCGCTTTGCCGCTGTGCTTCGCGCGGCGGACCATCCTGGAGCGGAACCGGGTTCGCGGCTAAGTGCGCTCTCGCGTGAGCGAGATCGAGGACATCATCCGCAGGGCATCCGCCCGGCGGCCGTGCTCGTCATCCGCTTCCATGACGGAATTCGACGACGTCGCCGTCGCGCATGACGTAATCCTTGCCTTCGATCCGGGCCTTGCCCGCTGCTCGCGCCGCGACAATGGACCCGGCGGCCATCAGGTCGTCGAAAGACACGACCTCAGCCTTGATGAACTTTCGCTGGAAGTCGGAATGGATCACGCCAGCCGCCTGCGGGGCGGTTGCGCCGACCGGAATCGTCCACGCCCGTGCCTCCTTGGGACCCGCGGTCAGGAACGTCGAGAGCTTGAGCGCGGCGAACCCGGCCCGCGCCAGCTGCGCCAGGCCCGGCTCCCCCAGGCCCAGCTCGGCCAGCATTTCGGCGGCGTCCTCCGGCGACAGCTCGGCGAGTTCGGCCTCGGTCTTCGCGTCGAGGAAGACCGACTCGGCCGGCGCGACCAGCGCGGCCAGCCGCTTCCTGAGCTGCTCATCCTGCAACTCAGAATCGTCTTCATTGAATACATAGAGGAACGGCTTGGCCGTGAGCAGCTGCAGTTCACGCAGGTTGGTCAGGTCTATCCCGGCGACCGCCGCCCCGGCGAAAAGGGTTGTGCCGCCGTCAAGCACCTGCTGTGCCCGCTCTGCCGCATCGGCCAGCCGGGTCCGCTCGGGGTCTTTGGCGGACCTGGCCTCCTTGACCAGGCGCGGGACCGCCTTCTCCAGCGTCTGGAGATCGGCCAGCATGAGCTCGGTGGCGATCGTCTCGATGTCGCGCTCCGGTGAGACGTCGCCGTCCACGTGGCTGACGTCGGGGTCGTCAAAGACTCGCACGACCTGGCAGATCGCGTCGGTCTCGCGGATATGCGACAGAAACTGGTTGCCAAGCCCCTGTCCGGCCGATGCGCCGCGGACCAGGCCAGCGATGTCGACGAACCGGACAGTTGCGGGCACGATCCTGGCCGAGTCATACAGCCGGGAGAGCGCGTCCAGCCGCGCATCGGGGATACCGACAATGCCGACGTTCGGCTCGATTGTCGCGAACGGGTAGTTGGAGGCCAGGGCATTGGCGCGGGTCAGCGCGTTAAACAGGGTGGATTTGCCGACGTTGGGCAATCCGACAATCCCGATGGACAGGCTCACCGGTGAAGTCTAGTGGGCGTGTCGGACCGGAGAACTGTCGTCCCCGGCTGCCAGCATGCAGAGTATGAACGCGACTTCGCTGCTCATAGGGCTCGCGCTCGGGGCCGCACTCGGCGGCGCGATCGGCTACCTGCTGGCCCGCGGTCGGCTGGCTAACGTTGCCGCTGACCTGACGGGTCAGGCTCGCGCCGCGGACGAGCGCGCGCGGGCCGCGCAGGACCGCGCGGCGCTGATGGAACGCGCTGCGCGAGAGAAGGCCGAGCTGATCGATGGCCAGCTCGCGGATCGATTCCGGGCATTGTCCGCGCAAGCGCTGGACCAGAGCGCCAGAACGTTCCTCGAAATCGCCGAGGGCAGGCTCGGCGCGGCGGGTGCAAAGGCCACCGGCGAGCTCGACAACCGGAAGGCCGCCGTCGAGCAACTGGTCCAGCCGCTGCGCGACACCCTGGCCAGGGTGGAGAGCCAGCTCAGAGAGGCCGAGGCAGCCCGTCGATCGTCGCATGCAGCGCTATCTGAGCAAGTCGCAATCGCGCGCCAGTCATCTGATCAGCTGCGCGCGCAGACGCAGGCCCTGGTCACCGCCCTGCGCCGACCCGAGGCACGCGGCCGCTGGGGAGAGATGCAGCTCCGGCGGGTGGTTGAGCTGGCCGGCATGAGCAACAAATGCGACTTCGACGAGCAGGTAGGAGTAACGACATCCGACGGGGCACTCCGCCCGGACATGGTTATCCGCCTCGCCGGCGGCAAGAACATCGTCGTTGACTCAAAGGTGTCGCTGGCCGCGTACCTGGAGGCTGCCGAGGCCTCCGCAGCGGACATTCGGGAGGCGCGGCTCGGAGCCCACGCGCGTCATCTGCGGGAGCATGTCGACCGGCTCGCCGCCAAGGCGTACTGGGCGGCGCTCAGCCCGTCTCCGGAGTTCGTCATCCTCTTCATTCCCGGTGAGGCATTCCTGGCGCCAGCACTTGAGCATGACTCAGCGCTGCTTGAGTACGCGATGACCCACAAGGTGCACATCGCGACGCCGACGACACTGGTGACCATGCTGCGCACGGCCCAGTACGCATGGCAGCAGGAAGCGCTCTCAGACAACGCGCGCGCGGTATTCGATCTTGGTCGCGAGCTCTATGAGCGCATCGCCGGACTTGGCAGGCACGTTGATGGCCTGGGCAAGGCACTGACTACTGCGGTGACCAGCTATAACAGGGCGGTCGGCTCGCTCGAGAGCCGCGTCCTGGTGAGTGCCCGCAAACTGAACGAGCTCGGCCTGGTAGAGGGCGAGCTCGAACCGCCCAGACCGGTTGAGGAAACGGTGCGCACGCTCTCGGCGCCGGAGCTCTTCGTTGACACCGGGCCTGAGCTGGTGAGCAGGGCGGCGGTTGCGCGCGAGCCCACGACCGCGCCGCACCTCATCGGTGGCGGACGGGCAATCAGCGCGGCCGGATGACCTGCGACCAGCGATGCTGGTGGCGGCACCAGGTCAGCAGTTAGGCCTCCGGGCTGGCCACAGGCTTCCGCAACTCGTGTGGCAGAGCGAACTGCATGCGCTCGGGAACCGCCTCGATCTCCTCGACGTCGGTGTAACCGCTCTCGGCCAGCTTGGCGAGCACGCCGTCCACCAGGTCCTCCGGGACCGAAGCACCGCTGGTGACGCCGACAGTGCCAGCATTGACCAGCCAGGATTGATCGATCCCGGACGCGTCGTCGACCAGGTAGGCGGCGCTGGCGCCCGCATCGCGGGCGACCTCGACCAGCCGGACGGAGTTGGATGAGTTGGTTGAACCGACGACGATTACCACATCGGACTGCCCGGCGATCAGCTTGACCGCAAGCTGCCGGTTCTGCGTCGCGTAACAGATGTCGTCGCTCGGCGGGTCGAGCAGCAGCGGGAAGCGCTTGCGCAGCGCGGCAACGGTCTCGAGCGTCTCGTCTACCGAGAGCGTCGTCTGGGACAACCAGGCGACCTTCGAGCCGTCGCGCACCTCGACCGAATCGCCCCCGGCTGGCCCGTCGACGAGCTGGATGTTGGCGGGCGCCTCGCCGGTGGTGCCGACCACTTCCTCGTGACCCTCGTGGCCGATCAGCAGGATGTCGTAGTCCTGCGCCGCGAACCGGCGGGCCTCATTATGCACCTTCGTCACGAGCGGGCACGTCGCGTCGATGGTCCGCAGCCCGCGCTCTTTTGCCTCCTCGCGCACCCCCGGCGAGACCCCGTGCGCGGAGAACACGACCACTGCGCCCTCCGGGACAGCTTCTGTCTCCTCCACGAAGATCGCGCCCCGGTCCTCGAGCGCACGAACGACATGGGTGTTATGCACGATTTGTTTGCGCACGTACACGGGGGCGCCGAAGCGCTCCAGTGCCTTCTCGACAGTTTGCACAGCCCGGTCAACTCCAGCGCAATAGCCACGGGGCTTGGCGAGCAGCACTCGGCGGGACTGATCAGGCATGGGGTCATTTTAGGCGACCACCGATGAGCCCTGACCCGGCGGCTGGCCGCACCGAGCTAATTATTGGCAGCCGCGGCTTGCGCGACGCCTCAGGCCAGCGACAATGTCCCGAGGGTGAAATGCCGCCCGGTGGCCGGCCTTCCGAGGCTAGCTCCGGCTGGCACCCCGTCGCAGTGCAAAAGGAGACCGATCACTTATGGGCATTTCACAGATCCCTGATCAGATCAAGCGGGCTCCGGCCGGGGCCCTTAGGGCCGTGTTCTCAGGGATCGGCCGGATCCTGCTCGCTGCCGACCGACCAGGCCCGACCCCGGCGCGGCCGCAGCCCCACACCGGGACCTCCGGGACCTTGCCGCCCAGGCAGGCAGCCCCGCAGCAGCGGCCGGAGCCAAGCCGACCGGCTGCTGAATCCCGGTGGCGCTCGCTCGATGAGACCGGCAACGTACGGCTGCTCACCGCCGACGAGATCTACAACGACAGCCTGCCCGAGCTATCCGAGCGCGCTGGGACCGGCGGCCCCATCGTGATCGATGCCGCGCCCGCTACCACCTCCCGAGCGCTGCCGCTGGCCGACTACGACAATCTGTCACTCGCGTCGATCCGCGCCCGCCTGCGCACGCTGAGTACGGATCAGCTGAAAGTGCTGGCCGATTATGAGCGAAAGAATGCCGAGAGGCCCGACGTGCTCGGCATGCTGGAGCGGCGCATCGAGAAGGTAGAGAGCGGCGGGTGAGCGCAGCCCAGCCACATTGGTCGCCGGCGGCGGTTATGACCAAGGGCCGGCATGCCGCTTGAGACCTCAGAGCAGGCACCCGTTCCAGTCCGAACGGTGCTGCGGCTCGTCGGTGACTGGATCGGGCGCCTCGGCCGAGTGTGGGTCGAGGGCCAGATCGCGGAGCTGACAAGGCGAGGCGGCACGGTCTTCCTCACGCTGCGAGATCCGGTAGCCGCGGTGTCGGTCCGCGTTATCTGCGCTGCGGCCGTACTGGACGCCACCGATCCGGCGCCGGCTGAAGGCGCGCGCGTCGTGGTCTGGGCAAAGCCCGAGTTCAATTCCGCCAAGGGGTCGTTCGCGCTGACCGCAACCCACATCAAGGCAGTCGGCATCGGAGAGTTGCTGGCCAGGCTGGAGCGGCGCCGTGCGGCACTGGCCGCCGAGGGCCTGTTTTCCGCCGCGCGGAAGAGAAAGCTGCCCTTCCTGCCGGTCGGCGTCGGCTTGATCTGCGGCCGCGATTCGGCTGCCGAACGCGATGTGCTCCGCAATGCGGCCCGGCGCTGGCCAGCAGTTCGATTCCGGGTCGAGCAGGTCGCCGTGCAGGGTCCGCACGCCACCGAGGAAATCATCGACGCGCTGCACCGGCTCGATGCCGACCGGGCGGTTGAGGTGATCATCATCGCGCGCGGCGGCGGATCGATCGAGGACTTGCTGCCGTTTTCCGACGAGGACCTCGTCCGCGCGGTGGCCGCCTGTGTCACGCCGGTCATTAGCGCTATCGGTCACGAGCAGGATGTGCCGTTGCTGGACCTCGTCGCGGATGTCCGCGCCTCAACGCCGACCGACGCGGCGCGCCGGGCCGTGCCCGACGTGGCCGAGCAGCTCGGGCTGATCGGTGAGCTGCGGATGCGGGCGCGCCGGGCTCTGGCTGGCCGGCTCGACCGGGAGAGTTCCTGGCTGAGCGCTATCCGGTCAAGACCAGCGGTCGCCAGCCCGCTGCGCGAGATCGACCGGCAGCTCGAACAGATCCTCGGCCTGGCCGAGCGGGCCAGGCTGACCGTCGCCGCCGGGCTGGACCGGGCGGACGACGACCTTGCGCACGTCAGGGCCAGGCTGGTAAGCCTGTCGCCCGCGGCTACCTTGCGCCGCGGCTACGCGATCGTGCAGCACGCCGATGCGAGAGTCGTGCGGGCCGCCGCCGAGGTGTCCGACGGTGAGGTGCTCGACCTGCGGTTCGCCGACGACCACCTCCAGGTCACCGCGCGCGGGAGTGCGTAGCACGGTTCCCATTGACGTTGGCGCACGCGTCGCGTCCAGTTACTTGCGCGGGCCGCCTAGCCGCCAGCTCGACGGCGGCCGGTACCAGCAGTCGCCCAGCTCGGCCAGGTAACCGGGCCGGGTGCGTGGCACCCGGCAGCGCGTGTTGACCGCACAGAGCGAGCTTGGAACGGTCGCCGTGAGCCACGCCAACTCACGGCGTTGCAGCCACGTGGTAGGCCGCGCATTGCATGCAGTGCGCAGCGAGAGTGCGCAAGAGCGCCGGACGCCGGGATGATCGGAGCTGCACATCACGGTCCCTTCGGCAGTACCGGACGGGGGCGCCCGGCATACGTTCATCGGACAAGCGCGGCTAATCCGTTACCGCCGCGTCCAGTTAGGCTGGCGATCGTGACAACTGCGAGCGACGGAGGCGCGAAGCCCGGCAAGAGCCCGTCGGCTTCGGCCGGGCGAGAGCCGGGGCTAGCTGGCGGCGATCCGCAGCGTCCCGCTTATGAGCAGGCCAGGGATGAACTGACCGAGCTGGTCAAGCGCTTGGAGGCGGGCGGCCTGACGCTCGAGCAGTCTTTGCAGCTCTGGGAGCGGGGCGAGCAGCTGGCGGCGATCTGCGAGGAATGGCTCGAGGGCGCACGTGCCAGGCTCGCCACGGCAATGGCCCAGCAGCACCAGGAGCCCGCGCCCGGAGCCCCGTTCTGAGCCGCTCAGCCAGACCGCACGTGCAGCCTGGACAGCACCTGAATGACGCCATCAGCCAGTTGACGCGCCCGGCTGGCATCGGCCGCCTGTGACACCTCGGCGCTGGCGAGCAGCATCGCCCCGGTCATGACGACGGCAACTGCCTCATCAAGCGGCTCGCCACTGCGCGCGAAGAACTCGCTGTTCTTGGCGACCCACGCGACCAGCCGGCGCCTCGCTAGCAAGTCGAATCCCGGCGGCCCGTCGCCCCGCGCGAACATCGCGGAAAGCTCGCGCTGCTCGATGCAGACCTCAAGGTAACCGTGCGCGCCAGCAACGAAGAGCTCCATGGGATCGGTAACGCCGGCCGCGCGGCTGGCGCGAACCGCGCTGCGGGTCCTGGCGTCAAGCTCGTCATTAAGTTCGCTGAAGAGCGCCAGGTACAACTCTGCCTTGCCCGCGAAATGGTGATAAAGACTACCGACGCTCGCGCCTGCCAGCGCGACGATATCGGTGACGCCGGCCTGCGCGTAGCCCTCCAGGATGAAGACCTCGCGCGCTGCCGCCAGCAGCACGCTTCTGGTCGAGGCCCCGCGCTCAGAGCTGCCCCGCTCAGGGTTGCGGGCGGCAGGCACCCGCTTCTCATCAGCAGGGCTCCTGTCGGCCGTACTGCTGTCGGCCGTACTGCTGTCGGCCGTACTGCTGTCGGCCGTACTGCTGTCGGCCGTACTGGGCTCGGTTGTCACGGGATGGGGCATCTGAATCCGGCGTTCTCGAACGAGCCCGTCACAGGGCGGTCGGCCAGCTGGCCCACGTGCTACATAGGATTCCACCAACGCCAGCCAACAGGGAAGGTGCAGCGGTCATGGGTGAGGATCAGGCAGCGGCCAGGGGCTCACCGGCCGAGGCGGCGATGGCCACGCCCGCCCCAGGCCGCCACGCGCCGGACCGCAACCTGGCGCTCGAGCTCGCCAGGGTGACGGAGGCCGGGGCGATGGCCTCGGCCCGCTGGGTAGGCCGCGGTGACAAGAACGGCGCCGACGCGGCCGCAGTCAACGCGATGCGCCAGCTCATCAATACCGTCTCGATGAACGGCATCGTGGTCATCGGCGAGGGCGAGAAGGATCGGGCGCCGATGCTGTACAACGGCGAGCACGTCGGCGACGGCAGCGGGGCGCTGTGTGACGTGGCCGTCGACCCGATCGACGGGACCAGGCTCACGGCCAACGGCATGCCCAACGCGATTTCCGTGCTCGCCGTCAGTGCGCGCGGCTCGATGTACGACCCTTCCGCCGTTTACTACATGTCCAAGCTAGTAACAGGCCCCGAGGCGGCCAGCGTCGTGGACCTGGACGCCCCGCCGGCTGCGAACATCTCAGCTGTTGCCAGGGCCAAGAGCTGCTCGCCGTCCGATGTGACCGTCGTGATCCTGGACCGGCCGCGGCATGCCGAGCTAATCCGCGAGGTACGCGAGGCCGGTGCCCGGATCAAGCTGCTCACCGACGGCGACGTCGCCGGCGCGATCCTGGCAGCCAGCGAGGGAACCGGCATCGACCTGCTGCTGGGTATCGGCGGTACGCCTGAAGGCATCATCGCGGCGTGCGCGGTGAAGTGCCTCGGTGGCGTGATCCTGGGCAAGCTGGCACCCCGCGACGATGCCGAGCGCGCCAAGGCCATCGACGCCGGCCACGACCTGGGCCGGGTGCTGGACACCGACGACCTGGTGGCGTCCGATGACGCGTTCTTCGCAGCGACCGGGATCACCGATGGCGATCTCCTCGCCGGGGTCAGGTACCGGTCTGGCGGCGCGACCACTGACTCACTAGTGATGCGGGCCAGGTCCGGCACGGTGCGGAAAATCCACAGCGAGCACCAGCTGTGGAAGCTCAGTGCCTACAGCGCAGTCGACTTCCAGGCGGCTAGCCGAGCCAGCGGGCCGGGCGCCGGCTAAGAACAGCGCGGGCGCCGGTCCGGACGGGCGCCGGGTGGAACGGGCGCCTGTTACTGCAGGAAGCTGCCGCGCGGGAGACTGCCGCGCCGCAGCGCGCCGAGCCAGCCTGGTCGTTTCGGTGAGGTCACTTTGACGGTCCCGGCCACCGCGACGGTGCGCACCTCGATCACGGTCCGTCCGCCGTCTGCCGGATCACCGGGACCGCCGAAGCCATGGCCGGGCATCCGAGCCGTCCGGTTGATCCTGCGGGTGAGGACCGACGTGCCGTTCATCTCGACGGCAACGCCATCGGGAACTATCAGGTGCAGGGTGCCGGCCACCACGGTTGCGTAGATGATGGTCCGGCCGCTCTGCAGTAGTGCGTCTCGCAGGTCGAGCTCTACCTCGCCGAAGAATGCCACCACGGGCAGGCTGGCAGGCACGACCCAGCGGCCGCTTCTGGCGTCCCGGCCAAAGACGCCGACGAGGCCCTTGCGCCCGTCCAGGCGGATGGGCTGCGCCGATGGCTCTGCCAAGTCTTCGGTTAGCACTACTAGCTCGCCGAGCGTGCGCGCCTGATGTGCCCGGCCAACCCGGTCCGAGTGCTCCTCGGGCGTCAGCCTGCCATCGGCCGCGGCGTCGCTGAGCAGGGTGATCACCCGGTCGCGATCGAAATCAGAGGCACGAAGATCGCGTGGCGACGGGCGGTGTGTCACTCTGTAAAAGATACTCCCCAGGTACTCACCGCCGGGTCGTCGTCGGCGGCCGCTCAGCGGCTACGGTCGCCCAGCTGCCGCTGAGGGCGCCGCGGGGCTGGCAACCGGTAGCCACCGGCTGAGGTCTACCGCCGAGCGTGCGCGGACCGCGTGCCGTGCTGGCCCCGTTACCATCCGAACGCCAGCGCAGGCTGCCCGCGCCGTCCCGGTCACCTCCGGTCCCTGTTAGTTTTGTAATAGCAAGTATCTGCACGGCGAGGGGGTGCGGACGGCACCGATGCGGAGGACAGCACATGGGTGAGCCTGCGGACACCGAACGACCTGGTAGGGCGCTGGCAGCCGCCGGACTACCGAATGGCAGCCTGCGCGACGGGCGCTACAAGTGGGTAGCGCTGTCTAACACCACGCTCGGCATGCTCGCGGCCACGGTCAACGCGTCAATCGTGATCATCGCGCTGCCCGCCATCTTCCGCGGCATTCACCTGAACCCGCTCCAGCCCAGCAATATCAGCTATCTGCTCTGGATGCTGATGGGCTACCTCGTCGTCTCCGCCGTGCTCGTCGTCACCCTCGGCCGGCTCGGGGACATCTACGGCCGGGTCCGGATGTACAACGCTGGCTTCGCGATCTTCGGCCTGGGCGCGCTGGCGCTGCCGTTCGACCCGTTTACCGGAGCCAGCGGCGCGCTCTGGCTCATCGGGTTCCGGGTCCTCCAGGCAGTCGGCGGAGCCATGCTGATGGCCAACTCGCCGGCCATCCTGACCGACGCGTTCCCGGCCAACCAGCGCGGCACGGCCATGGGCATCAACCAGGTGGCGGGCATTTCCGGCCAGTTCATCGGCCTCATCCTCGGCGGCGTTCTGGCTGCCGTCGACTGGCGCCTGGTGTTCATCGTGTCGGTGCCGATCGGCCTCGGCGGCACGATCTGGTCGTACCTGAGCCTGCGAGAAGTCGGGGTGCGCACGCCCGCCAGGATCGACTGGCTCGGGAACATCACCTTCGGAGTCGGCCTGATCTTGCTGCTGACGGGCATCACCTACGGCATCCAGCCCTACGGCGGCCACTCGATGGGCTGGACCAGCCCGCTGGTCCTGACCGGCCTGATCGGCGGCGTCGCCATGCTCGTGGCGTTCTGCATCATCGAGACCAAGGTCCAATCGCCGATGTTCGACCTGCACCTGATGCGAATCCGGGCGTTCGCGGCTGGCGTCAGCGCTACGCTGCTCGCCTCCATCGCCCGCGGCGGCCTTCAGTTCATGCTGATCATCTGGCTGCAGGGCATCTGGCTGGTGCTGCACGGCTACAACTACGCCGACACCCCGCTCTGGTCGGGCATCTACCTGCTGGCGCTGACGTTCGGCTTCGTAGTGTCCGGCCCGATCTCCGGATGGCTGTCCGACAAGCACGGCGCGCGGGCGTTCGCCTCCGGCGGCCTGCTGGTGTCCGCGGTGGCTTTCGGCGGGCTGCTGCTCATCCCGGTGAACTTCACCTACCCGGAGTTCGCCGCGCTGATCTTCGTGGCGGGCGCCGGCATGGGCCTGTTCTCCGCGCCGAACGCCGCTGCGATCATGAACAGCGTCCCGGCCAAGCAGCGCGGCGCGGCCTCGGGCATGCTGGCCACGTTCCAGAACTCCGGCTTTGTGCTGTCCATCGGCGTGTTCTTCTCGCTGATGATCGCCGGGCTAGCGGCCACCCTGCCGAAGACGCTGACCAGCGGGCTGACCGCCCAGGGCGTGCCGGACGCGATCGCGCACAAGATCGGCTCGCTGCCGCCGGTCGGCAGCCTGTTCGCCGCGTTTCTCGGCTACAACCCGGTGCATTCGCTGCTCGCCCCCACCGGCGTGCTCAGTCACCTGCCTGCGCACAACGTGGCCGTGCTCACCGGCAGGACGTTCTTTCCCGGGCTGATCTCGCAGCCGTTCCACCATGGGCTGGTGATCGTTTTCTCCATGGCGATTGCCGTGCTGGTTATCGCCGCCGCGGCGTCGGCGCTCCGCGGGGGCAAGTACGTGCATGAGGACCCCGTCGAGGCGGCGATCATTGCTGCCTCGACGGCCACCGAGGCGGCCGACACGGACGTGATCGCCGACGACATTGCCGCCAACGGCGCAGCCGGCAACGGCCATGTTGGCCGGGAATCTGTACGAACAGCCGATGGTCGTGCTACGCCTGACGCATGAATTTTGGCGACAGTGATGCGGCGGTAAGGGATGCCCTGGCGAAGGCGGCTTCTAGCGATCTTGAGCTGATCCGGTTTCTTTATGCCGACCACGGCGGCGTCATCCGTGGCAAGGCGACATCCGCCGCGTTCTTGCCGGAGCGCATCGAGAGCGGCATCGGCCACACGGTGGCGATGATGGCCATGAGCATGCTGGACACCCTCCAGCCGGTGGCCGGAATGGGCCCGGTCGGCGAGGTCCGGATCAAGCCCGATCCTGCCACCCTGGTTGCCCTGCCCTACGCACCGGGCGCAGGCGTGATGCTCTCTGACCTGGTCAAGCCGGATGGTGAGCCGTGGGAGGCGTGCGCCCGCACCTTCCTGAAGCAGGCGATCGATGAGCTCGCGGCCGAGGGCTACGCCATGACAGCCGCCTTCGAGCCCGAATTCACCCTCGGGCGGCGCGAGAGCGATCCGGGCGGCGGACCGGACAAGCTGGTGCCGCTCGACGACAGCCTGTGTTACTCATCGACCGGATTCCACCAAGCACACGACGTCGTCATCGATCTGGTGCAGGCGCTGAACGCGCAAGGTCTGCAGGTCGAGCACTACTACCCCGAGCTCGGGCACGGTCAGCATGAGATAACCGTCCGGCACGCACCCGCGCTGCGCGCGGCCGACAACCACGTGCTGTACCGGGAGACCGTGCGCGGCGTCGCCTTCCGCCGCGGGCTGTGGGCGAGCCTGGCGGCCAAGCCGATACCAGATCAGGCGGGTAACGGCACCCATTTGCATGCCTCCTTGACCAGCCTGCCCGAGGCCGGTTCGACTGGCGGCGCGGCTGTCTTTGCCGACCCAGCCGATCGTTATGGCCTGTCGGCGGTCGGATATCACTTCATCGGCGGCGTCCTTGCACACCTCCCGGCCCTCGTGGCCCTGACCTGCGGCAGCGTGAACAGCTACCGCCGCCTCCAGCCGCAGTTCTGGAGCAGCGCGTTCACCTGCTACGGGATGGACAACCGCGAGGCCGCGGTCCGGATCTGCTCGCCGCTGCGCGGTGACGCGGCCAGCTCGGTGAACCTGGAGCTGAAGCCGTCCGACTCGAGCGCGAACCCATACCTGGCCCTGGGCGCGTTCATCCACGCCGGGCTGGATGGGATCCGGCGACAGCTGGATCCCGGCGAGCCGGTCAACGTTGACCCGGCCACGATGTCGGAGGCCGAGCGCGAGTCGGCCGGCGCCACCCGCCTGCCCCGCAGCCTGGCCGAAGCACTCGATGCCCTTGCCTGCGATGAGCTGCTGATGACCGCGCTCGGTCCGCTCCGATCGGCCGCGTACCTGGCGGTCAAGCGAGCCGAAGCGGCCGCGTTTGCCGAGCACGACACCGCGTTCGAGTGCTTCCAGCATTTCATCAGGTTTTGACCGGCCCACTTCCTCACCTCGGCGGACACGTCGCGCACACCCGCTGACGTGCAGTTCTGGCAGTAGGCCGCGTTAGACGCTGACAGGCGAAATTAGCCTGTCATTTGGCCCAGGAATGGCCCAGGGTCCGCCAGTCATTCCGACCGTGGCCGCGCTATCGTCGTGCTCATGACGAACTTCTGGGAACCAGGCCAGCTCAGGCACGTCTTACCGCGCAGGCGGCGCGCCTTACCTGCTTTCCTGGCGGCTCAGGCCGTCGCCATCTTCTGCATCATCGCGGCCATCATGCTCAACTTCTGGTCCGTCTCCCAGCTGGGCGTAGCGGTCATCGGGTGGGCTGTCGTGACCGTCACGTACGCGACATGGCGGCTGGCGGCCCGCCGCCGCTGATCCTGGAGCCGTCCTGGCCGACTTGGCTGCGTCCGCTCTTGAGGTGGCCCCGGCTGACGCTGACCTGCTGAGGATCTAGCAAGCTAAGCAGACCTGATCGGGGCCCGGACGGCGCCGTATGGTGTCCGCGCCGGGCCCGGTGGCATGGATTGACCAGCGCGGGAACAATCCACGAGTTCGCCCCCGCCGACCCGGACGTCCCTGTGGGGAGGCCAGCGGGCCCCATCCGGAAGATGGCCGTCTACCTCGGCCTGGTCAACGTGGACGAGGATGACGAGTCCGCGCCGGGTATCGCCGAATCCTTCCCAGACTACGACAATCCCGTGGTGCGGGGAGTCGCTCCGGATGCTCCCCAGGAGCAGCAAAACGAGGGCTAGGCGCATCCGCTCGCTGGCCGTGTACCTGGGCCATGGCGATCCCGGATTCTCCCTCAGGGTCTACACCCACTTCCTGCCGTCGGCGCCCGACAGGACGCGCAGGGTGATTGACGAGGCCGCCAGCGAGCTGACGTCTCATGGCCCGGACATGGCCCAGGGGGACGAAAACGTGCCGTAACCTGCAAGGCCAGCACTTCATCAGGTTCTAGCCGCGCGCTGGCGTACCTGAGGCGGCTTGCCAACCGGCAGGGTTGCCGACCAACAGAGGGGACGCTGACATCGTGAAGGCACTGCGAACCAGGCACGACCGGCGCGCCGTTGGCCGGGCCGCAGGCGCCCTAGCGGCGGGTCTCGTGGCCGCCGCGATCGTGCTGAGTACGGCCGGTTCGTCGCTCGCGGCGAGCGGCACTGCAGCGGCCGGCGGCACCGCGGCGCGCCAGTTCGACTCGCCAGCCGGGTTCTGGTACGGAACGGACAGCAGCTATATGGCCATCCCAGGCCCGGCGCCGTACGGGGAGCCCGCCATCGGCGGCAGCTACGGCGGCTACATCGGGATGATCGGGAACTGGGCCAACTGGCAGCACTGCGGCGGCAAGGTCGTATGGTCCAAGACCGACGCCAGCGATGCCCGGACCAACCTCACTACCTACCACCTGGGCATTGGCACCGGTGCGTACTGGTTCATGGCTGGGCCAGGCGTCGATCCGCATTTCAACGGGACGAGCAAGGAAGCGGCGGCGTGGGGCCAGGCGCAGGCAGCGGCGGCAATACGCGACCTCAATGCGCTGCGGCCGAAGGTGACCTACCCGGTGGTCTTCCTGGACGTGGAGCTGCCCGGCAACGCGCCAAGCTATACGCCGGCGCCGGACAACGGCTGGAACGCCGTCTACACCTCACCATGCAGCGGCAGGGTGCGGCGCAACTACATCGCCGCGCAGGTGGACCGCGCCGACTTTAACGGGTTCGCCGACTACCTGACCAGCCATTCCAGCTATAAGGCCGGGGTGTACTCGGCTCCGCCGATCTGGGCGTCCATCTTCGGCACCGGCAAGTACTCCACCATCTCGAACACCTACGAGTGGACCTACCTAGGCGACACCAGCAGCCTGGCCCATGTCCCGAGCGGCTGGTGCCTGACCGGGACGAGCACCTGCGCACAGTTCTTCGGCGGCATCACCAGCGCTAGCGAGTACGCCCTGATGTGGCAGTGGTCCGGAGGCGGCGGCACGTACAACGGCTACGGCGACTTCGACCAGATCGACAAGAACCGGACTCCGTGATCGCCTGGCAGTCCGAGATCTATGCGTTTAGTGAACTTTGGCCAGTGCGGCGGTCGCTAAGCTCCAGACTGGAAGCGTGCTGGTTTAGCCGCCCCGCGGAGATACCCTGTCCTGCGAACCCGGCACCGCGGAAACTCGGGGGCAGTCATGAGATGGCTTACTACGTGGGCAAGCAGGACGCTGCTGCCGTGGACTCGCGCGAAGACAATCGTCTCGGCCGCGGCTGCGGTGGCGACCGCCGCCGCAGTGGCGGCAGTCCTGGTGCTGATACCTGGCCGAGTGATTCCCGCTGCCCACACGGCTAAGCCCACGCCGACGCCCACACATGTCGTCGCTAAGCCGCACCGGCTGCTGTCTCCCTTCACCGGGGAGCCAGTGAAGCAGCTGGCACGGGTGCTTATCGTCAAGATCGACAACATCGTCTACGCGCGACCGCAAACCGGCATCAACGAAGCTGACATCGTGTACGTGCTGCCAGTGGAGGGCGGCCTCACCCGCTTCATGGCTGTCTTCTCCTCGCATTTCCCGCCGGTCATCGGGCCGGTCCGCAGCACCCGGCGAGACGACCTGCAGCTGCTACGCCAGTTCGGCCGCCCGGCGTTCGCGTTCTCCGGCGCCCAGGGGCAGCTGCTTCCCGTAGTGGAAAAGGCCCGGATCGTCGACCTCTACGCCGGCATTGTCGGCGGGTATTACCGGGACTACCAGCGGATCGCGCCCTACAACCTCTTCGCGAGCACCAAGGTTCTGCTGAAGGAGGCCAGAGGCGCCAGCAAGGCCCACAACATCGGCTTCAGATTCGGCCCGGCGCCGTTCGGCGGCCGCGTCACCAGGTCGGAGACCGTTACCTACCCCTCAGCTAAGTTCAGCTTCACGTGGTCTGCGAGCAAGCGCCACTGGCTGATCTCGATGGATGGCATCCCGGCGAAGACCTCTAGCGGCATCCGGTTCTCGGCCGCCACCGTGGTGATCCAGCACACGGTCGTGCGTAAGTCCGGTTTCCTGGAGTACGGTGTCCCGCCGCCGTTTGCCGAATCCACCGGCCATGGCACCGCAATCGTGCTCCGGAACGGGAAGGCCTACGCGGCCCGCTGGTCGCGGCCGAACTGGAACGGCGGCACGACCTTCACGACCCCTTCCGGTAAGCGCATGACCTTCGCGCCAGGGCAGGTCTGGATCCTCCTGACTGGCAACCGGCGCATCGAGGCGGGCTAGCCGACAACCAGGGTCCCGGACGGCGCGGTAGCTGGCATCATGACGCCGCTGAGGTTGGAGATGCCATCCTGATGTGCCCTCCTGGCATACGCTGCGACCGTGTCGATCACCAGCAGCGAGGCGATGGGCTGGCTGCGGGCAGCGGTAGGCGTTGCCCTTGTCGCCGCGCCGGCAGCGCCGATGCGGTTGTCAGGCCGGGAGGAGCCGACGAGCGCGGCGTTGCTGCTGATGCGGACAGTCGGTGTGAGGGACCTAGTGCTGGGCCTTGGCGCCGTCGCCGCCGCCACGTCGGGCGACGATAAGGATGCCCGGCGCTGGACCACGGCGGCATTAGCGAGTGATTCGCTCGACCTCACGGTCAGCCTTGCCAGCGTTCGCTCGATAGGCAAGCGGGACTCCTGGAGTGCTGCCGTCCTGGCGCTTGCCTTCGTCTGCGGAGACCTCCGGGCGCGCCGGTAGGCTGCTGCCACATCGCGGGTAAATATCAGCGGTTACCGTGGGCGAGTCGGCCGGGCGGTCCCGCCGGAAGCCGAATGTCGTGTCCGACAGGGAGCCGCGCGCAGCGGTGGGTTACGTTCAGGCATGAGCTTGCCTGAGGCCATAGAGGATTTGCGGCTCGTCGACAACCACGTGCATTCGGTCCTGCTCGGGCCCGTGGCCAAGGCCGATTTCGAGGCCTTCCTGACCGAGTCGGACCAGCATGCCCCGCCTGGTACGACGCAATTCGACACCCAGCTTGGCTTCGCGCTCCGGCGCTGGTGCGGCCCGGTCCTCGGCCTGGCCTCCGCGGCCGAGGCTGACGCGTACCTCGGGTACCGGAACTCGCTGGCGGGAACCAGGCCAGCCGAGGCGCTGCTGTCGGCGGCGGGCTGCTCCTGCCTCCTGGTCGACACCGGGTTCGCCGCGCCTGGCTCGGCCAGCCTTGCTGACCTTGGGGAACTGTCCGAGGCCGCGGTTCGCGAGGTGATCCGGCTTGAGTCGGTAGCCGAGGAACTCGCCACCTCCGGGTGCGCTGCCGCAGAGTTCGGTGACAGGCTCCGCGAGCTGCTCTGGCAGCGGTCGGCGGGGGCGGCTGCGGTCAAGAGCATCGTGGCCTACCGGTTCGGGCTGGACTTCGACTCGTCCCGGCCGGCACCGGCGGCTGTGCGGGTCGCGGCCGGCGACTGGCTGCGTAACGCCGAGACAACCGGCCAGGCGCGGATGTCCGATCCGGTACTGCTCCGCCACGCCTTGTGGAGCGCGGTGGACCGGGGCCTGCCAATCCAGCTGCACACCGGCTTCGGCGATCCCGACCTTGACCTGCGGCGAGCCGATCCGGCGCTGGCCCGCGACTTCCTCGCCAGCTGCGGCGTGCCCGTGGTTCTCCTGCACTGTTACCCGTTCCATCGCCATGCCGGTTTCCTGGCGCAGGCGTATCCGAACGTCTACCTGGATGTTGGCCTGATGGTGAACTACACAGGCGCACGGGCGGCGGCCGTGCTGGCCGAAACACTGGAACTCGCCCCGTTTGGCAAGGTGCTGTACTCCTCCGACGGCTACGGCCTGCCGGAGCTGGTGTACCTCGGAGCCCAGCTATGGCGACAGGCTATGGCCGAAGTCCTTGGCGGCTGGGTCGGCCGGCGGGCACTGGACCGAGCCCGATGCGATCAGGGTCGCCCGGATGATCGGCGCGGGAAACGCGGCGCGGCTATACGGCCTCAACGAAGCCGACGTCGACGCGCAGTAACTGGCATCGGTTAGGCAGGCGCCGGCGAACGTATGCCGCGATATAGTTAGCTCTGTGAACGATTCATCTGCCGAGATAGGCGCCGAGCTGATGGCTGCTGTCAGCCTGCTCCGGCGGACTGCGCGCCGGGCCGCGCGGCAGGCATGGCAGCAGGAGCCCCTCCCGCCCGCGCAGTCGGAGCTGCTCCGGCTGGCCGCGAGCAGGCCCGGCATCACCGTGGCCGATGCGGCCCAGGAATTGCATCTCGCGCCCAACACGGTGAGCACACTGGTCGGCAAGCTAACAAGCGTCGGACTGCTGCGGCGCGCCCGCAGCGCCGAAGATGGCCGCACGGCGCTGCTGACGATAACCGGCCGGGGCGCTCAGCGCCTCACTGAGTGGCGAGACCTTCGAGCCGACCTCGCTGGCCACGCGCTGGCCCGGCTGTCCACGGCTGACCGGCGAGCTCTCGCCGCGGCGCTGCCCGCGCTGGTCAGGCTCGCCGAGGGAATGGGGAGCATTGACCGAGCTGCCTGACACCACGGTGTTGCCTGGCACCACGGGCGGCCCGGCCCCGGCGGCCGCGCGACCAGAGTTCGCGGGCAGCGCCGTCGTCTGCTCGGGCCTCACCTACCGGTTCGGCTCACACACCGCCGTCGACCACGTGGATCTGCGCATCGAGCCCGGCGAGACGTTCGGGCTGCTTGGCCCGAACGGGGCGGGCAAGACAACGACAATCCGCATGCTGACTACGCTGCTCACGCCGATGGCCGGGGCCATCAGCGTGTTCGGTGTCGACACGGCCGCGCGCCCGATGCTAGTGCGCCGGATGATCGGCTACGTTCCCCAATTGTTGTCAGCCGATGCCACGCTCACCGGGCGGGAGAACGTCGAGCTGTTCGCGCGCCTGTTTGATGTGCCGCGGGCCGTCCGCCGCGAGCGTGTGGACGGCGCGCTGGCTGCCATGGGGCTGACCGAGCCGGCCGGGCGGCTGGTCAAGACCTACTCCGGAGGCATGATCCGGCGGCTCGAGCTCGCGCAGGCGCTGGTCAACTCCCCCAGGTTGCTCGTGCTCGATGAGCCGACCGTCGGCCTCGACCCCATCGCGCGTACCGATGTATGGGAGCACATCGCCAGTCTGCGCCAGGCGGCGGCCATGACCGTGCTGATGACCACGCACTACATGGACGAAGCCGACACCTACTGCGACCGGATAGCGCTCATGCACGCGGGGTCCATTCGCGCTACCGGCTCGCCCGGCCTGCTTAAGGCGATGCTGAGCGAGAGCGCAACGCTCGACGACGTCTTCCGCCACTACACCGGTGGCGCTCTTGCCGGAGACGCAGAATCAGGAGGCATCCGTGACGTCCGCCGCGCCAGGCGTACCGCCCGCCGTCTCGGCTGAGAACGCTGTTCGCGGACCCGCTGACTTCTCGGCCGTGCTGCTGCCGTCGGCCGACACCCCGGCTGCCGTCATGCGGCGGCTGGCGAGCCGCATCCTCACCCTGTGCTGGGTTGAGCTGCGCAAGATCCGGCATGACCGGACCGAGTTGTACACCAGGGCCATCCAGCCAGCACTCTGGCTGCTGATTTACGGCGAGGTCTTTACCAAGATCCATGCGATTCCGACGCCGGGCGGCATCCCGTACCTGGCCTTCCTGGCGCCGGGCATCCTGGCCCAGTCGGCGCTGTTCATCGCGATCTTCTATGGCATCCAGATCATCTGGGAACGCGACGCCGGCGTGCTGACCAAGCTCATGGTCACCCCGACCCCGCGGTCGGCGCTCATCACCGGGAAGGCGTTCGCCGCCGGCGTCCGGTCGGTGGTGCAGGCGACGGTGGTAGTGATCTTGTCCGCGATCCTCGGCGTCGCGCTGACTGACAATCCGCTGAAGCTGCTCGGGGCTGCTGCCGTCGTGGTGCTCGGCTCGGCATTCTTCTCCTGCCTGTCCATGACGATCGCCGGGCTGGCACTGTCGAGAGACCGGCTGATGGGGATCGGGCAGGCCATCACCATGCCGTTGTTCTTCAGCTCCAGCGCGCTGTACCCGGAGCGGATCATGCCAGGCTGGCTCCAGGTGATCAGCAGATGCAACCCGCTATCGTACGAGGTCGATGCCTTGCGCGGGCTGTTGATCGGCACGCCAGCTCATCTCGGCCTAGATCTGACGGTGCTCGTGGCGGCCACCGTGGTGGGCGTGACCGCTGCCGCCGCGCTGCTGCCGCGGCTGGCTAGGTAGGCGCGACCCCCGCGTAGCGGACCAGGGCCGCGTTGCCAACCGGGCAGCCACCTGATGCGCCGCGGCAAATGCCGGTGTCGCAGAGGCGGCAGATCCAGCGCACCGCACCCGGACCCCGCATCATGCCGACAAGCATTTTGCCCACAAGCCGCTCGAAGTCCGCGCGCTCGGCCGGGGCGAGCGCAGCTAGCGCGCGGTCGAGCACTCTGGCGCGGGCGCGGCAGACGTCCTCGGCCACTGCCTTGCCTGCCTCGGTCAGCACGATAGCCGTGGACCGCCGGTCCTCCGCCGCCAAGCGCTCGATCAAGCCAGCCTCGGCCAGCCGGTCGAGCAACCTGACGGTTCCCGACGAGGTCAGGCCGAGCACCTGCCGAAGCAGGTCGACCGAGGGGCGATCGAGGAAGTGGAGCAAGGCGGCCAGCGCGGCAGGCGCCGATTCGGACCGCCCTGCCGCCGCAGCGGTCGCGTCGGCTACCTGGTCCGAGACGACCAGCGCAAGCGCGCCGAACACGTTGGCGGGCCGGTCGAGACTGACGTGCTGGACCTGCTGGACGTGCGCGCTACGGTCAGCCAAAGTCGTAGTCGAGAGTGAAATGGCCGGGCGGCTCGGCGGTGGCGACAGCCGAACCGTTGCCAGTCAAGCCGGACAAACCACCCGTGCCTGAGCCCTCGATGATGTGCCAGCGTGACCGCGCTTCGCCGTTGACGAAGTCGCCGTCGGCCCGGACGACGAAACTGCCGTCGACCCCGGCGAGCTGGCCGTCCACCCGCTGCATGCCTGTATAGATCGCCGTGCCGTCTGGCCTGTAACACATCACCGCGTCCCAGGTCGCATTGCCACTGAGATCACCGGTCAAGGCAAACGTGACGGTCGCCTTGGTTAGCTTTCCGTTGTCGCTGAGCTCCTGATACGTGTTCTCGTCCCAGGAAGCGACGGTAAACGAGCCAGCTGCCTGTGCCATGGGCTCCACTCCTCCTACCACAACAATCTAATGTGTGTGTCACACACTAATCGCGTGAACCCCGGCGATGACGTCATCCCCGAGGATTTCACGGCTGCGCTGCCGCCTGACCGAGGTCAACCGCGTCGGCTGCAGCTTGTCATCGCGGCACTACCTGGCGTCCGGCTGGACGGCGCTCGTTGCGTTCAAGGCGACCCTCAGGATGTTCTCCGCTGCGTCGACTTCGGCACGGGCCGTGATCACGCTGGTGTGCGCCCTGTCCAGGTCGCCCAGGCCGATGCAACTGGAAGCCACGGCAACGTCATGAGCGGCAAGTTCCAACTGCCGCCTTGCCTCATCGATGTCGACAGCTCCGCGCACTTCAGAACTCAGTTGCTCGGGGATTAACTGCTGCTTACGGCTGATGCCTTGCTCGTTGATGCTGCTCACGTTTATCGTCCTCACCTCGGCTAGTGCGGCGGCCGGCCACCGCGGCGGCAACGCGACCGAGAGCCGGCGACCCAGCCCCTGGTTGCTACCCGCGACAACGCGGCGCAAGCACGCGTATCCAGGTCCGACTACGCACGCGCACCAGAGACGACCCACACAGACCCGGCAGGACCGTCGCGGGCGTTGTCAGCGTGGACTGGATCCGCCCGCCAGCAGGCCGTCGACGAGCAAGCCGATCAGGCGGTCAGCCTGATCCGGATCAGTCGGCGCGGCGTCGGTCGCGAGGATCAGTCCGTGACTTAGCCGCAGGACATCACCTGATCGCACATCCTCGCGGACAAGGCCAGCCTGCTTCGCGCGGTCAAGCAACATATCGGTGCAGCTACGCAGGGTAGCGCTGCAGGCGGACAAGAGCTCTGAGTCCTTGCCGATAGTGGCAACAAGCGCGCTGCTGAGGCTTCGCTTGGTCCGGCCGAACGCAGCGAACGCGCGCATCCACTGGGCCAGCGCATCGGCCGGCGACTCCGCCGCGAGCAGCTTGCCGGCCAGCACCTCGAGTCCATCGACCTGGTCTTTGTAGACCGCTTCAAGCAATGCCTGGCGCACGGGAAAGTGCCGGTACAGCGTGCCGATGCCAACTCCGGCCCGCCGGGCGATTTCCTCCAGCGAGACGTCGTCAGCACCGTGCTCGGCGAATGCCGCGGCAGCCGTGGCCAGCAGCCGGTCGTAGTTCCGGCGCGCGTCTGCCCGCATCGGCGGCCCGGCCTGGCTGACCGGCCCGGTAGCGCCCATCACAGACTCCTGCATTTCGAGTTTGCAAAGCGGAGGGATCCTCCGTATAGTTATCGGAGGGAGCCTCCGAATTGAGCATAGCTCAACCAGGCCGCAAAGGCGAGCGCTCACCACGCGGCCTGGATCGGGGTAAGCAGTGCCGCCGTGCGCGGCACCGCAGCCATCAGCGCCACCGGCGAGCTCCCACGAGTACGCAGTCCGTCCGCCTGCGCATGCCGTACACGAAACGTTCCTGGAAGGAACCATGCCTTCTCCTGCTCGCACTTCAATCGAAGCTCCGCCCGCAACAGCCGGTCAGGCTGTCGCGGTGCAGGCGCACCATCCAGAATCGCGCCACTCCCGCGACCGGCGCAATATCACTCTCGCGGTTGTGCTCTGCGCCCAGCTCATGATCGTGCTGGACATGACGGTCGTGAACGTCGCGCTTCCGTCTATGGCGGCTGGCCTGCACCTGTCCGCCACGAGCCTGTCCTGGGTGCTCAACGCCTATGCGCTGACCTTCGGCGGCCTGCTGCTCCTAGGCGGCCGGCCGGCGACATACTTGGCCGGCGGCAAGCCTTCATGGCCGGGCTCGCTATCTTCACCGTCGCGTCGCTCGCTGGCGGCCTGGCGACATCAGCCGCCACCCTGCTGGCCGCCCGCGCAATCCAGGGTGTCGGTGGCGCCATTGCCTCACCTGCCGTCCTCGCGGCCATCGTCACGAGCTTTCCTGAGGGCCGGGAACGAGTCCGCGCCCTGAGCATCTTCACCGCAGTCACCATGGGCGGATCATCACTAGGCCTGGTACTCGGCGGCATGATCACCCAATGGGCGTCGTGGCGCTGGGTCTTCTTTATCAACGTGCCGATCGGCATCGCCGTGCTGGCCGCCACGCCACGATTGCTGGCCCGTTCCCACGGTCAGCGGGGACGCTTCGATGCCCTCGGCGCCCTCACCTCGACGGCCGGAATGTCGGCCCTGGTCTACGCCTTCATCAACGCTGCCACGGCCGGCTGGTCAAGCGTGGGCACGCTGGGATCGTTTGCGGCCGCCGCCGTCCTGCTGAGCCTGTTCCTGCTGAACGAGACCAGGACGAGTGAGCCGATTACGCCGCTCTGGCTGCTCCGTGATCGCAGCCGGTCGGCGTCCTACCTGGCTCGGCTGCTCCTCGTCGGCGGGATGTTCGGGTCGTTCTTCTTCCTCAGCCAGTTCGTCCAGGAAGTGCTTGGCTTCAGCCCGCTCAAGGCCGGCGTTTCCTTCGTCCCGATGACAGGCGCCTTGTTCGCGACATCGCGGCTGGCTCCGAGGCTCGTGGGGAGGTTCGGGCCTAAGCCGCTGATGATCACCGGCCTGCTACCAGTGGTCGCCGGGATGGCCTGGCTTGGCCAGCTGACCACGGGCACGAGCTACTTCCCCGGCGTCCTGATCCCGATGCTGATGCTCGGTACTGGCATGGGCATCGTATTCGTGCCGCTCACGATGGCATCGCTGGCCGGCGTGCCGCCGAAGGAGTCAGGCGCGGCCGCCAGCATGGTCAACGTCATGCAGCAGGTGGGCGGCGCGCTCGGGCTGGCCATTCTGGTCACGATCTTCGGCACGGCAAGCCGGGCAGCCGCGTCTCACCCGCTGGCCGGCGCCAGCGCGGGTGCCCAGCTGGCGCATGCCCGGGTGCACGGGATGGCCGCGTCGTTCACAGCGGCGGCGATCTTCGACCTGGTGGCCCTGATCGTGATCACGGTCGTCATCCGCGTTCGGCAGCCCGCCGCCGCGGCAGTCGCCAGTCCGGTCACCGACTAGCCGACCGGCAGCAAGATCGCGCCTTGCGGCATGCGGGCGGACCCGAACAGGGTCCGCCCGCATGCTTCTGAGCTTGGCACAGCTGACCTTCCACCGATTTCGGCCTCTACAAATCGGGCGAACGCGCGAGCCAAGTCGCCGAGATCGGTGGAAGGTGGTCTGACGGCCCGCATTTCGCTGGTCGCTGCCACCCGACAGGGTCCGCGTGGGCAGCGCACCGAGGCGCAGAACGCTAGGATTGCCCCGATATCACCGGACTCGGGAGACCCAATGGCCAGCGGACCAGCCGACTACGAATTCTCCCCGCCTCCGCCAGCCGCTGGGGCAACCGTGCGGCGCTGGGACCGCAGCGACACTGCTATCGGCCTGGCGCTGGTGGTCCTCGTCATCTCGTTGTTCCTGCCCTGGTTCAGTGGGACGACGCGGTTGAACTCAGTCATGGCCAGCCACTACGTTGACGGACCGGATGCGCACAGTTATCTCTGGGCCGTGTTCGCGCTGGCCCTCATGGGGCTGATCGTGCTCGTAGCGCGCGACGCTATCGCAAGAGTTCCCGGCAACCTGCCCAGCGGCGGGCAACTACTGGTCGGTACCTCGGGCCTGGCCCTGGCCCTAGCCCTGCTCGCCGTCGCGACCAAGCCGCCTGGCTACGCGCAAACAATCCCGCACTTCTTTTCGCAAATCGTCGTCCACCTTTCGGTCTCGGTCAGCTGGAGCTACGGCGGGTTCATCGCGGTTGCGGCCGCAGCCGCTGCCCTGATCACCGCGTTCATCTTCGGCCGGCCCGCTGCAGGAAGCGAGCCGGGTAGCGCCGCCGGCATCGGCCGCTGGCCCCTAGGACCCGCTGCCAGGGCGAAGCCCGACCGGACCTAGCCCGGCACGGACCTGTCCGGCTGCGAAATACGATGAGAGGGTCAACGGCCGGCCACGAGGATGTGTCCCAATGCCCGAGTTCTCCTACACCGACATGCTGCCAACCGCGGCAGACGACACCGAGTACCGGTTGCTCACCGCCGACGGGATTACCGTGCAGCAGGCGCTCGGGCGGCAGTTCATCCAGGTCGAGCCCGAGGTGCTGACCCGCCTCACCGCGGCGGCCATGCACGACATCGCACACCTGCTCCGGCCCGCTCACCTCAGGCAGCTTCGCGTCATCCTGGACGACCCGGAGGCATCGCCGAACGACAAGTTCGTCGCCCGCGACCTGCTCATGAACGCGTGCATCGCGGCCGGCGGGATCCTGCCGATGTGCCAGGACACTGGCACCGCCATCGTCATGGGCAAGCGCGGTCAGCAGGTGCTGACCGACGGCCGCGACGAGGAGCACATCGCTCGCGGTGTATACGACGCTTACACAACGCTGAACCTGCGCTACTCCCAGCTCGCTCCGCTCACGATGTGGGACGAGCGGAACACCGGCACTAACCTCCCGGCCCAGATCGAGCTGTACGCCACCGGCGGGAACGAGTACAAGTTCCTGTTCATGGCCAAGGGCGGCGGCTCGGCCAACAAGTCGTACCTCTACCAGGAGACCAAGGCAGTGCTCAATCCCGCCCGGATGGCCGCCTTCCTCGAAGAGAAGATCAGGTCGCTCGGCACCGCCGCCTGCCCGCCGTATCACCTGGCAATCGTGGTTGGCGGAACGAGCGCTGAGTACGCGCTGAAGACGGCCAAGTACGCCTCAGCCAAGTATCTCGACGCGATCCCGGCCGCCGGCTCGATGGACGCGCACGGCTTCCGCGACCGTGAGCTTGAGCAGCAGGTGCTCGAAATCACGCGCAAGGCCGGCATCGGCGCCCAGTTCGGCGGCAAGTACTTCTGCCACGACGTGCGGGTAATCAGGCTCCCCCGGCACGGCGCATCGTGTCCGGTAGCGATCGCGGTGTCGTGTTCAGCGGATAGGCAAGCAAAAGCCAAGATTTCGGGTAACGGGGTCTTCCTTGAGCAACTCGAGACTGACCCCGCGCAGTATCTTCCGGATGCGGCCGGGTCGGAACTCGACGGCGACGTCGTCAAGATTGACCTGTCGCTGCCGATGGCCGAGATCCGCGCCGAGCTTTCCCGTTACCCGGTCAGGACCAGGCTGGCGCTGACAGGACCGATGGTGGTGGCGCGCGATATCGCCCACGCCAAGATCAGTGAGCTGCTCGACGCGGGCCAGCCGATGCCCGGCTACCTGCGTGACCACGCTGTCTACTACGCGGGACCGGCCAAGACTCCGGAGGGCTACGCGTCCGGGTCGTTCGGCCCGACCACGGCGGGCCGGATGGACTCCTACGTGGATAGGTTCCAGGCTGCAGGCGGCTCGCTGGTGATGCTGGCCAAGGGCAACCGGTCAGCCGCGGTCACCGCGGCCTGCAAGCAGCACGGTGGCTTCTATCTCGGCTCGATCGGCGGCGCTGCAGCGCGGCTGGCGCAAGACTGCATCACCAAGGTCGAGGTGCTCGAGTATCCCGAGCTCGGCATGGAGGCGGTCTGGCGGATCGAGGTGCGTGACTTCCCCGCGTTCATCGTGGTCGATGACAAGGGCAACGATTTCTTCGCCGATGTGACCGCGCCGAAAAGCCCGCTGCTGACAATCGGCTCCGGACCGAACTGAATCCCGATGACAGACGCGCAGGCCGGCCCGTCCGGGGGGTCGTCGGAGGGTGTCCGCCCGACGGTCCGAATGGAGCACGACTCGATGGGCGAGGTAGCCGTTCCCGCCGATGCGCTGTGGGGGGCGCAGACGCAGCGGGCCGTGCAGAACTTCCAGATCTCCGGCGAGCGGCTGTCCCGCGACCTGATCGGCGCGCTTGCCTCGATCAAGGGCGCCGCTGCCGTAGTCAACGGCGAACTCGGTGTGCTGCCCGCGGACATGGCGGCCGCGATTCACGACGCGGCGGCGGAGGTAGCGGGCGGCCGTTACGACGACCAGTTCCCGGTTGATGTGTTCCAGACCGGTTCCGGCACGTCGTCCAACATGAACGCGAACGAGGTCATCGCGACGCTGGCCGCGCGCAGGCTCGGGCGGCCGGTCCACCCCAATGATCATGTTAATGCGTCGCAGTCGTCCAACGATGTGTTCCCCTCGGCGATGCACCTGGCCGCGGGCCAGCTGATCGTCAGGTCGTTGCTGCCCGCACTCGATCGCCTGGCCGCTGCGCTCGACGAGAAGGCGTTCGAGTTTGCCGAGGTTGTCAAGAGCGGGCGGACGCACCTAATGGATGCCACGCCGGTTACGCTCGGCCAGGAGTTCGGCGGCTACGCGGCCGCGGTCCGGCACGGCGCTGAGCGCGCCACCGGCGTGGTGACCGACGTCGCGGAGTTGCCGCTTGGCGGGACTGCAGTCGGTACCGGGCTGAACGCACCGCTCCGTTTCGCCGAAGCGGTGATCAGCAGGCTGGCGGAGGAGACGGGGCTGCCGCTGACCGAGGCGCGGGATCACTTTGAAGCGGCTGGCGGACGCGACGGCCTGGTCGCAGCCAGCGGCGTGACCAGGACCATCGCTGTCAGCCTGTACAAGATCTGCAACGACCTTCGGCTGATGGGATCGGGACCGAGGACCGGGCTGGCCGAGATCTGGATCCCCGACCTGCAGCCGGGCTCGTCGATCATGCCAGGCAAGGTCAACCCGGTCATCTGCGAGGCCGTATGCCAGGTGTGCGCCCAGGTCATCGGCAACGACGCGGCGGTGGCGTTCGGCGGCGCGGCCGGCAACTTCGAGCTCAATGTGATGATGCCCGTTATCGCGCGGAACCTGCTGTTGTCTCTGTCGCTGCTCTCCTCGGCGGCGCTGGCGCTGGCGGACAACTGCGTGACCGGGATCACCGCGGACGCGCAGCGGCTGCGGCGTAACGCCGAGTCTTCGCCAGCGATCGTGACGGCACTGAACCGGTTCATCGGCTACGAGGCGGCGGCCGCGGTCGCGCACGAGGCGCTGGCAACTGGCAAGACGATCAAGGACGTGGTCATCTCGCGCGGCCACGTGGCTAACGGCAAGATCACAGCGGAGCAGCTAGACCAGGCACTGGACGTCCTGGAGATGACGAGGCGGCAACAGTAACAAAAGCGGGACTTCTGAACGCTACGCTGTGGTCGGCAAAACTGTCGTCGGTCGAAACTCACATCGTCCTCTCAGAACTCTGAGTGGTCGCTCTCGATAGGGTCCCGCCATGCACTCGGTAATGGGCACCGGCCGGTTGATTGCCGGACGCTATCGCCTGCAGGGTCCGATAGGACGCGGTGCCATGGGCATCGTCTGGCGCGGCCGCGACGAGCTGCTCGCGCGAGATGTCGCGGTGAAGGAAGTTCAGATCAGCGCGGTCGCCGCGCCCGCCGACGCTGAGGCTATCTATCAGCGCACGCTGCGCGAGGCCAGGACAGCCGCCAGGCTCAGCCACCCCAGCGTGGTGACGGTCTTCGACGTCGTCGAGGAGAACGGCAACCCCTGGATCGTGATGGAGCTGGTCGAGGCGCGGTCGCTGGACCGGGTGATCACCGAGGACGGCCCGCTGCCCCCGCTGGAGGCCGCCGAGCTCGGCGCTAGCCTGGTTAGCGCGCTGTCCACCGCGCACGCTGCGGGGGTACTGCACCGCGACGTCAAGCCCAGTAACGTGCTGGTCACTAAGGACGGCCGGGCAGTGCTGACTGACTTCGGCATTGCCACGTTCGCCGGGGACCCGTCGATGACGCAAGCCGGAATGGTCGTCGGCACCCCCGGCTTCACCGCGCCCGAGCGGATCCGCGGCGACATCGCGACCCCGGCATCGGACCTGTGGTCGCTCGGCGCAACTCTGTACGCGGCCGTCGAGGGCCGCGGGCCCTTCGACCGGGTTGGCGGATCGTCGGTGATCAGCGCCGGAGTGGCGAACGAGGACGCGCCGCGCGCGCCATCCGCCGGCCCGCTCGGTCCGGTCATCGACGCGCTGCTCAGCCGCGATCCGGGCGCCCGGCCGGATGCGGCTACCGCGACCAGGCTGCTCGCCGATGCCGCCACCGCCGCCAGGACCGGTGCCAGGCCGCTCGGCGCCGGCTGGCTCGCCGCTGCCGCCGCGGACAAGGCGGACGACGCCACGGCCGGGGTTACCCTTGCCGCTGACAGTGCCGGCGCCGCAGCCGAGACCGGGATGGCGGAGCCTGCACCGCCCGGCAGGCTGGCCGAGACGAGTAGGCCGGTTCCGCAAGCTGCGTCGTTCCTCGATCCTCCGGTCTTCACCGAGCTGTCCATGCCGACCGGGACTGGCCTCGCACTACCGCCGGAGGCCGCGGCCGAGTCAGCGAAACCAGCGCCTGACGGCAGTAGCGAGTGCCGACCGGGGCGGCATGGGCCTGGAGGGCGGGCCGATACTCTGGCAGCCGATCGGATCGGCCGCCGCGCCGGCCGCTGCTAAGGACGGCGACCTCGCCGCCAGCCCAGGCGGGCCAGATGGCGGCAAAGGCGGCTCTGGCCAAGGCGGCTCTGGCCAAGGCGGCTCTGGCCAAGGCGGCTCAGGCGGTAACGGGCCATCTTCCAGCCCGGCCAAGCGCACCTCGGGCCGCTGGCGGATCATGGTTGCCGCCGTCGGAATCGGCGCGATCGTCGTCGCGGCGTATGCCGGCTGGGACGCCTACACGCACAGCCAGCAGGCTCAGGCGTTGCAGAACCCTCGCGGTTGCCCCGTCGGTGGGCGGCCACTCGCGCCCGCCGTCGTCGGGGTCCGGCAACCCGGGTTCCAGGGGTCACGGCCGGGGCGGTGGGAGGTCGGCCCTGCCGGGCCGCGACCCGACGACGGCGACGTCCAGCGGCAAGAATCCGGGCCCTGGTGGCAAGCATGGGAGCGGCCCGACTCCCACGTCGGGCGCAAGCCCGACCGGGTCGACGAGCCCGACCACCAGACCCAGCGACAGCGGCTCGCCGACACCGACGCCCACCCCGACGCCGTCGGCTACGCCCACCCCAACGCCGAGCACGGGCCCGACCCCGCCAGTGCTGCCGGCTGGCTACATCTGGCATCGCTTTCCGGCGCTAGTGATGGAGTCAGCGGCCGGATTCAAGATCGGCATGCCGGTCGCTTGGAAGCAGGCGATTGATATCCTGGTGGCCCATCTCAACCAGCCTGCCCGCGACTTCCATCTGGTAGTAAGCCTAGGCAGCTGGAGCTACGACAAGCCGTGGCCGCAGGCGGAGTACTTGCGTGACCTGGATTCCGGCACTTACCACAATTTCAGGCTGCTGTCGCTAGCCAAGATCGGCTTCATGTCCGTGGGCGGATTCAAGGCCGCGCCTGCCTCGGTACTCAAGTTCACCTGGCATAAACCGTCCGGCCTCGGCTTCACCGAGCTGGTCATCCTGGTCAAGCTGGTCACCAGCTCAGGCCCGCAGCCCTACAACTTCACCCTGTGGGCTCCTGCCTCGACGTTCCCGGCCGCGAATGGCATCCTCCATGCCGCGATGAAGACCTTCAGGCCGCTGCCAGCGCCCCTCGGCTAGGCCCAACCCGCTGCCCCACCGTTCGGCAAGCAGCGGGCGGCCGCGCGCTGGGACAGCGCGCGGCCGCTCGTGGCGTGCTGCCTAGGGTCAGGCTCCCTGTGCCAGACTCCTAGTACCAGCCGTAACCCTGCTCGTGCCCCCATGCACCGCACGGGGAGCCGTAGGTTGCCTGGATGTAGCCGAGCCCCCACCTGATCTGGGTAGCCGGGTTGGTCTGCCAGTCGGCGCCTGCCGAGGCCATCTTGCTGCCCGGCAGTGCCTGGGGGATGCCGTACGCGCCGGAACCGGCATTGCTCGCGTACGGGTTCCAGCCACTTTCCCTGTTCCACAACGCATCGAGGCAGGAGAACTGGCCACTGGACCAGCCGAATGAGCCGAGCATTCCCATCGCTATCTGCTGCGGCGAGCCGGTGGCCGCGGCGACGACGGCTGGCTGGGCAGGTACGGCGGTTGCACTCGGCCCGGAGGCGCCGCTGGTTCCGCTCGTGGCCGCAGCCGCCGCCTGCCGGCGAGCCGCTGCCTTACGTGCGGCAAGTCGGCGCGCGGCCAGCAAATCCGCGCGCCGGGCCTGCGCAACCTCTATTCGGACTGCATGGAGGCGAGTGGCGGCCTCGAATTTGGCGGCGATTTGCGCGGATGTCTGGCCGACCGCTGAGGCCGCTGTCACAGCCGTCGCCGCCTTGGCTGACGTGCTCGTGATCCTGGCGGGCCCAGCAGGCTGGGCAGTGGCGACAGCCGGCCAGATGGCTGCGACTGCCGCAGCCGCCGCCAGGGTCGAACCTGCGACAGCAAGGGTGAGCTTTGGTGGCTTATGGTTCCGCACGAGGGCTTGGCGCCATTGCGCGGCGACCAGCCAGTTGAGCTTGGCGAAGTGGCTGATAACAGCTGGAGTCGTGGGTCTTTGATGCCGGGACAAGATTTACCTTTGCTCAAGCGCGTTCGGCGCGCTTCTTGCCACCCAGGTCAGCTCCGGTGACTAGGCGACCAGGAGCGGCGTGCGGACGGGACGCGAGATCAAGGCGACGGGGCCCTGCGAAAGGCCAGCCGGCGCGCACGCTGGGTGCTAACAGCCCTCCAGCCTGCCGTCTGATGAGCCGACCGCAGACCGAAACGGTCATAAATGGCGTATGAGGTATCTCACAGCCCATGGGAAGCAAGGCCTGCGAACGCCATGCAATCTCGTCAACCTATAACGAATTGCAACTCACCAATTGTCATTGGTGAGCATGTCGGGTCGCTGACTCAGTGCCACGGCCTCATCCACGCAGACTCCGTCGCGCGATCTCAGCGGCTCAGGTCCAAAAGGGCACGCTCAGCGGCTGGCGCTCAGCGACTCAGTACCAGCCATATGCGACCTCGTGGTCCCAGGCACCGCACGGCGTTCCGTACTCCGCCTTGATGTAGCCGAGACCCCACTTGATCTGCGTCGTCGGGTCCGTGAGCCAGTCAGCGCCGGCGCTGGCCATCTTCGACCCAGGCAGCGCCTGCGGGATCCCGTACGCGCCGCTCGCGTTCTCCGCGTTCCACCGCCAGCCGCTCTCCTGGTTCCATAGGTCGTCCAGACAGCCAAACTGCGAGGTGCTGAAACCGTAGGCAGGCAGCAGCCCGTAGGCAATGCCCTGCGCCGACGCCGGGTTCGGCGCCGGGCCGGACGGCACTGTCGCCACGGTGCCCACCTGGCCGGGGGCGGGCGCGGCGGGCGCAGGCGAGGTGGAGATCTTCGGGGCGCTGGTCACGCTGAAGGCTTGGGTCGCTGCGTCTTCGAGGATCAGGTTCTGGCGCTCTTGCACCAGCACGCTGCCTGACTTGCCGCTCGACACCAAGGCGACGGCCGCGCCAAGCGGATCGGTGGCCGATCCGGGACGGCCAGTGATGAACACGATCGCGACTGTCGTCACCGATATGGCTGCCGCTGCCGCGGTAACCATGAAGACGCCTACCCGCCTACGCCGACGGCGCGTGGCTTTGGGCCGTCTCCTGTGCTGTGACAATGCAGTCCTTCCGTCGGCCAAGCGCGGCCGAGCCAGTTGCCCGGCGCGCGGACCGCTGCGGTACAGGGCAGCGAGTCGCACGGCGGCGCAGCCGAAATCCGGCGGCTCCTGCGAGCAAGCGCGGAGCCGCTTTTCGGGCCTAGCACCGTCGCGGCATAACGTTGCCAGAACTGACAGCGCCGACCAAGCGTTTCCGCCGAAAAAGCTGTGCTGGAAACCCGTAATTAGTGTCGTGCAGATCACAGTTTGGCAATACGTACCGTAACAATTACCGGGCGTAATGACCGGCTGCTGTGATCACAGCTCAACGGCGAGCCGGGTCCGACACGCCGGACCGCCGGCGTGTCTCCCGATGCGGCGCCCGCCCCGCCGCCTTGGGCACCATCGCGCTTCCATGCTGGCCAGACTGCAGCTACGGTCCATGCATGGCACGACTGCGCTTACCTTCGGTTGATAACCCGACTATGGCTTGCTGCCCAGGGGTGAGGTTTCGACGGCGGTGGGGGGTCTGATGAGCAACGCACGGCGGTTGGCCTGGAGCATGGGGGGCGAAGACGCTCAGGCCGTGCTCGACGAGGCCCGCAAGGCTCTGTTCGTAATGGTCGGCTTCCTGGCCCTGCTGTGGATAATTCAGCTGGTCAACGTGGCCGATCACTATCAGCTCACGCAGGACTACGGGATCAAGCCGCGCGACCTCGGCAGCCTGCCGTACATACTGACGGCCCCATTCCTGCATGTCAGCTGGACCCACATCGAGAGCAACTCGGGACCGTTGTTCATTTTCGGCTTCCTGGCCGCCTACCGCGGCGTGGTCCGCTTCCTCGGGCTTACCGCCCTCGTGATCCTGGTGAGCGGACTCGCGGCATGGTTCACGGGCTCGCCGGGCACTGTCGGAGTGGGCGCCAGCGGTGTGGTGTTCGGCTATCTCGGTTACATCCTGGTGCGCGGATTCTTCGACCGGCATGCGATCGACATCATGATCGGCGCCGTCATGGCACTGTGCTTCGCCTACCAGTTCACGGTGCTACTGCCGCACGCAGGCATCGGCTGGCAGGCCCACATCGGCGGACTTGCGGCCGGCGTGGTGGGCGGGTGGATCTTCCGCGATCGCCGCTCGACCGCTGGCAGGCGTGCCATGACCACAACCACGCCGACCGCGGTCACTCGCCCGGCCGGGTCTGAGCCTGGCGGCAGGGCCCTTAGCCTCCCAGCGGCAGCCCAGGCGAATCCGGCTCAGTACTCAGGACCGCGAGCCGAGTTGCACCAGCAACTGGACGACCTGGGTCTCTAGGCCGTCGGCTCACTCCCCTGGCAGCAGCTCGGACTGTGAAGCGCCGGCGCTACGCCTGAGTCCAGGTCCGGCTCAGGTCCCGGCGGGCGCTCAGTTCTCGTCTGGCTGCCGCTCTGCCCCAGGCGCGGCTGACTCCGGCATAGAATCCGGATCCTGCCCAGCCGTCATCTCCAAGGCGGCCGCGATGCCCAGACGCCTCTCGATTGTGGTCAGCCGACGCTGGATGTCAGCCAGCACGGGTATTAGCTCGCGTTCCCATCCCCTGGGCCTGTCCCGGAGGACTCGGGAACTGACGCTGTACGACCCGCTCCCGGCCGCCGTGGGCTCCGGGGGCTCCGGGCCGTCCCCGGACTTCGTTGCCAGCCGGATCACTTGGCTCCGGACCCGGTTCAGGTCAGCACCAAGGCGGACCAGCACCTGGGCGGCAACGCCCTCGCCCTCACGGATCAGGCCGAGCAGGATGTGCTCCGTGCCGATGTAGTTGTGGCCAAGCTGGAGCGCTTCACGCAGCGAAAGCTCAAGCACCTTCTTAGCCCGCGGCGTGAACGGGATGTGGCCCGACGGCGCCTGCTGGCCCTGGCCGATAATCTCCTCAACCTGCTGACGCACGGCTTCGAGGCTTATCCCCAGCGACTCAAGCGCCTTCGCGGCAACGCCCTCGCCCTCATGGATCAGGCCCAGCAGGATGTGCTCAGTGCCGATGTAGTTGTGGTTGAGCATCCTGGCCTCTTCTTGCGCCAGAACCACAACCCGCCGCGCCCGGTCGGTAAACCGCTCGAACATCTCGTCGCTCCGATCCGGGATTGCACGCCTAGACCACAACTAACAGCGTGCCACGATCCGCCCTTCCCTGGGCAGGTCACGTTGCCGGGCTTAGAGTCCCCTCGTGGCAGTACGCGCCGAGGCGATCATCGATTCCCATCAGCACGTCTGGGATCCGGCGGCACGCGCTCAGCCGTGGCTGGAATCTGACGCCGCGCTCGCTCCGCTGCGCCGCCGGTTCGCCATCGATGACCTGGCACCTCAGGCCGCGGCGGCGGGCGTCACCGCCACTGTGATCGTGCAGACGGTTACCGAGCCCGGCGAGACGCCCGAGATGCTCACGCTCGCCGTGGCCGATCCCCTGGTCGCGGCGGTTGTCGGCTGGACCGACCTAACCGTCCCCTACGTAGCGGCCGAGCTGAACAGGCTCAGCAACTTGCCGGGCGGCCGGTTCCTGACCGGTATCCGGCATCCGCTGCTGACCGAGCCGGCCCCAGACTGGCTGGACCGGCCGGATGTGCGCCGTGGCCTCTCGGCGGTAGCGGCCGCCGGGATGTGCTTCGACCTGGTTCTTCAGCCGGGCCAGTTGCCCGGCGCGGTCGCTGCGGCAGCCGCAGTGCCCGAGCTGACCTTCGTCCTCGACCACTTGGGCAACGTTGCGGTGGGAGAGCCCCTCGATGGGGACTGGGCTGCCGCATTCACCGCGCTGGCCGCCTTGCCCAACACGGCATGCAAGCTCTCGGGCATCCTCGGCGAGGCCAGCACTGTCGATATTCGCCCGTACTTCGATCTCGCCATCGAAAGTTTCGGGCCGGATCGGCTGATGTTCGGCTCCGACTGGCCAGTCTGCACGCTGACCGCCAGTTACGCGACTGTTGTGGCGGCGGCGGCCGAGCTGGCGGCTAGCCTGAGCGCGCCGGAGCGGCAGGCGATATTCGCCCATACGGCCAGCCGCATCTACCGCGCGAGCGCAGCCGATTTACGGGACGAAGCAGGTGACGGCGAGCCGTAGGGTTCGGTGCGGTATGACCGTGACTGACAGCGGCCCCGAGCACGCAGTTTCCCGCTGAGCCCCGGACGGCAGCACTTCGATGATCGATGGCGAACGGCCCCATACCTGGTACCGTCCGGCGGGCAGCCGAAGAGAGAAGTTACCCGACCTGCCAACGCGGACAGTGACAACAACGACCCGACCGCGCTGCGCGGGCGTCCGGGCGCTGCGCGACCTGATGAACTGAACGGTTCCTGACAGTGCCTGCTCTGCGGGCTGCGTTCCGTTGAATGAGATCGGGCCACCTTGTCGGCTGAAGCTGCCGGTCACTGTGCCGTCCTGCGAATGCTCCTGTATGACGAGTCCGGCGACCGGCCGGCCTGCGTTCCCCCCTGAATGCTGCATATGGCGTGGCGGCTGCGCGGTGGCGCTGGTGGCGCAAGCAGAGAGCGCAAGCGCACCCGCAAGGCCGACTCCGAATCTCAGCGCCTTCATGTGCCAGCCTCCTCCATGCGTGAGCTAGCAGTTGGACGTTATCGGTCGAGTGCAGGTTCCTCGGATCAGCAATCAGCTCTGCCACGCCAGAGAGCCGGGGACAGCAGGGGCCACGCGCTGCTCTACGGGCTGACCATTTCCGGCTCGATGGCGGGCCGGCAGGTCTTCCACAGTCTGTTCCGGCCGCCTCGTGGCAATCGGAATAGAGACGCCTAGATGATCATCACCGCAGAAGCTGTCTGGCCATCACGAGCCGCTGAATCTGGTTGTCCCTTCGTAGATCTGGGTGATCGTCCACTAGAGGGCAGCTTCCGAAGGTAGACAGCGAGCAGCCGTTGCCGAGGTCAGCACGGATTCAGCACCCGCGCACTGTCGTGTTGACTACCTCCTTGTATCTGACGCCAAGTCATGATCAACGGCCATGCTCATTGTCCGCCGCTCTCCTTCATACGCGTCTGGAGATGCTCCCTGTCGGCCCGCACCGCCGTCCAGGTCGAGCGCCCGCTGCCACGTGAGGACGGACGTATCCCAACACTCTCGCCTCCTCTGCTGTGCCTGAGCGAGCTTGAGCGCCAGGCTCCGGAGCGAGGCGGTGGGCTCGCGCATGGTGGGCTACTCGCGACGGAGCGATAGTGCCAGGCTGGGAAAGATGAAGGACAGGAGAAAGATCGGCAAGATGCTCTTTCCCGTGCAGCGGAAGGCGACGATTGCGTCCTCGGCCACGTCGAAGGTCTTGGTTCGGCTGGAGTTCCGGCCGTTGCGGACTTGCAGGATGTGACGCCCGGGTTCGACCGGTATGTCGATGGTCTCGTTCATTTCAACGGACCCGGCAGGCTTTCCGTCGACCATGACGTCGTACGTGCCGCGACGGACCTCCACTCCGATAGCTTTGTGCGCCAGCCTCAGCGTTGCCGCCATTGTTGATCTCCTTCTCTTGTTTCTGAAAGCCGTTTCTCTGGCTACTCGGCGACCGACGCCACGTGGCGGCGACGGTCATCCACGGCTTCCGGTCACATGCTCGCCGGCCGGCTTCCGCGCGGTTGCTCATCCCCGCCTCAGGCTGATCCCGAGGTCGGGCTTGACGATGGAGGCGATGTAGGTCGGCCAGATCCTGGCACCGTTACACCGGAAGTTGACGACCTCACCGTCGGCGGCGTCGAAGCTGCGGGTTCGGCTCGAGTACCGGCCCTTGCGCAAGACGATGTTGTGGCGTCCGGGTTCGATCTGGGTCTCTGCCGTGTCGTGGTTCGCGAGCGAGCCGACAGCTTCGCCATCGACCGAGATCTCAAACCGTCCGCCTCGAAGCTCGAAGGCGAAGGAGCCGACATCGCGCGTCAGCCGCAGGGTCGCGGACATTGCTGTTCTCCTCTGTGTCTCAATTGTTGTCTGTCGTACCGGAGAACGTCGTGCCGCGAGCCGGCGGTCACCTCCGGGTTCCGGTGATGAGCCGCTCGCGGTCGAACATCGCCGCTACTACCCGCCAGGCGAGCAGGTCGACGGCCAGCAGGGCGGCGGCGAGGCCGATCGCGAGAGCGGTCGACACGGGTATCACGTTCAGCGACATCAGCGCCAGGATGGCCAGCAGCGGCAGGGTGCCGAGCACGCTCAGCTGCTGGGCGGCGCGCACATCGGCGGAGCGGGCGGAAACCGCGATCCCAACCCAGATTCCCCAGCCCGCGAGCAACGGGGTGAACAGCAACTGGACCAGCACGTGCGTGCCTGCGTAGATCGCCGAGGCGATCACGGGATGCGCGAAAAGGGCCGCGGCGGCGAGGAAGATGCCAAAGACCACGTATGCGATGACGAGAGTCGGGACGAAAGCGGCCAGCGCCTTGGCGATGAGGAACTCCTCGCGGCGGATCGGGGTGATCAGGACAGGCTCCAGGGTGCCCTGCTCGCGCTCTCCGACCACCGAGTAGGCGGACAGGGTGGAGGGCAGGAACGCCGGGATCACCAGCATGTACAGGAGCGAGAGTCCGATGCGCCTATTGAGGTTGGCGGTGTCCGCCTCCGCATTGGCAAGGAACAACTGGATTATCGGCAAGGCGATGAACAGCAGCGGCAGCACCGTCATCGTGCCGATCACGAAGCGGTTGCGGCGATAGTCCCGTAGCTCCTTGACGGCGATCGCCCGGACGCGCGTCCAGCTGAAGCTCATCGGCTCTTGGCCTCCACGTCCTCGTCTATCAGCTCGAGGTAGACGTCCTCCAGCGAGTGGCGGGACTCGGCGAGCGAGAGGATGTCAGCGCCGGCGCCGACCAGCGCCCGTGCCACCTGCGGGGCGGCGATCTCGGGGTCGGAAACGGCGAGCGTGTAGCCGGATGGCGCCTGTTCCCATCGTTCGACCCCGGGCAGACCGCCGAGCACCGCGTTCGGATCCTCCAGCGGCGTGCGGACTCGCACGTCCAGAGATCGGCTGAACAGTTGACTGCGCAGCTCGTCGGGCCGGCCGATCAGCCGCAACGTCGTACTCAGGATCGCCACCCGGTGGCAGAGCCGTTCGGCTTCCTCCAGCCGGTGGGTGGTGAGGAAGATCGTCACTCCCCGCTCGCGCAAGGAGCCGATCAGCTCGTGGACCTCGCGGGTGGCCACGGGATCAAGGCCAGACGTCGGCTCGTCAAGGAACAACACGGCCGGGTCGCTGAGCAGCGCCCGCGCGAGCGCGACCCGCTGACGCAACCCCTTCGACAGCGCACCGCACTGATCGTCGGCACGGTCGGCGAGGTTGACCGCCCGCAGTGTCCTGTCGATCCGCCCGCGAATATCGTCTAGCTCGTACAGCCCGGCGAAGCACTGCAGGTTCTCCATCACCGTGAGGCGCAGGTAGAGACCCGGCGACTCGGGCATGATCGAGATCCGCGACCGGATGACCGGTCCGTTCTCGGGGCGCAACCCGATGCCGGCCACCGTCGCGGACCCCGAGGTCGGCGCCAGCAGCGTGCCGAGCGTCCGCACGGTCGTGGTCTTCCCCGCCCCGTTGGGACCGAGGAAGCCGAACACCTCGCCATAGCCAACTTCGAACGAAACGTCATCGACCGCGACGCGCTCGCCGAAGCGCTTGGTCAGGTGCTCGACCACCACAGCGGACTCGCCCGTCGAGCCGTCCAGGGCCGGCGCAACGGTGATCGGTTCAGCGCGACTGGTCACTTGAGTTGCCGGCTCCGGGGTCACGGGCATCTCGCGGGGCGGCCGGAACGCGCGGCGTTCCGGTACGAGCGGGCGCCTCGTCATGTGCTGGTCGGCCGGGTGCCCGGCGGGTCTCGTCGCGCCTCGCCCGTCGACCTCCGCCTCTCATCGCGGACGTACGACGCTAGTTCCGTGGCGCGCATAGCTGGACGGTAGCAGACCGGCTGGGCATGTTGCTAGTTTGTTGGTCATGCAGCCAGGAGCCGCGGCCGGCGGCGAGAACCGGACCTTCATCGAGACCGCCCGGCGGGCGCAGATCGTGGCGGCCGCGATCGACACCATCGCCGAGTTCGGCTATGCGGGAGCGTCCTTCGCCCGCATCGCTGACAGACTGGGGATCAGCCGGGGCCTGATCAGCTACCACTTCGCCGGCAAGGACGACCTCATCAGGCAGGTCGTCCACGAAGTGGTCCAGCAGGGCATTGCCTACATGCGTCCGCGCATCGTCGCCCACTCAACCGGCCCGACCATGCTGCGGGCCTACATCGAATCGAACCTCGCGTACATGAGCGAGCACCGCAAGGACCTGATCGCGATGGTCGAAATCGCGCGCGCCCCCGACGGCCGACGCATCTTCTACGGCGACAGCGACGTGGACGACGCAGTCCGCGCCCTTGAGCACCTGCTCGCCGGCTTCCAGAAAGCCGGCCAGTTCCGCCCCGACTTCGAGCCCCGCGTCATGGCAGTAACGATCCGAGCCGTCATCGACGCCGTGCCGTCCCGGCTGACCCTCAATCCGGAACTCGACATCGACAGCTACGCGAAAGAGATCGCCACCACCTTCGACTTGGCGACCCGCATCGAGACGCGCCATCACCCCTGACCGCGCTCACCGAGGCCGCGCTCGTACTGGGCGGCGAGGGCTGATTCAGTCATCGGCGGCGCCGGCGGCTCGGCGGCCGGGTTGCTGGCGGCTTCGGCGTAGAGCACGCTGAGCTGGGGGAAGTCCCCGGCCTGGAGCTGGGCGATGCCGTGCGCAACCGCGGCGGCGGTCATAGCCGGGTCGGCCTCGGCCAGCCTGGCGCGGGACAGGGCCTCGACGGCGTGCAGGGCGTTGCCGGACACGTAGTCGTCGACGACGGCGATCAGCTCGAATGTGGCCGTTGCCGGGAGCCCGGTCCCGACCAGCGCGGCGAGGGACTGCTCGAAGTGGCGCATGGCGTTGGGCCCGAACTGGGCGTCGTTCAGTGACGTCAGCGACCACGGGACGGTCATGAGCGCCTGCTACAGCGCCACCGGCGGCGCGGCGCGGTCGGGCGAAGGAAGGGCTTGGCCTAGGCGCGCCCGCCCCGGCAGGCTGCCCTGGGCGGGCGCCAGGCGTATCGTCGTCATCTGGTCGGCCGTGGATGGCTCCAGCACATCGAAGGCCCGCCGCCCCGGACACGGCGGCAGTGAACGCGGAAATGCCCGAACCGATAAGCACGGGCGCAATATGCACCAGGACCTCGACAAGCTCGTCTGCGGGTCAGGCACTGCTGATCGAGGTTGGCGCCGAAGATCACCACGTTAGCGTCCCCGGCCGCGGCCGTCGCCCGCGCCAGCGCGTCTGACAATCCAGTGGTGACGAAGCGGATGGCAGGATCGGCGCGCGGATCGGGGAGTCCGGGCGCCGGCGGTGCGGCCGGGAGCATGCTCTGGCCATACGGCGCCGGCTATGCGACCATCCGCCGCGTCGCGCGGCTCAGGGGCGATCATCAACATGGCATCCCTGCTGGCCTTCGCAGTCGCTGCCCTGCCGCGCGACCTACGTCGCCGCCAAGGCCTGCCAGGTGACCTTCGCCCTGCCCTCGTTCTGGGGCTTAGGGTCCGCCGGGCGGGGACTGCTGCTGTTTGCAGGGCGGGGACTGATGCTGGGTGCCGCGGGCGAGCGTGCGGGTGAGCTTGCTGAGCAGCTGCTCCCAGCCGAGATGGATGCCCGCTATGGCGGCGGGTGCTGCCACGCTGGCCGCGGTGATGCGGATCGCGAGATTGAGCTGGGTGCGCTGTCCGTGATCGGTGAGATGCAGGTCGTGGATGGCGGTGAACACGGGCGTGTCGTCGGCTGCGAGGTGGGAGAGCTCGAAGCGAAGCCGCTGAGGCGGGCTGACGGTGAGGAAGTGCCCGCGGCTGGGATAGCGGCCGCCGTCGGCTGCTCGCATGGTGATCGCCAGCCGCCCGCCGGGCACCGGGTCGATGTCACATTCGGCGACATCGAAGTGCTCGGGGCTCCACCACTGGCGTACCAGTGCCGCGCTCGTCCAGTAGGCCCACACGTCACTGGCCGGGGCTGGCAGTTGCCGCTGCAGGCGGATCCGGCGGCCAACGGCCCATCCGGGTTCGAGCGCGGCCTGGGCGCGCTCGCTGTCGATCGCGGTGACGTACCGCTGGAGCGCGTGTTCTGCCGGCTGCGCCGTGTCGAGCGCGTCGAGCCATCGGCGCAGCTCCCGGAGGGGCTCCCGTCGCAGCGCGTAGATGCGGCGCTGGCCGAGCGGATGCATCGTGACCAGGCCCGCGTGCTGCAGGGTCTTCAGGTGCTTGGTCACCTGGGGCTGGCGAAGCCCGAGCTCGGCGGCGATCCCACCGACCCATCGTGGCGCCTGGTTGAGCAGCTCGACGATCCGCAGGCGGTTGCGCTCGGCAAGCGCTGCGAAGATGACGTCATCCACGAGACAAAGTATCCCTCCACATATATATTCTCTATAGAGAATATATATCGGCTTAGAGGTGCTGCCTGGTCGGGAATGCCAAGCCACTCGCACAGACAGGAGGCCATCAGATGAGCGAGGTAATCGCCGGATTTTCGATGTCACTCGACGGCTTCGTCGCTGATCCCGATGACGGGGTAGAACACGTCTTCAAGTGGTATTCGTCCGGAGGCATCGACGCCGAGGTCATGGACGGCGACCATGCGACCGGGATGACGCGTGAAGCCGCCGAGCTCATCGAGGAAGCCGGCCGGGCGCCGGCGTGCTGGTGACCGCGCGGCGGACCTTCGACATTTCACACGCGTGGGGCGGCAAGCACCCCATGAACGTGCCGATGGTCGTCGTGACCCACAGGGTCCCCCAGGAATGGGCGGACCGCGAGGGATCGCCCTTCACGTTCGTCACCGAGGGAGTCCCTAGGGCCATTGACGTAGCGCGGGAGATCGCAGGCGACAAGGACGTCGTCGTCGGCGCGCCCAGCGTCACCCAGCAGTGCCTGCAACTCGGGCTTCTCGATGCGATTCACATCGACCTCGTGCCCGTGGTGCTAGGACGCGGGATCCGGCTCTTCGATCATCTGACCAAGCCGGTCGAGCTCCTTGTCACCGAGGCCTCCGGGAACCCGCACGTCACGCACATCACCTACCGGGTCGTTAGGTAACTGCGGCTCACTGGCCAGCAGGGCCGCCGGTCGCTCTAGGAGGAACTCAATGATCTGCCCGTTGCTGACCTACGCGGACATGCACAACGCGATGGCCGAGCTGGCCGAGGTGTTCGAGCTGCGGATCGTCTGGCTGAGCGAGGACGTCGCCGAGATCCAGTGCAACGGCGGGGTGGCCGTCGCTCAGACGGATCAGCAGGAGGCCTTGCACGGTAGTCACGTCGGCAATGCCTGGACCTACGTACGGGTCTCCGATCCCGACGCGCACTATAGGACAACGGTCGACCGCGGCGGTCACGTCCTGAATGAACCACACTCCACACCCAACGGCGCGCAGCGCGGGTACAGCGCCCGCGATCAAGAGGGGAACATCTGGACCTTCGGCTCCCACGAATTCGGCAGCTAACGCAGCGTCATCACCGCCACGACGTGCCGATCTCTGTACTCAGCCGCGGCAAGTCCGCCTCGCCAGTAAGTCACCCCGTCAAGGCCAGGCCGCCGCTTCCGCCATCACCTTCGACGGCCACCGAGAGCAGGCAGAAACACCGTTCCAAAACCGGGCGAACTGCAAACTGGCGGGGCCTACATCTTGACGGCCACATCCAGAACGCTGGTTCTGCGCTCGCCGCGACGGTCAGTTCAGGGTTCGGCCCCGGTTTCAACGGGCCCCTGGTGCTAGTCGGCCAGATCGACAGCCCCGCCGACCGCGCACGCTTCGCGGCGTTCACCACCTCGACCCGGTATGAGCACGGCGTGGCCGGGGTCGTGCCGCCGGTACTCAGCCCGAACGGCAAGGCCGCGGTCGCTGAGGTGTACCCGACCACCGGACCACAAGACGCCGCGACCACCACCCTGCTCGACCGGCTGCGGCCGGCATCCCCCGGGCCGAAGCCGGCAGCGCCCTTCAGATCCACATCGGCGGTACCACCGCAGCCAACGAGGGCTACACCCACGACCTGAGCTCCAACCTGCCCCTGTTCGTGGGCATTGTCGTCGGAGTGGCCTTCCTGCTGCTCATGGTCGTGTTCCGTAGCCTGCTCATCCCGCTGGTGGCAACGGTCATGAATCTGCTGTCGTTCGGTGTAGCGGTGGGCGTGATGACCGCCGCGTTCCAGTTCGGCTGGGGCAAGTCGGTGCTGGATTCAGCCAGGCGGCGCCGATGACAAACTGGATCCCGTCGATCATGTTCGCCATCCTCTTCGGCCTGTCCACCGACTACGAGGTCTTCCTCATCAGCCACATGCACGAAGAGTGGACGCTCACCGGCGACAGCAAACGCGCGGTGATCCGGGGCCAGGCCGAGACCGGCCGGGTCATCACCGCCGCCTCGCTGATCCCGATCCTGGTGTTCGCGTCGTTCATCATCGGCGGCCAGCTGCCCATACAGCAGATCGGCCTAGGCTTCGCCGCCGCCATCTTCGTCGACGCCTACCTCATTCGGACCGTCCTGGCGCCGACGGTGATGCACGTCCTGGGGCGGGCCAACTGGTGGGTGCCCGCCTGGCTCGACCGGATCCTGCCCCGCCTCCGCATCGAACCCGGTGAGCTGCCCGCCGCTTGCCCGCTGCCCCGGCCGGCCAGTGTCGGGCCGCGTCGGAAGTGAGCAACCCGGGCTGGCCGGGTGACCGGCCGGCCAGCCCAGCGGAAGCTATCCGGATCGTCCCGTCGGCAGACAGCACCGTTTGCTAGATGCCGCCTCCGCCGTGTTCGAGGGCTCCCACCTCCTCGTCCAGTTGCTCTTCACGCCGCTCCTGGCCGGCTGGTCGATCTGGGCAGGCATCGCCATCTCCCCCCGCTCGGTCGACGTGCGCGCCGCCCAGCAGCTCGGCACGCTGGCCAGCCTCCCCCGCTCGCCATCATCGCGCTGATGTCCTTCAACGTGATCGCGCCGACCCTCGCACTGGCGCCCGCACTCGCCACCGCCCTCCTGGCCGTCGACGTCCTCGGATGCGGGCAGTGGCCGCGATGTTCGACCGCGAACGCCTCATTACTGGTGGTCGAAGCTGAGCCTTTCATCTCGTAGCAGCGGACCAAACCCAAATGTCAAAGAGAACAGAGTGCAACGTCGGCAACCGCCGAGTTAACGAGGGAACCGCCCCGTGACCTCCCCGAAGTCCGCCGTGACACGTTCAACGTCATAGCCGACGGTGAACGCGTCGGATCGTTTGGAGTGCACGACTCTTTCGAGGCGGCAGTCGCACCTGAACCTCACACCCTGAAGATCCGTGACGGCCGATTCTCGGGGCCGGGAGCTCGTTTCAGGTGACCAATTGCCAGGTCCCAGTTCTGGACTCGCTGCTCATGGGGTCGTCTCGGATCTCGAATCGTCATCAGCCAAGTCCGAGGCGTCAACAGCCGGAGACTGCCACCGTTCCATTACATCGACATCCTTGGCAGTGGCGGGCCGGATAGAGGGCCACGCCCACCCGTTCAGCAAACAGACGAACTGCTTCTCCTCGCCCTCGGCTAGAGGAACATCGAGTTTCCTCGACCGCCGCAAGCCCCCGAGGAAGTGAATACTCAAGGAATGGTCCCCAGGTGAGACCCGGTACACCTTAATCTGCTTGGGCGAGATGGCGCCCACCTTCGCGCCGTCGAGGAAGACGCTGACACCACCGACTGCAGGGCTCCGGCGCTGGGCCCGGCCGAGCCGGGATGCGGCCCGGATTACAGCCACGGTCGGATACGCGGGCCAAACTCGACTCGGGGTCTGCCACAGTCGGATAGTCGCTCCGCCCCTTCTTGCCGCGACAACATCGGATTTTTCACCATCGTGACTCATAATTCTGTGCTCCTGGATATCACTGGCAGTCCGGAGGGCGGCAGGCATCGCTGCTGCCATGACGCCTCCTGGCCGGCAGCAGGCTAGAGCCGGGTGAGATTGCCTGTATTAGGAATGCCATGCCGTCCGGCCAGGGACCAGCGCCTTTGGTCCCGCGGTGCCGGGACCTTCGCCCGGGCGGAAAGCGCAGGGCCGGCAGCGGCTTTGGCCAGGCCCGCCGGTGATAGCGCGGTCTCACGGTAGAGTCGATGTCCGGTTGACGGGAACCCGCCACTTTACTGGTCGCTGCCACGCACGGGATGGTGATCAGGGGGGTGATGAGGGCGGCATCGGGCCAGACGCAGATGTCCCCGGCCACGGTGAAGTCGGCATGGTCCTGAGGCTCGCAATACGTCCTGCGCGCAAAACAAGCGGCGTGGAGGTCCGTCATGGCACGTTCGACGTCGTGGTCGATGGTCTGTCGGGTCGTCTGAATTGCACGATACTTTCGAGGCGCCAGTGGAACCTGGACGTCGCACCCGAAAATCTGCAATGGCCGAAACTCGAGCCGAACTGCGCCCTTCGAGGCAGCCGAGGCGAAAACGTTGCCTTCTACCATCGGGACTATTCGCGCCGTAGCGCGATTGCCAGATCAGGCTTGACGATGGATGCGACGTAGCGAGGCCACATCATCGCGCCGCGAAGACGGAACGTGATTGTCTCGTCATCTGATGCCTCAAAGCTGTGATTTTGGCTTGAGTATCTCCCAGCCCGAATCCGAATGGTGTGACGTCCGGGATCGATGGGCACCTCGACCGCATCGTGCCGTTCGATCGATACGGCACTCTTCCCGTCGACCAAGACGTCGAACGTTCCGCGTCGAAGCTCCATGCCGACCCCTTCTCGGATCAGCTTGAGGGTTGCCGACACCGTCCGCCTCCTTTTCCATGCAGCTCCGTTGGGGCAGTTTTCGTTGTTGCGAGCATTGGATGCGTCAACTCCGGCCACCGGTAACGAGGCGTTCGCGGTTGAACATGGTGGCCACGACACGCCAGGCCAGCCCGTCGATCACCAGGAGGGCTGCGGCGAGGCCGAGGGCGAGGCCGAGCGAGGGGGTGACGACGTTGAACTGCATGAGGGCCACGATGCCGAGGGGCGGCAGGCTGGCGGCGGTGGCGAGTTGCTGGGCGGCGCGGACGTCGCTGACCCGGGTGGAGATGGCGATGCCGGCCCAGACCGACCAGCCGGCGACGAGCGGGGTGAACAGGAACTGGATGAGGAGGTGGTCGCGTTCGAAGACCGCGGAGGCGATGGCGGGGTGGGCGAACAGGGCGATGGCCCCGAGGAAGACCCCGAAGATGACGTACGCGACAAGGAGGGCGGGGAGGAACGCGGCCAGGGCCTTGCCGACGAGGAACTCCTCACGCCGGATGGGGGTGGTGAGGACTGGTTCAAGCGTGCCCTGCTCGCGTTCTCCGACTACGGAGTAGGCGGACAGGACGGAGGGGATGATGGCCGGCTCGATCAGCATGTAGAGCAGGGAGAGCCCGATGCGGGCATCGAACTTGGCGCTCGCCGCCGCGACGTGGACCGCGAAGAGCTCGACGATGGGGATCGCCAGGAAGATGAGCGGCAGGAACGCCATGGTGTAGATGACGTACCGGTTGCGCCGGTAGTCGCGCAGCTCCTTCTGCAGGATCGCCCCGGCCCTGGCCCAGCTGAAGCTCATCGTTTCTTCGCCTCCACGTCCTCGTCGACGAGCTGCAGGTAGACGTCTTCGAGGGAGTGGCGGGACTCGGTGATCGCGAGGATGTCCGCGCCGGCGTGCACGAGGGCCCGGGCGACCCCGGGCGCGGCAGCGTCGGGATCCGACACGGTCAGCAGGTAGGAGCCGGAGGCTTGTGTCTCCCAGCTCTCGACCCCGAGAGCACCGGTGAACAAGGAGGCGGGGTCGGCGAGATCGGCGCGCAGCCGGATCTCGATGCTTGTGTTGAACAGCTGGGCGCGCAGCTCGTCGGGACGGCCCACCAGGCGGATCGTCGTGTTGAGGATGGCGACGCGGTCACAGAGCCGCTCGGCCTCCTCGAGGCGGTGGGTGGTCAAGAAGATGGTCACGCCGCGGTCCCTGAGCGCTGCGATGAGGTCGTGGACCTCTCTGGTAGCGACCGGGTCGAGCCCGGAGGTCGGCTCGCCCAGGAAGAGCACGGCCGGGTCGCTGAGCAGCGCCCTGGCCAGCGCCACCCGCTGCCGGAGGCCCTTGGAGAGCGAGCGGCACAGATCGCTGGCCCTCTCGGTCAGGTTGACCGCCTGCAGTGCCCGGTCGACGCGCTCATGCGGGTCGGACAGCCGGTAGAGCCGGGCGAAGCATTCGAGGTTCTCGGCTGCCGTGAGGCGGAGGTAGAGACCGGGAGACTCCGGCATGACCGAGATCCGGGAGCGAATCGCCGGGCCGTTCTCGGGACGCAACTCGATGCCGGCCACCGTCGCTGCGCCCGAGGTCGGCGCGAGCAGCGTGCCGAGCGTCCGCACCGTCGTGCTCTTCCCTGCCCCGTTCGGCCCGAGGAAGCCGAACACTTCTCCGTAGCCGACCCGGAACGACACGTCCTCGAAGGCCACCCTGTCCCCGAAATGCTTGGTCAGGTGCTCGACCGCCACCGCCGACTGAGCACTCGGACCGCCCGACGGAGCTGAACTGGCGCGCCCCGGAGCATGGGCGAGCGGCACTTCGACTTGCTCCATGCTTTGCGGACCTCGGTTCAACAGCCTGGGCCCTGGACTGAACTTGAGTCGGCCACGATCACCCATCTTTGATCTATATGTTGTAGAACAACACTAGCAGAGATCACGGCAGATGCCAGCGGATTGTGCTGCTCAGAGCTTCCACCCACCACCCCAGACTGGACGACGAGCGTCCCCCTGGACGGCCGTCAGATGCCGGTGGCGACCTTGACGATCACCAAGCCGGCTGGCAGCGCGAGAAACCCGGCGACGAGCAGCCACGCGATCGGATTGCCAAGGTTGACGGTCCACCCGAAAGCGACCCTGGCCCCCACCAGCACGGCAGGATCGTCGAGGTTGACATAGACGATGCCGCCCTTCCAGTACTGGTCGTCATCCCGGTCGGTCGCCTGCGCTCCAGCGACGGTTCGGGCCCGTGCCCTCCCGGCGCCCACCACAGTGACGAGGAATCCGACCAGGCCGGCCACCACGGGCAGCGCCGCGAGCAGGTTCGCGCCGCCGGAGAGGTGAAGCACCTGCCAAAGTTGCAACGCGAACAGCAGGACGCTGGCGTCGACACAAGCGAGGAGGATCAGTCCGGCCCGCCCGAACGCGCCGAGAGCCTTGCGGTAGCTGCGCAGGCTCGCCGCCGGGTCGGCCGTGTCCAGATCGGGTCGCGACCGGTACACGAGCACGAGCAGCCCCGTCCACAACCCGGTCGCGTACAACTGACCGACGACCACCGCGAACGCGCTCGCCGGCGAGGTTGCCACCCGGTGGTCGCTCAGGGTCAGATAGGCGGGCAGATGCGGGTAGCGCAAGACACCGACGATCAGGGTCGCGGCGATCACCGCCACGGCCGGAAGAAGCCAGCGGGCCGGGAACGCCTCGGGCTCGCTACGCCAGCTGGTGTCGGCTACCACCATCTGCCGACGCCCGGCAAACCAGCCCTCCGCCGACTTGACCTTCGCGATCTGCTGATGCGCCCGCCTGAAGCAGCCCAGGTCGGCGGCGACCTCGATGATAAGAACGAGCCGGCTGGGCCAACGCGACGTATGGCCGCCCAAGGCGATCAGGGCGGCCAGGGCGCCGATCGCGATCAGGACGCTGCGCCACTGGATAGGCGCGCCGCTCTCGGCGGATCACCACGGCCCCGGCATACCCCGACGGGACGCGAACACCGAACTGCAAGCTCGGCCGGGTCACCAGCGGCCCGACACACATGAACACCCCGAACAGCAGCACCACGACGTCCCCGACCAGCACAGCCGCGCTCACGACGCCTCTCCGACCGCCGGGCCGCCGTAGGTGACCGGCACGAACCCGGCGACGATGTCCTGGCAGCGCCCGATGATCTCCTCCGCCGCCAGTCCCTGCGCAGTGGCCTCGGCCAGCAAGGTCCGCAGGCGACTCGCCCAGTCCTCTTGCCAGCCAGGCCTCGGCGGGCTGCTGGTCGCGTCGCGCTGTACCACCGCGCCGGCCTTCCGGCCGATCCGCAACAGGCCCTCCTGGCGCAGCAGGTCATAGCCCTTGTTGACCGTGTGGAAGTTGATGCCCAGATCAACCGCCAGCTGCCGGGTGGCAGGCAGCCCAGAGCCCGTGGGTGCCTCACCCGTGGCGATCGCCTCGACGATCCGGTCCCGGATCTGCTGATAGATCGGCACAGAGCCGTCAGGTTCGATACTGAGCAGCATTCGCGTCCTAGCTGGTCACTTGCCCGAGACGCCGTCAACAGCGGCACAGACGGTCGAGACCGGCACCTCGCCAGGCTCATGATGTATCTCATATAGAACAGAGATACTCTACAGTGCCGCGGGCCGCGTTCCTGGCCTACGCCCGGGACGATCACGCTAGCTTCGCCGGACTGGGACTTGGAATCTGCCTTCAATCACAAGCTGGCCCGCTGCAGGACGCGCGTTACCGGCGGGACGCTTTGCGTGGAGCCCCGCTAGGAGCCCCGCTAGCCGCGCTAAGGATTCGAACCTGAGCACACCGCTCAAGCTGTGCCGGATCCCAGCCATGCCAGCCGCCCATGCCGGGTTCGTGATCGCCGACGCCGTGCCCTATATGTCCGTGGACAGCTGTAGAGAACCGGACTCAGCGGGACTCAGATGCACGTCTCCCACCGCGAACAGCTCCGCCCGTGAGCCCGAGAATAGCCAGGTCACGAGCCGTCTCCGCTGGTAGTGGCAGGTATTGTTAGGTTCGAACCAACGTACGCTGAGCCGACGGGTTTAGCAGACCGCTCATTATCAAGAGTGTCTGTCCGCTTCGGGCGCCTCCATACGGGCAGCCCCTGCTTGATGCGATCGCCGAACGCATCCGCACGCGGATGGGCGACCGGGCCCCAGCCTTCGCCGGCGTGTCATGGTCATGGTGCCCGGGCATCCAGTCCGGCTCCGTCTGCCGTCGAGGGAGGCAGTCCAGTGGAGGTCGCCGAAGGCGTTCACCGTCTGACGCAGGGTGTAACGAACTTCTATCTGATCGGGCAGTCCGGCAAGTTCACCTTGGTTGACGCCGGCACGCCGGGTGACTGGCATTTCTTCCAGCGCTCGCTGACTTCGCTCGGCGGTCAGCTTGCCGATGTGGAGGCGGTGCTGCTCACCCACGCGCATCCCGACCATATCGGGATCGCTGAACGGACACGAGCCCAGGCGCGGGCGCGGGTGTGGATCCACCAGGCTGACGCGGAGGCGGCCAGGACCGGCAAGGCCAGCGGGAAGACGGACGGCGGAGTCATGTCCTACCTGCTCAGGGCCGAGTTCTACCGGACTTTGTTTTCGCTGGCCCGCCGGGGAGCAACCAGGATGGTCCCGGTCAGCGAGGTGTCGGCCTTCGCCGACGGCCAGACCATTGACGCGCCGGGAAACCCGCGGGTCGTGCACGCGCCCGGCCATACGCCCGGTAGCGCGGCCCTGCTGCTGCCGGATCGCCGCGTGCTGCTGACCGGCGATGTCCTGGCGACCAGGAACCCGCTGACGGGCCGGATCGGGCCCCAGATCATGCCGTCGGGCCTGAATGAGGACACTCCGCTGGCACTCGCTTCGCTCGATGCGCTGCCGGGAATCGACGCTGACCTGCTGCTCCCTGGCCACGGCGAACCGTGGAGGGGAGATGTGGCCGAGGCGGTGAGCCGGGCGAAGGCAGCCGGCCGCTCCTAGCCGCTCAGCATCGCCACCAGGCGACCAGCAGCGAGAGCGCGATCATGCAGGCTCAGACGCGCGGTGCCTTCCGCGGCAACGAGAAGGCAGACCACATGCCGGGGCTGGCCGCCTGGGCGTGGTGCCCGGGTCGACGGGCACCACGCAGTCCGCCGCTGGGGACAGGCGGCCAACTGCCGGGCGATCCGGGTGCTGAGGTACCGGCTGTGGGCATGAATGTGCGCTGGCCGTCATCGGATGCCGAGATCCCGGACTGGGTAGCTGAGCCGGCCGTGGTCCCGCAGTGGCGGCATAGCACGGCCTTGGAAAAGTCCCGGCCCGCGCTGGGCTGGGCACCGCGGGCCAGGTACCACGGGATGCGGGTTTGACGAGCTTGGTTAATGTAGATAACCTATGAGTTATCTCAACTAACCAACGATCAGGGAGCCCTTGATGACACCGCCGACAGTTGCCCCTACGCCCGTGCGGGCTGCCCGCACGCCCCGGCGCCGGGGTCTGCAGAGCGTGCCGGCGGTAGCCGGCCTCGCCTACACCGCGTCGTGGCTGGCGGGCCTGGCCGTCGCGCCGTCCTCGACCGACGTCCGATCCACCGGCGCGCAGGTGCTGGCCGGTGATGCCGGGCGCCAGGTGGCCGCGGCCGCGCAGTTTGTGCTCACCGAGGGCACTGCGTCGCTGGCCCTGGCCGTGGTGGCGATCGCCCTGGGGCGCGGCCTGCGCGCACGCGCGGGCCGGGTGTCCCGGCTGACCATCGGCGCTGGCGCCGCCGCGGCGGCGATCGCGCTGGTGCAGTGCGCGCTGGGCCTGTACCTGACCATCTCGGTGGTGCCCGCCGGGCACGCTGGCACCGCGGCGGCGGTGACCGAGGCGCTCAACCGGCTCGACGGGGTGAAGATGCTGGTGCTGGCCGCCATGGCCGCCGCAGGCACTGTCATGGCAAGGCGGACCGGTCTGCTGCCCGGCTGGCTGCAATGGACCGGGGTGGCGCTCGCCGCCGCGATCACCGCGTCCGGCGTCGGGTACGCGCTGCTGAACCCCGCCCTCGCTCTGGCCGCATGGCTGTCACTGCCGTTGCTGCTGGCCTGGGTGACCGGGGCGGGAATCGTGCTCGGTCAGCGGGGCCGGTAGTGGCCGGCGGGCAGGCGCCGCTTCCGGGCGGGCGCGGCGCCGCAGCCCAGGCTCGGAGGGACAGCCAATGCCGCGCATCGGCCTGAGCCGCCAGCGGGTTGTCGCCGAGGCCGCGGCGGTTGCCGACGAGGCAGGCCTGGACCGCCTCACCCTGGCCGCCGTCGCCAGGCGCCTCGGCATCTCGCTCCCGGGCTTGTACAAGCACATCGACAGCCTCGACGGCCTCAGACGCGACCTGGCGGTCCTCGGCGTGCGGGAACTGACAGCGGCGATGGCCGGGGCCGCCGTCGGGCGGTCCGGCCGCGACGCCCTGCACGCCATCGCCGCGGCGTACCGAACCTACGCAGCCGTGCACCCCGGCCGAACCGAAGCCAGCATCCGGGCCCCCGACCCCGCCGACAGTGAACACCTCGCCGCGGGCGAGGCCGCCGCCGCTGTCCTGCTCGCCGTGCTCGACGGCTACCAGATCAGCGGAAAAGACGCCATCGACGCGATCCGCGTGCTGCGGGTCGTCCTGCACGGGTTCACCTCCCTGGAAGCGGCCGGCGGGTTCGGCCTGCCGCAGTCGGTGGACGACACCTTCACCCGCCTCATCGACTCCCTCGACGCGACCTTTACCCGCTGGTCCGACCAACGGGAGCTTCCGTGCTGACCGCGATCAAGACCCTCAGCCTGCTTCGCGAAGCGGGGTAAATTGCTCCAGTTTCTGAGCCAACATCCTGACAAGCCGGAGTTGCTCACGTGGATCCGGGACTATGGCGGCCCGGACTGGAACAAGTTCCTGGAAGGCGAGATGCCCGCCGCTGCGGCAGACGGAGCATCACCAGAAGCAGGCAACCATGGTGGGCCTGCCTGACGAGGAAGCTTGGGCACGGGACTGCCTGCGCGCGGCACTCCCGGGCTGCGCGGTCGACCAGCACGACGACAACTCCGAGGCCGGCATGTACGACCTCACGATCACCTACCGAGACGGCGCTATCGGCGCCGTCGAAGTCACCGCTGCTGCGGACAGGCAGCAAAGCTAGTGCCCAGTGGCTCGACCGACCAGCCACTCGTCTCCACGATGGTGATCAGGCGAGCGGAAAGGGCTGCGGGGTTGCCGGTCGTCATAGCGTCGCGGCAAGATTGCGCCGTGCTCGCCGGCGGACCCTTCCTCGGGTGCGCTGGTGGGCCATTGCCATGACCGGAATCGAAGCTTCGACCTCTCCCCCTCCCTTGCCGCGCTGGTTCGGACCTAGAGCCAGCCCAGATGACCCGGCCGTCTCGGCCCTGATCGCCCGCGTCGCGCGAGGGGCCGGATGGGCAGACATTGGCGGTGGGTTCAACCTCAACGTGCGGATAGACGCTGAGCCGCCGGTTGTCCTCCGGGTTCATAGGCCCTGGGTCCGCCGCGGCCGGGTAGCGGGACTGCGGCGCCTGCGGGAGCGGCTCCAGCGGACGCAAGTCCGCGTCGCTCGGCCGATTCGGATTTCCGGCTGCGACCTCCTGAGGGTCGCTGATCGTTGGGCTGAGATTGAGGAGTTCATCGATCACGTCCAGCCACGGGCGGACGAGGACTCCTACGTCCGCCTATTCGAGGAGCTCGGACGCCTTCACACTGCGCTCAAAGCAGTCTGGGAGCCCAGCCCGCCCGAACCCCTCGACGACCACAGAACCTTCGGCCAACTGCGTTACTCGGTCGGCTTCACACGCCGCAGGCTCGGACCCCGCAGCGAGCCGGTCGTGCATCGGATGCGCCAACTGACTGGCGAGCTCTCCAAGCTCCGGAAGGAGGTCGAACTGCCATGCACTCCGATTCATGGGGACTACAAATTGGGCAACGCGGGAGAACTGTCAGACGGCTCATGGGCCACCTTCGACCTGGATTTTGCGAGGGTCAGGGAGCGGCTGTACGACATCGCGGGCAGCCTGCACCACGTCGCACAGGGCGGCGAATTGCTCGAGCCGCGACGACTGCTCGACGCCTACGAAGGCACGGCTCCGGAACCGCTGACTCGCGACGAGCACCGTTGGCTCCCCGGGGCTCTAGCCCTTGTACCCTTGCACTGGGCTGCCACCGCAGGGCTCGTGGGCGACGGCATCCACGAGGCCGAGAGCGCAATGACCGCCGCCGAGGCCTGGTGGTCGCGCCGGGCTGAACTCTCGTCGTAGTCCGGCGGCCGCGCTCGGGGACTGGAGTTCTCGGCTGAGCTCCGACTCCACCGCGTTGCGTGGTCCAACATGTCCCGGTGCCGTTCGTGGACACGCCGCTGACATCGAATGTGCGTGAGGCCGTCGAGCGTGATTGGTCGACGAACCTGAACGGTCCCGCTGTTCGTCTTTACGGAGGTGAGGAGTCGGCGGCATTCCGCGTCGGCGACGTCGTCATCCGGATCGGGCCGGCGTGGCGACAGCTGGCAGAACTCGAGTGGTGTCATGCGGTGGCGACCGCGGCCGCCGCGTCGGTCCGCGAAGCGATCGCGCCTCGTGTCAACACCCGAGGCGAGACGGTTGGTCTGGTTGATGGTCGGCCGGTCAGCGTCTGGCCGTTCATCGAGGGCCAATGGGCCGACGACGACGAGCAGCAGTGCTCGCAGGCGCCTGTGCTCCTGGCCGCCATCCATCGCGCGCTCGAAGGCGCGACCGTCGGCCCGCGGCCGGTGCGGTCGGCGCCTTCTACCTTCGTTCCAGAGGTCGAGGACCCCGAACTCGACAAGTGGCTCGGTGACTTCCTCAAGAGTCATCCGCACCATCAGCCGCTTTTCTCCAGAATTCGCATGTCTCATGAGACGTGCAGGCCAAGGTGGATGGCGGGTATGCCCGGTGAGGCGATCGGTAGGCTCAGGGTGGGTCACTGAGCCTGCAGTGTCTCAGTTCGGCCTAGGCGCGAGCTATCCGAGTGGCCCTGGGGGGAGCCAACGTGGTGTGCTGTTGACGGCCATCGAAATCTGCCCGCTGGCGGCCACGAGAAACTGCCCGGAGATGCCCATGTCGGTCACAGAACGTGATTGCTGCGTGCGCTGCTGCGACGCCTTAACCGTCGTTCGGCGCTCATCCTCTGGCCTTCATGATGCCCTCGCGGAGTGTTCGAGATCGGACATTATGGGCGGGTGCTGCGCTGCGTACTGTTGCGCGACGCCCTTCGGAACCTCAGTCTTGAGCCCTCGGCAGAATGTCGTGCGATGAATCATCTGGGCCTCACGGGATCGGATCCGCTGCAAGGATGACGGCCGTGCGCCGCTATGAGGCGAGTATGTACGACAGCAACCGCTGGGACGGCTTCGAGCCCCGCCCCGGCGACATCATCATCAGCACCCCGCCAAAGTGCGGGACGACGTGGACGCAGATGATCTGCGCCCTGCTCATACTGCAGGAACCGGAGCTCCCGCTCCCGTTGGACACGCTCTCGCCGTGGATCGACATGGTGACTCGTGCCCGCACCGACGTGTTCGCGGACCTGGAAGCCCAGACGCACCGCCGGTTCATCAAGACCCACACGCCGCTCGACGGGATACCCAGCGATCCGGCGGTCACCTACATCTGCGTCGGGCGGGACCCGCGCGACGTGGGGCTGTCGATGGACCGCCATATCGGCAACACCGACATCGGCGCGTTCCTCAGCCAACGCGAACGGGCGGCCGCGATCGACGGTATCGAGCTCGGACCATTGCGGCCACCGCGGCCGCGCCCCGACGGCGAGCGGGACCGCTTCTGGCAGTGGGTCGACGACGAGACGCCGTCGACGCAGGTCGGGTCGTCGCTGCGGCGCACTGTAGAGCACCTGCAGACGTTCCGGGACGCCGCCGGCGATCTCGACGTCGTGTATTTGCACTACGACGACCTAAAGGCCGACCTGGAGGGGCAGATGCGGCAGATGGCCGCGCGCCTCGGCATCGACGTCGACGAGCACCGATGGCCCCGCCTGGTCCAGGCGGCGACGTTCGAGTCGATGCGCAGCAGGGCCGGCACGACCGTCCCCGGCGGCGGTCCGGAGCACTGGATCGATCCCGCCGCGTTCTTCAGCCGCGGCACGAGCGGCCAGTGGCGCGACCTCCTCGACGACGCCGACCTCGCCCGGTACGCCGCGCGCGTGCGGGCGCTCGCGTCCGACAACCTCGTCGAGTGGGTGCATCGCGAGCCGATCGACTGAGATCCCCGTCCGGCGGTATACCCGCACTACCCAAAGCTGATCGTCAGCGCCGACCGCCGCCCATAACTGCCGATCCGCGCTCGAAGACGCTGCCGGCGGCGATTTCGACGACGTGGTAGCCCACGACCATCTACGAGCACCTGCGGCCCGGTATGCCCCGACCATCACGTTCCCCTGAACCCTCCCACCGGGCGAACCCCTGCCTGTCGGCGCCAAGCGCGGACACACTGGCGTCATCACTACGGGAAAGGGACGGGTACCAGTTGCCCATAACAGCGCCATTATGCGCTCAGCTCAGCCCGATCTATCGGCAGCCGATCATCGTTCCTATTCCGCCGTCGCCGTCCACGCAAAGGCGTGCCGGTGGCATTGGCTGAGCCGACGGTTTTACAGACCGCTCGCTATCAGGAGTGTCTGTCCCCTCCAGGTGTCTCCGTACGGCGGATCTAGCGACACCACGTCGGGCTCCGCCGCCCAGGTGAACGCAGTGCCGTCGTGCACAAGTTGCGGCAACGACAACCACGGACGCGGCCACCGCGCCAAGATATGCACACCATGATCGCCCAGGGGTCAGCACGGATCCAGCACGCGTTCGGAAACGACGGGAACCAACCGGGAACAACGGGCATAGCGCCGGGTCGCGGCCGCGCAGGCCCGCCTGCACGCCGCCCGCATGGCCGCAGGCGCCGCCGGGAGATCGGCCGCTGACCAGCGGAAACGCCGACCGCCGCGCTACTTCAGCAGCTGGCGGGCCATCACTATGCGCTGGATCTGGTTGGTGCCCTCGTAGATCTGGGTGATCTTGGCGTCGCGCATCATCCGCTCCACCGGGTAGTCGCTGACGTACCCGTAGCCGCCGAGCAGCTGGACGGCATCGGTGGTGACCTCCATGGCCACGTCCGAGGCGAAGCATTTGCAGGCGGAGGAGATGAACGTCAGGTCGGGCACGCGGTCCCCGTGCATCGCCCGCTCCGAGCTGCCCGCGGCGGCGTAGGTCAGCTGCCGGGCCGCCTCGACCTTCATCGCCATGTCGGCCAGCATGAACTGGATGCCCTGGAACTCGGCGATCGCCTTGCCGAACTGCTTGCGCTCCTGCACGTACCCGGCCGCGTAGTCGAGCGCGCCCTGGGCGATGCCGAGCGCCTGAGCGGCGATCGTGATCCGGGTATGGTCCAGCGTCGCCAGCGCGGTCCGGAACCCGCTGCCCTCGGCGCCGATCAGCCGGTCGGCCGGGATCCGGCAGTTGTCGAAGTACAATTCGCGCGTCGGCGAGCCTTTGATGCCGAGCTTGTGCTCGGGCGCGCCGAACGAGAAACCCTCGTCGTCCTTGTCGACCACGAACGCCGAGATGCCGTTGGCTCCGGCGGACGGCCCGGTGACCGCCATGACCGTGTAGTACTTCGAGACGCCAGCATTGGTGATCCAGCGCTTGGTGCCGTTCAGCACGTAGCTGTCGCCGTCCTTCACCGCGCGCGTCTTCATCGCCGCCGCGTCCGATCCGGCCTCGGGCTCCGACAGCGCATAAGAGAACATCGCCGAGCCGCTGGCGACCGGTGGCAGGAACTTCTGCTTGACCTCCTCCGACCCCGACAGCAGCAACGGCACAGTACCGAGCTTGTTCACCGCGGGGATGAGCGAGGATGACGCACAGACCCTGGCCACTTCCTCGATGACGATGACAGTGGCAATCGCGTCCGCGCCAGCGCCGCCGTACTCCTCCGGGATG